>CAZUQW010000038.1:0-1584 GCA_964622575.1 uncultured Synergistaceae bacterium | reverse complement strand
CTACGTGGATAAGCCAGATGGACGCCGTGTGAAAGCCAACCGTAGTGAACTAAATCATGCGCGTCGTCACGTGGGCATGGTGTTCCAGCAGTTTAATCTCTGGCCTCATATGACGGCCCTGGGAAATGTACAAGAAGCTTTGCTACGAGTAAAGGGGATGCCTAAAGATGAGGCCGCCGCCAAAGCCAAAGCCATGCTAGAGAAAGTGGGTTTGGGGGATAAGGTGGACTTTTACCCAGTCAACTTATCAGGTGGCCAACAACAGCGGGTTGCTATTGCCAGAGCATTGGCGATGGAGCCCAAGATCATGCTATTTGATGAACCCACCTCAGCACTGGATCCAGAGCTCGTGGGCGAAGTATTGCAGGTAATGAAAGACTTGGCACGCGAGGGCATGACGATGGTCGTCGTAACCCACGAGATGGGCTTTGCAGCTCAGGTGGCAGATACCGTGGTTTTCATCGATAAAGGGGAGATCGTGGTCTCAGGGTCCCCTCAGGACGTTTTTTCTCAAACAACACAGCCTCGTTTAACTCAATTCCTAGAGAATTATTTTGAGCGTAATGCGTTTTGGGAGCGTAACTGCAATCAGAGTAATCAAAGTGAATTAGAAGCCGCGGCCGTATAGTCCCGCGCACCGACTATCTAGGAGTTTTTATGTTTGGACATTTACGTGCGTTTGCTGGTGATCCGATTTTTCGATTAGGCGAAGCCTTTCATGCGGATCCGCGCGATTTAAAGGTCAACCTCACGGTAGGACTGTACTATGACGAGCAGGGACGTTTGCCCTTGCTTGATGTGGCACGTCGAGCCGAAAAAGCGTGGGCCGACAAGGCCTTACCACGCGCTTATCTGCCTATAGAAGGCTTATCTGATTACCGCGAGCAAGTACAAAAGTTGGTTTTTGGCCCTAATAGTAAAGCGTTGGCGGAAAATCGCGTGGCAACCATCCAAACATTAGGTGGTACCGGTGCATTAAAGGTAGGCGGTGATTTTTTACACGCCGCTTATCCAGAAAGTGAAATGTGGATTAGTGATCCGGCTTGGGATAATCATCATGCCATTTTCAGAGGCGCGGACATCACCACCCATACCTATAGGTATTACGATAGCGCAACCCGTGGCTTGGATTTTGAAGGCATGGTGCAGGACCTAAAACAGCTACCAGAGTACAGCATTGTTTTACTGCACCCTTGCTGTCATAACCCAACAGGCGTGGATCTAGAGGATGCGCAGTGGTTAGACATTATTGCCGTTTTACGTGAACGCAATTTGATTGCCTTTGTCGATATGGCCTACCAAGGGTTTGCTCGCGGGTTGGATGAGGATGCTTTTGCTATCCGCGCCATGGATGAGGCGGGACTGACCTTTTTGGTTGCGAATTCGTTTTCTAAAAACTTTTCCTACTACTCAGAGCGCTGCGGTGGCTTATCGGTGGTTTGCCAAAGCGCCGAGGAAGCAAGCCGTGTTTTGGGACAACTAAAAGCAGTGGCGCGCCGAATTTACTCTAACCCACCTTCGCACGGTGGTCAGGCCATCGCCACCGTTTTAGCGGATCCTGATTTGTTTGCTGAGTGGAAAAAC
>CAZUQW010000037.1:0-1672 GCA_964622575.1 uncultured Synergistaceae bacterium | reverse complement strand
TCCCAAGCCATAATTAAAAATATTACAGGCCCTACATCCCTGGGTTTTCGGTAATCTCAAAACCTCCCAGTTGTAGAAAACCGACTTATTTTTTTCATTTACCAACTTGGGATCTTATAACATAGAAACACTATATAAGAGCAAGTTTTTTATCCTTTAGAATCTATATCGGAATAGCGCCAGTTTACATATTTTCCTGACTTGATTCTCTCGTCAGCTGGTTTCTCTGCAATCAGAGGAATAATCCAACTTCTCCCTATTCGTTCAACTCCTTTGATTCTTCCATTTTTACAAAGGAGTTGAACCTGTCTTTCAGAGATATTCCATTTTTCAGAAGCTTCTTTTACTGTCATAAATTCTTTCAAAATAGATCCCCTTTATTATTGAATCAAACAACTTTCTCACCATTATATTATTCGTTTATTCGAAATATGTCAATGGATAAATAATTTAACTCAAGCAAATCTGCAAGCTGGGCATCTGTATATACAGATGCTCCATTCCGCCAAACCAGCCCTCCGGCCAGTTTTGCGAAACCGGCTTGTTGGGGACATCCCCAATCCCCGTATGATTGCCAACTTCGTTGTCAGGCTGAGCGTCGTTTCACTCCGTTGGTCACAATCACATATAATAAAAAAGGCAGGGCAAGACAGATCCGGAATCCATCCATTTCTGCCCTGCCCTTCTCATCACTACTGTTACAATTCTTTCCGCTGCTGTCTGGCAGCTTCCCGCTCTTTCTTCAGGTCATCGCCATAGAACTGCTCCACGTTCTGTCTGGCCTTCAGCAGCTCCTGCATTTCCCGTTTTGCATCCCGGTAGCCTTTGTAGGCTTCCTTTTTCTGAACGATCAGCTGTGCATATTAATCGGGATCGATCCCTGTATTATCGCGGATCAATGAATCGGCCTTCAAAGTGTTCTTCGATCCGCAAGCTGTCAACAGGCAGAGCATCAAGAGTACGAGTAAAACAATACCTCTTTTCATCATCATTTCCTCCTATTATTTCGCATGAACGTTATCATCTGGAAGAATATTAAAATGATTGCGACTGTCCCAATTAGTAAGAAGATAAATGAAGGATCTATGGCTCTCACTTCATCTATTTTAATGTTTGTCATTGCATCAGCTTGACCTATTACATTATCAGGAGTTTTGCCCAGCTGCATCACTCCGAACACAATGAAAGCCACAACAGCTACAATTACAGAGGAAACTATATGAATGATGCCTCGGCGCTTCTTTACCGATGCATGATCCACACCAAATTGTTCTTCCGTATTTATTACAAACTCTTTAGGCGCACCCAATCTCTCAATTACTTGCTGTTCTGATTCTCCATGCTCTTTTGCAGATGCAAACATCTCTTCCAAATCTCGTAAAACAATCTGCTTTTGTTTCTTAGGTAGCAGTAGTTCTTTTTTAACCTGCTTAATATAAACTTCTCTCATATAGCCTTCTCCGAATGGGTGTACCCCTTAATAAAACCGTTTACGCACTCCGTGTAACTATCCCAAAACTTTAATAATTCTTCCAAGGTTTCCCGTCCCTTTCCTGTAAGAGAATAATATTTCTTTGAACCACCATTTGCCGTTGAAGGTGCAATTCTACACTTAATGAGTTCGGCTTGCTGTAATCTATAAAGAATGGGGTAAACTGTTCCTTCTTTTGCA
>CAZUQW010000036.1:0-1738 GCA_964622575.1 uncultured Synergistaceae bacterium | reverse complement strand
TACGCCTAGGATAACGCTACTCGAACCGGTTCGAGTAGCGTTATCCTAGGCGTAACCATCCCTATCTTCGATGGCGGAATTCGTCTTGCACGATTACAAGATGCTCACTTCCAAGCAGAAAACGCGTCAGAGCGTCTCAGACAATCGCAGCAAGCTGCGATGCGAGAGATCATTGCAGCCTCCCATATGCTGCGCACTACATTAAGCAGCCATCAAGCAGCATCAACACTCGTTCAAACCGCATCGACTACATATCATGCAGCACTAGAATCCTATCGACTGGGAGTAGGCACCTTAACTGCAGTAACCATGGCTGATACAGCCTTACTTGATGCTAAACAAGCACTCATGGACGCTAGAACAGCATCTCAACAAGGCGCTGCTGCCTTAGCATTTGTTATGGGAGATATGGACTCAGCGCGTGAAAGTTGGGTACCTTAGTTGAGTATTAGCCATCAATCCTCATAAGATAGGACTCAGCATTGCAAGAATATTATTGCGTAAGCGATATGGCCAGCGCCAAGCTGCGACCTCCTCTTTTGTAATACGTCGAGCTTGGGCAATATACTCCTCTTGCCTATCACACACTGCCTGTGTCAATGCACGATCATAAAACAAAATATTATTCTCAAAATTCAAATCAAAGCTACGTCGATCCATATTAGCTGAACCAATCAACGTTAACTCACCATCTACCGTGAGTGACTTCGTATGTAACAAGCCACCTACATACTCATAAATACTGACGCCAGCATCCAACAATTCAGCATAATAACTGCGGCTAGTGGCCCCGACAAACTGATTATCATTCCGAGCAGGTAAAATGAGCGTCGTTGCCACGCCTCGCCGTGCGCTACTGCATAATGAAGCCTGCATAAAATCATCTGGCACATAATATGGTGTCGTAATAACCAGCTCACGTCGAGCGCTAAACATCAGCGTTGAAAACAACTCCGGCATGGCCGAATAGGTGTTTTCAGGCCCCGTCCCAATCGCTTGTGCAACAAAACCTTGCTCACATGAAGGCATCGGACTCTCTACTAAGTAGAGTAAATCCTCTCGAGTACAATTTAACCAATCCGTCAAAAACAATTGTTGATTCTGACGTGCTACTGCCCCCTCAAAGCGAATGACTGCATCAACCCATGGCGCATACTTTGCTTTAACCAGAAACTCGGGGTCAGTACAATTTTGACTTCCACAATAGGTCACCCAATTATCAATCACAATAATTTTCCGGTGGTTACGGACATCTACCCGGCCCTTAGCAATTCGCATCATGATGTTGCCAATTTTCTGTGCTCGAGCCACATTCACGCCAGCACTTTTCATTGCCTGCCAATACTTACTGCGAATTAATGATCGTGAGCCTAAATCATCTACAATCACGCGACAAGTGACACCACGCAGCGCTGCTCTAACCATCGCATCGACAACTTTCAAGCCATTGTTGTCAGACAGCCAAATATAAAAAAGAAGATGAACATGCTCTTTGGCTTCATCGATATCTGCCACTAACGCATCAATGGTCGCATTAGAATCATCTAGCAACTTCCCTGTATTGCCCGTAACAGGTACAAAACCATTAATTGAATGTGCAGTTGCAAATGCGGACTCCGCCATAGGGGGTATAGAAGCCGTGTGTAGTAACGGCGTTGACTTATCTACAACCTTCTGCCGAAAACCGCCGGGACGCACCTCACCTAACAAGAGATAAACTAAGGCACCGACATAAGGT
>CAZUQW010000035.1:0-1947 GCA_964622575.1 uncultured Synergistaceae bacterium | reverse complement strand
CGTGCTTGAATGGGGTTCAAGAGGTCGCAGGTTCAATTCCTGTCACCCAGACCAATAAAATGGCTTTGTAATCGTATTTACAAGGCCATTTCTTTTTTTATCCGAACCGCATTCAGAGAAAAAGCACACAAAAAAGCACACAGATTGTCCAAAATTGGCTTGAAAACATTGATAACAGAAAGGAAATGTTATCAATGGCAACAATCAAGAACATCAAAGACGGCAAAGTAATTTCCTATAAATTTCGCTCTTGCTTAGGGCGCGACGATATGGGAAAGCAAATCTCGCGTTATACCACTTGGCATATCCCCGCCGGGCTAACCCCTTCAAAAGCAGAGCGCGCCGCAAAGACCGCCGCCGCCGAATGGGAAAAGCAAGTCAAATGGGATTATGAGCAGGACTTGAAAGACCCCGCAAGGATAAAGGCGAGAGAAATAGACAGAACAAGAACTGATTTTACGGACTTTATCCAAAACGTATGGTTTCCCCTTGGTGTGTGTGATGGAGAACATAAGCACACTACTATTGAATTTTATCGCTACATAACAAACAAGATGTCTGAATACTTCAAAGGGATAATGCTACAAAATATAACTTCCTTACAAATACAGGAATACATCATATATCTGCGAACAACATACAGAACAAAACAGGGGAAGCCAATATCGGATAAAACAATACGACACCATTATTGTGTATTAACGCTGATATTCGGTTTTGCCATAGAACAAGAGCTAATCCTCAAAAACCCTATGGATAAGGTGGAATGTCCGAAACTGATAAAGAAAAAGGTAGAGGCATTTACCCAAGAGCAGGCAGAAAGATTCTTTTCGCTATTGCCCGATTGCCCAATAGATTTTCGGTGTATGCTTTATCTGTTTATTACAACGGGATTGCGACGTGGAGAATTATTAGGCTTACAGTGGGGAGATATTGATTTTAACAACCTTATAATAGAGATAAAGCGCAATGTTACCTATACCAAAAGAAATGGAATTGTAATAGATACTCCAAAGACAGAAAACAGTAATCGCATTATTCCCGTCCTATCCGCTGTTGCGGAACTGCTTAAAGAGTATAAACGAAACTATCACCTATTTAGCAGGGAAAACGCCTTTGTGTTTCCAAACGAGCATGATGATAATATTCCGCGTGACCCTAACGCTATAACGCGCAAGGTCAAATGTTTTATGAAAAGAAATGGTTTGCCTGAATTATCTCCTCACGATTTACGCCATTCTTGCGCTACTCTGTTGTTAAACAATGGAGCAGACATTAAAAGCGTTCAAGAAATTTTAGGTCATTCCGACGCAAGTACAACGCTGAATTTTTATGTGAAATCTGATTTAGCACATATGAAAAATGCAACAAATAAACTCGCCAAAGCGTTTGGATTATAAAATTGATAGGGAGAGTAGAACTTTCTACATCTCCCTACATCTTTTAAGAACTTTTTACATCTTCCCTACATCATCGTTTGACAACGTACATCTCATGAGCGTCTTTTAACATCTTCCGCATTTCTTTATACACGCTTTTTGGCTCGAGTATCTTCGCGCCCTCGCCCAAGCCGAATACCCACGCATAGAATTGTGGGCTTACCGCCACGGAAACGGTTATAATAAAATGTTCCTCGTCTGCCTTGCGTATCTGTATATCCTTGCCGAAGCGGTCAATTACAACGCCCGCCAGCGCGTTTGAAAACTGTATTGTTACGCGTTCGGTTTCACCGCCATACATAGAAAAGTTTTCTGTTGTGTATTTGGAAACGTCAATATCCCTACCTCTGCGCAGGTGCCAAGCATTTACAGTTTGAACTTCAATATTCTTCATCTTATCAACGCGATAATGTTTATCTGCTTTTCCTTCGTCCTCGCGCGCAATCAGATAATAGCGGTTTGACCCCCCGTTATTGGATATTATCTACGTAGAACTCTTTCTATTATA
>CAZUQW010000034.1:0-1965 GCA_964622575.1 uncultured Synergistaceae bacterium | reverse complement strand
AGGCAAAGTAACCTCAGTACCATCTTCCAATTCACCCTGAATCAACATCTCACGTGCCTTATAGTGTGGATCATTATAAATATCCTCAACATCATAAACCCGACCTGCCGGCACTCTATTTTCATGCAAAGCTTCTAGCACATCATCTAAGGAGTGTTGAATCGTCCACTGACTGATAATTGAATCGATATAATCAGCCTCAGCAGAACGTCCATCATTATGAGCAAAGGCCGGATCATTAGCGACATCATCCCGACCGATAAGACTCATCAAACGCTTAAAAATACTGTCGCCATTACCGGCAATCAACGCGTACTTGCCATCTGCACAGAGATAAGCATTGCTCGGAGTGATGCCGGGCAGCCTACTACCGGCCGGCTGTCGAACCTCGCCAAAGATAGAATACTCAGCCACGAGACTTTCCATCATATTGAAGACTGACTCATAAAGAGCAATATCAACAACCTGACCACCACCTTTTTGCACCTCACGGTGACGCAAAGCCATTAGAGCACCAATTACCGCATGCAAAGCCGATAATGAATCCCCAATTGACACTCCTACTCTCACTGGTGGCCTGCCTTGCTCACCACTCAAGTGCCTAAAACCTGCCATTGCCTCACCAACTAGTCCAAAACCGGGTAGATCTCGATATGGCCCACTCTGACCATAGCCAGAAATGCGCACCATGATGAGCTCAGGATTAAGCTCCTTAAGAACCTCCTCACTCAACCCCCACTTCTCCAAAGAGCCCGGTCGAAAGTTTTCAACTAACATATCGACCTCTTTAACTAAGCGACGAACCAGCTCCTGCCCTTCTTCAGAGCGGAGATTAACAGTGACTGACTTTTTATTACGCGACTGAGAAGCCCACCAGACAGAGGTGCCCTCATGCAATAAACGCCATTTTCTCAAAGGATCACCTGTCTCAGGAGGCTCAATCTTAATAACCTCAGCACCAAACTCACCTAAAATTTTAGTTGCAAAAGGTCCGGCAATTAATTGCCCCAACTCTAAAACCTTAATCCCCTCTAATGGTCTCATCACAGCTCCCTACCCAATTTGATTATTTATATTTTTTAAGTCCTATTATTTTAGCACCTAAATCATCAGTTAATTGAGCTACCTTTTCTAACCTCATGCCAATAAATCCTTCCCTCTTCTTTTTTAGAAAACGGTTGCCTACAATAAATAGCCATAGCCAAATCATCACCCTCAATCACTTCCGCACCACGCATATCCGCAGCGCTACGTGCAAGCCTTAAAATTGATTGAACAACGCGAGTTGACCATGCTTTTTGCTGTGCTGCTGATTCCAACTCTCGCTGCAGTTCGGGGCTAAGAACGCAATATTGCCTAATCTGTCCAGACTTAAGGTGCGCATTGAATACACCCTGCCTTTTCAGTTGCCGCTCTCGACACTCAGCCACTCGCTGCCGTACAACCTCAGATGGCTCTGCAGGCTCGGCTTCAATCCAACTAGTCATTAATGGCGGCACTTTATAATGAATATCTATACGTTCCAGTAAGGGCCCAGATATCCTACTCTGGTACTGATTAATTGCTCTGTGCGTACATACACAAGTCTGTTCTGGATGATCTAAATAGCCGCAAGCACAAGGATTAGCCGCTGCCACTAACTGAAACCGGGCGGGATAAATCTGCTGAGAGTTTAAGCGAGCAATACTAATCTCTCCAGCTTCTAAAGGCACTCTTAGAGCCTCTAATGTTGATCTTTTAAACTCAGCCAATTCATCTAAAAATAACGAGCCATGATGGGCTAAACTAATTTCCCCAGGATAAGCAGTGTGAGAGCCTCCACCTAGCAAAGCAGGATCAGAAATGGAACTATGAGGAACCTTGTGAGGAGGCCTAAAACCAGTATCAACAATGCCATTGGCTGACACACTTTGAATCGCAAGAAGCTCCAGCCGTTGTAAATTACTTAAGTTTGGCAAGATACTA
>CAZUQW010000033.1:859-2130 GCA_964622575.1 uncultured Synergistaceae bacterium | reverse complement strand
AGAATTAATATAGAAGCATCGTTTGATATATCAAGCGAGTTAGAACTTGGATTAAGTAACAACTATAACTTGGATGGTGACATAGGTTTTATGTCAGAGTTTTATGACCATGGAAGCCATAAAGTTGATTCAACTTTATTGGTAAGTAGTGACTTAACAATGGGTGAAGTATCAAATATAGACTTAGTAGGAGAAATATATTATAATATAGATGTAGACTATCAACCATCACAGAATGTAGAAGCGACAATAGAGTTATCAAGTGACTTAGAGTTACAAAGTGCAAATTATCAAATTGCTTCAAACATTACTTTAACTGGTGACTTCGATAATCAAATGATAGAATTAACAATATCCCCGTCAATAACAGGCGCAACTTGTAACATAATTGGTGGTATAACTTATATGTTTATAACCGTAAGAAATAACGATACAAGGGAAGTTATAATTTATAAAGGAAATACTAATATAATTTTAGCAACTTTATCTGGTGGAGAAACAAGATATATAAATTATGGAGAATATGATTTGCCAGGTGCTTATAGTATTGGAATTAGGGCACTTGCTAATGGTTCAAATATAAGTCCGTTAGTAACAAGAAATGGTAATATATTATTTTGTGATGTAGGTTAGTAGAAAACAAAAGTAGCAATAATGGCTTTAATCATATTTGGTTAGAACTTATATTATTAATTTAATGAAAAAAAGGAGGAAATAAAAATGGCAAGAGGCGAAAAAATAGGCTTTATAATAGAGCAAGGCAACACAGGGAGTTTAGTTATTTTAAACGGTCTTTTTGATCCGTCAACAGTTTATGTTAGGGCTGCATATAGAATTTCAAATGTAGCACCAACAATAAAAAGTGAATCAACAGAAGTTACATTTACAAACGTAGGTGGTGGAATTGAATTCAATAGAATAGCGTTGGAAGATGTAATACCAGAAGACGCTTATATTAGGGCGATAGAGTTTTTATATAGTCCAAGTGATAGCACCCCGTTTTTCCAATTAAACTTAATTGAGGGTGGTGGAGACGCTAACATGATTATTTTTGAAGAGCAAGGACTTTTATTTTTTGAAAAAGTAAGAATTACAGTAGGAGGTAATTAAAATGGCAGTTGTAAAAGGTTATATACGAGATGCTGGTCTTGATAAGTTACTTAATAATGCTTTTTTAGGAACAGGGAAGAAATTAAACTATGTTGGAACGGCATCAAACCCTATAAAATTGGAATGGGAAAGAACAGGGGTATTTAATCAGAATATAAGGA
>CAZUQW010000033.1:0-849 GCA_964622575.1 uncultured Synergistaceae bacterium | reverse complement strand
CTACAAATTCAATGGAGACAAACAATGAAATTTTAGTTAAAGTTCCGGCTAGCACGCCTTTACCTAATTTAAATATTTTATATGGCGATTCAGGTTTGCCTGTGGGAGCAACTTTCGTGTTAGAGGGAAATGGGACGTCGTCCTCATATGACCAAGCATATTTATATACGAGGATTACTTTAAGGTTCCCGCATGCATCGAACGACGTATAAAAAAGGAGGAAATATAAAATGGAAGATAAAAAAAATGATGTAGGAATTGCAAGCGAAATGAATACGAACAGATTATACAGACCAGACAAAACAAGAGAAGAAATTATTGCAGAAGCAAAAGCAATTAATCAAGCAGTGCGAGAAGCAAGAGAACAAGAAAATGATTAAAAACCCCTATAAACATTTAGGGATACCAGACCACAAAACAAACTTATTACTATTTAGGAATGTTTATCAACTTGATAAAAGTTATCACAACTTCTACATATTATTTACATATGATATTAAGTTGAAGCACTATACAAGCGAGTTTACAAACAAGTATATAACCTCTAATACTTATTTAAAAAGAGTTAGAGAACACTTTGCATACTACTATGGGTTAAGGTTTGGAAGACAACTAAAAACGTTTATAAGGAAAGCATTAAAGGGAATTAATTAACACATTCCCTTTTTTTGTTGTATAATAAAGATAGAACACAAAGGAAAGGTGTGAAAATATATGATAATAAATAAGTTTGTGTTTCCTATAAAAGCAGACTTAAAGTTTGTAGAAGGAGGCATCCCGCAAGGTTATTTAACAGCGAACGATATAAACAAAGATATGTTTTATGTTATATCACCAGCGGTGGGAGAT
>CAZUQW010000032.1:0-2235 GCA_964622575.1 uncultured Synergistaceae bacterium | reverse complement strand
AAGGTGACTGCCGGGTGCTCGCACACAGGCAGGCGCATTCGTGCGAAGATGCATACGGCGAACGCCGCGACAACGAGCAAACTCGTTTGCGAGTGTCGGCATGGCGATAACACCTACCAACAAAAAGTTATCAACCTCCCGGCTGACAAGAATCATACACATTATAAATTACACCCCACTCATCATATTCAATATAATAATAATGTTTTAGATGGTCAGGCATAATCGGACCATTATCTGTATATATGTAATAAGCAACTTTCCCTTTTTCGTTTTCTTTTATTTCTCCCAAATCAAACTCTCCATACTTCTGTTCAACCATATGAATATTACTTTGTAGAATAGCCCAATCATTGTACCTATAATATGTAGAGTGAGAAAGTGCATATAAAATAACCACCACAAGCAGAACAAAATTAATACCCATCGAGACAACAGTAGTTTTATTATCATGTTTTCTGACCTTATGAACAATAAACAAAATAATGCCAATGATAATCCTGACAATCAACATAAACAATATAAACAGTATTCCTATAGTAAAATACCACTGATTCAATTCTTAATTCCTCCGTAAACTTCAAATTTTCATGTGTTCGACAAATTTATATTTATTGAACAGTTATACTTTTTTCTACAATTTTATGGAATAATACTGGCTAATCCTTCCTTCGTTATAGTTATCATTTTCATCTACCAATACCCCGCCATTCTTTTTAATAGTAGCCGCCGATGCCAAGTTATCCTTATAGCAACCAAGCAAAACATTATTCATCCCTTTTTCTTTACAAACAGACAATGCATAGCGAAGCATGGTAGTAGCATAACCCTTATTTCTTTCTGATGGACTTACACCATATCCGATGTCACCCAATACTTTAGTGAGATTTTCAGGCAATTCGTAACGAACGCTTAATAACCCTATTAGTTTGTTATTCTCAAAACAAAGGTACAACAAGGATTTACCCCATTGTTCATCCCCAACCATAGCATTTCTATGTATCTTTTCTACCCAATCATGATACTCAGAAGCTGGTAATCCGAGACTTGCACTAATGCTATTCTCTTTATTGTCATAGTGTTCCTGCATGTATTCTTGCAAGATGCTTTTATCATCAATTTGTGGAAGTCTATATACCATATTCATCACCTCATCAAATTTACTATTGCCCATTTATCTTGACAAAAAGAAAGTTATTTATTTCTCCATAATAAAATTTGTTAATGATATTCCATTTCTAACAGAGATTATCTTCTTTAGTAATAGAACAAATCACTAGATTGTTGCGTTTTCCTGATACAATATCAATTCTTCTGTTTCTAAGTTCTCCGTCAATTTGAAAGCCCAGTTTTCTCAATAAATTCCCCGAAGCAGTGTTGCTCACATTATATTTTGCTTCAAGCATATACAATCTTCTATTGAATAAATATTCTTGAATAATACAATTCAACGCCTCGTATGCATATCCTTTATGCTGATAACTTTCCCCTATCACATACCCTATTTCTCCAATTCCAAGCTGCATATATGGTATATCAATTGTAATATATCCAATAGAATTTTTGCTCTCTTTTTCAACAATGACCCATGCATTTTCATTTTCTGCCCAGGCAGATACAAATGCTTCCATTTGGTGTTCTTCTGCCGGATAACCGAGTATGTATTTCCCAAGATTTCTGTCCCTTCCCCATCCCACTAAGCAGGAGGGTGCATCTTCAATTTCAAAATTTCGTATCAATAATCTTTCCGTAACTATTTCGTTCATTGTATTTCACCTCTTCAAATTCCAGTTATTTGTTCTATAAATATAGTAGCTTCCTTACGATTTTTGAATATGTGAATATCTTTATCTGCATATTTACTTAACAATTCCACCACTGTTGGTCTGCTAACTGTATTATAGTCTTTAACAAAACGAATAAATTCTTCATCTACATCATTTTCCAATTCTACCCACGGCATATCTGACCTCACTTTACCTCTCCTTGACATAATTCCATCAAGGCACACATCCAATGGGTAATCCAAAAAAAATACAGTATCACAAGCTTGTAAGCGTATTTCCAGAGTTGAACCATAATTACCATCAATAATCCAAGTTTCTTTTTTTATTGTTTGATAAAGTCGTTCTTTGAAAACTGTTTTAGGCACAGTTGTTTTGTCCGCATTCCAATACATATTCTTACAGACCTACGAACGGTTTTGACAGCATCGACGGTGCCAACTATGACTTG
>CAZUQW010000031.1:0-2247 GCA_964622575.1 uncultured Synergistaceae bacterium | reverse complement strand
TTCTTTTCGTGGCTGATCAGAAATGAATACACGAAAAACGACCCATTTAAGAACATCACTATTAAATCGGAGAGATACGGTACACCCTATTTCCTTTCGCTGGAGGAGCGCAACACAATTGCCGATTGGGACTTCTCTACTAACAGGCATTTGGAGACGCAGAGAGACATTTTCATATTTCAATGCCTCATCGGCTGTAGGGTGGGCGACCTTATCCGCATGAAGAATAGTAACTTGGTTGGTGACGAGATACAATACATCGCCCGAAAGACCAAGGATAAAACGCCCGTGACCGTAGAAGTGCCCCTAAATCGCCGTGCAATGGCTTTAGTGGAGAAGTACAAGGGGATGGACAAGAAAGGCCGCCTATTCCCCTTTATTTCGCCTCAAAAGTACAATGAAGCAATAAAGGAGATACTTACTATCTGCGGCATTCATCGAGTGGTGACGATACTCAACCCAACCACAGGACAGGAGGAGCAGCGACCGCTCAACGAGATAGCCTCATCTCATATGGCAAGACGCACCTTCATCGGCAATCTATACAAGAAAGTGAAAGACCCCAACCTAATAGGCTCTATGAGCGGTCACGCCGAGGGAAGCAGGGCCTTTGCCCGATACCGTGACATAGATGATGAGATAAAGAAAGAGACGGTCAGTTTGATTGACTAAAAGTAAAAGCGTAGCCGATTGGTTACGCTTTTTTCATGCTCAGAAACCTAATATAATGCTTTTTTCTTAATCGCCAAATCTTTTTTGCATTTATTTTTGGCTTTTTTCATGGCTTTTTTGCCACAACCGAGACGTTGTGGCATTTGTGATTTCGTTTTTCTTTTTTTTAGCGTCTTTGTGTGATAATTTTGCCGATGTGCTCGGGGTAGTGAAGTGTAAGCCATTGCCTTTAGAGCGCAAAATAAGAGGTGAAGAAAGTGACGGTATGACTTACACCATTCCCGATGCCTCAACCATCTAAAATTAGGTAAGATGGACAATAGAATGATGACGGCTCAAGAAGCTGCAAAGTACACAAGGATGAGCGTTAGGCACATCTACAAGCTGACCATGCGCAAACAAATTCCCCACTACAAACCAACGGGGGGACGGCTCTATTTCGATTCCCAGGAGCTTGACGAGTGGATGCACACTGACAGAAAGGAGGCTGTAAAATGAACATTCAGGAACTAATAAAGAGCGGTGCCAATGTAACCGTTACGGTTACATTGGCAGACCTAAAGGAATTTGCCTTACAGATTATCAAGGAGTATGTAACCGCAGCACCCCAAGCCGAACAAGTGTACACTCGCAGGCAGTTCGCTGAACATAAAGGCGTATCGCTGGGTACTCTATGGCGGTGGGAACAAGCTGGTATACTTACCCCAACGAGGGCTGGAGGCAAAGTATGGTACAAAGATTCAGACCTAAAAGAAGTGAGATTATGAAAAGAGAAAGAGCCACACAGCCTCAGCCATGCAGCCCCACACACGGTGCAAAGATACGAAAAGAAAAGGACATTACCAAAGTATTTGAGTTCTTTCAATATACGACTGGCACAACCTTGGATTGTGCAATAGCCACAGGCATTCTTCGGAATAGCATAACGTGGTATGTGCAGGACTTGGTAGACGAGGGACTACTCCAAAGTATCGGACGAAGCAAGGACGCAACGACAGGCTACTCTGCCAACCACTATACAGCAGACAAAAGTAAGTGGGTACACCGTGGCCCTGTGCAATTGTCTTTATTCGGGGAGGGTGTGCGATGAAACAGACAGAACCGCAGCAAGTTGGCACATTTATAGATAATGCTGTCAAGCACAGCAACGCCCCTCTATGGGCAGGTCTACGGGCCTATAGAGCGCAGAAAGGAGGTCACAATGAGAAATAGTTTTGTATTCTATAAAGATTGGTGGGAGGTATTACAGGAACTCCCCAAAGAGCAGCGTCTTGAGAGTTATGAAGCCATCTGTAATTATGCTTTTGGCGGCATTACTCCCGATGATGCTATTATCAAGGCAGTTACGGGGCTTATGCGCTCAGCCATAGACCGAGATAATAAGAAGTTTGAGCGGATATCTGAGAGAAGGAGAGAGGCTGCAAATTCTCGTTGGAAATCCGATGCAAATGCATACAAAAGCATGCAAGTGATGCAAAAGCAAAATTTGCACTATGAGAAGGAGAAGGAGAAGGAGAAGGAGAAGGAGAAGGAGAATAAAGAAAGAACTACTAAAGTAGTTCCAAAGAAAGACGA
>CAZUQW010000030.1:0-2400 GCA_964622575.1 uncultured Synergistaceae bacterium | reverse complement strand
AATCGCATCTCGACAACCGAACAGGATGAAACTGAAACAGGTTAAGGAAGAAAGGGCATTGAACGGATGCCTTGGCACTTACAGCCGAAGAAAGACGCAGCAAGCGGCGAAACGCCGCGGGGAGCCGCAAGCAGGCCGAGATCCGCGGATATCTGAATGGGGCAACCCCATGGGAGCAGTCCCATGACTCCGAGCAGGAGAGGAACCCGGTGAAGTGAAACATCTCAGTAGCCGGAGGAAAAGAAATCGAAGAGATCCCCCCAGTAGTGGTGAGCGAACAGGGGCAAGCCCAAACCCGAGCAGTGTAAGGCAGCAGCCGTTGCTGCTTGGGGGTAGCGGGATATTCCAGGAAGCGCTGCTGAGCTTCCACAGAGTGAAAAAGCCAAAAGTTAGTCGAAGCGTGTTGGAAAAGCGCGCCGAAGAAGGTGAAAGCCCCGTAGACGAAAACAATTGGCCTCTGAGAATACACCCAAGTAGACCGGAGCACGAGGAATTCTGGTTGAAGCCGGGCCGACCATGGTCCAAGGCTAAATACAGTAAGTGACCGATAGCGCATAGTACCGAGAGGGAAAGGTGAAAAGCACCCCGGGAGGGGAGTGAAAGAGACCTGAAATTCAATGCCTACAAGCAGTTGAAGCCCGAAGCCGTAGCGATACGGTAAAGGTGACAGCGTGCCTATTGAAAAATGAGCCGGCGAGATATTGTGCGAAGCGAGGTTAAGGGATGTAAGTTCCGGAGCCGAAGCGAAAGCGAGTCCGAAGAGGGCGATAAGTTTCGTGCAATAAACCCGAAGCCTGACGATCTAGCCATGGGCAGGTTGAAGTGGGGGTGAAACCCCATGGAGGACCGAACCAGTGCCTGTTGAAAAAGTCTTGGATGACCTGTGGTTAGGAGTGAAAAGCTAATCGAGTTAGGTAATAGCTGGTTCTCCCCGAAATGCATTGAGGTGCAGCCCCGATTGATTCGTCGCGAAGGTAGAGCGACTGACAGCTCAAACGGTCCTGGGGGATTTGTGCGAGCCATCAAACTCCGAATAGCGCGACGTGAAGATCGAGAGTGAGACTACGGGTGATAAGGTTCGTGGTCAAAAGGGAAACAGCCCAGATCACCAGCTAAGGCCCCAAAGAGTATGCTAAGTGTGACAAGGATGTGGGAACCCCGAAACAGCCAGGAGGTTGGCTCAGAAGCAGCCACCCTTTAAAGAGTGCGTAACAGCTCACTGGTCGAGGATCCCCGCGCCGAAAATGTAGGGGGCTAAGCATACCGCCGAAGCTGTGGGATGGACGAAAGTTCATCGGTAGGGGAGCGTAGTCAGCAGGCCGAAGCAGTCTCGTGAGAGACCGTGGACAGCTGAGTAGTGAGAATGCCGGCATGAGTAACGACATATTTGCGAGAATCAAATACACCGAAAGACCAAGGGTTCCTGGGGAAGGTTGATCCGCCCAGGGTAAGTCGGGACCTAAGATAAGGCTGAAAAGCGTAGTTGATGGAGAGCAGGTTGAAATTCCTGCGCCGCGCCAAAGGCGCATGACCGAAGCAGTGACGCAGAAAGCTAAGCAGGCTGGCGGATGGAAGAGCCAGTTTAAAGAGTTAGGCCGGAGAGACAGTCAAGCACATCCCTCCATAAAGGCTGAACTCCCATGAGGAGCCTCGTTAGAGGCGAAGCTGCCGAAGCTCGGCTGCCAGGAAAAGCTGCTAGGGAGCAGTTGGCGCGCCCGTACCCGAAACCGACACAGGTGGTCAAGCTGAACAAGCTAAGGTGAGTGGAAAAACTCTCGTTAAGGAACTCTGCAAGTTAACTCCGTAACTTAGGGAGAAGGAGTGCTGCATCCGTGAAGACCGTAAGGACGAGCGGAGAGCAGCCACAGAAACCAGGCTCAAGCGACTGTTTAACAAAAACACAGGACTCTGCATAAGACGCAAGTCGAAGTATAGGGTCTGACGCCTGCCCGGTGCTGGAAGGTTAAATGGAAAGGTTAGTCGCAAGACGAAGCCCAGAAATGAAGCCCCAGTAAACGGCGGCCGTAACTATAACGGTCCTAAGGTAGCGAAATTCCTTGTCGGGTAAGTTCCGACCTGCACGAATGGCGTAACGATTTGAGCGCTGTCTCAACGAGAGATCCAGTGAAATTGTGGTACCGGTCAAGACGCCGGTTAACCGTGGTAGGACGGAGAGACCCCATGGAGCTTTACTGTAACCTGATACTGATGTTTGAAATTTCATGCACAGGATAGGTGGGAGGCTGCGAAGAAAGAGTTTTGGCTATTTCAGAGCCATTGTTGGGATACCACCCTTGGGATTTTGAACATCTAACTTTAGCGTCTGAATCGACGAAGAGGACACAGTCAGGCGGGCAGTTTGACTGGGGCGGTCGCCTCCCAAAGAGTAACGGAGGCGCG
>CAZUQW010000029.1:0-2697 GCA_964622575.1 uncultured Synergistaceae bacterium | reverse complement strand
CTACGAAGTGGAACGTACTTCAACTGATTGATTGTTCGCCCCTTCGCTCCATCCCCATTACAGGGACTTCCTCACTACTATGGGCTCTGCTGACTTCTCACAGTTCGTTGTTACTACGGCTAATGAGACCGCCTGTGAGACCTCCACGCTTAAGGTGCACGCTCTTTTCCCTCATCTACCTGCCACATTTACTGGTACTTCCAGCAACTTTTGGACTTCATCGCTTTTAGCCGACTTATCCGTATTTCCCAGCCTTATATGTGGTTCCTGTACGTCAGGCCAAGGGTTTGCCTACAGCTTCCTTCAGATTCCACCTCGCGATGGACACCCTTGCTGTTCAGCTATGTACTTCGTCGTTGCCTACGCGTACTCGGGACTTTCACCCGTTAGAGCGCGCCCATGGCGCGCAAACTAAAAAAGATCCATCGCATATCACGCGATGGATCTTCATTGTCTAATGTATATCAGATCGAATCCAACATCAGATTATATTGCAGTAATCATCAGAAATTAAAACTCAAGATATTTCGGATCTAAAGGCTCTGCACCAGGCTTACCATGGCACTGCTTATACTTTCTTCCGGAACCACAAGGGCAAGGATCATTACGGCCAATCTTCTTAGGCTTACGAATGGTCTTAGAATTCTTCTGTTCACGATAGAGTTCCTTACGTTCGTCTTCCGTGAAGATATCATTCCATTCAGGGAGATTGTAAAGCCAGTCAGCTTCTGCATCTACCATATTCATGTAGAGCTTCTTTGCATCAAATCCAAGAGAAACCTTGGTATCAGCATCCATAGTCTCAATGGGGTTCGGAGTAATCAGGCTATCATTGATACCATCCAGGAAACCAACCATAGTCATAAGATCAAGACCATACTTCTCAGCCAGTTCAGCAACAGTACCGGTAACAACGTTCTTAGGATCTTTCAGAAGGACCTGATAGAGATCTCTCTCCTTAATGAAATAAGCATCCCAAAAAGCCTTTAATTTCTGAGGGTCTTCTCCTCTGTCATAGGCATCATTTCGCCAATCTTCAAGTAAACTCATAATTTTACTTTCCCTTCTATTTCTACTATCTGCCTTTGGCAGAACATGAATATTTTACCATTCCATGCATAAAATATCTATCCAGACTTGAAAAGTTTTCGTAAAGTACAGTACAATTATTTCGTTCTAACAACATACAATAGACAAGAGGTAAACCATGTATAAATTAAGATCTATAACTGCTCTGCTTGGAATTATCATTCTCGTCGGCTTATATGTCTTAACCTTCATCTTTGCACTGATCGATGATCCAAATACCATGCATCTTCTCGGCGGATCCATCGCTGCCACCATCGTCATTCCCATCATGTTATGGGTCATTAATACTTACATAAAGATCTCCAAAAGGAATCGGGATCAGTTAAAAAATAAGGATGAGGAAGAATAATTCTTCCCCATCCTTTTTGGTTTTAAATCTTTTCTTCCGATTGGAACATATTATCGCTTTATCTTCTCTTTCGAACCACCCAGATGGTAATTCCAAACACAAGAAGTACAAGAGGAATGAGTGCAATCCAAACAACCGCAAAGACTCCAACCTGAAGAGCTGTAAACTGAAGAACAGTCGCATTATAAGGCTTGGGAGCCACCACAATAGCATCACTATCATCTGATGAAACGATACTATTCGATACGATATTTCCAAATAAAGCACTGTTCATACCAGGAGCAATCTGTTCTACGTTATCCAAGAACATATAGCAGGAAGACAGAACCACGAGATTATTCTTCCCATCATTATTCGTAGAGACCGCAGCACCAAGAGATACTCTTCCCTGTGTATCAGGATCTGCCGGACTACTCTCATCACTATTCTCATTATTATTGTAGGCAGCTGTAGCATCTTCAACAGAGGCAATTTTCACTGTATCAGAAGTGTTAAGAATACTTACCGCTGTAGAATTGTCATCTGTAGGAATACTAAAGCCAATTGCATAAGGAACAAGCACCGAAGGCTTCGTAGCAATACCATCCGTAAGGCTGGATGCACTGGTAAGGTCCGGATAGAGGAAATAGTTATTCTGACTATTTCTGTAGGAAGAATCGAGATCTTCAACAATACCCGCAGTCGGAGTCAGACCATACTCGGTCAGGAATGCATTCAGATTCGGTGTACCATCAGCACTTGTAATAGAGTCTGGATTCATGGTAAGAAGCATCTTACCACCTTTTTTTAAGTAATCACGAATAAGATCAAGCTCATCCGTACCGATATCCGAAACAGGTCCATTCAGAATCAGAAGAGAACAATCATCCGGAATCGCATCGGTACGAAGATTCAGGGTTTCAAGAGTCAGATTCTTCTTGCTAAGATAATTCGTCTCGGCCTTACCTAATTCAACTTCGCTGTGACCAGCAAGCTGATATACCTTCTTAATCTCTGCGCTGTTAACCTTCTGCAGTCTGCTCAGAATCTGGCCTTCTGCATCATATCCATCTGCCGTCTGAACATAGACCTTATCATAAGAAGCTCCTGACTGCTGTGCATAAGAATAAAGTGTATAAGAATCATTCGAATTCGAATACAACATGTAATAAGGGCAGGTATCCGTATTCTGATTATCTGTATTCTCAAATATAAGGCTTCCTTCACTTAAGGACTCCTTCGTATACTTATTGGCAAACGTAGGATTCAGATCCGGATCA
>CAZUQW010000028.1:755-3037 GCA_964622575.1 uncultured Synergistaceae bacterium | reverse complement strand
TCTATTTTCATTTATTTTTGCAATTGTATCATTATTAACATTTATATTCACAGTGAATGCTCCGTCATTATTAATACCAGATCTATATACAGCTAATGGTACCCGGAATTCTCCTTTTTCTACGTCAATAACATACTTGTAGGGATTTCCCTCTATAGGTAGTTCTCCTCTTATCCTATTTATATCGTTAATTAGATATTGACTGTTGTTATAATAAGCCGTTGGCATATAAATTAGCTGTTCAGGATATTCTGCATCTCTGTACGTAATATCATCCCAGCATGAAGATAGTGATAACACTATTCCAAATATAATTATTATTGCCAAAGTAGTACGATAAAACTTATTCATCTTTGTTAAATTTAATATGTTTAAAAATTCACATAGCTACCATAAAGGATTTTGAATCAATGCCTTATTAATATAAATCTCATTTTGAGGAATCGGATAAAAATTCATTTTAGGCAAGAACGTACGTGATTCAACATTAGTTACGTTATAATTGAATTGATTGTCAGATATCTTTGAGATTTGTACTCCTCTAACTGGGGCTGTTAAAACAGAAGAAGCGGTCATCCATCTTCGTAAATCCCATAAACGATGGTCTTCAAAAGCAAATTCTACCTGTCTCTCATTGTAAATTCTCTCGCGCATTTGCGATTGGCTCAAATCCGAAGGTAGACCAGGCATATTAACACCACTTCTTTGGCGTACTTTATCAACATACGTTTTGATATCGTTGTTTCCGGGATCTGCTTCATTGAGTGCTTCTGCGTAATTCAGATATAGCTCTGCCAACCTGAAAATCACCCAACTATGTGTACTTGTTTGATTGGTGACAAGATTCAGATCTTCGTTCACATATTTTCTCAAATAATATCCAGTTTTTGAAGCCTGAGTAATAGGTGGCCCATCTTGTCCTCCTTTCCAGCATTCCATTGGTCTTCCCTTAAAAGTACTGTTGTTGGTAGCTATGGTCAACGCTAAACGAGGATCTCTATTTGCATAAGGATTGGCCGCATGTTCCGGGTTATTCCAGTCAAATTTACTTCCGTCATTCATCTCGTATGCATCTACCAGATTTTGAGTAGGAGTTGTTCCGCTATTTCCTAAATCAAATCCTACGGAAATATTTGCTTTTTCAAATGAATTGCTTGCTGATTCCCGACGGAAAAAGATAACTTCATTATTTGTATGGGTATTAGGTCCAAAGATAGCTTTGTAATTTGAACTCAAAACGTAACCGTTGTTTTCTGCAAGGGTTATGGCAGCTTTAGCCGCATTCGCAGCGGATTGCCAACGCACTTGTCTGTCGCCACTCAATGCGATTAATGAGGTATTAGTATACCCGGATGCCCAACTTATGTTATTAAACAATTCACTTGCAGCATATAATAAAACACGACTCTTTAGCGCCATCGCAGCCACTTGAGTTACTCTGCCCAGCTCACCGGCATCGTATCTTGGCGGTAATGCCTGGGCTGCAGCATCACATTCGTCGGTAATAAAATCAATGCAATCAGCCAATGAACTTCTCGGAATGTTGTCAAAAGAATCGTCTAATGAATATAGATCAGTAATTAACGGAACTCCACCATAACGTTTGATCAGTTCAAAGTAAAAAAAAGCCCTTAAAAAGCGTACTTCATACTTCCATCGATTGATATTCGCCATATAGGTTTCATAAACAGTTTGCTGGTCCGGATTATTCTTAAGATGATCCAAGTTGACGTTATCACTCGAAATAAGAAATTTGTTGATTTTCCGAATGCTGCGATAATAGTCATTCCAGACATTATCCGGATTTTGAAATTCATTCCATGTTCCTCGATTGAAATGTTGAATTGCTGCGGTACCTAGCGTATGCTCTGCTTCGTCCGATGCAGAAGCTAACATAGCCCCGTTAATAATTAAAAAGCCAGATTTGATATCTCCATAGATGTGGGCAACTTGACCTCTCACATAGTTATATTCTGATGTCGCCTCTTCAACGGTTATCTCGCTCATAATTTCCGGCTCTAAATATCCTTCGCATGAAACAAAACAGCAAGAGAAAAAGAGTATATACAATATGGTTACAAAATAAATTCTAGCGACCAAACATGGCTAGAAATAAAGGATTTGCAATTAAATCAAGTTTTGGGTTCAAGATTTTATCATGAAAATGATAATATAAAATTTTTAGATAATACAGATATTAAACAAAAAGTAAGAATAGATAAAATAATAAGAATAGTAGGTTTATGTGATAACGGAACTACTTCAATAAATGAGCAAAATAA
>CAZUQW010000028.1:219-745 GCA_964622575.1 uncultured Synergistaceae bacterium | reverse complement strand
TAAATTTTCATTGTGTAAAAATTTTGAATTTAAAATTGAATTTTCGCTCCTATGTTGAATGCACTCATTGCAGGATATCCTGTAAGTATTTCAGGGTCTGCTATTTTAACATGGTCCCATTTTAAAAGATTAGTACCGCTAATGAATAGCGTTGCTTCCTTTATACCGTTTTTATTCAATAAAGTATTGGGAATGTTATATCCAAATTCAATATTTCTAAGATTCATAAAACTTCCATCCCTTTGCCAAAACGATGAATTTTGAAAATTATTTGAATTGTTTTGTGATGACAATCTTGGATAACTTGCGGATTCATGTGTAGCGTTTGTCCACCTGTTAAGCGCCATAGACGATATTTTACCATCGTTCTGAAAAGCATGGAAATTACTACCTGAAAGATATACCGAACGATTTGTTACGCCCTGGATAAAAGCGTTAAGATATACGTTTTTGTATTCGAGACCGAGATTTAGACCCACGGTTAATTCGGGTATATTGGTATACCCAATCGGATAAAAATCTCTTT
>CAZUQW010000028.1:0-209 GCA_964622575.1 uncultured Synergistaceae bacterium | reverse complement strand
TTCATCAACAATACCATCGTTATTTTGATCTTTATATTTAATGTCTCCTGCTTGAACTGCATCAAAATTTTGGAATGGGGAGTTATCAATATCCGATTCATTTTCGAAAAACCCCATGTATTCCAATAAAAATGGTTGACCCACTGGTTTTCCTTCAGAGAGTTGATATTGATTCTCTTTTATCTCTTCGGGAATACTTGTAATCTTGT
>CAZUQW010000027.1:0-4149 GCA_964622575.1 uncultured Synergistaceae bacterium | reverse complement strand
TTCATGACTTTTAACACAACTTGAAATGAATATCTTCGCTATATCGATGATTATCATGTCAACTATTACAGATATGTCAACTGTATCCATAATTAACAAAATATTCTGTCTTTTAATAATCCTTTGACACACGGCTCTTTTGGGGCAGTGCGCCGTGGGAACGAGTTCCTGTGGTTGAAAAACGGTTTGGGGCGCTGCTCGCGACCAATGAAACGCCTCACCGGCGACACAGCGCCGACGATGCGCACTGTGATACAATGAATTCAAAGCCGAACTTACTGGAGGTGTTCCGATGATCCGCACCGATATTCCCGAAGGTCTCGACAAGTCTCAGCGCTGCCGGCTGATTGCCGTGCGGCTTCAGGGCATCGCGGCGTCCGAACGGGACCCGCTGGCCAATCTCTGCAACTTCATGGCGGCTCTTTACTGGATGATGGGCAAGGTGAATTGGGTGGGGTTGTACATCCGCCGCGGCGACGATCTGGTTCTGGGGCCTTTCTGCGGGAAACCGGCCTGCTCGCGCATCGCCGTGGGAAAGGGCGTATGCGGCACGGCGGCGCAGTCGGGCTGCGTCCAGATTGTGCCCGACGTGCATCGTTTTCCCGGCCACATCGCCTGCGACGACGCTTCCCGGTCGGAGCTGGTCATCCCACTTTTCGTGAGCGGAAAGCTGTGGGGCGTGCTCGATCTGGACAGTCCCGAGGCGGGGCGTTTCGACGACGAGGACCGCCGCGGCCTCGAGGCCGTGGCAGCCATGGTGGAGAAGCTGGCGGAGGCCCTGTAAAATTTCCCTTTATAAGGAAAGCGACGGCCGCGCTCCGTTCACTCATACAAAAAATGGTACAGACGGGAGAGATCTCGTCTGTACCATTTTTATGGCTTGGCGTTTTTCCCGCAGAGCCGCCTGCCTACTTCATCTCGAAGACGCTGCCGGTGGAGTCGATAAACGACGATTCGGGCAGCTGCTGAAGGAACATCTTCTTGGCCAGAGGGCCGGTGCAGTGGGCGAGGCCGAGGTGCTCGATGCCCAGTCCCTTGAAGAGGTCGATGCAGTCCTGGATCTGTTTTTCGGTGGAGTCCAGCAGGTGGAATCCGCCGATGACGGCGTAGACGTTTTTGCCCGAGCGCTCTTTCACGGCGTTGACGATGTTGACGACGCCCGTGTGGCTGCATCCCGTCAAAATGACCAGGCCCTTGCTGGTGTCGACGGCCACGGCGATCTCCTCGTCGAAGTCGTCGACGACATAATGGCCGTCAGCCGTTTTCAGCAGCATCTTGGGATCCAGCGGCACGCGGGTAAAGGAGCCGTAGACGGTAATTCCGTCGGCCAGCTTGGTCTCGTTGGCGGTGAGGTAGCGGATTTCCGTTCCGCGCTCCTTGAGCTGCTCTTCGGTGAAGTCGATGCCGATGTTGAAATAGCCGGGCTTGCCGTCGGTGAAGTCGAGCTTGGCGCCGACGATGTCGTCGTAGTACTTGTCCTGTGCGCTCTCGAAGAAGCAGTCCTTGACCCAGAGGGTGTGGGGCTTCGACGAAAAGGCGTCGAGATACTTGATCAGGCCGCCGCAGTGGTCGTAATGGGCGTGGCTCAGCAGCACATCGGTGGTTTTGCCCAGGTCGATTTTCAGCTTCTTGGCGTTCTCGAGGAAATGGCCGGCCTTGCCCGTGTCGAAGACGTACTGTTTGCCGTCCTTCTCGATCAGCGCCGAAAATCCGAACTCCGCGTCCACTTCGGGATGTCCGGTGTTGACGTTTTCCGACAGAGTCACAATGCGCAGCCCGTCACCCGTCACCTCGGAGAAACCCACAGAAGGCTCGGCGGCGAAAAGGGCCTGAGCCGCCACCACAAACGAACAAACCAACGCCACCAGCAGTGCTTTTTTCATTGATCTCCGCTCCTTTGATTGGATATGATTTTTCGAAAATCGCGCGCCTTCGGCGAACGCTTACTTGGCGCTGAACTGGTCAAAGACTTCCAGGGCAATGGCCGAGTAGGAGGCACTGGGACCGCCGCCCATAAGCACGGCGACGCCGAGGGCCTCCACAAGCTCCTCACGGGTGACGCCGGCCTGAATGGCGTTCTTGACGTGGGCGAAAATGCACATCTTGCAGTGAGCCTGAACGGCAAGGGCCACGCTGATCAGCTCCTTCGCCTTCAGCGACACTGCGCCGTCCTTGAGTACGGCGCCGGCCAGACTCGCGAAGTTCTTCATCACCTCGGGCGACGCGTCGCCCAGCTTGGCGCTCCGCAGCCCCGCCTGACGCGCGGCTTTTTTGTAGTCGTCCTGCGCCTCGGCAGCTTTCTTCTCTGTCATGCTTGAAACGCTCCTCTCCAGAATATGGCGATTTCGACGATTCTGTCCCATACAGAATGTCGTGCACATTTCCTGCGCCATTTCACCCTACCATTTTCGGCACGAAAAATCAATTTTTATTTATAAACAACATTCCCGATAAATACATCTTTTCCCGCCACGGCCAAAGGGAAGCGCGAAAAAAGCGCAACGCTCCAAGGTTGACATCCGCCGGCGCCGTTCTTCACAAGGTCTTTTTTTCACAAGTCCCCCCTTTTCGTCTATAATGGATCGCAACGACAAAAAAATATGCGGCTTCCGCCGCTTTCTTCCGGAGGTCATCATGAAAAGTCAATTCAAAGCCGTCACCCTCGAGGGCAGCAGCGCTCTTCCGCCGTCCGCCTCGTTTTTTACGCAGCAGGAAGCGCAGAAGGTCCTGAGCTTTCACCGCAGCATTCCCGGTTATGCCCCCACGCCGCTGGTCGGGCTTTCAGCGCTGGCCCGCGAACTGGGCATCGGAGGGCTGTACGTGAAGGACGAAAGTTTCCGCCTCGGTCTGAATTCCTTCAAAGTGCTGGGCGGCAGCTGGTGCGCCGCGCGCTGCATCGCCGAAAAGCTCCACTGGGACGACGATGGTCTGACGTTCCAAAAGCTGACCGACGGCGACACGCTGAAACACATCGACGGCACCACCTTTATCACCGCCACCGACGGCAACCACGGCCGTGGCGTGGCCTGGGCCGCCGCACAGCTGAAACAGCGCTGCCTCGTCTATATGCCCCGCGGCAGCGCCGCCGAGCGCGTCCAAAACATCAGAAAGACGGGCGCCGAGGTGATCGTCACCCCCGTCAACTACGACGCTTCCGTCGCCATGGCTCGCGACGACGCCGAAAAGAACGGCTGGCTGCTGCTTCAGGACACCTCGTGGCCCGGCTACACCACCGTCCCCACGTGGATCATGCAGGGCTACATGACCCTCATCGGCGAGGCCTTCCGGCAGCTGGACCGATTGCCCACCCATCTGTTTCTCCAGGCCGGCGTCGGCTCCATGGCTGCCGCCGCCGCAACCTTCGCCGCCCACCTTTGCGGCGAAAAGAGGCCGCTGACCGTCATCGTCGAACCCAATCGGGCGGACTGCCTCTACCGCACCGCCGAAGCCCACGACGGCAAACTCCATTCAGTGGACGGGCCGCTGGACTCCATTATGGCCGGACTTTCCTGCGGCGTGCCCTGCAGCGTCGCCTGGGAACTGCTGGAAGCTCTGGGCGGCGTATTCGTCTCCATGCCCGACTCTTCCGCCGCCCAGGGAATGAGAATCCTCGGCTCGCCGCTGCCCGGCGACAGCCGCATCATTTCCGGCGAAAGCGGCGCCTCCACCGTGGGACTGCTCAGCGAAGCGCTGCGCCGCCCCGCGCTGAAATGGCTGAAAGAACAGCTTCGCCTCGACGAGAACTCCCAGGTGCTCTGCATTTCCACAGAAGGCGCCACAGACCGCCGCACCTACCGCCGCGTCGTCTGGGACGGCGCGTGGAGCGCGACGGAAGGCCAATAGCCTCTCTTCCCTTCATTTCCTACGTTCGTACAAGAAAATCCCCGCTTTCCCGAAAAGCTGCCCTCGGGAAAGCGGGGATTTTCTCTTTCTTCTGCTCCCGCTCAGCTCAGGAGATCAGAAGCCTCTTCCAGAATCAGCGCGTTTTCTTGTCGCGCTTCCGATCCTTTTCAAGTGCGTCAAGACGCGCCATAACCATTGCCAGCATTTCAGCCTGCTTTTTGTTGGTATCCTCCAGCGAGGCCACCTGTGCTTGCAGCATGGAGTTCTCCTTCTGCATCACGTAGACGCTGTGCATGGGACCCTTGC
>CAZUQW010000026.1:0-4355 GCA_964622575.1 uncultured Synergistaceae bacterium | reverse complement strand
AGCTCAGGGCAAGTCCGTTGAGCAGATCAAGGCTATCATCGCTGCTCTTCATGAGTTCAACCCTATGATGGGTCATCGTGGATGCCGTCTTACCGTAACCTATCCGGAAATCGCTAAGATGCAGACCGCAGCAGTTATCCGTGCAGCAATCGCTGTTAACAAGAAGCATCCTGAGTTCAACGTAGCTCCTGAGATCATGATTCCTCTCGTTGGTGAGGCTAAGGAATTCAAGTTCGTTAAGGACATTGTTGTAGCTACCGCTGACAAGGAAATCGCTGATGCAGGCGCTACCCTCAAGTATGAGGTTGGTACCATGATCGAGATCCCCAGAGCAGCAATCACTGCTGATGAGATCGCTAAGGAAGCTGACTTCTTCTGCTTCGGTACCAACGATCTTACTCAGATGACCTTCGGCTTCTCCCGTGATGATGCCGGTAAGTTCCTTGGCGCATACTACGATAAGAAGATCTACGAGTATGATCCGTTCGCTAAGCTTGATCAGGTTGGTGTTGGTAAGCTCATGGATACCGCTCTTAAGCTCGGTCGTCCTGTTAACCCTGCACTTCACGCTGGTATCTGTGGTGAGCACGGTGGAGATCCTTCCTCTGTTGAATTCTGCAACAAGATCGGTCTTGACTATGTATCCTGCTCTCCTTACCGCGTACCTGTTGCACGTCTTGCAGCAGCACAGGCAGCTATCGCACAGAAACATTAATTGAGCCGGCAAGTTCTTTTGGGGACTTTTGAAATCTCGAAGGATTCTATGAGACAATCTTCATAGATTTATCATAAGAAAAACGGGTTCAGATTTCCCGAAAAGCTTGTAATTAAGCTATTCCTGGTATAGGGTGTCTAATTTAGACACCCTATATTTTTTTTACAGCTAAAAAGCTTAAAGAAGCGCGTGTTAGGGCAGGTTTTACTCAGGATGAAGCTGCAAAGCTCATGAACTTGAAGAAGACGACCATGAGAGAAATGGAAGCTGGGAAGAGAAGTATATCTGCTGATGAATTGGCTCAGTTTTCTCGTATCTATGAAGTTGATGTAAGAGAATTACTGTTTTTGGAATTTACAGAAGCCGGTGAGGAGCAGAGACTTGCAGCTAAGTACAGTTCTTTCTTTAAGCGTCCACATGACCAAACCCTCAAGGTCGTGTGTGACGCTTTTGTTGTCCGAAACCGGAAAGCGCGCGCCGGTGTTTCTATTAAAACTGTCAAAGAAGCTGATGCAGTAGAGAAGGGATTCCGTGAACATCTCAGGATGATATGGATCGATTTTAGAGAAGCATGGGCTTTTTCTCACTTGGATTGATTTCCGCACAGATGCTGACAAAGTCAGCTGGTGAAACCGGCATTCCTTTTTCAAACCAGAGAAGAAAAGAATTAGAGAATCCGCCGGTATGATAATATACGGAAATCTCTTTGATGAAATCATGTTCCAGACGCTGCTTGTCTATGAAGATCATGTTAAGTACGCCAAGGAGAAGATACCGAACTATTAAAAATTGTTTTGTGAAGAGGTTGTAAAAATACGGAGGATGGAGATTTTCTGGTCTCTGTCAGCCGTGTTTTTTATTGCAAGTATTCTCTTGGGGTAGTTCCGTAGTATTCACGGAATGCCTTATAGAAATTGCTGGTGTTGTTATAACCGAGCATGACAGTAATCTCTTCAACGGAAAGGGTTGTGTTTTTAAGAAGAAGCACAGCTCTCTCCATTCTTTTTTCCAAAAGTATTTCTGTAAATTTTCTTCCAGTCTCTTTATGCAGCAAAGCTGAGATATAGTTTGGATGATAGGAAAAGTGTGCTGCTATGTCTTTTAATATTACGACATCTGAGTGATCCGCCATGTACTGAATGATCTGTTCGGAAAGAGTGATTGGAGCGTTATTGGCGTTTTCAATCCGGTATCGCCTTGCCATTTGTAATAACAGAGTCTGGAGCATGGATTTAAGAAGTCTCTGAGTATCTTCCCTACAGTCAGCGTATTCCATGATCATCATTTCGAGAATGGATCGTATAGCATGATCCTTTCCGGGTGCGAGATGGATAAACTCGTCCGAAAACTTGTTGGACTGTGGCTCTATGAAGAAATGGAATAGGTCTGAATCCGGCTATTCCGATCATCTGCATCACAACATCCGCTGGAACGGCAAGTGAGGTGGATATCGCATCCGTCATCACGAATGATAAGACGCAGGAAAAGACAGGTATATTCTTTCCTTCAATGTTCCCGACGATCTCCATCGTAGACAGCGAATGTGAGCCTTGATCCCGTGATGGTGATGGTTGGTATCGTTCCATCAAGGTTTTCCCACCAGCTGGTAAAGGACAGCGGATGCTTTGTCATTAATCTACCGAAGAAGAGTTTCAAGAAGGAATATGACTACCTCGGTTCAAAGTCCGGTAGGGATGGAGATAAATTTGCGACACTTGACCTGAAATGGAAGATGCAAAATACGTGGATGCTCCGATCCTGACAGACTGTCCGGTAAGCATCGAGTGCAGTATCGTGGAGAGCACGAAACCTGGAACGCATGAACTGTTCATTGGCAAAGTAGAAGCGGTTCATGTGGATGAGGAATATCTTGACGTAAAAGGAAATATTCTCTGGGATAAGATGGATCTGATGTAAAAATCACAAGGAAGCTCCAAAGCGGGGCTTCCCATTAGCATATTTAAGGCAGTGATTAGATGAGGCGAAAGTTTAAGCTGTTTCCAATCTTCCGGGCGTGAGCATTGGAAATAATGTCGTGGTGGCTGTGGGAGCAGTCGTTTATCTGAGGTTTTCAAGAGAGGACGTCGATGTTGCTGAAGGCGGGAAGCAGATCAGCAACAGCATAGCAAATCAAAAAGAGCTGGTTATGCAGAAAATATTTTCCATTACCCAGAAAAGCTTGAAATAAAGCTATTCCTAGTATATTCAACCAATTTCAATTCAGGAATCACAGTATTACAGACATCATTTAAGGACAATACTATATATATGAATGCTATTTACTATCAAAACTGAAAAATATTGTTGATTTTGAAAGTAAATAGTATAATGCTTTCAAAAGATTAAAAGTATTAAAGTTTTGAAAGTGAGATATATATGTAATTAAGCTATTCCTGGTATAGGGTGTCTAATTTAGACACCCTATATTTTTTTACAATACCAGTATCCTATATTGTTTGATGGCTTAATAATAATTAATTAAGACGCAAATGCGATGTAAAAAAATACGCTGCATTTGCGTCTTACTTATCATATGATGATATTGAAATGAATTTTAGGAGGAATTGCCAATGAAAGAAACACGAACTCTAGAATATAAATCAGAAGTGACAAATTCATTTTTGAAAACAGTGAGTGCTTTTTCTAATTTTGGAACTGGAAAAATATTGTTTGGAGTTGCTGTTGATGGAGCGGTCATTGGTATAGATAATCCAGATCAGAAATGTCTCGATATTGAAAATAGAATCAATGATTGTTGAAAGCAATCGAGATATAAATGATCAGGTGATAAGTCGCTTGGTAAGTATTTTCGAAGTTTGATGCTCAATATGTACGTATTTTGGGATAATGAAATTTATAGATCGGAATTTGAAGGAGTATCACTATGTGGTTTATATTAGCGCTTGGTTCGGCAATCTTTGCTGCACTGACATCAATATTAGCAAAGATAGGAATTGAAGGTGTCGGATCGAATCTGGCTACCGCGATCCGTACGGTGGTTGTTGTTATCATGGCATGGGGAATGGTATTTATTACTCATCAGCAAGCCGGAATAAAAGACATTAGCCAGAAATGCTGGATTTTCCTGATTCTGTCCGGCCTTGCTACTGGTGCCTCATGGCTTTGCTATTACAAGGCCTTGCAGATGGGAGAAGCTTCAAAAGTCGTCCCGATTGATAAGTTGTCCGTTGTCATTACGCTGATACTGGCATTTGTTTTTCTGCATGAAGAATTTACTTTTAAGTCAGTGATAGGGTGTATCCTAATTGGAGCCGGAACATTGGTGATGGTTCTGTGATACAAATTCAAATTTCCAATAAGTTTTCATCAATATATTTAAAATTATGTCTGTCACCTTCAATAAGTTTTACTCCTTGAAGCTGTAGTTTTGTATTTCTGTTAAGTACATATACTTCATAACCAGCGTTTACAAAATATTCAGCAAAATACTTTCAAGGTGCAATTGATTCAATTCTTAGTAAGAAAACTATATATCTTATTATGTATTGACAATATATCTGAAACAATATATAGTCCTATTTAAGAATTAATCCTAATAAGGAGGACGGATGACAAATAGGAGAAACACAATACAGAAAGATCTGGTAAGAAATGCTGTATATGAGATGAAAAGGCATGT
>CAZUQW010000025.1:0-7077 GCA_964622575.1 uncultured Synergistaceae bacterium | reverse complement strand
AAGATGCCCTAAGGGGGCTAGTGCAAACCACCGGCACGGCCGGTGGTTATGATTGTGCCCCTGCGCCGGAGGCCCTTCGGCCTTTACTGAAATCCCCGTGACGGTATAATAGAATTCCTGTACGTTAAAAAGACGTCAAAGAGCGGTAAAGGATGACCCTCGTCGCGCCTCAATGGGCGACGCGTGCGGCGGCGCCGCGAAAACTTTCTGCCCGCGCCGCAGGGCAATGTCGGCACGCGGCACAGGGCAACGGCGGCCTTCAAAAAGCCGAGAGAACGCCAGCCCATAAACCGCCCAAAGCATCGCGCCCGTGAAAGGGGAGAGACCATGGAATGAAATTTCTGGAAGTTCCCGTGCCCGAAAGGCCCTTTTGGACGTCGCTGCTGAAGGCCTTCCTGCTGGCGGTTTTGACGACGGCGCTGGTAGGGCGTCCGCTGTACCGCCTGTGGCTGTCGGCCAACTTTTACACCTCCATCCTTTCGGCGGGCGATAAAGCCCTGCACCTGTGCGCCGAGACGGCGCTGATGACGCTGCTGTGGTGGATCTTCTTCCACCTCGGCGGAGGCGGCTGCGCCGCGCTGTACGCCTTTTTCCTGACGCTGGAAGCGCTGCCGGCGCTGTGCTGCCGCGCGGCGGCAGGCCCGTGGGAGTTCGCCTGCCTGAGTCTCTTTCCCGCCTTCTGGACCTTCGTCGGCTGGGCGGCCGCCTGCATCCATGCGGAAAAAAGAGACTGGCGGCGAGGCGGGCTGATCTTTCTGGCGATTCTGGGCGCCGCGCAGTACATGGTTTATCTGTGCTACGTCCTTCGCTTCGGCCGGCGGCCGGGCGCCACGACGCTGATGACCATTCTGGGCACCAACCTCGTGGAAGCCCGTTCGTTCTTCACCGACCAGTTCGGCCTGCTCCCCGCGGCGGCGGGCGTTGCCGCGGGCCTGGCGATCTGGCTGCTTCTGAAGCGCCTGATCGGCCGCTGCCGGCGCCGCCGCTTCGCGCTGACGGTGGTGGCCGCTGCGGCCTGCCTGGCCCTGGGGCTTGTGGCCCGCGGAAAGGCGCCGGCCTACAGCAACCTGTTCTTCGACTTCCGAAAGGGCTACCGCCAGTACCAGACGGCGCTGGAAAGCCTGAAAGAAGCCCGAGCCGACCCTGCGCGCCGCATCGCCGACCTGAACGTCTCCAAGCGGGGGCAGGGCGAAATCTGCGTGATCGTCGTGGGCGAATCGGCAAGCCCGCGCCACATGCAGCGCTGGGGGTACGGCCGCCCCACGACGCCGTGGCTGTGCTCGCCCGACAGCGAGACCCAGGACTCTCTGGTGGTGCTGGAGCGCGCTGGTCCTGCATGGTCCACACCGAGCCGGCCGTCACCATGGCGCTGAGCCAGTTCAGCAATTACGCCCCCTCGCTGCTGATGATGGGCAAAAACGACGACAACTCCGCCGTTTTCAGGAAGATCATGAAGTCTTTCTCGCTGCTTGAAATCCTCGACGGCGCCGGAGTGAAAACCTATTGGTTCAGCAACCAGGAGAAAATCGGCGCCTACAACAATCTGGTGAGCGCCCAGTCGCAGAGCGCCCACGTGCAGGAATTTCTCGAGGATTTTCCCGCCGACGACGAGAAGAACGGCCACCAGGACGGCGAACTGCTGCCCCTCTTGGCCCGTGTGCTGGCGACGGCCGATCCCCGAAAAAATTATGCCGTGTTCCTCCACCTGCGCGGCAGCCATTGGAGCTACCGCCTCGGCGCCCCCGCCGCGTGGCCGTGGCTTCCCGAGGTGAAGCGCAAAAAGAACGCTCCGCCCGACATGGCCGAACGCATCGACGCCTACGACCGCAGCATCAATTACACCGACGCGCAGCTGCGCCGCATCGCCGAAATGCTTCGCGAGTCGCGTTTTCCCGTCAGCAGCATGCTCTACTTCTCCGACCACGGCGAGGACGTGACCGGCGTCGGCCACAACTTCGACGCCTTTCGGCCCGTCATGGCCGAAATCCCCGTGGTGATCTGGCTTTCCCAGGGCTATCGTTCGCGCTATCCCGAGACGACGCGCCAGCTTCGCGCCAACGCCGACCGCATTTTCACCAGCGATTTGATCTGCGAGTTGGCCCTGGGACTCAACCACGTCAGCTGCGCCAACGTCCTTCCCGAACGGCAGATCACCTCGCCCCGCTACGGCGTCAACGCCGGCAACGCCCGGTTCTGGCGTGGAAAACTGCTGAAATCCGTCGTTCCCGGGCTGAAAGACCAGCCCTAGGCTGTGATAGAATACAAAAAATGAAAGACCCCAAAGGAGGCATGAAAATGAACGAAACCTTAAAGACCATTCTGAACCGCCGAACCATCAGAAAGTTCACCGACCAGTCAGTCTGCCAGTCGACGCTGTCGCTGGTGCTGGCCGCGGCATGCGCGGCGCCCAGCGCCTGCAACGCCCGCCCCGTCCGCTACGTCGTCCTGGACAAAAGCCGCATGAAAGATCTGGCCGATGCCCTCGAACAGAAAGAGCCCTTCCTTCAGGGACAGTGGGCCGTGGCCGTCTGCGCCGACACCCGAGGCTACCAGTTCGGCACCGCATGGATGGAAGACTGCGCAGCGGCCATGGAGAACATGCAGATCGCCTGCTGGGGCCTGGGACTGGGCGCCCTGTGGTTCGGCGTGTACCGCCGCGCGGCCAAGGAAGGCGCAGTGCGCCGCTGCCTGAAGCTGCCCGAAGGCGTTGAAGTGCTGGGCATCACCGTCATGGGCTACGCCGCCGAGGAGAAAGAACCCCACAGCGCCACGCCCGACGAAAGCGTCATCCGCCGCGGCGTCTGGAGCGACTGAGCGTCTCCTCCCCCCCCCTTTTTCAGCGCGAAAGAGGCGCCGATGAGCCTTCCGGTTCGGCGAAAAAACGCCGTGCGCGAGTTTTCAGCGCCGCACAAGCGCCCTTTGAACGTGCTGCGCCGCCGTAGCGGACTTTCCGCCGTATGCCGGAAACTCGGTCGCTTTACGGCGCATTTTTCAGTCCCGCCTGTAAAAAGTGCCCGTTCGCCGGCACTCGAAAAGAGAGAAAAACGCTGCCCCCGACGAGGGCAGCGTTTTTTGTCTCGTTCGTTCGCTCGGCGAACGTCGCGATTGACGGCTTTTCATGGAACTGCAGGCGCTCACGACGGTCGTTGCTTTACGAAAAGAGCCGTCGAAATAAAAAAATTTCACTCGAAAGTTTCACGAAAAAATACAGGAAATATCGAGAAATGAAAATTTGTAGATGCAGAAATGACATATTTATGATATATTATCAAGGTAATCTGGAAGGTTCAAGTCGGACTTCAAATCGCACGTTAAAGAAGGTAAGAAATGCTCCAGAAGGGGGTATATTTGTTGAAAGGGATGTTTTTTGATGAAAATGCACAAAAGAGACAGACTGTTGAGCGTTATAGAGCGTATAGCGCAAAAATTCAGGGGGGAGGCCCTCTCTCTTTGAAAGGTTTTCATTCGCTCTCTTAAAAGGCGTCGTTTTGGCCGTCGCGTTGGCCCTCGTTCCCGCTTGCGCCGGCGCCACCGACATCGCGCCCGGCGACAAAAAAGCCCAAGTCGGTCGTTTTACCATTGACGGCACAAATCACCAAAACATTTTCGCCGAATACAACTGGGTCGGCACAAATTGGGTTAACGGTCTGGGCGGCTCTTTTGGCGGCAACATCGCTTTAGGGCGCTGCAACATTGCCGGCATCAACATCAAAAAAGACGCCGACGGCAACTACGTAACTGAAACGGTTGATATCGGCGGCTCTCCCGTGCGCATGTTCGCGCGCAGCGAAGCCCCCGAAAATATCGGCTACGCTACCGCCCTCGGCTTCGCCACTGCCGCGTCGAAAACTAACGCCATCGCCACCGGTCACTATACCGTCGCCGACGGGAACAACGCCTTTTCCGGCGGCTCTGCAAGCATGGCTACGAACAGCAATGCCTTCGCCTTCGGCCAGGGCGTTCTTGCCTCAGGCGCAAACGCCTTTGCCTTTGGTTATGGGGAGCGGCGCACCCTCAGTGAGAAGCCAGAACTGATTGCCGGCGGCAAAAACTCCGTCGCCATGGGCAATTCCACAAAAGCCACCGGACAGGATTCCGTGGCGCTCAACGGCTGGACGGAGGCAAAAGGCAAAGCCAGCCTTGCCGCAGGCATCAGCAGCGTAACCTCTGGCGACGCCAGTTTCGCCGCCGGCAATAGCTCCAAAGCGTTGGCGGACAATTCCACAGCCCTCAGCGGCGGCACCGTGGCGGCGGACGCGGAAAACGCCGCCGCCATCGGCAAAGGCGCCTCGGCGCAGATTGCCAACAGCGTGGCCCTGGGCAGCTATTCCACCGCCGACCGCGCCGGTTTTACGCGTGGTTATGCCCCGCTGAAGGGCGCGGCCTTTGCCGACGACGCCGCCATCGCCGCCATGCTGGGCAAAAGCTCCGAGCTGGAAGCGCTGGAGACCACCATCGCCGCCAACTGGACGACCTATAACGAGAAAAAAGCCGCTTACGACACCGCAAAGGATGCTTACTACAACAACACAGACGACGAGCTGTGGGATGAACTAAGTGCCGCCTATGATCAGGCGCTAGACGATCTCAACTCGGCGACCACGCAGCTGAACGCCTCTCAGGAAGAAAAGCGTGTCATGCTGGCGAGCTGGAAATCCGGCGCTGCCGCCCTTTCCGTGGGCGACGCCTCCAAGGGCCGCACCCGCCAGATCACCGGCGTGGCGGCGGGAACAGAAGAAACTGACGCCGTCAACGTGGCGCAGCTGAATGCTCTGAATACAAAAGTGGACGACGGCGCCGTGCACTACTTCTCCGTCAACGCCGACGACAGCGCCGCGCCCGAGAACACCAACTGGAACAACGACGGCGCCAAAAACGCCAATGCCATCGCCGTCGGCCCCAACACCATCGCACGGGCCAAGGGGTCTCTTGCCCTGGGCTACGGCGCGCAGACCGGCGATGCAGGATTGGCTTTAAATGCGCAAAGTGCCAGCGATTCCATCGCCATCGGAACCTCCTCCGATGCAAAAGGCATGGATTCTATCGCCATCGGCAAAGATACCCGCAGCGAGGGACAGGCCGTGGTCATCGGCGGCGAAGCCAAGACAAACACGACCGATCCCAAGAGCGCCGTGGTCATCGGCTATAAGGCAAAAACCGACAACGGCAATGCTGTCGTGATCGGCGGCAACGCCAGTGAAAGCGGAGGAAACGGCGTGGCCATCGGCACAGAAAGCTCTGTGAAAGCGCATGGTGGCGTGGCCATCGGCGGTGTCGGATCATTTATGAACCCTGTTGACATGCCCGCTTCTCTTTTGAGCGGACAGATGCCGGGCGCCGTGACGTTGGATGACAACGGCGTGGCGCTTGGGTCACAGGCGCTGTCAGCCGGTGATTCCGCCATCGCCATCGGGCTGGTTAGCCATGCGGCCGGTGAAAATGCGCTGTCCGTCGGCGAACTTTCCTATGCGGGAGACCTTGCCAGTGCCGTGGGTTACCAAGCGCGCGCTTTGGGGCAAGGCAGCCACGCGCAGGGGTTCCAGAGCGTGACCACCGGCAGCCGGGGAGTTGCATTGGGCGCCCTGTCCATGAGCGTTGGCTCTCCTTGGATTTCTAAAGGTGCCATCCAAAAACAAGATCTCGGAAATGGAGTCGCTTTGGGACCCTCTTCTTTCAGCGGCGGCTACGGCGCTGCCGTAGGACGTGACGCCTCCGCCAACGGATTTGGCAGCACGGCGTTGGGTGCGCAGGCCAAGGTCGTTCTTCCCGACATCACCGATAAGGCGGTGCAGGAAAAACTGGACAACGACGCGGAGTTCAAGACGCTCATCGAGACGCGCTACGCCTCTGAACTGAAGAAGTTTAGACAGAATGAAAATTGGCATGAGGATCTTAAAGATAAGACCCTCTTGGCCCTGGCCCGCGAGTACCTCTACGCCGAACGGGCGAAGGAAGAGGGAACACTGAGGGGCACCGCCATTGGCTTGCAAACGACGACGTCGGTACCCATGGCAGTGGCGCTTGGCACATATAGCGAAGCGGACCGCGCGGGGTTCGAGGAAGAAACCATTGCGCCTTTCAGTAACAAGGATTTGAACGGGATAACCATGGGCGCCCTGTCCGTGGGCTTTGCCGATGAAGACGGCGAATATCTGCGCCAGATCATCCACGTGGGCGACGGCACCGAGGACACCGACGCCGTCAACCTGCGCCAGCTGAAGGGCGCTGCACAATGGACCATCAAGGACAGCAACGCCATTGTCGGCTCCAAGGACATCGACGCTGGCACGCCTCTGGTGGTGAGCGGCGACGATTACATTAACGCTGTCGTCAGCGATGCCGGCTTGGCTCTGACGATGAAAGAAGAGCAGCTGAAGGCGACCATCGCTTCCGAAGATATCTATCTCACAGGCGGCACTATGACGTATGGGGATTCCGGCAACGGCACGCTGAAGTTGACGGGAACCCATGGACTGAGCTTTGACGTCACCGGCTTCCAGAACACCTACGTCACCAGCGGCGAAGTCACGAACGACGGGAAAACTCTGAAGTTGACCCGCAACGACGCAACCTCGCTTGACATTGACCTGGGCATTTTGTCCCAGACGGGCAACGCCGATTATCGCCTTGTCGTCAATCCTGCCGACGTTAACGGTGTCTATACGGCCGATGCCAGCGGCGACATCACGCTGAAAGTGGAAAACGAAAAAGGAGCTTCCTATGACGTCACGCTGAGCGATATCGCCTCCAAAGCGAAGCAGGATACCATTGCTGCCAGCGTGGATCAGGGGCTGACCTTCGCCGGAGACAACGGAACGGTTGCCCTCAAGCTCGGAGAGACGCTGAACGTCAAAGGCGGCATTTCCGACGACGCCAAGCTGACTGACGGCAACATCGGCGTGGTCGCCAGCGGCGATGATACGCTGAGCATCAAGCTGGCCCAGGATCTGAAGGGGCTGAATAGCGTCACCGTGGGCAACGTCAAGCTGACGAGTTCGGATATGACCATCGGTGGCACAACGTTGAACGACAACGGCCTGACCATTGAAGGTTCCACCGCAGAAAAGACCGTCTCCA
>CAZUQW010000024.1:0-7135 GCA_964622575.1 uncultured Synergistaceae bacterium | reverse complement strand
AGAGGCTCTCTTTTTTTTTACTCTGCTTCTGTAACATATGTCTTAGCACATTACACCGGGGGCACAAATCAGCGCGCGCCTTCTTGAACCTGGCGGGCTTTCAGCATTTCGACAAAGGCATGAGAGGCTTTGGCGCGGTGCGACAGGTTTGATTTGATTTCCGGCGAAAGCTCTCCGAAGGTCTGCCTCTGCCCTTCGGGGATAAACAGCGGGTCGTAGCCGAAACCGTTGGCGCCGCGCTTTTGTTGAATGACGCTGCCGTTGCAGTAACACAGCGTTTGCCAGTGGACTTTTCCGTCGGGAAAGGCCAGAACCAGCGCGGCGGCATAGCGCGCGAAACGGTCTTTCTGGCCGGCCATGTGGCTGGTGAGCCATTGGCGGCACCGTTCGTCGTCTCCGCCACCCACGCGGGAGGAATAAATGCCGGGAGCCCAGTCAAGCGCCCGCACTTCGATGCCGCTGTCGTCGCTGATGGCCGGCAGTCCCGTGAATTTCGCCCACGCCAGCGCTTTGAGGGCGGCATTTTCCACAAAGCTCGTGCCCGTCTCCTCCACTTTCAGCGGATGGGGGAAATCTCCGCCGAAGTCAAGCTCGATATGAAGCGGAGCCAAAAGCTGTTGAAACTCCTCGTACTTGTGGCGGTTGCCCGAAGCCAGAACCAGTTTTTCCAGAGAAACTCCGTCAAGGGAGATCATCGTCAGGCCTCCTCGTCGTCCCACTGCAGCGTCGCGCGCTGCAGCTCCATCAGTTTTGCGATGCCGCCGTCGGCGAGGTCGAGCATGGCGTTCATCTCGTCGCGGCTGAAAACGCCGCCCTCGCCCGTTCCCTGCACTTCGACGTACTCTCCCCGGCCGTTCATCACCACATTGAAGTCCACTTCGGCGATACTGTCCTCGGCATAGCACAGGTCGAGCATAAGCTGTCCGTTCACCTTGCCTGTGCTGACGGCTGCGATCTGGGATTTCAGCGGCAGCTTCGCAAAGACGCCGCGCTCGCGAAGTGTGCGCAGCGCGTCAACGAGAGCGACGTAAGCGCCAGTAATGGAGGCGGTTCGTGTGCCGCCGTCGGCCTGCAGGACGTCGCAGTCAAGCGTGATGCAGCGCTCTCCCAAACTTTGGAGATCCACCGCCGCCCGCAGCGATCGTCCGATAAGCCGCTGGATTTCCTGCGCACGGCCGTTGATGTGGCCCTTGGTCACGTCGCGCGGAACGCGCACGGCCGTCGAGCGCGGCAGCAGTGAATATTCCGCCGTGACCCAGCCTTTTCCCGTGCCGCGCAGAAAGGGCGGCACCTTCTCTTCCACGCTGGCGGTGCACAGGACTTTTGTGTTGCCGCAGGCGATGAGACAAGAGCCTTCTGCGTAAATATTGCAGCGATGCTGCATGGTCACCGGCCTCAAGATCCCAGGATCCTTCCGGTGCACTTCGATTTCATTCATTTCGCCGATGCGCTCCTCATCAAAAATCCGCCGCGCTGCGCGCACTCCGGAGAGCGGACGCACAGGGGCGGAACTCCATAAAACAGTGCAGTGAAAGGTCGTGTGGCAGTCCGTTTCACTGCGCCGACGTCTCTCCGAATCCCCAAGGTTCAGAAAGCTTGATGGTGCCGGCGTTGGGCACCCACCGGCCTTCCTGAAGGAAATAAACCTGCTTCACCGGCTGGAAATTTTCAACGACTGTCCGCACGATGCCCGTGAGCAGCAGCAAGGCGCGCTGTTCGGGCATGCTGCCCAGTCCTGCGGCGAAGCCTTGCGGCAGGTCGATAAAGGCCGTTATGCCGTCGCGGTACACGTGGCGCGGCACGATCATATTGGCCCAGCTCTCGGAGGATTCGGAGAACACGGCCTTCACGGCCTGGACGATCTCGTCCTCCTGAACGTCGGACATCACCTTCAACGTGGACCTCACCAGTCCCGAGGAGGACAGCGCGTAGACCGTCAGTTCCTTCTGGCCGGCCAGAGCTTCTTTCGACATGCCGTCGGAAGCCAACAGTTTCTGAAGTTCCGCCGCGTTGGAAACCACGTTGTCTTGCTTTATCACGTTTTTCTCGTCCAGCAGTTTGAAGAGGAGGTCGGAGCCGTAATAGCCCATTGCAAGGAAAATGGCCAGAATGCTCAACTGCGCCAAAATCCGAAAGAGCAGTGGCGCCTTCTGCGGGGGCGTATAGCGCCCTTGTTGATACGCCTTCCCTTCGGTGCGGGGACGGCGTGAAATTTCATCGCGCACTTCCATCACCTCTCAAAGCGTTCTTTTACTTGCCGACAAAGTTCATTATACCCGCCGCAATGGCTTCTGCAAGTTTTTGCTGGTAGGCCGCCTGCGCGAGGCGACGCGCTTCCGACAGCTCGGTGATGAAACCCGTCTCAATGAGCACCGACGGCATTCCAGCGCCGCGAAGCACCCAAAACGGCGCCTGGGCGACGCGCTTCATGTTCAGCCTGCTCCTCTGTCCCGACTTGAACAGCTCTTCCGCCAGAGTGGTGCTCTCTCCAATTTTGGCGTTCTGCTGCATGTTGCCCAAAATGGAGAGGAGCATTTCCGTCCGCTTGTCGGAGGCGACGTTTTTCGTGTTGTCCTCGGCAATTTCGGCGTTTTCGATTTTCGCCAGCATCATGGCGTCCTTGTCGGTGGGAAGCGCCATCAGGTAAATTTCCACGCCCTTGGAATGTCTCCCCTTGGGAAGGGCGTTCAGGTGGATGCTCACGAAGACGTCGGCGTTCCATTTATTGGCCATGGCCGTGCGCTCGCGCAGCGTCGGGTAGGTGTCGCCGGTGCGCGTCATGTGCACGGTGACGCCGCTTTTTTCCAGTACCGTTCTCACGCGCCTTGAAATTTGCAGCGCCAGATCCTTTTCGCGATAGCCATGAGCCATGGCTCCCGGGTCTTTGCCGCCGTGTCCGGGGTCGATCACCACGATTTTTTTAAGCTTTTTCGCCGGATGTTTGGCTGCAGGCTCTCTCTTGGGCAAATCCTTTGTGGGCTTTTTTCCGTTGTCGCTTGAAGGCGTTTTTTGATCCCTTTTGTCTTGCCCGCCTTGAAGATCCTTTGTTTGGGGATCACCGGCATTTGACTTGCCGTGATCGGTTTTCTGGTACTTTTGCCGGTCGGGCGACGCCTTGAAGTCCGCCACGAGGCGCCAGGGATTTTTCAGCGTAAAGACGTGAACGGTCCTTCCCGGAAATTTAAAATCAAACTGAGCGTTTTTCCCGTTTTTCACCTGCAGAGCAATGTCGCTGCGCGGCGATTTCAGTTTGCCGACCAGCGCGGGAGACAGCGTGGCAAGGTTGACGGTCAGCCTCTCCTGCTCAATGCGGTACAGCGGCGCTCCGCCGCCTTTCAGGTCGAAAACGGCCCGCACTTCCTCGTCGCTGCCGCCCCACCGGAGCGCCTTCAAAGACGCCAGATTTCCCTGCGGCTTCTGGAGCGTTTTTTCAGCCGACGGCTTTTTCTCCGGCGCCTGGCCCGACGACGCTTCCTTTCGGCTTCCCACGCCGTTCCATTGAAGCGTCACGTTCTTTCCGTTTTTCTTCAGGAATTGGGACAGCACTCTCAATGCCGCGTCGGTTTCCACCCACCAGTGGCCGCCATCAAACCGCGTTCGAGCCGGCAGCGAAATGACGCTGTACCCCAGCCACACCATGGCGGCGCCGCGGACGAAACGCAGCCCCGTGCCCGCGCGCACCAGCAGGTCATCTTTTTCAAGTTTCGTCTTGTACCCCAGATCCTTGATGATCTGGTCCACAGCAGCCATGCGCACGGAGTAAAACACTCTGACGTCGGCATCTCCCGACACGCCCTTTCCCTGCCAGTGCCACGTTTCGGCTCCGGCGGGAAGAGCCAGGCAGAGTCCCAAAAGGCACGCAAGTATCCCGCGAAACAATTTATTTACCAGCCACCGCAATGTCTTCCACCACCATCGTGCAGCCGCCGAAGCAGCCGAAGAAACGCAGATCACCGCCCACTTCAGTGATCTTCTCGAGGAAATCCAGAAGATTTCCGGCAATGGTCACCGACGAAACCGGCTCGAAACTTCCGTTTTTGTACAAAAGCCCCCGCGCTGCCAGCGAGAAGTCGCCCGTCACCGAATCCACAGTGTGAAGTCCCATCAGTTCAGTGACGCAGAAACAGCCATCGTGAGCGGCGACAATCTCCTCGAAACTCCGCTTGCCGGGCATCACGAAGAAATTGTTCACGTCCACGCCGGGCAAAGACGCCAAACCTCGGTAGCCGTTGCCCGTGGAGGGCAGGCCGATGCGTTTGCCGTACTGGAGATTGCAGAGCCACGCCGACAGACGTCCTCTGTCGAGCACCGTCGTTCTGCCCGTCGCCACCAGCTCGCCGTCGCAGGCGGAAGAGCCGAGGCCGCCGTAGAGCCGCCCGTCGTCCACCAAAGTGAGTGCTTCCGACGCCACCTTCTGACCCATTTTGCCGGCCAGCAACGTCAGCTTCATGCACAAACTTTCCGCAGAAAAAAGTCCGGACAATTCGGCGGCAAAGGCCGCCGATACCTCGGGTTCGAGCACCAGAGTGCAGCGCCCTGAAGGCAACGGACGCCCGTGCAACAACCGCACCGTGTGCTCAACGGCTTCTTCCGTGGGTGGACGACACAGCAGCGCCGCTAGCGAGCTGGCTTCAACCGACGCGCCGCCGATCTCCGCGTCGGCCCCCTCCTCGGCGATCAGATCAAGGCTCAATCCGCATGCCGTAGAGCGCCGGTAAACCGAGACGCCGTTGCTGTTCAGCGCCAGAGATTCCCTCAAGGCGCTTCCCGCCGAAGCGTCTCTCACTTTTTTCACCCGCTTGTCCATGGCGCGCGCCCGACGGCTCATCTCGAAGCACAGTTCAATCTGTTTTTGCGGCGCCCAGCTCACCACGTCATCGTCGTAAAGCCCCAAGTCGAAAGGAGGCTCCTCGGGTTGTTCATCGGCAAACAAGACGTCCTCTTCGGAAGCGCCGCAGGCCGCGTTGGCAAAAGCCATGTCGCACAGCCGCGACACCGCGCTGTCGTCCAAGTCGTTCAAGGCGGCGACGCCCTGCCGCCTCTCTCTGTCCAGAACGCGCAGCCCAAGGCGCGACGAAAGACTCCTTGCGCGCCGTTTCAAATCGTCGTCGCAAACCGTAAAAGACCGATTTTCGGAGCGCACAAGCACGCATTCCGCTCCGAGAGCGCCCCGCTTTTTCGCCAGAGCGAGCGCTTCTTCCAACACTTCAGACGTTGATTTTACGTCCATCGTCTTCCTCAGCTACATGAAAATGCCGAGGCGCGCCCAAGGCAGCAGCGTTTCCGGCACAGCGATGCCGAAATGATACCCCGGACGGCTGCGGCCATGGTAATCGGACCCCGCCGTGATCTCAAGACCGTTGGCCAGAGCCAGATCCCTGTAAAGCACCGCGTTGTCGGAGTTATGGTGCCCCGAATAGCACTCCAGTCCCCAGAGTCCGAGAGACTTCAGCCAGCGGACGATTTCGGCAAGCTTCCCCACGTCGGCGCAAGTTTGAATGGGATGAGCCAGCACAGCCACGCCGCCGGCCTTGCGGATCGCCGCAATGGTTTCCTCGGGCAGCAGACTTTTCTTGTGAACGTAGGCCTTCCCATCGCGCCCCAAATACTCCGAGAACGCCGAGGACAGATCATGCACAATCCCCTTGCGGACAAGAGCGTAGGCAAAATGCGGCCGGCCCACCACGCCCGACGACGAGGCCTCCCGCTTGACCTCTTCGAGCGTCAGGTCAATTCCCAAATCGTTGAGCCTCTCGAGCATCTTCAAGTTCCGCTCTTCGCGATAGACTTGAATTTGATGAAGCGCCGATTTGAAGTCGTCATCGTCGATCCTGTAATTATAGCCCAAAATGTGCAGCGTGCTGGGGAATTCCGCGGAGATCTCAACGCCCGAGATGGCACGCACGCCCAGTTTTTTGCACGACGCAAGGAAAGCCGGGACGCCCGCCATCGTGTCGTGGTCGGTCAGCGCCATCACCGCCAGACCGCGCCGTTTGCCCAGAGAGGCCAGCGCCTCGGGCGTGTCGCTGCCATCGGAACAGGTGCTGTGAAAATGCATATCAACGCGAATCATGATAAAACATAACCTTCGTTCAAATCACAAAGATGCCCATGGAGAACGGCTTTTTCGCCGTAGAGCATGGTATCAACTCCTTTCGTCCGACTTCATTCAGCGATGAAATCGGACTGGCCGCATTAACTATAACAGAAAAATGCGAATTTTTGTGGAAAAATCTTACAGTTCAAATGGAAAGGAAAAGCCCGGTTTATCGCACTTCAACAGGGTCGAAAGATGCCGCCATGCGATAAAATTATTTCGGACAACGCGTCCATTACGCGCAGCAGTTTTGAGAGCTGTCGACAAAAATAGCCCGACGGTACCCGTCTTTTAAGAGACTCCTCCCGCAAGATAAAAAGGCGAGATGACAGAGTGCGCTCAGCCTCGCGCCACAGCGCCGCGCAATTTTCAAAGAAACTCAGGTATTCAGGCCGCACACAGAGCAGTAAAAAAAAGCGAAGCACGTTAAAAGCGCGCGCTTCAACGTACCTCGCCGGCTGAAAATAAAAAAAGCCGCGGCAGCGCCGCAGCACGATGACAAAGATGGTGGGCCGCAGAAGATTTGAACTTCTGACCTTTCGGTTATCAGCCGAATGCTCTGACCAACTGAGCTAGCGGCCCAAAGAACACTTTAAGAATTTTACCACAAAAAAGAGATTTGTGAAGACCTCAAAGGTCATTTGCGAAAAACGTGGGCTGCCTTACCGTTGAAACGAAAAAATCAAGCCTCGTTTCGAATAAAAGAAAAACGTGCGCAAACAAGTCCAGTATCGTAGCAATGAAAAGCTTTTTCTCAAAAGAGAACCCTGCACTCATGAATCATCAGGCAGTTACAAATCCTGCAGGCAGTTTAAACACCGCACACCGCGGCATGTCGTGCTTCAAAGGCCGATTTCAAGCGCCGCAAAGGCAAATCTCAACGTTACCCTACGAAAGACCTTGCGCTTCTCTTCAACACTAACGCATAAAGCATCAGCGCCGCGTGGAAGAAGCAATCTTCCACGCGGCGCCGTTCAATATCTGCATTTGTTTTGTCACGTCATTCATTAAAATAAAATAAAACAGAGGGGCAGGCAA
>CAZUQW010000023.1:0-8793 GCA_964622575.1 uncultured Synergistaceae bacterium | reverse complement strand
TACGAGCACCAGCTGATTCAGGCTCTGACCGATGAGAACTTCTTCAGAAGTCTTGCGCATGTGATTCAGACCGATTCCGGCACTCACACCATCCCGATTGTCGCTTCTCACGGCACTGCTTCGTGGATGGAGGAAAACGGGCTGTATCCGGAGTCTGACGACACCTTCGATCAGATCACGCTTTCGGCGTATAAGCTCGGAACCGCGATCAAGGTATCCGAGGAACTGATGAACGATTCTGTTTTCGATCTCGAGTCCTACATCTCCACGGAGTTCGCAAGACGTATCGGCGCTGCCGAGGAGGAGGCTTTCCTTGTGGGCGACGGTCAGAAGAAGCCGGAAGGCGTCTTTACCAAGGTCGCTGCGACCGAGGGAGCGACTACGGAGATTGCCAATACCACGCTGACCTTCGACTCCATCATGGATGTATTCCACAGCCTGAGAAGCGTGTACAGGAACCGCGCTGTGTGGATTCTGAACGACAGCACCGTCAAGGCTCTCCGCAAGATCAAGGACGGAAACAACAATTACATCTGGCAGCCCTCTGTTGTGGCTGGCCAGCCGGATACGATTCTGAACCGTCCGTACAAGACGAGCATTTACGCTCCGGAGCTTGCGGCGGGCAACGTGCCGCTCCTGTTCGGAGACTTCTCCTACTACTGGATTGCCGACCGTCAGGGACGCAGCTTCAAGAGGCTCTCTGAGCTTTACGCTGCAAACGGTCAGATCGGGTTCCTCGCTTCCGAGCGTGTGGACGGCAAGCTGATCCTGCCGGAGGCTGTGCGCGGTCTTTCCGTCAAGGCTGCTGGCTGATTTACGCAGTAATCATCGAATGGCCGCTCTCACTATGAGGGCGGCTGTTCCTTTTATGGAGGTATCTCATGGAAGTAACGCTTGATGAAGCAAAAACATATCTGAGAGTCGCATCGATCGATGAGGATGAGCTGATCACAAGCATTATCGGCTCTGCCACAAAGCTCGTGCAGGATGTGTCAAGGATATCTGATGAGGATTGGGAAACCGCCGACTCTGCGGTTATCCGCATAGCGATCCTCTACACCATCGCCTATCTCTATGAACACCGTGAGGAAGCTGATCATAGCCAGCTGAACCTGACGCTTAGGGCGCTGCTCTTCGGCGTTCGTGAGGAGGGATTCTGATGAATATCGCGGCAATGAGAGTCCCAGTGACCTTTCAGAAGAATACGGTCGCCACGGACAAGTACGGCAACCACACGGCTTCATGGACGGACTACTTCAAATGCTGGGCGACCATCGGAACACAGAGCGGATCGGAGTCAAACGGCGAGGTGATAAACCCGGAGGAATCTCTCGATTTCACCTGCCGATGGTGCTCAGAGCTTGCGGCTGTGGAATCCACAAAGTACCGGATTCTCGCCGAGGGCAAGACCTACAACATCACCTATGTGAATCCGATGGGCTATAAACGCAACAGCATCAAATTCAACTGCAAGCTGGAGAAAAGCTCATGAGCAATACCGTATCAATAGACCAGATGGATTCAGCCATCATGGACGAGCTGACGAAATACGCCGGACTTGCGGCGGACGACCTCAAGGATGCCGTAAAGGATACAGCGAAATCTGTACGCAAGGACATCATGGACAACGCTCCCGTGGATACGGGCAAATACAAGAAGTCGTGGTCCGTAAAAAATGTGCATGAGGACGCGGAATCTATCGACCTTGTCGTGCATTCGAGGAACCGCTATCAGATAGCGCACCTTCTGGAGCATGGCCATGCCAAGCGAGGCGGAGGCAGAGTCGCCGCCCGTCCGCACATCGCCGCTGCTGAGGAACGCGGAAACGAAAAGCTCGTGCAGACATTGGAGGAGAAACTGAAAGGATGACTTACGACGAAATAGTAACCATGCTCGAAGAATCCGGCCTGCCGACAGCCTACGACCACTTTGCCGAGGGCGAGTCTCCCGATCCGCCCTTCACCTGCTTCCTCTTTCCGGGAAGCGACAATGTTTTCGCGGACAACTTGGTCTGGCAGAAAATCGATGAACTGAATATCGAGCTTTACACAGACAAGAAGGACCCTGACATCGAATCGAAAATCGAGGATATCCTGACCGCTCACGAGCTTCCCTATGAGAAGTCCGAGGTCTGGATTGAGGACGAAAAGATGTACGAGGTTCTTTATCAAACTGAGATTATTGGAGGTTAACGATTATGGCTAACACAAAGAACAAGGTCAAGTTCGGCCTGAAGAACTGCCACTACGCCATTGCGACGCTTGCCGAGAATGGCACCGTGACATTTGCGACACCTGTGGCTATGCCAGGAGCGGTCAGCCTGTCCCTCGATGCTGAGGGCGACAACGATCCGTTCTATGCGGATGATTCTGTTTACTACATGGTATCGAACAATAACGGATATTCCGGCGACTTCGAGCTCGCGCTGATTCCGGAGAGTTTCCTCACGGACGTCATGCATGAGACTGAGGACGCGAATGGCGTGATTGTCGAGAACAAGGATGTCGAGCCGGAGCATTTCGCTCTGCTTTTCGAGTTTTCCGGAGATCAGCGGAAGATCCGCCACTGCATGTATTACTGCTCTGCGACAAGACCTTCTGTTTCCGGTCAGACCAAGGAGGACTCCACAGAAGTCCAGACCGAAACGCTGTCGCTGACTGTTTCTCCGCTGCCTTCCGGACTCGTGAAGGTCAAGACCGGCACGAATACCACGGACGCTGTTTACAACGCCTGGTACGACAAGGTCTACGAGCCGAGCGCGAGCGCGACAACGAGCGGCTCTACTACTGAGTGAGGTGACGAGATATGGCAGTAACAAAAACTATCACGATTGACGGTCAGGAGGTCACATTCCGTGCCTCCGCCGCTATTCCGCGGCTTTACAGAAATAAGTTTCACCGGGATATCTACCGGGACTTAAACGAGCTGCAGAAAGGCATCGATGAGAGCAACGCCGAGAATTCAAATCTCGACACCTTCTCTCTGGAGCTTTTCGAGAACATCGCATGGCTCATGGCAAAGCATGCGGATTCATCTGTTCCCGATACGCCGGAGGAATGGCTCGACGCATTCAATACTTTCTCGATTTACGAGATACTCCCGCAGATTATCGAGCTGTGGGGACTGAATACCGAACAGCAGGTCAGTTCTAAAAAAAACATCGCCAGACAGAGCGGGAAATGACGACTCCGCTCTTTTTGCTGCGGTGTGTGCAGATCGGATTGAGTATCTCTGAACTTGACCTGCTCACCATCGGCACGGTCAACGATATGTATGCCGAAATGAGCAACGACGACTGGGATTACCCGGAAATCGCGACACAGGAAATGATGGACAGATTCTAACGAGAGGAGGTCTGTATGGCTGACAGAATTAAAGGCATAACTGTTGAAATTGGCGGCGATACGACCGGCCTCTCGAAGGCTCTGTCTGGCGTCAACAAGGAAATCAAAAGCACCCAGACACAGCTGAAGGATGTGAATAAGCTCCTGAAGCTCGATCCGACCAACACCACTCTGCTCGAGCAGAAGCAGAAGCTCCTGCAGACCGCTATCACGGAAACAAAGGATAAGCTCTCCCAGCTCAAATCCGTCCAGGACCAGATGGATGAAGGCCTGAAAAACGGCACCGTCACGCAACAGCAGTATGACGCGTGGCAGCGGGAAATCATCGAAACCGAGAACGAGCTGAAGAACCTCGAGAAGGAAGTCAAGAATACCGACTCCTCTATCGAGGCGACGCTCAAAGAAACCGGCTCCAAGATGCAGGAGGTCGGCGGGAAAATATCCGGCGTGGGCGAATCTCTCTCCAAAGGCGTGACGGCTCCGATTGCTGCTATCGGCGCGGCTTCTCTCGCGGCGTTCAGCGAGGTGGATTCCGGGCTTGATATCGTCGAACAGAAAACCGGCGCTACCGGAGATGCCCTCGAGGAAATGAACCAGATCGTAAAGGACCTGGCTACAGAAATCCCGACTGATTTTGAAACCGCTGGCTCCGCAGTCGGCGAGGTCAATACCCGTTTCGGACTTACCGGGCAGGCCCTTGACGACCTTTCAGCGAAGTTTATCAAATTCGCATCTCTGAACGATACGGATGTTTCGACCTCTGTCGATAACGTCTCCTCGGTTCTAAACGCCTTCGGCCAGTCAACAAACGATGCCGGGAACCTCCTCGATGCTCTGAACGCCACAGGTCAGGCGACCGGTATCTCAATGGATACGCTTGCCAACGACCTCTCCCAGAACGCGGCGCAGTTCAAGGAAATGGGACTGACCGCGCAGGAGGCTGCCGGATTCATGGGCATGGTCGAGATGTCAGGTCTTGATACCTCCACTGCTATGGCAGGTCTTAAGAAAGCCATGAAGAACGCCGCCGATGACGGCATCTCCCTTGACGATGCGATGAAGAATTTTTCGGAGACGATGAATTCCAATGCATCCGATACTGATAAGCTATCCGCCGCCTATGACCTATTCGGCAGCAAGGCAGGTGCGGCAATCTACAATGCCGTGCAGACCGGGAAGCTGAACCTTGATGATTTATCCGGCTCTCTCGGCGACTTTGCGGGAAGCGTCGACAACACATTTAATGAAACCCTCGATCCTATCGACCAGTTTCAGATGACGCTGAACTCGCTGAAGGAAGTCGGCGCGGATATCGGAAACAGCCTCGCGACCGTCCTTCAGCCGGTGCTGCAGGATATCTCGGCTGCCCTCCAGCGGTTTGCAGATGTGTGGAATTCCATCCCCGCTCCCGTTCAGGAGACCATTGTAAAGATCGCCCTTGTCGCGGCTGCAGTCGGACCTGTGCTGATTGTAGTCGGCAAGCTCATCACATCGGTCGGTACGATTCTCACGATCATCCCGAAGATATCCTCGGCGATGGCTGTGGTGAAAACCGGCATGGCCGCGTTAAACGGCGTAATGGCAGCGAATCCTATCGGGCTGATTATCACAGCAATCGGACTGCTGGTAGCCGCATTTATTTATCTCTGGAACAACTGTGAGAGCTTCCGGAACTTCTGGATAAATCTCTGGGACAACATCAAGGAAGTCGCAGTCACTGTGTTTACGGCGCTGAAGGACTTCTTCGTCACAATATGGGAGGCAATCAAGAATGTATTCACATCGGCTGTAAACGGAATCAGCAGCTTTCTGTCCGGTGCGTGGAATGGAATAAAAACTGTCGCAACAACCGTGATGAATGCCATCAGCACGGTGATCCAGACGGTCTGGAATGGCATCAAGACATTCTTCACCACAATATTTTCTGCAATACAGACTGTCGTGACGACTTATTTCAATATCTATAAAACTGTGATAACCACGGTGCTGAACGCGATAAAAACCGTGGTTACGACCGTATGGAACGCCATAAAGACAGCCATCACGACTGTGGTCAATGCCATAAAGACTGTGGTTACTACGGCTTGGAATGGGATAAAGACGGTCACCTCAACGGTTTTCAATGCCGTGAAATCCGTAGCAACTTCCGTCTGGAACGGCATCAAGTCCGCTGTGATGAATGCCGTGAACACGATGAAATCCGGAATCAGCTCCGCCTTCAACGCGATCAAGAGCACGATCAGCGGAATCCTGAACGGCATCAAGAGTACCTTCAGTTCCGTATTCAACGGCATCTGGAGCTTTGTCTCCGGCATCGTGAGCAAGCTGAAATCGGTATTCAACTTCAGCTGGAGCCTGCCGAAAATCAAGCTCCCACATTTCTCTATCACAGGCAGTTTCAGTCTGAACCCGCCAAGCATACCGCACTTTTCCGTCTCCTGGTACAAGAAAGCGATGGACGGCGGCATGATTTTGAAGGACGCGACCATATTCGGACAGTCCGGCAACACGCTCCTTGGCGGAGGCGAGGCTGGCGATGAAGCTGTGGTCGGCGTCAACAGCCTGCGGAACATGATAAAGGAAGCCGTCAGCGAGAACGCCGGATACTCCGGCCCGCTTATCAATATCGAAACCATGAGCGTGAGAAGCGACGACGACATCCGCAAGATTTCTCAGCAGCTCAACACCCTGCTTGTCGGCAGCAGACGCGCGAAAGGATCGGTAATCTAATGGGATTCAAATTTAACGGCAGAACAAGCCAGAGCTTCGGCTTGGCAACGAGGATGACAAAGGAAAACCGCATGCCGGACTTCACGAACAACACGATCACCGTTCCCGGACGCGAGGGCTCGTTCGATTTCGGCGAGACCATCGGCGAACGCAAGATAGAGATTTCCTGCTTCATCCCGCCGGGCAAGGCCGACGAGGACTTTCTCGCGCGGAAGGATGAGATTATCGCGTGGCTCAACCCGGACATCGGTTTGTGTGATCTGATTCTCGATAAGGAGCCGGACCGCGTCTACCGGGCAAGGCTTGAGAGCGGATTCTCCTTCGAGAAGGCTGTGCGGAACTCCTGCACCTTCGACCTCACGTTCCTGTGTCCAGACCCATATGCCTACGCGGAGAATGACGAAACGTATGAGATAACCGAGACAGGAGAATTTTCCATAAACCGCAGTCTCGGCAACGCCGACTCCCTGCCGATTTACTCCCTTGTCGCTGACCTTGCCAAGGGCAAGAACGCGGTCATCACCACGAACGGCAGTCAGCTGCAGATCAACGGCGTCCTCTCGGAGAATGAGGTGCTTGTCATTGATTCCTCGCTGATGACGGCAAAGGTCACAGACGCGGACGGCAACACGCTCCGAAACGGCTTGCCGCTCCTCGAGAACCTGAACTTCCCGGTGCTCAAGGTCGGCGCGAACACCATCACGATTGAAGCCGACAGCACCACAGAAGTCACGCTGCAGGCACTGAACTCGCAGGACAAGTTCACCGGGCAGGTGCCGGATTCCTGGGGAGCAGACGGCCTGTGGCGGTTCAACGAATCCGCGCCGGACTCGGACACATGCCTTGCGGATTCATCAGGAAAAGATAGGAAGGCATCTATCAGCGGATGGAGCGGAACCACCGCTTCATTGCAGGCGGGACATCTCGGCAGGTCTTTCCGCATGAATATCAACAACCCGACCAGCGAGAAAACCTATCTCAAGGTTTCAAACGACGGAACGATGTTTTCCTCGATTGGAAAGACAATAGCGGTTGGCGGATGGTTCATGCCCACGACCTACTCAGTCGGAAACACGTTCTGCCCGCTGCTCAACACCCGTCAGGGAAGCGGCAACCCGATATTCTACCTGTCGCTGCATTCCGGCAAGCCGCGCCTGATGCTGTACAACTCGTCAGGAACACTGATCCTCGATCAGGACTTTACGCCGTCGTTCACGCTCACCAACGGACTGTGGTACTTTATCGCGGCGGTGATAAAACCGGACGACAAGACCGCGCAGTATGTGCTTGGCAGCAGAAGTTCCGGCGAGGTATGGGTATCCGACGCGGTCAGCTTCACGGGAGAACTCAACCGCTCCTGCACAGCAGACCTCATCTGGGGAATGCACGCTGACACCTACTGGTACGCCGGGAATTTCGACGACTGGTTCCTCAGCTGCGATTCCAGCCTGACTGCAGATGACATCGCGCTCTGGTTTCAGGAATCCCTCACTTGCAACGCCGCGGATTCCACGGCAGATGTCGACGGGCTGACGACAGAAAATGCGGTCACACTCAAGGCCTCAAGCGGAGCCTACGCGACAAGCGGATATTTCACGACCGCCGCAGTGGAATACGGGATAACCGGGAAATGCTACGTCACTCTGACAGCCGATACACCAACAGGAACAAGCGTGACGGTCGAGACTTCCACATCGGACGATTTCACGACATGGAATAACTGGACGGCGCTTGGTGCAGACAACACCGTGCAGTCGGATTCCGCAAAGTACATCAAGTTCCGGCTGACGCTTGCCACAGCGGATTCATCGGCAACGCCAACGGTAAAAAGCATCGCATTGTCGACGCCCGGCGAATCCGCATTCAAGAAACTGACGATACAGGCCCGCAGCAGATGGAGGTGATTGCATGGCGGACAAGAAATTACTGACCGTTCTCGATCTGAACGGCAACGCGGAAGCCGTACTTGAGAACGCCTATGACGTGATCATCACGGGCGAGATCAACGGCATCGACACGCTCGAGTTCAACCTGCCCTTCCGGGACGAGAAGCGCAAGTATCTGGAGAACGAGAAGCAGGTCAAGGTCGGCGATGACACCTACCGCATTCGGACGATTACGGACGAGAAAAACGAACAGGGAACGGCGATTACCTCGGTGTATGCCGAGGCTGCCTTCTATGACCTTGGATTCTCGACCAAGAAAGCCGAGATCACCTTCAACGCGGATACCGCTGACGTGCCGATGGCGTACGCACTGCAGGACACCGGCTGGACGGTCGGAACCGTCAATAAGCGCACCAAGCGTACATGGACTTGTCAGGAGAAGAACGCTCTGGCGATTCTGCGGAAAGTGCAGGACCTGCATGGCGGCGATCTGATTTTCGACAACGCCAACAAGACCGTGAGCCTGCTGACGTTCAGCGGCACGGACTCCGGAGCGCTGTTCTGCTACAAGAAGAACATGAAGTCCATCAAGCGCGTGATCGACACGCAGAGCCTTATCACCCGGCTCTATGCCTACGGCAAGGACGGCATGACGTTCGCGTCCATCAACGACGGCAAGGAATATGTGGAGGACACGACCTACACGAACGAGATAAGAGTTTCTACTCTGGATTGCTCGAACTTCACGAATCCGTATCAGATGCTGGAGTACGCCGAGATGCGGCTTGCGGATTACGCCGCGCCGAGGATTTCCTATGTGCTGAACGCGATGG
>CAZUQW010000022.1:0-15561 GCA_964622575.1 uncultured Synergistaceae bacterium | reverse complement strand
AAAAAAAAGAGAGCCTCTGGTACAATGGATTCGTCCAAAAACCGACCGTACCAAGGAGGCCCTCATGAGCATTATAACCGAAGAAATGCGATATCGCCAGCGTTTATGCGAGTATGCACTCAAGCATGGAGTGACTCAAGCAGCGAGGAAATACCAGACCAACCGGCAGTTTGTCTATCGCCAATTGAAGAAGTATGACGGAAGCGTCAGAAGTCTCGCCCTGAAGTCAAGAAAGCCGAAGAGCAGCCCCACCGCTCACACCGAAGAGGAGTTATCCTTGATCAAGCGCATGCTGAGAAGAAATGGAGCCTATGGCCTGGCAGAGGTTTATGTCAGTTGCCAAAAGCGAGGCTACCAAAGAAGCTTCGAGAGCATGTGCAGACAGATACGCAAAAGAGGCTATCGCAAGCCGGAAATCCGCCGAAAGAGTTACACGAAATATATCGGTATGGACGGGAAGTTTCCCGGAGATAAAGTACAAGTAGACATCAAATACATTCCTCAGGAATGCATAAAATTCCCCACCTATGGAGACAGATACTATCAAATTACGGCAATAGACGAATACAGCAGGAAACGAACCTTGAAAGTTGTCAAAGAAAAAAGCACTTATGAAACGTCAAGATATCTCAGGGAACTTGCAAAGAGATTGGGTTTTCGCATAAAAACGGTACAAGTAGATAATGGTCCTGAGTTTGTGAACGACCATGAAGTGACAGACAAAGAAGGACCTTTTGAACAGACTGCCCAAGAACTGGGGATAGATCTCAAGAGGATCCGCCCTTATTCACCTTGGCAGAACGGCAAGGTGGAAAGAAGCCATCGAGAAGATGGGAAGATTTTGTATGGACGTAAGGTGTTCACCAGCGAGAAAGATTTGATAAAACAAGTGGCAAAGCATGAAAGACGATACAACAGAACGGCAAAAACGGTCCTCGGTTTTAAAAGCCCGAATCAAATCGTAGCAGAGTTTTTCTCAAAACGTAACATATGTCTTGACAACTAAGATCGGAATGAGCTTAACTTTGAAATGTCCTCTTGATCTGTGGATGAGGAACAAAAAAATGTTTCTGTTGCTCCGGAGTCTGCTTTTAATTCTCTGTTGTTCTCGTATTTGACAAGGGGACTTTACCGCATTTATAATATGAAAAAATTTAACGTTGCCGGGTGTCGGAAGCAGGTGAAAGTCCTGCACGGCCCCGCCACTGTAACCCCTGACGAAGCGGTATGACGCTCACTGGAGGCTTTTGGGTCTTTGGGAAGGGCGCCGCTGAGGAAGATGGGGAGTCAGGATACGCACCAGGCGACGAGGAGAAAGGTTTTTGCGCGGGCGAAATCTTTTCGAGGCAGGGGATGAGATGTCTCTGTCTTTAAAGGCACGGCCGCGAGGCGTGTCTTTTTTTTATGCCCGCGTTTTCTATAGAGACGAGCCGAGGAGTTCGGTTCGAACGTGTTCAATGGAGGAGATTACAGTATGAAGAAAGTTATTCGCAATTTTTTAACGACGCTCGCTTTATTGGTTATGGTTGGGGCATCTTTTGCGGCGGAGAGCGTTTATCCCGTAACGATTGACAATGGCAACCGCCAAGTGGTTTTCGAAAAAACGCCTGAACGCGTCGTCACCAACGGCGATACCAACATCATCGAACTGATGTTCGCGCTGGGGCTTGATCAGCGCGTGGTCGGCTATGCTGGCTTCAATCCCAAGCGCATGACGGTTTCGGACAAATATGTCGAGCGTTTGTCCAAGCTGAAAATGATCTCCGACGACTACATCACGTTGGAGCAGCTTGTCGGCGCCAATCCCGACATGTTTCTGTCGGGCTACTTTTACGGGCTGGACATTCCCGGTGACACGTCGGGTAGTGCCATTACGCCGGAAGAGCTGGACAAATACGGTATCAAGAGCTATGCCATCACCGAATCGCTGATCCGAGTCATGAAAAAAGCGCCTGTCAGCCTTGAAGATACCTACACCGACATGCGGAATCTGGGCGAGATCTTCAACGTTCAAGACGAAGCCGCCAAGGTGATCGACTCCATGAAAGCCCGAGCTGCGGCGGTGACTGACAAAACGTCAACGGTTCAGGATCCGCTGAAGGTCTTTATCCTTCGCGTGGTCACCGATGGGGACGTCGCTATCGGCACTGCGGCCAAGACCGTAGGCGGGCAGGCGATGCCCAGCGCTTTGACGGCTCTGGCCGGCGGGCGGAATATTTTTGCCGACATTGACGACAGCTGGATTAAGGTGAGTTGGGAAGACGTGATCGGTCGCGATCCCGACGTGATTCTTATTCTTGCCTACGGTTTCACCATTGACTGCGACAAGATTGCCGAGACGCTGCGTCACATGCCTGAACTGTCGGGCGTCAAAGCCGTGAAGGATAACCGCATTTATGGGACGCTGGTGGAAAACACCTATCCCGGACCTCGCGCAGTTGACGGCCTGGAGATTCTCGCGAAGTTTTATCATCCGGAACTGTTCTAAAAGCTCGATGGGCTTCTTTTCAATTCGGCAGAGGATAGGGCTGCTTGCCTTTATCCTCTGCATTCTTTTATTTCTCTCCATAACGCTTGGAGTGTCCATCGGCTCTGTATCCATCCCCTTCGGCCGTGTCTGGGGCATTATTCTGCATGAGATCTTTCCGAGCTGGCAGGCTTTCGCCTGCGATTGGCCGAAGAATGAAGTCGGCATCGTCTGGCAGCTTCGTTTGCCGCGCGTGCTGTTGGGAGCGCTGGTCGGTGCAGGGCTGACGATGGCCGGCGGGACGATCCAATCGCTGGTGCGCAATTCGCTGGCCGATCCCTATCTGCTCGGCATTTCTTCGGGGGCCTGTGCCGGTGCCGTGCTGGCAATTTTGTTTATGGGGAAGCTGTTCGGTGTGGGATTTTCGGGGATGTCGACAGTGTCTTTTTTCGCTTTTCTCGGCGCGCTGTTTGCCTTTGCGCTCGTGTTCCTGATCGCTGGCCGCGGCAGCGGCATGACACCTTTGCGAATGGTTTTAGCCGGATTGGCTGTGAGCTATGTCTTCATGGGATTCACGAATTTCCTCGTTTATCTCAATCAACGCAGCGGCGCGGAGACGGCCATGTTTTGGATGCTCGGCGGATTGGGCGGCGCGAGGTGGGATCGCCTGCCAATTCCCTTTGCCGTCACCGGCTTTTGTCTTGTTGTGCTGATGCTCCAGTCCCGATCGCTCAACGCTCTGCTGCTGGGCGACGAAAACGCTGCCGCTTTGGGCATCGACGTGCAGAAGTTCCGTCGCTTCCTTTTCGTCATTACCTCGGTGCTTACCGGCGCGATCGTCGCCGTCAGCGGGTCTATCGGTTTTGTCGGTTTGGTGGTTCCTCATATTATGCGCATGCTCGTCGGGGCCGATCATCGCCGAGTGCTTCCGCTCGGGGCGCTGGCAGGGGGGATTTTCCTGATTTGGGTCGACGTGTTCTCCCGTACGGTTATGGCTCCGCGTGAATTGCCGCTTGGCATCGTCACCGGTTTTGTCGGTGCGCCGTTTTTTATCGGGCTGCTGAGCCGTGGAGGGCGCAAATGAGCGAGAAACTGAAGGTCGCCAAGCTGCAATGGCAGGTGAAAGGGCGCCGCATCGTTGACGGCGTTGACGTGACGGTAAGTCCTGGAGAATTTGTGGGCATCATCGGTCCCAACGGCAGCGGCAAATCCAGTTTTCTGCGCTGCGTGTACCGAGTCAACAAGCCCCACTTCGGCAGGATCTTTCTTGACGGCGAAGACCTGTGGAAAATATCCGCCAGGCAGGCAGCATGCCGTTGTGCCGCAGTACCGCAGGAAATGCCGTCGCAGTTCGACTTTACGGTGCGTGAGATTGTCTCCATGGGACGTTATCCCTATAAGAAAGTGACGGAACGAGAAACTTGCCGCGACCGGAGTCTTGTGGCTCAAGCTCTGGACTACGTGGGACTGTCGCAGAAAGCCGATCAGCTCTTTTCAAGCCTTTCCGGCGGTGAGAAGCAGCGCACGCTCATCGCTCGCGCCATCGCTCAGGATGCCGATTTCCTGGTTCTCGACGAACCGACAAACCATCTTGATATTTACTATCAGCTGGAGATTATGGATTTGATACGCCGCATGGGCATCGCTTCGCTGGTGGTCATGCACGACCTGAACCTCGCTTCGCAGTATTGCGACCGGCTTTATGTGCTTTGTCGGGGGCGCGTTGTTGCGGCGGGACGGCCACAGGACGTGGTGACGTCGGAGCTTCTCGCGCAAGTTTATCACGTGAAAACGCGCATTGTGCCTCGTCCCGAAAGCGGCCGGCCGCAGATCAGCTTTTTGTGTCGTCTGGACGGCGAAGAGCCTTCTCGATGAAAACGTCGTGCTGAAAGGCGCGGTCGTCCTCTCACAACGCCTCGAACGCTTGCGAAAGAGGCAAAAAAAGTTTTACAGGATGTAACGCTCGACGATCGCTGAATCGTTGGGCGCTTTTTTGAAAAACGCCGGCGTAGACTCAAGCCCAAGTCAGCAGCTTCTGTCGTTTCTTGTTTCTGTTTCATGAACTCTATTATCTCCGAGTGACATTTTCTCTGAGAGCTTAGCGATGACGTGATCATCGGGCAGCAATAAAATGTTTTTTTGTTATATGCGGTGAAAAGAAGATGTGCTATAATAAAACAAAAATACAGTATACACTTTTTCTCGTTTTGCGCCATTTAAAAAACTGAGGGGTTTTGTGTGTTCGGGGAGTGTTTTCCTTTTTTCCTTTCGTGGTAAAATAGATGAGGTATCAGATTGTGAAGGTCTGAGCATTGCTGTTGAAAGCGCAGGCCGAGAGGGTTTCATTGAACCGAGGCGCGGGCAGATTGGCTGCTTTCGCCGCGGTTTTGCAGGAAAATTAAATTCCAAGGGGGAATTTTACAAATGGCAAAGCACTGGAAGACTATGGACGGCAATATGGCCGCCGCACATGTCAGCTACGCTTTTACCGAAGTTGCCGCAATCTACCCGATCACGCCTTCTTCGCCCATGGCGGAGGACTGCGACGAGTGGGCTGCTCAGGGCAGAAAGAACATCTTCGGTCGCGTGGTTGAAATTCACGAGATGCAGGCCGAAGGCGGCGCTGCCGGTGCCGTTCACGGAGCGCTGAGCGCCGGTTCTCTGACGACGACGTTTACCGCCTCTCAGGGACTGCTTTTGATGGTTCCCAATATGTACAAAATTGCCGGCGAGCGCCTTCCCGCGGTTTTCGACGTGAGCGCGCGCACGCTGGCCACTCACGCTCTTTCGATTTTCGGTGACCACAGCGACGTCATGGCGTGTCGCAGCACGGGCTTTGCCATGCTGGCCTCTTCAAGCGTTCAGGAAGTCATGGATCTGACGGCGGTGTCCCATCTTTCCGCCATTAAGGGCCGTATCCCCTTCCTCAACTTCTTCGATGGGTTCCGCACGTCTCACGAAGTTCAGAAGATCGAAGTCCTCGAGTACGAGGACCTGGCCAAGCTGGTGGACTTTGACGCCATCGCAGAGTTCAAGGCCGATGCGCTGAATCCCGAGCACCCCTACATCAAGGGAACGGCTCAGAACCCCGACATTTTCTTCCAGACCATGGAGTCCCGCAACGCCTTCTACGATGATCTGCCCGAAACGGTGGTTCATTACATGGAGGAGATCAGCAAGCTGACGGGACGCGAATACCATCCCTTCAACTATTACGGTGACCCCGAGGCCGATCGTGTGTTGGTCTGCATGGGTTCCGCCTGCCAGGCTGCCGAGGAGACTGTGGATTACCTGATGGCTCGCGGCGAGAAGGTGGGACTGATTATCGTCCACCTCTTCCGTCCCTTCAGCCCCAAATACTTCTTCAAGGTTCTGCCCTCTACGGTGAAGAAAATTGCCGTGCTTGACCGCTGCAAGGAGCCCGGCGCTCTTGGTGAGCCGCTGTACACTGACGTCTGCTCGCTCTTCGAGGAGTACTGCGAAGCCGACCGTCCTGTCATCGTCGGCGGTCGTTACGGCCTCGGCTCCAAAGACACCACGCCCACGCAAATCAAGGCGGTCTATGACAATCTCAAGAGCTACAAGCCCATGAATCACTTCACCGTGGGCATTGTAGACGACGTGACGTTCCTCTCTCTGCCTCTCGGCGAAGAGATTAACGCCGCTCCCGAAGGAACCATTCGCTGCAAGTTCTGGGGTATCGGCTCCGACGGCACGGTGGGCGCCAACAAGAACGCCATCAAGATCATCGGAGACAACACCGACATGTATGCCCAGGGCTATTTCTCCTACGACTCCAAGAAGTCCGGCGGCGTCACGGTGTCGCACCTTCGCTTCGGCAAAAAGCCCATCAAGTCCACCTATCTCATTCACAATGCCGACTTCGTGGCCTGCCACAAGCAGGAATATTTGCGTCAGTACGACGTGATGGCTGGCCTGAAGAAGGGCGGAGTGTTCCTTCTCAACACCCAGTGGACCAGCAACGAAGCTTTGGAAGCCAATATTCCTGCCAAGGTCAAGCGCTATCTGGCCAAGAACGACATCTCGCTTTACATCATCGACGCCACTGACATCGCCCAGAAGATCGGCCTCGGCAACCGCACCAACATGGTGATGATGTCGGCATTCTTCAAGCTTGCCAACGTGATTCCCATGGAAGACGCCGTCAAGTACATGAAGAGCGCCATTCAGAAGTCCTACGGCCGCAAGGGCGAGGACATTGTGAAGATGAACAACGCCGCCGTCGATCAAGGCTATGGCGCGCTGAAGAAAATCGACATTCCCGCGTCGTGGGCCGATGCCACCGACGCGCCTTGCGCCGAGAAATCCGGCTGCTGCGATGAGCGCCCCGAATTTATCCGCGAAATCGTGGATCCCATGAACGCCATGGAGGGCGACAAACTGCCCGTCAGCACCTTCCTGGGCATTGAGGACGGCCGCTTCCCCAATGGCACTTCGGCCTTCGAGAAGCGCGGCGTCGCCGTGTTCGTTCCCCAGTGGAACAAGGACAAGTGCATCCAGTGCAACCAGTGTGCCATGGTCTGTCCTCACGGCACTATCCGCCCCATGCTGCTTGACGAGAGCGAAATGGCCTGCAAGCCCGAAGGCTTTGAGACCATCGACGTCAAACAACCCAAGGAACTTGCCGGACTTCACTTCCGCATGCAGGTCAGTCCTCTTGACTGCCTTGGCTGCGGCAACTGCGCGGACATCTGCCCCGTGAAGGCTCTTGACATGAAGCCTCTCGACACTCAGATGAACCAGAAAGAAAACTGGCACTTCGCCGCCGAACACGTCAGCGACAAGTCCGATCGTGTCAACATCCACAACGTGAAGAACAGCCAGTTCGCCATGCCCTACTTCGAGTTCTCCGGCGCCTGCGCCGGTTGCGGCGAGACGCCCTATGCCAAGCTGGTGACACAACTCTTCGGCGATCGTATGATGATTGCCAACGCTACGGGCTGCTCGTCCATTTGGGGCGCTTCCGCTCCCAGCATGCCCTACACGACCAACGCTCTCGGCCAGGGCCCCACGTGGGCGAACTCCCTGTTCGAGGACAACGCCGAGTTCGGTTACGGCATGGCCATGTCGGTGAAGAACAGCCGCAGCGACCTGACGGACAACGTTGAAGCGCTGCTGGCTTCCGACAAGCTTCCCGAAGAGGTTCGTACCGCCCTTCAGAACTGGCTTGACGGCCGCAACGACGCCGAGGCCAGCAAGAAAACCGCAGAGGGCGTCTACGAGATCCTCGACACCGATCTGGGCGATGATGAACTGAACGCCAAGCTTGCTCGCGTAGCCGATCTCAGCGACTATCTGGTGAAGAAGTCCGTCTGGATCTTCGGCGGAGACGGCTGGGCTTATGACATCGGTTTCGGCGGTCTGGACCACGTCCTGGCCAGCGGCGAGAACGTTAACGTGCTGGTCTTCGACACCGAAGTCTATTCCAACACCGGCGGTCAGTCGTCGAAAGCTACGCCCGCTTCCGCTGTAGCCAAGTTCGCCGCCGCCGGCAAGAAGGTGGCCAAGAAGGATCTTGGTCGCATTGCCATGACTTACGGCTACGTCTATGTGGCGCAGTGCGCCATGGGCGCCGACAAGAACCAGCTGGTCAAAGTTCTTACCGAGGCCGAAGCCTACGATGGTCCCTCGCTGATCATCTGCTATGCGCCCTGCATCAACCATGGCCTCAAGGCTGGTATGGGCAAGAGCCAGGCGCAGGAGAAGAGAGCCGTCGCCGCAGGCTACTGGCACCTGTATCACTACAACCCGGAGCTTGAGGCCCAGGGCAAGAACCCCTTCGTGCTTGACTCCAAGGCACCTACGGCTTCCTTCCGCGAGTTCCTGATGAGCGAGAGTCGCTACACGTCGTTGATGAAGACCAATCCCGCAGTGGCCGAGGAGCTCTACGCCAAGGCCGAGCGCGATGCCAGAAGACGTTACCTGATTTACAAGAGTCTGGCTGAGGCTGCGCCCATCAAGCTTGATGACGAGCCTGAAAAGTAAAGCTTAAGAAAAACGGAGGAAGTCGAAAGACTTCCTCCGTTTTTTGTAAAAAGCCTCCGGCCACTGCCGGTGGTTCCAAAAAGCTTGGCTCTGGAGAAAAAAGAATCCTCCTTTGGTTGAGAAAGCGCTGCTGACAGACCGCATTGACTTTACCAAAGGAGGATCAACTTCCGATGGAACTAGACATAAAGAATCTATGGCACACACGAAGTGGGAATGGAGAGATCACCGAGTATTTGTACTGAAGTATCGCCGTCAGATTATCTCCGGCAAGATCAGACAAGACAGGGGAATCATGCTGAAAAACTGTGTGCATATAAAGAGATCGAAATACTGGAGGCGGAAGCATGTAAGGATCACATCCACATGCTGCTCAGTATTCCACCTCAATAGCATATCTCAGGTGATGGGATATCTGAAAAAGGTAAAAGCAGTCTGCTGATTTACGAAAAATACGCCAATTTGAAATACAAATATGGCAATCGGCATTTTTGGTGTCGCGGATATTACGTAAGTACAGTAGGACGCAATAAAAATGCGATAGAGGCATATATCAGGAATCAGTTGCAGGAAGATCGTGCCGAAGGCCAGTTGACGATTAAAGAGTTCGTTGACTTGGTTATGGGTAAGCCAGAAGAAGGCAGCTAAAGTGCCTTTTTAGGGGCAGCCCGTGAGAATCACGAGGAGTACCGGATCATTCGATGAGCCTCTAGTCTCAGCCGGCAGATGCCCCAGGGGGGCGAGTGCAAACCATCGGCACGGCTGGAGGTTATGATTGAGGCAAAAATTTTTCGATGATCAATATTAAAAAAGAGATAATTTCCCGTCAGTCGTTATCGACCCAGCTTTCAACGGCTTGTGAATTTCAGCCCTGCGTAAATCAAATGAATAGGAAATATCATTGGTACTGAATGACAAGAAGTTGTCAGAGGATGAGCAGAAGTGACTGAAAAAGGATTGTGCAGAAGTCAGACTTGCTGGAAAATTCCAAACCATAGAGAGAACGTAAGAGGACGACAAATTGTGAATTTAGGGAGAAATTTAATTGTATGATAGGCTTAAAAAAAGGCATTGTAAAACTGGTAACTCATCAAGATGAATGGGAGAAAGAGGCAAAGCGAACTATTGAAGAATTGAAGCACCTCTTAGGTAATACTGCCATTGATATTCAACACATTGGAAGTACAGCGATTTCTTCAATCCACGCAAAACCCATTATTGATATTGTGGTAGGCGTATATGATTTAATTGATATTATGCCCTCTATTGATGTGTTAGAGGAAAACGGAATTATTTTCCGCGGACAAGATGTTCCTAAACAAGTTTTATTTGTTAAGGGTGATTTTGACAGAGACTTCAGGACACATTATATTCATGTAGTGAAATGGAATGATAATGAGTGGAATAATTATATTAATTTTCGTGATTATCTCAATGCTTTTCCCGAAAAAGCTCTGGCATATGATAGGTTTAAACAAAAATTAGCTATTCAGTTTTCAGAGGAACGCAAACAATATACAGAGGGGAAACAACAACTGATAAATAAGCTTCTTGAAGAAGCAAGGTTATGGAGGGCTCAACGGTAGCAGCGTAAATTTCGGTTTATCGAGGAGAGAGCCAAGCTGGCTGAACTGTGTCAAGATGAACGGCGTATTTCATGCGCCGCTGTTGACAGTTCCGAGAGACTTTGTTGGTGGGCAATCAAAACGGAAAAGCTCTAAAAATGTTTTCCCGCCTCTTTCAATTTTGAGCGAAAAATCCATCTGCTTTTTCGTGAGTTGAGCTATCCATTGAGGCCATTTTGTCACCATAGTCCGGCTTGAGAGAAGGAACGGAGACACTCGTTCATTTCCTTCTTGAAAGAATTGGATTCGTAATGTCACTTTATCATTCTTTTAGGGCAAGCGTTTTTTATTGTCCAGTAAAAAGAGCAAAAAGCCTGTAAAAATCTTACTGTCCGTTTTGAGTGGCGCGTGGAAGTTAGCGTTGTTCGTAGATGTCGGCCGGACGGTTGAAAGCGTCGGTTTGTCCTGCCACCCAAGGCCGAATACAACGCGCTCTGCGGCGCGGAAATAACGCTTGACAAGGCTTTAGCCATGGAGAATAATGAAATCGATTGGTGAGAACATAAAGATCAAAAGCGTCGGCGCAGCGGCGCCTTCTGCATTTTTTGCGGATGCGGCGGGTGCCATGACGTCCTGCAAGTCAAGCAGCGACTTTACGACGATTTTACATTCGTATGATAATTTTTTTGCCGCGATCACCTATTGTGTGTACGGAATGCAAGAGCTTTGCAAAGCTTTCGGCACTTCGGAGCAAAACCGAAATTCTCGGCAATGAGAATTAACGAGGAGGACGTCGGATGACCATTGTTGCGCGTTGGGAATGGCGAACTTTCGGAAAGGGCGATTTCGGCGAGGCGGAAAAGGCGCTTTCCGCACTGCCCATGGATTCCTGCAAAAAGACGGAGGAAGAGTACATTCTTTCAAGAAACAGCGGCGAGAACGTGAAGATCCGCTTTGACCTCATCGACGTCAAGTCCCTTCAGGACGTCAATGCCGATGGCCTCGAACAGTGGCTGCCCGTGCTGAAGACGGGATTTCCCCTGTCGAAAGAGATACTGAAAGAACTGGAGAAGATCCTGAAAGTAAAGCTTCCGAAGCTTGACAGAGATGCCTACACCCATGACCAGTTCATCGAAGAGCTGGTCAAGCCCTGCGCCGACCTCGAACGTGTCGAGGTCAGGAAAAACCGCAGCATCTACAAGCTCGAAGGCACCACTGCCGAAATCGCCGAGGCGGAATTTAACGGCGTTCCGTGGAGGACCATGTGCGTCGAGCACGAGGATCCGGCGCTGATCATGAAGGTGGTTGAACGACTGAGCATGAAGGGCGCATCCACCATGAACTACATTCAGGCCATGAAGAAATCGGTGGGGATGGCTTAAAATGGCAGAGAGAAAAGCGATTGTCGATGTGGGCACCAACTCCGTTAAATTCTGCCTCGCCGAAGGCGACGGCCACGGAAGTTTCAAAGTCATCAAGGATACCAACGACATTGCCCGCCTGGGAGAGGGATTGAAGGACACCGGCTGCATCGGCACCGAAGCCCTCGAACGCAATGCTCAGTCGGTGGCGGCCTTCGTCGAGGAGGCCCGTTCGGCGGGTGCCGAGGACATTCGGATTGTGGGGACCATGGCGCTTCGCACGGCCCGCAACGCCGAGGCCTTTATCGCCCGCGTCAAGGAGCTCTGCGGCTTGGCGCCCCGCGTGCTGTCCGGCGAAGAGGAAGCGCAGCTCTCCTACGTGGCGGTGCTTTCGGGCATCGACGGAGCTTCTCAAGCCGACCTGGTGACTATGGACACCGGCGGCGGCAGCACCGAGTTCGTCTTCGGCAGAGCGGGGAAGATCACGAAAAAATTCAGCCTGAACGTGGGAGCTGTCCGCTTCACCGAGGACTACCTCTCGCAGATGCCCGTTCCCGCCGAAAAGCTGGCGGCAGCCCGCACCGCCATTAAAAAAGAGCTCGGCGAAGGCGGCGTCGTCGGGCCGGTGAAGTTTCTCGTGGGCATGGGCGGCACCGTCACCAGCATGGCGGCGGTGAAGCACAAAATGACCGTCTACGATCCCGCCGTCATTCAGGGTTCCGTGCTGACTCTTGACGACGTGAGGTCGCAAATTGCCGATTATGCGTCAAAAACGCTGGAGCAGCGCCGCGAAATCGCAGGGCTTCAGCCCAAGCGTGCCGACGTGATCCTTGCCGGTGCCTGCATTGTGGAGGCTGTCATGGAGCTTATGGAGGTCTACGGCCTGACGGTGAGCGACCGAAGCCTGCGTCACGGCCTGCTTTACAATCTGTTCAAGGCTTAAGGCGAAGAAATCCGCACTGAAAAAGGAGAGAGTGAAGATGAATTTGAAGAAATTGACGCTCTGCGTCGTCGCAGCGGTTTCTGTGGGCGTCGCTTCGGCTGCTGTGGCGGCCTATCCTGAAAAGCCCGTCCACATTGTCAATTACGTGGCGCCCGGCGGACTGATGGACGTGACGAGCCGCAAGTTTGTGGCCGTTGCCCAGAAATACGTGCCCGACACGACTTTTGTCGTCGAAAACGTCACCGGCGCGGGCGGACTGATCGCTCTCGGCCAGGTGCTCCAGCTGCCTGCCGACGGCTACACGGTCTTCGCTCCGACCACTGCCGTGGTCGACAAAGTGCTGTCCGCCGGCAAGAGCGAAGACGATCTGATCTGGAGCATGGAGTGGGTGGCCATGTTGATGCGCGACCCCGAGTGCGTGATCGGCGCTGCCGACGGCGAATTCAACACCTTCGACAAGGTGGTGGCCGACGCCAAGGCCAAGAACGGCTCTCAGCTGTGGAGCGGTCCGGCTCCGGGAGGCAACGACCATCTTCTGGCGGTGAAAATTTGGAATACCCTGGGCATCAAGGCCAAGTGGGTGCCCTACAAGAGCGGTCCTCTGGCCATGGCGGGAACGCTGAGCGGCCAGAGCGTGGCCTACGTGGGAAATCCCGCCGACATGGCCGGACGCGAGGGCTATCGGATTTTGGCTCTGTGCCGCAAAGAGCGCCTGCCGCAGTTCCCCGACGCGCCGACCTTTGCCGAGATGGGCTACGAGGGCTTGGACAACGAGATCATGTGGCGCGGTTTCGCCATCCGCAAAGGCGCTCCCGAAGAGGTCTATCAGTGGTGGGAAAATCTGAACAAGAAAGTCGCCCAGGATCCCGAATGGAGAGAATATCTGACCAAGGACGGCATCGACGTGGTTGACTGGGGCCGCAAGGAGTTCACTCAGCAGGTGAAAAACGACGTGGAAAACGCCAAGGTGGCACTGCGCAACGCAGGACTGGTCAAATAAGACGCCGAAGGCGGATTGAATATTCGAGCAGCAAAAATCGGTTCCTGTTTTGTGAACAACGAAACAGGAACTTTTTTTTAAAGAGGTGTTGTGTCGATGCAGGAATTTGTGCAGTCGTTGGACTCCATTCCGGGACTTCTGGCTGTTCTCGGCGTCTGCGCCGCCGGATTGGTTGTCGGCGCAGCGGTTTTCTGCGCCTGCGGGAAAAAGGACAGACTGGCGCCGCTCCTCGTCGCCCTCGCCTTCGCTGAATTGGCCTGCGCGTTTCTCTTTCTCGTTCAGGGCGTCGAAGAGATGGAGGGGGCCGACAGCAGTTCGCGGCTCATGCCCCGTCTGTGGGCATGGCCGCTTCTTCTGGCCTCGATCGTGCAGATCAGGCGCATCTGGCGCGCCGAAAAATGCGATTCCGCGCAGGGAGGCCGGATCGGGCGCGTCGTTCTGACCTTTCTGGCGGCGGCGTTGGCCATCTCGCAGCTGAAAAGGCTTGGCTTTTTCCTCAGCACCACGGCCATGCTGGTTGTCATGATGCTGTTTTTCGGCGAGCGGAGGCCCGTTGTCATCGCATCTTCCGCGGCGTTCTGGCTGATGTTCTCGTGGCTTGTCTTCTATAAGCTGCTGATGCTCAACCTTCCCACGGGAACGCTTTTTGCGGGACTTTTCGCCTAGAGGAGGGGATCCCATGAATGTCATGTCCAATCTGATGATGGGGCTGCAGAACCTCATGGGCTTCACGCCGCTGGCGGTGGTTGTCGCCGGCGTGGTGGTGGGCATTCTCGGCGGCGCCATGCCCGGCATTTCGCCTTCCATGGCGGTGGCCATTCTGCTTCCGTTTACCTTCGGCATGTCGCCCACCATGGGCATGGTCATGCTCTGTGCCATTTACCTGGCGTCCAACTACGGCGGGTCCATCGCCGCGGTGATGATCAACACGCCGGGAACGCCGTCGGCGGTGGTGACGGCCTTCGACGGTTATCCGCTTGCAAAGGGCGGAAAGCCGGGCTATGGGCTGGGCATTTCGCTGATCTCTTCCGTGTGGGGCGGCTTTCTGGGCATTTTGATTTTGATCCTCTTTTCGGCGCCCCTGGCGAAAATCGCTTTGAAATTCTGGCCGGCGGAGTACTTTGCCCTGGCGCTGCTGGGGCTTTCCACGGTGTCGTCCATGGCGGGGAGAAAATGGGCCGAGGCTTCCATGGCTCTCCTGCTGGGGCTTCTGCTGAACACTGTGGGGCTGGACCACGTCAACGGCGTCAGCCGCTTTACCTTCAACATCCTGAACCTTTACGACGGTTTTTCCTTTGTGCCCGCGCTCATCGGGCTTTTTGCCCTCAGCGAGGTGTTCAGCAGCATCGAGGCCGGCAACTTCACCGCCTCGCCGGCGGCGGAGCACCACGTCGACCAATGGCCATCGCTGAAAACTTACTGGAAGCTGAAATGGACCATTTTGCGATCGGGCATTTTGGGCACGCTGATCGGCATCTTCCCCGGAGCGGGCGGCACCATCGCCTCGTTTCTGGCCTATGACGCCGAGAAACGGCTGTCAAAGCACCCCGAGGACTTCGGCCACGGTGCCTTCGAGGGCGTTGCGGCCTCGGAAGCGGCCAACAGCTCGTCGGTGGGCGGTGCCCTGGTGCCTCTGCTGACGCTGGGAATTCCAGGCAGCGCTTCGACGGCGGTGCTGATCGGAGCGCTGATGATCCATGAACTGCGCCCCGGGCCGGAGCTGTTTACAAAGCAACCCGAACTGGTGTACACCCTTTTTTCCAGCCTTCTGGTGGCCAACGTGGTCCTGTATTTTCTGGGGGTGTGGGGCGCCCGTCTGTGGATCAAGGTGACGCGCGTGCCTAAAGCGGTGCTCTATCCCATGATTTTCGCCTTTTCCATGGTGGGCAGTTTCGCCGTGCGCTCGTCGGTTTTCGACATCGGCGTATGTCTGGCCTTCGGCGTTGTGGGCTGGGCGCTTAAAAAATTCCATTATCCCCTTTCGCCGGTGGTGCTGGGACTGGTGCTGGGCTCGCTGATCGAACAGAACCTCCAGATGACGCTCATTATGGGCGGAGTTTCGTTGCTGTGGTCGCGGCCTCTTTGTGCCGTTCTGCTGGCACTGTCGGCGGCGCTCTTTGCAGCGCCTGTAATGTGCTAAGACATATGTTACAGAAGCAGAGTAAAAAAAAAGAGAGCCTCTGGTACAATGGATTCGTCCAAAAACCGACCGTACCAAG
>CAZUQW010000021.1:0-27748 GCA_964622575.1 uncultured Synergistaceae bacterium | reverse complement strand
TTAATCCGACCGATACCGTCTGCTTCCGCGTCTTTGACGATAAGAAGGGCGGCGTTTTCCAGGGGTCGAAACTGTCCTGCGAATGCGGGAAGTACAAAAGCATAGAAGAAACGCTCAAGAACCATAACGCCATGAACCGCGGCATCTTCTTCGTGGTCAACTACGGCGGACAGGATGATGATTCCATTACGAGGATCAACGCGCAGTTCGTGGAGATGGACAACGACAGCTTTGACGAGCAGCAGAAAAAGATAGACGATTTTCCGCTTCCTCCGTCAATGATTATGAAAACGCAGAAGTCCTACCATGTGTACTGGTTCATGGACTCGACCGCGAAGGTGGAGCGTTTCCGTATGATACAGACGCAGCTCGTGAAGCATTTTGACGGCGATCCGATGTGCGTGAACGAGTCGAGGGTCATGCGCCTTCCCGGTTTCATGCATTGTAAGAAAGATACTCCCGTGGAGGTGACCTGCGTCAGCTTCCATCCCGAACGCAAATACACGCAGGATCAGCTTTCGGACGTACTGCCGGAGGTAGACCTTGCTCCCGTGGAGCGCAAGTGCGGGACGGAGAAAGGCATCGACCGGGTATTCCGCTCGTGCGTGTTCATGCAGCATTGCCGCGATGACGCGGCGTCTCTGTCGGAGCATGACTGGTACGCCATGATAACCAACCTCGCTCCTTTCGAGGGCGGCACGAAGATGATACACGACCTGTCCGCTCCGTATCCGGGATACAGCGAGGGCAACACGCAGAAGAAAATAAACCATTTCCTTGAGAGCGGGACGAATCCCATCACCTGCAAGACCATCTGCGAGAAGGGGTTCAAGTGTCCGAAGTTCGCGGCCGGCGAATGCCCGGTCAAATCTCCAGCGGCGTGGTGCTATCAGCCTTTGCCCGCGGATGCTCTCCTTGATATCCTGCACGGCATCCCCGTGACGGGCGAGGCGATAAAAGACCTGCAGGCGGCAAAGCAGTTCGTTTCGGACTATCTGTATAACCAGGACGTGGTGACGGCGGACGTCATCATCAATTCCGAAATCCGCGATCACTTCAAGCTGAAGGCGTCATTCCTGAAATCGCTGAACATGGTGTTCAAGGACGCAAGCAAGGCGTACCAGGCAAGCAAGGCCGCAAAAAGGGCGAAAGCCGGTACCGCGATACCCGACTGGTACGAGCCGACCGACAAGGGACTGCGCTTCCTGCCTGGAGTGCTTGCAAACGATATGTCGGAGAATCAGCAGGTGTTCTATGCCGCAGAGCAGCACTTCAATTACCGCGGCGGCGTTTACTGCGAGATGTCTGAGATGGAAGCACAGCGGCTCGTGCAGGAGAAGATGCTGGTGCGTGAGACGAAGATGTCGCAGATCGTTGACGCGGAGAAGCAATGGCGGCTCCTGGTGCAGAGGGACATCCGAGAACTGAACGCGAATCCCTACATCATCAATGTCCGCAACGGCTTATACAACGTCCTGGAGGATACGCTGACGGAACACACGCCGGATTATTACTCTACGGTGCAGCTTGCCGTGACCTACGACAAAAAGGCGGACTGCCCGCTGTTCAAGAAGTTCCTCAAGGAGTCGATGGGCGGCGATATGGATCAGGTCGCTCTGATACAGGAGATGCTCGGCTATTTCCTTATCCCGGTCAATTCCGCGCAGAAGTGCTTTGTCATCGTGGGGGTGGCGTCAGCCGGAAAGTCGGTGCTGCTCCGTGTGCTGAACGATGTGCTTTTGGGAAAGCAGAACGTGTCAAACGTGTCGTGGCAGGCGCTTAACGAGCGGTTCAAGACGGCGGAGCTTTTCGGCAAGCTGGCTAACATCTTCGCCGACCTGCCCACGAAGAACATTGACGATAACGGCATCTTCAAGGCTCTCGTGGGCGAGGACTATCTGACCGTGGAGAAAAAGAACAAGAATCCGTTCTCGTTTCAGTCAAGCGCAAGGCTCCTGTTCTCTTGCAACAGCATACCGAAGAATTACGGCGACCGTTCGGAGGGTTTCTACCGCAGGCTCATCATCATTCGGTTCAATCACACCGTGCCGCAGGACAAGCGCGATCCCGAACTGCTGGATAAGTTTCGCATGGAAGCGGACGGCATTTTCCTTTTCGCATTGGAAGGACTCCGCAGGCTCATGAATAATCACTATGTGTTCTCCGAGACGCAGGTCAACACCGATGAGCTGCAGCAGTACCGCGAGGAGTCGGATTCCGTTCTGTCGTTCGTGAAGGAATACTGCGAACTGGACGGTTCGTATTCCGCAGGCTCTACGGAACTGTTCAACGCATATAAGGGCTACTGCGAGGAATGCGGCCTGAAACCGTACTCGCAGAAGAACTTCGTGCAGCAGATCACGGCGGCGTTCCCCGATGTGACGAGGGGTATCGATAAACTTGGAAAAAGGCGCATCCTTACCGGGATCAGGCTCGGCGAGGTGCTGGGATGACGGGATTCCTGGCGGTGTTTCTCCAAAGGGCATCGCCGGGATTCGTTCTGACATTTGACACGTTTTACACGTAAATCCTATCTCCCCATATATACACCAATAATTTATATACCCTGATTTTTCAGTCAGAAATTTATATGAAAATGGGATTTGTCGTGTCAAATGTGTCAGAAGCGTTGTAAACAGGGAGGTTCGTTTGACAGATGAAAGAATCGGACATCGTAAAAGCGATCATGAAGTACCTTAAGACCGTGCCGGGGTGCTTCTGCTGGAAAGAGCATGGCGGTATGTACGGGACGGCGGGCATCCCCGATATCATTGCCTGCATAGACGGTCGGTTCTTCGGATTCGAGGTAAAGACAGAGGATGGCAAGCCCACGAAACTCCAGGAGGCTACTATCCGAAAAATCCTCGCGGCGGGCGGCACTGCGCTGGTGGTGCGTTCGGTGGACGAGGTGCGAACCGCGATAAACGGTTCCCTGCGCTGATACAAAGATACATCGCTCCGATGCAACGATGCCTATTTCCGAAAATGGGAGGTATCGAATATGAGCGACATCACAAATTACGAGAACCTTGCGAACGCCATAATCCTGCAGGCCGCGAAGGACTATCGGATGGCTCTGAAGTGTCTGAAGGCGAATCCGAAGAACAGGACGGCTCTGGCGGACAAGGACGAGATCGAGAGATTCTTCCGTTCGCAATGGTTCACGGTTTTAACGAGTGTTGACGGTGAGATGCTGATCCGCTCCCTGACAATGGAGGTGGACGCATGACCGCTAAAGAATATCTGAACCAGGCGCGGCACCTGGACGCACTCATCAACTGCCGCCTGCGTGAGATTGACTACTGGAGGAATTTATCGAGCAGCGTCTCAGGCATGAAATTCGACGGGATGCCGCACAGTCCCAATCGTCCGACAGAAGCGCCTTTCGTGAGGTGTCTTGAAAAGATAGACGAGATACAGAGGGACGTGGAGGACAAGGTGGCGTACCTGGTACGGCTCAAGGAAGAGATCAACATGGCAATCGATATGCTTGCAAGTCGGGATGAACAGCTTCTACTTCGCTATCGTTACCTTGATGATTTCACCTGGGAGGAGATCGCCAGGATGCTGAACGTGTCGCTCCGCACGGTGCATCGCATACACGGGTCGGCTTTGCAGAATTTTATCGTCCCGGATTGAAAGTTGGCACGGTTTGGCACGGAATGTCACTATTTACCTATGGTATGATTACAATAGCAAAGTAGAATAAGACGAGCCTCATGGGAGCGATCCCGTGGGGCTTTTCTTATGCCCGGAAAGCGAGGTGATTGGTATGCCGAGGAGACCACGGCGCGGGTGCGCCTACAGCGGCTGTCCAAGGCTGGCTGTCGAGGGCGGTCAATACTGCGAAGAGCATCAGAGACTTGCCGCGCAGCAGTACAACAAACACACGCGCAGTCCCGACACGAACAAGAAGTACGGAAGAGCCTGGAAGAGAATCCGCGACCGCTACGCTGCGGCGCATCCCTTGTGCGAGATGTGTCTTAAGGAAGGACGGCTGACTCCCGTGGAGGAGGTACACCACATCCTCCCCATCTCACAGGGCGGCGATCACAGGGAGAGCAACCTCATGTCGCTCTGCCAGTCGTGCCACACCAAGATTCATCTTGAAATGGGTGACAGACAGATTCGCGGCTGACCGGGAGGGGCGGTCAAAATCTCTGTGACTTAGCTTTGCGGACAGCGGCCTGGGGCTTCGTGCGCGAATTTTCGTATTCAAACGGGGTATTAACCCTGCGAATGCAGATCGGAGGTGAGAATGTGGCAAAAGACGGTACCAACAGGGGCGGTCCCAGACCGGGAACGGGTCCGAAAAGGAAACCGCTCGTAGATAAAATACAGGACGGCACGGCAAAGGGAACGCTGGTGATGCCGGACGATCTGCCGGAGCCTGCGGATATCCGGGGTGAGGATGTTCCTCCCGTCAGGGATTACCTCAAGGCAAAGCAGAAAAACGGCAGCGACCTGTGTGCCGAGGAGATTTTCAGAGAAACGTGGCTGTGGCTAAAGGCGCGGGGCTGTGAAATGTTAGTAAACAACCAGCTTATAGAGCAGTACGCGATGAGTGTGGCGCGGTGGATTCAATGCGAGGAAGCGATATCCGAATTCGGGTACCTCGCCAAGCATCCCACCACGGGGAACGCCATCGCATCGCCTTATGTGTCCATGAGCCGCGACTACAAGAAACAGGTCAATGCGGACTGGTTCCAAATCTATCAGATCGTGCGTGAGAACTGCTCCGTGGAATATGACGGCGCAAGCCCGCAGGACGATCTGATGGAGCGGCTGCTCCGCGCAAGGAACAGAAAATAAAAGAAATGGAGATATGGACATGAAAACTTACAAGACAGCGGAAAGCGTATGCGCAGGACATCCCGACAAGCTGTGCGACTTCATCGCCGACAGCATCTTGGACGCCTGCCTTTACAAAGACAAGTCCTCCCGCGTAGCCTGCGAGGTCATGGCGGCGGGACGGCGCATCATCGTTGCGGGCGAGATCACCTGCTCGAAGACCGTGGATATCCGATACACCGTCCGCAGGGCGCTGGAGAAGGTCGGCTACAATCCTTACGGCTTCCTCATTTATGTGTTCATCCGCAAGCAGAGCCGCGACATCGCGGGCGGCGTGGACATGAGCATTGAAGCAAGGAACGGCGATACCTCCTGTTACGCCAATCTCGGCGCGGGCGATCAGGGCACCGTGTACGGGTACGCTACCAACGAGACAAGGGAGTACATTCCCCTGCCGCTCCTTCTTTCACACAAAATATGTAAAAGACTGGACGCCGTCAGGAAGGACAACCTCATCCACGGCATCAAGCCGGACGGCAAGGCGCAGGTCACCGTGGAATATGTGAACGGCAGGCCAAAGCGCGTAAAGACCATCGTGGTTTCCGTCCAGCACGACAAGGACAAAGACTTGGATGTGTTAAAGAGCGAGATCATTGCCGAGGTGCTGCATCCCGTGTTTACGAAGTTCCCGTTTGACGATGACACCGAAATCCTCGTCAATCCTTCCGGCAGATTCGTTGAGGGCGGTCCCAAGGCTGACACGGGGCTGACAGGCAGGAAACTGATGGTAGATACCTACGGCGGACTCGGCGCTCATGGCGGCGGCGCGTTCTCCGGCAAGGACCCGACCAAGGTCGACCGCTCCGGCGCGTACATGGCAAGGTGCATCGCAAAGAACATCGTGTTCGCGGAACTGGCTGACGAGTGCCAGGTCGCTATCAGCTACGCCATCGGAAAAGCCGATCCCGTGGCTGTCCAGATCGATACGTTCGGCACGGGAAAGGTCAGCGATGAAGTGATCGCCAAGGCTGTGAACAAGGTTTTCAATATGCGTCCGGCGGCGATTATCAACGAGTTTTGCCTGCGGAACTGCTCCTTTGCGGAGTATTCCGCATACGGGCATTTCGGCAACGGTTATCCCACCTGGGAACATACCGACAAATACAGAGAATTGAGGGAGGCGGTGAAGCACTATGAAGACAACGACTGAAATGCAGCTCGTTCCGATCACAAAGCTGGTGCCGTATGTCAATAATGCGCGTACCCACTCCCCGGAACAGATAAACAAGCTGCGCTCCTCGCTACGAGAGTTCGGCTTCATCAATCCCGTGATCATCGACCGTGACTTTGGCGTAATCGCCGGCCACGGTCGTATTCTTGCGGCGAAGGAGGAAGGCATCGCGGAGGTTCCGTGCGTCTTTGCCGACCATCTGACAGAAGCGCAGAAGAAAGCATATATCCTCGCCGACAACAGAATGGCGATGGACGCAGGATGGGACGAGGAGCTTCTGCGCGTGGAGATCGAAGCTCTGCAGGCGGAGGCGTTCGACCTGTCCCTCACGGGCTTTGACGAAAAGGAACTGTCCGACCTGTTCAAGAGAGACGGGGATGTGCAGGAGGACGATTTTGATGTGGATGCGGAACTGGAAAAGCCCACATTCTCCAAGAGCGGCGATGTATGGACGCTCGGAAGGCACAGGCTTGTATGCGGCGATTCCACGAAAGCGGAAACCTTCGACACGCTCATGCAGGGACGGAAGGCAAACCTTGTGGTGACCGATCCTCCGTATAACGTGAACTACGAAGGGACTGCCGGGAAGATCAAGAACGACAACCTTGCGGATGAGAAGTTTTATCAGTTCCTCTTCGATGCATTTTCCAATATCGAAAAGGTCATGGCGGACGATGCGTCCATTTATGTGTTCCATGCGGATACCGAGGGGCTGAACTTCAGAAAGGCGTTCGCAGATGCGGGATTCTATCTTTCCGGCTGCTGCATCTGGAAGAAGCCGAGCCTGGTGCTTGGGAGAAGCCCGTACCAATGGCAGCATGAGCCTTGTCTGTACGGATGGAAGAAAAGCGGCAAGCACCAATGGTACGCCGACCGCAAGCAGACCACGATATGGGAATTTGAAAAGACCAAGAAGAACACGGATCATCCGACCATGAAGCCCATACCGCTCCTGGCGTACCCGATACAGAATTCTTCTATGAGCAACACGCTCGTCCTCGATCCGTTCGGCGGCAGCGGCTCCACGCTGATCGCCTGTGAGCAGACTGACAGGGACTGCTACACCATAGAACTGGACGAGAAATACTGCGATGTCATCGTGAAGCGGTACATCGAGCAGGCCGGCTCTGCGGACGGCGTTTCCGTGGAGAGGGACGGCAAGACATACACCTTCGCAGATCTGGAGGTGTCCGATGAATAAACTGACGCTCGGCAGCCTGTTTGACGGCTCCGGCGGTTTTCCTTTGGGCGGCTTGATTTCCGGCATTGCTCCCGTGTGGGCATCGGAGATCGAGCCGTTTCCTATTCGGGTGACCACCAAACGGCTGCCTTTTATGAAACATTACGGCGATGTTTCCAGGATGGACGGCGGGAGCATCGAGCCTGTGGATATCATCACTTTCGGTTCGCCTTGCCAGGACATGAGCATCGCGGGCAAGCGCGAAGGGCTGGACGGCAACCGCTCCGGCCTTTTTTATGAAGCCGTCCGAATCATCAAGGAAATGAGGTGCGCCACCAATGGCAAATATCCAAGATACATCGTGTGGGAAAACGTCCCCGGAGCATTCTCCTCAAACAAAGGAGAGGACTTCCAATGCGTCCTCGAAAGCGTCTGCCGCATCGCAGACGAAACCGTATCTGTCCCTTCGCCTAAGAAGTGGCAGAGCGCGGGAAGCATCGTGGGAGACGGTTACTCCGTTGCCTGGAGAGTGCTTGACGCTCAGTATTGGGGAGTTCCCCAGAGAAGAAAGCGCATCTACCTTGTCGCAGATTTTGCAGGCGGGAGTGCCGGAAAAATACTATTTGAGTCAGAAGGCGTGTCTGGGTATTCTGCGGAGGGCTTCCGCGCGTGGCAAGGAGCTGCCGCTGATGCTGGCGAGGGCTTTGGAGAGACAGGCACTTTCTGCCTGAACGACCAGGGCGGGCAGCGGATGGACTTGACCGAGGATGTGACGAACACGCTCCGTGCGGAAAGCCATCATCCTCCGCTTGTATTTGAGAACCACTCGCAGGATTCCAGGTACACGGGACCGCTCGATGTGGCGCAGACCGTCCTTTCCACCTTCGGCACGGGCGGCAATAACCAGCCCTTCGTGGTGGAGACGCCGAAAACGCTGAAGATTCGTTCCGGCTGCGAGGGCGGCGGCAAGGGACCGCTCATCCAGGACGATAAGTCCGCAACGCTCGGATGCAACAACGATCAGACGCTTTTCGTGCCGTCCGTGTTCGGCATCTGCTCCAAGGACAGCAACGCCATGAAGTCCTCCAATCCCCACAGCGGGATATACAAAGCGGAGACTTCACGGACGCTGGATGCGAACGGCGGCAATCCGTCCTGCAACCAGGGCGGCATGGCTGTCGTGGCTCTTGAGGGCAACGGCGCAAGGCCGTCCCATAAGGGCAGCGGATACTCCGAGGACAACGTCAGCTTTACGCTGAACGCAACGGAGCAGCACGGCGTGGCTTACGGCATCGACAGAGCTACCTATAACATGGGGCAGAATGCGCAGTTCGGGATCGCGGTCGAGGAGGAAGTCGAGCCTACGATGGTGGCGAAGGGACCGGGCGCGGTGGCGCATCCCGTCTATACCACGAGCAAGAATTCCTATCATATGGAAGCCGAGGAGGACGTGGCGAACACGCTGGTCGCTACGGATTACAAGGATCCACCGACTATCTCGGAAGAACCGTACTACATTGTCCGCAGGCTCACGCCGACCGAGTGCGCAAGGCTGCAGGGCTTCCCGGACTGGTGGTGCGATGATCTCGGCACGGCAAAGCCGTCCGATGAGGAACTGTACTATTGGTACAAGGTGTTCGAGACATGGCGGCTGGCAACCGCTCCCGACAGCAAGCCCAAGACTTCAAAGCAGATAAAGAAGTGGCTTGCCAATCCGTATTCCGATTCTGCGGAGTATAAGATGTGGGGCAACGGCGTGGCTCTGCCGTGCGTGGTTTTCGTGCTTTCGGGCATTGTGTATTACTCACAGTTTCCGACCGAATAATCCGGCGGTAATTCTACAGAGAAAAATCCGATATTCGCTTGCTATTCCGGGCTTTTAGAGTGATGTATATACACGCCGAAAGGCACAGAAAACAAGCGAAAACGGAGGTAAACGCAATGCAAGTAAAGTACAACGTAACAGGCGCAAAGCGCAAGGAACTGGTAAAGGTCATCGCCGACACCACGGGAGCGAAGGCAGAGTACAAATTCATGCCGACCTGCAACTACGAGATCGACTACTTCACGGTCACCAAGGACGGAACGCTCCTCTTCGATGACCGCGCCGACAGCGAGGAGGTAGAGCAGGTGCTTGAAGCCATCGCTGCCGCGGGTTTTGAATGTGAGCCGCAGGACGGCGCGGACTCGGAGGTCGAGGAAGAATCCGAAACCGAGGACAGCGCGGCACAGGCCGCCGCAGAGGGGCTTACGGTGGCGGTTCCGAGGGACAGCCTTTCGGACGCAGCCCTTGAGAACCTTCAGAGGATCGTGGATTCCAAGGCGGCGCTCATCAAGAAAGCCATCGGCACAGACAGCCTTCCGATTGAGGTGACGGACGAGAAGGTATCCTTCCCTTGGTTCACGGAGATGGACGGCGATTCCGCAAAGGCATATATGCACCTTGTTTCCGCACTCTGCGAGATGGCGAGGAACGCCAAGCGCGTGACCGCCACGGAAAAGGAAGTGGACAACGAGAAGTACGCATTCCGCTGCTTCCTCCTGCGGCTGGGCTTCATTGGCGCGGAGTACAAGGTCGAGCGGAAAATCCTGCTGAAGAACCTCACGGGTTCCTCGGCTTTCAAGAACGGAGGTGCCGACCATGAGATTTCCGAATAAAGAAACGGCAGAGCGTATCCGCAGGGAGTACCCTGCGGGCGCACGGGTGGAACTGGTGCGGATGGAGGATGTGCAGGCTCCGCCTGTCGGAACGAAAGGCACCGTCCTCGGCGTGGACGATACCGGCTCCCTCCTCATGCGGTGGGACACGGGCAGCGGACTGAACGTGGTCTACGGCGAGGATATCGTGAAGAAACTCGCCACGGTCACGACCGTCTGCTACGGCGAGAAAAAGGTATGGGATTCCCGCAAGGAAGCCGCCGACTTCTTCCTGCAGGCCATCGCGGGAACGGAAGGCGCGGAGTGCGAACGCTATACCACGATTTATACAAAGCTGGTATCGGGATTGGAGGTGTGCAGCGATGACGCAGACGATTAAGGAGCAGATTCTCGCCATCCGCGACACGGGGCTTACAAATATGTTCGATGTGAACATGGTGCAGAGACTTGCCTACGAGCGTGATTTCTACGAACTGGTCACCTATCTGGAGGAGCATCGGAAGGAATACGTCCGCTTCATCCTGACCGGCGAAGAGGAATAATATACACAGTTTCCACCTCGGATATTTGTGTAGATTATGGCTCGGAAAACCGCAGAAATGACTTGCTATTATGTGCCTTTAGAGTGATATATGTACATACCGAAAGGCAAAGAAAACAAGCGAAAACGGAGGACAAAGACCATGACGATCAACGATGCAATGAGAACCTACAGACTGCCGAATCCCACCACGCCGGAGAATTTGGAATGCAGATGGAGCAAGCTGCTGACCTTCGGAGACAAGGTGGTCATCGCGGGATACTTCTACAACGGGCAGAACAAGCCCTGCTACTTCGGAGCAACCTACGAGTTCCTTGACGATGACCATACCTGCGAAGGAACCATCGGGCTGCGCGCGGCAAGCGAGGTTGAGTTCGGGGATGACGGACACGCCATAGCCTGGGCGATGCAGCAGTAAACACAAAAAGCAAATAACCGAAGGGACGGGCCGGAAGGCTCTGTCTCTCGTACAGAAAGAGTAAAGGACGGCTTGCCATTGGCAGGTCATTTTTTATGCCATTTTGGAGGTGGTGAGAGTGCGAAAACTGAAGAAATACAAGCCCACCGAGTTCATGGCGAAGACATCTCACTACGATAAGGAAGCCGCCGACTACGCCGTCATGTTCATCGAGTCGCTCTGCCACACCAAAGGTACATGGGCGGGTAAGCCCTTTGAACTGATCGACTGGCAGGAGCAGATTATACGGGACATTTTCGGGATTCTGAAACCGAACGGCTATCGGCAGTTCAACACGGCGTATATCGAGATACCGAAGAAACAAGGCAAGTCGGAGCTTGCCGCGGCGGTGGCGCTCCTGCTCCTCTGCGGTGACGGCGAGGAACGCGCCGAGGTGTACGGATGCGCCGCAGACCGCAACCAGGCAAAGATCGTATTTGATGTCGCTGTGGATATGGTGCGTTTCTGTCCGGCTCTCACAAAACGGGTGAAGATACTGGAATCGCAGAAGAAGCTCGTGTATAAGCCGACCAATTCATCCTATCAGGTGCTTTCGGCGGACGTGGCGAACAAGCACGGTTTCAACACGCACGGCGTTATTTTCGATGAGCTGCATACCCAGCCCAACAGAAAGCTTTTTGACGTCATGCTCCAGGGTTCCGGCGATGCGAGGATGCAGCCGCTTTATTTCCTGATCACCACGGCGGGCAACGATACGAATTCCATCTGCTACGAGGTGCATCAGAAAGCCCTGGACATACAGGCGGGACGGAAGGTCGATCCGACATTCTATTCCGTCATATACGGCGCGGCGGAGGACGAGGACTGGACGGACCCGGCGGTCTGGAAGAAAGCCAATCCCTCCCTTGGCATCACGGTCGGCATTGATAAGGTGAAAGCCGCCTGTGATTCCGCAAAGCAGAATCCCGGCGAGGAGAACGCTTTCCGTCAACTGCGTCTGAACCAATGGGTGAAGCAGTCGGTCAGATGGATGCCGATGGACAAGTGGGACGCCTGCGCGTTCCCCGTTTCCGAGGACGATCTGGAAGGCCGAATCTGCTATGGCGGGCTTGACCTTTCAAGCACCACGGACATCACGGCGTTCGTGCTGGTGTTCCCTCCGCAGGACGAGGGGGACAAATACAGTATCCTTCCATATTTTTGGGTGCCGGAGGAGACGCTCGACCTTCGTGTGAAGCGAGACCATGTTCCCTACGACCTTTGGGAGCGGCAGGGGCTTCTCATGACCACGGAGGGGAACGTGGTGCATTACGGCTACATTGAAAAGTTCATCGAACGGCTCGGTGAGCGTTTCAACATCCGTGAGATCGCCTTCGACCGATGGGGTGCGATACAGATGGTGCAGAACCTTGAGGGCATGGGCTTCACGGTCGTTCCGTTCGGACAGGGCTTCAAGGATATGTCCCCGCCGACCAAGGAACTGATGAAGCTGACCTTGGAGGAGAAAATCGCGCACAGCGGTCATCCCGTCCTGCGCTGGATGATGGACAACATCTATATCCGCACCGATCCCGCCGGAAACATCAAGGCAGACAAGGAAAAATCGACAGAGAAGATCGATGGCGCGATTGCGACCATCATGGGGCTTGACCGTGCCATCCGCTGCGGGAACGACACGGGCGAAAGCGTATACGACACCAGAGGGCTTCTGGTGTTTTGAGGAAGGAGCGTGATGAGAAATGAGTATATTTTCGGGGCTGTTCAAATCGAGGGACAAGCCTGAGAACAGGACGCCGGGCAGCAGCTACGCATTCTACCTGGGCGGTTCTTCCTCCGGCAAGCTGGTGACCGAGCGGAGCGCGATGCAGATGACAGCGGTTTACGCCTGTGTGCGTATCCTGTCTGAAGCCATCGCGGGACTGCCGCTCCATATGTACCGCTACAAGGAGGACGGCGGTAAGGAGAAAGCCATCGACCATCCGTTATACCTTCTGCTCCATGACGAGCCTAATCCGGAGATGAGTTCATTCGTGTTCAGGGAAACGCTGATGACTCATCTTTTGTTATGGGGCAACGCCTATGCGCAGATCATCAGGAACGGCAAGGGGCAGGTCGTAGCTCTGTATCCGCTGATGCCGAACAAGATGACCGTCAACCGCGATGCGAACGGACAGCTTTATTACCAGTACCAGCGTTCATCCGATGAAGCGCACACCATGAAGGGCGATTCGGTGATCCTCCGTCCGTCCGATGTGCTGCATATTCCGGGGTTGGGTTTTGACGGGCTTGTGGGGTACTCGCCGATTGCGATGGCGAAGAACGCCATAGGGCTTGCGATAGCGACCGAGGAGTACGGCAGCAAATTCTTCGCAAACGGCGCGGCTCCGAGCGGCGTGTTGGAGCATCCCGGCACGATAAAGGACCCGTCCCGCGTAAGGGAAAGCTGGCAGCAGACCTTCGGCGGCTCGGCGAACAGCAACAAGATAGCGGTGCTGGAAGAGGGCATGAAATACACGCCTATTTCCATATCGCCGGAGCAGGCGCAGTTCCTCGAAACGCGCAAGTTCCAGATAAACGAAATAGCGAGGATTTTCCGGGTGCCTCCGCACATGGTGGGCGATCTGGAAAAGAGCAGCTTCTCCAACATCGAGCAACAGAGCCTTGAGTTCGTGAAGTACACGCTCGATCCCTGGGTGGTCAGATGGGAGCAGTCGATACAGAGGACGCTCCTTGCTCCCGATGAGAAAAAGACCTACTTCGTGAAATTCAATGTGGAAGGTCTGCTCCGTGGAGACTACGCCAGCCGCATGAACGGGTACGCCACGGCAAGGCAGAACGGATGGATGAGCGCAAACGACATCCGTGAACTGGAGAACCTCGACCGCATCCCGACAGAGGACGGCGGCGATCTCTACCTCGTAAACGGCAATATGCTCCCGCTGTCACAGGCGGGCGCTTTTGCAGATACAGAAAACAACGGAAAGGAGGACGAATCCGATGAAGAACAGGAAGTTCTGGAATTGGAAAAATCAGACGGACGAAGAACCGTCCGCAGAGCGGATCCTTGAACTGTACGGCACGATAGCCGAGGAAAGCTGGTTTGACGATGACATCACTCCGGCAATGTTCAAGGAGGAGCTTTTCGCGGGCAGCGGTCCCATCACCATCTGGATCAACTCGCCCGGCGGGGACTGCATCGCAGCCAGTCAGATTTACACCATGCTGATGGACTACAAGGGCGATGTGACCGTAAAAGTGGACGGCATCGCGGCGTCTGCGGCATCGGTGGTCGCTATGGCGGGTACGAAGGTGCTGATGGCTCCTACCGCTCTGATGATGATCCATAACCCGGCAACGATGGCGTTCGGCGATCATGCGGACATGGAAAAGGCAATCGATATGCTCTCCGAAGTCAAGGAAAGCATCATCAACGCTTACGAGATCAAGACGGGGCTTACGCATACGCAACTCTCGCACATGATGGACGATACCACCTGGATGAACGCCAAGAAAGCCATCGAACTTGGATTTGCGGACGGTATCTTAACGGATGAAAAGCGCGAATCCGCAGCGACAGCCGAGGGTTACGAATTCGCCGCGTCAGCGGTGGAACGCTCCCTCATCAATAAGATTTCCGGCAAGGCGAAGGTCAAGCCGGAGAAGAAACCCGAAGGACGCCCGGTCGATGAACTGAGGGCGTCTCTTTACAAAAAACTGCTTTAAGCAAGGAGGATTTTACCATGACTATTACAGAGATGAGAAACAAGAGAGCCAAGCTGTGGAACACGATGGAAGGATTCCTCGATACCCACAGAAACGACATGGGCGTCCTTTCCGCAGAGGATGACGCCACCTACTCCAAGATGGAGCATGACCTGGACAGTCTCACCAACGAGATCAAGCGCATGGAGCGCAGGGACGCCATCGAAGCGGAACTGAGCAAGCCCGTGAACCAGCCGATCACCGAGGCTCCCGAAAGGGCTGCGTCCATCAAACCTGACAAGGTCGGCAGAGCATCCGATGCCTACAAGGAGGATTTTGACCGCCATCTTCGCGGCAAAATACTCGTTCACAATGTGCTGTCCGAGGGTACGGACGCTGACGGCGGCTACCTCGTGCCGGAAGATTTCGAGCGCGACATCGTGACCGCTCTTGAGGAAGAGAACGTGATCCGTTCCCTTGCCAAGGTCATCACCACACAGCATGAACGCAAGATTCCCGTTGCCACGGGACACTCTACCGCACAGTGGACTGCGGAGAACGCCGCGTACACCGAAAGCAATCCGACCTTCGGTCAGAAGCAGATCGATGCTTTCAAGCTGACTGACCTTTGCCGTGTGAGCGTGGAGCTTCTGCAGGATTCCGCATTCGACATCGAGGACTACCTCATGAAGGAATTTGCCAGAGCCTTCGGCATTGCCGAGGAGGAGGCGTTCTGCGTGGGTACCGGCACCAACCAGCCTACGGGTATCTTTACCGCAAGCGGCGGCACGGTCGGCGTTACGGCAGCGGCGAACAACGCCATCACTGCGGACGAACTTATCAGCCTTGTGTATGCGCTGAAGTCCCCGTACCGCAGGAACGCAAAGTTCCTCATGAACGATGCGACCATCTCCGCCATCCGCAAGCTGAAGGATCAGAACGGCGCATACCTGTGGCAGCCTTCGCTCCAGGCGGGTCAGCCCGACAGACTGCTCGGCTACGACCTTTACACCTCGCCTTATGTTCCGACTATGGCGGCGGGTGCGCTTACCGTGGCGTTCGGCGATTTCAAGAACTACTGGATCGGTGATCGCGCAGGGCGTACCGTGCAGAGACTCAACGAACTTTACGCTACCAACGGTCAGATCGGCTATGTGGCTACAGAGCGTGTGGACGGCAAGGTCATCCTGCCGGAGGGCATCCAGCTTCTGAAGATGAAGACGGCTTAAGGGAAAGGAGGCGGCGGTGATGGATACTCTGCTTGAGAAAGTAAAAGCAAATCTGATTCTTACGCATTCGGCGGATGATGAACTGCTGGAAGGCTACATTACTGCCGCCGTTTCCTATGCGGAAAGCTATCAGCACATTGCGGAGGGTTACTACTCGGAGAACGCCATGCCTGCGACCACGGAACAGGCGGTCATCATGCTGGCAAGCCACTTCTATGAGTCGAGGGACGGCTCCACGGGCGGTTTCTTCGCTGACAACACGAATGCGGCGCAGCAAGTATGGAACACGGTCAACCTCCTTCTTCGGCTCGACCGGGATTGGAAGGTGTGACTATGAGCTTCGGAAAGATGAATACCTTTATCTCTATCGTGGAAAAGCAGTTCACGCAGGACGATGAGGGCTTTAAGACGGAAACGGATGTGACCGTTGCGGAGGTACGCGCTTACCGGGAAGGTCGGCACGGCAGCGAGAAATGGGCAAATATGGCCACCTACTCGACCGCCACCGACCTTTTCCGTTTTCGCGTGATACCCGGCGTTACGGTCACCACGGAAATGAAGATACTCTGCAGCGGGCATACCTTTGAGATCACTTCCGTGGAGAATGTGAAAGGCAGAGGTATGTACCTTGAGGTGCTGGGGACGGAGGTGAAAAAGAGTGGCTAAAGCGACATGGAAAATGCCGGAGGAGTTTCTTATGAAGGTTTCCAGGCTTGCGGACAAAACTGACACCATCATTCCAAAGGTTCTGGAGGCGGGTGCTGAAGTCGTGGAAAACAGGGTGCGTTCCAACCTATCATCCGTTATCGGGACAGGTACGAAGGAGCCGTCACGTTCCACGGGGCAGCTTTTGTCCGCTCTCGGAACATCACCTGCCCTGCAGGACAGAAACGGCGATTTCAATGTGAAGGTCGGCTTTGCCGAACCGAGGTCTGACGGCGATAGCAATGCCAAGATAGCGACCGTTCTCGAATACGGCAAAAGCGGACAGCCTGCAAAGCCGTTTTTGAAGCCTGCGAAATCGGCATCGAGGAAGGCTTGCATTGATGCGATGAAGGCAAAACTGGAATCGGAGGTGAACGGCATATGAGCCTGTTATCTGAAATCAAGGCTGCGGTCACGGACTGCGGTCTTTCCGTGGAGACAGGCGTGTTTTCCGATGAGCCGCCGGATGAATATGTCGTGGTGACTCCGCTGGCAGACACCTATGAACTTCATGCGGACAATGCTCCCGGATATGAGACGCAGGAGGCGCGGCTCTCCCTGTTCTCCAAGGGAAATTATATGCAGCGTAAGAAGCAGCTTTGCAATGCGCTCCTTGCCGCTGATTTTACGGTCACGGACAGGCGGTACATCGGACACGAGGACGATACCGGCTTCCACCACTACGCCATTGACGTGGCGAAACTTTATGAAACGGAGGATTGAACAATATGGCTACAATCGGTCTTGATAAACTTTACTACTCCAAGATCACGGAGGATACAAACGGCAACGAAACCTATGCGACTCCCGTGTCCCTTGCCAAAGCAATGACTGCGGAACTTTCCGTGGAACTTGCGGAGGCTACACTCTATGCGGATGACGGCGCGGCGGAGGTCGTGAAAGAGTTCCAGAGCGGGACGCTCTCCCTCGGTGTGGACAATATCGGTCTTGCTGTGGCGGCAGACCTTACCGGGGCTGTCGTTGATGAGAACGGCGTACTTGTTTCCGCATCGGAGGATGGCGGCGATCCCGTAGCTATCGGTTTCCGTGCGAAGAAAGCGAACGGCAAGTACCGCTATTTCTGGCTCTACCGCGTGATCTTCGGCATTCCCGCCACGAACCTTACCACCAAGGGCGAGAGCATCGAGTTCTCCACACCTACCATTGAGGGTACGGTTTACCGCAGGAACAAGGTGGACGCTCTCGGCAAGCATCCGTGGAAAGCGGAGGTGTCCGAGGACGATACTGGCGTGACCGCAGAGACGATCACCGGCTGGTACACGAGCGTTTATGAGCCTTCCTATGAAGGACAGGGTTAAGGAGGTAACGCATTATGGATGAAAGAAGCGCATTTGTAAAAATCGGCGATCAGGAGTACGAAATGCTCCTCACCACAAAAGCGACAAAGGAAATCGCAGGACGCTACGGCGGTCTGGAGAACCTGGGCGATAAGCTGATGAAATCCGAGAACTTCGAGATGGCGCTCGATGAAATTGTGTGGCTCATTACGCTGCTCTGCAACCAGACCATTCTTGTGCACAACCTCAAGCATCCGGATGAGAAAAAGCCGGAACTGACTGCGGAGGAGGTTGAGCTTCTCACCTCGCCGATGGAACTGACGGACTACAAGGACGCCATCATGGAAGCTATGTACAGAGGTACAAAGCGCAACGTGGAAAGTGAGCCTGATCCAAAAAACGTGCAAGTCGGGTAAGTGACGAGGAGTTATTTACCCGGCTTTTATATTACGGCATCGGTCTGCTTCATCTTTCGCAGGATGAGTTCTGGCTGATGCCGTTCGGTCTGTTTATGGATTTGTGGGAATGCCATAAGCAGTACAACGGCATCTCGAAGCCGAAACAGAATCTCACGATTGACGATGTTATCCCATACGGAATCTGACGGGAAGGAGGTAAAGACGCATGGCTGACAATTTCGGTCTGAAGATCGGCGTGGAGGGCGAGAAGGAATTTAAGAAGGCTCTTGCCGATATCAACCAGTCGTTCAAGGTACTCGGCTCGGAAATGAAGCTGGTATCCTCTCAGTTTGATAAGAACGACAAATCCGTGCAGGCTCTTTCCGCGCGGAACAATGTGCTGAATAAGGAAATCGAAGCACAGAGACAGAAAATTGAGACGTTGCGTTCCGCTCTCCAGAATGCGTCAGATTCCTTTGGGGAGACAGACCGCAGGACGCAGAGCTGGCAGATTCAACTGAATAACGCAGAGGCCGCTCTCAACGATATGGAGCGGGAACTTAGCGACAATAACGCCGCTCTGGAAGAGGCTAATTCCAACTACGGAAGAGCCGAGGACGCACTTGAGGACATGAACCGCGAAATGGACGATGTGACCGACAGTGCGGACGATATGGGCGATGAAATCGATGACGCCGGGGACGCCGCCGAAAAGTCCGAGAGCAAATTCAAGGGGCTTGGGACCGTGCTGAAATCTGTCGGCGCGGCAATGGGCGCGGTCGTGGTGGCCGCCGGAGCAGCCGCGATAAAACTCGGCAAGGAAGTCATTTCTGCCTATGCGGATTATGAGCAGCTTGTCGGCGGTGTCGATACGCTGTTCAAGGATTCCTCGCAGAAGCTCCAGCAGTATGCGTCGAACGCATACAAAACGGCGGGTATGTCAGCAAACGACTACATGGAAACCGTCACGAGCTTTTCCGCAAGCCTGATCTCGTCCCTGGGCGGCGATACCGAAAAGGCTGTGGAATACGCTGACATGGCCATCACGGATATGTCGGACAACGCCAACAAGATGGGTACCGACATGGCGTCCATACAGAACGCCTACCAGGGCTTTGCCAAGCAGAACTACACCATGCTCGATAACCTCAAACTCGGCTACGGCGGCACCAAACAGGAAATGGAGCGTCTTCTTGCCGATGCGCAGGCTATCTCCGGGGTCGAATACAACATCGATTCGTATGCGGATGTGGTCGAAGCCATCCATGTGATCCAGACGAGCATGGACATCACGGGTACGACCGCGCGGGAAGCAGAACATACCATTTCCGGCTCCATCAATTCCATGCAGGCGGCAATCCAGAACCTTGTTGTGGGATTCGGCAACGCCGATGCGGACATGGAGCAGCTTTGCAATAATGTCGTGGACGCATTCAAGGATGTGGTGGCAAATGTAACTCCGATCATTGAAAACATCGTATCTGCGCTACCTACCGCAACGGGCGCGCTGCTTGAAGCGGTGGCGGAGCTTCTGCCCACGCTTCTTCAGACGGTCACGGAGCTTTTCTCTCAGGTGCTTACCACGCTGCTGAATCTGCTGCCGAGCCTTATTCCGGCGGCGGTCGAGGCGGTCATGACGATAGTGAACGCCATTATAGAGAACCTTCCGCTCCTCATCGAAGCCGCCGTGCAGCTTATCGCTACGCTCGTGCAGGGTATCGGCGAGGCTCTCCCTACGCTCATCCCTGCGGCGGTACAGGCAATCGTGACCATCGTGCAGGGCTTGATCGAGAACCTCCCGATGATACTGGACGCAGCCCTTCAGCTTATTATGGGGCTGGCGCAGGGGCTCCTTGACGCGATCCCCGTCCTCGTGGCGGCTCTGCCGGACATCGTCACGGCGATTGTAGAGTTCATCATAGCGGCCATCCCGCAGATCATCGATGCCGGGATTCAGCTTCTGACTTCGCTCATCACGGCTCTGCCGGAGATCATCTCGGCAATCGTGGCGGCGATACCGCAGATCATTGATGGAATTCTGACCGCCGTCCTCGGAAGCATACCGCAGCTGATTGACGCGGGCGTCCGTCTGCTTGTGGCTCTGATAGAGAACCTGCCGACCATCATCACCACGATTGTGAACGCCATTCCTCAGATTATCACAAGCATTGTCAACGCACTCATCGGGAACATCGACAAGATCATCATGGCGGGTGTTCAGCTGTTCGTGGCTCTCATACAGAACCTGCCGCAGATCATCGTGGCAATCGTGAAAGCCGTGCCACAGATCATATCCTCCATCGTGAAGGGCTTTGCAGGCGGCGTGTCGCAGATGGCGCAGGTCGGCTTGAACCTTATCAAGGGTATCTGGAACGGCATCAGCGATGCAGCGTCCTGGCTGTGGAGCAAGGTCAGCGGTTTCTGCTCCAACCTCATGAGCAAGATCAAGGGCTTCTTCGGAATATCCTCGCCTTCCAGGGAGATGGCGTGGGTCGGCGATATGCTTACCCAGGGTCTTGCCGGAGGTATCGATGATTCGGCAAAGGTGGCGATAAATGCCGCGCAGGATTTGAATAAGGGCATCATGGATGTGATGAACGGGCTGGCGGATGATATGAAGACCGCCGTACCGAGTAATTTCAACCTTGATGCTGATGCGACCGTCCGCTCTGCGGTAAACGGGGCAACCGGTACGAACGGCGGCAGTTCCTACGGCTCACTCGTTTCGGTCGGTCAGATGATCGTCCGCAGCGAGGACGATATCCGAAGGATTTCACAGGAACTGTACGATTTGATACAGACAGGCTCCCGTGCGCAGGGACGCTTTTCAACGGCATAAGGAGGTAGGTTGAATGGGATTTATATACAACGATACATCTTCTGCGGATATGGGTCTGAAAGCACGGCTCACCTCCTGGCAGGTGTGCGGAAATCTCCGCAACTATACTGCGTCCATTCCAGGTAAGAGCGGCATCGCGGACTTCGGCGCGGATTTCGACTATAGGGAGATCAATGTATCGTGCAGCATCCCGCCGAAGAGAACCTTTGCGGCTCTCGTGTCGGTGCTGGACGATATCGCACTGTGGCTCGATCCTGCGGGCGGACTGAAACAGCTTATATTTGACGATGTGCCGGACAGGTACTTCATGGCAAGGCTCTCCGAGAAGGTGAACTGCGAGAGGCTGCTCATCCGCTCGGCGGGCAGCTTCGATTTGAAATTTCTCTGTCCCGATCCGTTTGCCTACGCCGTGGAGGACGAGGAATTTTCCATCACGGCAGCGGGTACGCACACGGTCAAACGAGCGAAAGGAAACATTGAGTCCCATCCCGTTTATCGCATCAAGGGCGTTATCACCTCCGGCGTGAACAACTACATCACCATCACCACGAACGGCTCACAGCTTAAGGTCGTGAACGCCGCGCTTGCGGCAGCGGAAACGCTGGTGGTCGATACTGACATGATGACGTCATGGGTAGAGAATGCGGACGGCAACGTCCTGCGGAACGGTCTGCCCTACCTTTCGGAACTGAATTTTCCCTCGCTTGAGGTCGGCGATAACACGATAACTGTGGAAGAGAATAACGCAGAATTTACAAGCCTTGAGATACAGGCAAGAAGCAGATGGAGGTGACGGTTCATGTCCTTAAAAACAATACTGGACAAGCAGACGGATTTCACGGGAGAGTTTCCCGCGGAATATGCCGGGGGCGGTCTGTGGCGGTTCAATGAGGATGCGCCGGACTCCGATACCTTCCTTGCCGATTCCTCCGGCAACGGCAGGAAGGCATATATCAATAACTGGAGCGGAACGACCGCCTCACTGACAAACGGCATATTCGGCTCTTATTTCCGCATGAATATCAATAATCCCTCCTCAGAGCAGACCTATCTCAAGGTTACGAATGACGGCACGATGTTCTCCGACATCGGAGAGCGTATCATCGTAGGCGGCTGGATGCGTCCGACCACCTATTCCGTGGGCAACACATACACGCCGCTTTTATCTACCCGCGGAGGCACGGGCAATCCGATATTCTATCTGTCGCTTATCCGGGGAAAGCCGAGACTTATGCTCTATAATTCCTCCGGCTCCCTGATACTGGACACTTCGGTCACGCCGTCCTTTTCTTTGGAGAACGCCAAGTGGTACTTCATCGCGGCGGTGATCGAGCCAAACACCCAAAAAGCCTGGTATGTGGTCGGCGATAAAGAAAGCGGTACGGCATGGAAATCCTCCGCGCTGACCATATCGGGAGAACTGAACCGCTCCTGCACGACTGACCTTATCTGGGGAATGCTGAACAGTTCCTACTGGTACGCTGGCGGCTTTGACGACTGGTTTCTGGATTGTGATTCGACACTTACCGCAGACGATCTCATGGACTATTTCCGCTCCGCTGTCATGGCGAACGCCGGTGATACCACGGGAGCGGTTGACGGCATCGCCGAGCCGAGGGCAGTCACGCTCCGGGCTTCGGGCGGCGTCTATCCGACCAAGGGCGTCCTTACAACGGCGGCTGCGGAATGCAGTCTTTCCGGCACGGGGCGTGTGTCCGTGACAAGCGAGTACATTTCAGGCACAACCGCCGTTTCCAAGGTGGAGACTTCTACGAGCGATGATCTCATCACCTGGAGCGATTGGGTGGCCGTTCCCGCTGACGGAAAGCTGGCGTCTCCCAACAAGGAATACATCCGTTTCCGGGTGACGCTTACTACAAGCGATACGAGCAAGACTCCGAAACTGATAGACATCCGGCTATACGACATACCGAAATCGCCGTATGAGAAGATCGGCTATTCCCGTCCCGTGGTGCTTGATTCCAACGGCGCGTGGGAGGCTGTGCTTGAGAACGCCTACAACATCATCGTCACGGGCGAGATCAACGGCGAGGACACGCTTTCCTTCAAGATTCCGTACCGCGACAGCAAGCGCGTCCATATCGACAGCGAGAAAAAGATACAGATCGTGGACGATATCTACAAGGTGCGCACTGTCACGGATAGCAAGGATACCGAGGGCAATTCCGTCACGGAGGTGTACGCCGAGGCGGAGTTCTACGACCTTACCTTCTCCGTCCGAAAAGAGGAACGCACCTTTGAAGCGGAGTACGCGGAAACGGCGATGGCTTATGCTCTTGCCGGAACGGAGTGGTCTGTCGGCACGGTCAATGTTCGCACCAAGAGGACATGGACAAGCAGCGAAAAGAACGCTCTCTCCATCCTCCGAAACGTGGCAGACCTGCACGGCGGCGATCTTGTTTTCGACTGCCCGAACAGGCTGGTGCATCTGCTGACCGTCAACGGCAAGGACAGCGGTGCGCTCTTTGCCTACAGAAAGAACATGAAGTCCATCCAGAGGGTGGTCGATACCCGCAGCCTTGTGACCAGGCTCTATGCCGTGGGCGCGGACGGGCTGACCTTCGCCGACATCAACGGCGGCAAGCCCTATGTGGAGGACTTTACCTATACAAACGAGATACGCATCTCCACGCTGGACTGCTCGTCTTTTACGAATCCGTACCAGATGAAGGAGTACACGGAGATGCGGCTGGCGCAGTACGCCAAGCCCACCATTTCCTATGTGTTGAACGCTATGGACTTGTCCGTCCTTACGGGCTACGAGCATGAGGCGTGGGAACTTGGGGACTATGTGCGCGTGGAGGACAAGGAGCTGGGCATCTCGGTCACGACTCGCATCGTGCGCCGGGAATACAACCTGCAGGAGCCGTGGAACACGGTGCTGGAGCTTTCCACCACGCTGAAGAACCTCGGCAGTTCCGCAAGCCAATGGGACAACGCCGCCGACACGCTGGAAGGCACGAGCATGGTATCCAATGACGATATCCGTGAAATGGTGCCGTTCAACCTTCTGCGAAACTCCCGCGCTGACGACGGGCTTGCCTATTGGACGAGTTCCGGCTTTGTGGCTGACGGCGAAAACGGCGCGTCCGGCACGGCTTCCTTCATGGCGGAGGGCGTATCGGGCAGGACGAAAAGCCTGTCGCAGACTGTGTATCCCGCCAACCGTGACAGTTATACGATCTCGGCGCAGATCGGCTCGGAGGACTTGGAGAAACTTTCAGACTCCTCACAGGTCGGAATCGAGGTCATCATCGAATACGAGGACGGCTCGACAGAGAGCCGGTTCATCGACTTGTACTGACGGAGGAGGGCTATGGTATTTTTCTCAAAAACACAGGCGAAGGTCGCGCCGGAGAATTACGGTGCAAGAGTCAAGTCCATCACCGTCCGAATCTGCATCACAAACTGCACGGGAAAACTGTATGTGACGGACATACTCCTCCAGGCGGGAGCTGTCGCTACGGGATGGGTAGGACATCCCTGCGAGATAAAGTGGACGCTTGATGGGTAACGTCAGATTCATTCGTCTTGCGGAGATCGTGAACAAGAAGCAGGACAAGCGGGTCGTGAGCGTCACGGTGGTTCCTACCATCACCGACTGCTCCGGCAGGATATGGTTCACCGACCTGCAGCTGCAGGGAGGCTCCGCGCTGACGGGATACGCTCCGCACACGGAAGTTTGTCTGAAGGAATCGGAGAACGCTCCCGTGTGGTTCAACGGCATCGTCCGCTCGAAAGAGACGGTAATTCTCTTGAACCTCGGCGGCACATCGGCGGGGCTTGACATCCACCTCCATCCGAAACAGTACATGGAAGTCGGCTCGGTCACGCTTGCCCAGGGCGTGGGCGGTCAGAAAGCGACCTTCCCGAACGCCATGTACGCCGGGGACGATGTGGCTCTTCTGGCATCTACCCGGCAATGCACGAGGAACGGCGTGAAGGAAACGAAGGACGGATTTTATCAGTACAGCGCGGCGTGGGATTCCAAGCACATCGTGTCGTTGCCGCAGGGGAAATCCGCGCAGCTTTTATATTCGATGCAGGAAATGGACGATGGAGGTGGTCTGCTCTGATGGACACATTAAAGGGAAAGAAAATCATGGTGTGGACTTTCATGGGCAACACCAGGATGTATAACGCTCTGCGCGACTACGGTGACCGCATCAGCCAGATCGGTCTTTTCTCCTTCAAGGTCAGGGCTACCGGGGAGATTTACGAGAGCGGCGTGTCGATCAGCAGTATGCTCACCTACATCAACCGCTATCCGCACATCAACTGGCTCCTCACCGTGGCGAATGACGGAACGAACAGCATCTTCCGCGCCTTGCGGGACAATACGAACGGCGCGCAGGATATGTTTCTCTCGGAGATCGTCCGCATTATGCAGAAATATCCGTGGTGTGACGGCATCGACATCGATCTTGAAAAAGGCGATGGGTATTCCACGCACGAGGAATCCACAGCGATGTTCCGTAATATCTACAACACGGTCAAAGCCTACGATCCCTCCAAGATGATGAACATCTGCCTGCCGGGTATGACGAGCGTCAACGGCTCGGTCGGCGGCGAGAACTGGTGCGTGTATGCCGATCTCAACGATTACTGCGATACCGCGTCCATCATGAGCTACGGCATGGCGTGGGCAGGCTCCGCGCCGGGACCGGTTTCCCCGCGTTCCTGGCTTGAGGGCATCTACGACTATGCGTCCGAGGTCATGGATACCGAGAAGGTGTTCCTCGGAATGCCCGCCTACGGCTGGAACTGGCAAATATATGACCTGCCATCCAACATTGGCAAGACTTATCGCGGCACCTCGCAGACCTACTACGCCGCGCAGAACTGGCTGAAAGGCGTGTATAACTTCACGGATGACGAGCCGCCGCAGCCGTTCATCCCGTTCGTGGGATATTGGGACGATAACAACAAAGTGCCGTGGGCGCTCCCTCATGTGTACGACTACATGGAAGGACGGGACGCGGACAGCTATTCCTATCCGCAGATGAGCGGGACATATAACGGCAGGCATTATCTGACCGCATACGGCAAGCAGCAGAAAACCGAGTTTGAAAATATCATCATCGACCATGACGGCGGCAACTACACCGGCGCATCCGGCATTGTGTCCATTGAGAACGGCATTGCTACGCTCGGAGATGAAGGCTCGGTCACATACAGTTTTAACATAAGCACGGCGGGGACTTATGATGTAGCGGTGCGGCTCTGTTATCCCTTCTGGGACAAGAACGGCATCTATGTGTCGCTGGACGGAGCGACCACGTACTATTCGGAAAACCGCCTGTGGTGGCCGTACTGGAGAAGCACCTTCTGGACTTCGCTTGCAAGCGGCGTCAGTCTTTCGGCAGGAACGCATACGCTGAAGATTTCTGTCGATGTGAAGGGCGTTCAGTTTTACGGTTTCCGCGTCTGTTCGTCTTTTTCAGAAGCGCCGTCAGCGGGAGAAGCGACCTATTCCTTCTCACCGAGACAGTTCAAGGATGTGGAAGGCAACATGGTCGGTCCCGACCGTGGTTTCCGTCTCACGCTTGAAATGCTCCGCAGAAAGCCCGACTCGGCTCTCGTGTGGTACGAGGACTTCCGGGACTACGGCGTACTGGAGACGAACTACTGGAAAATCCTGTCCGGCTCCTTCGAGGTGTGGCGGTCGGAGGAATACTCCACGGAGCGCGTATACTCCCAGCTTGACGGCAAGGGTCAGCTTGCGTGGCAGTATGACGGCTTCTCGGACATCCACCTCCGTGCAAGGCTGGCGTTCCCGGCAAACGGCAGCGGACGGGCGGGCGTGTTCTGCGGTAACCTGTTCTGCTGTCTCAATTACGACAGTCAGGCGGTGGAACTATACAACGGCTCCACGCTCCTCGGCAGCTACAACCAAGAGATACTGCGGACGCCGAACGCCGACCTTCGTGACGATCCGAATATGTACACGGTAGAAATGCGTATCCGTGGGAACAGGGTGCGCGTCTATTCCGGCTCTTCCTATACGCTGCGGTTCACGGCAACGGTCAGCGGCTTCTCCGGCGGCTACGCGGGGTACCGCTCCGACAACCGGACGGTCTGCGAACTGATGCGCCTGGGGGACGCCTGGACATACGAGCCGTATGAGCGGTTCGATGTGGTCATGCCGGACGGGACGCAGAAATCCTACGGGCGTATCAGCAGGAGCAACTGCACATGGGACAGCGAGTTCCAGGTGTTCACGCTGACGGCTGACGTGGAGGAATCATCCACGAGGAGCGAGGACATTTCGATGGACTACGACTTCTTCCATTCGGACGATATGCTCTCGCTTTCCTGCGGCAACGACTACCAGGCATCGGTCATACCCGTGGACATCAACATCTGGATATCGCGGCTGTTCCTCGGCGATGCGGACGGATTCTCCATCCTCTATTACCAGGACGTGGACTCCCTCGTCTATTGGGCGAACGAGGCGGCTTATCGGTGGAAGCTCCGGGGGATGTGTATGTGGTCCCTTGGTCAGGAGGATTTGCGGCTGTGGGAGTGGCTGCCGAAACAGGTATGACAATATAACACAATACGACACACTATCTTTCGGAAAACGGCGATTGCTTACGGGCAGTCGCTTTTTTCATACCAAAAACGCAAAGGAGGACAAATCTTATGAAAGAGTTCTGGAACACGATTCAGGTGATCTTCGCGGCAATCGGAGGATGGCTCGGCTACTTCCTCGGCGGCTGTGACGGTCTGCTCAT
>CAZUQW010000020.1:0-28232 GCA_964622575.1 uncultured Synergistaceae bacterium | reverse complement strand
TAGCTAAAGCTTTTTAGAACCACCGGCAGTGCCGGTGGTTTTCGGTTTACAAAAAAGTCCGGCGGAAAATTTCCGCCGGACTGAAAGGTTTTTCTCCGAGTCTAGTAGTTCTTGGCAAGGATCTGGAAGTAGGACTGGGGATGGGAGCACACGGGGCACATCTCGGGAGCCTTCTTGCCCACAACGATGTGGCCGCAGTTTCTGCACTGCCAGATCATCTCGCCATCGCGGGAGAATACCACGCCGTCCTTGACGTTCTCAAGGAGCTTGAGGTAGCGGGCTTCGTGCTCTTTTTCAATGGCACCCACCATCTCGAAGAGCTTGGCGATGCGGGTGAAGCCTTCCTTCTCGGCGGTCTTGGCAAAGCCGGCGTACATGTCGGTCCACTCGTAGCTCTCGCCGGCAGCGGCGGCCTTGAGGTTCTCGGGGGTGCTGGCGATGTCGCCGCCGTTCAGCAGCTTGAACCAAATCTTGGCGTGCTCCTTCTCGTTGTTGGCGGTCTCCTCGAAGATGGCAGCGATCTGCTCGTAGCCTTCCTTGCGGGCCTTGGAAGCGAAATAGGTGTACTTGTTGCGGGCCTGAGATTCGCCGGCAAAGGCGGTCTGAAGGTTTTTCTCGGTCTGGGTTCCCTTAAGTTCTTTCATCGTAAAACTCCTCCTCGATTTAACGAAATAAATTTGAACACCCCTCAGTGTTCAGAGTAACTCACTGGGCGATTGTCCTCTCGTTTTCGTCGCCCTTTTCGGCGGCGCACGCGGGACAGAGATAGTGGATGGTCAGGTCGTAGGCGTAGACCTTGGTGCCCACGCGCCTCTCAAGATCTTCGGTCAGGTCGTTCAGCGCCACGTCGACCACTTTGCCGCACCTGAGACAGACCATGTGGTCATGGCGATGGGGTCGGTCATAGCGGTCGGGCGAGCGGTCGAGAGACAGCTTTCTCACCAAGCCCTCTTCCACCAGGGCTTTCAGGTTGTTGTAAACCGTCGCCAGAGAGATCTGCGGCGCCTTCTCCTTCACCCGAAAGAACACCTGTTCGGCCGTCGGATGGTCATGGGAGGATAGCACCACATCGGCGATGAGCTTTCCATACTTTGTCATGGAGCCTCTCCTCCTGTCATTTTCTAGAACAATTCTAATTCTAATATAGCGAGGCCATTCTGTCAAGTTTTTTGTACGTTCTCGCCGGAAGGCCTTTGACGAAAGCGTTTCTCCACAAGAGCTCTTTGGCCTGCGCGCCTTTCAACCTCGACGGCACGCGGCAGAAGATATTTTCCCGTTTCTGCCGGATTCCCGTTTCTGCCTGAGAAGAATCTTTAATTAGAACAATTCTAATTCTATATAAGCCATCCGCTTTTGTCAAGTATTTTTTGGAATTTACACTGGGCGGGCAGTTCGGCTTGTGCCGCCCCCGCGAAAGCGCCAGATCGGGAAAGGCGCCACCGAACAGATGGACTCAACGTCTGGCAACGCGACGCAGGATTTCAGAGGCGGCTTCAAGCGGCATCATGGGCTGTCAAGTGCGGCTTCACGCTGACCATAGGCGCGGCGAACTGAGCTTTTTCGAGCTTCGGTCGCGGTTTGCGCGCTCGAAATTCGACGTTCCACCCTCGATTCCTTTTTTCATGTTCCACGTGGAACATTTTTGTAGTATGATTTAATGTAAGTTCTGCACATCTATTCTTTTCAAGGGGTGAAGCCATGGAAATTCAGACTCTTGCGCCACTTCAGCCTCTTTCGGGCGAAACGGAGCGGCGGCTGCGCCGCTATGCCGCAGCGCTCCTTGCGATGAACGAGAAAGTGCGCCTCGTGGGACCGCGGGACATGGAAACTCTGTGGAAAAGCCACATCGTTGACTGTCTTCACCTGCTGCCGCTGCTGCCTCCATCGGGTTCGGTCATCGACGTGGGCACCGGCGGCGGCCTGCCGGGAGCCGTGTTGGCCATCTGCCGCCCCGATTTGAAGTTCACTCTGCTGGACAGTTTGTCGCGAAAGGTCAACGCTTTGGCCTCTCTCCTCAAGGATCTGGAAGTGGTCAACGCCGAAACGGTCTGTCTCCGGTCGGAAGACTTGGCGGCGCAGCGCCGCGAAAGCTATGATTTCGCCGCCGTCCGCGCCGTCAGCGACGCCGGCGTGATTGCCGAGTACTTGTCGCCTCTCGTCAAGGTGGGCGGCACTGCCGCCGCCATGAAGGGCTCTGCCGTGGAGGACGAGCTGGCGCCTCTGGCGCGGAAATGGGGAAAATTGGGATTGAGCGAGCCGCGGCTCTGCCGCTACGATCTGAACGGACACGACAGTTACGTCGTTCTGTGGCGCAAGGAGGCGCCCTGCCCGCCGGAATTTCCGCGACGGCCGGGACGCGCCGAGAAAAAAGGATGGTGGAAATAAAATGGGCACGACGACCATCGCCGTCATCAACCAGAAGGGCGGCGTCGGAAAGACGACGACCTGCGTCAACTTGGCCGCTGAACTGGGAGCCATGGGGAAAAAAGTCCTCGTGGTGGATTCCGACCCGCAGGGCAACGCCTCCGATGGGCTGGGGTACCAGTTCAACGATTCCATCTCGCTCTACGAGGTGATGATGCACCACGAGGAGCCAAAATGGAGCCTTCACACCACCAGCGCCGCCAACGTCTGGCTCATTGCCGCCAACGAAAAGCTGGCCTCGGTGGAAATCGAGCTGGGACGCACCGCCGGCTGGGAATACCGTCTGAAGGACGCCCTGGAAAAGCTGAAAGGCCAGTTCGACGCCATCATCATCGACTGTCCACCTTCGCTGGGCGTGCTGACCGTCAACGCCGTGGCCGCCGCCGACAAAATTCTCGTGCCCGTGCAGTGCGAGTATTACGCCCTCAAGGGTCTGGCCATGCTGGCCGGAACGCTGCAAAACGTGCGCCTTCAGGGCATCAGCGAGGGCAAAAAAATCGACGGCGTCCTGTTGACCATGTACAGCGGCAACCAAAATCTCACTCGCGAGGTGGAAGCCCAGATCCGACAGTACTACGGCGAGTACATGTTCAAAACCGTCATCCCCCGCAACGTGGACCTGGCGGTGGCTCCCGGACAGGGCAAGACCATTTACGACTACAAGCGCCGAAGCTCCGGCGGAAAAGCCTATCACCAGCTGGCACTGGAGGTCAAAAAACTATGGCTGTAAAGAAAACCGAAAAGAAACCCGCGAAAGCTCCGTCGCTCATTCCCGAGGGGCGCGGCCTCGGCGCCCTTCTGGCGCGCCAAAAGGTGGGACGCGTGCCCGTGGACAGCGAGATGATCCGCCTCGACGAGATCCGCACCAGCCCCGACCAGCCCCGAAAGGCCTTCGACGAAGAGGCTCTTGACCAGCTGGTCCAGTCCATTAAAAACCACGGACTCCTTCAGCCTGTCATCGTGACGCCCTCGGACGGAAGCGACGGCACCAAGTACCGCATCATCGCCGGCGAGCGCCGTTATCGCGCCTGCCTGAAAGCGGGGTTGTCGTCAATTCCCGCGCGCGTGGTCCGCGGCGACGAAAAGACTCTCAGCGAAATCGCCCTGGTGGAAAACCTCCAGCGCCGCGACCTCACTCTGCTGGAGACGGCCTCGGCCCTCAAATCGCTGATGGAAAAATACGGCCTGACTCAGGAACAGCTGGCGCAGCGCCTAGGCTGGAGCCGCGCCGCCATCGCCAACAAGACGAGGATTCTGGCCCTTCCCGACGCCGTCCTCGGCCTCATCGAAGAGGGAAAACTGTCGGAAGGCCACGCCAAACTGCTCCTTTCCATCGACGACGGCCAGCGCCTGTTGCGCACTGCCAGGAGCTGCGCCGAAAACGGCTGGTCGGTGCGCGCTTTGGAAGAGCGCCTCAAGTCGCCGGCGCCGCAGCGCGCCTTTAAACCGTGGCGCCCCGAGGGCGCCCGAAAGCTGGGCAACGAGCTGGGAATGAAGATCACCGCCTCGGGCGACGGCCGCACCAACCGGCTGACGCTGTCGGGCCTCAGCCGCTCTCAGGTGGAACGCCTTCTCCAACTGATGCGCCGCGAAAAGGACGCCTTGACCGAAGGCGAAAGGCGCGAAGGATGAAATTCCCCACGTCAATGAAGGACCTGATGGTCTTCAGCCGCATTGTGGGCGCCGCCCTGTTGATCTGCGGCTACCTTCTGGCGGGGCTCTACGCCGGACGGTGGTGCGTCGCCCAGGGCTATCCCCAATGGACGCTGCCGCTGTGCCTCCTGGTCGGTCTGACCGCCGCGGCGCTGGCCGGCTGGCACGAGATCCGCAGCATCCTCGCCGCCATCAGAAAAAACGACGGCGCAGCGGGGCGATAGGGCGCTCGGCACTGTTTTTGTGCGTTCGGCCGGACGCGATCTTTAAAAGTTCGATTCACTCGAAAAGTTATCCACAATCCATACACTTTTCCACAAACTCAAAAGACATACACGTCGTCACTTGACAAAAATTTTTTCGCCGCAGGGCGAAAAAGGCACTTCGGTGGGAAAATTTCACGAAAGATTTCTCGCGTCGGCACATTTTTCATTGCAGGCCATCTCTTTTGACGCCGATGATTTTCCAAAGACGTGACAAAAAGATTACATAAACCATATACAAAGATTTTTAAACAAATAATTTGTCCACGGCGACGAAATCGGCGCCGTCAGAGCGCTCAGTTTTTCTAAAGCCGGTTTTTCGTCATTTTCGGCGTCAAATTTTTGAAAAAATGCTTCGTACAAAAGTGAAAATCACCTCTGAACACACATTATCCACAAGAGTTATCCACTGATGTGAACAACTCTCGTAAAATTCATTCGAAAAACAGCAGAAAAGGAGATTCTCTCATGGAAACTCTCATGGCCCCATGGCGGTATTCTTACATTCAATCCACGAAAAGCGGCGGAAAAAGCTGCATCTTCTGCGACTTTCCCGGCGACGGCACCGACGACCGCGTCCATTTCATCGTCTACCGCGGAAAAAGCTGTTTTGTCATTCTCAACGCCTATCCCTACAGCTCCGGCCACCTCATGGTCATTCCCTACCGCCACACCACGGACATCGGCTCTTTTTCCGCAGAGGAGGCCCTTGAATTCCACGACCTCATCGCCCGCTCCGTCCAGTGCCTCAAGGCCGCCTTCCACCCCGATGGATTCAACGTCGGGATCAACATGGGCGCCGCGGCCGGCGCCGGCATCGACACTCACATTCACTGCCACGTGGTGCCGCGCTGGAACGGCGACAGCAACTTCATGGCGGCCGTGGGCAACACCAAGGTCGTTCCCATCTCACTGGAGGAGACGTGGAAGCGGTGCCGGGCGAACTGGCACTAGAGCGCTGTCTGCGTCCCCTGAAAAGCTGCGAGTTCGCGCTCAAGGAAAAGCGCAGCGAATTTCTGGCACTGCTCTTTCGCGCCGACAGCGTCGACGAAGCGCGCGCCACTCTCGAGGAAATCCGGCGCCGGCACTTTGGTGCAACTCACCACTGCCCGGCCTGGAGGATCGGCTTTCCCGAGACGTTGGAGTTCTGCTCCGACGACGGCGAGCCATCGGGCACCGCGGGGCGCCCCATTCTGGGCGAGCTGAAAAGGGCGGGACTGTGCTGCGCCGGCATTGTGGTGACGCGCTATTTCGGCGGCGTCAAACTGGGCGTGCGCGGCCTCATCGACGCCTACGGCGCTGCAGCCGCCGGCGCCATTGGGAGGGCCGAAAAGGAGGCCTGCGCGCCCTTTCGCCTTTTGACGCTTCAGTGCGAGTACGGCAATCTCAACGCGCTTCTGCGGCTCGTCCGATCTACAGGAGTGGCCGAGGAGCGCATCCGCACCTGTTTCGACGCACGGGTGTCGCTTCAGGTTTTCGCGGCGCCGCAGGCCGAGCTGTCCCTCGGAAAGAAACTGCAGGCATACGACGCGCGCCAGCTTCTGTGCGCCCAACCGCTTTGGGGCAAGACGCAGCTTCTCGCCCTGCGGCAGGGGGAATGAACCTCACGCGCGAGGGCGTTTGCATATCGGCAAGGCAACCGTAAGCGCACCAAAGAATAAACCTCTCACGCGCGAGACGTTTCTTTCACCGTTCGTCCCGCTCGACCCCCGCAGGCGCGGGGATGGACCGTTATCTAAATCATTGAACCAGTTTTCAACTTGCAGAACCCCGCAGGTGCGGGGATGAACCTCGCTCAAAAAATATGCGCGAGAAAACAGTTGTCAGAACCCCGCACATGCGGGGATGGACCTCGTTGTATCAAAGATGCGCGCCAGCTCCTTAGCAGAACCCCGCACATGCGGGGATGAACCTGAGACGATATTGTTACTGAAATCTGCGGAGCGCAGAGCCCCGCACACGCGGGGATGGACCTGCCAATTCATTCTTGCTTGTTCTTACTTCATCCAGAGCCCCGCACACGCGGGGATGAACCGTGGCTTTCTCTGCGACGGCCTCTCCCTCGTATGGCTGGTTTCAAGGATTGTGCCGCTGATATTTGTGAAATTCCCATGCTGGGGCGGTGAGGGCCGGCGTCGCGTACAGGTAGAACTTGATGGAGAGGCGGTCGACCGGCAATCGCACTGGAACGTCTTTGCGCCCTATCATGCCGGGAGCAAAGAGAGCAGAGACTCCCTCGGCCTTGATAACGATTTGGACGAATAAAAAAAGCGCCTCTTTCGAGGCGCTTCATCCAAGATTCTATTCAGTTAAGCCACAGTTTCTTTGGGTTTCTCGTTCCAAAGACTTTCCCAGTCAATGTCGCGTGTGTCTTTCCTTCGTACAAGCTCTTCACTGTTTTTCTTGTAAAACTCCTGAAGTTCGGGATTGTCCACTTCAAAGCCGTACTTCGCGGCGACATACATATAGCGCCAAAGCTTCTCCGTATCTTCATTAAGCTTATCGAACTCGAAAGGTTTCGCGAACTCGACGTGTAGCGTTTTATTTTGAGTTCTTCTGGCAACTTCTTTCATTTTATCGAGAATTTTGAGTTGCTTTTTCTCTTCCTCGTGGGCTTTGGTGAGAGAGTTCAAGAAGAAAGATTCAACACCTAAGAAAGCGAGTGCCCACATGATGCCGCCGATAGTACCGAGCTTGTCGGTATATTTCAGGAAAATGGTAACCAAAATCACCGTAAAGAAGCAGCCCCAAGAGGCAGTCCATAGTTTAGAGGGAGCCTCGTAGAGATTCCAACATTTTGCTCTGTCAACGATTGATTTCCACTGCTGTTCCGGCGAGAGGCTGAGCCACCGTTCCCGCTGCTTCTGTTCCTCAAGTTTTGCCCGAGCTTCTGCCAGGGCTTGTTTCCAGGCTTCTCTTTCTATGTTGCGCTGTCTTTCTTGTTCCATTCGCTCATATTCCATTTGTTGCCGTACTCGCCGTGCCTGTGCTTCATCGTCGGCAGCGATGAAAAATTCCTGGTGCATCCTTTGTTGGTAAAGAGCTTCCTGTTGACTTTCGTAATATTGTCCCGAAGTAGGGTCTTGGTAAGGGCCTGACATTGATGTCACCTCGTCCGTTGAAGTCTATTTTAGAAAGTATCTCTCCATCTCAATCAAGCAGAGACACCGCAATGGTTCGCTCAAAATTGATTTTTGTAGACGTCTCGCCTATGAGATACGGTAATAGCAAAGACTGTCAGCCGATCGTCCTGTATCTCGGCAATAAGGCGATAGTCTGCAATTCTATACCGCCAGTATCCTTTGAGGTTCGCCGTCAATGCTTTTCCGTGCGCTCTGGGATCAGCACAATTGATGAGATTGTTTTCCAGCCAATTCTTGATTAAACGTTGGGCTTGTTTATCGAGTTTCTCAAATTTTTTCTCGAATTGTTTCGTGAAAACGACACGATACATCTCAGAGGCTTACTCTCGAGAAATAATCTTCTGCAGGCTCGGTTTCCAAGGTTCCGGCTTGCTTGTCCCGTTCATATTCTTTTACTGCAGCTAAATCGAATTCGTCTTCCAGTCGCTCAATCGCAAATTTCTTCAGCAGAGATGAGACGCCGCACCCATACAGCGATGCAGCTCGCTGGAACAATTTTGCCTCATCTTCGTTGACGCGGACGCTGATAATAGACGACATCAAAATCACCTCTTCCAATGTAGTACATTTGTATTACATTATAGCAGTTTTTCTCCGAGAAACAAACCAACCCCCGCACATGCGGGGATGAACCTAAAATACAGGTGGAGGCCGTGCCCGCTATTGACAGAACCCCGCAGATGCGGGGATGGACCATAGCCGTTTTCCAGAATGCTCTTGTAGAGCAACAGACCCCCGCAGGCGCGGGGGCGAATGGAGGCCGGTGTTTTTTCAAATCCGGCGCAGAACGCCAGCCATGAAGGTGGCAGTGGACATGAAGGGGACCGCTTTCATATGAAAGCGGTCCCCTTCATTCTCAATAAAAGGCAAAAAAATTTTCGCCGTTTATCTGCCGCGCCCAAGGGCAGCGGCCATCAGCTTTTTTTGAGGGCTTTCAACGAGTCTTGGATGATGGTCAGCGCCTCGTCAACCTGATCTTCGGTGTTGAAATAGCCGAGGCTGAGGCGCAACGCGCCCTGGGGAAAACAGCCCAGAGTCTTGTGGCCCCAGGGGCTGCACTGGAGGCCGGGACGGGCTTCAAGGCCGCGGCTGCTCATTTCGGCGGCCAAGATCCCGTTGTCGATGCCCTCGAAGTTGACGGCGCAGACGGCCAGACGCTTTTTATCCACTACCTCGGGAAGGCCGTAGAGTGTCAGTCCGTCCATGCTCTTCAGTCCCTTCAACAGGCGGGAGCAAAGCTCGTTCTCGTGGCGGCGAATGGCGTCGATGCCCGTGGCCGAGAGCCATTGAAGGGCCGCCGAAAGTCCGGCGATGCCGGGAAGGTTCTGCGTGCCCGACTCGAAGCGGTCGGGCATGGCTTCGGGCTGAGTTTCCACGTGAGAAAAGCTTCCCGTGCCGCCGTCGCACAGCGGCCGGCATTGGGCGGCGAACTGGGGATTCCAGACGATGCCGCCCGTTCCCTGAGGCCCCATCAGTCCCTTGTGCCCTGTAAAGCACAGAGCCGCCAGTCCCAGTTTCTCCGCATTCAGCGGAATGAGCCCGGCCGTCTGCGCCGCGTCGACAACCAGAGGCACGCCGGCGGCACGGCACAGCGCTGCGGCGCTTTCGAGGTCCTGCACCGTGCCGCACACGTTGCTGCAATGGCTCAGGACCACCAGATGGGCAGGCTCCTTTTTCAGGGCGGCGTCAAGGGCTTCCATGGAGAGGACGCCGCGGCTGTCGCACTTCAGAATTTCAAGGCGCACGCCCTGGCTCTCGAGGCGACGCAGGGGGCGGATCACCGAATTATGCTCCATGGACGACGTGATCACCCGCATCCCGGACTTCACGTATCCCTTCAGGACGAGGTTGAGCGATTCTGTCACGCCCGAAGTGAAGGTGACGTACAGCGGCGAGGCGTCCTCGTAGCCGCCCAGAAGCTGCGCCGCCCTTTCTCGACATTCGAGGACGACGTTCATGGTGCTCAGGTCGCGCTCAGAGTTGGATCCCCTTCCGATATTGGCGCCGCCGTACAGCAGAAAATCGCTCATGGCCTTGGCGACGCATGGAGGTTTGGGCCACGTGGTCGCGGCATTGTTGAAATAAATGGACACGGTTATAGTGCCTCCTTCTTTCCAAATCTATCTCACAAAGTTTTAAACAGCATAATAAAAAGTTTATTCTCTTCGGACCTATTATACATCAGCCAAAAGCGGATTTTCCACTGCAGAAACAATGTCGTTTGTGAATAACTATTGTTTTTCACCGGCTTTTGTGGATAATATTATTGGACCGTTCTATGGAAATATGTTTCACAGTAGGAGTTGTAAACCATGACCAAAGCAGAAGAAATATGGAGCCGGATTCTGGAAAAGGCGGAATCTCTTCTTCCTCCCCAAACCGTCGATATCTGGCTGAAGTCCTGTTCTCCCGTTTCGATGGAAAACGGAAAACTGGTGATCGACGCCGGAAATTCCCTGGTGGCTCAAAAGGTGAAGGACGCCTACCTTCAGACTCTCGTCCAGACTCTTGAAAGCCTTCAACTGGGAACCTCCATCGAGCTGACTGTGCCGATGCGGGTGGCCAGCCCCCACGACGAGCCCAAGCCTTCAGAAGCCGGAGCCTTTCCGCTGGCCCCGTCTTCTAACGGCCTCAACCGCCAGTACGATTTCGCTTCCTTCGTCGTGGGCAAATCGAACCGCCTCGCCCACGCGGCAAGCCTCGCCGTGGCCGAACAGCCCGGCACGGGCTATAATCCGCTGTTCATCTGGGGAGGCGTCGGGCTGGGCAAAACCCATCTGATGCACGCCATCGGAAACTACGCTCAGCAGAAAAACCCCAGCATCAAGGTAGTCTACCTTTCGTCCGAAAAGTTCACCAACGACCTCATTTCCGCCATCAGAAACAACCGCACCAACGAATTTCGCGCCAAGTACCGCAGCGTGGACATTCTGCTCATCGACGACATCCAGTTTCTCGCCGGCAAGGAAAGCACTCAGGACGAATTTTTCCACACTTTCAACGAGCTTCACACGGCAAAAAAACAGATCGTCCTCAGCTCCGACCGTTCGCCGAAAGAGTTGAACAACATCGACGAACGAATTGTGAGCCGCTTCGAGTGGGGTCTGGTCACCGACATCCAGCAGCCCGATTACGAGACGCGAATCGCCATCCTCAAGAAAAAGGCGGAGCAGCGGCGCATTCCCATCAACGACGACGTCATCTGCTTCATCGCCGAGAACATTCCCAGCAACATCAGAGAGCTCGAAGGCGCGCTGAACCGCGTCATCGCCAACAGCAGTCTGTCGCAGGAGCCTATCACCATCGAGAACACCAGAGAGTGGCTTCGCGACGCCATCGGCAACGGCCGTCACGGCCTTTTGACCTTTCAAAGCATCATGGAAGTGGTGTCGGCGGAGTTCGGCTTTTCCATCGAGGACATCTGCGGAAAGCGACGCACTGCCGAAGTGGCCTTGGCGCGACAGGTGGCCATGTATATTTGCCGCGCGCACACCGAATCGAGCCTTCAGCAGATCGCTTTCGACTTCGGAAAAAAAGACCACACCACGGTGCTTCATGCAGTGAAGAAAATCGAAACGCTCCTCAAGGAAGATCCCCGCGTCAAAAAGATTGTGGAGAACATTGAGAAAAAGCTGTGAAAGAGCTGTTCACCTTCCGAGGATTGTTTTGTGGATAACAGGCTTTTTTGATGAAAAAAATATTTTCCGTGGAGAATGTGGATAGATTTCCACAGGACATCAAAAATCTTTCCACATGTGGAAAACCTTTGATTTCTCAGCTCAAGACAACTTATTCACAATTTTCACAGTCCTATGGCTACGGCTTCTGCTTTATATATAAGACAGAGAGAGTATAAGTCGCTGAAAGAGAGGTCTTTTTTCATGAAACTTGAAATCAATCAAAGCACATTCCTGAAATACTGGAACTTGGCTGAAAAGATCACCGGTCCCAAGACCGGTTCCATTCCCACGCTGGCCAGCGTCCTCGTTGAAGCCGACGAAAAGGGCGTAACGTTGAGCGCCACAAACCTGAAGACCACCATCCGCGTGTCCGCAGAAGGCGTCACCGTCATCGAACCCGGTCGGGTCATCCTTCCGGCAAAGCTGGTGGGAGAGCTCTTCAAGAAGATTCCCGTGTCTCCCTTCACTGTAGAAGTGGCCGACGAAAAGGGCACCATCGTCTCTGGACGCAGCCGTTACCGCTTTACCACCTATATCACCGAGGATTTTCCCGATCTTCCCTACATGCGCAATGGCGAGGAGTTTGCCAAGATCACGGCGGGCGAGCTCGACCGCGTGCTCAAGGAAGGCAAAATCGCCGGCGCGCCCAACGACGATTTTCCGCGCTATCTCAGCGGAGCGCTCTTTCAGCTTGACGGCAAAGAACTTCGCGTGGTGTCCACCGATGGCCGGCGGCTTTCGCTCTCGAAAACGCAGATCGAAAACGGCGACGCGGCCTCTCAAAAGAAGGAGATGCTGCTTCCTCTCAAGGCCCTCGGCGACTTTCAGCCCATTCTGTCGTCCTTTGATCCTTCCACGGAGGTGGAAGTGCTTCAGGACGGTTCGGTCACCTTCTTCAACCTTCCTGGCGTGCGGTACACTGTGCGCTGCATCGACTCCCAATTCCCCAGCTACGAGCGGTTAATCGGGAGCGGCAGCTCCACGCAGATGACCATTCAGCGCCAGCCCTTCAATGAGGCTCTTGACCGCATCAACGTGGTGGTCAGCGACGACAGCCGCGTGGTGCGCCTGACCCTTTCTCCCGGAGCGCCTCTCGAGCTGTCGGGACGTGCGCCCGAAATCGGCGAAGCCCACGAGACGGTGGACGCCGAGATCACCGGCGATCCCTTGAAAGTGGCCTTCAACGTCAAGTACCTTTTGGACGGCATCAAAGAGTTCGGCGACGAGATCTGCCTTTCGTTCAACGGCGTGGAGGGACAGATGGTGATCACCCGTCCCCACGGAACGGACTTCATCTACATGCTGATGCCCATCAAGATGAAAGAAATCACTGAAGACGAGGCTCCCGAGCAGTCCGGGGAGAAGTGACTGAACGATGCGGATCGCACAGACGCGGTTCCGCAGCTTCCGCAACCTTGAAAATGCGCTGGTCTCCTGGGGAAATGGGCTTAACGTCCTGAAGGGCGCCAACGGTTCCGGCAAAACCAACGTGCTGGAAGCGCTTCACGTCCTGACGGGCTGGGGAACGTTCGGCGGCGCCCGCTTCGCCGATACGGTGCAATGGGGCGGCCAAAACGGCGCCGGACTTGTGGCCCAGCTCGACGGCGAGCGAAGCGCCGTCATCGAGGTGTCCATTCAAAGCCGAGCGTCGCTGCGTCTCGACAGCCGCGCCTGTCGTTGGGGAGATCTGCGCGCCTGCGTGCAGTCTCTGGCCTTTCTGCCCTCGGACATGGCTCTTCTCGAGGGCGCACCGGCGGTTCGCCGCCGTTTCCTCGATAGGCTCTGCGCCCTGTATTTTCCGCTTTATGCTTTCAAACTTTCTGAATATCGAAAGATCACTCAGACTCGGCGCTATCTTTTGAGCATCGGACACTCCGTGAAGGTCACCCAAAATGCCATGGCCGATCTGGCGTCGTGGATTTGGGAATGTCGCCACGAGGTGGTCCGCTCGCTGGTTTCAAAGCTGGAAGTCTGGCGGGATCTCCTGCCGGCCGAGCTGTCGATGCAGCTTCGCCGCGGAGGATCGGCCGGACTGGACGACCCCCTTTCTGACTTCCATCGAGCGTGCGAGCTGACCGCCGAAAGGGAGCGCGCCGCGAAGACGCCTCTTGTGGGACCGCACCGCGACGATCTGGTTTTGACCTGCGACTCGAGGCCGGCGGCCGCTTCGCTGAGTCGCGGACAACGACGACGTTCCGCTTTGGCGCTGATTCTGTCGGCGGCATCGTCGGTGGAAGAGCGTTACCGACAATCTCCGTTGCTTCTTTTCGACGAGGTGACATCGGAGCTCGACGACGAAGGGCGGAGGATTTTGATTTCGTGCCTTGAGCGCAGCGGCTGGCAGGTTTTCGCCGCCACAGCGGAAAGCGCTCTGCCCGACGTTCACGGCACGATGTGGCGGCTTGAAAACGGACGAATTTCAAAAGAAGCCGAGGTCTAGCAGCGCGAACGCTGTGCCGCGATCTTTGCTTGAGGCTCTCACTCAATTGGGGAGGAATGAAAAATGAGAAAAATAACGCTTGCGCTCTTCTGCTTTCTGGCGCTGGCTTGCGCCGCCTGTGCAGCGGAGGGCGCGTCGAAAACTTCGGACGCCGTGGACGGCGTGTGGGGCATGGATTTCGGCATTTCCTGCGAAGAGGCCGACAGAATCATGACCGACGAAAACGGCGCCATTCTGATGTGCCAGTACAGCTACCTTCCGGGATACAGCGAATCGTTCTACAAGGTGAACTTCTTCGGACGGGAGGGCAATTTGCTTCTTCGTTTCTCGAAGAAAGGTCTGTTTTTGGCCCGTTTCGCCTTTATCCGCACTGAGACGTTGAAAAGCGAAGTCGTGGCTGACGAAGACTCGCGGGAGAGCGCCGAAGACGTCGTCATCGACGCCCGGACCATCGGCGGCGCCCATCGCTTCACGGCCGCAAAGAAACCCGAGAAGATGGAGTTCAGTGCCAACTTCAACCAGCTGAAGGCCATGCTTTTCAGCAAATACGGGACGCCCTCGGAAACTCTCAAGAACAACGGTGAAGTTGCGGGATACCGCTGGAAATCCGGAGCGTTTTTCCGTAACGGTATCGTTCTCTACGAAAACCGCTCGCTGTCCCGCAACGATACGGTGCTGACCTACGAGGACACGGCGCGACGCTGAAGAACGGGTGGTTCTGTGCACATTTTTCCTGAAGACCAATTTGAAGTTATCGTTGTCGGCGGAGGCCATGCCGGCTGTGAGGCCGCCTTGGCCGCGGCGAAAATGGGCGCGCGCACTCTGATGATCGTGCAGGACGTGGATCGCGTCGCCCATATGCCCTGCAACCCGTCGGTGGGCGGCCCCGCCAAGGGACATCTCGTGCGCGAGATTTCGGCGCTGGGCGGCGTACAGGCCCGTGCCGCCGACGCTTCGGCCCTGATGATGCGCTGGCTCAACACCTCGAAAGGCCCGGCGGTGCGCGCGCTTCGCGCGCAGTGCGACTGGCGCGACTATCATCGATACTATCTCGACGAGCTGACCCACTGCCCGAATCTGCGCGTTTTCCAGGATCAGGTGGAGTCGCTGTGGTTCGAACATGGCGTCCTCAAGGGCGTGAAAACGCGATTCCAGCTGACCTTCAAGGCTCAAAAGGTCATTTTGACCACGGGAACTCACCTGAACGGCCGCGTTCACGTGGGGCTGGTGAATTACCCTTCGGGTCCCATGGGACAGCAGCCCGCCGTTGCCCTTTCACAATCCATGAAGGATTTGGGCATCGTCATGCAGCGCCTCAAGACGGGCACGACGCCACGGCTGTACCGCGACAGCATCGACTGGACGCACATCCAGCGTCAGGAAGGCGAGGTCGATCCCATCTGCTTCGACTTCTGGGGGCAGAAAAAAGTCTTCCGCGAGGTCTGGTGCGGCATGATCCGCACCAATGCCGAAACCCACAAGATCATCCGCGACAATCTGAGCCGCAGCCCCATCGTCCACGGCGAAATCACCGGTGTAGGACCGCGCTACTGTCCGTCCATCGAGTCGAAAGTCATGGCCTTTCCCGAGAAGGACAGCCATCCCATTTTTCTGGAGCCTGTGGCCCGAGGCAGCGTGGAAATTTACGTGCAGAATTTTTCCACCAGCCTCCCCTTCGACGTGCAGATCGCCATGACGCACACGCTGCCCGGCTGTCAAAACGCCGTCATCCTCAAACCGGGATACGCCATCGAGTACGATGCCATCGACCCGCAGCAGTTGTCTTTGTCGCTGGAGATGAAGGATTATCCTGGCCTGTACTGCGCCGGCCAGATCAACGGCAGCTCGGGCTACGAGGAAGCGGCCTGCCAGGGACTTCTGGCGGGAATCAATGCTGTGCTGTCGCTTCGCGGCCAGGAGCCGCTGGTGCTGGGGCGCCATCAGGCCTATATGGGCGTGCTGGTGGACGATCTGGTCACCAAGGGCGCCCACGAGCCCTATCGAATGCTGACCAGCCGCTGCGAATACCGCCTTCTTCTGCGCCACGACAACGCCGACAGGCGCCTGTCGCCTCTGGGGCGCCGTCTCGGCCTCATCGACGACGACCGATGGCGCAGACTCAACGAGCGCTGGGAGCGCGAGGACCGCGAGATCGACGCCCTTGACCGCCTGCACGTCTCGCCCAACACCGTAAATCCTCAGCTCGAAGCTCTCGGACTCAAGACGCTTGACCGCGGCGTGACGGCCTCTGAGCTCCTGCGACGCCCCGAAGTGGACTACGAAACGCTGCGCCGCATTTTTCCCCGCGGCCGTTTGGACGGCGAGGAAAAATCCAACGTGGAAATTGCCGTGAAATACCGCGGCTACATCGAGCGTCAGCAGCGCGACGCCCAGCGCATGGCGCGCTTGGAGAGCATGAAGATCCCCGAGGATTTCGACTACGGCGAGCTCACGGGAATGCTTGCCGAGAGCCGCGAGAAGCTCTCGAAAATCCGCCCCGCCACCCTCGGACAGGCCGGAAGAATTTCGGGCGTGACACCCACCGATCTGCAGCACTTGGCGCTCTACCTGTCGGAGCGCATGCGCCGCACATCTCAATAAATTTTGACCCTCAAGGGCGGAAGCGGAAAATTCTTTCTGCGCCCGCCCTTTTTCGACACGAAAGGATGGTCTTTCATGGCACAGCAGCGCCGCACCGGCGGATCCACAAGAGCCGTCGGATCGATTATCGCCTGCAACCTGCCGCCCGTCTTTCAGATTGCCTGCCGCCTGGCCGATATGGAACGCCGATGGGGCGACGTGGTGGGGCCGCAGCTGGCTTCACGGACGAAACCTGTCTCCATCGAGCATCACGTGGTGGTGGTCGCCTGCGAGAGTCCTGCGGCCGCCCAGATGATTCAGATGGGCGCCGGATCGCTGCTCGCCCGCGTCAAAAGGCTGTTCGGCATCGAACTTCCCGGCATCAAGGCGGTGGTTCGATCCATCGACCGAAGCCGTCCAACTCCCAGACGGCGCCGCAGAGAGCTTCAGGTGCCTCAAAGGTCCATCGACGAAGCCTATGCCCGAGCGTCGCAGATCATCGACGATCGCGAAACCGCCATGGCCATGGCACGCATGGAAGCCGCGGCAAAAGCCCGTTACGGCAAGGGATTGAAGAAGAATGGATGACGATGATGTCGAAAAGTTGTCCACTTATACACATGTCAGGTGGTGAATAACCTGTGAATTGGGAGCCCGAAATGCGCCTCTCCCGCAAAATGGCCCTGATGGGGCTGTGTTCGCGCCGCGAAGCCGACGAGTACATCGCCCGCGGCCTGGTGCGCGTCAACGGCCAAATCGCCCGACTGGGGCAGAAGGTTGCCGACGGCGACAGCGTGACGCTGCAGAAAGAGGCGGAACGCCTGCAGTCGCGGCGGGTCACGGTCATTCTCCACAAGCCCCTGGGCTACGTTTCCGGACAGGCCGAGGATGGCTATCGTCCTGCCCGTGTGCTGATCCGCCCCGAAAACCGCTGGCGCGGCGACGTCTCGCCGCTGCGCTTTTCGCCGTCCATGCTGAAGAACCTGGTGCCCGCCGGAAGGCTTGACATCAACTCCACAGGTCTGCTGGTGCTGACCCAGGACGGCCGCGTCGCCCGAGGCCTCATCGGCGAAACGAGCGACGTCGACAAAGAGTACATTGTGCGCGTTTCGGGCGCCGTCACGCCGCAGGCGCTTCAACGGCTTCGCTGCGGCCTGCGCCTCGACGGCGAGCGATTGCTTCCCGCCGTCGTCAGGGAGATGGAGCCCGGCCTGTTGAACTTCACGCTTCGCCAGGGGAAGAAACGCCAGATCCGGCGCATGTGCGCTGCAGTGGGACTGGACGTGACGTCACTGAAGCGCGTGCGCATCGGAAAGATCCGCCTCGCCTCGCTGCCCCTCGGACAATGGCGCTTTTTGCGCGAGAACGAGAAGTTTTGAGAGGTTTTTCGACAACAAGACGCCATTAAAGATGATCAAGGAATTGATAAATACTGACCAATGAAAATTCGCTAGAAATTTTTTTGACGGAAAAAGGGGCCTTTATCGAAATCGGCGCTCTTCAAAATGCCAAGGTCGCGCTTTTTCTCCGCCGAAACTGTCGAACCGTTCGAGGCCTTCACGGTCGAGACTTTTTGACCATTGACAAAGAAGAATTTCGCCCCGATTTCCGCTGGCCTTGCCTCAATGGACTTTGAAAAGCTGCCAGTGAAGAGGGCCAGGCACAGGAAATGTCGATAATTTTTGCGGCGGCATTTTGTCGTCCGAGGTATTATAATAAGAAAAAAGGAACTGAAAGAGGCAGCTCGAGACTGCCAGAAGGAGGTTTCTGCCATGGGCGTACTTCGTGAAGAACTGAAAAGCCATCTGCTCAATTCCGGAGCCGTTCTCGTGGGATTCGGAACGTTAAACGACGCCAGACTGCCCTATCCGGCGCTGCCGCGAGTGGTGTCCTGGGCGGTGAAACTGGAACCGCAGGGTGACAGTCAGTGGGATTTCGCCCGGGCTTATTTTGAAGCCGACCAAAAGACGGCCTTTTTGGCCGAACACGTGAAGGCCATTCTCCGGCGCTATGGGTTCAAGGCGGAGTCGCCGTCGGAGTCGGAGATCAAGAGCGAGAACCCGGACGTCGAATTTCCCGACCAGGCCGCGGCCGAAGCCGCAGGACTGGCGGCTCGAGATGCCCTGGGGCTGCTGTCCACGGCGCGCTACGGAAGGAATGTCCGTTTTGGCACGGTGTTCACCGATGCAACGTGGAAGAAAAACAAGGAAAACGAGACGGAAAAGTGAAGATGCAGCCTCCTCGGAGGCTGCATCTTTTGTACTTGAAGCGAGGCTGTTTGACGTTCGCGAGCAAAGCGCAAAAAATTTAAATGGGCCGCTCAAAAAAACGCCCATACCTGTTTCGTCGGCCTTTTGAGGAACGAAAAACGTTTATTTCGCCTTTTGTCAAATTCAACCAGCGGCATCCTTTCAGAAGCCATTTTTTAAGAACAACGGCGTCGATGGCTTTTTGCCGCACGGGCAAGCGCCGGCTGGCTTCAACGTCATTTCCTCAAGGCCTGCTGTGTGCCGATCGCGCAGTGCCCGGAGCGTAACGGTGGAAACTCTCGGCTTGAAATGATCATCGTTGTTTTTAAAGGTCAGTAAAAGTTAATCATTTAAAACGCTTCTCTGTTTGAACTTTTCCGGAAAATGCTGATTTCAATTGAGAATTTTTTCCTGAAATAAGCGCGTTGAAAAATTTTCATGTCTCTCCCCCATTTTCTCCAAAGCGCCGCGATCCAACAGAGGCGTCGAAAGATGGTGTCGAAAACAAACTGTCGTTTTTTTCGGAGCGCGCGGCAATGATGGCGAAAAAAGACGAGCTGTCTGCACATGGCTGTGAACGACGAAAGGGCATCGTTTCTCTAAAAATTGATCTGGCCGAAATCATTGAAGAAGGGCCTTTACATTTCATGCCGATGGCGCAGCTCTGCTCGACATTTTCACCTCGGTGAGATCGGCAATGAGGCGTTTCAACGCAGCGGCTCAGATGAGATGAAAACACAAAAACGTGATGATGGAGCTGAAGCTATTGAATCGGTTCTCTTTCAAACAGAGCCACAAGACATCGTCACGGGGAGCTTGGACTTTGCGTTCGATGCAGATTTGGCGCATTTCCGAACGGTAAAAGTGTGTCGGCACAGGAAAATGGCGGATAACCTTTTGGTTATCCGCCATTTTCAATGAATAGCATTCGTTTTCTTGGTGGGGCTTTTCGAAAATGTTCCACGTGGAACATTTAAGAAAACGAAAAGAAATAAGTAGTTGACGAAGGACAAAAGGCTCGAAAATTTTCGAAGGCTCCTCGACGCACGTGAAGTTTTCGTCGTGAAGGGATGTTCCACGTGGAACTTTTTGAGTGGCGGAAAAAGAACATTTGAGAGCAGTCACAGGCGCGTCATCTTTTAGAAGGACTGCTTTCAATATGGAATTTTGTTCCATGTGGAACATTTGAAGAGACTCTCACTGAAGTTCGAGAATTTTCAGTTGCGCAAAGGGCGCAATCTTCAGCATGAGCGACGGAAAGAGCGGAGCCAACGACGTCTTTCCGCGTTCGGCCAAAACGGCGGTTTCAATGGGGTCGGAGGAATTCTCCAGCGCTCGAAGGGTCAAAGCGCACTGCAGGGCTGTCAGCGTGGGGTTGTAGGCGGCGCTTTCAAGCAGCGAACCGGCGTAGATTTTGCCCGATCGGCATTGCAGAGCGACGCCGCTTCGCGTTTTCGTGTAGGGCGAATAGCTGCATTTGGCGCTGGTCATGGCGGCCTCTTCCGCCGAATTTGCTTCAATCAACGCGCCGTCGGACAGCAGGTTTTTCTCGCCGGAGTCCAAAGCGAAACTCCGAGGCAGATAGTCCGACAGATCTTGAGCCTGTCCGTCGAGGACGATGGCCAGCGGCGAGGCCAGCTCTTTCAAAAACTGCCGACAGTGTCCGCAGGGCGACGACGAGACGGCCAGAGAGAGGAGGCGTTTTTCGCCGTGGCTTCTGGCGTTGACGATGGCGGCCTGCTCGGCGTGGACAGTGAAATTCAATGGCAGGCCTTCGAATTCCTGATTGGCTCCCAAATAAACGGCTCCGGAAGGCGCCAGCGCCGCGGCGCCCACGCGAAAACCGCTGACGGGCACAGTTGCAAGCTGCCGAGCCTCTTTCAAAAAAAGCGAAAGACGAAGAGGGCGCTCGCTTTCAGGCAAAGTCGGCTCGATAAATCTCAACGATCTGCGAGAAATTTCGGAGGACATGGAAAGATCGCTTCCTTTTGGTGTACTTTTACCAGCGGTTCCCGCATGATAAACTGTTGGGCGAGAGGAGCGGTGGACCTATGGACAACGGGAGAACGTCAAAACGGATCGAACGGCGCGAGATCTGCGGCTTTTCAGCGCTGATCCTGCGAAAACGGCAGAAAAACATGTACCTTTCGGTGCGCCCCGACGGCACGCTGCGCGTCAGCTGCCCGTCCTTTCTCTCCGATGCGGAGATCAAGGGCTTTGTGGCATCTCACGCCCAGTGGATCGACGGACGTCGTCTCAAGAGTTTTGATCGGCCGCCGGATGACGGCGAGACGTTTTTCCTGTGGGGAAAAACACTGACGCTGAAAGTCCTCGCGGAACGTCCGTGGGGCGTGACGGCCGACGGGGAAAATCTGCTGCTGCGCGCCCCAGAAGGCAGCACTCCAAAGGAGCGCCGTGCGCTGCTGGAAGCCTTTTTTAGAGCGCAGCTTTGCGCGGCGCTGCCGCCGCTGCTCGGGCAGTGGCAGTCCGCGCTGAACGTCAGCCCGTCGGGCTGGCGCGTCAGAGATATGACGGGCAGATGGGGAAGCTGCAGCGCGAAAACCCGCCGGCTGTGCTTCAATACACGGCTGGCGAACAGAGACAAGCGCTGTCTTGAATATGTTGTGGTGCACGAGCTGTGTCATCTTCTCGTGCCCAATCACTCACGGAAATTTTGGGACGGCGTGGCGTCCTGTCTTCCCGACTGGAAAGAGCGCCGAAAGCTCCTGCGCGTTCCCTGCCCGGAAAGCGCCTCAGACGAAAACGGCGCTGGTCAAACTCATCCAGAACAGCGTGGTGACCATGCACAACAGCGTTGACGAGGCGACGAGCATGGCCGCGTAGTCACCGTCCATGCCGAAGCCTCGCGCCAGAATGTAGCAATTGAAAGCCGGCGACACCGCCGAAGCCACTACGGCGGCGCGCATCAGCAACGCGTTTCCGAGGGGAAAAAGCATAAAAGCGCCCATGACCACGGCGGGATAGATGAAGAGCTTCATCAGCAGATCATGCCAGGCGGCGACCATGTCCTTCAACAGATTTTCGGGATGGAGCGCCGCGCCGATGACGATGAGCGCCAGGCCGGTTGAGCAGTCGCCCAGCACCTTCAACGTCCTCATGAGCCATTGGGGAAGCAGCGGAGCTGCCCCCGCCGCCCCCACGGCAATGCCGACGATGCCGCTCAGCAGAATGGGGTTTTTGAAGGTCTGCACGCAGGCGTGCACGATGGATGTTCTGTCGGCGCGGCCGTTGAGGGCCACCTGCGCCAAAAGCAGCGGGACGATGTTGGCATAGGGCGTGCAGACGGCGATGTAGAGCACCTGGGCTTCGCTTCCCGCCTGGCCGAGCCAGAGCGTCATAATGGGAAGGCCGATGAAGATGAGATTGGATCGAATTCCCGTCAACAGCGAGACGGCGCGGCGCTTGGGGTCTTTGTGGGCAAAGCCCGAATAAACCCACAAAAATACGGTGCAGACCGCAGTGCTGCCCAGAAGGACGGCGACGTAACGCCAACCGCGGAGCATCGACGTGTTGAAGCCCAGCCCCGACTTGAAGAAACTGACGGGCATCAGCAACGTGAACAGCATGGCGTTGATGTCTCTAAGGCCGGCGTCCGTCAGAATGCTCCGTTTTTTCATCAGCCAGCCCAGGCCGATGACGATGAAAATAATAATATTGGTCAGAAAGCCTTGCATCACTTCAACCCCTGTTCTCCTGAAATTCATAAAAGCCGGAAGCCTTTTTTGCCCGCTGAAAACGGAAAGCACAGTCGGCATTGCTGCCATGAACTTTCGTTGAAGCCGCGGGCGGCGCAAAAAGACGCTCCGCAGCGCACAGCTCACGATGGCCTCCTCTAGGGCGGCAATGCCTTTTCGCGAAAGACTTTTCAGAGATGCAGCTCCTTCGGCAGGCCGGGAACGCGTCCCGCGAAGCTCGCCAGCGAGAAGCGCCGGTGTCCACGAAATCCCGTGACGTCGGAGGCGGCCAGCATGGACGACAGAATGGCGTCGTTGACCGACTCGATGACCGCGCGGAAAAAGCCGTTGGCGTGAGCGTTGCTGACACAGCGGAAAGGAATCTCGCCTCTGGCGTCAAAGGCGATGCGCTGTGCCGTTGAAAAGGCGACGGCGATCTCTCCGCTGCCGTTTCCGATGATGGATCCTGTCCGCGTGATGCCCGCAGAGGCTCGCCGGCACAGCCGCTTGAGTTGGCGAGAAGTCAGCGGAGCGTCGGTGGCGATGATGACGATGCAGGAGCCTTGCTCTTTCAGTTTCTCGGCGCTGATGATCCGCCGCGCGGCCTCTCCGGTGGGCTGGCCGCACAGTGTGAAGTCGCCCATCTCCCCGAAGTTGCTCAGCACGAGACAGCCCAGCGTGTAGTCCTTTCCTTCGACGGCGACGATTCGCGACGCCGAGCCGATGCCGCCCTTGAACTGGTAGCAGCTCATGCCGCGTCCCGCGCCCACGGCGCCCAGGTCGAAATCCTCCGAGGCGCTCTCCAGGGCCTGAAGGGCCATTTGAGGCGTGACCTTCTGCGCGCGAATGTCGTTGAGAAATCCGTCGTTGCACTCGCACACCACGGGGTTGACCGTTCCCGCGCTTCCGCCGATTTCCAGCTCCATGGCGATCATGAAGGACGAAAGGCCGCGCCAGCAGTCGCCCACCGAGAGCGTGTTGGTCAGGACGATGGGCGTTTCGAGCGTGCCCAGCTCGTCGATCTGTACCAGCCCTGCCGTCTTTCCGAAGCCGTTGATGACCTGCGACGCGGCGGCCAGCTTTCGGCGAAAGAGATTTCCCGGCGCGGGAACAACGGCGGTGGCGCCCGTCTGGACGTCTCCGTCGGCCAGAGTGACGTGGCCGACGCGAACGCCCTCCACGTCGGCGATGGTATTGCGGCGGCCGCAGGGCAGTTTTCCCGTCGGCAGGCCGTAGCGCTTTAAAAGGTCGTTGACTGGGTGACGATTCTGCATGTTTTTTTCCTCTCTCGCCCGCTCGAGGGCGGACGCCGTCCGAAGAATGGTGGCGTCGGTGAATCCGTTTCTATAAAAGGAGAGCTTCTCTCCGTCGAAGAAAAGAAGCTCTCAGTTCGTCAGCTCAACAGCGCCAGAAGGATGCCGCCGCACACCACCGAGCCGATCTGGCCGGCCACGTTGGCCGCCGAAGCCTGCATGAGCACGAAGGTTCCCCGATGCTCCGACGCGATCATCTGCTGCACTGTGCGCGACGCCATGGGAAAGGCCGAAATGCCCGCGGCTCCCACGGCGGGGTTGATCTTGTGCTTGGAGAACAGGTTGATGGCCTTGGCGCTCAGCACGCCGCCCGCCGTGTCGAGAACGAAGGCCACAAGTCCCATGGCCAAAATCATCAGCGTGTCGGGGCGCAGGAAGCGGTCGCCCGTCATGGTGCAGGAGATGCCCAGCCCCAGCATGATGGTGACGATATTGGCCAGTTCGTTCTGGGCCGATTCGGAAAGGCGGCGCACAACGCCGCTCTCGCGGAGCAGGTTGCCGAACATGAGAAAGCCGATGAGCGTCGACGACGAGGGCGCGAAGATCCCCACCACCAAAGTGACGACGATCGGGAAGAGCACGCGGGTCCTTTTGCTCACGCCGCGCGTCGCCGAGGCGGGCATGTTGATGGCGCGCTCGCTCTTTGTGGTCAGCAGCCGGATGACCGGCGGCTGAATGACGGGCACCAGCGACATGTAGGAGTAGGCCGCCACCGAGATGGGCCCCAACAGGTGAGGCGCAAAACGCGTCGACACATAAATGGACGTGGGGCCGTCGGCGGCGCCGATGATGCCGATGGAGGCCGCCTCCTTGACGTCGAAGCCCAGCAGCAAGGCCAGGCCCATCGTCAGGAAAATGCCCGCCTGGGCGGTCAGGCCGAAGAGGGCGTATACCGGCCGCTCGATCATGGGCGAAAAATCCATCATGGCGCCGATGCCGATGAAGATCAACAGCGGGAACATCTCGTTGGCGATGCCCGCGTCGAAAAGCACGCTGATGGCGCCGGGAATGACAGTGCCGCCCGCCGCCTGCGTCAGCGCTGCCGTCATGGGAATGTTTACCAGAATGGTACCGAATCCCATGGGCAGCAGCAGCGACGGCTCGTATTCCTTGACCACAGCCAGGTAGATCAAAAGGCCGCCGACGCCGATCATGACGATCTGCTGCCAGGTGAGCGCCATAAAACCGCTGAAAAAACTTTCCACAGTGAACTCTCCTCTCGAAAACCGAAAATCAATCCTCTTCGGGCGGAAGCGGCTCGTCAAGCAGAGCCAGATTGACGTGACAATAGCCGCAGCTGTTCTTCTTCAGATAATCCTGATGGTATTCCTCGGCGGCGTAAAAATTGACCAGAGGCTGCACCTGAGTGACCACAGGGGCGTCCCAATGTTTTTGCTCCTTTTCGAGAAGCTCCTCGGCAAGGCGCCGCTCCTCGTCGGCGTTGTAAAAGATCGCCGTGCGGTACTGCGTTCCCACGTCGGGACCCTGGCGGTTTTCCGTCGTGGGGTCGATGATGCGAAGATAGTGGCGCAGCAGCGTCCGAAGCGGCAGAACGGCGGGATCGTATTCCACGCAGCAGGCCTCGGCGAAGCCGGTGGTTCCCGTCTTGACCTGTTCGTAGGTGGGATGGGAAAACGTGCCGTTGGCATAACCAACCTGGGTATGAATAACGCCCGGCAGCGCGCTCATGTAGGCCTGTACGCCCCAGAAGCAGCCGCCGGCAAGGATCATTCTTTTCGACATTTCAATGACCTCCAAAATGTGCAGTGATTTCGACAGTTCGAACGCTGACGCTCTTCACAGGAGACAGCGGCCCTGCGGCTTTCGATAAAGGCGACGCAGAACGCCATCGTTGAAACGCCGTTTTCCGTGCTGTCTCACTGAAATCCATTATACTCTAAAGGCGGTGGGGCGGAACGCCGTTTTCCACGAGGCGGTTTCGACGAAAAATGGCGCGAAAGCCAGTAAAACAGCGCGCCAAACCGACCGATCACGGCCACCGGCGCTGCCGGTGGCTTTCGTTTTACAAAAAAACAGCCGCCTCATGACTGAGACGGCTGCGGAAAATCGTTGAGGATCAGGCGCGTTCCTTCTGCAGCGCCGCGGCGATGAAAGACTTGAACAGAGGATGGGGTTTGATGGGACGGGACTTGAACTCGGGATGGAACTGAACGCCGACGAACCAGCGGCAGTTGACGTTTTCGAGGATCTCCACCTGTCCGCCCGTGGGGCAAAGTCCGGCCACCTTCATGCCGGCTGCCTCGAAGCGGTCGCGGTAGGCCTCGTTGAACTCCAGGCGGTGGCGGTGGCGTTCGCTGATGACGGGAACGCCGTAAATTTCGTCGCGCGACTTGGAGCCCTCGGCGAGTTCGCAGGGATAGGCTCCCAGTCTCATGGTTCCGCCGCGCACGGTGACGCCCTTTTGGGCTTCCATCAGGTGAATGACGGGGTTGGGCGTGTCGGGGTTGAACTCGAAGCTGTCGGCGTCGCCGATGCCCAGCACGTTACGGGCAAACTCGATGGCCGCCACCTGCATGCCGAGGCAGATGCCGAAATAGGGGACATTCTGCTCGCGGGCGTATTTTGCGGCCAGCTCCAGGCCGGGTATGCCGCGGGATCCGAATCCGCCGGGGACGATGATGCCGTCGGCGAAGTCCAGCTTGGATTGGACGTTCTCTTCCGTCAGGCTCTCGGAGTCCACCGGGACGATCTTCACCTTCGCCCCGTTGGCGACGGCGGCGTGGATCAGCGCCTCGTTGACGCTCAGATAGGCGTCCTTGTTCTCGGTGTACTTGCCCACCAGGGCGATGTCCACCGTCTTGGCGGCCGTGTCGTGCTTGTGGAGGTACTCTTCCCAGTCCTTGAGGTCGGGTTCGCGGCTTTCGTCCATGCCGAGGCAGCGCATCACCAGAGTATCGAATTTCTGGGCGTGAAGCACCTCGGGAACGCGGTAAATGGTGTCGGCGTCCTGCTCTTCGATGACGTTTTCCGGCGGGACGGAGCAGAACAGGCCGATTTTGTCCTTGGTCTCGCTGCCGATGGCCATGGGCGTGCGGCACACGATGATGTCGGGCTGAATGCCGATGCGACGAAGCTCGTTGACGCTGTGCTGCGTGGGCTTGGTCTTCAGCTCGCCGGAGGCGTTGATGTAGGGAAGAAGCGTGACGTGGCAGTAGACCACGTTGCCCTTGCCCACCACGTTGGGCATCTGGCGGATGGCCTCGAGAAAGGGCTGACCCTCGATGTCGCCCACGGTGCCGCCGATCTCGGAGATGAGCACGTCGCAGGCCGAGCCGATGTCGGTGATGCGGCGCAGGATTTCGCCGGTGATGTGGGGAATCACCTGAACGGTGTGGCCGTCGTAGTCGCCGCGCCGTTCTTTGTTGATGACGGACTGGTAGATTTTTCCCGAGGTGCAGCTGTTGTTTCCCGTCAGGGATTCGTCGATAAAGCGCTCGTAGTGTCCCAGATCCAAGTCGGTCTCGGCGCCGTCGTCGGTGACGAAAACCTCGCCGTGCTGGTAGGGGCTCATGGTTCCCGCGTCGACGTTGAGATAGGGGTCCATCTTCAGAATGCTCACCTTCAGACCCCGCTGTTTCAGCAGCACCCCCAGAGACGCCGCCGTGATGCCCTTGCCGAGGGAAGAAACGACGCCGCCGGTGACAAATACGTACTTAGCCATGATCTCTCTCTCCTTTGAATGACGTGCGGCTCACAGGGAAGCTCGCTTTTCATCGTGCCGAAACGAAAAAGCTCCCGCCGTAACGGGAGCAAAGCGGCGTTATACGACGCCGAGAATGGCCCGCAAAGCGTCGGCAGTGCTGGAAAAATGGGGCGTATCGGTGCTGGTTTCCGTGCCGATGACAATGAAATCGCCCTTGCCGTACCTTTCCATGAGGCGCGACTCGGCAGAGGCGTTTGCGCCGATGCACAGCGGCCACGAGGCGTTGCCGGCGCGGCAGAGCGAGTCCATGTCCGACGACGAAGTCTGTCCGAAGAGGGCGCACTCCATGGGAAAATCCTCCCAACCCAGCGTGGCCAGCGCAGCGGCTAACCCGCTTCGCGATCGGGTGGTGAAGATGCCCACGGGCAGAGAAAGCTGGTCCCAGCGGCGGGTGAAGAGCGGCTTTTCAAGGCCGGCGATGCCGCCGCCCACTTTTATGCCTTCGTCGTTGAACGTGGCCGGCGACGTATAGATCTGCCAGTAGAGATCATTGACGGCTGCGCGGTCCATGACGGCGCGAGAGGCGAAAAAACCGGCGCCCGACGGTTCCGCCGCCGTTTTCAGAGTCCTCTCCCATGTGGCGGCCGAAGGCAGCGCCTCGGCTAGGTCGCTTTTTCCCGACGCTGCCGACAGGGCCAAAAGCCCCCAAACCACGTCGCCTGGAGTGCTGAGAGCGCGGGAGTTCTGAGCCAGCCTGACGTAGGGCGTCAGATCGGGAGACTGTCCGTCGCCGAGCTTCAGTTTTTCGCCCCAGCAGAGAGACAGGCACGTCGCGGCGGCAGCCGGCAAGGCCTCGCTCCCGTCGACCAGAACGCCGTCTACGCCGAAAACGATACAATCTGCGCGGCTTGGACTCAGCAACATCTGTGACCCACCCTTTCACCTGTAAAAAAACAAGTCGTTTTGCGTGATTCAGAGGTTCTTCAGTTGCCGGAGAACCTCGCTTACCCGGTTATCTTACCACATTCCCCTGCCTCTGTGGGAGAGGAAAAGTCGGAAACTTTTTGTGCTGTCTCTTAGTTGTCAAGACATATGTTACGTTTTGAGAAAAACTCTGCTACGATTTGA
>CAZUQW010000019.1:0-29823 GCA_964622575.1 uncultured Synergistaceae bacterium | reverse complement strand
TTCTGTCTTTGCGGCATAACAATGCTCCCCCTATGTGTGGACAGTCTTTTCTTTCTCTGTCTCTCATAGAGGGAGCATATCATTTTCGAGGCGGCCTCTGTGCTGTTGAAGGCAGAAAAGCAAAAACTCATGTTCCTGACGGCGGGAAAACCGTTGTGACAGCGGCGACAAAAAACGACTTGCAGCGGTCCAGCCTTCCCAAGGGGGCTTCAATCGGCGGCCGCAGCGCCGTAGCTGCCGTCTCTCTCGCTCAGCTCGATAAAACGGCGGCACTCCACGAGACGACCGTAGCCCAGCATAATGCCCAGGATAAAGTCCTCCTCTTTTGTGAATTGATCGAGGCCCTTCGATCCAATAATCTCAAGGACTCTGATGCAATCTCCACTGCCGAAAAAGACGTTGGCGTAGCCGTTTTTCAGACGGACAACTCGGCAGGGAATTTTTTCAGCCTTGAGAATACGACAAATCTCCGGCAGATCCCTCTGCGGAGCCGTATGGAGAATGAGGTTTCGCAGACCCTTTTTATACTCGTAAACATGATGGCGGAACACTTCCATGAAATCATCTCCCGTTCGGAGCTGTGTATGGATTAGAGTTAGGATAAACTAATCAGATTTACCGTTATTTTAGGCCCTCTTATGCCTAGCGTCAACGGCATCATGAAAAGGCGCTCCGTTTTCCAGAAACAATTTGCCCCATCGAAAGACAATCAACACTATGATTTTGCCGAGTTTCCACGCAATCGATCTCCATTGTCCTTTTGAAAAATTTTCCTCTTGACAAGCGACCAAACGCCATTATAATGGTTAGTGCAAGCTAACATTAGCACGAAGGAGGTGTTTGCATGTCAATCGCAGTAGTTTACGGAAGCACCACCGGCATGACCGCCGAAGCAGCCTGCAAAATCGCCGAAAAACTGGGCGCCGCCTGCCTGAACGTTGCAGAAGCGGATCCCGAACAGCTTGAGAGTTACGATGCGCTCATCCTGGGTTCTTCCACATGGGGCGCCGGCGATTTGCAGGATGATTGGGAAGCCTTTCTTCCCAAACTGCGCGCCATGAATCTCAAAGGCAAAAAAGCCGCCGTCTTCGGCACAGGAGACCATTACAGTTTTGCCGATACCTTCTGCCTGGCTCTCGTCACCCTGAGAGACGCCGCGCACAGCGCCGGCGCCGAAATCATCGGCGAAGCCCCCGTCGCAGGCTATGATGCCCTCACATCGGAAGTCTGCCGCGATGGCCTTTGCGTCGGACTCGCTCTGGACTCGCAGAACCAGCCCGAGATGACAGAACCGCGGATTGAAACGTGGTGCGCCGGGCTCCTGCAAAAATTGTAAGGGACTCAGACATCGATTTTCCCATTTGTAAAACCTTCCCCTCTCTTTAACGAAGGCGTTTCCTCACTGCACACAAAAGTACATGCTGCGGTCCCCCCACCCGGCCTGTACGTGCATTGAGGAGACGCTTTTCTTATTTCCGACTTGAAAAAAATGGAATTTGATGGCAATATAGAGAGTGAAGATAAATTGATTTTAGAGAGAAAGCGAGGAGGATTCCTTGGAAATTCGACAGTCGTCAGAAGACTACCTTGAAAAAATACTTATGCTTCAGGAAAGACTGGGGTATGCCCGTTCTGTTGATGTCGCCACTGAGCTGAACGTCACAAAGCCCAGCGTCAGCATTGCCATGAAGCGCCTCCGTGAAAACGGCTATATCCTCTTTGACAAAGAGAACCACATCATTTTGACCGATAAAGGGCGCGCCATTGCCGAGCGCATTTACGATCGCCATAAAGTGCTCACCAAGTTCTTCGAAAACCTAGGCGTCGATACGTCCGTCGCCGCCGGAGACGCCTGCCGCATCGAGCACGTCATCTCCGAGGAAAGCTACAACGCCATCGTCCGCGTCGTTCACCGCGCGTTGTGATCCACGTCAACGAACTCGTAAAATTGAAAAGCTCTCAGGATCGCAGAGGCTGCTGCCGGTGACGGCGGCAGCCTCTTTCGCGTTTCAAAGCGAGCGCGGCGGAATCGTCGCCGTGCTATAATTTCCCTGAAAGAATGCCCCTTATATCTCGCACGCAAAAGAAAGGACTATCCTCACATGATCAGAAAATTTATCGCCCTGCTGATTTTCACATGCCTCTTGTCGGGGGGGCCAGCGACCGCCGCCGAGACGGCAATGCCCGTAGAGCTGTCGCGGACTCGCAGCGGCAACGTCTTTTCCATGACGGACTGCCGCCTCGAAGAAGGAAACATCGTCGTCGTCATTCGCTGCCGCTTTTCGCCGGAAGAACGGGAGAAAAACGTCATTCTTCTGAAGAAACAATACAGGGCCGACGCGCCGGGCGCCGACCCCGAAGGACTGGAGTACAACGAGTTCTGCCTGCGCTATTCCAAAGACGGATCCCAATACCAGCGCCGATATGACCGCTACTGCGACAAGAAAGACCGCATCATCCGTTCGCTGGGACTTGATCCGGAATACTGGCAGGACACTCCCCCATCTCCGGCCGTCCTCCCCGCCAAGGCCCTTCTGGCTGCAGCAAAGCGCCTCAACGTGGCCGTCAGCCTCCCGCAGCCCGCAGAAAGTGGCGAGACGTCGGCCTCCCTTCAGTCCGCCGCCGCGACGCAGCCCCTTGAAGCGAGCGATCTGATGGAGCTCTACCGCACCAACCGCGCCGTTTTTGAGGCCAATTACGAAAACGCCGTCATCCAAGTCCGAGGAATTGCCGGCGCTCTGACAAAACATCTCGGCCTTCCCGCCATGACGCTGGTCCCGCAACAGGGCACAGAGCGCGGAATATTGTGCTGCTTCGACGAAGTAATGCAAAACATCCGCCGCGCCTGCAAACCCGGCGATCTGGTGGTCATCGAAGGCGTCTGGCGCAAAGGCGCCGCCGACGGCGCGGCCTTCATTATGGACCGCTGCAGCGTCCTGCGCGCGACTCCAGCTCCGGCGAACCCCGAGCAGGAACATCTCAAAAATCAACGCTCCTGAAGAAAACAAGAGGCTCCCTTAAGGGAGCCTCTTGTTTTTTGTCGCAGCCCAACCAGCAGAACTTTCATGGCAGAGCGGCACCGTATGCCTTTTTCAGAGCCTTCTGCCCAGCCAGCGTCACTGTTTTCCCAAATAGAGTATCAGCACAACAACAAGGCCTACCATCAGTACCATCGGGCATCGCCAGAACAGTATATCGAAAAGTATGCTCTCAATCATCAACGTCCGGCTCCTTTCATGCCATGCACGCAAGAGACAATTTTCTGCTAACGGCCGTTGAATATTACAGCATCAGCCTGTCCGTATGAGTACAACGTCAAACCGCCGATCCTTCTATTTCAAGGAGAACTATTCGGTCGATTGTCGAAAAAACGCGGCCGAAGACCGCCCCTTGCGCCTTGGCATGCCACAGGCAACTGGTGAAACCGTGCATCCGATACGAAAGCTCCACTGCATGGAACGCCCTTTAACAGGAGCAAAAGTGGACGCGCCGCGACCTCAAAAGCTTCATCGTGAGCTGATTTGTTGCCCATTCGGCGAAAAAACTGCATGAGAAATGATAATTTCACTTTTAAATTGATGAAAACGAACTTTCTGAGCGATGGACGAATGTATTTATCTTAATTATATATTCACACAATTCAAGGGAACGGCAAACTCAAAACGGCCGAAACGCCGAAGATTTCAGCGGCACACGTCTAAAGCCAGGCCAGCCAGCGCGGCAATGCCGTAAACATAGGCACTTTCGTCGGCCATAAACTGCGAGGAATGAAGCGGCGCGTTGTCCTGATTTTTCATCCCGACGCCAAGACGGAACATGACCGTGGGAATTTTAGCGGCATAAAAGGCCAGATCTTCGCCGCCCATGGAACAATTTTCAAAAGTCACAATGTGGTCTTTACCCACGACGCGTTCGGCGACCGATATCAGACGGTCGAACATGGCATCATCGTTGATAAGGACAGGCGTTCCTTCATGAATTTCCACTTCGGCACGAGCGCGCAAAGCTTCCGCGGTCAGCTTTGCTACACGAGGAATGGCCTCAAAGAGGCGGTCGCGAACCTGGGGACGAAGTGTGCGAATCGTTCCCGTCATCTTCACGTTAGGCGCGATAATATTGCTCTTCAGGCCGCCTTGGATCGTTCCGATGGTTACGACCGCCGCGTCCTGCGGCGCTATCTCGCGGCTGACCAACTGCTGAAGAGCGACAATGACCTGCGCGCCAACGGCAATAGGATCGACGCACAGCTCAGGATAGGCGCCGTGTCCCTGTTTACCCGTGACGGTCAACTGAAAGGAATCCGACGAAGCGTTGAAGGCTCCGCGGCGGACGCCAAGAGTTCCAGCCGGGATGCCTGGGAAAACATGCAACGCCGCCATGCAGTCGGGTGGATCCTGAGAGTCAAGCTCACCTGCGGCAATGAGCGCCCGAGCGCCTTGGGCAATTTCTTCAGCGGGCTGAAAGAAAAATTTAACCGTACCGTGAATCTCGTCGCGAACGCCACACAGAGCCTTGGCGACGCCCAGTAAAATCGACGTGTGAATATCATGGCCGCAGGCGTGCATCACATTTTCGTTTTGCGATTTAAATTCCAGGTCTGTCAGTTCCGGCACGGGCAGAGCGTCCATGTCGGCGCGCAGCGCAAAGACAGGTCCCGCGTGCGAGCCTTTGACCAGCGCTACAACACCCGTCGCGCCTACTCGGCGCACAACATCCGCGCCCATCTCGCGCAACATTTTTTCCACAAAGGCCGACGTTTCCGCCTCCTGTTCGCTCAGCTCAGGATGGGCATGAATATGATGACGCCATGTCTTTACATCACCAACGACCGAATTCGCCAGTTTTATAAGATCCATTGATTATGTCTCCTTCTGTCACATTTCATATCGGAGAAAAAAGCGGAAAAACATCTGTGGAGAATGCTTTCCCGCTTCCTTTTTACCATATTTACCAACCAAAGAGCTGCATCAGGGTGACCGTCACGCAGCCAATGAGCATCTGGACAAACAGCATAGGCAGAAACCAACGCACATACCTGCTATAGGTAATTCCCGCCACCCCCAGCACTCCCATAAGCACCCCTGACGTGGGGACAAAACAGTTGGTAAAGCCGTCGCCAAACTGGAACGCCTGCACAGCCACCTGGCGGGTAATCCCGCTCAGATCAGCCACAGGAACCATGATGGGCATCACGGTAACTGCCTGCCCTGACCCCGAAGGAATGAAGAAATTGATAACCACGTTGGCCACAAACATCAGATTGGCACCGACAACAGCGCTGACCTTTCCGATAGGAATCGACAAGTAATAAACAATCGTGTGAATGATCTTACCGTCGGTCATAATCACGGAAATGGCGCGGGCAAACACGATCACAAACGCCGCATACGTTAACGAGCTCATGCCCTTGGTGAATGCCCTAAACGTTCGATCCAACCCGAGACCGCCCGCAAAACCGCAGGTCAACCCCATGATCAGGAACATCGTAGCATAGTTGTAAACGCCCCACTTCCAGTTGAGCGAACCATAAATGATAAAAGCAAAACAAAGCACCACAATGAGAGCACACAACGTCTGGCGCCCCGTCATTGCGGATTGTGCGTCAAGGGCACTGTCGCCATCAGCCTCCAGAGAGACATTGGCATCATAAACCAGGCTCTTGGTCGGATCCTTTTTAATCCGGCGAATATAAAGCATTACAAAAGCAATGGTCAGCACAATGTTGATGATGTGCAGTACCACACGAATATAAAACCCTGAAGTGATCGGCAAACCTGCGATCTCGTTGGCAATTCCGATGGTGAACATGTTGGCCCATCCTACGTTGAAGCCGGCGAAGGCAGCCAAATACATCATGCTGAAACCGACAACCGCGTCGTAGCCGAGGCTTTTGGCCAGCAATACGCCAATCGGTATCAACGCGATGACGGCATTAGCAAAAACCCCTACGGCGCCGCCAATCGACATGAGAATCATAATGACGATAACGGCCATAATTTCCTTGCCCTTCAGCACGCTGACAATGCGTCCCATGCCGGCGCGAATTGTGCCGGTCTGCTGAATGACTTCAACAGCGCCGCCGATAAAGAACACCATCGCAACCATCACAGCCGACTGGACCATGCCTTTGGTCACGGCGTTGAAAATATCCCACAGCCCCTGCGGATTGCTCGCGACCTGATGATAGGAGTTGGCAATAACCCGTTTGGTCTGAGGATCAAGATCATACATGCCAGCGGGAATAACCCATGTCAACAGAGCCATGATCGCGGTGATGATGAACATGAGCGCAAAAGTGTGCGGAAGCTTAAAGGCTTTATTGTGAACCGCCAATGACAACACCTCCTGAGAAAATACTGCCCAAAACGAAATCGCTTACGAGCGCCTTACATCCCACTTTATATAAAAATCGTGCCGGAAAGTTTATTGAGGAGCCAGGGGCCTAAATCTTACCAACAGCACGATATATGAACTTCTTGCATAATTTGGATACAATCTTATTGACTTTTAAGTCAAAAACTGATTTCTCTGTGCTCCTCCATGCCACTCCAACCATAAAATCACTTGAAATTTTTCCACTTTCGAAATAAGAACCTTTTCAATATTACAGATTTGTTCTATCCGCATGTGACGGGAGCGCTCCAACTTTTTTGCCGCCCTTTTCGGAGCGTCTGCCTTATATCATTGGTTGGACGAAAATGCATTTAAAAATATAGTATACTAAATACGCAGGTCTGTCAAACATATTGGACGCCGCACTTTTTCAAGCAAAGCCACACTTCGACCAATCCTCAAGTAGTTTTTCTGCCCTCCTCATGGGGCCATACATCTCTCATCTTTCTTTCGTTTCACTGTCCAATATCTATTGAGATCCCAGACGGTTAGACATGGCTTATCTGAGGAGATTACATTCGATGCGAGAATTAGCCGTTCAGAAAGTTCACCACTGACAGAACAAGAAAACCTCGCTTTGACGCGCCGTGTGCTGAAAGTTTTTCATTTCCAAATTCATCGCTTTGTGGTGTTATGGCGCTTTCTCCCCAAAGGCATGATAAAGCCGTCATATTCCGTTTCAAATTTCGGCGGTGGGCTTCAATGATTCGTTCTTCTCACTGCGTTCGATTTTTTGCACAGCACTTAACTGATGAAAAAGACAATGAGCTGTTGCACAGTATCAAAAATGTTCCACGTGGAACATTTGTCAAAGAGATATTTTCCTTGTCTCTTTGTTGCGCAACATCAGCCGCAAGGATCATGCGTGACGCTTCAAAGTTTTATAAATTTTATATTTTTATAAAATAATTCAAGAGTGAAGCTGTATGAAAAAGTGCCGCCGAGATCGTCACTTTTTCTGTAAATCTCCGCAGATAAAACCGTTCCCAATCGCACATTCCAATGTATAATGGATTTAATGTGATCTTCCTGAAATTCAACGTCAAGGGAGGTTTGTCTATGCGAATTACGGCTCTGCTCGAGAACACCTCTGCCAGAGAGGACTGCGCCGCTGAGGCCGGCCTCAGTCTCTATATCGAGACGCGGCAGCACAAGATCCTTTTCGATTCGGGCGCCAGCGCTCTATTCATCAAAAATGCCGAGAAGCTCGAAATCTCGCTGAGCGACGTCGACATCGCGGTTTTGTCCCACGGCCACTCTGACCATTCGGGCGGAATGACGGCCTTTTTTCGGATCAACAGCCGTGCGCGCCTCTACGCCCGCGAGGGCTACGACCTGTCGCGCTACGATGCGTCAGGCCGCTACATCGGCGTGGAACCGCTGCTCATCGGCAATCCGCGCGTCGTTGAAGTGAAAGCCCCGAGGCTTCGCATCGACGAAGAGGTCACTGTGGCGTCTTATTCCGATCAGCCCACTGAATGGCCTGTCAACACTTTCGGCATGATGGTCGACGCGAAAGGCATTCTGCGCCCCGAACAGTTCATGCACGAACAGTACCTCCTCGTCAACGAGAACGGGCGAAAGGTGCTGTTCACGGGCTGCAGCCACCGCGGAATCTGCAACATCATGGTGTGGGCATCCCGCGAAGGGGTGCAGGCCGTCGTCGGCGGATTTCACTGCAAGGACGTGCCTGCCGCGAAGTTCGCCGAATGTCTGGGCCCCATTGCCGACGAGCTGGAGAAATATCCTGTGACCTATTACACCTGCCACTGCACGGGGAAAGAACAGTACAGCTATCTGAAGGAGCGCATGGGCGACCGCCTTCGGTATCTTTCCGGCGGAATGGCGCTTGAACTCTGACGTTTCGAAACCTGTCCACGCACCATGCGGGGATGGGTATGCTTAGAATACCTGCCGTTATCGTGACCCAGACAGAACCCCGCACATGCGGGGATGGACCTGACTCCGAGGATTGCCGCGAGTAAATTCAGAACAGAACCCCGCATACGCGGGGATGGATTATAGTCGCCAAGCTCAAGCCCCATTTTCTCGTGCCGTACCGTACATGCGACGAGCAGCGCAAAAAAACTTTTTCGTCTTGGCGGTGGGCTTGGCGGTGGACGTGCTGGCGATCCTGTGATTTTTCGGTTGACAAGTCTCAATCTTCACTCTATAATTTTCACATTAAATAATTATGAAACTCGACCTCAGGAGAATTTTCATGCAGAGAATCGATCTTTTTGCAGCCAAATATTACTATTACTTTTTCAGACTCTTTCTGAAAAGGTGATTTTGTGCTGCCGAAAAATTGATGAGGATCTCTCGCAATTTTTTACGGGTATCGAGGCTGTGCGGAATCGCCGCACAGCCTTATTTTTTTATTTGAGCGAGCGGAAAGGCGAATAAAGTTTTCCGCATCCATCGGGAGGAAGAAAAAATGATCGCAGTTCTGAAGAACGGGACAACGCCCGAACAGAGGGAAAACCTGTGCAAATGGTTTGAGAGTCTGGGTCTGACGTGCAACGTGTCGCAGGGGCAGTACCACACCATCATCGGCCTCATCGGCGACGTGACCAAGGTCGACGTGGACATGCTGGAGAGCCTTTCCATCATCGAACGGGTCACGCGCATCAGCGAGCCCTTCAAAAAGGCCAACCGCAAGTTCCACGAGGAGCCTACTGTCGTCGACGTGAGCGGACGGCTCTTCGGCGGCGGCCATTTCCAGATGATCGCCGGCCCCTGTTCCGTGGAAAACCACGACCAGATCATGACCGTCGCCAAAGCGGTCAAAGCTGCGGGAGCCACGCTTCTGCGCGGCGGCGCCTTCAAACCCCGCACGTCGCCCTACTCCTTTCAGGGCCTTCACGGCGAGGGCATCCGCCTACTGCTCGAGGCGAAGAAGGAAACGGGGCTGCCCGTGGTCTCGGAAATCATGAACATCAACGACCTCGACCTGTTCGCCGACGTGGACATGCTCCAGGTGGGCGCCCGCAACATGCAGAACTTCGACCTGCTGAAGGAACTGGGACGCTGCAAAAAGCCCATTCTGCTGAAGCGAGGCCTGGCCAACACCCTCAAGGAGCTGCTCATGAGCGCCGAGTACATCCTTGCCGGCGGCAACGACAACGTCATTCTCTGCGAGCGGGGCATCAGGACCTTCGAAACCTACACGCGCAACACTCTGGACCTTTCGGCCGTGCCGGTGCTTCACGAGTACACCCATCTTCCCGTCATCGTTGATCCCAGCCACTCCACGGGCTATTCGCGCTACGTGCCGTCCATGTCGCTGGCGGCTGCGGCGGCTGGCGCCGACGGACTGATCATCGAAGTCCACAACGACCCGAGCCATGCGCTGTGCGACGGCGCCCAGTCGCTGACGCCTCAGCAGTTCGACGTCGTCGCCAAAAAGGTGAGAGCCGTCCGCGAGGCACTCCGATGAAAACCATGGGCATCGTGGGGCTGGGGCTTATCGGTGGCTCTTTCGCGCGGGCATACAAAACCGCCGGCAGCGACTTTACGGTCTACGCCGCCGAAAAGGACGCGGCGACTCTGCAGTTCGCCGAGCTCATGGGCGCCGTGGACGGAGAGTTGAACGCCGAAACCCTGAAGAAATGCGACTGCATTTTGATCTGCCTTCACACGACGGCAGCCTGTCTGTGGCTTGACGAGAACGCCCCGCAGATTCCGAAAAGCGCCCTGGTCATGGACTGCTGCGGCGTCAAGGGGCGCATCTGCAAAAAGGGATTCGAGCTGGCGGAGCGTTACGGCTTTGAGTATGCCGGCGGGCACCCCATGGCGGGAACGCACCGCTGGGGGTTCAAAAACAGTTCGTCTCGGATGTTCAAGGGGGCGAGCTTCGTCATCGTTCCCCGGGTCTTCGACGACATCGAGCTGCTGGAGCGCATCAAAAACTTCATCGCGCCGGCGGGCTTCGCCGCCTTTCCGGTTACCGACGCACGGCGTCATGACCGGCTCATCGCCTTCACGTCGCAGCTGGCTCACGTGGTGAGTAACGCCTACATCAAAAGCCCCACGGCGCTGGAGCACAAAGGCTTTTCGGCGGGATCCTACCGCGACCTGACGCGAGTGGCCTGGCTCAATCCCACGCTGTGGACCGACCTCTTTCTCGAGAACCGCACCAACCTCCTCGCCGAAATCGACGGGCTTATGGCCGAGCTGTCGCAGTACCGCGACGCCATCGACGCCGGCGACGAAAAAAAGCTGTGGTCGCTGCTCGATGAGGGGCGCCTCAGAAAAGAACAGGTCGACGGATAAATGGACAGCATTTCGGTCGCCACGCGGCACAAAAGGTATTCCGTTCACATCGGCCCCGGGTTGCTGTCCGCCGTCGGCGAGCTGACCCTCGGCATCTGCGCAGCAGGAACGGCCATGGTGGTTTCCGATTCCAACGTGGCGCCTCTCTACGGGGCGCAGGTGAAAGGTTCGTTGCAGCGGGCGGGTTTCATGCCGGAGTTCCACGTGGTTCCCGCCGGCGAAGCCTCGAAAAACACGGCGGCGCTGGTTGAACTGCTGCGCCACATGGCGCGCTGCGGCCTGACGCGCGGCAGCGCCGTCTTCGCCCTGGGCGGCGGCGTGACGGGCGACCTGGCGGGACTCGCCGCGTCGTTGTACATGCGCGGGTTGCCCTTCGTCCAGCTGCCCACATCGCTCCTGGCCGCCGTGGACTCGTCGGTGGGAGGAAAAACCGCCGTTGACCTGGAGGAAGGCAAAAACCTCGTCGGCACCTTTTACCAGCCCGACCTGGTGCTGTGCGACACCGACGCCTTCGCCACTCTACCGGCGGTCCAAATCGCCAACGGCTTCGGCGAGATCGTCAAAACGGCCATGATCTTCGACGCGGCGCTTTTTGACCTCGCGGCGGGCGCCGACGCCCAGTCACACCTTCAAGCCATGGCGGCGCGCTGCATCGAGCTGAAAAAAAGCGTCGTCGAGGGCGACGAGCTGGAGGCGGGGCCGCGACAGATTCTCAACTTCGGCCACACCTTCGGCCATGCCGTTGAAAAGTGCAGCGGTTACAGTCTGCCCCACGGCTTTTGCGTCGCCGTGGGCATGGCGCTGATAACCGGCGCCTGCCGCAAAAGGGGCATCTGCTCTGCGGAGACTGAAGGCCGTCTGCGGGCCGCGCTGAAGGCTCGCAGGCTACCATGGAGAACCGATTACGGCGCCGAAGAGATCTTTTCCGCCATGCTGGCGGACAAAAAACGCCGCGGCGACCGCCTGACGCTGATTATCCCGCTGGAGATCGGACGGGCGGAACGACGAACGGTGAACCTCAAAGAGGCGCGCGCCTTTCTCGAAGACGGTCTGGCGGCAGCGAAGGAGGCACTTTGATGAAAGTTTTGATCGAGCCTGCGACGCTTTCCGGCACTGTGGCCGCCATTCCGTCGAAATCGGCGGTTCACCGTCTGCTCATGGCCGCCGCTCTGGCAGAAGGCCTTTCAGAGCTGACGTGCCCCATGGTCTCCGAGGACATGACCGCCACGGCGCGCTGCCTGATCGCTCTGGGAGCGGCGGTGAAAATCGGCGGCAGCGTCATGGCCGTTTCGTCGCCGGTGACGGCAGGCGGCGAGGCTTTGCTGGATCCCGGAGAAAGCGGCTCCACCTACCGTTTCTTCACGCCGCTTGCCGCGGCGTTGGGCCGAGAAACGCGCTTTCGCCTTCACGGCAAGCTCCCCTCGCGCCCCATGGATCCGCTGTGGGACGAAATGGAACGCCACGGCGTGGCCATCGTCGGCAAGGGCACGGCGTCGCCGTCGCTTTCGGGACAGCTGACTTCCGGCCACTACCGCCTTCGCGGCGACGTGTCATCGCAGTTTTTCACGGGGCTGCTCTTCGCCCTGCCGCTGCTTGACGGCGAGAGCTGCATCGACGCCGAAGGCCCTCTGGAATCGGCGGGCTACGTGGACATGACGCTTGAAGTCCTGGAAAAGTTCTCGGTGAAGGTCATCCGCAAAGGGAACCGTTTTATCGTCCCGGGAAACCAGAAGTACAGGACGCCGGGAAAACTGTGTGCCGAGGGCGACTGGTCAAACGCCGCCTTCTGGCTGTGTGCGGGCGCTGCCCGCGGCGCCGTGGACGTGACGGGGCTGAAGTTCCCCACCTGCCAGGGCGACAGCGCCGTCATGGAATTTCTGCGCCGCTTCGGCGCCCGGACTTCGGCGAACGGCGGTGTCTTTCGCGTCGCGTCCGCCGATCTCCACGGCGCCGAAATGAACGTCAGCGCCACGCCCGATCTGGTTCCCGCGCTGGCGGTGGCCGCGGCGGCGGCCCATGGAACCACGCACCTGACAGGCGCCGGACGGCTCCGCCTCAAAGAGAGCGACCGCATCGCGTCGGTCTGCGGGACGCTGCGCGCCCTGGGCGGACGGGCCTTTTCCGACGGCGACAGTATCACCGTCGAGGGCACGGGAAGCCTTCGCGGCGGCTGCGTCGACGCCTGCGGCGACCACCGCATCGCCATGATGGGAGCCGCCGCGTCGGTGCTGTGCAGTTCTCCCGTCGTCATCGACGGCGCCGAAGCAGTGGACAAATCCTATCCGACGTTTTTTGACGATTTCGCCGCGCTGGGCGGCACAATCAGAAAGGAAGAGTCGTAACATGTCCTCAAGCTGGGGAGAAAAACTGCGCATCACCCTTTTCGGCCAGTCCCATTCGGCGGCCGTGGGCGTCGTCGTCCAGGGGCTGCCCGCCGGATTTCCCGTCGACAGGGAAAGACTCGAGGCCTTTATGAGACGCCGCGCGCCCGGCCGAAGCCCGCTGGCCACGCCGCGCAAGGAGGACGACTGTCCAGAGTTTCTGTCGGGGCTGTCGAAGGGCCGCCTGTGCGGCGCGCCGCTGTGCATGGTCATCCGCAACGCCGACGTCCGCCCCGCCGACTATTCCGCCTTTGTCGATGTGCCGCGGCCGGGACACGCCGACTACACGGCAGCCGTCAAGTACGGCGGCTTTCAGGACAGCTCGGGCGGCGGACACTTTTCGGGACGGCTCACGGCGCCTCTGACGGCCGTGGGCGGCATCTGCCTCCAGATTTTGGAATCCTTGGGCGTCTTCGTGGGCGCCCACGTGGCGGCCGTGGGAAAGGTGCGCGACAGGCCTTTCGACTCTGTCACGCTCTCGCGCGGTGATTTTGAAGGACGCATTTTCGAGCCGCTCACCGTTCTCGACAGAGACGCCGGCGAGCGGATGGCGGAGCTCATCGTCCACGTGGCATCCCAACAGGACTCCGTCGGCGGCATCGTCGAGTGCGGCGCCGTGGGACTGCCCGCGGGGCTGGGAGATCCCATTTTCGGAGGCCTCGAGAACCGCATCGCCTCGCTGGTCTTCGGCATTCCCGCCGTCAAGGGCGTGGAGTTCGGCAGCGGATTCGGCGCCGCGTCCATGCTCGGCAGCCAGCACAACGATTGCTTCGTCGCCGAGGGCGGCGCCGTCAGGACGGCCACCAACAACCACGGCGGCATTTTGGGCGGCATTTCGTCGGGCATGCCGCTCATTTTCCGAGCGGCCTTCAAGCCCACGCCATCGATTTCCCTGCCGCAGAAAACGCTGAACGTGAAAACCATGGAAGAAACCGAACTGCGCATCGGCGGACGACACGACCCCTGCATCGTGCCGCGAGCCGTGCCCTGCGTCGAAGCCGCCGCAGCCGTCGCCCTGTGCGACGCCCTGCTCCCCGGCGACTGTCGACCTCTCGAAGGAGGCATGAGCCATGGAGCTTAACGATTACCGCGCTGAAATCAACGCCATCGACCACCAGATCACCGCGCTGATCGCAAAACGCCTTGCCGTCAGCCGAGACATCGCGCTGTACAAGGCACGGAACGGACGGCCTGTCTACGACCCCGCCCGCGAGCGGCAGAAGCTCGCCGACCTCGCTGAGGTCGCCGGTCCGGTGGCGCCCGCCATTGACGCTCTCTATTCGTTGATTTTCGACTTGAGCCGCTCCGAGCAGTACCGCGTCATCAACGGGCCTTCGCCCATCAAGCGCCGGATCCGCCAGGCCCTCGCCAACACTCCTCTCCAGTTTCCCGAACGCGCCGTCGTGGCCTGCCAGGGCGTCGAAGGCGCCAACTCACAGAGCGCTTGCGAGCGCATCTTTCCGTCGTGCAGCATCATGTACTTCAGCTCCTTCGAAAAGGTCTTCGACGCCGTTGAAAAGGGGCTGTGCCGTTACGGCGTTCTCCCCATCGAAAACAGCACCGCCGGCTCAGTCAACCGCATTTACGATCTCATGGCGCAGCACAGCTGCTTTATCGTGCGCAGCTGCCGCGTCAAAATCGACCACTGCCTGCTGGTCAATGCCGGCGTGGCGCTCGGCGACGTCAAAGAGGTGATCTCCCACGAGCAGGCGCTGGCCCAGTGCGGCAACTTTCTCCGATCTCTTGGACAGGGCGTCAAGCTCACCGCCGCCGCCAACACCGCCGTCGCCGCCCAAACCGTGCGCCAGTCGGGCCGGCGCGACCTGGCGGCGCTATCGTCGCGAAGCTGCGCCGCCCTCTACGGGCTAGAATGTCTCAAGTCCTCGATTCAGGACAGCGGCAGCAACTTCACGCGCTTTATCTGCATCTCCAAGGATTTGGAAATCTATCCCGGGTCGAACCGCACCAGCCTGATGCTCACCATCCCCAACAAACGGGGCGCTCTGGCTCAGGCGCTTCTGCGCTTCAAGGCGCTGGGCATCAACTTGAACAAGCTGGAGAGCCGCCCGCTGGCAAACAGCGATTTCGAGTTCAAGTTCTACTTCGATCTGGACAGCTCGGTATACAGCGACTCGTTTTTGCGGATTTTCGACGACCTCCAAGGCGCCGTGACGACGCTGAAGTACCTGGGCAGCTACTGCGAGGTGGTCTAATGCCCCGTTTCGGACTGATCGGCCGCCGACTGGGACACAGCTTCTCACCGGCCATCCACCGCCTCATCGGTGGCTACGAATACGACCTGTGCGAAGTGGAGCCGGAAGATCTCGACGAATTTCTGCGCGAAACGGACTACGACGGCTTCAACGTCACTGTCCCTTACAAGGTGGACGCCCTGCGAAGCTGCGCCGCTCTTTCGCCGCGCGCGCGGGCCATCGGCTGCGTCAACACGCTGACCCGCGGCAGCGACGGAACGTGGCAGGGCGACAACACCGACTGGGACGGCTTCCTGCACCTTCTCGGCGACGATGCCCAAAGATTTCGAGGAAAGCCCGCCGTGGTCTTCGGTTCGGGCGGCGCCTCGAAAACCGCCGTCGCCGCGCTGACGGCCGCCGGAATTCACTGTTCGGTCATCTCCCGCCGCGGACGTGACACCTACGAAAACCTTGAAAAGCACGCCGATGCCGAGCTGGCGGTCAACGCCACACCCGTGGGCATGTATCCGAAAAACGGCTTTTCCCCCGCCGACCTCCGCCGCTTTCCGCGCTGCCGGCTGGTGCTGGACGTCATCTACAACCCGTGGCGCACGGCGCTGGTGCTTCAGGCGGAAGAGCTGGGCGTCGCCGCGCGCAGCGGACTTTCAATGCTGACGGCGCAGGCCGTGCGGGCCGCCGAGCTTTTTCTGCGCCGATCTCTGCGAAAAGGTCTCGCCGACGAAATCGCCAACGAAATCGCCCGCCAAACCCGCAACGTCGTCCTCATCGGCATGCCGGGCTGCGGCAAAACCACCACGGCCCAGGCTCTGGGGAAACTCACGGGGCGCCCTGTGGCGGACATCGACAGCCTGATCGTCCGACGGACCGGCAAAACCGTTCCCGAGATCTTCGCCCAAGAAGGCGAAGCGGCCTTCAGAAGACTCGAGACGCAAGTTTTGGCCGACGAGACGAAGAAAAGCGGCCTAATCATCGCCGCCGGCGGCGGAGTCGTCACCCGCGGGGAAAACCGCAATCTCATCAGACAAAACGGACTCTGCGTCTTTCTGGACCGAAGCGGAGATCTTCCCACCGACGGCCGTCCCCTGTCGCTGCGCTGCGGCGTCGAAAAGCTCAGGGCGCAGCGTCTGCCGCTGTACCGTGCCTGGGCTGACCTCACGCTGTCGGCTTCCTCGCCCGAGGAAGCCGCAAAGAAAATCACGGAGGCGTTGAAGCTATGAAAATTCTTGTGATCAACGGGCCAAACATGAACATGTTGGGCGTGCGCGAACCGGAGATTTACGGCAAAAGCACGCTGTCCGACCTGGAACGAGCCATCGCCGACCACTGCGCCGCCCGTCGCATCGACGTGGAGTTCTTCCAGAGCAACCACGAAGGCGCCATCATCGATCGAATCCAGCAGGCCCTCGGTGCCGTCGACGGACTGGTCATCAACCCCGCGGCCTACACCCACACCAGCGTGGCCATCGCCGACGCGCTGCGCGCCGTGGCCATTCCCGCCGTGGAGGTCCACATCAGCGACATCGACCATCGCGAGGATTTCCGCCGCCGTTCCTACACCGCCGAAGCCTGCATCGCCCAGATCGCGGGGCGCGGGTTTCAGGGCTATCTGGACGCCGTCGACCTTCTGGCCGAAAGGCGGAGCGGCAACTGACTTCCGGCGGGAAATTTCCGCCTTTTCCCATGGACAAAAGGCGCTGCCGCAGGTACACTGAAAAGCCGGAACATATTTTCACCCCGGAGGACTATGATGAAAGATCCCAAAGATTACGGCAGCATCGTGTTCGACATGGGACATGTGCTTGCGGAATACAACTCGCGGAAGGCCATCGAGCGTTTTACCGACGACCCCGCCATTGTGGACGAAGTGAGGATTATCGTTTACTGCTCCTACGAATGGGCTCTGCTGGACTGCGGCCTCATGGACGAGGAGACGGTGTTGCGCTACACTCTGCGCCGCCTCAGCTGCGAAGAGGCCCGCGAGGTCGCCCGGAAGAGCATCGCCTGCTGGCACAGCTACAACCTGTGGCCCAAGCCCGGCATGGACGGCGTCATCAAAGCCCTGAAAGCCAGAGGGCAAAAAGTGTACGTGCTCTCCAACGCCGGAATGCGCCTTATGGACTGCTGGCGCCGCGTTCTCCCCTGTCCCGATCTCTACGACGGCGTGGTCTTTTCGGCGCCCGAAAAGTGCATGAAGCCCCAAAAAGAGATTTACGGCGTCCTCTTTGACCGATACGACCTCGATCCCGCCGACTGCCTGTTTATCGACGACCTGCCATGGAACGTCAAGGGCGGGCAGGACTGCGGCATGGACGGCTGGTGCTTTGCCTCCGGCGACGTGGGAGAACTGAAGAAGTTCCTGCGCCTCGAAGGCACGACCGACAACTGAAAACAGCCCTGACAAAAACAGTCCGCCCGATGCAGAATGGCTTCTGCATCGGGCGGACTGTCGCTTCTGAATTGGAGTTTTCGCACAAAGGCCAATGCCCTCGAAAGGCCCTCTTCAATGACGGCCTTCGGGCGTCAAAACCGGAACTGCTTCGATCAGCTCGCGGGTACACCGATTCCGCGGAAACTGCACGATCTGCCGCGGTGTCCCCTGCTCGACGATGCGGCCGTCCTGCATTACGGCAATGGGATCGCAGAGGCAGCTCACCAGCGCCAGATCGTGGGAGACAAAGAGCACGGCGCAGTTCCTGCGCCGACGCAGGCCGTCGATAAGCCTGACGATCTGCGCCTGCGAAGAGACGTCCAAGGCGCTGGTAATCTCGTCGCAGAGCAGCAGCGCCGGTTCGGCGGCCAGCGCCCTGACGATGGCCGCGCGCTGGCACTGCCCGCCGCTGACCTGATGGGGATAGCCGTCAATGACGTCCTCCGTCAGCCCCACCTCGCTCAGCAGCGCGGCAAGACGGCCTTCGGCGCCGCCCAACAATCGGAAGGTTTCCATCAGCGAACGCCGAAGGGTCATGCGCGGGTCGAAGGACGCGCAGGCGTCTTGAAAAACCATCTGCACGCGGCGGCAGATCTGGGAAGGGCGGGCAGCGGCAATGTCTTTGCCCTCGAAGAAAATCTTTCCCGACGTCAGGCGCTCGAGACAGGCGATGTGCCGCAGCAACGTCGATTTGCCGCAGCCGCTTTTGCCCACAATGCCCAGGATCTGGCCGCGGCGCAGCGTCAGAGAAAGGCCGTCCAGCGCGGCAGTGCGGCACCCTCGCCTCTCGTAAAAGCGGCATGCCTCTTTGACTTCAAGAAGAATTTCGCCCATCACGTCCGCCCTCCCATGCAGACCCGATGATTCGCCGAAAGGATTTCCATCTCGTAGGGCCGGTTGGCGCTGCCGTCGGGAAAGACCATGGCCTCGGCGTCGTAGGGCTGGGGCAGACCGCCGTTGGACGAAGGAATTGCCGCGATCAGGCCCCGCGTGTAGGCATGGGCAGGGCGATACAGCACTTCCGAGGCCGAACCGTACTCGATCAGACAGCCGCCGTGCATGATGGCCACAGTGTCGGCACACTTTGCGGCCACAGCCAGGTTATGGGTGACCATAATGAGCGCCGCGCCGCTTTCGTCGCGGAGTTTCATCAGCTCGTCGAGCACCGCCGCCTGCGATGACACGTCCAACGCGCTGGTCACCTCGTCGCAGAGCAGGATTTTGGGATGCAGCAGCAGCGCCAGGGCGATGGCAACGCGCTGGTTCATGCCGCCGCTCATCTCATAGGGACAGAGCCGCAGAATTTCGCTTCCCCTTTTCAGGTCAAGGCTGTGGAAGGCCGCGAGGATCTCGTTCTCGTCGTAGGCTTTCCCGTGGCTTTCCAAAGTTTCGCGGAACTGGGCGGCAAAGCTTCTGATGGGGTTGAAGGACGCGCCGGGATCCTGCGGAATGAGGGCCATCATCGCTGCCGCGCCCTCGGGCTCAACGCGGCCGGAAGCGATGCGGACCCCGAAAAGCCGCGGCGCCAGCAGCGCCTTCAGCAGCGTCGATTTGCCGCAGCCGCTCTCGCCGGCAATACAGAAAATTTCTCCGGCACGGAGATCGAAAGAAACCCCATGGAGCGTTTCATACGGGCCGTAGCCGGCGCAGAGTCCGCTGACGGACAGCAGGGGCCTGTTCATGACGTCCTCCTGTCCCCCCAGTCGCGGGCCGAATCGCCCAGCTCGTTGAAAACCATCACCACAACGACCATGGCTCCCGCCGGCGCCAACACCGCCCATGGCGCCAGCTGAAGGGCGCCGCGGGCCTCGTTGATCATCGCACCCCACTCGACCTGCGGGGGCATGACGCCGAGGCCGAGAAAGGAAAGCCCCGCCAAGCCGATCATCGTGGAGCCGATCTGCGTGGTGGCGTTGACGATCAGAGGCCCCACGATGTTGGGGAACAGATGAACGGCCAAAAGCCTCAGATCGGAGCAGCCGCTGAGCCGACAGGCCGCGATGAAAGGCTCGTTTTTCAGCGCCAGCGTGTGGCTGCGCGCCAGACGGGCGTAGAGCGTCCACCCCGTCAGCCCCAGAGCCAGCATGGCGTTGAGCAGACTGCCGCCGAAAATCCCCGTCACGGCAATGGCCAGAACCATCTGGGGAAAAGACAGCAGCACGTCGGCAAGACGCATTACCAGCGTGTCCAGAATGCCGCCGTAATAGCCGCAGAGGATGCCGAGCGCCGTGCCCACGGCGAAGGACGCCGCCACCAAAATCAGGCTGGAGAAGATCGACGTGGCCGCGCCGGCCACAACGCGCGAAAAAACGCACCGCCCCAGACCGTCGGTGCCGAAGGGGTAGGCGGCATTGGGCGCCATGTTGCGCAGTGCCGCGTTGGTTCCGTTGGGGTCGTGAAGCACCAGAAAAGGCGCCAGAAGCCCCACGGCCGCCATCAGCAGCGCCAAAGCGGCGAAAAAATACAGGCGGCGGTTTTTTCGCCGCGGCCTTGAAACGGCAAAACCGCGCGATGTCATGGTTCAGCCTTCTCTTTCAGCTCGATGCGCGGGTCGAAAAGGTGATACGCCACGTCGGTCAGCAAATTGATGCCCACGTAAAAGACCGCCGTCAACAGCACAAAACCCAGAACCACGGGATAATCTCGGGCACGAATGGCGTCCATGGCCAACTTTCCCAGCCCCGGCCAGCGAAAGATCGTTTCCACCACCACGCTGCCGCCCAGCAGTGTGCCCACCGACAGCCCCACGACGGTCAAAATCGGCCCCGCGGCGTTATGCAGCACATTGGAGCACAGGATAAAGCGCTCCTTCACGCCGCGGGCACGCATGGCCGTCACCCAGCCGCATCCAAGCTGTTCGAGCACTTCGGCGCGGATCTGGCGGATAAAACGGCCGCTCACAGGCACCGATACGGCGAGAGCGGGCAGCGTCAGCCCCTGCAGCGTGCCGCGAGCGATGACGGGAAAGATCCGCGCGCGGATGCACAGCAGATACATCAGCACCACGGAAACGAGAAAGTTGGGCATTGAATTGCCAACGAAGGAAATCCGCCGGATCAGACCGTCGACGGCTGTGCCGTGCCTAACCGCCGCCAGGACCCCCAGCGGTGTGGAGACCAGCAGCGAAAGGACCATGGCCGCCGAGGCCAGCGCCGCCGTGTATCCCGCAGCTTTGCGCAGCTTCTCCGACACAGGCCGACCGTCTCGATAGGACAGGCCCCATTCGCCCCGCAACACGTTGAAAAGCCACTGCCCGTAGCGGACGGCAAAGGGACGGTCAAGCCCCATCCGCTGCCGCACCAGAGCCAGCTCCTCGCGGGAAACACCCTCTTCGCGCTGCGTCAGATATTTGAGCGCCGGATCGCCCGGCGAGAGGTACAACAGCCCGAACACCATAAAGGACAACCCGAAAAGAATGGGCACAAGCTGCACAATCCTCTTGAAAACGTACTTCTCCATTTCGCCCGCTCCCCCGCATTGAAAAAGGGGGATGAGACATCCCCATCCCCCGCAGACACGGCGCGCCGATTATTTAATGTCGGTGTCGGCGCCGATGCCGTAGAAATCGAAGGGATTGTTCTCGGCAAAGCCGCTGACGCCCGTTCTCAAAACCGTCGTCTTGTTGAACAGTCCCACGTAACCGAAGGCGTTGTCGTCCACGGCGATCTGAACGATCCTGTTGGCCAGATCGGCGCGCACCGTCGTATCGGGTTCATAGCGCATCTGCTCGATCATTTCCTGAACGTCGGCGTTCTTGAAGCCGCCGGTGTTGTAAAAGGCGCCTTCGCTCATCGTGGCGTTGATGAAGCCGTAGGGATCGCCTGCCTTGTCGGCGATCATGCAGTACATGGCGACATCGTAATCGCCATTGGCAATGTAGGTGCTATCGGGATCCTCTTCAACGCGCAGCGTCGAAGCGATGCCCACGTTCTTCAGCTGCTCGGCCATGAGCGTGGCCAGCACGTCCAGAGAGCGCGCGGCATAGTAGCAGATCTCCACCGACGGCGGCTTGCCGTCCTTCTCGTACATTCCCCGAGCGTTGAGCACACAGCCGTCGGCCTCGAGAATTGCCCGGGCCGCCGCGGGGTCGGCCGCCGGAATTTTCACCTTGCCGTAAGCCGTGTCGGCGCCGAAGGGGCCCGACGCCGGCGAAACGGTGCCCGCGAGAAAAGCCGCCATGGCTTTTTTGTCCACCGTCAGGTTGATGGCCCTGCGCAGGGCGGGAGAAAGGCGATTTTCGTTGAGGATGTAGAACTGCAGTCTCATGCCGGGAATGCTGACAACGCGATAGCGGTCGGGCGAACGGCGGTACACCTCAAGCGCCGCAGTGCTGACGCTGTTGTAGCAGTCGATCTCGCCGTTCTGCATGGCCAGCAGCTTGCTGTTGTCGTCCTGCATGTAATAGAACACCGCACCGTCCAGCGCCACCGAACCCTTCCAGTAGTGCGGGTTGCGGCTCACCGTCACGTCGCCTTCGGGAACGAACTTCTCAACGACGAAGGGTCCCGTGCCCACAGGGGCGTTGTCGAAGTCCTTCGTCCCGTCGAGGTCCATAATGCCCAGCTCCGTTCCCGCAAGGCCGTTGAGCAGTGTGGGGTAAGGGCGGGGAGCGGTAATGGACAGAGTCCTCTGGTCGATCGTCTGAATTTTGAAGTCCTTCAGATAGGCGCAGCGCGTGTTCAACTCCGCCGCACGGAGCAGATTGCGCACCACCATTTCGGCGGTCAGCGCTTTGCCGTTGGAAAAACAGACGTTCTTCCTCAGCCTGATTGTCCACGTCAGGCCGCTTTCGTCGGCTGAGCAGCTTTCGGCAAGCCAGGGCTGCACGCTGGCATCGTCGGCCATCCTGAACAGCGACTCCGTAATGCCGTAGATGGAAGTGTACCAGCCGTAATACTGCTTGTGAGCGTCAAGGCTGGAGTAAGCAAATGAAGCGGCGGCGCGGAGAATTTTCTTTTCCGCGGCAGCGGCAGGCACCGCCGAGGCGGCGGCAAGCAGAAGCGCCGTCAGCAGCGCAGTCAATCTGAACGATCTTTTCATCATGGAGCACCTCGTCTTATTCGTCGTTCTTTCCGAAAGCTTCGCCGCAGCGAAAGGCACGCGGCTGAAGATTTCGCAGGATATTACCATTTTAAAGATGCGTGCCACTTTCGTCAAGAAACGCCTTTCCCGTTTTTTCCATCCCGCTTCAGGGAGACGGCGCTGTCCTTTCGGCTGAAAAGCTTCCCCGTGACACGGCAAGACGGCACCGCTCGAAAAAACAAGCCTTTTCGCCATGGAGCAAATTTGAAAGAACACATTGCCGCGCCTTTGTGGACAAATCTCGCTCTTTTCCTCTCCTCCAAGTTCTCCGTCCCGTCTCCCGAAAGGGTTCTTCGAAAAAAAGAGTTGTTCGCAAAAAAATGTGCATAACTCGCCATTTTCGTGGATAATTTTGAAGAAAAGAGGAAATGAGGACAGATTCCACCTTTTCGACGGCCATTTACCCACAATTATCCACAGGAAGATTGTGCATAATTGTGGAACAATGGCGACCAATGGATCAAAGCGCTCGGCAAGCGGCACGAAAACACCTTTTTCCAATCCGACTGAAAAAACAAGACCGACGGGGCGCCCAAGACGACTTTGCCACGGATTGCCTTCAGCCTGACAATGAAACGACCTTCCGCCAGACAAAAAGGCCTTTCCTCCGCGCCGGCAAAGCAAAATTTCACAGCGCTTCAATCCGTCAGGCCGCATCGAAGGGCACAGAGAAGCTTCCGCGCGAAAGTCCGCTCAAAAGAAAAAGCGCCCGTTTCCGTGGAGTAGCCCAAGAGAGGGCTTTCCATAGGAAAACGGGCGCTGAGATCGCAGTTTCGTTGGGCGTCAAAAAAACACAGCTGTGCGGAACCTGCCGCTTTCGGCTCGTTAGGGCATCAGGCGGTAAATGGTGCGGGGGAACGGGATAACCTCGCGGATGTGGGGCAGCCCGCAGATCCACGTGATGGTGCGCTCCAAGCCGATGCCGAAGCCGCTGTGAGGCACGCTGCCGAAGCGGCGCAGGTCAAGGTACCAGCCGTAGTTGTCGGTGTTCATCTTCAGCTCTTTCATGCGGGCAAGGAGAGCGTCGTAGTCCTCCTCGCGCTGCGAGCCGCCGATGATCTCGCCGTAGCCTTCGGGAGCCAGCAGGTCGGAGCAGATGACGGTTTCGCCGTTGTCCTCGGGGTTGGCCTTCATGTAAAAGGCTTTGACGTCGCGGGGATAGTTCTCCACGAAGATGGGACGGTCGTACTGCTGGGTGAGAATGGTCTCGTCGTCGCCGCCCAGGTCGTCGCCGAATTTAATGTCGCTGCCCAGCTCGTTGAGCTGCTTTACGGCATCGCGGTAGTTCAGGTGGTAGAAGGGGCCGGCGATGACTTTTTCCAACGGCGCCGTGTCGCGCTCCAACGTTTTCAGCTGCGAAGCGCAGTGGTCGAGCACATGTTTCACCGTAGCGGACACCAGCTCTTCCTGAAGCTGCATGTTCATTGTGTTGTCGTAGAAGGCCATTTCCGGCTCCAGCATCCAGAACTCCGTGAGATGGCGGCGTGTCTTGGATTTTTCGGCGCGGAATGTGGGACCGAAGCAGTAAACCCGACCGAAGGCCGCAGCGCCGGCCTCGGCGTAGAGCTGACCCGTCTGGGCCAGATAGGCCGTCTGGTCGAAGTAGTCCAACGAGAACAGGCCGTCAACGCCCTCTCCGTTGGACCCCGTCAGGATGGGGCTGTCCAGCAGCACAAAGCCTCTGTCGTGGAAGAACTTGCGCCAGCACCAGATGATTTCGTCGCGGATGTGCATCAGCGCGAACTGGCGGCTGGACCTCAACCACAGGTGGCGGTGATCCAGCAGGAAGTCGATGCCGTGGTCCTTCTTGCCGATGGGATATTCCTCCGTTGGATTCTGGACGACGCGAAGCTCGGTCACCGTCAACTCGACGCCGGAAGGCGCGCGCTCGTCGATGCGCACCGTGCCGGTCACCTCGACGCTGGCTTCGAGCCACAGGCCCTTGGCCTCGGCAAACTGCTCATCGGACACTTCGCCCTTGACCATGACGGCCTGGACGAGTCCCGTGCCGTCGCGAAGCTGTAAAAAATGGATTTTGCCGGAACTTCGCTTGTTGTACATCCAACCTCTCACGCATGCCGTTTCGCCAGCGTGTTCTTTAAGATCTTTAATGTATATCCATGGCGCGGACATTTTTCTTCAACCTCCCGTGCACGATTTTAAGGGTTACGGTTAATACTATCACATTTTGAGGAAATTTTTCCATAAATCTGCTCCAGATGGAACACTCTATGGTACACTATTAGGAAATATTGCTGTGAGCGAAAATGACCGCCTTTCTTCTACGGGAAAATTTTTCCCGACGCTCCGGCTGTTTTTTTCTAAACCGATATGACCGCATTGGGGGAGGCTTCTTATGATGATGGAAGAGAACCTGAGACTTGAGGACATCATCGCCGAAAAATGGACCGCCGCGCAGCCCATGGCATGGTTCGAGGGCGAATGGTGGTCTGCCGAGCGGATGTTCAACCTGGTGGACGAAAACGTGAAACGGCTGAAAGAAGCCGGTTTTTCCGCAGGCGACCGGATTGTGACCATGCTAGCCAACAGCCCGTCCTTTCTGGCTCTGTGCATGGCGGCTTGGAAGCTCCGCGGCTCCGTGGCGACGCTGAATGCCCTGGCGGGACCGCAGGCGCTGGCGGCGCAAATTCGGCACGCCATGCCTTCAGTCATCGCCGCCGCCCCCGCGCTGAAGAGCCACATGGCCGATTTTCTCAAGCTGCCCATCCCCACAGTTTTCGTTGAAGAAAAGGGCGCCCTGCCGCCCTTCACGGCCAAGCCTTCAGTGAAATCCGACGAAGATCTCGCCATGATCTTCTACACCTCGGGCACCACCGGCACGCCCAAGGGCGTTCCCATCACGCACAACAACATTTTCTCCTGCGCCGCCCAGGTGCTGCGCCAGGTCATTCCCGACATCAAAGAACTCAGGATGCTCAACGTGCTGCCCAATTTCCACACCTTGGGCTGCATCGTCGCGGGAGTGTTCCCCCTTTTCGTCGGTATTCCCCAGGTGATCCGTTCCAGCTTCATGCCCGTGGAGGGCACCATGAGAGCCATCGACGAAGGCGGTGCGTCGTTGCTCATTACCGTTCCCACGCTGTTGTACTTCCTGTGCGGCGCGGCGGCCCGCGCAGGCTGGAAGCCCAGTGGCGTCAAATACGTAGTTTCTGGCGGCGACTATCTCAAGCCCGCGTTGAGAGCGCGCGCGGAGCAGGTTTTCGGCGGCAAGGTCATCGAAGGCTACGGCTTGACGGAGTGTTCGCCCATTTTGGCCGCTCAGGCCACGGAAGGATCGCCGGAAGGCTCCGTAGGTCCGCTGCTCGACGAGATCCAGTATCAGCTGAGAGATCTTGACGGCAGATTGCTGTCGGGCGACGAAGGCGTCCTGTGGGTCAAAGGCCCCAACGTGGCGAAGAAGTACTTCAACGCCCCCGAAATCACCGCCGAAAAGTTCAAGGACGGCTGGTTCAACACCGGCGACATGGTGCGCGTCGACGAAAACCGCAACGTCTTTATCCTCGAGCGCGTCAGCGACCTTATTATCGTGGGCGGATTCAACGTCTACCCCCAGGAAGTGGAGTCGGTGCTCAACGCCCATCCCAGCGTCAAGGAATCGGCGGTGGTGGGCATCTCGCGCAGCGTCACCGGTCAGATGGTGCGGGCCTTTGTCATCCCCAAGGAAGGACAGGCCGTCTCGCCTTCGGAACTGGTGGAGTGGTGCCGCGAACGGCTGCCCCACTATAAGGTGCCGCGCCATGTGCAGATCGTATCGGATTTCCCGCGCAATTCCCTCGGCAAAGTGCTTCGCCGCAAGCTGCGCGAAAGCTTCGACAGCGTTGCCGACGAATAAAAAAACAGCCAAGACAGCCCGGAGGCTAAAAAGCCCCGGGCTGTCTTTTTATGCCTCAAAGCGCGCCGCTCGCAGCAAAAGGCCGTTAAACTCACTGCCGTTATTCCACACAATTTTCATTGACGGCGCTTGACCTCTTATTTAAGATTTATTACAATAAGAACCGAAATGACAAAAACTTAGAATTGTGGAGATTCCAATTCAAAACGAGGAGGCAGAAATGATGAGAAAGTATCTGGCAGCAGCGTTGCTTTTGGGAACAGTGATGGCGGCAAGTGCGGCCTTTGCGGCTGAGCCGGCGAAGTTCCACATCGGCATCTGCACGGGAACGGTCTCGCAGTCGGAAGACGACTTGCGCGGCGCCGAAGCCCTGATCAAAAAGTACGGCGATGTGACCGAAGGCGGCATGATCAAGCACGTCACTTACCCCGACAATTTCATGACGGAGCAGGAGACCACCATCTCGCAGATCGCGTCCTTTGCCGACGATCCTCTCATGAAGGCCGTCATCGTCAACCAGGCCATTCCCGGCACCACCGAGGCCTTCCGCCGCATCCGCCAGAAGCGCCCCGACGTTCTGCTCTTCGCCGGCGAAGCCCATGAGGACCCCGTGGTCATCGACAGCATTGCCGACCTGGTTGTGGGCAACGACAACCTGTCCCGCGGCTACCTGAACATCGTTCTGGCCAAGCGGCTGGGATGCAAAAACTTCGTCCACATCTCCTTCCCTCGCCACATGAGCTACGAGCTGCTCTCGCGCCGCCGTCTGATCATGGAGCAGACCTGCAAAGACCTGGGGCTGGGCTTCTACTTCGAGACGGCTCCCGATCCCACCAGCGACGTGGGCGTGGCCGGCGCGCAGCAGTTCATCCTCGAGAAGATGCCCGCATGGATCGAGAAGTACGGCAAGGAAACGGCCTTTTTCTGCACCAACGACGCTCAGACCGAACCCATGTTGAAGAGCATTGTGGAGCGCGGCGGCTACTTCATCGAAGCCGACCTGCCCTCGCCGCTGATGGGTTATCCCGGCGCTCTTGGACTTGATCTGGCCGACGTGAGCGGCAACTTCGCGGCTATCTTGAAGCGCGTCGAGGACACCGTCGTTGCCCGCGGCGCCGGCGGACGCATGGGCGTCTGGGCCTACTCGCTGGGCTTCACCACATCCAAGGCGCTGGGCGAATTCGCCATCGACTGCATCAATCAAGGCGTCACCCACCAGAAATTCCGCCGCTATTTCGACATTCCCAAGGTCATCCACTTCTTCGACGTCGAGTCGCCCAAATCCTCGTGGAAGGGCCGTTACTACGCCGACGCCAACACCAATGTGGAGGCAAAAAACCACGTCCTGATCCTTCAGGACACCTACATGCTGGGCGTTGGACCTCAGCACATGACGGAAATCGATATCCCTCAGAAATATCTGGACATTCACTAGACCGCCGTCACGAAAGTTGACGCGCGTTACGAGACGAAAATCGGCAGGCCCGCTCTAAGCGGGCCTACTTTTTTTTGGCAGTGCGCGCGCGAAGAGAAAAGAATTTCGAGATATTTTTTCATTGCGGGAGAGAGACTTAAAAATTCTCGCAATTGACGTTTTTTCAAAATTCATTACAATCCACCGTAGGAAGTAAAATCCAAGGGACGGAGAACCTCCGCCCGGAAAAGAGGCCAAGAGCATGAAAAGAGTTCGAGCAGCGTTATTTCTGATGGCGGCCCTCGCCGCAGGAGCCGCCTTTGCGGCTGAGCCGGCAAAGTTCCACATCGGCGTCTGCACGGGAACGGTCTCACAGACCGAGGACGAGCTGCGCGGCGCCGAGGCGCTGATCGCAAAATACGGCGACGTGGCCCACGGCGGCATGATCAACCATGTCACCTACCCCGACAACTTCATGACGGAGCAGGAGACCACCATCTCGCAGATCGCGGCCTTTGCCGACGATCCTCTCATGAAGGCCGTAGTGGTCAACCAGGCCATTCCGGGCACCACCGAGGCCTTCCGTCGAGTTCGTCAGAAACGCCCCGACATTCTGCTCTTCGCCGGCGATCCGCAGGAAGATCCGCAGGTCATCGACAGCATCGCCGACCTGTCCACGGGCAACGACATGATCTCCCGTGGCTATCTCAACGTCGTTCTGGCCAAGCGGCTGGGCTGTAAGCACTACGTGCATATCTCCTTTCCTCGCCACATGAGCTACGAGCTGCTCTCGCGCCGCCGCAAGATCATCGAGCAGACCTGCAAGGACATCGGCGTTCAATTCCACTTCGAGACGGCTCCCGATCCCACCAGCGATGTGGGCGTGGCGGGAGCGCAGCAGTTCATCCTCGAGAAGATGCCGGCATGGCTCGACAAGTACGGCAAGGACACGGCCTTTTTCTGCACCAACGACGCGCAGTCCGAGCCTTTGCTCAAAAGCGTCCTCGAGCTGGGCGGATACTTCATCGAAGGCGATTCGCCGCTCATCGGTTTTCCCGGAGCGTTGGGCCTCGATCTGTCCGACGCCGCCGGCGATTTCGATGCCATCTTGAAACGCCTTGAAGAAACTGTCGTCACCCGCGGCGGCAAGGGCCGTCTTGGACTGTGGCGCTGGCCACTGGGATTCTCCACCACCAAAGCGCTGGGCGAATTTGCCGTGGAGTGCGCTTCTCAGGGCATCGACCATCAGAAATTCCGCCGTTCCTTCACCATCCCCAAGGTCATCGCCTGCTTCAACGCGGCGTCGGGAGGTTCGGGCTGGAAGGGGCGCTGCTACACCGACGCTCACACGGGCGTGGAGTCAAAAAATCACATTCTGCTACTTCAGGATACCTACACGCTGGGCGTTGGACCTCAGCACATGACGGACACGGAAATTCCCCAGAAATATCTGGACATTCACTAGAAGACTCCGACTCTTATACGCTGACTTTCGTCGGATGCTTGAAACGGCAGGCTTGCGCACCGCAGGCCCGCCGTTTTTACATTTCTTCCCATTTTGAACGTCCATAGGTCCGCCAAAGCGAAGCGACCTTTCAACGGGGTTTCACGTCTCTGGAGAAAATCAAAGCGATCCGGCGCGGCGAAAATTCAATTGCCGCGCCGAGCGCTCTCTTTTCCCCGTTTTGCTGCCGCGACGCCTCGGACAGCACAAAAAGTTTCCGACTTTTTGTAATGTGCTAAGACATATGTTACAGAAGCAGAGTAAAAAAAAAGAGAGCCTC
>CAZUQW010000018.1:0-31421 GCA_964622575.1 uncultured Synergistaceae bacterium | reverse complement strand
GCCGCGCGGGTCCATCCCCGCGTATGCGGGGGTCTGCTCAGCTCAGGCATGGTCCGCAAGCTCCCGCAGGGTCCATCCCCGCGTATGCGGGGGTCTGTCATCCTTTTGTATAAATATTATGATGACGTTTTTCTTCCGCGCTTTCTGAAATATCATTTACTTATTATAAGATTTTACATAATCGTCAAAAACAAACACGACATCCTGTATGTTATCATAAAAAATAATTTAAACGATTTATCAGAATATTGAGTCTTTTACACCCCTCCTTGAAGTTGTTCTTTTTGCTCTTCTACTTCTTTCTCACTGAGGCGGCTCAGGAGAATGCCATCGCAATCAATGACAGTTCTGGCAGGCAGACCAAGGCATTGGATCCCTTGTCCGCCCGGCTGAGAGACGTCGCTCCAGATGAGCATTATGGAGCTGTCGGGATTTTGTTGTTCGTTATACCATTTTTCAAGAACTTTCCACACTCTCTGGCGAATTCCGGCGCTCATCTTTGGGTGGCTATACACGCCAGGCGCCAGTTCAAGCATGCACGACGCGAGGAAGCCGCGATATTTCATGGGAACGTTGGTTGTGATCACAACGGTCATCGGCATGGGTTACTGTTCCTTGTCTTCATCGCTCAGAAGTGTCTTTATCGTTTCAATCATCTGATGGATGAAGTGCTCTTTTGCAAAAACGGCGCCTGCCGCCCGTCTGACGTGGCGTTCTATGCCGGTTTGCGGATCTTCCTGATTGCGTCGGAGTCCCTGAAAGGCGATGGGAATGGTTATGGTCATACGGAAAATATCGGCGATGTCGAGTCCAAATGCATCATAGGCCGCTTCGTGGATAAATCCGAGCTGTGGAATTGTCGATGTTGCCGCAACGGCTATACTTGCGGCGGCATAGACTGCTGTCGCCGCATGGTTGACGGCATTGTTCACGTCGTCATTTTTTTCGGGATGAGCACGGTCAAATTTTCTCTGCTGCCAGATGATGCCGTACCTTTGTGCGAGCAGTTTATAGGTCGTTCTGACTCGTATTCCTTCGATTCCCCGTAACTCTTCGATTTTTCTCGTCGGCAGTTTTTCGCCGAAACGAAGTTCGTACATTTTCAGGACGGTTTTTATCCTGCCTTCCGGAGAGGCCCAGAGTTCAACTTGTCTTCTGGCCAGTGCGCTTCTGTCGGGGCTGAGGGGCGGCGCGGTGTACATGCGCACGCCGCCCGATCCCACGGCAACCAGTCCAAGTCCATGGCTTCCGGCAAGCCTGAAGACGTCATGGCTGATGGTTGTACCAGGTCCCAGCAGCACCATGGACACGGTTTGATAAGGAATGTCGTAAGCTCCCGGCTCAAGGTTGGGGCTGCCGGCGGAGATGAAGCGAAGCGTTCCTTTCTCTACAAAGAGGTTGCCTCGCTCCAACCAAAGCAATCCATAGCGATCGGTATGGGGGATATTGGCAGTTTCCAGTCCCAGTCGTACAAAGGCCATTTTATAAAACTTTTTCCAGAAGGAGCATGCCGAATCCGAAAGCGCAATGGCGTCCAACTCCATGGCGGAGCAATCTTTCAAAGGCTTCGGGATGGGTAATGCATAAATTTCCTGTAAAGGTCGTTTCGGGGTAGCTGCGCCGCCTTGAGCGCACAGGTGCCCCGGTATGGTCCTTTTGGCCTCGAGTGGTCAAAAAGGCGGTCCGACTGCCGCTGATCACAACATCCTGAAGTTCTGCGGCGTTGCCGAAACGACGCTGGAGCCACTGTTTATAGACTTCTTCCTTTTCGCCTTTGTGAGATCGACGGTATTCCGCGAGAGAACCGCAGAATGTCCCCTTTTCCTCCGCCTCTTTAAACGCATAATAATTTTTCAACAGCCAGACGTCGCTCTCTGCCTTTCCCATACGCGACATGGGGCGGCAAAAGACGCTGAAACGATAGCGGCTGCCCTCTTCCCACTGACACGGCATTGCACGGATGCAAATCTCCGGGATGCTGAGAGCGGCTGACAGAACGGCGTCGTCTGAAGTTTCTGCGAAGAACTGTGAAAATCGTTCTCTGTACTGCGTCTCACTGGCCGCAGTGTACCCCAGAATACGTGATTTCTCTTCCTGAACAAGAAAGGGCTGCGGGGCCGTATCACCAAAGATCTTTCGGGTAGCCGCATGAACAAGATATCTGTAATCTTCGCCAAGGCGCCGCTGATGCCCCCAGAGGGTAAGGGCCTGCAAATTCAAGTCAAGGCAGATCATATTGAGATTCAACGTCTACAGCTCCTTTCTGTCGTGAGCTTCGGCAACCGGAAGCGCCATGATATCGCGCCACGCGTAACGTCGGCTGCCATGGGTATTGGCAATCCAGTTTCGCCCGTCGCAGCGCTCGATCACATGGACTCGGTCGTCGTCGGAGACCGACATGGCCTGTGTAGGCGTCAACGGCCACTCGGCCACAAAAGAGTTTTGCGTGCCGTGTTTCCTTTGACCTTGAATCGGTGACGGACAAAGTCCGACGTTTAAAAGGGCTTTTTTTAAACTGTCGGCGTGGATGATTTCGCATCCGCCGGGTTCCTGACATATGGGCTGTGACGGCGGACAGCTCACGCGCCCGATAAACAGCGGTCGAGCGGGGCGTTGCAGGGCGCGGCGTATTTCTTCGAGTGTCGGAGATTCCTCCGGCGGTTCAAGGGCAACGAGCAGGGTAACTGCGGCGTCAGCACGAAAATACCTATAGCGAATGACGGTAAAGTCTCCTTGAGCGCCGCCGGTACGTTCGGCGCACGCGCCGTCAGACCGCCAGAGCAGGTCTTTGCTGTTCAAACGCGCTGTTTGATAGTCGCGTAGAGGCGTTCCGCCTCGATCTTCCCGCGAGGCGATCTGAAGGCGATCTTGAAGGCGCTGAAGTTTTTGGACGTCCTGAAAGGTCCAGCCCAAAGCATTGGCGATCAGTCCTGTGACGGCAGACAATCCGGGCAGAACGTCGGTCGGCCTGATTTCGTCTACGGCGACGTCGCCGAAGGCCATCAGCGGACCTCGAAGTCGCAGGATCAACGCATCCATGGCTAAAGCCTCAGCGAGATGACAGCCTGTTCAAGATCTTCTCCCATTTGATCCAGAGAGACGGTTACGCTCTGAGGAATGGCGACGTCGTACATGGAGGCGACCCAGCGTTTCGTGTCATTGCCGTACATTTCGTCGCTGCGGTTGACATAGCTTTCTAGCTGACGCAGCGTTCGCGCGCGCATGTCATCGCGGAGAGGAACGGGCCGATAGAACGCGTCGGCCAGCGAAAATGGCTGACTTTCTCCGGCTTCGGCCATCACAAACCAGGGACGCGCATAGGGAGCCGTCGATCCAAGTTTCGCGCCGGGCGTTACGGTGGCGATCAGGTGCAGCAGATGTTTGATCAGTCGACCTGCCACATCGCGCCGCGCGCTCTGCCACTCACTGGAGGGACAGCCTTCGATGTTGGAAATGAGCTGGGGCACGTCGACCACAATATAATTATAGAAGATGCCGCTGGTCAGTTCGGTGGCGTTGATATGTGCCGAGCCCGTGTTGTCCAGATCGTCAACGGCGGTAAAGTAGTCAGTTTCCGATTCCTCGGCATGAACGGTGAAAGCATGGGCCACGTGAACGGCGGCGGACACGCGGGCATCGGCGTCGCCGGAGATAAAGCGGCCGAACATGGCGGCGTCAAGACCTGCGCCGTATTTCAGTGCCTGAAAGTCTTTTTTGTGGTCTTTATACCATTGAACGGCGCTGTTCGTGATCTCCTTTGGGGTTTTGTTCTCCGAAGCCAGATCATGAACGGCTTTTTTCAAAAACTCGATTTCGGGCAGTCCCAGCACAACCACTTCGCTGCGCGCGGGGCTTAGCAGCATATTCAAAGGGGAACTTTCACCCTCAGAAGGCTGTGATTTTTTGTTTTTTGCGGCGTTGGCTGTTCCCTTGGAGCCATAAAGCTCATTTTGCAGCCCCTGCGAAGCGGCGACAACTTTTTCAGCGTCAAGTCCGCTTTCAATCAACGGCTTTTCGATTTTTTCGGGGAACGTTTTTCGGGAACGCACGGAAGTGACAATGTCCGGGTCGACGTTGAGCAGGCTCCACTGCCCTTCGGCAGTGCGCCAATGGCGCTTGAGACACTGTGAACTGATGCGGGTGCGGCTTACGCCGCCAAAGGGAATTCTCTTGGAAAGACCGGAATCATCGCGGTTCAGCAGAGAGGCCGGATAGGTGGTCAGCGTCGAAATCTGGACAAATCGAGGCAGTGTCGTCATTTTAATCATTCTCCTTTACAAATGTTGTATCGTTGTTTTCTTCTGCGAGTTTTTTTGACTTCCAGAGCGCGAGATAAAATGATTTGGTCAAGCGTGAGATCAGATATGTACGCTTATCATCGTTGTCTGTCACGCAAAGCCGCGCCAGACTCTCCCAGGAGAAACCGCACCCCTTGGAGTTGGCCATCTTCAGCGTGCAGCGCAGCAAATCCAAAAAACGATCTCCACGGGATCTCATGAGTTGGTCGAAACGCCGAGCCAAGGCATCGCCGGCGCCTTCAATACTGCCGAGCGCCGCGCCAAAATCTTTTTTCTCCGGTGCATCGCGGCAATTTTCTGCGGTCAGCGCCATACCCTGAAGGACAGCTGCCCACGCTTTTTCGTGTTGAAGCGAGAAATCCTGAGGGCTTTCCGAGCCTTCAGCTGTGCCGATAATTTCATATTTGCAGAGCAGTTTCCAGAAAATCGGCGGGCGCTCCCGATCTTTCAGGGGATTCATGCGGCGCAGTTCAGCCCGTTCTCCCGGGGTAAACACATGCCCATGCAATTGCCTTTCATCTTTCTCCTTCGGCGCCATGCGGACAAGCAGTCCATGAATCCCGTCAAAAAATTTTTTGTGCTGCAAAGAGGTGTTAAAATTATTTTCATGGTCTGGCATCTATGCTTCAGCCTCCTCGACAGAAGTTTTCAAATGTGTCGCTATCAAATGTTCCAGCGTCAGACTGCCGAGCGCACGCGCTTTCAAGCCCTGCCCCGAACTGTTGGGCAGCGATGAAACGCCGGCATCGTAGTACTTCCGCACCAATCGGACGAGACATTCCTTCCACGGAGCAAGCCAGCTTTCATCGGTGGATTCTTCGCCTTTAAAACGTGAACAGGCGCCCCAGAGGTATTTGAAGAACAGAGAATCAATTTCCTTTTCAAAGCCGTCTTTTACGGGCGGGAGCCAATTTTTAATCGCCGTAGAATTCCAGTCGATGGCTCCCCTGCCGTCGGCGCTCTTTCCACAGCACATAAATCTGCCGAGAGCTACACCCAGAACCTTGTTTTTTGCAACTTTCACAAGGTCGATCATGGTGCTGGAAACGCTCCACAGCGTTTTTTCGTCAATATCGCCGTCGGTATCTACGGGAATCAGCCGCTCAGTGTAGCCTTCGGTTTTTCCCTGCCCTTTAACGAGAGCGCTGCACCACGCTTTTGCCCCCGAAGGGCTGTCAATACCCGAATGGTAGCGCAGCAACAGCGGTTTTTGGATGCCGTCGGCCTCGGCGAAAATTTTTGCCATGTTGGCGTAATTCAGATCCGAACCGAACACATGACAGCCTTTTTTGTCAATGACAACAGGCTCCCAGGGATCACGAAGGTTGCCGCCCGTCTGCCCGATGTCCACGCGTGAACACTTTGACGCCGCTTTCTTCACCGCCAACTTATCGCCAGTTCTTACAGCGCGAAGCCGGCGACAGATCTCGATAAACAGCGGATGAAGGTCCTTTAAGGCGCAGGACGTCGTTCCATCCCAAGGTTCCAGCCAGAGCAGACGCATGTCCTTTTCGTTGCGGCAAAAGGTGTAAAGCTCCCAATCGTCTGGGGAGTTCAAGATCACAAAGGCATCACGGCCCCACCGCGCGCCCGGCGAGGAGAAGCTTTGCAGCGTGAAAACCGGCCGAATCGACCACCCTCCATTCTGTCGCGAGATTCCATAATTTCCACGCCCAAGGAACCCACTGTTGGTCTGCATGGAAATGAGAGCGAATACCCACGCTTCCGCAGAACTGACTCTCATCGTTCCGGACTTCACGTCGAAATTTTTTGAAGAAATCAACAGATCCAAGTCGTCGGGATATTCCGCCACGCCTTTGTAGTCCTTGAAGTTTTTTTCCAACAAAGGCACCTGCATGAACGCCGGCGTGTTCAGATCCTCATTGACGAGGCACCAAGGTTCGTCATGGGGATATTTTTGAAAGTACTCCGGCACGATGCCGCGAATCATGGTCAGCCACTCGTCTGGGCTATGCTGTCCCAGCATTGCCCAGGGTTTTGTGCGATCAGGTGACGGCAGCTCACTGACCTTCCGAGCTTTTTCGATGCAGTGACATGCCAGCTGAACGAGAAAGACGTGCCATGGGGCGCTTTGGTGCGGCAACAACTCGGGGAAAGCGGCGATCTCGTTGCGCTCCATCGCGGAAAAAAGCTCCGGCAGTGAAAGGCGTTTTCTGGTGCCGTCATGGGTTTCGACAGTCAACCAACGATCTGTAAGAAGATTGTTCTCCACATCCTCACCTTCTATCAATATACTATTATTAAATTTTTGCTGATCTGTATGAAGTCTATATAATAATAAAAAAAATGTCAAGTGTCATTTTCTTGTTTTTACAAAAGAAGGATAAGCCTCTATAATAACTATGGCTTCGTTACGCGGGGATGTACCGAGTATGTTGATGTCAAAATCCAGATCCCCGCACGGAGCCTCCTACACTTTCCTTTCAAAGATACAAGATATTCCTCAGCAGCTTCGCGTGAAGAGAAAGCTTTTACCAGCTTTCGCCTTCTGCGAAGCTGCTGTTTTTATTGGCATAAAGCATTTCTGGACAAAGGGCGTCTTTCGTGCAGCCCTATGAAAAGAGACGAAACCATCGACTTTCGCCGCGAAACTTCAGCGAAGAAATTTGCCCTGCCCTGCGGAGACGCTGTCTTCAAAGATCTTGAAAACTTCGAAAGGACTCTGTGCCGGCGACATGGTGATCAAAAATGATGAACTTAAAGGCAAAGCTCTGAAAAAATCCAATAAATGCAGTAGAAAAAGTGGTATTATAGTTGACAATACTGTTATTTTAGTGCTAGCCTAAATTAAAATTATTTAAGGGGAGATCTTCCAGCGTAACTTTTCTGTGCCTTCACGCCACGTGAAGGCACTCTTGCGCGTCAAAAAACGGGGGAGGGATGGGGTATGGGCGCTTTGCTTGAAGCCCGCGGTGTGTCGATTCGTTTCGGCGGGCTCAAAGCTGTCGACAACGTCGATCTCGACGTCAACGAAGGCGAGATCCTTTCGCTGATTGGCCCGAACGGCGCAGGCAAAACGACTTTTTTCAACCTGGTCAGCGGCTTTTTAAAGCCTACGGCGGGCACGATCAGCTTTATGGGGCAGCGCATTACGGGGCTGGCGCCGCATAAAACGGCGGCTCTGGGGCTGGTGCGCACCTTTCAGAAAACCAATATTTTTGCCGAAGTCTCCGTGGCCGAAAGCGTCAGAATCGGCTTCAACATGAAACGCCACGCTTCACTGGCCGACATATTGATGAACGGCAGAGTGTCGAGACGGGAAAACAGCCGGCTGGCAGAGCAAACCGACGAAATTTTGAATTTCACGGGGCTTTCTCAATGGCGCAGCCACCTCGTCAAAAACATTCCCTACGGCAAACAGCGCATGTTGTCGGTGGCTCTGGCGCTGGCCACTCAGCCGAAGCTTCTGATGCTCGACGAGCCGGCCACGGGCTTGAACCCCGTGGAAACCGGCGAGCTCATGGAAAATATCCTCAAGATTCGCGGCGAGCGTGGGATCACCGTCTTTTTGATCGAGCACAACATGAACCTAGTGGCCTCCGTATCGGACCGCGTCGCCGTGCTGCGCAGCGGCGAAAAAATTGCCGAGGGGACGCCTCGGCAGGTGACACAAAATCCTCTGGTTATCGAGGCTTATCTCGGGAGGGGGTTCCGCAAAAATGCTTCTTGAAGTCAGGAATCTCTGCGCGGGGTACGGAAAGACGGAGGTGCTTCACGACCTGTCCATTTCGGCGGAAAAGGGCAGCGTCGTCACGCTGATCGGCGCCAACGGCTCGGGCAAGAGCACGTTTATGATGTGCCTCTCGGGCGTCATCAAGCCCTGGTCGGGAACCATCGAATTCGACGGTCATCCGCTGCACACCATGCATTCCGAGCAGATCGTCAAGCTGGGCTTGTCGCAATGTCCCGAAGGGCGTCGCGTCTGGCCCCGAATGACAGTGCACGAAAACCTTGAAATGGGCGGCGTGACTGTAAGACAGCCCGGCATATTGAAGGAGCGTCTGGAACGGGCCTACGAGCTCTTTCCGATTCTCAAAGAGCGCCGGAATCAGCTTGCGGGCAGTCTGAGCGGCGGCGAGCAGCAGATGCTGGCCATCGCCCGCGCGCTCATGTCGGGGCCGAGGTTGCTGATGCTCGACGAGCCGTCTTTGGGTTTGGCCCCCATCATCGTTGATCGCGTCGTCGACGCCATCAAAAAAATCCGCGACGACGGCACGACGATCATTCTGGTGGAACAAAACGCTTTCATGGCACTTTCCATCGCTGATTACGCTTACGTCCTCGAGACGGGCCGCGTGGCGCTGTCGGGACGCGGGCAGGAACTTCTCGAGAACGACGGCGTAAGAAAATCCTACCTTGGTGTGTAGGAAAAAAATAATGGAGGTGGCTGTAGTGAAAAAACTTATCGGTGCGTTTGTGATTCTGTGTCTTGCCGCGGCAAGCGCCTTTGCCGAGCCGGTGCGTATCGGCGTGGTTCTGCCCCGCTCCGGCCCTATCGCCTACGACGGCGGTCTGACGCTGAACGGCATCCAGATGGCCATTGACGAAGTGAACGCCGCGGGCGGCGTCAACGGCGAGAAGATCGAAATTCTCGTCGAAGACAGCGCCAACGTGCCTGCGACGGCAGTGGCCGCCATGGAAAAACTGGTGGGCATGAGCAAGGTCGCGGCGGTGATCGGCGACTTCGGCAGTTCCTGCACTCTGGCCATGATGGACGTGGCCAAAAGAAGCGAAACGGCGCTGATCACGCCGATCTCTCTGGCCCCCAAGATCACCGAAATGGGCAACATTTGGGTTTTCCGCGGATGCGACAATTCCGGCATGATCGCCCGCGCCTTCACCAAGTGGGCCGTCGAAGAGAAGAAAGCGAAGAAATGGGCCTACATCGCCGTCAACACCGATTACGGCCGCGGCTCGGTAGACGCCTTCAACGTCGAGCTGAAGAAGCTTGGCGGCGAAACGCTCTTCACCGAGTTCTTCAATCAGGGCGAGACGGACTACTATCCCATCGTCACCAAGCTCTCCGCCGTCGATGCCGACGCGCTGTGCCTGTTCGGCGAGACCCTTGACCTCAGCCGTGTGGTCGCCCAGTTCCACGAGATGGGCCTTGACGAGCGGATGCTTGTGATGGATCCCACCAGCGGAACCTTCAACGCTAAGTTCATCGAGCTGGCCGGAGAGAACGCCAACGGCATCGTGGGCGCCAGCCGTTTCGTGGCCAGTATCCCCACGCCTGCGGCGCAGAAATTCACCGCCGACTACCGCGCGCACTTCAATATCGATCCCGAGAAATATGCCCAGGCGGGCTATGACTGCGCGAAAATGGTTGCCAACGCCATCGCCAAGGCGGGATCTTCCGACCGCGCTCTGATCCGCAAGGCCCTTGCCGAAACCCAATACGAAGGGCCTCAGGGCAAGGCGCATTTCGACGACACCAACCAGCTGATCATCGACGAGTACATCATCCGCGTCGAGGGCGGCAAAATTGAAGTGGTCGCCGGCCCCGTATCGGGCCAGTAAGCTCTGACAGCCATGACGACCATGGTGTTCTTTCAGCAGGCACTGAATGGTGTAATTCAAGGCTGTATTTACGCGCTGACGGCGCTGGGACTTTCGCTGACCTTCGGTATTCTTCAGGTTTCCAACTTTGCCCACGGTGAATTTTATATGCTTGGAGCCTTCACGGCTCTCTTCTGCACAGCGTCGCTGCACATGCCTTTTTGGGCGGCAATGCTGCTGTCCATGGCCGTCATGGCACTTTTCTGCACTGTGGTCGAGCGGGTCATCTTCCGCCCCATCGTCGGCACTCCTCTGATCAACAGTATGATCTTGTCTTTCGGACTTTCATCGGCGCTGGCCAATCTGGCTTTGTTCTTCTTCAAAGCCGATCCGCGTCGAATCTCCTCGGGACTGGCGAGGATCAGGATCCGCTTCTGCGGTCTGTTCCTGACGGGCGAGCGGCTGGCCGTGCTGCTGATCAGCCTCGTGCTCGTCGCCGCCGTCGCGTGGTTCATCAAGTACTGCCGCATGGGGAAAGCCATGCGGGCCGTCGCGCAGGACCGCGTCGCCGCCCAGCTGGCGGGGATCAACGTGCGGCGCGTCTACTCGGCGACCTTCGCGCTCAGCGGCGCTCTGGCGGCCGCAGCGGGCACCATGGTGGGCGCCATGTTCTTCGTGTCTCCCGAAATGGGTTTTACCGTCATTCTCAAGTGCTTCATTATCGTCACCTTGGGCGGCACGGAAAGCATTCTCGGCGTCATTGCCGCCGCTGTGCTGATCGGTCTGGTGGAAAGCCTCGGCGGAGGGTTTATCAGCTACGCCTACAAGGACGCCTATCCTTTTCTGCTGATGCTGCTGCTGTTTATTTTCAGGCCTGAAGGCCTGAAAGGAGGCGGAGACTGATGAGCCGATCGGCAAAGTTCCTGTGCGCCGCAGGGGGAGCCGTTTTTCTGTTCTGTCTTCCCCGGCTGTTCACCATGGACTACTACATGCATATCTTCGTGATGTCGGAGATCTATGCCGTTTTGGCGCTGTCTCTGGCCTTGATCGTCGGCTATTCGGGACAGGTTTCCATGGGGCACGCGGCGTTCTACGGCATGGGCGCCTACGTTTCGGCGCTGCTGGCGCTGAAACTGGGCTGGTCGTTCTGGGTCACCTTTTGGTGCGCCGGCCTCGCCTCGGGATTGTTCTCCTACGTCATCGGACGCTTGGTGCTGCGCCTGCGCGGCAACGTGCTGGCCATTACCACGGCCTTTTTCTGCGTGCTCGTCAACGTGGTGATGAACAACTGGATCCCCGTGACCAACGGCCCCATGGGCATCGCCGGAATTCCGCGCCCGACGCCGCTGAACGTGCTGGGGCTGCATCTGGTGTTCGAGAACCGCATCCACTATTATTACCTTGGACTCCTTTTCGTCGCTCTGACGACGCTCTTCCTGGCGCGCATCGTCAACTCCCGTTTCGGCGACAACCTCGTGGCGGTGCGCGAGAACGAGGAGCTGGCGCAGTCGGTGGGCATCGACGCCATGAGGACCAAAGTCTTCGCCTTCACCGTCGGCGGAGCGCTGGCCGGGCTGGCGGGATCCTTTTATGCCCATTATATTTTATTTATAAGCCCCGTGACCTTTACCATCAACGAATCCATCAACATCCTGGTGATGGTCATTTTCGGCGGCATGAGCACCCTTTGCGGCCCCATCTTGGGCGCCATTCTCCTGACGGTGCTGCCGGAATTTCTGCGCATGGCCGGCGAGCTGCGACTGGTGCTCTACGGCGTGGCCTTGATTTGTTTCATCATCTGGCTGCCGCAGGGCGTCTGGGGAAGCTTCAAAGGTCGATACGTTTCCAGCCGCGAAGAAGTGCGGGCTTCGCGTCGATAAGCCGCAAAATCCAAGTTTTTTTTCTCCGGCGGAAACAACACAAAGGGGCGTGTGGCGACCTCTCCGATTTTTTGAATTGACTGTACGGCGGCAGTCCGCCTCGAGGGAATGTTTTCCCCTCGAGCGGACTGCTTTTTTGTTCGCCGCGCGTCGGTAACGAAAGATCATGGCGGAACCGTGCTGCTTCCACGGTTCCGCCATGATCTTTCGCTCAAACTTTTAAAAATTTTTCATTGACAAGGCTTGAAAAAATGACTAAACTTATAACAATATCAGTAACTTATAGACAATCTTGTCATAATATCGACAATTCAATGAGAGGTTAAAATGGAATCCAGAGTCACTCTATCAAAAAAAGTTGAAATCTACCTGAGAAACAAAATCCTCAACGGCGAGCTTTCTCCCAACGACAAGATCGTCGAACAGGACATTGCCGGCGAAATGGGCGTGAGCCGCGGTCCCGTGCGCGAAGCCCTGAAGACCCTGACCTTTGAAGGGCTTGTCGATTACCAGACCAACAAGGGATGTTCGGTCACGACGCTGTCGGCGAGAGACGCCTACGAGATCTTCTACATGCGGGGCAGTTTGGAAAAAATCGCCCTGGAGCGCTGCGGCGGCAAGTGCAGCGACGAGGCCCTGCTGAAAATGGAAATCGCCCTGGAGCAGATGAAAAAAGCCTGCGAGGACGATTCCCTCACGGGGATTATCGCCGCCGACGAGATGTTTCACCGCCAGATCGTCGAACTGGGACAGATGTCTCGGCTCACCAAGATGTGGCAAATGCTCAGCCCGCTCAACGGCGCCATGTTCCTAACGGTGAAAAACGCGCGCAAGCTCGGATCGGAAATCTTCGACGCGCCGTCGGACAACAAGTACGCCGTGAGCCACAAAAACAACTACGAGGCGCACAGAGCCATTATGGAGGTCCTTGAAAAGGGAGACCTCAAGGAGTCCTGCCTCTGCCTCGACGCCCATTACATCGTCGTGGGCGAAAAGATCTACCGCGTGAACCTCGAGCGGGAAGTCAAGAAAGCCTCTCTGTACAGTTGTTCAGCGCCGCTGCCGTAAATTCCATGTCCGCGGCGGTGTAGCGCTGGTCGCACCGCAGACTCAGCACGTGGTCGTAGATGTATTGAGTGTCCTTCTGACCTTTCAAGTCGATGAAAGGCCCCTGCGGCCAATATACCGAAGTTCTCACGTCCAGATCCCGCAAGCGGGTCCGGACTTTTTCTCTTTCGGCCACGTAAACGGTGAAATGGCTGGGCACCGACGCCTCGTCGAGCGATGGGAAAACGATCTTCAAATTTTCGTTCTCTCTCACGTTCTCCAAGAGGCAGCGGTAATTTTCGCGACGCTTCCTGCGCATCGCGTCGAAATCGGCATGTTTCATCAGGCGGATCGACCGCTCGTCGCTGCCGAAGTCGTCGAAGATCTGCCGCAGCAGCATTTCGCCCTGCCAGAAAAGTTCCGAGCTGTCCTGCTCGATGGCGTCGTAGCGCAGTTTCACATGCCTCTCGTGGGGAGGCATCGGCCTGTGGGCGAAGGTCCCGCGCCTTTTGACGGCGAAGCCGCCGCAGGCGACGCCCATCCATTTGCGCAGGCTGCCCGCCGCGTAGTCGAAATTTTCGTCAAGGCCGTCGGCGGACAGCACCGAATGGGTCATGTCCTGCAGGACGGTGATGCCCCGTTCTCTGCACTTTTTCACGAAGTGCCTGTCATAGGCCGAAAAGCCGTAGTAGCCGCAAATGGAAATCAGGCTGATGTCGTCGAGGACGTCCTCGGAAAACCGGGGACGCAGGTCTCGGCCAACGGGATAAAATTTCAGCGAGAAACCGGCTTTAACGAAGGGCGCGACCACGGTTTCGCAGGTATACAGCGGCAGATAGGCAACGCGCCTTCTGTCGCGCTCCATGATGTCGAGCAGACAGTGAGTGATGCCGCACCGCCCCGACATGAGAAAATCGCAGCTCCCTTCGGGAGCCAGGCTTTCAAAAAATCCGTTGTCCCGTTCAAGAGGCGTCTCGAGAGGGAAAAGATCGCCGGAATAGGTCACGTTGGTCACTTCCTTCGCAAATTCATCGGGCAGATCGAGCCTCGAGGGGGCGCCGCCGTCAAAGCTTGATTTTCCCGAACTCCTCCGCCAGGTCGGCAATGTAATCGGCGCAGGTTTGAAGCATTTCGCGCCCCCACTGTTCCGTCGCCGTGCGGGGATGGTCGGGACCGATCCAGCCGCTGTCGGTGATCTTGTTGATCAATCGGGGAACGTTGAAGCTCACGCCCTTGTAGTTGACGCTGTAAAAGCCCGTGGCCTTGATGGCGCCGGAAACGTCGTACAGTTTGAGCGCCGGGCCGATCTCGCTGCCGTCCACCAGCGCCGGATCGATGCCCATAATGGCCGCCGTCTCCTCGCCGCCACCGTGACCGCCCTTCCAGGCGGGATTCATGTCCCATGCCATGAGCCACCAGTTCAGCACCGCCGTCAGGCAGCCCTTTTGGTCCATGTCCAGAGCCACCCGTTCGATGGGCTTGATGTTGCCGCCGTGGCCGTTGAGAATCAAAAACTTGCGGGCGCCGTGGCGGTACAGGCTTTCGACCACGCAGAGAAGGTATTTATAGAGAACGTCGTTGTCGATGTCGACGGTTCCCGGATATTCTCTCAACGACTGAGTGGCGCCGTAGGGAATGGTGGGCGCGATCAGCACGTCGGTTTTCTTTTCGATGAGGTCCAGAAGCCTGTTGGGGATCAGCGTATCGGTTCCCAGGGGCATGTGGCGGCCGTGGCTTTCGATGCTGCCGATGCCGATGATGACTGTGCCGTCGTTTTTGAAATACTCTTGGGCGCGAGGCCAGGTGATGTTTTCCAATCGCATGATGTTTTCCTCTATTCGTGTTCGCGTTCTGCCCGTGGCTTCACGAAACCGGCCCGCGGCCGCTCAGCGGCTGCGGTTTTCGGGAAGCGGCAGTTTCTTGAATTCCTCCATAAAGTCGGCGATGTAATCGGCGCAAGCTTGGAGCATTTCGCGCCCCCACTGTTCCGTCGCCGTGTTGGGATGATCGGGACCGATCCAGCCGCCGGTGGACGTGACGCGGTCCACGGGCCGCAAAATTTCGATGGAGACGCCCTTGTATTTCACCGACCGGAATCCCGTCGTCTCGAACTTATCGGAAAGATGGATGTACTCCAACGGGCCGCCGATCTCGCTGCGGTCCACCAGAGCGGGGTTCACGCCCATCACTCCGGCGGTTTCCTCGCCGCCGCCGTGGCCGCCCTTCCAGGCGGGATTCATGTCCCACGCCATGAGCCACCAGTTGAGCAGGGCCACCAGGCAGCCGCGCTCCTCAAAGGTGAAGCCGACGTTCTCGATGGGCTTGATGTTGCCGCCGTGGCCGTTGAGGATGACAAAGCGCCTGACGCCGAAACGGTAAAAATTTTCCATTACCGACGACAGCAATCGGCTGAGCAGTTCGTCGCCGATGTCGATGGTGCCGGGATAGCAGGCCAGCGACTGCGTCGAACCGTAGGGAATGGTGGGCGCTATCATGACGTGGCTCTTTTCTTCGATCAACTCCAAAATCCTGTTGGGAATGAGGGTGTCCGTTCCCAGCGGCATGTGGCGGCCGTGGCACTCGCAGCTGCCCACGGTGATCAGGACGGTGTCGTTCTCCTTGAAATAGCGCTCCGCCTGAGGCCATGTGATATTTTCCAATTTCATGTCGATCACTCCGTTTCAGCTTCCGTTGTTTTGTGCAGAGATGTGCAAAGCAAGACATAAAAATCCACAGCGACGTTCCCGACCGGTTTTCATCGGGCGATCATCGGTCAGGAGGTAATCGCTGTGGATTGTTTTTTTATCCGTTGAGATGTTCGCTTCTTGCCGCTTCGCTCAAACGCCCTTTAAAGGCGGTTATTTTGCCATCCTGACGGCGTTCAGCTCGTGATAGCCCACGGGATCGATGACGAAGCCCTCGACGCCCTTGCGCGCGCCCACGTTGATGGTGGAGTAATAAATGGGGGCGTTGTTGTTGAGCTTCTTCAGCAGCAGAGCCAGATCTTTGTAGATGCCCTTTCTCGTCTCGGAATCGGAAGTGGTTCTGCCGGCTTCCACCAGCTTGTCCACTTCGGGATCGTGGATGAAGGAGCGGTTTCCGGAAGCTCCCTGTTTTGTGGAGTGCTCAAGTGAATAATAGGTGTAATCGGCGTCGCGGGTGGACGTCGTCCATCCGAAGAAGGCCATGTCGTGCTCTCCGGCCGTGGTCTTCTGAATGAACGAGCCGAATTCCATGACTTCGACGGAGGTGTCGATGCCCACGTCGAGCAGCATGGCCTGAATGGCCTGGCAGATTTCGATGCGAGCCTGATTGTCGTTGACCCACAGCGTGGCCTTGAAGCCGTCGCCGTATCCCGCTTCCTTGAGCAGTTCTCTGGCCTTGTCGGGGTTGTACTCGTAGACGCCCGAAGGATAGTAACCGAACACCGACGGGGCGATGATGGCGTCGGCAGGCTGTCCGTTGCCCGACATGATCGTCTCGACGATCAGATCGCGGTCGATAGCGTAATTGATGGCCTCTCTGACGCGAGGATCGTCGAAGGGCTTTTTGTTCATGTTCATGGAGATGTACCAGCACGAAAGGCTGGGCGCCTCCAAAATCATCACGTCTTTGCTGTCGCGCGCCCTCTTCACGTCGTTGACGCCGAGGTCGTAAGCGATGTCCACGTCGCCCGTCTCAAGGGCAATGAGGCGCTGGGACGTTTCGGGAATGACTTTCATGACAAGGTGGGGCGTGGCGGGCTTTCCGTCCATGTAGTCGTCGAAGGCGTCGAGCTTGACGGTGTCGCCGGGCTTCCACTCCACGAATTTATAGGGTCCCGAGCCTACGGGGTGCAATTTGAAGCCCTCTTCGTCCTTTTCGACCAGGTCTTTGCAGACGATGGCGGCGAAGGGCACGGCCAGGTTGCGCAGCGCCGGCGCATAGGGCGAGTGGAGGATGATCTCTACAGTGTAGTCGTCCTTGACGTTCACCTCTTTGATGAAGTCCACGATGTAGGAGACAGAGGCCGAGGCGATGGCGCGGTCAAGCGAGAACTTGACGTCGGCGGCCTTCAGCTCGCTGCCGTTGTGGAATTTAATGCCCTTTCTGATATGGAACACATAGGACGTGTCGCTGGTCTGCTCCCAGCTTTCGGCAATCTGCGGTTTGACCTCTCCCGTCGTCGGGTCGACCGTCGTCAGCGTGTCGAAAATCTGGCAGGTTACGGTTACGGCAGGCGTTTCCTTGCCCTGATGGGGATCCAGCGACGTCACGTCGGCGCCTTGTCCCCAGATGATGGTGTCCTTGTACGCCTTCTCCGCTGCGACCGCTGTGTCGCCAAGGATCACCCCGGCGATTACCAGTGCCGCTGCCAGAACACCTTTTCTCAAGTCTCTCATTCTTTTCGTCCCCTTTCGGTGAGTGTGCGCCCCGTCATGGACCGGGCATATTTTTGTTAAAGCCGCCATGGCTTTTAACCAGTGTTACGAGAGCTTTCCCACTTTGACGCAGCTGACGAAATGGTCCTTTTCCACTTCGTTCAGCGTCAGGTCCGCCGCGCTGCAGGAGGAGTCGGCATAGGGGCAGCGCCGCGCGAAACGGCAGCCCGGAGCCGGATTGATGGGCGAAGTGATCTCGCCGGAAAGCTCGATTCTCTGCATGGGAAGATCGGGGTCGGCAATGGGAATGGCTGAAAGAAGAGCTTTCGTGTAAGGATGAAGCGGATTTCTGAAGAGCAGCTCCGAAGGCGCCTTCTCCACCATCTGTCCCAGGTACATGACGATAATGTCGTCGGAAATGAACTTCACCACGGAGAGGTCGTGGGTGATGAACATGTAGGTCAGCCCCATCTGTTCCTGCAAGTCCTGCATGAGATTGAGAATCTGCGCCTGAATGGAAACGTCGAGGGCCGAAACCGGCTCGTCGCAGACGATGAACTTGGGATTGAGCGCCATGGCGCGGGCGATGCCGATCCTCTGGCGCCGTCCGCCGTCCAGCTCGTGGGGATAGGTGTTGACCAAACGGGGTGCCAATCCCACGAGGTCCATGAACTCGGCGACTTTCCTGTGAAGTCCCTTTTTGTCACGACGGCTGTAAACGTTTTGCACGATCAGCGGCGCGGCGATAGCTTCGGCCACAGTCATTCGAGGGTTGAGCGAGGCGAAGGGATCCTGAAAGATGATCTGCATGTCCTTGCGAAGGGCTTTGAGCCGCTTTTTGTCGTAGGCGAGGATGTCCTCTCCTTCGAAGCGGACCGATCCCGAAGTGGGTTCGATCAGCCTGAGGATCGACCGTCCCATGGTGGACTTGCCGCAGCCCGATTCGCCCACGACGCCCAACGTTTTGCCGCGGTTCAGCGTAAAGGTGACGTCGTCCACGGCATGGAGCGTGCCGGAAGGGGTGTTGAAATATTTCTTGAGATGTTCGACTCTCAAAATTTCATCGGCGGGCATCGGCAGTTTCCCCCTTCCCGTAATATCTGAAACAGCGGACTTTATGGCCCGGTTTGAACTCCATAAGCTCGGGAAGTTCGCGACGGCACCGCTCTTCCGCGAAGGGACAGCGCTCGTAGAACTTGCAGCCCTCGGGGAGCTTGGTGGGGTCGGGCATCATGCCGTCGATGGCGTGAAGCCGCCGCTCTTTCGACGACAGCGAGGGAATCGACCCGAAAAGCCCCTGCGTGTAGGGATGGAGCTTTTCGTGATAGACGTCCTTGATATTGCCCACTTCGACGATCTCCCCCGTGTACACAATGGCCACGTCGTCGCAATTTTGGGCCACCACGCCCAGGTCGTGGGTGATCAGCAGCATGGACGTGTTGTTCTGCTTTTTCAGCTGGTGGATCATCTCGAGGATCTGCGCCTGAATGGTCACGTCAAGGGCCGTTGTCGGCTCGTCGGCGATGAGCAGCCGCGGCTTGCAGGCCAGAGCGATGGCGATGACCACGCGCTGTTTCATGCCGCCGGAAAACTGGTGGGGATAGGCGCCATAGCGCTTTCTCGGGATGCCCACCATCTCCAGCATCTCCTCGGCCTTTCGCTTCGCTTCGTCATGGGACAACGTCCGGTTGTGGGTGACGATGACCTCGAGAATCTGGTCGCCCACCGTCAGCACGGGGTTCAGCGACGTCATGGGATCCTGGAAGATCATGGAGATGTCCCGGCCTCTGACCGTTCTCATCTCCTCCTCGGATATTTTCAGCAGATCCCGCCCGTCGAACAGCACCTCCCCGCCGATGATCTTCCCCGGAGGGTTGGGGACGAGGCGCAAAATTCCGCGGGCCAGCGTGGTCTTGCCCGCTCCCGTTTCGCCCACAAGACCGAGAGTTTTCCCTTCGTCAATGGCGATGGACGCGCCGTTCAGCGCTTTGACCACGCCTTCGTCGGTGGCGTAATGGATATGCAGATTTTTGACTTCAAGCAAATGTTCGGACACCGTGCTCACCGCCTTAGTCCTTCAGTCGGGGATCGAGGGCGTCACGCAGCCCGTCGCCCATGAGGTTGAGAGCCAGGATCGTCAGCATAATGCCCATGCCGGGAATAATGGTAATGTGCCACGCATCGCGGATGTAGGTTCTGGCGTTGGAAAGCATGGCGCCCCATTCGGGCGTGGGCGGCTGAATGCCCAGCCCCAGAAAGGAAAGTCCGGCGATGGAGAGAATGGCGCCGGCGATGCCCAGAGTGACCTGAACGATGGTGGGCGCCAGAGAGTTGGGCACGATATACTGGAAGATAATCGTGAAGTCGTTGCAGCCGATGCTTCGCGCCGCTTCGATGAACTCCTGCTCTTTCACCATGAGAACTGACGCGCGAACCGTTCGCGCGAAAATGGGCACATAGGACACGCCGATGGCGATGAGCACGTTGGTGAGGCTTGTTCCCAGCGCCGCGACGATGGCGATGGCCAGCAGCATGGAAGGAATGGCCAGCAGGATGTCCATAAATCGCATCAGCACGTTGTCCAGCGCTCCACCGTAATATCCCGAAAACGCGCCCAGGGCGCCGCCCACGACGCTGGAAAAGAAGATGGCCAGCGTTCCCATGAAAAGAGAATAGCGCGTTCCCCACAGCATCCTCAACAGCATGTCCCGCCCGAACTCGTCGAGGCCGAAGGGATGCTGAAAGCTGGGCTTCTGAAGCCGCAGCCTCAAGGACTGCTTGATGACGTGCTGATTGTAAAAGCTCCCGTTGGTGGCCGCGTCGATCGCCATGGTGGTCAGAGACGTCACCACCAAAAACAGGATGAAGTAGAGCCCTGCCATGGCCATTCTGTTCTTTTTGAAGCGCCGCCAAGCCTCCTGCCACAGAGAGCGCTCTTTCGACGGCTGATCGGCTTGACGAAGGTCGTTGACCGAGTTTTGCATGAAGGCTCACCTACTTTCCGCTGTACTGGGATTTGATTCTGGGATCGACGAAGGCGTAAATAATGTCTACGGCAAGATTGACAATGGAAAATGTCGTCGCCATGAAGATGATTGAACCGAGGACGAGGGGGATGTCCTTGGACTTGATGGCGTCCACCATGAGCCGCCCCAGCCCCGGCCACGAGAAAATGGTCTCCGTCAGCATGGCCCCGCCTAAAAGGCTGCCGAACTGCAGCCCCGTTGCCGTAATGATGGGGATCAGCGCGTTTCTCAGCATGTGGCGATAGGTGATGGTCCGTTCGTCCAGCCCCTTGGCCCGCGCCGTGCTGATGTAGTCCTGACGGATGACCTCCAGCATGGAAGAGCGCGTCATTCGCGTTACCGTGGCGGCGCAGCCCGTTCCCAGCGTCAGCGCGGGAAGGACAATGCTGCGCATCAGAGGGACGAAGCCCTCTCCCATGCCTTGAGAGGGAAGCCAGCCCAGCGTCAGCGAGAAAACGATGACCGCCAGCAGGCCGAACCAGAAGTTGGGCATGGCCACGCCGATGAGGGCGAAGACCATGGAGACGTTGTCGATGAGAGAATATTGTTTTTTCGCCGAGATGATGCCGACGGGAATCCCAATGAGCAGCGCCACTAAAATGCCCGCTACCGCCAGAATACAGGTGTTGGGGAAACGGCTGACGACCTGGTCCCAGACGCTCAAACTGTTTTTATAGGAAAGCCCCAGGTCGCCGTGCATCATGTCCCACATGTACCGGCCGTAGCGTTTGAGCAAGGGATCGTTGAGATGGAGCTCCTCCCGTTTCATTTGGAGCGCCTCTTCAGTGGCCTGCTCGCCCAGAATAATGGCGGCGGGGTCTCCCGGAGAGAGGTTCATAATAAAGAACACAATAAAAGTCACGCCGATGACGACGGGAATCAGCGTGAGCAGGCGCTTGACAATGTATTTTGACATTTTCACCAGTCTCCAGTTCGCGTTTTTTTGTTTCTTATCAATATTATAATATGAGTTTTGTCACTGTCAACTGAATTCGTATATTATCTACAATATTATAACTGTGTAAGATATTTGTTCTTTTGACGTCGATTTGAATAAAAAAATCACAGCACTTCTCATTGAATAATGAATAATGCGGCACATCGTTCTCCTCGGCTATCATTTTCGCTGAAAAGATCATCGGCGCCCGGCCTGTAAAAGTGTCGCCGCTTCAATGACTTTTCTGAAAGGTTTTTTCACTTTCGACGGAAATTTCCAATCGCTGCCCTTCATGACACCTTGGCGCCAAAGGCCCCGTCGACACCATGAAAAAAACAACGCCACCATATCCCCCAAATGCACGAGGACAGCTCACCTCCGCCGTTTGGCTGCACGAAGCCCCCTCATAAAAAAGGGAGCTTGCTGACGAACTGAAATCAGCAAGCTCCCTTTGAGTGTCGTTCTGCAGGACACGCGCTCTCTCCAACGTTTTCCCAACTGAAGGTTCAAGAAGAGAGGACTACGCCCCTGTTTTTACGCCTCACTGCAATTCCGTTGAAATGCCCGATGCCGTCACGTCCGAAAGCCGTTTCCTGACGGTCTTTCCGCTGTCGTTTTTGGGAAGTTTTTCATGAAAGAGGATCTCCCGCGGAATTTCCCAGGATTCCAGATCGTCACTCAGCGCCCTCTTGATGCTGCGGCGCAGGGCAGCTGCATTTTGAACTGAACGGTCCGGCTCCGAGAGGAGGACGTGGGCCCGCAGAGCTCCGTTTTGAAAGACGACGGCAGCCTCCTGGATTTGAGGCAGGGCGTTCAGGGCATTTTCGACCTTCGCGGACGAGACCTTGCGGCCGTGAATATTGAACACATTGTCCTTGCGGCCAGTGAAGTACAGATACCCGTTACAGTCCATGAAGCCGGTATCGCCAACGCTGTAAGGCCCCGTGATCCCCATGGCGGAATAGGGCGTATCCACGTAGATCTCACCGTTGCGAAGGGTGACGTCAACGCCCGGAAAGGGTCTGCCGACACAGGCCGGATTGTCGTTCATTTCTTCGTCTGTCAGCCAGGTGACATAGCTCAGTTCGCTGGCTCCGTAATAGAGAAAACAGCGGCTGTTCGGATAAGCCGCTTTCAAAGATGCGAGATCCCTGCGGCCAAGGCTCTCTGAACCGGCCAGAATAGTCTTGACGTCGGGATTGGAATGGGCGGCGTATTTTGCCAGGAGCCGGAGCTTGCAGGGAATGAGATAGAGGGCATCCGCATGGTGAAGCTCCATTTCCCTGCGCCAGGCGGAAGGATTGACGCGGGAAACCGTGATGACTGACGCTCCGAGTGACAGAAGAGACAGATACAGATTGAGATTGCCGGTAAATGCCAGGCTGCCCTGAGCGAAAAGCCGCGTCCGGGCGGTCATTCCAAAGATCTCGTTTTGGACGGGAAAGAATGAGGCCCAGCTCTCCAGAGTGCGAAACCAGAGCTTCGGCTGCCCCGTCGAACCGGAGGTCAGCACCCCCATACAGGCCCCGGCGGGAACGTCTCCCGTTGCATGAAACTCAGGAACACCTTTCATGTCGGCGGGCACAACGACGGGAACGCGCGACGTGCCGCTGAGCGCCAAAAAACGGACCAGCTGATCGTAGACAGTGGCCGCCCTGATCCATGCCACTGAAGGCCCGGCCGGTTCCGGAGACAACGAGCGAAGGCGGCGGGCTTCATCGGCAAGTGCGCCGTAAGTATAGACTCGGCCGTCCTCGATCAAAGCTGTTCGGTGAGCCGGAATGGACTGAATCAAAGAGAGATAATCCACAGAATTTTTCATGGGAACTCCTTGGCGTATGGAATTTTGGAAAATGCACCTGTTCACCGTTCCAGAAGAACGACGCTTCCGATGCCGCCTGCGGCCGCTGCGCAGCAGATGCCGCGGCTGCTTTCCGACAGCTCCATGGCCCTCATCAGGTGGAGAAGGACAATGGCACCGGAAGCCCCATAGGGATGTCCGTAGGCCAGGGCGCCACCCAGCTGATTGTAACGGGAGGCCCTATGGGGATAAGCCCGATTGACGAGCACGTCGATGGCGGCAAAGGCCTCATTGCACTCAATGGCCCCGATGTCGTCCATGGAGAGTCGGCTGCGTTCCAAAAGGCCCTTGATGGCAGGAAGCACGGAAGCAGGGCTCATTAAAGGGTCGGCCCCCACCGTACAGGCATTTTCAAGGCGGAAGCGAGCGGAGAGTTCGTGCTTTCTCAGATACGATTCTGAACAGAGAAGAAGAAAGGCCGCGCCGTCATTCATGGTGCAGACATTGGCGGCATTGAGATACCGGCCATCCTTCAGGACGCAGGGCAGCCGGTCCAGAAGGCGTTGGTTCAGACGGGGGCGGATTCCTTCGTCGTGATCAAGCCCGAGTACCGAAACGGTTAGGCCGTCAAGAAGGCCTTCACGGGCCGCCCTGTACGCCCGCCTGTGGCTTTCCAGCACCCAGGCGTCCATTTCGCTGCGGCTTATGCGGTAATGGTTTATGGTCTTTTCAGCGCCCTGCAGCATCGCGTCCTCGCGGTGCACCCCGGGAATAAATTTGGCCGTGCTGTACGTCAGTGAGGGGGCCTCCCTGTGGGCATCGCCATTATCAGGACTGCCGAAAGAACGGTCAGCGCGGGAGAAAACAGAGGGATGATTGGGGTTGTAGCTGCGCAGAGGCTGGGTGGAACTGCTTTCGAAACCTCCGGCAACGATCAGATCGGCCAAGCCGCTCTGTATTCTGGTTGCTGCCGTTATGACGGCTTCCAAAGAGGAAGCGCATTGAAGATCCACCGTAAAGGCGGGAATGGATTCTGGAAGTCCCGCCTCCAGCGCCATGAGACGGGTCATGTTGCCTCCTCCCCCCACGCAGTTGCCGCAGATGATCATGTCGATTTTCGACGGCTGATACCTGGCGACCAGCGCCTTCAACACGGCGGCGCCCAGACATTCGGCGGGCACATGGCGGTATGCGCGGTTTTTGATGCCGATAAAGCTGCGCAGCCCTCCAAGTATAAATACGTTGTCCATGAAAAACCTCCTCGGGAATCGTCGGGGCGCTCTCCGCAGCCATGGTCAGATGCAGTGCCCCTCCGGCAAGAGCGCATCCAGTCCAAACAAAAAGGACGCCACCTGCAAAGTGCAAAATGGCATCCCTGTGGAGCGTACGAGTCATTGGACCATTGGCGAGCGGGTGCGCTGGGCGTTTGAAAGAATGATCTGCACCGGCTTTGCAATCAGAGCGGCAGCAAAGCATTTGAAAATATCAAGAGGAATGAAGGGGATCACGGCGGCTGTAAATGTGGCAGTCCAGTCCATTCCGGTTACGAATTTCATATACGCGCTGCCGATCAGATAGATCACAGGCATTCCAACCAGAACGGTCACCAGACAATACCGCTTGAAGCTGCCTTCTCCTTTTAACCGCGACATGAGAATGACCGCCGGAATCCACGACATAATATAACCGCCCGTAGGACCGAACAGCTTTCCCGGGCCGCCCATGGCGCCGGAGAATACAGGCAGCCCCGTCAGCCCCAGAAGAATGTACACGACCATGGTCAATGCCGCCTGCCTGGGAGTCAGAAGCAGTGCAATGAGATTGACGACCAGCGTCTGGCCCGTAATCCTGGCCGGCGTAAAGGGAAGAGGGATGGCAATGTAAGAAGAAACGCATATCAGTGCCGTCAGCAGCGCCATTTTGGTGAGTTCCACCGTGTCGATTTTCTGTTTCATGATAACCTCCGCTTTGAAGTTCGATTCGTTGTGTCGATGGTCATGGCAAAACACGTGGCACTGCCCACGGTTCCCATGACCCCGTTGTCTTTTTGCCTCAGACAGACAGAGTCTCCTGCACGGACAGGGTGCAGAAAACGTATGGAGAAGGTCTCGGGAGGGCTGTGGGCACCATACACATCCACAAGTCGACTGAAGATCCACAGGCCGGGGACGACTGCATTCGCCCCCGAGTGAATCGGGTTGGTATCCCCGGAAGCGGCCAGAAAGCTCTTCAGGTCTTCCGGAAGAAAAGTCATGGTCAGTTGTCCCGACGTGCGCGGGGACTCCTTGATACTGCCGACTTTCCCATCACCTTTGATGTTCACCAGACAAATTTCAAGGGACCGGCAGGGCAAACCGTCTGCATCGTATGCAGCGGTTTCCAACAGGACATACCGGGGAGCGACCTTTTTCGGCATGGATTCATAGGACACAGCTTCCGACCGACTGCGGAGACAGTAACGGGCCTTTCCGATCACCCAGCCGTCAAAACGCCCCCGTCCCCACCGGCAGGCGGCTTGTATGAGCTTTATCATCGTTGCATTCTCTCCGAATTTTTCATTTTTCCCATTATAGATGGTCGGCGTCGATTGTCAACATAAAACTAAATTTCATCTAACAATTAAACGTTTGAACTGGGAGAGCCTCCACCCCTCGATCGAAAGGCGCAAGAGGCCGAAAAAGGCCGCAGCAGGGTTGGCAATGCCGAAAGAGACGCCGTCGATGTTCAGTGCCCCTTTCGCCCTACGGCGCCTTCGCTAAATATTTTTCTCCATGGAATGATGCGCCCCGACAAAACACGCCGTCTACCGCCGGATCGAGTCCGGCAGCAGACGGCGTGTGATTTTTACGAGAGATCATCTTGCAGTTTCAGGAAAGCTCTTGCGACTTCACCGAGCGACAGTTTCCGCCGTGGCAATCAAAAGCTCGCAGTTTTGACTTCGTTGTAAACGTCTCTGTCGAGTTCGCCCATTTTGTCGGCAGCCAGCATTCCCACAAGCACGTCAATATCGACGTTCATCAGCGTGCGGAACATTCCGGCGAACCAGTCGATGCCGATGAGAACCGAAAGGCTTTCAAGGGGCAGACCAAGTGAGTTGGCCAAAAAGGTATAAACGATGAGAGATCCGCCAGGGACAGAGATGGTGCCCATGCACATCAGGCTGGACAGAAGAATGGCCATGGCCATCTGTCCCGTCGAAAGGGCGATTCCCGTCGATTGCGCCATGAAGAAAATGGCTGCGACATAGCATTGAACGGCACCCGAGCTGTTCATCGACATGGTGATGGGGCCGACAAAATCCGTCACTTTGCGGCTCACGCCGAACTTGGTCACCATGTCCTCCATCTTGGTCTGAAGGCAAACGGCTCCCGATGTCGTGGTGATTGCCATCATGGACATCTTGAAGAATTTTTTCGGCATTTTAAAGGGATTGACCTTGACGAGGCCCGCCGTCAGGGGAATGTAGACCAAAAATTGAATCAGATTGCCGATCAGCAGAAGTCCCAGAAATTTCAGCATGGGCGTGATGACGGCAAAGCCAATTCGTCCGGAAACGTCGGCCAGAAGGGCAAAGATGCCGATGGGAGCCACTTTCATGACAAGTTTGATGATGTGGGTGATCGTCCCGTTCATTCCCTTGATCCACTGAACGACCACGGTATTCTGAGATTCACGGGCGTAAATTCCCATGGCAAGGCCGAAAAACACCGAGAATGCAATGACGGGAACCATGCTTCCGTCGGCCATGGCCTGAAAAATATTCTTGGGGATGAAGTTGACCAGAGTGTCCTTAATGGACGCGTCCGCCACAGTGACTTTACCGATTTTCGCCGCGTCAACGAGGCTGATTCCGGCACCGGGCTGAATCAGTAGCGAAAGGGTCAATCCAAGAACCGCCGAGCACAACGTAAAGGTGAGGATCCACTTCATGGTGTGCAAGCCCATTTTCCCCACGTCTTTGGCCTCGCCGCCGCCGACGGCGGCAATGACCGACGACATGACCAGCGCGACGACGGACATCTGGATCAAACGCAAAAAGAGATCGCCGATAAACTTGAGGTTCCCTGCCCATGGCCCGACAAAAGTTCCAAACAGGATGCCTCCGATGGTGGCCATCAAAATCTGGGTTGTCAATGAAATTCCTTTTCTCTCAGTGCCCATGTTTCCATCTTCCCTTTCACGATATGGTTTTACCTTGTTTCAGAGGCCTTCACCGACAGTTTCGTCACGGATGATGGCCGCCGCGGCAAGGTCACAGCCTTTGAGGTTTATCGCATACTCTCTGTGCGCGACCGCTTCACGCACGCCTAAAAATACATCGCTTTGCAGAATAATAAATGGGGCTTTGGCCGTTCAGCTTAAAAAAGTGAAGTATAAACGCCAAGGAATTTATAAAAAATTTTTATTAAATGAGAAAATTTGATGCCATTCTATTATGTAATATACGCGAGATCAATATATTTTTTGGAAAATCTTCAGCCACTTTATTATCCAAAGAGGATAAATACAGCACTTTCCTCAAGAATATTCGTCCTATGGGAAAAATCCGTGAAATGTAGGCATAACGCTGACTGGCGATATGCTGCAGCCAGCGGCATGAAGAGTTTTGTGGAAAGTCGCCTCGTTCGAAAATTAGTCTATGCTAATATCAAACGCCTTAAGTTGCCTTCAACTAATTTTTTATGTCAACAGGGGCTTGAGAGAACGTCAAACAGACTGGGAAAAGCGTTTCTCTGGCGTTTTTTGCATAAACTTTTCGACACGCTGAGTTTTTTACGGAAAAAGCACCTCGAAAAACGGAGAAACAACCCGCTAAAACAAAATACACTATTGCCAAGCTAACCTATTAGAACGTCGATAAAACACATGAATACTTGTTTTTAGATTTTTGAGAACGCTTAACAGTTTGTTTAATACAACTAGATTATTCGAAGTGAGGTCGATATAATCGGAAAGTGTTCTCGCGGGGAAAATCCGCGCGGCGCCCCGCTGGAACGCGGCAGATTGGAAAGCTGCCGGACTCTATCGGAAGAACTGGGGTCATACGCGGCACCGCCGTAAAAACGCCAACACAAAGGAGGAAGAGCCATGACAGAACGCCTGAATGTGCGAAAAGCCCTATTGACTTTTGTAGCGCTGTTTTTGTACGCCCGCCTCTGCTCTTCGGTCTGCCCTTTCGCCTTTGCCGCACACCACTGCACGGGACGCGACTGCCCCGTCTGCGCCGAACTGCGGGTCTGCCGAGCGCTGCTACAATCCGCTTCGGCACCCACGTTGCCCTCCCCGCACTTTTTTTCCACGCGGCCACTGGCCTTCCACGGACTGCCAAGTTTTGCCCCTTCTGAGGCCACGCCCGTTTCGCTGAAAGTCTGCCTTTTGAACTAGAAAGCGGCTTGAGAGCGCTTTGAAACGTCCGTTTTTTGGAAAAGTATTGTTTCGTTGATTTTGGAGGTTCGATGATGATAAAGAAAATGAAAGCTTTGCTGCTGTGCGCCCTTGTTCTGACGGGCGCCGGCGTGATGAGCGGCAACGCCGCCTTTGCCCGCACGGGCAATCTCAAGATTATCTGCACGGTTTTCCCCGCCTATGACTGGTTCCGCAACATTCTGGGCGACGGGCCGGCCGATCTGACGCTGCTGATGGACAAGGGCGTCGACCTGCACAGCTATCAGCCGTCGGTGGCGGACATAGCGAAGATTTCCGACTGCGACGTTTTCGTCTACGTGGGCGGAGAGTCCGACGGCTGGGTTGACGGCGTCCTGAAAGAAAAGAAAAACAAGGACATGGTCGTCATCAATTTGCTGGCCGCCCTGGGCGACGCCGTCAAAGAAGAGGAGGCCGTCGAGGGCATGGAAGAGGAGCACGACCACGACGACCATGATGGCGAAGAGGACCCCGAGTACGACGAGCACGTCTGGCTCTCGCTGAAAAACGCTGCGACGCTGTGCCGCTACGCCGCCGATCGTCTGGCCGAGGCCGATCCCGCCGGCGCAGCCCGTTACAGGGCCAACGCCGACGCCTACGTGAGCCGGCTTGAAGAGCTTGACGCCAAATATGCCGAGGCAGTCAAGACGGCATCCTCGAAAACGCTGCTTTTCGGCGACCGTTTCCCCTTCCGCTATCTGGTGGACGATTACGGCCTGAACTACTACGCGGCCTTTCCCGGCTGCTCCGCCGAGACCGAGGCCAGCTTCAAGACGGTCGTTTTCCTCGCCCGCAAGATGGACGAACTGCACCTTCCCGCCGTCATGACCATCGACGGCTCCGACGGGCGCATCGCCGAAACCATCGTTCAGAACACCGCCGAAAAGTCCCAGAAGGTGATGACGCTCAACTCCATGCAGTCTGTCACCGCCAGCGACGTCAACGACGGCGCCACCTACCTGTCCATCATGGAGAGCAACCTCGAAACTCTCAAAAAGGCTTTGAACTGAGGCGACGCGGCTATGGCTCTTCTCACCTGTCGGAATCTGTCGGTGGGCTATCCCGGCAGAACGATTTCGGAAAATCTCGACTTCTCCGTCCAATCGGGCGACGCACTGTGCGTCGTCGGCGAAAACGGCGCCGGAAAAAGCACTTTGATCAAAACGCTGCTGGGCCTTCTGCCGCCGCTGACAGGCCGAATTCTGACTGGCGAAGGACTGAAGCCGCAGGACATCGGCTATCTGCCGCAGCAGAGTCGCCTCCAGAAGGACTTTCCCGCATCGGTGAGCGAGGTGGTGCTGTCGGGCTGCCTCAACCGCAGCGGCTGGCGCCCCTTCTATTCCCGCGGTGACAGGGAACGCGCAATCACCGCCATGGAAAAGCTGGGCATTGTCCATCTGCGCAGGCGCTGTTATCGTGAACTTTCGGGCGGCCAACAGCGGCGCGTCCTGTTGGCCAGAGCGCTCTGCGCCGCAGGGAAAATCCTCGTCCTCGACGAACCTGTGGCCGGGCTCGATCCTCATGCCGCCGCCGAAATGTACGACGTCATCAAAGGCCTCAACGGCGACGGAATGAGCATCGTCATGATTTCCCACGACACGGCGGCAGCCGTTCGCCTGGCGTCCCACATTCTCCACATGGGACGCCAGCCCCTGTTTTTCGGCGCCACCGCCGACTACATCGAAAGCCCCGTGGGAAAAACGTGGCTGGCATTGGAAGGAGCAAAACGCCATGTGTGATCAGCTGGCGGAATATTTTCAATATCCCTTCGTGCGCTACGCGCTAGTCGTGGGCGTCATGACGGCCTTCTGCTCATCGCTGCTGGGCGTCACTCTGGTGCTGCGCCGCTTTTCCTTTCTCGGCGACGCGCTGTCCCACGTGGCCTTCGGCGCCATGGCGGCCGCGGCGGCCATGAGCCTCACCAACTCCATGACGGTCATCTTTCCCGTCACCACGCTGTGCGCCGTGCTGCTGCTCCGCAGCGGCGAGAACGCGAAAATCCAGGGAGACGCCGCCGTCGCCATGATCTCCGTGGCGGCGCTGGCGCTGGGCTACCTGCTGATGAACCGGTTTTCGGCATCGCCCAACATCTCGGGAGACGTGTGCACCACCCTCTTCGGCTCCACGTCCATCCTCACGCTGACGCGGGGTGAAGTAAGGCTTTGCGCTCTGGCCTGTCTGGCGGTAGCCGCGGTTTTCGCCCTGTTCTACCACAAGATCTTCGCCGTGGTTTTCGACGAAAATTTCGCGAAGGCCGCCGGCATCCATACCGACTTCTACAACACGGTCATCGCCGTCGTGACGGCTCTGGTCATCGTTCTGGCCATGAAGCTGGTGGGATCGCTGCTCATCTCTGCGCTCATCGTCTTTCCGGCGTTGTCGGCCATGGAAATTTTCCGCAGCTTCCGCGCCGTGGTGGTCTGCTCCGCCGCCTTCGCCGTGATCTGCACCGCCGCGGGCATCGTCATTTCCATTGTGTCGGGGACGCCTGTGGGCGCCACCATTGTGGCCCTCAATGCCGTGGGCTTTTGCGCCTTCAGAGTGGCGCGCCTTCTGCAGGACAGAGGCGCGCGGTGAAAAAGCTCCACCGCGCCGCCGGACTTCTCTGCATGGCGGCGGTCATGACGCTTGCCGCTCCGCCGGAAAACGCCGTGGCCGCCAAAGCTCTCGATCTGACGAAAATGAGCAGCACACTGGTCTACGCCCAAATTTTCAGGATGATGACCGAGCCCGAGGAATACGAGGGAAAAACCGTGATCCTCGAGGGCATGCTGGCTCTTTCCGATCCCGCCGAAACGGGCGCGCAGCTTTACGGCTGCGTCGTCGCCGACGCCACGCAGTGCTGCTTTCTCGGTTTGGAATTCGAGCCCGCGGAAAATCACGCTTTGAAGGGCCTGACCGACGGCACGCCCATCAGAGTCACCGGCGTCTTTCACAGCATGGAGGACACAGACGGCACGCGCTGCGTCCTGACCGACGCCGAAGTCGAGCCCGTTCGAAAAAGAGCACGATAAACCTGCGCTATAACACTTCGACGCGCAGTCGGACAGCACAGAGGCCGCCTCGAAATTTTGAACTGCTCCCCGTCAAGTAGACAGCGAAATAATTAAAAGGAAGTTCATAGCGC
>CAZUQW010000017.1:0-38755 GCA_964622575.1 uncultured Synergistaceae bacterium | reverse complement strand
AAGATGCCCTAAGGGGGCTAGTGCAAACCACCGGCACGGCCGGTGGTTATGATTTAAGATTTCCAGAGATGGCGGCGGTACACTTTTCGCAAATCAGTGGGCACGTCGTATGGCAAGATGACGCGCGTCGTGTCTCTGCATTTCTCAGTCGCGGCGGATTTTCGGGAGCGGTATTTTTTCCGCGCCGGCTGTCATGGTGCGGATGTACCGAGCGGCTTCTTTGAGTATGGGGAGGGCTTTCTTGATGAAGTCGGGAGTCATTCGCTCCATGGTGCCTGGCAGGCTGATGGAGCCGATAAGCTCTGCGCCGGCGCCGAAAACGGGAACGGCCAGTGCGGCGGTGCCGTAAGTGCGCTCTTCCCGCGACAAAGCGTAGCCGAGTTTTAAGGTCTGGTCGATGCTTTCCAGCATTTCGTCGGCGGTGACGATGGTTGCGGGGGTATAGCGCGGGTAAGGCGCCTCGGCAAGAATTTTGGCCCGCAGTTCCGGCGCACCCCAGGCGAGGAACACTTTGGACGAGGCGCCGTAGCGCAGCGGAGCTTCCGATCCCTCGGGGGTGAGGTAGCGCTGTCGGTTGGGGCGGCTGACGGAGCACAGACACAGCCGCCGCTCGTCGCGGACAACTTGAAAGGTTACGTTCTCGTGGAGCAGTGCTGAAATTTCTTCCATTTTTGGGCGCAGTATCTGCAAAAGCGGGTTTTGTCGTTCGAAGGCGCGTCCCATGGAGAGAAGGCGTGCTCCGAGAACGTATCGGGCGTCCTCTTTGCGTCGGCGCAGGTAACCCATTTTTTCCATGGTGCCGCACAGCCGCATAATTCGGGATTTATTGATGTGGAGGGCATCGCTGAGCTCAGTCAGCGATGCAGAGTTTTCGCTTTCAAGATGGTCGAGAATTTCCAGGCTGCACATGACCGACGCATTGAGCCGCTGGGATTCTTTGACGTGTTCGCGTGCCTGCATGATTTTTCCTTTCATGAGTCTTTGTAAACGAATTTTTCGGGGCGTTGAAAGTGCCGCATTGATCGGCTTGAGTGCCTTGACAACTTGCGATGGCTTGTTAAAATCATATCAATTAGAAATAGAATTTCAAGCGTCAAAAATAGAACTTTTATGTCGGCAGTCTCCACGGCAAAGTGATGGCAGCGTCGAAATGAAAAGCTGAGGAGTGAGCCGCGCCGCATCGGGAATGTGATTGGGAGTGCCGTCTGCGGTGGCGAAAGGGGATGATTTTTGACTCTTTCGCTTGCCGAAGAGATCGAAGTTTTGAGGCTCTCAAAAGACCGCAAGGCCCGCGGGAGCAGAAAGGAGTGCGCTGGGTGATCACTGACGTAAAGAAGAGGATGAACGGTTTTATCGACGCGCTGAAGCCGGAACTTTCGGCCATGTCCGATGAGATTTATGACCATCCCGAAGTGGGATTGACAGAGAAACGAGCCTCATCTCTGCTGACAAGCTGGCTTGAAAAACGGGGTTTTGCCGTGGAACGCGGCGTGGGCGGCCTTGAAACGGCTTTTCGGGCCGTTTGGCGTAACGGCGACGGCGGCCCGCGCATCGGACTGCTGTGCGAATATGACGCGCTGCCAAAGCTGGGACACGCCTGCGGACATCAGATGCAGGGGCCGTGCATCCTTGCTGCGGCGGCGGCTCTGAAAAATTCGGGCATAAAAGGGCCTTTTTCCGTGGTGGTTTACGGGACGCCTGCCGAGGAGACCGAAGGCGGCAAGATTTTGATGATTCGCCACGGCGATTGTTTCAAAGACATCGACGTGGCACTGATGATGCACGGCAGCGGCGAGACCACCACCGACGTGAAGTCCATGGCGCTGACGAAATTTATCGTCACCTACCGCGGCCAAGCCTCTCACGCGGCCATCAAACCGGAACTTGGTCGCAGTTCGCTTGACGCCATGTCGCTGGCTTTTCACGGCGTCGAGTGTCTGCGTGAGCATGTCAAAGACGACACGCGGATTCACTACAACATCACCGACGGCGGCGGCACGGGCGCCAACACGGTGCCGGCCTTTACGCAGGCACAGTTCTATGTCCGGTCCTATAATCGCGCCTATCTTGAGGGCGTCATTGAGCGTTTTCTCAAGGTGCTGAAGGGCGCGGCCATGATGACTGAAACTGAAGTGGAAGTGGAACGTTGCAAGGACGTGGACAACAAGATCCCCGCGCTGAAGCTCAACGACCTGATCATGGAAAACGCGCGCGCCGTGGGCGCGCCGGTGATCCGTCCGCCGCGGCAGAAGACTGGGTCCACCGATCTGGGCAACGTCATGCAGCTCATGCCCGGCTCGTGCATCCGCGTGGCCTTCGTGCCCGAGGGCTCGCCCTCCCATTCGCAGGCTTATTTGGACGCCGGAAAGACGGAGTCCGCGCACAGGGCCATCGTCATTGGCGCTCAAGTGCTGGCGGGGACTGCGGCGGACTTGATCGTCGCGCCTGGACTGCTCGACGAAATCAAAGAGGAGTTCAAAACGCGCAAGGCTCAGCTTGAGGCGGAGTCGCGCGGTTAGTTTCTTGTGCCCTTCAGGAGAGGGGCTTTTACGTTGAAAAACTGTGAGGAGGGCTATGTGATGTCTGAAGAAGTCAAGTCTGTGGAGGCACCCGAGAAACCGGCAAAGCGGAAAAAGGCCATGAACACGCTGGTCATTATTTTCTCCATTATTCTGATTGCCTGTTTGATGACGTGGATTATTCCCGCCGGCCAGTTCAATCGCGTCAAAGACGCGGTGACGGGGAAAAAGATCGTTGACGCGGCGTCGTTCCACTGGGTGGAGAAAACGCCCGTCAATCCGTTGTTGGTTCCTTTGCACATCGCCAAGGGTGCCAAGAGCGCTGTCGATCTGCTGTTCATGCTGCTGTGTTCCGGCGCGGCCTTTGCCGTGGTCATCAAATCCGGCGCCATGCACTCGTCCATCGGGACTCTGGCGTTGAAATACCGCAACCGGAAGTCCATGTTCGTGTTGTCCATGTTCGTGCTGTTCTGCTTCCTCATGCTGACCCGAGGCCTCATCGAATTCGTAGCCTTCGCGCCGGTGTTGGTCATGATTTGCCTTGCTTTGGGGCTCGATTCCATTACGGCTATTGCCATCATGACGGGTGGCACGGCCGTTGGCTTTGCCACCGGAATGCTTCAGCCCAGCACTACCCTCATCGCCCAGGAGCTGGCGGGACTGCCGCCCTTCTCGGGACTGTGGTACCGCGCCATTTGCTTCTTCCTCTATATGATTTTGACGGGCTTTCTGATCTGGCGCTATACGGTGAAAATCAGCAAAAACCCTGAGGTTTCGCCTACCTATGATCTCGACAAGGCGGAAAACCTCAGCGATTCCGATGCCATTAAAGCTTACGGTCCCATGGACGGCAAAAAGTGGCTCGTGACGTTGGCCACCATTGCGGCCATGGTGCTGATGGTTTACGGCAGCATTATGTGGAAATGGAAATATCAGCAGCTGTCTGCCGTCTTTATCGCCTTGGCCATTGTGGCCGGACTGTGCGCCCGCATGACGCCCACGACCATCGCGAAGACCTTCGTGGACGGCGCAAAGAGCATGATGACGGTGTTCTTCCTCGTGGCTGCCGCACGCGCCATTTCATCCATCCTCGCCGACGGCAAAGTGCTCGATACCATCGTTTACGGCTTGAGCGAGGTGTTGAAACAGGTGCCTTCAGTGCTTCAAGCGCCTGCCATGTTTATCGCCAACCTGCTGATCAACACGGTGATCCCTTCGGGATCCGGCCAAGCCGCGGCAGTCATGCCCATTATGCTGCCTCTGGCCGACATTATCGGCATGACCCGTCAGACCGCCATTTTGGCCTTCAACTTCGGCGATGGATTCTGCAACTGGGTTATTCCCACCAGTTCGGCGCTTATGGCCGTTCTGGGCATTGTCAATATTCCCTTCGAACGCTGGGTGCGCTATATCTGGCCCGTGTTCTTGTGGTGGGTGGCGCTGGGCTGCGTGCTTGTTTCAATCGCCCAGGCCATTAAACTGGCGTAGGACAGTTTCTGTTAAAAAACTTGATTAAAGACGAAAACTCGGGGGCTGTCTCTCCTATTTTAAGGTGAGACGGCCCCCGAGTTTTCGTAAAGGTGATTTCTCTGTTCGAGCCGAGAGCGTAATTGGTTTGTCCGTATGGAGTTACCATCCTTTTTCCCTTCCTATCTTTTTTGCCTAGAGGAGGGTGTTGAGCGGAATACAGAAGGAAAGCCTTCGTGAAAATTTGAATATATGGTGGATGACTTCTGCACAATGTCTGTGGTATAATGCTTTTTGAACATAAAAATCTTTTTGTGAGGCTCATTCAATGGTGCCAGAGGTTAAAAAATCTGAACTGAAAGCCATTCTTCACTCCAAACGAGCAAATTTATACTATTTGGAGAAATGCCGCGTCATGCAGAAAGACGGTCGTATTGTCTATTTGACGGAGTCCGATAAGGAAAATCTTTATTGGAACATCCCGATAGCCAATACGACCGTTCTTTTATTGGGCACAGGAACGTCGATTACCCAAGCTGCCATGAGACTTCTGTCCGTTGCCGGCGTGCTTGTGGGGTTCTGCGGCGACGGCGGAACGCCTCTATTTGCCGGGACCGATATCCAGTGGCTCTGTCCCGAGAGCGAGTACAGACCGACTCAATACTGTCAGGGGTGGCTGTCGTTCTGGTTTGACGAAAAAAAGAGGCTGGCGGCGGCGAAAGAATTTCAAATCGCGAGAATTGAATTTCTTCTGAAGGTTTGGGGAAAGGACAGAGATCTGCACGACGAGCTGTTTTATCCCGACGATGAAGCCATTGACAGCGCCGTAGGGTTATTTCGCCGACAGATCAACGATGCCGACTCCGTTTCCCGATTGTTGAGCGCCGAAGCCGTTTTTACGAAAAAACTCTACAGCTACGCCGCCGGAATCACCGATGTGCACAATTTCGTCAGGGATCGCGACTCGGGCGACTGCGCCAACAGTCTGCTGAACTACGGAAATTATCTGGCCTACGGCCTCGCGGCGACGGCGCTCTGGGCATTGGGCATTCCCTTCTCTTTTGCCGTCATGCACGGAAAAACCAGAAGGGGCGCCCTTGTTTTTGACGTTGCCGATCTGATCAAGGACGCCATCGTTTTGCCCTGGAGCTTTATCAGCGCTCTTAGAAACAGGGCCGATAGGGAGTTCAGGCAGCTGTGCCTGCAAAAATTTACAGAGCATCAGGCGCTGGATTTCATGTTTTCTGAAATTGAAAAGTGCAGTGCGCTTTTTTCGGGTGGTGAGCGATCATGATGGTGCTCTTCACGAGCCGAAGCGAAAAAAAAGCTCGAGATACTGTAAGAGATATTCTGGATAATTTCGCCGACCGCATTGGAAACGATACGTGGCAGACTGTCATGACAGAAGACGGACTGAGAACGGTGAAGGCGCTTTTGAGGCGGCATGCCACGAAAAACATGGCCGTAGCTTGTCGATGGATTCGATCGAGAAACTGCAGCGAACTGCTTTTTGTCGTGGGCGACCGAAGCCGATTCAATGATTGCGGATGCGTTCCGGTCAACACGACCAGTAAAAACCTCATTCACAGCGAATGGGAAAACGATTGGACCTACGCGCCTCTCATCAAGGCACTTGCGGCGCTTGGCGGTCTGTTCCACGACATGGGAAAGGCCTCCGATTATTTTCAGCACAAGCTGCAGTGTAGCGGCAAATGGAAAAAAATGGATCCTCTGCGTCACGAGTGGGTTTCGTGCAAGCTGCTGGAAGCATTGGTCAAAAGCTGTGGCGCCGAAAGTGACGATAGAATATGGCTCACCGCGCTTGTGGACGGAAAACTCCACTCTGAAAGTCTGCTGAGCGCTATGAGTGGCGACCGGCTTTCCATAGAGAGCGCCAAGATGCCGCCTCTTGCTTGCTTTTTGTCATGGCTGATCCTGTCTCACCATCGTTTGCCCTCTACCGATGGCGCCCGCTATGACGGTCTGGCTAAAAACAGTTTTGCCGACATGCTGAAGAGCATTGACGGTGACTGGGGCTATCACAATGTGAACGGCTCAAGAGAGGATCTGGAACAGTGTTTCACCTTTTCCAAGGGGCTTTTTTTCGAAAAGGGAAGTGCCTGGAAGAAACAGATTGTCAAATGGTGTGGACGGATGCTGAAGGAATACGAAAACTTCCTTCGCTGCTTTGAAGAGGAGCGCTCCAAGCCGGCCTTCAGAGTGGTCGCTGCGTTGGCTCGACTTTCCATGATGCTTGCCGATCACTTTATATCCTCTCAACCTGACGAAAAGGGCACGTGGCAGTCAGTAAAACTGTGGGCGAATACCGATCCGAAAACCCATAAAAAGAAACAGTTTTTGGAAGAACATCTTGTCCGCGTTGCCTCACAGGCCGTAAAAATTGCCCATTCACTGCCGTATTTTTCCGATCACATGGAGAGCGCTTGCGATCACAGAGAACTGAAGCAAAAAAGTTCGGGACGCTTTGTATGGCAGGATAAAGTTGTCGGCAAGATCAAGGCATTTCGCGAGAGGCGAGGGGAGCAGGATGGCTTTTTCGTCGTCAACATGGCCAGTACGGGCTGCGGCAAAACTTTTGCCAACGCCAAGATCCTGCAGGCCCTGTCGAGCGACGGCGACTCCCTGCGGTATATTTTGGCGCTGGGATTGCGCTCGTTGACACTGCAGACGGGTGACGAATACAGAAAACGCATTCATCTGGACGAAAACGAGTTGGCCGTTCTTATCGGTTCTGCCGCGATGACCGAGCTGCATGAAGAAGACCAGAAGAGTAAAAAGCGGGGCGAAGAGATGCTTCGCGAAAACAATAACCTCAGTGAAGATGATTTTCGCGACGATGGCGACGAGATCGAAGAAACTCTGTTGACGGAGAACGTCCAATATTTGGGCGCGGAAAACGAAAGCAGCCATCGCTTCCTCGATATTTTCCTTGCGGACGGCGATGGGCGACGCCAAAGAAGGGCAGCCAAGAACAGAGCTTTTCTCTACAAACCTGTTCTTGTGGCCACCATCGACCATGTGATGGGCGCCACGGAAACGGTGAGGGGCGGTAGATACATTCTTCCCACGCTGCGGCTCCTGTCTTCCGACCTTGTCATTGACGAGATCGACGACTTCGGGAAAAAAGATCTCATCGCCATATCCCGCCTTGTCCATCTGGCGGGCATGTTCGGACGCAATGTGGTGTTGTCTTCGGCAACCCTGCCGCCCGACCTGGCCGAGGGCATGTACAGAGTTTACAGAGCTGGCCTTGAGTGCAGCAACCTTTTTTTCAACAAACGGAAACACGCTGCCGTCGTGCTGTGTGACGAGTTCAACGCCGAAGTCCAGGACATGGATGCAGAGCAGTTTGGCCAGTACATGGCCGTCCACAACCGATTTGTAAAAAAACGGGTGAAGAAGCTGGAAGAGCAACCTGTCAGGCGCAGGGGAATCATTGTTCACTGTGCGTCGCCGGAAAAAGGGGCTTCTTTGTCGTTGAAGGAGGGCTATTTTGAAGAGATCGCCAGGGCTGCCGAGGAGCTGCATAGAAATAATTGCAGCACTGACAGCCGCAGCGGCAAAAAAATTTCCTTTGGCGTCGTTCGCATGGCTCAGATCACGCCCTGTGTTGAGTTGAGCCTTTTTCTCATGAAGCGTTCATGGCCCGACGACATGGACGTCAGAGTGATGACCTATCACAGCCAACAAATTCTTCTGCTGCGTCACGAACAGGAGCATTATCTCGATGGCGTGCTGCGGCGTACCGATGAAACGGGCAGCTCCGTCGATATCGCCGACAACGTGCTACGTCGGCACATCAATTCCAACCACAGCCCCAACTTGCTGTTTATCGTTGTCGCTACGCCAGTGGAAGAAGTGGGACGGGATCACGACTTTGACTGGGCCGTGGTGGAGCCATCGTCCTCTCGTTCCATCATTCAGCTGGGCGGGCGAGTCTTGAGGCACAGAGAAAAAACGGCGTCGCGCGTCAATATAGCCATCATGCAGTATAACCTTTGGGGCCTTGAAGCATTCCATCGCCTTCTCCAACCCCGGCTACGAGACGCCCCAGTATCGACTTGTCAGCCATGATATGACCGCTCTGGTCGATACAGCCCGGCTGAAAGAGAAAATCGACGCCGTGCCCAGAATTCAGAAATCGGAAACACTTTTTCCCCACGAGAAACTGGCCGATCTCGAGCAGCAGACCATGGTGGATTTCAACGGCAAAGACGACGGCGGACCGCAGTCGCTGAACGGTTGGATTCGAGAATACTGGTGGATGACCGCTCTGCCACAGAAAATCAATCCCTTCAGGGAAAGCGCGGCCAAAGATCTCAAGATCTACGGTCGCGTTGAGGCCGGAAAGAGAACGTTCTGCCTCTACGACCCGGACCTTTCATCTCCCATTCCAGTGGAAAAACTCTATAATATCCATGAGTTTACAGGTATTGACCGGGCTATGGAGCAGCGTCTGTGGCTGGTCAGAGACTATGAAAAATCCATCGAAAGACTGGCGGGAGAAGAAGAAACCGACAGAGAAGACATTACTGTGACGCTCTCTCTGAAATACGGCGAGATCACCTTTCCAAAGCCCGATGAAAAAAAATCCGCGCCCCGTTGGTATTATTCCGACCAGCTCGGAATGTTTAAAGTCGATTCAGAAATGGAGGGATGATTTTGGGAGTTTTGGCGGAGTACATTAAAAAAGAAGCTCAATCAAAGAAAATCTCGCCTGTCGAATGGTACGAAAAAAACATCGGCAGAATTCCACACTGCAGGCTGGCCACGCACGTGGGAAAATACACCCATCCCGAAGCAAAAGCGTTCCTTTACGAGCGTTGTTCTTCGGGCAGCCGGGAATACGTGACCACCGCAAGCGCGGAGGTTCTGACTGATCTTGTTTATTCATCGGCAGAATATGTGGGAGCGGCAAAGTTCCTTTTGTGCGAGCTGGAGGACAGTAGGTCACTTTTTCAGCACGTGAAGGAAGATGATCCCGAGGTTTTTCAGGAACTGCGGGAATTGGGGCTGGATCCTCAGAAGCTTGTAGAGGCCCTCAAATCGCTTCGGGACACTCCAATGCCCGATGCCACCGAGTATTGTTTACGGCAAGTTTATTTTCCTATGGAAGATGGAACGTACCGATTATTGACGCCGCTTCCGCAGTCCAGCTTGCTGGCTGCTCTTAACAAAAAATACTGGGCGATGAACGAGAAAAGAAGAGCAAGTCGTACGCCGGGTGATTCGCAGTACGGAGAAAGTCATACTCAACTGATAAATTGTCTCGTCATGGGGTTCGGCGGGACGAAGCCGCAGAATATCAGCACATTGAACAATGGAAATCATGGAAAGGCAGCGCTTTTACAATCATTGCCACCGCGTTTGGAAGATCGTGAACTGCGTCTTCCCCACAGGGATTTTTTCAGCGAAACCCTGCCGTATTTCCGTCACCGCGATTCGTTTATGAAGCTGCACACGTTGTTCAAATGCGACCGAAACAACAAGGAAATAAGGGCGCGTATAAGAGAGCTGGTCAGTGATCTTGCCGACGAAGCCCTTCAGTACTGCTATGAGCTTCGCGGCGAAGGTGAAGGTTGGAGCGACCGGGAAAGCTGCAGCAAACTGCCCAAATCACAGAAGATCTGGCTTGACGATAAATATACGGAGGCCCGTAAAGACGGCCAATGGATTCAGGAAGTTGCCGATGCGTTCGGGCGGTGGTTCATCAGAAAATATCAGTGGGTCGTTACAGGTGCCAAAGAAGTCCCTGTCGTTTTGGGAGATGCAGAAATGACTTCTTTCGCGGGAGCTTTGGAAGCGGCGCTTCGTGAGGAGGTGAGATTCCAGTCATGACACCCTATTTGCTGCTGTCACATATGTATATTCACAACGCCAATGCATTAAGCAGTCCGCTGACCGTCGGCGTGCCCGCCATGACGGCCTGGCTGGGCGCAGTGCATGCCTTAGAGCGAAAGGTCACACAAAGTACGGAGTTGCAGTCCGTTCGCCTGCCTCGGGTTGGAATTTCTTTTCATAAAACAGATCTGCAGACGTATAAGGGGCCTGGAGATTATGTTTTCTCTGTGATTGGGACATCCAATCCTCTTGATGAAAAAGGAAAACGCCCTTCCTTCATCGAAGAGCCGAGAATTCATCTGGAAGTCAGCCTTCTTGTAGAGCTTCAGGGCGTCAACGGCGACAACGAGAAGCAGTTTCTCAGCGCGGTCAATCAACTTTTGCCGACGATGAAAATGGCCGGTGGAGACCTTCTGAACGTGAAGAAAACCCAGGTGCTTTATGCTGATCCTGACAAACCGCCGACCATCAGGAAAGCCCTGAGAGCACTCATGCCCGGCTATGTCATCATCGAACGTCGCGATCTGATGAACGCGGAGGAGGTTCTTCGCAAAGACAGTTTGGATCGGCTTTTGTACGCCTTGCAGCTGAACTGTTCCGCGGAGAGAGATGAGAACGGAAAAGTTGTTCGCTGGGAGAGTTCAAGGGCTTATCGCGGATGGATAGTACCGATCGCCGTGGGCTTTCGAGCCATCTCTCCCCTTGGCAGCGTGAGAAATCAGAGAGACCCCTCACTCCCTCATCAATTTGTGGAAAACGTGCTCACCCTTGGAGAGTTTAAAATGCCCTACCGCTTTGAAAAATTAGATGAAATTTTGTGGCACTATCGTTACGACCAAGACAATGAAATGTACCTTTGCGTGAACAAAATCTAACTGGAGGTCCTCAAATGGCTAAGAAAAATAACGGTTTTGCCTCTGTCCTCGCCTTTGAAAAGAAGCTTGTTTTGTCCGACGGCTATATGTACAGCACCAACTGGGACCAACGACATGGCGTCGCAAGACCCATCCAAGTTGTGGAAAAAACTGTTCGAGGTACCATTTCCAACAGGTTGAAACCTGCCGTGAAAAACGATCCTGCAAAACTCAACGCCGAAGTGGAAAAGGCCAATCTTCAGACCGTTGATGCCGCCGCGTTACCTTTGAACGACGATACCTTAAAGTTATCCTTCACCCTTAAAGTGCTTCCGGGGGCCTTCGTCCCATCAGCCTGTAACGATGCAGATCATCAAAGGAAAATCGAAGAAGCCGGAAAGCTCTTCAGCGAAGAGTATGGCTTCAAAGAGCTGGCCAAACGCTATGCCCTGAACATTGCCAACGGACGTTTTCTCTGGCGAAACCGCGTTGGCGCCGAAAGAGTTGAGGTCCGCGTTCGTGTGATGTCTGAAGAACCGGCAAAAGAATGGACCTTCAACGGCTATGACTACTCACTGAAAAATTTTGACAGAACCGATGAAAAAACGGAAGAGTTGTCCGCGTTGATTGCCGACGCCTTGACAGGCAGGAGAGGATTCCTCATGCTCGCCGTGGAAGCCTTTGTCCTCGTAGGGAAGGGGCAGGAAATCTATCCCAGTGAAGAAATGATAATGGATAAAGGCAAGGGCAATAAAAGCAAGGTTCTTTATTCGGTAGAGGGCATGGCTGCCATGCACTCCCAGAAACTGGGTAACGCCATCAGGACCATCGACACCTGGTATCCCGACTATGAAAGCTTGGGCATCGGTCCCATTGCCGTCGATCCCTACGGCGCGGTGACGTCGCGAGGCAAGGCCTACCGCGTGCCTACCGATAAGAAGGATTTCTATGCGCTCTTCGATCGGTGGTCGATTGGAGAGAAGCTGGAAGATGAAAACGACCTCAATTATGTTATGGCCGTTCTTATCAGAGGTGGCGTTTTCGGCCAGAGCGAGAAAGAGTGAGTCGCCGATGAAGTACTACCGGGAAATTACGCTGATCTCCGACGCTGAGGTTCCCCTGTACTTCCTGTGGACGAAGGTCTATACGCGACTTCACATTGCCTTTGCCGACCAAAAAAATAAGAACGATGCGATTTATGCCGTCTCATTTCCGGAATACAGCGAAAAATGTTTGGGGAGCAAAATCAGGATTATGGCATCTCAAGAAGAAGATTTGGAAGCCCTCGCCCTTCCAGAAGTGCTGAAAACTCTCTCCGATTACGTTCACTGTACGGGCGTAAGGCCTGTTCCCGAAAGAAAAATTACGGGATATGCCGTGTACAGCCGCTATCAGCCCGAGAATTCAGTTCCTGCAAAAGCGCGAAGATATGTCAGGCGGCACAGCGGAGTCAGCTATGAAGAGGCGGTGTCCCTTTTCAAACGGAAGGATCCCGAATCCCGTTTTCCTTACATTACGCTGAAAAGCGCGACAAACAGCCATCATTACCCGCTCTTTATCGAGAAGAAGGAAGCAGAACGGCCAGAGGGAAATGAATTCAATACCTTTGGCCTCAGTCGACATTCAGCGGTGCCTGAATTTTGACCCAAGTTTTTCAGAGTGCTGAGCGTATCCCATGACTGCTGACGTTATAGAGCGCGGCATCAAAAAGGGTAAAAAGTGAAATCTGTACGTGAAGCCTGATGACTACGGCGTTACGCATCCAATGCATGAGTTAACTGCCGCATAGGCAGCTTAGAAACATACGAGGCCGTCGCGGATCTCGTAGTTCGTGTTAACTGCCGCATAGGCAGCTTAGAAATACATGTGCGGTCGGTGACGTCATGCGCTAGCGTTAACTGCCGCATAGGCAGCTTAGAAACCGTCAATTCTGCCGTCATGGACTGCGTACCAAGTTAACTGCCGCATAGGCAGCTTAGAAAGTATGCGGGCATGGAAGAAATGCCGCAGACAGGTTAACTGCCGCATAGGCAGCTTAGAAATGCGCGGAGAGAGCCGGCGGATATGTGATGTAGTTAACTGCCGCATAGGCAGCTTAGAAACTAAAATGAAAGGGAGTATACAGTATGAAACTGTTAACTGCCGCATAGGCAGCTTAGAAAATAAGTGGGGGATTTGGTTGGGGAAAACCATAGTTAACTGCCGCATAGGCAGCTTAGAAAGAGGGGCGTCTCGATCTGCGTCGTGACGCTTAGTTAACTGCCGCATAGGCAGCTTAGAAACATATGACACGGTATTTTTACACTGCCAGAGCGTTAACTGCCGCATAGGCAGCTTAGAAAGGCATCTTTGTACATCGCTTCGATCGCTTCTTGTTAACTGCCGCATAGGCAGCTTAGAAACTATGCGGCAGATAAATTGAAAAGCACGGTAGGTTAACTGCCGCATAGGCAGCTTAGAAACAGTCGTTCCAGTCTTTGTAGCCATTATTTTGGTTAACTGCCGCATAGGCAGCTTAGAAAAGCGCCCGCGGGATAGCGTCCACGCCGTGACCGTTAACTGCCGCATAGGCAGCTTAGAAAATAACTTATGCCTGTGGCCACACAGCCGAACTGTTAACTGCCGCATAGGCAGCTTAGAAAGCCGCTCAAAGACGTCAAGCCGATAGACTACTGTTAACTGCCGCATAGGCAGCTTAGAAAAATATCCGAGCCTTTTCGCTGTATCAGTATTAGTTAACTGCCGCATAGGCAGCTTAGAAACACGTGCTCGGGAACATCGGACGCCTGTGCGAGTTAACTGCCGCATAGGCAGCTTAGAAAAATAACGACTGCAACCTGCGCTGTTCCTACTGGTTAACTGCCGCATAGGCAGCTTAGAAATCATTTGAGATGCGTTGCAGCTCTTCATCGGCGTTAACTGCCGCATAGGCAGCTTAGAAAACCATCACCGCATCGACATGATGCTCCCGCCAGTTAACTGCCGCATAGGCAGCTTAGAAATGCGTGCGCGCCACAAGGCTGTCGTCGTCCCAGTTAACTGCCGCATAGGCAGCTTAGAAACTCACGCGAAAAACGCGCAGGGGGGGAGAGAGTGTTAACTGCCGCATAGGCAGCTTAGAAATGCAGTTGCTCTCGTTCATGACGTATTCATTCGTTAACTGCCGCATAGGCAGCTTAGAAAAATCGTGTAGGCAATCGCATCGAGGGCCTTTTGTTAACTGCCGCATAGGCAGCTTAGAAATTGACAACGCCGCCATGCACGCCTCATCCACCGTTAACTGCCGCACAAGCAGCTGAGAGATATTCACTACAAAATGGCAAAGGCATTTCGCTGAACTTTCGCGCACGGAAGCTCTCTGTTTTTTTGTTTGGAGAAATTGAAGCGGCGGCTGAAATGAAGCCGCCGCTTTTTGTGTTTTGATGGATCTTTCAGGCCATTAAAGTGGAAATGTTAATAATTTTTAGTTCTTGTACCTATTCTTATTTTTGATATAATGATGGGGCGAAAAGTTGCGAAAAAAGGTATGGAACGGGGGAATGCCATGAAACAGAGGATTCTGGCGGTCAGCCACTGTCTGCTCAACAGAGCGGCCAAAGTGAGGCGCTTCGACGAGGCGGAAAGCCGGGCGGAAGAGCGTTTGCGGCTGAAAACGGTGCGCTTGGCTCTGCGGCGCGGCGTGCAGCTGCTTCAGCTGCCCTGTCCTGAGTTTCTGATGTATGGCTCTCTCCGTTGGGGGCACGTGTACGAGCAGTTCGACAATCCGTTTTTCAGAGCACGCTGCCGTGAAATGCTGGAGCCTGTCTGCGATCAGCTGTGGTGTTATGCCAGCGACCCTGAGGTTAGGCTTTTGGGCGTTCTCGGCGTTGACGGCAGTCCGTCCTGCGGCGTCAAGTATACTTGCCGCGGCGCCTGGGGCGGAGAACTGTGCGGCCGCGATCTTGCGCCGGCGCTCTCCTCGGTGAGGCTGGCGGCGGGGCGCGGCGTTTTCATGGAAGAGTTTTGCAACCTGCTGGATCGGCGGGGATTGACGCTGCCTTTTGAAGGGCTTTTTGCGCCGGAGCCCGAGCGTGCTCTCTCCATGATGGAGTGATCGCTTTGCGGGCGTGGCGCGAGAAAACGTCAAAGAGGGATGCTATTTGGGTGCTTCGGCACGCTTTCCGGGGAGGAATTGTTTGATGGAGAAACGCAGCCGTACGTACGTCATGATTTTTTGCAGTGTGGCTATTGCGGTGAACATCGTTCTGGGCATTGTCACGTCGGCACTGAAGATCCCGCTGTATCTGGACACGCTGGGCACGGTGTTGGCCGCCGTGCTGTTCGGACCGATTCCGGGGATGATCGTCGGCGCGCTGACCAATGTTGTCACTGGTCTGATCTACAGTGTGAGAGATATTCCCTTTGCCCTGGTGAACATGGCTGTGGGGCTTGTCACCGGTCTGGTCTGCCGTAAATTCCGCTTTACGCTGTTTACGGCCGTGTTGCTGGGGTTGGCGCTGAGCTTTATCTGCCCGGCCATCGGCACGCCCATCGGCATTTTTGTCTACGGCGGACTCAACGGCTCTTTCTCCGACGTGCTGGTCATGGCGTTGGTCAAGGGCGGCCAGACTATTTTTCAGGCGTCTTTCCTGCGCAATGTGGCGTCCAATTTAGTCGACAAGGTCGGCACGTGCGTTGTGGCCTCTCTGCTGATCATGGCGCTGCCGCGTTTGGGCGTAAAGCGGGACGATTAAACCGCCTCGGTGATTGCCCCCTTTTGCACGAAAGGGCATGTTCAAGATTTCGAAAAGCGCCTGCCGTTTTCCCGATATTTGGGGAAAGCGGCAGGCGCTTTTGCGTTGTCATTTTGGATGTGCGAGCGATGCGGGTTTCCTTCGCTGTCGGCCCGAAAGAAACGGACCGTGGTGTTTGGCGGAAGTTAACCCCACTGAATGAGGCGCGTGTCAAACAGGTCGTCGAGGTCGGGGCTGTAGGGCAGAGCGCGGATTCCGTAGAGATAGTGGCCGTTGTACTGCGGCGTGTAGGTGCCTCTGTAGATCAGCTGGCCATCTTTGTCGGTGCCTTGGAGCGTCAGCACGGTGACGTCGGGCTTTTCGACAAACTCCCGTCCTTCGCTGCGGCCGGCGACGAACTGAATCTGCAGCTCCTCGGGCTTCATGGCACCGGGGCGTACCCAAGCCGAGACGGTCAGCGGCTCGGTGCAGGGGATGTGGTTCTGTTTCAGTCCCTGAACTTCGATCTGTGAAATGCCAACGCCTGAAAAGCGGGCGCCTGCGCTGGCTTTCCACTGGCTGAGCCTGCGGGGAAGAAGTCGGTTTTCGGCGCGCATTTTCGTGTGGCGTTCCGCGGCAGGGCTATAGCACTCCAGTGTGTACTGGCGCACCATGCGGGCGCTGTTGAATTGAGGCGTCAGCGTGGCGATGCTGTTTTTCATGCGCTGGATCCAGCCGTGGGGAAGTCCATCGCTGCTGCGGCTGAAATACAGCGGCAGAATTTCGTTTTCCAGCAGGGTGTAGAGGCTGTCGGCGTCGGCATAGTCGCTCTGGTCGGCAGGCGCATCGTGCAGCGTGGTCACGCGCGGGCCGATGGTCCAGCCGTTTTCGCCGTTGTCGCCCTCGCACCACCAGCCGTCGGAAACGCTGAGGTTCAGCGTGCCGTTGGGCGCGGCTTTCTGTCCGCTTGTTCCGCTGGCCTCGTAGGGGCGGCGTGGAGTGTTGAGCCACACGTCACAGCCCTGCACCATGCATCTGGCGATATCGAGATTGTAGTTGGGAATGAAGAATATGCGTCCCGCCAGTTCAGGCGTCTGACTGGCCTTGATGACGCGGTGGATGAGTTCGCAGCCTTGCCCGTCGGCGGGATGGGCCTTGCCGGAGAAGATGACGATGGCCGGCCGGTCCGGCTCGGAGAGAAGTCGCGTCAGGCGCTTGGTATCGGCCAGAAGAAGGTCGGCTCTCTTGTAGGGAGCGAAACGGCGGGCGAAGCCGATGACCAGCGGCGGCACCCTCCAGCTTTCGGCGGCCTTCTGAAAGTTGCGGGGCGACGTCTTTTTCAGAAGCGCCATCAGGTTTTCTTTTTGTTCCTGGTGGGCCTGCCACAGTTGGCTGTCGGGAATCTGTGTGACTTTTTCCCACTGTGGCGCGTCGGGAGGGAGAAACATCCAGTCGCTGCCCACAGTTTGTGCCAGCGTGTGGGCCACGGGCGTGCCCGTGAAGGTGGCGGGATGCACGCCGTTGGTGATGGCGCCGATGGGAATTTCCTCGGCGGAAAGGCCTTTCCAGTTGAACTGCCACATGGCGCGCGAAACGCCGCCGTGGAGTTTGCTGACGCCGTTGCGCCGCATGGCGTGGTTCAGGGCCAAAAGGGTCATCTCGAAGTCGGTGCTCTGATTGCTGCGGCAGCCCAGCTTCATCAGGTCGTTCCAACCGACGCCCAGCTGTTGGCACCAATCGTCGAAATAGCGATGCATGAGTTCTGCGGAGAATCGCTCGTTTCCCGCGTCAACGGGTGTGTGGGTGGTGAAGATGCTGTCGCCGCGCACGGCCTCGCGGGCGGCTTCAAAGCTGAGGCCGCGGGTGAGGCACAGATGGCGGATCCTTTCGAGAATCATAAAGGCCGAATGGCCTTCGTTCATATGGTAAACGTGGGGATGGATGTCGAGGGCGGCCAGCGTTTTCGGCCCCCCCATGCCAAGAAGAATTTCCTGCCGGATGCGAGCGTCGCGGTCGGCCACGTAAAGCCGTTCGGTGATGCGGCGATCCTCCTCGGTGTTTTTCGGCGTGTCGGTGTCCAGCAGGTACAGCGGAATCCGTCCCACCTGAGCGCGCCAGACGCGGGCATAAAGGGTGCGCCCGGGCAGGCTGAGGGAAATGTGCAGGTGCTCTCTGGTTTGTTTGTCTTTGACGCGGCTGATGGGCAGCGTGCGGAACTGGCTTTCGGGATACAGCGCCAACTGCCGTCCGTCGGAAGAGATTTTCTGTTTGAAGTAGCCGCACTTGTACAGCAGCCCTACGGCGACGAGAGGCAGACGGAGGTCGCTGGCGGATTTCAGATGGTCGCCCGAAAGTATTCCCAGCCCGCCGGAGTAGATGGGTAGACTTTCGTGAATGCCGTATTCCGTGGAGAAGTAGGCGACGGGGCTTTTGGGCGTCAGGTCGGCGATGGTGTCGTCGAAGGGGGCTTCCATCTCGGCGTCCAGGGCTGCGACGGCGCTGTCGTAAAGGGCGCGGTAAGAGGGATCGTCGGCCAGCTCCAGCAGGCGGCTTCGACTGGCGTTTTCGATGACGGCCACGGCGTTGTGCCCGAAGCGCTCCCAAAGTCCGGCGTCGATGTCCCGGAACAGCGGAACGTATTGAGGGTGCCACGTCCACCACAGATTGTGCGCCAGTTCCTGAAGGCGAGAGAGCTTTTCGGGCAGTTTGACGATGCTGGTGAAACCGCGAAGCAGCGGCGTCACCGAAGCGCGTCCTGAAAACACGCGAGGCATCTTGGCGTCGTTCACGTTGGCTACGGGACGAGTCGAGGTGCGCGCGGCGGCGTTGCGTGCGGCAAGCTCGTAGGCGTTTTCGTAGAACTCGTAAAAGCTGTTCCAGTCGGTCTTGCTCGCCGTTTCGCGGGCAGCTTTGCGCAGCGGAAGCAGGGCCTCGTCGGACAACTCCGTGAGGTGATCGAGAGCCTCGGCAAGCTTTTTGACGATGTTGTCATAGGGCTGATGGCTGCGTCCCAGCACGTTGATGCCCTTCAGGTCGGCGCCGCAGCCGGTCACCCACCGGCCGAAGCCGGCGAGGTCGCTGGTAACCGTGGGAACGGCGCAGGCCGCCGCTTCCTGCGGCGTGTATCCCCAGGGTTCGTACCACGACGGGAAAACGCCGCCGTCGCAAGCGCACAGCACGCTGATGTAATCCAAATTGAAAAGGCCGTCGCTGCCGTCAAGCTCGGCGGGATCAAGAATGACCTGAACGGAATTTTCGCGTCGGTTGTCGAGTCCCAGCCGCCGACACGCCGAGAGGATGGCGTCGTTGGCGCCGTCGTAAATCTGATGGGCTGTCAGTCGGCCGCCTTTTTGCTCTTCCGAAGGTGAATTGTCGCTCAGCGCCTCGGCGTCGATTCCTCTGTGGCCGTTCATCACCGCCAGCAGCGCCAGAATGGGAGGCCTGTCGGCGCCGCGGCTGCGGTTCAGCTGCGCCAAAGCGTCGAGAAACAGGTCGATGCCCTTGTTGTGAAACTCGTAGCGTCCTGAAATGAGGAGAATTCGGGTGCTATCGGGAAGATGGCGGCGCAGCAAGCGCTCGGCGGCCGCCAGAATTTTTTTTCTGTTTTTCTGGGGTTCGCTGCGATTTTCGCTGTAATCGGGAATGGCCGAAAGAGAGAGGCCATTGGGCGTCACCAAGTCGGGGCGGCGCCCCAGAAAGGCCGCGGCCTCGTCGGCGGTGATGGCGCTGACGGTGGTGAAGCAATCGGCCTCGCGGGCGGCGGCGCTTTCCATGGAACACTTGGCTGCAACGTTGTAACGGCGCGCTTCCTCGGCGGGATTGATCTGATCCATTTCGGCGTAAATGTCACGTCCGCTGCCGGCCATGGCCCGTCCCAGCACTGTGGCGTGGGTAGTGAAGGTTGTGGCGATGGACGGATCAATGCGTTTCAGCGCCAGAAGTCCAGCCCCGCACATCCATTCGTGGAAGTGCGCTGCCGTGCAGAGCGGACTGTCGCCGTCGCCGGCCAGCACCTTGGAGAATGCCGCGATGGCCTCGCCGCAGGCCGAACTGAACATGACGGGCTCGACGTAATCCCAGCCGCCCGTCAGCGAGTCGACGCCGTAGTTCTGCCACAGGTCGTAAAGCAGCTGGTTCTGGTTGTAACGTCCCTCCCAGTCGATGAGAATGACCTTCGGCCGCCCGGGGATGAGCCAGCGCCCGAAGCGGCATTTCAGGCGGTGAACCGAGGCGGCGCGTCGGAAGTTTTGCCACGTCAGGTCGTCGGGCGAGCCGGGGAGACATTCTTCGAATCCGGGATTTTTCTTTCTCAGTGGTCCCAGCAGGAAGTAGTTTTCGCCGAAATGTCTGGCCGCCTCTTCCGCTTTCGTGCTGACGACGGTATAGATGCCGCCCACTTTGTTGCAGACTTCCCAGGATACTTCAAAGAGCGCGGCAGGCGCGCGCTGAAGATTTGAGTTCATACAATTCTCCTTCTACCGATGTGGATTTTTACCGACGTGGATTTTCGGCGCGAGGCGCGCCGGTTTCTCTTTTCTCGAGAGTCATGGTGAAATCCGACAGCACGTTCATGTAATTGATGTAGGCGTCGTAGGGCGTGCCGTAGGGATTGAAATATTTATGCACGTCGCCGTCGGAAAACCATTTGGTGCACATATAGTAAAAATGGTCTGACGTCTGAAGGCGGCGCCAAGTGCGCATCAGGCCTTCGTCGCCCGAGGCCTCGACTTTGTCGCGCAGGGCATAGACCGACTCGATGGCGTCGCGTTCCATGTCGTTGCCGATCCATGCCGTGAGGTCGCGTTCCACGTCGGCCCATGAGATGGCGTTGGGCACGTCGATCTTGGCGATGGGTTGATAGCGCGCCGCTGCCTCCGACGGAGTGACGAAGTCGAAATCGGGATCGGCCAGCAGAGCGCCGGGCAGAGCTTCCATAAACTGGAAAATGCCCGTTTCGGCCCATTGATGCTCGCCGAAGGTCTCGTAGTCCATGAACAGGTTGATCAGCTCGCCGGAGCCGTTGACGGCGTGCAGCCACTGGGCGTATTTTTCAACGGTCAGCGGCCATTCCTTCCAGCCGCGGTTGGAAAAGCGGAAGGCGATGTCGTCGGACAGCCGGTAATTTTTCAGCAGAAGGCGAAGGCGAGTGCAGTTTGACGGCTGATACACGAAATTGGGGCTTCTCCAGCCCAGAATGTGGTCAGCGCCTTCGGTGATCATGGCCTTGTATCCCATTTTTTCCACGGCGGCGGCAATGTCGTTGCGATAGATCAGCTCGGTGTTGCGAAAGACCTGCGGCGCGACGCCGAAGCTGTCCTCGATCATGCGGTCGTGCAGCTTGACCTGTGCCTCGAACTCGCGCGCATCGTAAAGCGACGCCAGCGAGTGGGCGTAGGTCTCGGAGAGCATCTCGACGCATCCTGTGTCCACAAGGCGGCGGAAGCTGTCAAGCACCTGAGGCTCGTACTGGGCAAACTGTTCAAGAGCCACGCCGCTGATGGAAAACGCGACTTTGAAGCGTCCGTCCCACAGCTTGATCAGCTTCAGCAGCAGGGCGTTCATGGGCAGATAGCACTTGCGGGCCACTTTCTCCATAATGGTGCGGTTGGCCTCGGCGTCCTCGTAGAAATGATCGTTTCCGATGTCGAAAAAGCTGTAGTGTCTCAGCCGGTAGGGCTGGTGCACCTGAAAGTAAAAGCATACCGAAGGCATTGTTCGTCATCTCCTGTCAAGGCATCTGCGGTAGATTTCGCAGAGCCGGCCGGCGGCGGTAGACCATTTGATGCGGCGCAGGTCGGCACGACTGTTTTTCACCATTTCATCGGCAAGGCGCGGATAGGCCAGCACGGCGCAGATTTTGTCGGCCATATCGTGAATGTCCCAGAAGTCCACCTTCAGAGCGTTGTGGACCACTTCGGCGACGCCCGACTGGCGCGAGATGATCACGGGAATGTCGCAGATCATGGCTTCCAGCGGCGCAATGCCGAAGGGCTCCGAAACGCTGGGCATCACGTAAAGGTCGCAGTTGGCGTACATGCGTTCCACGTTGACGCCCGACTGAAATCCCGGGAAGTGAAACACCGTTCCCATGCGGAGTTCGGCGACGCGGCGTACCATGCGGTAAAACATGTCGCCGCTGCCGGCCATGACGAAATGCACGTCGGGCATCACGCTGTGGACGAGGCGAGCGGCCTCGACGAAGTAGTCCGGCCCCTTCTGGTAGGTGATGCGTCCCATGAAGAGGACGCGCTTTTCGCGGTGCGGCTGAAGGGGAATGTGATAGGCGTTGTGCATTTCATGGCGGTTGACGGCGTTGTGAACCACTTCGATCTTTTCGCCGGGGATTTTATAGAGCCGCATGATTTCGTTTTTAGTGTAGCTGCTGACGGCCACAACGCAGTCGGCGGCCGTCAGGCCCGCCCATTCGATATGGGCGATCTCGTCGTTGACGTCTCTGCCGCTGCGGTCGTGTTCCAGCGCATGGGCGTGGGCGACCAGCGGTTTCCCCGTCAGCTGTTTGATCAAAATGCCCGCGGGATAGGTCATCCAGTCGTGGACGTGAATCACGTCGAAGCTTTCTTTCAGCGCGATTTCTGCGGCGGCCAGACTGTAACGGTACACCTCGGACATCAGATCGGGTCCGTAGCCGCCGTGAATGATTGCGGGGCAGAAAAGCTCTTTCGGCGTTTCGCCGGCAGGCGTCGACAGCAGCCTGAAAAGGCTTTCCTCTCCATTGAGGGGAAAGGGGGCGCTTTTTGCCGAGCCGGCCTTCGACGATGCGCGTTCTTGCCGAATACGGCGCTGGCGGTAGGTCGCCGGGCTGTCGTAGGCTTTCAGCGACGAGCGAATTCCCCGCAAAATCAAGTGCTCGCAAAACTCGCTGAGGTCTTTGGGCGCAAACGCTTCGACGGTTTTCGCCGATGAGTTTTTTCCGGCACTCCGCGCGGAAGTCGCGCGAAGAACGTGGTTGGCCTCTGCGTACGTGGGGATGAGCGTTCCCGAGGCGGAGCGCAGTTTCACGTGGGAAACGGGATGTTCGTCAAGGTCGGTCTGGGGCATGACAAAAAGGACGTCGATGCCTTTTTTCACCAGCGCGTCGGTGATTCCATAGCAGGCCGTGCCCAGGCCGCCGCTTTTGACGGGTGGAAATTCCCAGCCGAGCATGAGCACTTTCATGTCAGAACGCCTCCTTTTCCAGCTGCGTCTCCCAGCGGGCAAAGACGGAAGGGACCTTCCTTTCGACGGTCTTGAGCGCTCGGTAGACTTCGGCGACGCTCCAGGCCTGAGCGATGCAGCCGTTGGGGCGGAAGGGCGGCGCGGCGTCGAAGATCTCGGCGATGGAACCGATGCCGTACCGGCGCAGATGGCGAACGAAAAGCGGCGTCATGTCCTGCAGGAAATTCTGAAGGACGCGTTTGGGGTCAAGCGTCGAGGCGATCAGCGCGTCGCAATAGGCGCCTAAAAGCCAGGGCCACACCGTTCCTTGATGGTAAGCCGAATCGCGCTGCGACGGATCACCTTCGTAAAGGGGCCGATAGGCGGTTTCGGATGGCGCCAGAGTGCGCAGGCCGAAGGGCGTCAACAGACGGCGGCGAATCTGGTCGACCATGGCGGCCGATTGCTCTCTGTCCAGCAGCGGTTCGGGCAGCGACGCGGCGAAAAGTTGGTTGGGACGGAAACTCCAGTCGGCGCCGTCGGGCCGCCAGACGTCGGCCAGAAACCCTCGCTTTTCCGACCAAAACCGCGTCGTAAATTCAGACTTCATGACGACGAGTTTTTCCGGCGGAAAAACCGGCGATTCGCCGAATTTTTGAGCCAAACCGTTGGCATAGACCAGAGCGTTGTACCACAGCGCGTTGATCTCAACGGGAAAACCATTGCGCGGCGTCACGGGAGTTCCGTTCACTTGGGCGTCCATCCAGGTGAGCTGCGTTTTGGGCGTGCCCACGTCGAGAAGTCCCGCTTCGTCGGGGGACACGTGGGGAACTCGACCGCCGGAATAAGCGGCGATAACCTCTTTCAACGGTTGCCAGCAGTGCCGTTTGACCAGCGCCAGGCCTTGGGGCGCGTTTTCTTGCATCTGACGGACCGCCCAGGCATACCACAGCGACGCGTCGGCGGAGTTGTAGCTGTTGACGCCGTCGAGGCCGTAAACATTGGGAATCAGGCCGTCTTTCATGTTTTGCCCCGCGCGGGCGAGGATTTCAACGCCTTCCTGCGTCCGTCCCGCGTAAAAAGTCAGTCCCGGAAGGGCGATCATGGCGTCGCGCCCCCAAGCGTCGAACCAAGGGTAGCCCGCGACGACGGATTTGGCGCCTTGAGCGTCGTAGAGCAGAAACTTTTCGCCCTCGCGCGCCAGGTGCCCCGTCACAGTATGCGCCGTTCTGTCGCTGTGCTCGCGCCGGCGGATTTCCTCGTTCCAAAGCGGCGAAAGCTCCCGAGCCTTGATGGACGAAAGCGATGCCGAGAGAAGAACGGACTGGCCCCCTTTCAGGGGAATTTCGAAGACGCCGGGGCAGAACAGGTCCTCCTCAAAGGGAAAGCCCCGTTCGCGCTCGACAAGATACTGCACGTTGTAATACCAGTCGGGCGACGGCAAAAATTCCGACGGCAGGTCGGTCTGCATTATCATCGGCGGCATGGCATCATAGGGCTGGATTTTGAAGCCTCCGTCCTCGGGATAGGTCCAGACGCGGAGATCCATGTTGCGACGCGTCAACCCGTGGATCGAACGGTAGGCCAGCAGCGGTCTAATGCGCAACGTCACGCCAGGCGTTCCTTCGGGACACTCCAATGTGTAGCGGATCAGCACGCCGCGGCGCTTGCGGGGCATGAGAATTTCTCGCGTGACGAACAGTTCGCCCATGCGAAATCGAAATTTCGGCCACGCGCCGACAAAAGCTTTCTGCAGGTATTCATGACCTTCGGGGTAGAAGCAGCCGGGGTGCTGACGGCAGGAGAAGAAAAATTCAGAACTTCCGGCGACCATGGATTCTTCGAGGGTAGACAGCAGAACGTATCGTCCGGCGGGACGGTCCAGCGACGCCGAAAAAAGGCCGTGGTATTTTCGTGTGTTGCAGCCGGTGATCGTGCTTGAAGCGGAGTCGCCGAGGCCGTTGGTTTCAAGCCATTCAAAGCGCAGTGCTTCGCGCAGGTTTTGGCATGTTTGCTTGTTGTATATAAAATTCATGGGCTCCCTCCTGTCATGGGAAATGAGAAATTTCCACTTGAAAATCGGAGACGCATTGAGCCTTCTCCCGTGAACGTCAACGAAAAGCTCTCCTGAAAAATGCTTCGCCCTCGTATCCGCACGTTCAGCTTCGGTGTCGATGCTCTCTCGGCCTGCCAGCGCGGAAAGGTATCGAAATTGGTGCCCGTGCAGCGACGGAATCGAGATTTTCTCTTTCAGCCCGCCGGAAGTTGCGAAAAAAACGATAGATAAACTTTCATTTCAATTTTAACACGGAGACGGCTATGGGCAAGACGTGCGCTCGCTGTCATTTGCTCTCCGGAAGTGCATTTTTCGTACTTTTAGAGGATTTTGTTGTTTTTTTTCAAAAGCTTCTGCGATTTCTCAGTGAAATGTGACGGCATCGGCACGTCATTTCTTTACAAACCGCAGGCACGCTACGTGTTTGCCGTTCTCTCGTCGACAGTGAAAAGTTTTACGACGCGCGTCTGCGGAAATTTCACGCGTACGAAGGCGCTCAGGGTAGTGGCCGACCGAAGTCTGTGGTAAAATGATATCCGTTATTTTATAGTCGATATCGACGGGAAAACGGAAAGAGGAAAGGAGGGGGCAGGCATGTGCAGAAAAATTGCGCTTCTTATAGCGTTTGTTCTGCTGTCTTGCGCGGTTCCTCTGAGGGCCGCCGAAAGGCCCTACGTCGTTCTGGCGCTTTCCGGCGGAGGAATAAAAGGCTACGCGCACATCGGCGTTCTCGAAGAGCTGGAAAAAGCAGGCATCGGCGTTGCAGGCATTGTGGCCACCAGCATGGGCGCCATTGTGGGAAGCCTGTACGCCAGCGGCCAGTCTCCCGAAGAGATGGAGCGCATTGTCAGCAACGTCAACCTTGCGCAGCTCATCACGGCCAGCCCGGGAAGGTATTTCAACCTTTCGGAAAAGTCCAGCCGCGACATCAGCGTGATTCGGCCCGAAATTCAGATGGACGAGAATCACCGTCCCGTGGGGCCTCTCGGCCTCGTCTCGGGAACGTCAGTGCTCGAATACTTTGCGCAACTTCTTTCTAACGTTACCGTGACCGATTTCAACAAGCTTCCCATTCCCTTTGCGGCGGTGGCCACCGATCTGGTGACGGGCGAAAAGGTGGTTTTGCGCCACGGCTCTCTTGCCAGCGCCGTGCGCGCTTCCATGTCGCTCCCCGGCATTTTCGACCCGTGGGAGCTTGACGGGCGTCTTCTTGTGGACGGCGGTATGGTGAGCAATATGCCCGTCGAGACGGCGCGCGAACTTTTTCCGGGCTATCCCGTCGTGGCCGTCAATTTAACCAGCGAACTGTCGCCGAGACGCGATCTCACCGGTGTCGCCAGCGTAGTCAGCCAGTCCATCACCATCCTGACGATGCAAAACGTGCGCCGCGAAGCGGCCTTAGCGGATTTCGTCATCAACCCCGGCGTGAAAGAATACCCTGTGCTCGGCACCAACTCCGCACAGGAGATCGTTCAGCAGGGGCGCGACGCGGCGACTAAGGCCATGCCCAAGCTTTTGAAGATCCTTAAGAGCGCTCCGCGGCATCCCATCAAGCCGAAAGAGATGGAGAGATACGCCGTTCCCCGCGTGATGGGCGTCCGCGTTACGGGCGTGCCCGACGAGATGGCGCACAAGTTGGAGCGAGAGTTCCTGAAGAAATGGCTGGGACGTCCCGTTTCCATGCCCGATGTGGTGGAGTACTGTGCAGAGTTGACGCGGCGCGAGGACGTGCGCAACGTCGATTACGACCTTCAGGAGACTGATCGCGGCGTCGTTGTCCACTATAAAGTGCAGCGCATGCCGCCGCATGTTTACCGGATGGGAAGCTATGCTAGCACTCTGTCAAGCCGAGGCTGGCTGAAGCTGGAAAGCTTGAGCTACGACATTTTGACTCCCGGCGATACATTGCGGGCGCGGCTGTACCTCAGTCAATACTGGGGCGCCGACCTGAACTACTACTGGGGCATGGACATTTCGCGCAGCAACTTCTGGGAGGCTGACCTTTCGGCGTCTCACTACCGGATCGACCTTTATGAAAATCCGCTGAAATGGCAGAAATACAGCTTCAACGTGCAGCGCCATTTCACCATTCACGACCGCCTGCGCCTGTCCGCCGGCGTCGAGTCGGCGTACCTGCGCCATGTGGAAGGCGCCGACAGCGCAAACTGGTTCGCTCCGTTTCTTGCGCTCCGCCTGAATCTGATGGACGATCCCGACGACCCCGTCAACGGATTTTTGCTGGGCGTGCGCGCGTCATGGCCTGACGATACGGACAGCATGATGCTGCGCGTGAATCTGCAAGGTCGGCGAAAGATCAACGACAGCCTCAGAGTCGATCTGAGCGGTGGATTTGTGGAGGGCGAGATGGGGGAAAGTCCCATTTACGCGGCTTATCTCGGCGCGGAAGAGGAGCTGTTGAGCCTTTCTCAGCATCCTCTCATGGCAGAACGTTTCGCGTGGTGGAGACTGAAATTTTCTTCGCCTCTGACGGAGACCATGTTCGGCCCCATTATCGCCGAAGTTTTCGGCGGCCAGGGCTATGCCTGGGACCATAACAGCGTTTCCAACGGCAAACCATGGGAAGTGGGCATTGCGCTGCGCACGCCACCCAAATTGATCGACGGCCGAATTTACGCGCTGTACAGCGACCGTGACGAGTGGCGCTTCGGCGTGCGGATTGGCGTCCCCGACTGGGACGTGTTCCGTCCCTTCTGACAGGGCGAGAGCGATCTCGAAAGCTGCACGGAAACGATCTTCGAGCTTTTTTTGCGCGCATGGGACTGTGCGACCGTTTATGGTCGTGAAGAACACATTTCGAGACGGAAGGACAAAGCTTTTCAATCCTCATATCAATGCAGGAGGAATAGAGGAAACTATGGCACGCAACATCACACCGAAAGAACAGGATTATTCACAGTGGTATCTTGACGTCATTAAAGTTGCCGAGTTGGCGGATTACGCGCCGGTTCGCGGATGCATGGTGATCCGCCCCACGGGCTATGCCGTCTGGGAAAATATTCAGTCGCTCTACGATCGGGCTTTCAAGGAAACAGGACACGTCAACGCCTACTTTCCGCTTCTGATTCCTGCGTCCTTCCTTCAGAAGGAAGCCGAACACGTGGAAGGTTTCGCGCCGGAGTGCGCCGTGGTGACCCATGCTGGCGGCGAAGAGCTGGAAGAACCCTTTGTGGTGCGTCCCACCTCCGAGACCATCATCGGCTCCATGTACAGCAAGTGGGTCCAGTCCTGGCGCGACCTTCCCCTGCTGATCAACCAGTGGTGCAACGTCATGCGCTGGGAAAAGCGCCCGCGCCTGTTCCTGCGCACTTCGGAATTTCTCTGGCAGGAAGGCCACACCGCCCACGCGACTCGCGAAGAGGCCGAGGCCGAGACCATCAAAATGCTTCAGGTCTACGCCCGCATCATGAAAGACGACTTGGCTCTGCCCGTGATCGAAGGCGTCAAATCCGAAGGCGAGCGTTTTCCCGGCGCGCTGGACACCTACACCTGCGAGACCATGGTGAGCGATACCAAAGCCGTTCAGGCCGGCACCAGCCATTTCCTCGGCCAGAACTTTGCCAAGGCCTTCAACATCCAGTTTCAGGATCAAAACGGCGAAATGCAGTATGCCTGGACCACCAGCTGGGGCATTTCCACGCGCCTCATCGGCGCCGTCATCATGACCCATTCCGACAACGACGGCCTGATCCTGCCGCCTCATATCGCCCCGGTGAAAGCGGTGATCCTGCCCATTTCCAAGGACGACGGCAAATTTGCCGAACTGAACGAAAAAGCCCATCGATTGGCCGACGAGCTGTGCAAAGTCCTCGGACCTCTGTCCGTCAAAGTCGATGAGCAGCATTACATGCGCCCGGCCGACCGCTTTTTCTCCCATCTGCAAAAGGGCGTGCCTCTGCGCCTCGAACTGGGCGAAAAAGACGAGGCCAACGGGACTGTGCGCTGCGTGCGCCGCGACACAGGCGCCAAAGAGGACCTTGCGTGGGGCGAAGTGGCGGAGAAAGTCCCCGCCATCCTCGAGGACATCCAGAAAAACCTCTACGAAAAAGCCTGCGCTTTCCGCGACGCCCACACCGTCCAAGTCTCCAACTATGAAGACCTCAAGAAAGCGCTTGCCGCCGGCGGCTGGGTGAAGTGCTTCTTCGCCGGCAGCAAAGAGGACGAAAAGAAGATCAAAGAGGAAACCCAGGCCACTGTGCGCTGTTATCCTCTGGAGAGCCGCGGCCTTACGGGAAAGTGCGTCTACACCGGCAAGGAGGGCGCGCGCCTGGCGATTTTCGCCAAATCCTATTGATGACCGAGAAGGCAGGCTTCGCGCCTGCCTCTTTATTGCACGCACCGGGAGCAAGGAGCTGAACAGCCATGGAGGACCCTTCACAGCATCGGATAACCTTTTATCCCTGGCAGCTTGAAGCCAAACGCCGGCTGACCGACGGCAGCGGCGCGCCGCTGTCGTCCGTGCTCTCCGCTCCGACGGGTGCCGGAAAAACCCTCGTGGCCTATCTTTGGGCGGGGCTGCTCGACGAGAGCGGAACTCCGAAGCTCGACAGGAGCGGCTGCGACAAAGTCATCTTCACCGCCCCCATCAAGGCGCTGAGCAACGAGCGCTATATGGATCTGCTCAAAATGGGTTTCGACGTGGGCATCGAGACGGGGGACTTCAAGAAGAACGCCGACGCTCCGGTGATCTGCTGCACCCAGGAGATTTATGACCTCAAATACGCCGGGCGGGACGGCCTGTGCCTGATCATCGACGAGTTCCACTACATCTTCAGCGAGAACGAGCGCAGCCGTGCCTACATCGACGGCCTGCGCAAGACCCACCCCGCCGTGCCCATACTGGTCATGTCGGCCACCTTCGGCCAACCCGACGAGATACGCGCTTACCTCGAGCGCGTGATGGGGCGTCCCTTCGAGCTCTACGTTCTCGGCGAACGCATCACCAAACTCACCGTGCTGAACCATTCCCAGACGGCCCGCGAGATCCACGACGCACTGGTTTTCGCTTTTTCTCAGAAGGGCGTCCATCAGGTGGCCGATATGATTGCCGCTGAGCGCATGGACATCGACCGCAACCGAAAGGCCCGCCTCCGCGATCTGGCGTGGATCCTGGAAGTCAACACCATTCAGAGAAACATGTTCAAAGGCGTAGGCGTCTACTACGGCCGACTGCTGCCCAAAGAAAAACTCCTTGTGGAGCGCGCCTACCGCGAGCGCATTATCGACGTGGTGGTGGGGACCGACGCTCTGGCGCTGGGCGTCAACCTGCCCGCCGAAACCGTGGTATTCGCTCAGACCGTCAGATATTTCGACCGGCGCCCCATCAGCAAGACCAACTTCAGCCAAATGGCCGGTCGCGCCGGCCGCAAAGGCCTTTTTGACGAAGGCTTTGTCACGTGGCTTGAGGATTCTCCAGTGGAATCTCGCGGCGTGGACATCGGAAAAATGTTCAAAGCCTTGGAACAGATGCCTGCCGAAAAAGCGTCCATCCAACTGCGCCCGGATTTCGGCGCGATTCTCAAAAAACACAGCACCGTGGAAAACGAGGCCGAAATCGTGTCCAATTACTCGCTGCCTCAACTTCGGTGTAAGACCGTGGCCACGGAGATCCGAGACGCCGTGAAGCAAATCGACAGATCTCTCGAACTGCTGGCGCCCGGCCAAAAAGATCGTTTCAAGAAAATCCTGGCCGACGTCTGGTACGGCGAAATGGAAGTCGAGCAGAACCTGGAGATGGCCGAACTGTTTTTCCGCAAAACGAACGGCGGGGAGAAGAGCATCCATCCCGACGGCATGATCGCCGCCGAGCTGTTCCAAAAATACGAGAAGAACTTCCTTCAGGCGCTGCTGCGCGTGAAACGCTACAACAACGCCCTGCCCGAGGCCTATCGCTTCAGCGGCATGAACTATGTGGAGGCTGCCATCGAGGAGATTGACCCCACAGTGTTCGGCTTTGAGGACCGGATCCTTGAAATGGACAGCACTGCCGTGAATCTGCCCGAAGCCAGAATCCGTCTGGTGCCCGGCGACAGAACGCGGTTGGAAAAACGCCGCCGCCACGCGGGCCGACACAAAAAAATGTCCCCCGTGCAGAAGAATGCCGCTGAAAAACGCGAAAAACAGGAAAACGCCCCTGCCAAAAAGCGCCGCTTCCGTCGACGCAGAAAGAAACCCCGCCGCCCTGACGACGAAATTTAGCCGATGTGTTCAAAGCGGCGTTTGCCGTTTGTGGCGACCTACGGGCAAGCTTTGCGGCTTTTGGAAAATTAAACGAAACAGAACTTTTCACGGTTTGAAAGCTCTGCAAGAAGCTCCTGCTGTTATAATAAAATTTTGAAGGATAAAGACATTTTTTGAAATTTCTTCGAATCGCCGAAAGGAGTTTTCCATGGACAATATCGTGATTCTGGACTGCGGCTCTCAGTATACCCAGTTGATAGCGCGCCGCGTTCGTGAACTCAAAGTGCACAGCGAAATTTTGCCTTACGACGCCTCGCTGGAAGAGATCACGTCGCGCAAGCCCACGGGGCTGATCATCTCCGGCGGTCCCCGCAGCGTGCTCGAGCCCGATTCTCCCCGTCTGGCCGAAGGTTTCTTCGACCTCCCTCTTCCCATTCTCGGCATCTGCTACGGAATGCAGCTGACCGCCATCACCTATGGCGGCGTCGTGCGCCGCTCCGCCGCGCGCGAGTACGGACGCGCCACGCTGGTGGTCAAAGACCGTGCCTGTCCCTTCTTTGAAGGCGTTCCCGAAAAGTCACAGGTGTGGATGAGCCACGGCGACGACGTGGAAAAAATCCCCGTAGGCTTTGTGGAGACCGCCCTTTCCGAGGACGGCGTGGTGGCGGGGATGCGCACCGCCGACAATCACATCAACGCCGTGCAGTTCCATCCCGAAGTGTTCCATACCGAAAAGGGAGCCGAGCTGCTGGGCAATTTCCTGTTCAAAATCTGCGGATGCAAGGGCGACTGGAATCTGGGCGACTGGGTCGAAAAAATGAAAGAGGAGATCAGCGCCAAAGTGGGCGACGCAAAAGTCATCTGCGGCCTTTCCGGCGGCGTAGACAGCTCTGTCGCCGCAGCGCTCACCTCTGCCGCCATCGGCGACCGCCTTCAGTGCATTTTCGTCAACAACGGCCTGCTCCGAGCCGGCGAAGCCGAAGAGGTTCTCGAGAGCTACAAACAGATGAAGCTCAACGTGGCTTACGTCGATGCCAGTTCCACTTTCCTCAACAACCTCGGCGGCGTCATCGATCCCGAGAAGAAGCGCAAGATCATCGGCGAAACCTTTATCCGCATCTTCGAAGCCGAGGCCCGCAAGATCAACGGCGCCAAATGGCTGCTTCAGGGAACTCTCTATCCCGACGTCATCGAAAGCGGCCAGCGCAAAGGCGCCGCCGTCATCAAGAGTCACCACAACGTGGGCGGCCTGCCCAAGGACATGAACCTGTCGCTGCTCGAGCCGCTGCGCGAGCTTTTCAAAGACGAAGGCCGCGCCGTCGGACGCCTGCTCGGCGTGCCCGAGAACATCGTCACCCGCCATCCCTTCCCCGGCCCCGGCCTTGCCGTGCGCTGCCTCGGCGACATCACCAAAGAAAAGCTCGAGATCCTCCGCGGCGCCGACAAAATTTTCCTCGAGGAAATCCGCCGCGCCGGCCTGTACAACCAGATCTGGCAGGCCTTCGCCGTGCTGCTTCCCGTGCACACCGTGGGTGTCATGGGCGACGAGCGCACCTACGCGCGCGTCTGCGCCCTGCGCGCCATCACCAGTCGCGACGGCATGACCGCCGAATGGTTCCACATGCCCTACGAAGTGCTGGAGCGCACATCCACGCGCATCTGCAACGAAGTGCGCGGCATCAACCGCGTCGTTTACGACTGCACCGGCAAACCCCCTGCAACCGTGGAGTGGGAATGAAGTTTGCCGCATAGATTTTTAAACAAGCGCAACCAGCCGGCTTTTCAAGTTTCAGGTTCTTATGACATCGAAAAACAGTTTTCGAGAAAAGACAAACTTTGAACGTGGCTCTACAATAAGAGGCTTTCCGCCACACAGTGGCGGAAAGCCTCTTACTTGTTTAATAATGATTGACGTTTTTATAGTGACTTTCTCGGTGAATTTTCCGGCTTGCGATAGCCTTTTTTGCGTATCTGTCTGCACATGCTCTCAAAACTCCTTTGATAGCCTTGCTTTTGGCAGTTGACATAAACTTCTGCCAAGCTGCAGACTCCATTTCTTCTCAACATGCGCTTGATCAGGGATAACTCCTCTTCGGTATGGGCGGTGGGACTACTCTTTGGCTTTCTCGACTTCAGGGCGAGGCTTCTGGCGCTTCCGTCATACTTCTTCAGTTGGCGATAGACAAACTGCCGATTCGTCTGATATTTCCTTGCCGCTTGAGTCACTCCATGTTTGAGGGCGTACTCGCATAAACGCTGGCGATATCGCATTTCTTCGGTGATGATGCTCATGAGTGCCTCCTCGCTATGTTCTTTGAGCCGAATCCATTGTACCAAAGGCTCCCTTTTTTTAGACTGTTTCTGTAACACATGGTGAGCGCGTTGAAGTTTTCTTTTATCATCAATGTGATATGCTTGTTTTGTCCTAACGAATGCCTTCGGAGTTCGGGATTTTATTTTTGTTTTCAGGAGGGCAGGCTATGGATGCCGAAAAAGAAATAAATGACTTTGTCGTACTTTCGACGCATAAGGCGGAAACCGTATTTTTCAGCATACTTTATTGTGGATCTTCAATATGTCATGTCTTGTGGATATCTTTATTTCAACATGTTATTGATGAAAGAGTTTATTTATCTCGGAGATTTTCGCATGCATGGCTAATAAAGAAAATGGAGAAAGCCAATGAACGATCATAAAAGCTCTGCTTTGAATTTATCGAAGAAGAATATACGTATTGCAAAGTTTACTCTTGACGGCTTTTATAATTATGGCAATTTGTTGCAAAGCTATGCTCTGCAACAAATGCTTCGCAATTATTCTCTCCACGTCCATTCGATTTGGACACAGCGATATAATTTTCTTCCTGATACATGGTGGAAGTGGAGGGAATATATTAAATATGTGCTGAAACCACGCGATTTAAATGTGGAAATTGGTTGGGAAATGGCGAGGCAAGCACGAATGCGCGACTTCGCTACACGATATATTGATATGCGATTCAATGTTGATTTATCAACGATTGATCGTGATTATGACAGCTGCGTGGTTGGAAGCGATCAAGTTTGGAATCCTTTATTTGACGATTTCTGGCAATTCTTTCTTGATTTTGTGCCAAAGGAAAAGCGCCTTTCCTATGCAGCCAGCATTTCAACGCCTGACATTCCAGCTCAAATTCGTGAAAGATATGCGAATCGACTTAAGGGAATGAACACGCTGTCTCTTCGCGAAGATGCTGGAGCTAAACTTGTTGAACGTCTTACTGGGCGCAAGGCGGAAGTCCATGTGGACCCGACTCTTTTGCTCTCCGCGAATGAATGGCGTCAAGTGAGTCGCGCACCATCATGGAAGAAGGAAGTCAATGAAGGAGGATTCTTGCTGACATACTTTCTCGGTAAACGTCCACCGGAAATTGACCAAGTTGCGCACGAACTTGATCTTCAAATTGTCAATTTATTAGATAAGAAAAACTATGAACACTATGCGACTGGAGTCGATGAATTCCTTTGGGCGGTCGACCACGCTGCATTGGTCTATACGGACTCGTTCCATGGCAGTATATTTTCCATCCTTTTTCAGACGCCCTTTGTTGTCTGTGATCGCTGGAAGAATGGCAAAGGGGGCACCACAGAGAAAATGGGGTCGCGTATCGACACGTTGCTAAGCTATTTCGGTTTTGAAGAGAGACGGACAAACAGGGAACATGGCTATCGTATTGAGCGGCCGCTGATACCACCCGATTGGTCAAAATGTGAGCCTGTACTTCAACGCGAGTGGAAGCGCTCGGATGAATATTTGAGAAAAGCTCTCAATGTTTGATGAATCAAAATGCGAGGGTTGAAAAATACCGAAATTCCATATAAAGCGAGGAACGGAGGAGTGACGGCAGCTTTGACAAGAAGCTCGTTCAAATGGACTCTTTCTGTTTGTCTCTTCGATTATTGGTGTTGCTGCAGTAAACAGTAGCGGTATCTTACTGGCAATTATTGATGCATTGCTGGTGGCTTGGGGGCAAGCGATGCGGAGCTTTGAGCCGTACCGCCAGTATGGCCATTGTCTTAATTGTCGGTACAGCTTTTATGAATTATCTTTAGTGTTGTTCTGATTTACGGGCATGAACGCTTATAAACGTGGTCTACGTAAAGAGAGCTTAGAGAAAGTCACTGGAGGACGATTATGCGAATTATCGACATGATCACGGAAAATCGATGGAAATGTACGGGGTGTCAGGCTTGTGCATGCATCTGCGCTCACGGCGCAATACGAATGGAGCCGGATAGAGAAGGGTTCCTGTATCCCCAAATAGAGAATGCCATGTGCGTGAATTGTGGACTTTGTGATCAAGTCTGTCCGTCACTGCATCCTGCGGAAACTGAACAGAATCGTACGCCGGATTGTTATGCGTATATGAGCTCAGATGAAGAAATTCGCGGGCAGAGTTCTTCGGGCGGCATTTTTTCGCAACTGGCAATTGATGTATTGCGACAGGGCGGCATTGTATATGGAGCTACTTTTGATGATGACTGGAACGTTCATCATATTGGAGTGGAAAAGGTAGAGGATCTGTCAAGGCTACGGGGCTCTAAATACGTCCAAAGTGATACGAATCAGATTTTTGTAGACGTAAGAAAGATGTTACACAACGGCCGACAGGTCTTATTCTCTGGGACGCCTTGTCAGGCCGGAGCTCTTCATTCCTATTTGGGAAAATGGTATGAGAACTTGCTTTTGGTTGATATTATTTGCCATGGTGTCCCTTCGCCGGCAGTTTGGCAGCAATATGTTCAGCTGCGAAAAAAGGATTCAATCCTACGGATACGCATGCGAAGCAAAAAACTTTCCTGGGAAAAGTATTTTATGGAATTCGACTATAGGTGTTCGGACAGCTACCAACAGCCTCTGAATAAAGATGTCTATTTGAAAGGCTTCCTGCGTAATGTGTATCTTCGTCCATCGTGTTACCAGTGTCCCTACAAACAGAAGAATCGCTCCAGTGATATTACCATCGCTGACTTTTGGGGAATTGATCAAATTGCTCCGGATATGAATGACCACAAAGGAACATCTCTAGTCATTCTCCATAGTGAAAAAGGAAAAGAAGCTTTTGCCAGAGTCGAGGGGAAAAGAAAAGAAGTTCTTTTCGACGATGCGATTCGTTACAATCCATCAATGGTGAAGTCGGTGCCCATGAACTCGCACCGCCAACAATTTTTTCAACTTTTTGCACAGAATCCTGAAAGAATGGAAGAATATGTCGCTGCATCTATCAATAAGGTATCTTTTGCGCGAAGAATTTTTCGTCGGATAAAACGAATATTGGCTCAGAGAAGTCGAAATTAAGCGATGCTGGATTCATGCCCTGTGTGAAGCGGCTGAGGATGGAGGCATTGATGTGGCAACAGGAGACAAGAGGTTGCATGACGTCGTGAATGTCCATGCCGTTGTTGCGATGATTTTTTGATAAAGGCTTTTCTTCTGTGAGGTCCAAATCATTGGCACTATGCTGATGAGGCCTTATGAACTTACGCAGCGAGGGATTCCACAATTCCGTCCCCGCGTTTTTTCAAAAATAAATAATAGGATTGAATTTTGTTATACCTTCGGCTGAGCTGACGCCATATTAAGGGCGTACTTCATCAGAGATCGGCAAGACAAATCTTGTGTTATGCCGTTGCTCAATGAGGGAATATGGCCTCCTTCTTGGGGTAAGTTTTGATTGGTGACTTAACTCTGATCCATGCGCCCATATTTCTCATCATTTTTTCCGCCAAATGCAGTGTTCTGCGTGATGGCATTTCCTCTTTCGTTGTCGATGTGATATGCTTGTCCCGTTCCGCCGGATTCCTTCGAAGAGCGGGATTTTATTTTTATTTTCAGGAGGGCAGAACCCCATGGGGACCGCAAAAAAAATAAAAGACTTATTCTGCGGCTCCCAGGAGACGCGCACCGGAACGCTGGTGTCTGTGGTGGTGGGGACGCTGTCAAAACCGATAGGCTATCTTCGCACGCTGCTTTTGGCATGGCTCTTCGGCGCTTCTGCGGGGATGGACGCGGTTTATACGGCCATGGGCATTCTTCTGCTGGTCTGTCAGATCGTCCAAAGCGTGGCGGAGTCGGCACTCCTGCCACGATTGATCAGACAATCCGAAGAGAAAGCGTCGGCGCTGATGGCCTGTGTGTCCCGCCGAACCTTCTTCTATGCAGCTCTGCTGGCGATATCGATTTGTCTTTTTCCTGTTTCGGTGGTAAAAGTTTTTGCCCACAAGTTTGACGAGGAACGGCTGAATCTTACGGCAAAAATGCTGGTCCTCTTTCTGCCTTGGGCGTTGTCGCTGATCCTTCAGACGCTGATGGGCGTCTGGAACAACTATCGTGGCCGCTACAGTTTGAGCATTTCTCTTGGCGCTGTAGGCTATGCGCTGATGATCCCCATGATTTGGGCGGCTTCAGGCATTCTCAAAGTTTTCTCCGTGGCGGCGATGTATAGCCTGGTATCTTCGGCTCTTGCGTGGACCATGTGGCGGGTGACCGGCGATTTTCCGGTGAAGGGCGTTGCCGATGCCGAGCAACTGCGCGGCTTTACTCTGGATTGTTTGCTCTGTGTCGGCATTGTAGGCGCTGTAAGCTTGAATCAACTTGTGGACCGCTATTTTGCTTCGGGAATGGCGGCGGGCAATATCTCGGCGATCAGCTACGCAGGGCTGATTTATACGCTGCCGCAGAGTATTCTGTCGCCGGCAATGATGATCTATCTCAACTGTGCAAGCCATGCGGTCGAAGATTCTGAAGCTGCGCGAAATCTGCTTGAACCCGTGCTGTCCATGAGTTGGCTGTATGTCTTTCCGCTGTCGCTCTTTCTGGCCTGTCATGCCGCGCCGGTCGTCAAGCTTTTCTTGGGCTACGGCGCTTTTGACGCTGCAGCTGTGGCGTTGACGGCTCCTTGCATGACGACAGCAGCCTGGGCTTTGCCCCTTATGCTCTGGAGTCAACTTTTCTCGCGCTATGCGCAGGCTTGTGGTCAGCTGAAAAAGATTCTTGCGGTCAGCTATGGAGCCCTTGCAGCCAACGTGGTGCTCGACTGGGCACTGGCGCCTCGCTGGGGGGCGCCGGGGCTGTGTGCGGCTACAGGCATCACGCTGAGCGTTTCGGCTCTGGTGTATGCACGTCTGCTGGCGCGCGGCATGCTGAGGCGTGTGCTGTGCGCAGTGTGGCGTCCGTCGGCGATTTTTGCGGTCTGCATGGTGGGATCCGTTGGCCTGTGTGGTCGCGGTTTTACGGCGCTGATCATCGGTGGCGTGTTGACGGCGGTCTATTTTCTGGTGGGAGAGCGGCTGGGCTTTTTTGCCGTGGTGCCTCCTGCATGGCGCCCTTTGAGTCTGCTTAAACTGATTCCCGAGAAGATCGACGCGCTTCGCTGAAAGTTTCGTGTCAGCTATTTATAAAATAAAAGCCTTTATACAATTTATACATTTTATAGTTTGATAAATCTCTGTGAAGGAAGAAAGTTTCCTGTACGACGCTTTTTGCTTTAAAACGATGGATCCCCAGTGTTAAACGCCTGCGCTGAAAAGTTCAGTCAAGGCGAGCCGAGCGGCTCAAAGGAGGCGATACGCCTCTTTTTTTAGATTTTTTCATGGACAAGACGGGCGGTGTTTGGTAAAATTCTTTAGAACCTGTTTGCTCTTGTTGGGACGAGCGACAAAAAAGAACGTTCGTCTGCGGCTTCTCCGCCCGCATCGCGGCGGAGTCGTCGGCGGAACGGAAAATCAGCTGTCGGTGACGGTCGTTGGTGACGCGGTCGCAGGAGAGGGCTGCAGGCTCAGATTTTAAAAGGTTCCGACGCGAACCCGAAAAATTTTTTCGTATTGGGAGGTTTCACCAATGGCAAAAGAGAAATTTGAACGTTCCAAACCCCATCTTAATATTGGGACAATC
>CAZUQW010000016.1:0-39727 GCA_964622575.1 uncultured Synergistaceae bacterium | reverse complement strand
ATCAAATCGTAGCAGAGTTTTTCTCAAAACGTAACATATGTCTTGACAACTAAGAAGGCGCGCGCTGATTTGTGCCCCCGGGCTATTCCTCTTACGGCCGTTTTGTGGTACACTCATTTCAATTTGTCCGCATGCCCGAGAAGGAATGAAGCGCTCTTTTCGCCATAAAAGGCTGAGAAATCATGAGTGGTCATGGCGTCTTGAACGATACAGTTCCCGCGGGCTTTCGAACTGGCGCCGCCAAGGCGCCATGGCGGTACGCTTCTGTGCAGTCGTTTGATCGAGGTGCTGAATGAGAACTCGCATTTCAGCACATATTTTTTTGGAGGTGTCTCCTTGAAAACTTTTCTCTCTGTCGTCCACATTCTCATCAGCTTCCTGCTGATGACCGTCGTTCTGCTTCAGCCCCGCAAACAGGGCAGAGGCGGAATTTTCGGCGGCGCCACCATGGCCGACCCCACAGCAAGCCAGTGGGCACGTTTTTCGACGCTTTCGAAGATCACCGTGGTCGTCTGCGCGCTGTTCATGGTGAACTCATTGATCCTCGTCATGCTCTAAAATTCGGGAAGAAGGCAAGCGAAAATGACAGCTCATATTGAAACCTTGAAGGACGTCGCCGCCGTGCATGTATCCCCCGACCGTCTGCCCAGCGCGACTCACGAAGAAATCCTCAACGGACTGACGACCGACATTTACTTTATCAGAACCCGCGACCTGCTGGAGCACATGGGACTGCTGAATACACCCGTGGTGGCGGAGGTGTTTGCGCGCCGCGAAGGCATTTTCGCCGGCTCAGAAGAAGTTCTCCGCCTGCTGCAAGGAAAAGGTCTTGTCATCGAGGCGCTTCCCGAAGGAACGCCCTTCAAGCCCAAGGACACCCTCATGCGCATCAGAGGGCCTTACGGCGCCTTCGGCATGTACGAGACCACTATCCTCGGAATGCTCGCCGCGTCCACCAGCTGGGCGACGGCGGCGCGCGAGTGCGTTGAAGCCGCTGGCGGCAAAGCCGTGCTGTGCTTCGGCGCTCGCCACGTTCATCCCGCAGTGGCTCCCGTCATGGAGCGCATCGCCGTGAAAGTGGGCGGATGCGCGGCCGCCAGCTGCATCTTGGGTGCCAAGCTTCTGGGACAAAACCCCGCGGGAACCATTCCCCACGCCGCCATTCTCATGGCCGGCGATACGGTGAAGCTCGCCAAAGTCTACGATGAACTGACGCCTCAGGGCGAAAACCGCGTCGTGCTCATCGACACCTTCAAGGACGAAGGCGAAGAGGCCATCCGCGTCGCCCAGGCGCTGGGCGACCATCTGAGCGCCGTTCGCCTGGACACCCCCAGCGAGCGCGGCGGAGTGACTCCCGAGCTGATTCACGAAGTCCGCTACCGCCTTGACATGGCTGGGTTCAAGCATGTGAAGATCGTCGCCACCGGCGGACTGACCCCCGAAAAGATCAAGCTTCTTGCCGCAGCCGGAGCCGATACCTTCGGTGTCGGAAGCTACATCTGCCACGGCGCACAGATCGACATGACTTTGGACCTCAAAGAAGTGGACGGAAAACCCGTGGCAAAACGAGGAAGATTGCCCGGACCACTGGACAATCCCCTGTTGGTGAGAGTATAATATTCTACTGTGAGAAACGCACCTCCTCGTCCGAGATTTGGTAGAGTTGTCACACACTTCCCTACGGCCTCTGATCGATGAAGTGACGGTTGCGCTCAGACACAGGATCCTGAGTTCCCCAGAGCTCACGAGATCCGATCTCATAATTTATCGTAATCAACATCCAATAAAAGGAGTGTGTTGAGAATGACCGGCAACCGGACATTCATGGCTCGCAAAGAGACCGTCCAGCACAACTGGTATCTCATTGACGCCGACGGCGTCCCCGCAGGACGTCTGGCATCGCGCGTGGCTTTAATCCTTACCGGAAAGAACAAGCCCACCTATACGCCCCACGTGGACACCGGCGATTTCGTGATTATCATCAACGCCGACAAAGTGGGATTCTCCGGCAACAAACTGGAGACCTCGAAAGTCCATTCCTTCAGCGGTTTCCCCGGCGGATACCGCGAGATGACCTACCGCGAAGCGATGAAGCGCAGCTCAGTGCGCCTTTTGGAGCGCATTATCCGCGGCATGCTTCCCAAGCACAACCGCCTGAACTTTGACCGCAAGCTGAAAGTTTACGCCGGCGCGGAACATCCTCATGCGGCTCAGAAGCCCATGACGATCACACTGTAAAGGAGGAGAGAGTATGGCTACTTCTTATTTCTGGGGAACCGGTCGCCGCAAGAACGCCGTGGCCCGCGTCCACATTGCCGCAGGCGAAGGCAAATTCCTGATCAACGGACGTGAAACTTCCGATTACCTGCCTCGCCATAACTGGATGAGCGTGGCTTTGTCTCCTCTGACCGTCACCGGCCTTCAGGGCAAAGTCGACGTGTTCGTCAACGCCGAGGGCGGCGGTCTCACCGGCCAGTCCGGCGCCATCTGCCTTGGACTGTCCCGCGCTCTGCTGAAGATGAACCCCGATCTGCGTCCCGTGCTGAAAAAAGCCGGACTTCTGACTCGCGATCCCCGTATGGTCGAGCGCAAGAAATTCGGCCAGAAGGGCGCCCGTGCGAAGTACCAGTTCAGCAAGCGTTAATCTATTTTCAGTGTCTCTCAAAGCGATTCGGCGCTTGGCGTCGAGTCGCTTTTTTCATCTGCAAATTAAAATGACGAAGCGGCCTCGTTTTCGAGACGGCTTCGTCATCTTTTATTGAAAATTGAATTGTCTCCGCGGAATTTTAAAGGATTTCCCGCCAGTCCAGCGTCATTTTGCCCTGGGCGATGACCAGCGGCACGCCCACTTTGTGCTCGGTTCTGACGCTTTCGAAGATGTCCTTGGTGTCGCGAAGCCTCAGGAAATCCTTCAAGGTCTTGATATCGCCGTCGATGTCTTTGAAATCCACGTCAATGCCGCGCTTTTTGTACTCTTCCAAGGCAGCCACGGTGTCGGGGCAGTTCAGCGTTCCGTAGACCATAACTTTCATGAAATTCACCTCGTCTCGGATTTTGATGTTCTCTCGGTGCCATTATAAGGTCAGGCGTCGAAAAGCTCCAGCTGTTTTTTCTCCAGAGCTTTGACGACAAGGCGCTTCAACCCGGCGGGCATCGGCAGGGCTTTCAGTTCATCGGTTTCCTTTTGCAGCAGCTGGCCCGAGGGGCCGTTCCGGCACGCTGTCTGCCACAGGTGGACGCTGACCTGCCATCGGGTGAACTTCAGCGTCTCCGCGACGTGCAGATCGCGGCACTTGTTTTCGATTGAAAGGCTGCCAGCCAATCGGGCCAGAGCCGACTGCGCCGATTCGCCCTCTTCGGCGATGATCCACGGGATCTCGTAAAAGTTCGCCCACAGTCCTGTCGCAGGTCGTTGTCTCACCAGCCAGCCTCGAGGCGTCGCGATGAGCAGCGCGGCACCTTGGCGGCGGAGAATCGAAGTTTTTCGCGTCGACACCGGACGCTGGGCCTGCGTGCCGGCCTTGAGGGCGGCGCAGAGTGCGGCGACGGGGCAGTCCCCGCAGCGGAAGGCCGTCTTGGGCAGGCAGACGGTGGCTCCAAGCTCCATAAAGGCCTGAGTCAGCACCCGCGGTTCGCCCTGTTTCAGCACGCTTGCCACGTGGCGTTCGATGAGGCCCGCCCCCGCGGATTTGGCAGGGTCGACGTCGAGGTCGAGCAGTCGGGCAAAGACGCGCCGAACGTTGCCGTCCACGGCGGGAACGGGCATGTTGAAGGCGATGGAGCACAGGGCGCCGATGGTGTAGGGGCCGAGGCCGGGCAGTTTTTTCAGGAAGCGGGGATCGGCGGGCAGCGTGGTCAGCCCCGAAGATTTCAGAAATTGAGCTGTTTTGAGGAGATTGCGCGCCCGGCTGTAATAGCCCAAGCCCTGCCACAGCGAGATGACGCTGCTTTCGTCGGCTGCCGCCAGAGCAGCGAAGTCGGGCAGCTTCTCCATCCAGCGCTCGTAAAAGGCGACGACGCGGTCGACTTGGGTCTGCTGGAGCATGGCTTCCGAGATCAGTATGCTGTAAGGGTCGCGCGTTTTCCGCCACGGAAGGTCGCGCTTGCACCGTTCGTACCAGTCCGTCAGGCGCTGTGCCAGCTGGATGTGGAAGTCCTGTTCCGCAATGGGGTGCGACGTTTTTTTCATGACGAGCCTTTCTTCATGAGCTGAATGTGCCGCCGAGGCGGCTCATGCAGTGAAATTGACTGATTTGCCTTCCATTATAGCAGAGCGCGGCTCGTTGCGGCCGAACTTGAAAAGCGGCGGAGCGAAAGCCTCTCTCCGACGAGGAGGGGCGAAAGTCGCCGCGGTGTAGTAGAATAGGAAGCGAAACGTGAAAATCAGGACGCAACCCTTTCGCGGTGGATCTGTGCCGCACCTGCGGGCTGCGGCAGTTGATAGAGGTGGAAAACATGGAAAATAAACGGACACAACACATCAGAGCGCTTCTCGACGAAAAGAAAGCGCTGGTGGTCTCTGTTGCAGGAGCGCCCGGCTCGGGAAGGACTCTGCTTCTGGAACGCACGCTGATGGGGCTTGATCTGCGCTGTGCCGTCATCGAAGGCGGCGCTGCTCCCGAGATCGACGCGGAACGTCTCAAGGGGTTGTGCCATCAAAAGTGCGCCCTCGCGGTGAAGTCCGAAGGCCCTCTGAGTGCCGAGGCCCTCGAGAGCGCACTGGAACGGCTTCCCCTCGACGATCTCGATCTGGTCTTCATCGAGGACGGGGGAACTCTGTCGGAAGTTGGGGCGGCTCACCGCTGGGCACATCGCCGCATCGCCCTGTCGGACTTTGCGGCCGGCTCTCAGGTGCCGCGCAAATATCCGGAAATTTTCGAGGATGCCGACGTCATCGCGCTGACCAAGGTAGATCTGAAATCCGCCATAGACTTCGACGAAATGGAGTTTTGGGACGACGTGACGCGGCTCGATCCCCGCGCGCGGCGCATGCGCCTTTCCAGCGTCAACGGTGATGGACTGTCCTTTTGGATCAAGATGTTTTACCAGTGGTGCGATGCCGACGGCGAGGCCCTGACGCGAACCGACAAGGAAAATGCCGACAATGACTGATCCCGAGGCTCTTCTCAAGGGATTGAATTCCGCGCAGCGCGAGGCCGTCACCTTTACGGGCGCGCCGCAGCTTGTGCTTGCCGGCGCCGGAAGCGGCAAGACGCGGGTGCTGACTCGGAAGATCGCGTGGTTGATCGCCGAAAAAGGGGTGCCCGCCTGGAAAATTCTGGCGGTGACCTTCACCAACAAGGCGGCGCGGGAGATGAACGAGCGCGTCTCGAAGCTGCTGGGAAACAATCTCGGTGGTGCGCAGATCTGCACCTTTCACTCCTTCGGTCTCAAGATGCTCTTCAGAAACCGCGAAGCCCTGCGCGAAAGGGGCTACAACCCCAACTTCGTGGTTTACGACCGTACCGACTGCCTGACGGCCATCAAGCGCCTCATGAAGGAGCTCGACGTCGACACCGAAAAGTACCAGCCGAGCTGGGCGTTGAACCGCATTTCAGAGATCAAGTCGTCGGCCGATCCGTCTTCGGTGCCGCTGCCGGCCTACGAGAAGTTTCTGCGGACGCTTTACGAGAAGTACCAGCTGGTTTTGAAGGAGCAGGGCGCCTTCGACTTCGACGACCTCATCGCCCTTCCGCTGCGACTCATGAAGGACGATCCCCAACTGCTGAAAAAGGAACAGGATCGCCTCGACTGGGTGCTGGTCGACGAGTATCAGGACGTCAACGACTCGCAGTACGAGATGATGCGCCTGCTGGTTGGCCGCCGACCCGACCTGATGGTGGTGGGCGATCCCGACCAGTCCATTTACGGATGGCGCGGCGCCAACTATGCCACCATCATGAACTTCGAGAACGATTTTGCCCACGCCAAGGTCACGCTGCTGGAGCAGAATTACCGCTCGACGTCCATGATTCTCGACGCGTCCAACAGTTTGATTCAGCACAACAAGAACCGCCGCGAGAAGGACCTGAAAACCGACCGCGAGGCGGGCGAAAAGGTTCACGTGTGGTATATGCAGAACGAAGAGGAGGAGGCCCAGGCTTTGGCGCGCGAAATCCACCGCCTTGCCGGCACCTACCGTTACAAAGACGTGGCTGTGCTGTACCGCATGAACTCGCTGAGCCGCGTGCTCGAACAAGCGCTGATCGAAGCGGGCATTCCCTACCGCATTGTGCGCGGCACCAACTTCTACGACCGCAAGGAAGTGCGCGACGTGGTGGCCTTTATGCGCCTGGCGGTGAATCCCTGGGATCTGGTGTCACTCAACCGCGTGGGAAACGTGCCTACGCGCGCGCTGGGGCCGAAAAGCCTCGAAAAGCTCAACGCCTGGATGCGCGAGAAGGCCAAAGGCACCGCCGAGGACCTGTGGAGAACCGTCCAGGCCGAAAAGGGCGGGCTGACGGGCAAGGCCGGCGAGGGCGCATCTCAGCTGGCTGGCCACATGCTGACGTTGCTTGAGCGCCAGCACAACATGTCGCTGGTGCTCACGTGGATCCTGTCGGGCATCGGCTACGAAAACGTCCTGATGAAGGCCGAGCCGTCCGACTGGGAAGAGCGCATCGAAAATGTGCGCGAGCTTCTGTCCATCGCCCCCGACGGCGAGAACCTGTCGGAAGTGCTGGACCAGATCTCGCTGTACAGCGACGCCGACGCCCAGGACGGCGACCGCGACGCCGTCAATCTGTCGTCGCTTCACGCCGCCAAGGGGTTGGAATTTCCCGTGGTGTTTATGGTGGGCATGGAGGAGGGGCTTTTTCCCCACTCGCGCAGCTCCGACACCCTCGACGAGCTTGAGGAGGAGCGGCGGCTCTGCTACGTGGGCATGACCCGCGCCGAGGAGCGGCTGTACATGAGCGGCGCCCGTCGCAGGCGCCTCTTCGGCGTGGTGTTCAACGAGGGATTTTCGCGCTTTTTGGCGGAACTTCCCGACGAGTACACCGACGTTTACGAACAGAAGGAGGTGACGCCGCACTATGGCTACGGTGGTTATGGCGCTCACAGGCGAACCCGGCGCTGGTAAATCCACGGCGGTTCAATGGTTTGCGTCCCGTGGCGCCGTGATCCTCGACGCCGACGCCCTGGTGAGAGATCTGTGGAAGTCTCCGTGGCTGCTTGAGCAGGCGCGCCGCCGCTGGGGCGAAAACGCCGTTTCCGGCGGTGTCGTCGACAAAAAAGCGGTGTCCCGCATTATCTTTTCAGACGAAGGTGAATACCAGTGGCTGTGCGGCCTGATTTACCCCGCCGTTTACGCCGAACTCCAGCGCGCCCTTCCGCCGCAGGGCATTGCGGTTGCCGAAATTCCCATGCTCTTCGAGGCGGGGCGCCCGAAGTGGGTCGACTGCGTGCTTTTCATGTCCGCCGACCACGGGATCCGCGCGCAGCGCAACGCCTTCCGCGGCCTTGACGACGTCGAGCTGGCGCGGCGCGAAAAGTTTTTCATGAAGAAGGAGGAGCGCATCAGGCGCTCCGACTGGACCATTTGCAACGACGGAAGTCTGTCCGATCTCTACGACGCTCTCGGAAAAATCTGGGAGAACCTTCAACGCCTCGAAAAGAAGGCGCAGAAAGCGCAAAGGTGATTTGAGCCATGAAGAGTTTTTTGTCGGGCATCGCCCGCGAGCTGCTCAACCTGCTGCCCGTTGTTCCCGCCGTATTCTGGGCAATTTCATTTCATGAGTTCTGCCACGGTTGGGTGGCGTTGCGCCTCGGCGATCCCACGGCCAGGGACGAGGGGCGGCTGACGCTCAACCCGCTGGCCCATTTCGATCCGCTGGGATTTATCTGTATGCTGCTGTTCAAGTTCGGCTGGGCCAAGCCCGTGCCCATCGACCCGCGGTACTTCCGCCGTCCGCGCCGCGACATCGTTCTGGTGTCGCTGGCGGGCGTGACGGGCAACATTCTCTCGGCGGTGCTGATGGGCTTTGCCATCAAGATGCTCATGCGCTTTGCGCCCGTCGCCTTTTATTCCAACTACGGCCTCCAGCTGGTGCTCTATGCCTTTGTGGCCATCAACCTCAACTTCGCGGTGTTCAATCTCCTCCCCATCCCGCCGCTGGACGGGTCTCGGCTGCTGTACATGGTCCTTCCCCAGAGCGCCCTGCGCGCCGTTCAGGGGCTGGAACGCTACGGTTTTGTGGTGATGTTCGCCTTGATTTACTTCGGAGTCATCGACAGAATTCTGCTCCCGGTCAGCGGCTGGGCGCTGAGGCTGCTTTTCAGCTGATGCCGCCATGGAGCGGATTTTAATTGATCTGCTGCGGCAGGCCGTCGGCACGGCAGCCCTGATAGCTATGGGATGGGCGGGCTACCGCGTCGCGCGAAGGTTGAAATGGCCGGCCGCCGCCATGCTGGGGGCGTTGCTTTTCCTCGGTGTCCTCAACATTTCGGGAGTCAAATTTCCCTTTTACAAAGCACAGCTGTCGTTCTTTTCAAAGGTGATGAGCGGCGTCATTCTGGGACAGAAAATCAGCCGCGACATGATGAGCCTTCTCAAGAAGATGGCGCTTCCTGCCGCCTTCTCGGCGACGTGGATGGTCTTGGGCTCCATTATGACGGGACTGCTGGTTTTCACTGCCTCGGGGGGCCGGCTTTCGCTGATGACCTCGTTGGCGGCTTCGTCGGCGGGCGGCATCGCCGAGATGTCGGTGTTTGCCATGTCCGTCGGCGCCGACGTGGGCGTGGTGGCCTTCTTTCAGTCCATGCGCATCATTGTGCTCTACGTGATGCTTCCCTTTTCCACGTCGATCATCGCGCGCCGCGCGAAAAAAACTTCGCTTCCCGCCGGAGACGAGCGTCACGACGACGCGACCTTTTCTCCTGCGGAGATCCTGCGATTTGCGCTCCTGACCTGCGTCGCGGCGCTGCTGGTCGACAAGGCGGGAATGCCCTCGGGGCTGATGATCGGCGCCATGGCGGGGGCGGGCGCCCAGAACGTTTGGACGGGAAAGGTGATGCGCCTGTCGCCGTGGCTGAAGAACGGGGCGCAGATCTGCCTCAGCGCCACCATCACGGCGGGGCTTTCGCCTCAAACGGTGACGCTTCTGATTCGCCTTTTCGTGCCGTTGATGATCTCGCTGTGCGTCATTCAGGCCATGTCCTTTCTTTTGGCGTTCATTATGCACCGCATCACGGGCTGGGACGCCATGACGTCGGTGCTGGCCACCTGCCCCGGCGGGTTGAGCCAGATCGTTTTCTTCGCCGAAGACCTTCACGCCGATGCCTTCATCGTGGGCGTCTTTCATGCCGTGAGGATGGTTTCCATCGTCGTATTCGTCCCGCTGGCGGCGCAGCTTATCAGCGGCTGAAAAAAACAGGTTCCCCCTCGATTTCGAAGGGGAACCTGTTTTTGTGCTTGTGGATCGAGCGGATCTGTTGCTCGGGAATCTTTCGCCTCGAAAAAACGCCGTCAGTCTTTCGCGGCGAAGGCGGCTTCGGGCGCCAGCGGCAGATTTTGCAGCACCGAAGGATCGGCGCGGGAAGTTCTGATCTTTTTGGCTTTGGCGTCGGCGTAAGCCTGAAGCTTTTCGGCGGTCGTGCCGTCGTGGGCGGCGAGAATGCGGGCGGCCAGCAGGGCGGCGTTGGTACCGCCGTTGATGCCCACGGAAGCCACGGGCACTCCGGGAGGCATCATGGCCGTGGAGAGCAGGGCGTCCATGCCCAGCAGCGTGCCCGATTCCACGGGAACGCCGATGACGGGAAGGGTGGTCTGCGCCGCCACAGCGCCGGGAAGAGCTGCCGAAAGGCCGGCCACGGCGATGATGACTTCGATGCCACGGCGGCGGGCGTTCTGCGCGTAGCGCGCGGTGTCCTCGGGCGTGCGGTGCGCCGAGGCGATAGTCACCTCGAAGGGAATGTCGAGGCTCGTCAGCGTGTCGCCGATTTTCTTGGCGTGCGACGCGTCGCTGGCGGAGCCGAGAATGATGCCGATCTTGGGATTGTTCATGTCATCAAGCTCCTTGAAATTTTTCAAACATCTGGTGTCCGATGGATTTGCGGAACTGCATGCCTTCGAATGAAATTTTGCTCACCGCTTCGTAGGCGCGGTCTTTTGCCTGCGACATGCTGGTGCCCAGCGCGGTGACGCACAGAACGCGGCCGCCCACGGCCATGAGACGGCCGTCCTGAAGGGCCGTGCCGCAGTGGAACACGGTGACGCCGGAGACCGACGCCGCTTTTTCGACGCCCGTGATTTCGGCGGGAGCGCTCTTTTTGACGGGGTAGCCGCCCGAAGCGATGATGACGCAGAGGGCGTTCTTCGTGGGCTCCTGCCACTGAAAATCGGCAAGGTGCCCTTGGGCGCAGTGCCAGCACATGTCAACCCAATCGCCCTCGAAGAGGGGCAGAAGAACTTCCGCTTCGGGGTCGCCGAGGCGCACGTTGTACTCCAGCACTTTGGGCGTGCCGTCGGGGGCGATCATCATGCCGATGTAGAGGACGCCGCGGTAGTCGATGCCTTCGTCGGCAATGGCCTTCACCGAAGGCTCGATGACTTCGCTGCGGAGGCGCTCCATCAGCTTGGGAGTGACCCACGGAGCGGGAGCGTAAGCTCCCATGCCGCCGGTGTTGGGGCCACGATCGCCGTCCAAAAGGCGCTTGTGGTCCTGGCTGGTGCTGAGAAGTCGGTAGTCCTTGCCATCGGTGACCACCATCAGCGACAGTTCGCGTCCCGCCAAGGCTTCTTCGATGACCAAAGTTTCTCCGGCGGCGCCCAACGCCTTGTCCACAAGAAGGCTGCGGATGGCCTGCTGGGCGTCGGCGATGCGCTGCTCCACGAAAACACCCTTTCCGGCGGCCAGGCCGGAGGCCTTGACGATGTAGGGCGGAATGAAATCTACCAGCGCCGCGTCGGCTTCCTCGACGGTGCGGCAGACGTGGAAATCCGCCGTGGGGATGTGATGGCGCTTCATGAACTGCTTCGAGTACTCCTTGCTGGCTTCCAGACGGGCGCCCTCTTTCGAGGGGCCGAATACGGCAATGCCGTGGGCGCGGAGGGCGCTGCCCACGCCGGCGGCCAGAGGCACTTCGGGGCCGACGATGACCAAATCGACGGCGTGCTCGGCACAGAAGGCAGAAAGGGCTTCGCCGTCCTCGACATCGAGATGCGCGCACTGGGCTTTGGCGGCGATGCCGGGATTACCGGGAGCCGCGTAGAGCTTTCCGCAACGCGGCGATCGGGCGCAGGCTTCGACGATGGCGTGTTCGCGTCCGCCGCTTCCGACCACCAGAACGTTCAACGCGCTGTCCATTTTAATGACGGAAGGTGCGGTGTCCGGTGATGAACATGGACACGCCCAGTTCCTGCGCGCGTTTCGCCACTTCTTCGTCGCGCACCGATCCGCCCGGCTGAATGATGGCCGTTACGCCGGCAGCGGCAGCCTTTTCGACGCCGTCGGGGAAGGGGAAGAAGGCGTCGGAAGCCATAACGGCGCCCTTGGCCTTTTCGCCGGCCTGATGGGCCGCAAACTCCACGGCGAACACGCGGCTGCAAAATCCCATGCCGATGCCCACCGCTTCGCCGTCCTTGACCATGGCGACGGCGTTGCTCTTTGACACGGCGGCCACTTTCCACGCCAGAAGCAGATCGTCCCAGAGATCGGGGCGGGGCGTGCCCACCCAGTGTCCGTCCTTCTGGTCGGGTAGAGGCGCCAGACAATCGTCCTGCACCAGCAGGCCGCACCAGGTGGAAACCATCTGCTTGGGGAAAACGCGTCCGCCCTGCCACGTCATGACGCGGAGGTTCTTTCTCTTCGACGTGAGAAGCTTGAGGGCGTCGTCGTCGATGGAGGGGCACAGCAGCACTTCGGTGAAGTGCTTCGAGATGGACTGCGCCGTGGCCAGGTCGATGTGGCGCGTGACGCCCACGACGCCGCCGAAGGCGGAAAGCGAGTCGCAGGCGAAGGCGCGGTCGTAGGCCTCGGCCACCGTGGCGCCAAGGGCCATGCCGCAGGGCGTGGTGTGCTTGATGACCACGGCGCCGATGCTGTCCTGCATCATGGCCGTGGCGCGCATGGCGGCGTCGAGGTCGAGAATGTTGTTGTAGGAAAGTTCCTTGCCCGCCAGCTGCTTCACCGGGAAATCCGACAGAGGCGGCAGGTAGATGCCCGCCTTCTGGTGGGGATTTTCGCCGTAGCGCAGTTCCTGGTGGCGAACGAAGGCGGCGGTGAACTGCTGGTCCGTTTCCTGCTCGCCCATTTCGCTTCTCAGCCCCGCGCCGATGGTGGCGTCGTAGCGCGCCGTGGTATCGAAGGCCTTGAGCGCCAGCTTGCGGCGGGTTTCGAGCGTCACCGAGCCTTCGGCGCGGATCTCCTCCAGCGTCCGCGCGTAGTCGGCGGGCTCGGTCAGAACGGTGACGAAACGGTAGTTTTTGGCTGCGGCGCGGATCAAGGCGACGCCGCCGATGTCGATGTTCTCGATGAGCGCGTCGAGGTCGGCGCCGGAACGGGCCGTTTGCTCGAAGGGATAGAGGTTGACGGCCACCAGGTCGATGCCCGTAATGCCGTGGTCGGCCATGTCTTTGACGTCGGAATCCAGGTCGCGGCGGGCGAGAATGCCGCCGAACACCAGCGGATGCAGGGTTTTGACGCGGCCCCCCAGAATGTGGGGAAACTTGGTGACGTCGGCGACTTCGGTGACGGGAACGCCTGCGTCGCGGAACATCTTGGCCGTGCCGGAACTGGAAAGAATTTCCCAACCCAGTTCCACGAGACTTTTGCCGAACTCCAGCGCGCCGGACTTGTCGGCAACGGAAATCAAAGCTCTTTGAGTCATGAACGTACCTCCTGAGCGCGTTTTTCGATGAATTTTTTCAGTGCCTGCCAGTAGATCCGATGCTCCACGTCATGGATTTTCGCCTCAAAGCTCTCCATGGTGTCGCCGGTGGTGCGGCGCACCTCGTGCTGCATCAGAATGGGGCCGTGATCCATTTTGTCGTCAACCACGTGGACGGTGACGCCGCTGACTTCCTCTCCGCTCTTCCAGAAATCTTCGATAGCGTGAGCGCCTTTGAACTTCGGAAGCAGAGCGGGGTGGATGTTCAGAATTTTGCCTCTGTGGCGCTCCACGAAATCGGGGGAGAGCAGGCGCATGAATCCAGCCAGCACCAACAGGTCAAGTCCCTTTTCCCGCCACAGCTCTTCGATGCGGTGCTCGCCTGCGGCCCGTCCTTCGTCGTAGGGCAGCGTAACCGTATGGATGCCAAGCTTTCGCGCCGTCTCGAGACCGTGGGCCGAAGGATTGTCGCTGCCCACAAAAGCCACAGCAACGTCGGCGTTCTCGCTTTTCATGTGGTGGACCAGGGCCTCCATGTTGGTGCCGCGGCCCGAAATGAGAATGGCGATTTTGCAGGTCATGCTCTGACCACGGTGCCCACGCGGCGGGGCTTTTCGCCCATGGCCTCGAGGACTTCGACCACTTCGGCCTCGTCGTCGGGAGAAACGATGAAAACGTAGCCGATGCCCAGGTTGAACACGCGGCGCATCTCTTCTTCGCTGACGCCCTTCGAGGCGATGAGGTCGAATACGGCGGGGCGGGGCCAGTCGTAGTTCATGCGGCAGACGCAGGGGGCGGGAATGACGCGGTTGATGTTTTCCTCGAGGCCGCTTCCCGTGATGTGAGCCATGGCCTTGACCTTGCCGGTCTTGGCGGCGGCCATGGCCTGCGGGACGTAAAGTCGGGTGGGCTTCATCAGCGTTTGTCCCAGCGTTTCGCCCTTCACTGGCCCCTCTTTGTCGAGGCCGGTTTTCATCTCGTCCTTCAAAGCGGCGCGCACCAGCGTGTAGCCATTGCTGTGGATGCCCGAGCTGTGAAGGCCTATGATGACGTCGCCCTCTTTGACGGAGGAACCGTCGATGATCTCCGATTCCCTGCAGGTGCCCACGGCGAAGCCCGCGAGGTCGAAGCTTTCCTTGCCGTACACGCCGGGCATCTCGGCGGTTTCGCCGCCCAAAAGGACGCAGCCGCAGTACTCGCAGGCTTCCACCACCGATTTGACCACGGCGGACATCATCTCTTCGTTGAGCGACCCGCAGGCGATGTAGTCAAGGAAAAAGAGCGGACGCGCGCCGCCGGTAACCAGGTCGTTGACGTTCATGGCCACCAGGTCCTGGCCTAGACCGTCGTAAATGCCCGACGCCCTGGCGATCTCCACTTTGGTGCCCACGCCATCGCAGCATCCGGCGATGAGCCGGTCGCCGTCGAGGCGCATCAGGCCGCTGAAGCCGCCGATGCCGCTCACCACGCGCGGGTCCGATTTGTGCTGCTTCAAAATGCCCTTGATGGTCTCCACCCAGTGGTCGCCGCCCTTGATGTCGACGCCGGCGTTCTCATAGGTCAAATTGCTCATGGTCTTCGTCCTCCATATAGTTGCCGTCAAAGCAGGCTGTGCACAGCTTGCCTGCGGGAATTCCGATCGATTGCACAAGGTCCTTTCGGCTGAGATAGAACAGCGAGTCGACGCCTAAAAATTTTCTCAGCTCTTCGCCCGAGAGCTTGGCGGCGATGAGCTCCTTCCGGCTGGGCGTGTCGATGCCGTAATAGCACGGAAAAGCTACGGGCGGGCTCGAGATGCACATGTGGACGCCGCGGGCGCCGCACTGCTCGCGAAGGAGCTGGGCCACCTTGATGGACGTGGTGCCGCGGACGATGGAGTCGTCGACGACGATAATGTCCCTGCCGCGGATCAGCTCCTTCATGGGGTTCAGTTTTTTCAGGACGCCGAGCTCGCGGACGCGCTGAGTGGGCTCGATGAAGGTGCGGCCGCTGTAACGGTTGCGCACGATGGCCGACTCGTAGGGAATGCCCGATTCCTCGGCAAAGCCCATGGCGGCGATGGTCCCGCTGTCGGGCAGCCCCGTCACCAGAGGGTTGTGAAGGCCCTCGGGCTTCAGCTCTTTCATGCAGGCCCGCGCCAGGGCGCGCCCCATCTTCTTGCGGGCCTCGTACACCGAGATATCGTCGATGATGCTGTCGTGGCGCGCGAAATAGACGTATTCAAAGGCGCAATGGTACTGGCGCTTGGCAGGGCGCGGGATCTTGAAGCTCTGGCAGCCCGACTCGTCGATGCAGAGGATCTCGCCGGGGGCCAGGTCGCGCACTCTTTCGGCTCCCAGAAGGTCGAGAGCGCAGGACTCCGAGGCGACGTAGGTGATGTCGCCTCGTTTCCCCAGAATCAAAGGCCGAAATCCCCAGGGGTCGCGGGCGGCGATGAGCTTGTCGTCACACAGCAGCAGAAAAGAGTAGGCGCCGCGAAGCTTGCGCAGCGCCTGACTCAGCGCGTCAAGAAAGGGGCGCTGGGGCTGGCGGGAGATGAGGTGAAGCAGCACTTCGGTGTCGGAACTGGACTGGAACAGCGCGCCTTGGCCTTCAAGCGATGTGCGCAGCGCTACGGCGTTGGTGAGGTTGCCGTTGTGAACGACGGCGAAGGAACCGCGCGAGAGCGTGTTGGCCGTCAAAGGCTGAATGTTGCAGGCGGCCGAACCGCCCGCCGTGGCGTAGCGCACGTGGCCGATGGCGCTTCTGCAGCTGATTTTGCTGATTTCCGACTGGTCCAGGGCGGTGTGAACCAGCCCCGGGCCCTTGAAACATTCGATTTCGTCGCGCTCATCGGTCCAAGCGATGCCCGCGGCCTCCTGCCCGCGGTGCTGAAGGGCATAGAGGCCGAGATAAACTTCTTCGGGCAGATGGGCGGCGCGAGGCGAAAAAGCTCCGATAACTCCGCACATGATTTAGAGGTTTCTGTAAGCCCTGTCGAGGTCTTGGACAGTGCCCAGCGTCTCGCCGTTCAGCGTCAGCGAGCTGCCGGAGAGCTTCCCGATCTCCTGCAGGGGCACGTCTTTCCAGCAGGCGCGGAAGGTTTCGACGCTCTCGGCGGGCACGGCATAGACGGCGGCAGTGGCGCCTTCGCCGAACAGTGCGGCGGCCGAGCGGTCGGAGAGGTCGATCTCGGCGCCCACTCCCGACTGGATGGCCTCTTTGGCCAGAGCCGTCAGCAGACCGCCGCCCATGATGGGACGGCCGCTGTGAGCCGCCTGAGCTTTCGCCGTGGCTAGAGCCGCGGCGTTGAAGGCCTTTTCGCGGGCAGCGACGAATTCCACGGGACGTCCGGCGAAGTCGTGAGCGTAGTGGCGCTGATAGACGCTGGCCGCCAGAGTGCCTTCGTTCCATCCGGCCAGGAACAGGCGATCGCCTTCGTGCCATTGTCCCGACTTCAGGACGGCGGGCGCTTCGATCATGCCCACGGTGCCCAGCAGAGGCGTGGGAAGAATGGCGCCGGTGGACGTTTCATTGTAAAGGCTGACGTTTCCGGAGACCACGGGGCAATCCAGCTCGCGGCAGGCGTCCGCCATGGCTTCGACGCAACGGGACAGCACCCAGAAATGGCGCGGCTTCTCCGGCGAGGGGAAGTTGAGGCAGTTGGTCAGGCCCGCGGGGACGGCGCCGGCCACTGAAAGGGTTCGGCAGGTGCGCGCCACCAGATTGGCCGTGGCCCTTTCGGGGTCGAGCTCGCAGCCCCACGGGTCGGCTTCCATGCTGACGGCGCAGAGCCGTCCCGACTCGGTAACGCGGAATACGCTTACGGGCGAACCCGGGCCGACGACGGTGTTGGTCTGAACCGACGAGTCGTACTGAACGTAAATGTCCTCTTTGCAGTGGAGGTTGGCGTCGCCAAGAAGGTCGCGAAGAACCTGGGCGGTCGATTCGGGGGCTTTCATCTCGACGGTCTTGTTCCAGCGGGATTCAAGGTCGGGGCGCTCGGCCGGCCAGTCGATGGTGGGGCAGTCGCTGCCGATGGTGGTGGCGGGAACGTCGGCCGCCAGCTTGCCCTTCCAGTAAATACGGTAATGGTCGCCCTCTTCGGTGCGTCCGATCTCCGTGGCGTCGAGGCCCCACTTCTCGGCGATGCGCATGATCTCGGGCATTTTGGCGTCCTCGACGATGAGAAGCATACGCTCCTGCGACTCGGAGAGCGCGATTTCCCACGCCTCCATGCCTTGCGCGCGCAGAGGCACTTTGTCGAAGTCGATGGTCATGCCCACGCCGCTTTTGGCGGCCACTTCCGACGACGACGAAAGGATGCCCGCGGCGCCCATGTCCTGCATGGACACGAACAGCCCTTCGTCGCGCATTTCAAGGCAGGCCTCGGTCAGCAGCTTTTCGACGAAGGGATCGCCGATCTGAATGGACGGGCGGCTTTCCTTGGCGTTGTCCTTCAGCTCGGCGGAAGCGAAAGCGGCGCCGGCGATGCCGTCGCGGCCCGTCTTCGAGCCGAGGATGACCACCGCCTGGCCCGGCTTGGCGGTCTGAGAGCTGACGATCTTGTCGAGGCGGACGGTACCGATGTTCATGGCGTTGACCAGAGGATTGCCCTCGTAGGAGGGATCGTAGCAGGTCTTTCCGCCGATGGTGGGCACGCCGATGCAGTTGCCGTAGCCGCCGATGCCGCTCACCACGCCCTGGTGGACCGACGACTTGGGCGAACCGAAGAACAGTCCGTCCAGCGACGCCACGGGACGGGCACCAAGGGCGATGATGTCGCGGATAATTCCGCCGACGCCCGTGGCCGCGCCCTGATAGGGAGCCACCGCCGACGGGTGGTTGTGGCTTTCGACTTTAAAGGCGATGCCGATGTTGTTGCCGCCGTCGATGATGCCGGCGTTCTCGCCGGGGCCGAGGACGACGTACTTGCCCTCTTTGGGCAGCTTTTTCAAGAGCGGGCGCGTGGATTTGTAGCTGCAGTGCTCCGACCACATGACGCCCATGATGCGCAGTTCAAGCTCGTTGGGCTCGCGTCCCAGCGTCTTTTTCAGAGAAAGGTATTCGGACTCGCGGAGTCCCGCCTCTTTGTAATCCATCAGTGAAGGCCTCCTTCAAGCCAGCTTTTAACGGAAGTCCAGAACCCGGCGCCGTCGGTGCCGCCCAGCAGCGCGTCGCTGTAGCGCTCGGGGTGGGGCATCATGCCCAGCACGTTGCCTTTTTCGTTGACGATGCCGGCGATGTTGTTCAGCGCGCCGTTGGGATTGCTCTCGGGTGTGATCCGTCCCTCGGCGTCGCAGTAGCGAAACGCCACGCGGCCTTCGCCCTCGAGGCGTTTCAGGCCCTCGGCGTCGATGTAATAGCGTCCCTCGTTGTGGGCGATGGGGATGGTGAGCACGGCGTTTTTATCGTATTGGTTGGTGAAAGGGAGGTCGTTGCGCTCCACTCGAATGGTGATGGGCTTGCAGAGAAAGTGCATGCACTCGTTGGCCAGAAGGGCGCCGGGAAGCATGCGGGCTTCGGTGAGCACCTGGAACCCGTTGCAGATGCCCAGCACGAGGCCGCCCTTTGCGGCAAAGTCTCTGACGGCACCCATGATGGCGGAAGTGGCGGCCATGGCGCCGCAGCGCAGATAATCGCCGTAGGAAAAACCGCCGGGAAGAATGACCAGATCGGTGCCCTCGGGGAGAGCGGAGTCCTTATGCCAGACGCGTACCGACTGGCAGCCCGGAAGTGCGGCTGTGGCCTTCAGCGCGTCCTGATCGCAGTTGCTGCCGGGAAAGACGACGACGGCCGTTTTCATGCCCGCGCGGCCTCCGTCTCGATGCTGAATTCCTCGATGATGTCGTTGACCAGCAGGTCGTCGCACATCTTCTCGACCTGTTTCACCGCCGCCGCCTCGCTGTCGGCTTCGACGTCGAGATGCAGGTACTTGCCCACGCGAAGGTCTTTCAGGCAGTTATATCCCTTGTTCTTCAGGGACGCAGCAATGGCTTTGCCCTGGGTGTCCAGAACGCCTTCCTTGAGAAAAACGAGCAGCCGGATTCCGTAAGTCATCGATGTATACCTCTTTCCGAAATGATTTTGTTTCACTGTTCTCGGCATTTTGCGCCGCAAAAAACGGGAAGAAACGACACGATCCACCACTGAGAGTATCACGCCAATCGAGAAGCTTTCACGACGCAGCGACGGCGTGATCCGCCTTTTGCCGGAAACGATGCTGTTTCCCCTTGAGGCGGCGGAAAGCCACTCGGCTCACAAGGAGAGAATCGCCGGAACAGAAGCATCCGCGCACAAGATCGGCATCGGCGCACCGTGCCACATTGTGAATACCTTTACATTATTCTCCATGGCAATATAAAAGTCAATGACAAAAGGCGGAAATTTTGGCGGGATTTTTATAGGGAAAATAAAAAGCTTAAAGAAATCTTCAAGCCTTCGGACGTCGAGTTTTCACGGGTGCGACGGGACGCATTGCCCGTGCGGGACGCCGCACGCCACGAAAGATGCGCCGATTGGCGCGAATCTTTTCGACAGACGGCAAAAAATTCTTTGAATCGTCGGCGGTAATCGGATATACTTATGAAGTTGAACGACGCAACTCGAGTGATTTTTCGGAAGGAAGATTTATTGTGACCGCTGAGCTTCAAAGAATCCGCAACTTTTCGATCATTGCCCATATCGACCATGGAAAGTCCACGCTGGCCGACCGCCTGCTTGAAGTGACCCATTCCGTGGAAAAGAGAAACATGAAAAAGCAAATTCTCGACAACATGGACATCGAGCGCGAGCGCGGCATTACCATAAAGTCCGTGCCCGTCCGCATGAAATACCGCGCCCGCGACGGCGAAGACTACATTTTAAATCTCATCGACACTCCCGGCCACGTGGATTTCGGCTATGAGGTTTCGCGTTCTCTGGCCGCCTGCGAGGGGGCGCTGCTGGTGGTGGACTCCACTCAGGGCGTTCAGGCGCAGACTCTGGCCAACGCCTACAAGGCGGTTGACCACGATTTAACCGTTCTGCCCGTGTTGAATAAAATCGACCTGCCGTCGTCCCGTCCCGAAGAAACACGAAGAGAAATCGAGGACGTCATCGGCATCGATGCCTCGGAGGCGGTGTGTTGCAGCGCCAAAACGGGCGAGGGCGTGCCCGATATTCTCGAGCAGATCGTGACGCACATTCCGGCGCCTCGGGGCGATGCCGACGCGCCGCTTCAGGCGTTGATTTTCGACGCCAATTACGACAATTACCGCGGCGTGGTGTGCTACGTGCGCCTGGTGAACGGCAAACTCAAGGCGGGAGACCGCATCCGCCTGATGGCGACGGGAGCCTGCTATGTCGTCGAGGAGGCCGGCGTCTTTTCGCCGGGATGGACGCCTGTGGATCAGCTGTCCGCCGGCGAGGTAGGCTACTTTACGGCCAGCATCAAAACCCTCGACGAAGCGCGGGTGGGCGACACCGTCACCGACGACCAGAATCCCGCTTCAAGCCCTCTTCCGGGCTATCAGCCTGTGAAGTCGGTGGTGTACTGCGGATTTTATCCCGTGGAGCGCGACGACTTTCCGCAGCTGCGCGACGCCCTGGAGAAGCTCAAGCTCAACGACGCTTCGCTAACCTACGAGCCCGAAACGTCTACGGCTCTGGGATTCGGATTCCGCTGCGGCTTTCTCGGGCTGCTCCATCTTGACATCTCCCGCGAGCGCCTCGAGCGTGAATACGACGTCCATCTGGTGGCCACGGCGCCCAACGTGGCCTACCGCGTGGTGAAGAAAAACGGCGAAGTGATTGAAGCCCACCGCCCCAAGGATTTTCCGCCCGAGGGCGACATCCAGGAAGTTCAGGAACCCATGATCCGTCTGACGGTTTACATTCCCAAGGACTACGTGGGAAAAGTGATGCAGCTGTGCCAGGACAAGCGCGGAATTTACGACCGCCTGGACTACATCACTCCCGAACGGGCGAGAATCGTCTACGACCTGCCGCTGGCGGAGTTCATCGTGGACTTTTACGACAAGCTCCAGTCCATGACCCGCGGCTACGCGTCGCTGGACTACGAGCACGTGGGCTATCGTGCGGCCCAGCTCGTGAAGGTGGACATGCTGATCAACCAGGAACCGGTGGACGCCTTCTCCTTCATTTGCCACGCCGACGACGCCTACCACCGCGGCCACGCTTCGGCCATGAAGCTCAAGGGGCTCATTCCCAATCAGCTTTTCGAGGTGCCCATCCAGGCATCCATCGGCAAAAAGGTCATCGTCAGGACCAACGTGAGAGCGCTGCGCAAGGACGTTTTGGCCAAATGCTACGGCGGCGACATCTCGCGCAAGAACAAACTGCTGGAAAAGCAGAAACGCGGTAAGGAGCGGTTGAAGCAGATCGGCAAGGTCTCCATTCCGCCGGACGCCTTCCTGTCGTTTCTCAACGTGGACAGTGACGAGAAGGGTGACTGAGGACAGGGCTTCGCTCTACGTCCACGTGCCCTTCTGCCATTCGAAATGCCCCTATTGCGCCTTTTACAGCTTCCGTCCGTCGCCGGGGCAGGAAGAGCGGTGGTGCCGGGACGTCGTCAAAGAGCTGGAACGGCTGCGCCGTTCCTTGCCCGACGGGCGGAGATTGTCCACGATTTACTGCGGCGGCGGAACGCCGTCGGTTCTGTCCGTGTCGCTCTGGCGCCGATTGCTCGACGCGCTCGGCCGCTTTCCGCGCGCGCAAGATTTTGAGTTTACCGTGGAGGCCAATCCCGAAAGCCTCGACGAGGAGAAATTATCGCTGTGGCGCGACGGCGGCGTCAACCGCGTCAGCCTCGGTGTCCAATCGCTGGACGACGGCGAGCTGAGATCTGCCGCGCGGCCGCACAGCGCCGATGGCGCGCTGAGAGCGTTGGAACTTTGCATGAAGCGGGGTTTTCGCACCAGCGCCGATCTCATTTTCGGCCTTCCCGGGCAGACGCTGCGCAGCTGGCACAGGAGCATGAGCCGCCTTGTCGCCGATGGCATCGAGCACCTTTCGATTTATCAGCTCATGATCGAGCCCGGCAGCTTCTGGGGAAAACATACCCCCCGAAACCTTCCCGACGGCTACGCCATGTACCGTTGGGCGCAGTACTATCTGCCCCGCAAGGGGCTGCGCCAGTACGAGATCGCCAGCTTTGCCTTTCCGGGGCAGGAGAGCCGCCACAATCTGGCCTATTGGAAAAGGACGCCTGTTTATGCGGCGGGCCCTGCGGCATGGGGATTTATCGACGGGCGGCGCTTTTCCAACTGCGCCGATTTCGCCGCGTGGGCGCAGGCCATTGAAACGGGACGTTCGCCCGTCAGCTTCGAGGAGCGCTTGGAAGGCGCTGCCGCCGCTTCCGAGGCGGCGATTTTGGCACTGCGGACCTGCTTCGGCATCTCGTTTCAAGATTTTGCCGACCGCTACGGCAAAGCCTGTCTCGACGAAGTTTTGAAGCGCCTGAAAGCGCTGCCGCCGCAGGATTTGCGTTGGACCGAAGCGGGCGTCGCGCTTTCGCCCCGCGGAATGCGCGTGGGCAATTCAATTTGGACTGAACTTTTAGATCTGGAGCCGAGTGATATGCCATGAAAGATCTTTTGCCGGTCTGCAGAGAAGATATGGAACGCCGTGGCTGGAAACAGCTTGATTTTCTGTTGATCACCGGTGATGCCTATGTGGATCATCCCACCTTTGCCAATGGGCTGATCGCGCGCTGGATGGAGTATCTGGGCTGGAAAATTGGCGTGGTCGCCCAGCCCGACTGGCGAAGCCGCAAGGACTTCGAAGTCATGGGAAGGCCGCGGCTGGCGGCCTTTGTCTCCGCCGGAAATCTGGATTCCATGCTCAACAAGCTGACGGCGTCGCGCAATCGCCGCGGTACCGACAGCTACTCGCCGGGCGGAGAGCTCGGGCACCGTCCCGACCGCGCCACTCTCGTCTACTGCAACAGAGTGCGCGAGATCTGGGGCGACATCCCGTTGGTCATTGGCGGCATCGAAGCCAGCATGCGCCGTTTTGCCCATTACGATTACTGGTCCGACAAGGTGCGGCGTCCCATGCTGGCCGACGCCAAAGCCGACATCCTGATTTACGGCATGGGGGAGCTGCAGCTGAAGGAAATCGCCGCTCTCCTTGGAGCAGGCGTCCCTGTGGGCGAGATCGATTCCATTCCCGGGACCTGCGTGATGAAACGAGAAAAGCCAGAAAACTGCGTTGAAATTCCTTCCTATGAAGCGGTGGTCTCCGACAAGCGGAGCTATGCCGAGGCCTTCCGACTTCAAAGCATGGAACAGGATCCCTTCCGCGGAAAGACGGTGGTGCAGAAGGTGGCCGACCGCTACATGGTCCAGAACCGTCCCATGCGACCACTGACCACCGCCGAGTTCGACCTGGTCAACGAGCTTCCCTATACGCGGGAGCCCCACAAGATGTATGCCTCGCTTGGCGGCATCCCCGCGGCGGAGGAAGTGCGCTTCAGCATCAACAGCACCCGCGGGTGTTTCGGGAGCTGTGCCTTCTGCGCCATTCACGCCCACCAAGGGCGCATCGTGCAGGCTCGAAGCCAAGAGTCCATTTTGCGCGAGGCTCGAGAGCTCACCACTCACAAGAATTTCAAGGGCTACATCCACGACGTGGGCGGCCCAACGGGCAACTTTCGGGGGCCTGCCTGTCCCGACCAGCTCCTTCGGGGGTGCTGCAAAAACCGCGAGTGCCTTTTCCCCTCGCCCTGTCCGCACATGAAGCCAGACCACAGCGAGTTTATCGACCTTCTGAGAAAGCTTCGCGCCCTGCCGGGCGTCAAAAAAGTCTTTATCCGATCGGGGCTGCGCTACGACTATATCCTCGCCGACCCCAACGGCGATCGTTTTATCGAGGAGCTGTGTCGCTATCACGTTTCGGGCCAGCTCCGCGTCGCTCCGGAACACGCCAGCCCCAAGGTGCTGCGCCTCATGGGAAAGCCTCCCATCGAGGAGTACCTCCGCTTCAAAGAACGCTTCGAGAGCGCCACAAAACGCGCGGGCAAAGAGCAGTACGTGCTGCCTTATCTGATCTCCAGCCATCCCGGCTGTTCGCTGAAAGAAGCCGTGGAACTGGCGGAGTTCCTGCGCGACCAGAAGTTTACCCCCAATCAGGTGCAGGATTTCATTCCCACGCCGGGCAGCCTTTCCACCTGCATGTTTTATACGGGACTCAACCCCATGACGGGCGAGAAGGTCTACGTCCCCCGCGGCGGCCACGAAAAGTCCATGCAGCGCGCGCTGCTCCAGTACCGTCGGCCCGAGAACAGGGCTTTGGTGATCGAGGCCCTCAAAAGGGCGGGACGGGAGGACCTCATCGGCTGGGGGCCGCACTGTTTGGTCCATCCCGACAAAAAAGTTTTTCACCACAGAGAAGAAAAGCGCCGGGCGGACACGAGAGCTCTGTCAGCGCGAGGAAGGAGAAAAGATGAACCCAACGCTCGAAAGCGCGCTCGCTGACGGCGGCCTCCCTTGGGAGCGCGGCGTTTCGCTCAGGACGCTGAGCTGCTGGCGCATCGGCGGAAAAGCGGACTATCTGGTGAAACCGCGAAACGCCGAGGAAACCGCTTTGGCCTGCCACGCCGCGCGGGAGGCAAACATGCCCTTTCTGGTCATCGGCCATGGTTCCAACATTCTGTTTGACGACGCCGGTTTCCGCGGGGTGATCGTCAAAATCGGCAGCGCCTTTGCCCGCTGGGACTTCGACGGCACGACGGTGCGGGCCGACGCGGGCCTCTGGGCACCGTCGTTGGCTCGCCTCTGTGCCGACCGCGGCCTGGCGGGGCTGGAACACGCTGCGGGGATCCCCGGAAACTTGGGCGGCCTGCTGTACATGAACGGCGGCAGTATGCGCCGGAACATCGGCGACTGCGTGACGTGGGTGCAGGCCATGGCGCCCGACGGAACGATAAAAAAGTTCTCGCGGGACGACTGCGAATTTTCCTACCGCCGTTCGGTTTTTCAGCGGAGCCGGTGGATTATCCTGGGCGCAGAGCTTCAGCTGCGGCAGTCATCGGCGAAAGACGTGCGGAAGGCCATGCTTGACGTCCTCGAGGAGCGCCGCCGGAAGTTTCCGCTGGAACTGCCCAACTGCGGGTCGGTGTTTTCCAACGACGCTCAACTGTACGAGCGCTTCGGGCCTCCCGGCATGATCATCGACAAGGCGGGCCTCAAGGGAACCCGCGTGGGCGGCGCCGAAGTCAGCGGCAAGCACGGCAATTTCATCGTCAACGTGGGCGGCGCGTCGTCGTCCGACGTGTTCGCCCTGGTGAAAAAGGTGCGCGACAAGGTGCGTGAGCTCACAGGCTTCACGCTGCGCACCGAGGTGCTTTACCTGTCGCCCGACGGCTGCCACGGGCCGCTGAGCGGTTTTTTGGATTGAAAAAAAGTCCTGCCGCCGCGGCAGGACTTCCTGTTATGCTTTTTTGAGAGATCAGAGTGTGACGGTGTTGTGCTTCAGCAGCGTCGAAACGATTTCGAACATGTTGGAAACGGTGCCGACGCCGATTTTGTCCGTGAGGGCAAAGTGCTTGAGGCAGGTGCCGCACACCAGCACGCGTCCGCCTTTGTCCACGTAGTCCTGAAGGGACTCGCAGCTGGGCGTGCCGCGGACGGAGAGCTTGACGCCTTCGTTCATCAAGGCCACCACTTCGGGGCGCTCTTCGTCGAACTGGGCCAGAGTGCCGAGGAAGGCTTTCATCAGCACTTCGCCCAATTCGGCGTCGTCGCCGCCGATCTTGTCGTGGGAGAGAAACACGGCGTTGGGCAGCTTGGCCGCCAGCGTCTCGGCAGGGGCGCAGCTTTCGGCGGCTTCGGTGCGAACGCCGGTGATGACATAATCCTTTCCCCGCTCGGTCGAGGTCGCGGCATAGCCCTTGCTCTTCAAAAATCTGGTGACGTTTTGAAGGGCTTCCGGGTTGTCCACGGTGACTTCGACCTTGTCGGGGTTTTCCGCTACTGCGTTTTTCGTCATAATGACAGGTGTGGGACAGGCTTTTCCTCGTGCATCGATGGTGATCATCATTCTATCCTCCAAAATCGAAATTTTATGAGATAATGAAATTCACTCCATGTAATTATAGCATCCATAACAAAAAATGCGTCAAAATAAATTGAGGTGTTCGATGTGGATAACAGACAGCAGAAGAAACTGCCGGTGCAGGAGATCTTGTGCCTGCTTCCTTCCATGGACAAAATCCTTGCAGATCCGGCGCTTCGGGTATTCGAAGGCGCCATTGACCGCGACAGCCTGAAGAAAATCTGTACCGACGCGCTGACGTCGTGGCGCAGCCAAATCCTCGACGGAGAAATTCTGTCCTTCGACAGGCAGCAGTTTTTTTCTGCGCTGCGGCAGGAATTGAAGCGCCGTCTCAATCCCAGCCTGCGTCCCGTGCTGAACTGTACGGGCGTGGTGGTGCATACCAACCTCGGCCGATCGTGCCTTGCGCCTGAAGCCGTCAAAGCCGCCGCCGAAGTGGCGGCAGGCTACAGCACCCTTGAATACAACCTCGAGGGCGGCTGCCGCGGACAGCGCAACGACCACATCGAGTGGCTTCTGTGCCAGATGACCGGCGCCGAGGCCGCCGTGGTGGTCAACAACAACGCCGGCGCCGTGTTGCTGGTTCTGGCGGCTCTGGCCGCGAAAAAAGAGGCCGTGGTATCCCGCGGCGAGCTCGTGGAAATCGGCGGCTCCTTCCGCATTCCCGACATCATGAGCTTCGCGGGAACGCGGCTGGTGGAAGTGGGCTGCACCAACCGCACCCATCTGAAGGACTACAAAAGCGCCATTACCGACGAAACGGCCATGCTCATGAAGGTCCATCCCTCCAATTTCCGCATCTCCGGTTTCGTCTCCATGCCCGAGCGCGAGGAGCTTGCCGAACTTGCCCATTCGCGCGGCCTGCTGTTTATGGAGGACTTGGGCAGCGGAATTCTGCTGAACGCCGAAACCTTGGGCATCGAGGGCGAAGCCTCCGTCACGGAATGCCTGAAAGCCGGCGTGGATCTGGTGACTTTTTCCGGCGACAAGATTTTGGGCGGGCCGCAGATCGGCGCCGTCGTCGGGAAAAAAGCCCTGATCGACCGCATCAGAAAGTACCCGTTGCTACGCGCCCTGCGCTGCGACAAAATGACTTTGGCGGCCATGGAAGCCACGCTGCGCATCTATCTCAGCGGCGACTGGAAGAAAATTCCCACGCTGGCCATGATGTCCGCCGCTCCCGAAGAGCTGAAGGCACGGGCCGAGGCGCTGAAAAGGAAGATTGACGAACGCTGCGCCGATTTTTCGGTTGTCACCTCCGTCCAATCGGTGGATGACGCCGTGGGCGGCGGCGCCTATCCCGAGCGCGCCCTGCCCGGTTGGGCCGTGGCGCTGCGCCCCGAGGACGAAAGCGTCAACGCCGGCATAATCCAGGAACGCCTGCGTCGCGCGTCCATGCCTGTGGTGGCCGGCGCTCGCAACAACGAACTGCTGATCCATCTGCGCACGTTGCCTCCCTGTGACGAGGACGTCATGATCTCCTCGCTGTGCGAAGCACTGGCGGCCTGCCGATGAAGACCACGGAGATCTCTCTGGTCATCGGGACGGCCGGCCACATCGACCACGGCAAGACCCAGCTGGTCAAAGCGTTGACGGGCGTTGACGCCGACCGCCTTTCTGAGGAGAAAAAGCGCGGCATCACCATCGAACTGGGCTTTGCGCCGTTGACTCTTCCCAGCGGCCGCGTCGTGAGTCTCATCGACGTGCCCGGCCACGACCGTTTTATCCGCCAGATGGTTTCGGGCGCTTCGGGCGTCGACGCCGTCATGCTGGTGGTAGCCGCCGACGAGGGCGTCATGCCCCAGACTCGCGAGCATCTCGACATCCTGTGCCTGTTGGGCATTCACCACGGCATCGTGGTGATCACCAAAAAGGACCTGGTGGACGAGGAGATGCTCGAGCTCGTCATGGAGGACGTGCAGATCCTGACGGCGGGCACGTTTCTTGAGCATGCGCCCCTGTTCCCCGTCTCCTCGGTGACCGGCGAGGGCATCGAGGAATTGAAGAAAGGGCTGGAGCGCCTTGTGGACGACGTCTTTCCCCGCGAGCGCGGGGGCGCCTACTTCATGCCCGTTGACCGCGCCTTCCCCGTGGCGGGTTTCGGCACGGTGGTGACGGGCACGGCTTACAAGGGCAGCGTCAGCGCCGGCGACGAGGTCGAAATCTTTCCGTCTGGGCTGGCGTCCCGCGTGCGCTCCGTGCAGGTTCACGGGAAAAACGTCGCCACCGCCTTCGCGGGCCAGCGCGTGGCCATGTGCCTCAACGACGTTCGCGTCGAGCAGCTTCGCCACGGCGATGCCGTGTGCGCTCAAAACGTCTACCGCGGAACTTCTTGCCTCGACTGTATGCTCCGCTTGCTGTCCTCGGCGCCCGAACCTCTGGAACACTGGCAGCGCGTCCACCTTCACATCGGAACTTCCGACGTGCTGGCGCGCATTTCCATTCTCGACGGAAAAACCATCGAGCCGGGACAGACAGCACCGGTGCAGCTGGTGCTTGAAGAGCCCGTAGTGGCTTCCATCGGACAGCGTTTTGTCATTCGCTTCTTCAGCCCTCTGAGGACCATCGGCGGCGGAGAAGTGCTCATTCCCTACGCCAAACGTCCCACGGGCAAAAAGCGCCGCGAGGGCGAACGGAACCGGCTCATCGCTTTGAGCCGAACGAAAACCCAGGACGACCGCATCGCCGCCGTCATCGAAAGCCGGGGACAGATTTCCATCGGCGACCTGATGATTCAGGTGCAGGAGCGCCTCGAGGACCTCGAGCCCGCCCTTGAGCGGTTGGAGCGGCAGAAGAAAATTCTCCGCGTGAAGGTGGGCGAGGGCGTCGTCTTCTCCATGGCGGAATACGATGAAGAGGTGGGGCGGCTGCGCGACGCGCTGAAGGCATTCCACAAGGCCTTTCCCCATCAGAAGGGCATGGCTCCCGAGAGCTTGATCAACCAGGTTTATCCCGAAGAGCGGCGGAAAAACGGAAAAGTTATTCTCGCCCGCGCCGTCGAGCAGAACCGCCTGAAAAGCGACGGTCTGGTGGTTTCGCTGCCCGGTTTTGTGGCCGTGGACAACTCGGCGTACCGGGAGAATCGCGAGAAACTGTTGAAGTACTGCGAGAAATGCGCATTCCAGCTTCCCGTCATCGACGATCTGCCCGATGCCGTGGGGCTGCCCAAGAAAGAGCTGAACAGCTTGCTCGATCAGCTGAAGAAAAACAACGAGGCGGCCGTTCTCGACGGCACTTTCGTGTTGGCCGCGTCGCTGCTTCCTCCGCTGCTGGAGCGGCTTCGGGGCATAGCCGGCGGATTCACCCTCGCGCAGGTGCGCGACATTACCGGCAGCAGCCGCAAGTTCGTTCTCCCCATTCTGGAGTACCTCGACGGCAAGGGCATTACCCGCCGCGTGGGGGAGAAGCGCATTATCCTCGGCAAAAAATGAAAGAGGCGCCGTCGCTTGAGCGGCGGCGCAGTTCACCTTTATCGCAGGAAGGGGAGCGGCGATGCAAAACTTTTTGGGCAGTGCCTGCTGCGGCGCCAAAGTGAATTTGACGTTGAGAATTACGGGAAAACTGCCTTCGGGGTACCATAGCCTCTGTTCGGTTTTCATGCGCGTCGGCCCTACGGATTACTTGACAATTAGCGAGGCGGAAGAGGATAATGTAAGGGTGAAATTTAAAGGAATCCCTGCGGACCTTCCGGGACGCAACATCCTTCTTCGCGCTTTGGATGAACTTCGCGAAAACGGCGCGGCTCTGCCGCCGCTGGAAATGTGCCTCGAAAAGTCGGTTCCGCCCGGCACGGGGCTGGGATGCGGCAGCGGAGACGCTGCGGGGCTTCTGCAGCTTCTCGCTCAAAGAGGCGTTTCCGTGGACGACTGCGCCCGCCGGATCGGCTCCGACGTGCCCTTCCTCCTGGACGGTCGGGCGCTTGCGCTGGTGACCGGCAGGGGCGAGAACATCGATTTCCTCGGCGGCTCTTTGGATTTGAAAACGGCGGTGGTCATTCCCCGCTGGAGATGCAGCACTGCCGAAATGTACGGCCGTGCCGACGAATTTTACGAGAGCGGCTGGCCGATGGATTCCCGCGGGGCAAAGGACGAAGCCCGACGCCTTGTCCGCAGGCTGCGGAAGCGAGAGTTCTGCGGCCTGCTGCCCAACGACTTCGCGCCGCCGCTCATGAAGGACAGAAGCGAGTACGGCGAGCTCTTCGAGGCCTTCGCCGCCCGAAACGCTCTGGCGTGGGGAATAACGGGCAGCGGAAGCGCGGCTTTCGCGCTGTGGGACAGAGAAAGTTTTTGCGGCACCGTTCTTCCTTTTCCGTGGATCGAGAACGTGCTCATATTTTAATGAAAAAGGTGACGTCAGCATGAGGGGACAGCGCACAGAACGGCTTATCCGCATCACATCGAAATTTCTTTCATCGCCTTCCCGCCTGATTTCGATGACGAAACTGGCTGAGGAGTTCCAAGTGTCCAAAACCGTCATCAGCGACGACGTGGCCATGGTCAACGGCGCGCTGACCGACGAAGGCTACGGCCATCTGTCGGTGGATCGCGGCAGAACGGGCGGCGCCTTTTACGTCCCCGCCATCTCCGAAAAGAAACGTACGGATTTTCTCCAAAGCCTTGCGCAGACCCTTTCAGATCCGGCGCGCCTTCTGCCCGGCGGCCTGATCTATTATGCCGACATCCTCTTCAATCCCGCCTACACCGACATGCTGGGACTGGTCTTCGCATCGGAGTTCAAGGGCCTTCGCCCGTCGATTATCGTCACGTCCGAAGTCAAGGGAATTCCGCTGGGGCTGGCTACGGCCCGCGCCCTCGGCGTGTCGCTGGCGGTGTGCCGCTTCAGAAACCGGGCGAGCGACGGCCCCGCGGTGTGCGTTCACTATCCCACGCAGAGCGGGGAAGTGCGCGCCATGTACATGGGCACCAAGCAGCTGAACTGCGACGACCGCGTGCTCCTGATCGACGATTTCATGCACGGCGGCAGCACGGCGGCAGGCATGATGCAGGTGGTGCGCGAATTTCACGCCGAAGTGGTGGGCACGGGAATTTTCATCGCCATGGACGAACCTCGCGAGAAGGCCATCGGCGATTACAGCCCCCTTTTGAAGCTCTCTCTCAAGAAAAAGGAGCGGGTTTTCGTCTGCTGACCTCCGCGGGGCGGTTTTTCGCACTTGCTAAATACCAAGCCAGGCGGTATAATCTGACAAGCGATGAAAAAGAAGAGGAACGTCCTCTCACCTGATTGGCGCCTTCGGGCTGCTGCCGGGTCATGCAAAGCTTGGAAGAGCCGTGAATTTGCATGAGGAGAGGCGAAGCCTTTCCTCATTTTTTGTTGCCAAATATTTTGGGAGGTGACTCACATAGCTAAAAAAATGCCAGACGAGTCGAGAGTCAACGAAGAGATCACTGCCGAGAAGGTCCTTGTGATCGACAATGACGGAACGAAACTGGGCGTCATGACTCCGGCTGAAGGAATCGCAGTGGCGGAAGAACGCGAACTGGACCTTGTGGAAGTTGCACCGGACGGCAAGCCGCCCGTGTGTCGCATCCTTGATTTCGGCAAGTACCGCTATCAGCAGCAGAGACGAGACAAGGAAGCACGTAAGAAACAGAAAGTTCAGGCCCTCAAAGAGATCAAAATGCGCCCGAAGATCGACGAACACGATTACGACTTCAAGACAAAGGCCATTATCAAGTTCCTTGAGGGCGGTCACCGCGTCAAAGTTTCCATATTCTTCCGCGGCCGTGAAATGGCGTTTTTGGACAAAGGCCGTGATGTCATCAAACGGGTAGCTGCCGATTGCGCAGCCGTCGGCAAGATGGACGACGAACCCAAAATGGAAGGGCGCTATATGCGCGCCATGCTTGTTCCTCTTGCGGCTGTGCCCAAGAGCAGCACCAAAGAATAAAAGTTTAACCCAAAACGGGAGGTCACTGTTATGGTCCGTAAAGCAAAGTCAAGTTCAAGCGCAAAAAAACGCTTCTCCTATACGGGAAGCGGCAAAATTAAATATCAGAAGTGCGGCCGCCGCCACCTTCTCAGCAGCAAGAACGCCAAGCGCCGTCGTCGTCTGCGCCAGGCGGGCATTGTCTCGAGCGCCCAGGAAGCCAGTCTGCGTCTGCTGATCCCCTGCGGCAGGTAAGATCATTTTTTTGAGGTGAACAACGATGCGTATTAAATCTGCAAGTTCCAGCGATAAAAAGTACAAGAAGCTCTTTAAACTGACCAAGGGCTTTTTCGGCAATAAAAAGAACAACGTGCGCCGCGCCCGCGAGGCCTATCTCCATGCTCTGAGCAGCATGTACAAGGATCGCCGCCGCAAGAAGCGCGATTTCCGCCGTCTGTGGATTTCCCGCATTAACGCCGCCGCTCGCATGGAAGGCATGTCCTACAGCATCTTCATGAACGGCTTGAAGAAGGCGGGCATCGAAGTCAATCGCAAAATGCTTGCCGACCTCGCCGTCAACGATATGGCGGCTTTCCGCAGCATTGCCGAGCAGGCAAAGGCTGCGGCAGCAAAATAAGGTTGAAACGAGAGCTCTCAACCTGTAGGCTGAAACGTGAAAAAATGGGAGCTTCTGTCGCATCCTGCTGACAGGAGCTCTTCTTGTTTTTAAAACCGACCGCGCCGTCAAGCATAAAAAAAGTTCTGCGGCGCGCAGCTCATCAAGAGCGCCAGGAGGCAGAAGATGGACAACAATATTTCGCTTGAGATAGAGAAAATAAGGGCTTCCGTGGAAGCTGCGCTCAATGAAAGCGCAACGCTGGAATCGCTGAATAACGCGCGCGTGGCTATCTTCGGCAAAAAAGGAGCCATGACAAGCCTTCAGAGGCTTTTGGGCAAACTGTCCCCGCAGGATCGTCCCGCCGCCGGCAAATTGATCAACACGGCAAAAACGGAATTCCAGTCGAAACTCGAGGCAGCCATCGAGACCCTTGAACGCCGTCGCTTGACGGAGCTTGAGCTTCGCGACCGCGTGGACGTGACTCAGCCGTCGCGTGGACGTGCCGCCGGCGCTCTGCACCCCGTTGTGCAGGTCACTATGGACGTTCTCGAAGTGCTTGAAAGCCTGGGTTTTACCACTGTCACGGGGCCTGAAATCGAGACGGATTTTTTCAACTTCGAAGCTCTGAACATTCCGCCCCACCATCCTGCCCGCGACATGCAGGACACCTTCTATTTCGGTGACGGCAAGCTGCTGCGCACTCACACCAGCGGCATGGAGATTCATGCCATGCTTGACAGAGGGGCGCCTCTTCGTGTGGCCTGTCCGGGCAGAGTGTACCGCCGCGACAACGATCCGACCCACAGCCCGATGTTCCATCAGATCGAAGGCCTGGTGGTGGATCGCTCCATTTCCGTCGGCGACCTCAAGGGCTGCCTCGAGGCCATGATCTTCGGCGTCTTCGGAAAGAAATTGAAGGCGCGCTATCGCGCCAGCTATTTCCCCTTTACTGAGCCGTCCATGGAAGTGGACATCGAGTGCTTCAAGTGCGGCGGCAGCGATCCGCACTGTCAGATCTGCAAGGGCACGGGCTGGCTTGAAATCGGCGGCATGGGCATGTGCCATCCCAACGTGCTGCGCTACGGCGGCATCGATCCCGACGAATACAACGGTTTTGCCTGGGGCATGGGACTTGATCGCATCGCCATGCTCAAATACGGTCTCAACGATCTGAGGGCGCTTTTCGACGGCGACAGTTCCTATCTGCTTTCGGGGAGGCAAGAATAATGCTGTTATCAATCAACTGGCTCAAAGAGTTTATCGACTTGAACGTGCCGCTTGAGGACATCGCCGAAAAGCTGTCGGTGTCGGGCACCGAAATTGAATCTATTTCACGTCCCTGCGAGAACGTCAAGGGCGTCAGAATTGCAAAGATCGCCCAGTGCAGCCAGCATCCCACAAAATCGGGGCTGAAGGTGACGCGCCTCGACGTGGGCGAGGGCGAGTTCCCTCTCTGCGTCACCGCGGCACCCAACGTGAAGCAGGGCGACGTCATCCCGTGGTTTGCGCCGGGCTCTTCCACCATCGAGGGCGTGACGTTGGGATACCGCGACTTCGACGGCTTCAACAGCGCAGGCATGATGTGCTCGGCCAAGGAACTGGGCGTGCCCGATCTCACCGATGTTTTCGGAATTCTCCAGCTGCCGCAGGACGCTCCACTGGGCGCCGACGCCGGAGAGTGGCTGGGGCTCAATGATACGGTATTCGACGTGTCGGTTACGCCCAACCGCGGCGACCTGCTGAGCGTGCTGGGCATGGCGCTGGAAATTCACGCCCTTTTCCCCCAGTGCACCCTCCATCTTCCGAAAATCGTCCGGCCGCAAAACGACGAACCGTGGACTTTGCCCTTCGACGGCGTCAGCATCGAGACCGAGGGCTGCCTCGCTTACCGCCTCGGTCTGGCCGACAACGTTCACATCAAGCCCTCGCCGCTTCAGGCGGGAGTCCGTCTGTGCATGTCGGGAATGCGCCCGCTCAACAACATCGTGGACGCCACCAACTATGCCATGTTGGCCCTCGGGCAGCCGCAGCACGCCTTTGACGCCCGAAGCCTTCCGGCGAGCGACATCGGCGTTCGCCTCGCCCGCGAAGGCGAGGAGATCGTCACTCTGGACGGCAAAACTTGCGCATTGCTTCCCAGTGATATGGTCATTTCCAGCGGCGGAAAGGGCGTCGCTCTGGCGGGCGTCATGGGAGGCCTCAACTCGGAAATCACCGACGCCACGCAGCACGTGCTACTGGAGACGGCTCATTTCACGTCGCCCTTTATCAGCAAGACGTCGCGCCGTTTGGGCATTCCCAGCGAGGCGGCCTTCCGTTATGCCCGCGGCGTTGACCCGGCCATGACTGAAATGGCCATGAACTACACTCTCAGCTTGATGGAGCAGTGGGGCGGAGCCCGTGCCTTCGCGCGCAATTTCTACGCCGAAAACGGCAAAATTCAGCGTCGGCGCGTCAAGCTCACCGCCAAAAAGATGAAGAGAATTCTGTGCTGCGACGACCTGGACGAGGCGACTCAAATCCTTCATCGCCTCGGCATCGAACGGGAGTCGGGGAATGGCGATGAGGCATTTTACATTGTGCCGACGCGTCGCACCGACATCGCCATCGAAGAGGATCTCATCGAAGAGGTGGGACGCATCAGAGGCTACGAATCCATCGCGCCCACCATTCCCGTGCTGCATCAGCCCGGTGCGTTGAGTCCCGTGGTGCGTCTGCAGCGCCTTCTGCGCTCAGTGGCTCTTGCCCGCGGCTACACCGAGGTGATCACCCTCAGCTTTATCAGTCCGGCGATGCTTCAGCTGGATCGCTACCCTTACGCCCGGCAGTGCAAGACCGTCGCCAATCCCATCAGCGTCGACATGTCGGTGATGCGCCCGTCGCTGTTGCCCGGCCTGCTGAGCGGGCTGAGCAAAACGCTGCGCGGCGGATGGCGCGATCCCGTCCACGTTTTTGAGTTCGGCCGCGTCTTCGTGCCCGAAAACGGCAAAATCCGCGAGGTGGAACGCATCGGCGGAATTGCCTTCACCGGCAAGGAAAAACGTGCCCTTTACAGCAGCACGAAGGACGACTTCATGCTGGTCAAGGGCGACGTGGAAGCGCTGGCCCAGTCCTGCAACGTCAAACTGACCTTCCGTCAGTCTCAGCGCCATGACGGCCACGCGGGGCAAACTGCCGAAATTCTGTTGGGCGATCGTGTCGTGGGCTACTTGATGGCGCTGAAACCCGATATCGCTGCGCAGTTTGACATTTCAACGCCGCTTTACGCCTTCGAGCTTGACGTGGAGAGCTTCCTCGATGCCGGACTGCCCCGCTATGGACGCAGTGCCGCCTACCCGCCGGTTTACCGCGACGTCTCCATGCTGGTGAGCAACGACGTCAACACCGACGCCGTGTTGGCCGATATCCGCGCTTGCGGCGGCCAGTATTTGAGCTCCATCCGCCTCTTCGACGTTTACGAAGGTCAGGGCGTGCCCGAAGGCTTCCGCAGCATGGCCTTTTCCATGGCCTATCGTCAGGCTGAGCGCACGCTGCGTGACGACGAAGTGGACGAACAACACAACGCACTTCGCGCGAAATTGGAGACAAAAGGCTATACCTTGCGGTAAAATAGGTCGGTAAGCATTGAACCGCACCGCAAAAAAACAAAGGAGGCACTCCCATGACCAATCTTTCTGAGCTTGATCAGCTTCTTGAGCGCGTATCGGCGCGCCTCGGCGAAGCGGCGACGGCAAGCGCGTCGCTTCAGGATGAGCTGGCGAAAACAAAAAAGATCGTTGAAGAGAAAGAGCTCGACAAAATTCGTTCGCTCAAAGAAAAGGACCGCGTCATCGAGGAATTGCTGCGCGATAAGATGAACCTTCAGAAGGAAAAGGAAGCTCTTGAGGCGAAGATCGACGAGGTCGCCAAGGCTCTGCGCTCGATTCTTCCCGACAGCGGAGCCGAAAGGCGGTAATCGCCATGGAGGACAAGATCCGGGAGACGAGAATCACTCTCGGCAATAAAACGTACCTCCTTCGCACGGCTCTTTCCGCCGAAAAATTCGAGGATATCATGGCTTTCAGCCAAAAGCTCTTTTCGTCGCTGGATCCCAAGGCGGATCAGGAAAAACGCTTCCTTCTCGGCTGGATGTATATGGCCTACAAACTTCAGCAGGTTCAGAGAAAACTTGCCGCCATGATCGACAAATACGGCGATGCCGAGTCTCAGCGCAGCGTGGAGGACAAGGACAAACAAGGAGGACAGGTCCAATGACCTTGGCTGACGGGTTTGACCTTTGTATGCTGTTGATCGTGCTCTTTTTCTCCGTCAAGGGCGTCCTTCACGGTTTCACCAGCGAAATCTTCTCGCTCATCGGCATTATTGCAGGCATCTACCTCGGCTTTTTGTGGGCCGACCGCGTAGACGTCTTTATACACCGTTTTTTTCCTCAGTTGACCCCTACGGTGAGCCGCATCATTGCCATTGCGATCATATTTTTCCTGGTGTGCATCGTCTGCGCGCTTGTGGGGAGGCTGCTGCGCGCCTTGCTGGCCATGGCCTATCTTTCCACCCTTGACCGCATGTGCGGCCTGTTCGCGGGCTTCGTAAAGGGTGCCGCCGTGGTGGTCTTCATCGTGATCATGCTGAACCACGCCAGTTCTCTTCTGCACGGCGTCGATCTCAGCGGCAGCAGAGCCGTGGCCCTTGTCAACACCTTGCTTCCCGACATTCAGCATTACCTCAACGCCTTGCTGTCATCTCGCTCCGCCTGAGGAAGAACTTTATGAAAATCAGCGGCGAAGTTCGACAGTCACTTGAAATCGCTGAAGTCCTCAAGCTCATCTCCGCAGGCGCTCGAACCGAATTGGGAAAGAGGGCGCTTGAAGGCATCGAGCCTGCCGCCGATATGCCCCAGCTTCTGAGCCGCCAGAAATTACTGGCGGCTTATTTGAACTTTGTGGACAGCGGCGGCATCTTTCCGTGGAACGATGCCGCGCAAATCGTTTCCGACGATTTGGAAGAGGCCCGGCACACGGCGCTGCTGCTGGGAGACGAGCTTCTCAAAGTGCGCGTCCTGCTGACTTTGGCGAAGGCCGTTCGCGATACGGCCATGGAAGCGCGCGAAAAATTTTCCGAGCTTAGCTGGTTCGTCAGTCACATCCGCGACTTTGACGACGAATTGGCCAAACTTTCGGTGCTCAACAGCGACGGCACTCTGGCCGACGGCGCGTCGACCAAGCTCCGCGAGATCCGCGAAGAGTTGGCGCAGAAGCGCAGCAGCGCGCGCCGCACCGGCAATTCGCTGCTGAACGGAAGCGTCAGCTCCATGCTTCAGGAGCGCGTGCTCTCACTCAGAAACGGCCGTTATTCCGTGCTGGTCAAACAGTCCTGCGTCGCCCGTTTCCCGGGAATCGTCAGCGATAAATCGGCGTCGGGCAGCTCAGTCTACATGGAACCCCATGCGCTGGTGCCCCTGAACAACCGCATCGCAGCGCTGACGGAAATGCAGCGTCAAGAAGAACGGCGGATTTTCGGCGAGCTGACCCGGATGCTGCTTCAGCGCGAAAACGCCATTGACGATGCCGAAAAAGCTCTGGCGCAGCTGGACCTTTTTTATTGCATGACCGACCTGATTTCACTGCGGAAATGGCGGCTGCCCGAACTGATTCAGCGCTCCGAGTTCAGCTTTTACGGACTGCGCCACCCTCTGCTGGGAGAAAAAGGCGTTCCCGTCGACATTTATTGCGGAAAGGATTTTCGTGCGCTGGTGATCACCGGTCCAAACACCGGCGGCAAGACCGTGGCGCTGAAAACAGCCGCGCTGGCCGTTTTCCTGGCCTGGTGCGGATTGCCCGTGCCGGCCGCCGACGGATCGTCAGTGGGGCTCATCTCGGCCATTTACGCCGACATCGGCGACGAGCAGAGCATCGAGCAGAGCCTTTCCACCTTCAGCTCCCACTTGAAGCGCATCGTCGAGATGCTCAAGACTGCCGACAGCAGCAGCCTCGTGCTCCTCGACGAGCTGGGAGCCGGCACCGATCCTCAGGAAGGCGCAGCTTTGGGCATCGCCATCCTCGAAGAGCTGATCGGCCGAAAAAGCCTCGTTCTGGCCACCACCCACCACAATCCAATCAAACGTTTCGCCACCACCACGCCCGGCGTTGAAGCTGCCTGCGTGGACTTCGACATGAAAACCTTGAGCCCCACCTACCATCTTCTGGTGGGCATTCCCGGGCAGAGCAACGCGCTGGCCATCGCGCGGCGCTACGGCATGCCCCCTGCGCTGGTGGAGCGGGCACAGAAGCACCTCAACAGCGACGAACTCAACGTTGAAAAATTGATGGGGCAGCTTCAGGAAAAACGTTTGGCCACGGAGAAACTTGCGCGGACGCTGGCCATGGAGAAACAGCAACTTGACGCCGAGAAGAAAAAAATAATGGCGCAACAGAGCGACACCGAGCAGAAGCGCGACCAAATGCTCCTGAAGGCCGAGCAGGAATCTCAAAGAGTGCTCGACAACGCCGAAGCGCAGGCGCGCACGCTGCTCAAGTCGCTGAAAGGCGCCGCAAAGTCGGCGGGACACCGCGAAATGGCGAAGCAAAAAGAGAAAATCGACAGGACGCGCGACACCTCCGCCGGACGGCAGGCAAAAATAGAGAAGCGCTATCTTCCCGAGAAACGGCCCGAGCTTGCCGTAGGCGCTCACGTGAAGCTGCGCGACAGCGCCGTCAAAGGCGACATTCTGTCTATCGACGGCCAAAACGCCGTCATTCAGGCGGGAGCCATGCAGATCAAAGTGAAGCTGTCGCGCCTGGTTCCCACCCAGGCAGCGGTCCCCTTGAAAACCGCCGATGAAATTTTCATCGGCAAACGTCCCGACGACGTCCCCAGTTCGCTGATGATCCGCGGAATGTTGGCCGACGACGCCATGCCTTTAGTGGAACGTTACCTCGATCGCGCCATGCGTGCCGGTTACGGCGAAGTGGCCGTAATCCACGGACACGGCGAGGGCATCCTTCGCAAGCTGGTGCACAAGCTCTGCGACCGCCTGCCCTACGTGGACAGCTACCGCCTCGGCGACCGCGGAGAAGGCGGCTGGGGCGTGACCATCGTGAAATTCCGTTGAACTTGCGAAGTTCTACGCCTTGACGGGCAAAGTGAAACGGTGTATTCTACATAGCGTTGCCGACCATTGCGCTCGTAGCTCAATTGGATAGAGTGTCGCCCTCCGGAGGCGAAGGTTGTGGGTTCAAGTCCCGCCGAGCGCGCCATGTATTAAAAAACAGAAAGAAAGAAAAGAAAACAGAACGAAAAAGCCCTGTGAACTGCTCCCCGTCAAGTAGACAGCGAAATAATTAAAAGGAAGTTCATAGCGC
>CAZUQW010000015.1:0-39758 GCA_964622575.1 uncultured Synergistaceae bacterium | reverse complement strand
TAGCTAAAGCTTTTTAGAACCACCGGCAGTGCCGGTGGTTTTCGGTTTACAAAAAGCGGCTCCGAAATGAAAGTCATTTCAGAGCCGCCACGGGTTCACGCAAAAATCCGCTTCTTCCATCCAGACTGTACTGTCGGCTCCGGAGTTTCACCGGATCATGCCTTTCGGCTCGCGGGCTGTACCGCCGGTAGGGAATTTCACCCTGCCCTGAAGTCAAATTGTCTTATGGTTTACCGCTGTCTATCATACTCACGGACGCAGCTTTGTCAAGGCTTGCGCTTCAATCGAGGCGCGAGCAGCCGGGCCCCTCGAGCGCGCTGTGGCCGTGGGCGCCGGGCACCAGTCGAATTTGGCAGTCGATGCGCTCGCGCAGCACGGGAACGTGGGAGATGACGCCCACCATTTTGCCCTTTTCGCGCAGCCGGTTGAGGCAGTCCAGCACGGTTTCGAGGGCGTCTTCATCGAGGGTGCCGAAGCCTTCGTCGAGGAACAGCGAGTCCACCTGCACTTCTCTCATGCCGTGGGACAGCGCCAGAGCCAGAGCCAAGCTGACGATAAAGCTCTCGCCGCCCGAAAGGTTGCGCGACGTGCGGACTTCGCCGGCCTGCCACAGGTCAATGACGTCAAGGCGCAGAGAATCCTGAAGTGAAACTTTCAGGCGATAGCGTTCCGACAGGTTGGCCAGCTGAAGGTTGGCGGCGTTCACCAAACGGCGGAAGGTCAGTCCCTGGACGTAGCGGCTGAACTGATCGCCCTTGGCGGAGCCGATGAGGTCGTTGAGGGCGCTCCAGCGGCCGTATTCTTTCCGCTGGACTTTTTCCTGGTCGCCCAGTTCGGCGAGACGTCGGCGACAGTTCTCGTCGTTTTTGAGCATCTGCTCGTCGGCGCCACGGTCTTTCAGCAGTTGCGTCAACGCGGCACGGTTGCTTTCCTGCGCTTCGGCAAGGCCTTCAAGGGGGCGCGTGGGAGCGTTGCTCAGCTGGCGCTCGCCGGCTTCGACGGCAGTGCGACCGGCCTTGACGGTCTCCTGGCGGGCTTCGAGGCGGCGGGCTTGGGCGCGCAGCGCTTCCACGGCATCGGGCGTCATGGCGGCCGATGTCCAGGCAGTTTCGTCGGCAAAGCCCAGTTTGACGATGCGGTCAGAAAAGTTTTTCTGCGCCGCCGCCAGCTCGACTTCCTGTTCGGACAACGTTTGAAGCACGCGCTTCAGCGCGGCTTCCCGCTCAGTGGAAGCCACAATGGCTTTACTGAGGCGCTTTTCGGCGGCGCTGTGCTCCGCTTCGGCCTCGGCGAGGCGGGCGCTGTGTTTTTTGCTTTCCGCAGCGGGGTCTTTGTCGCCGCACAGCTGGCGACGCAGATCCTGGTGAGCTTCCAAGCTCTTTTGACAGAGCAGCAGCGAGTTCGACAGTTCGTCGAGGCTGCGCTGTGTGGTCTGGACGATGGTGGTCAGGCCCTTGCGCTCCATTTGCATGGATGAAATGTCTTCCTCGCAGTTTTTCAGCTTGCGCTCCAAGTCGATGACTTTCTGCGACGCCCGCTCGGCCTTGCGGTACAGGCGGTGGATCTCGCCGGTCGTTCCGCCGTCGAAAGGCGCGGGGTGATGCAAAGCGCCGCACAACGGGCAGGGTTTTCCATCTTCCAACGTCGCAGCCAGCTCGCTGAGGTCGCCGCGGTATGCCGCCGCCAAAGCTTGGTCCTTCTCGGTTCGAGCGTTGTCCAGCGCCTTCTGGAGCTCGGCGCGCTCGGCCTTGCGCTTTTCAAGCTCGGCAAGCAGAGCCATGTCGCGGGCCGTCTGTTCATCGACGGTCTTTTTCAGCTCTTCGGCTTTGGCCTTCATGTCGTGGCCGGACGTGGCGTCCTTTTCGATGACGCGGTCGAGGTCGTAGGTCTGAGTCCATACGCTCTGAAGCTCTTCGGTTTTTCCGCGCAGTTCGGCCAATTTCCGCACCGCTTCCTGCTCGGCCTGTTGAGCTTCGGCCAGGACGCGCGCGCAGGTCTCGCCTTCGCCGCGAAGGCGCTCCACTTCGTTGCGGCTCTTTGCCTGGCGCGAAGCGGAGCGCTCCAGCGACGCGCGGAGATCCAGCGCCAGCGCTGCCTGTTCCGCCTTGGCCAGAGCTTGGGCGCGCGGCGCAAAGGCCTTCTGCGCCTCCGCAAGCTCTGCGGCGGCGGACTGAACTGCAGCTTTTTGGCGCGTCAACTCCTCGCGCCGTCGATACCAATCTGCGGCGGCGGCAAGCTCTTTCTCTTCGACGCGAAGCCGTGCCTCTTCGGCATACGAGGCTTCCGCTCGACGGCGAGCCGCATCGCGCACCTCGTCGCTCAGAGGCGAGTGTTCCGCCGCCGAGCTTTTGATGCGCTCCAGTTTTTCACGCTCATCGCGCGTCCTCTCGAAGACTTTGCGCGAGATGGCACGGTAGATCCCGGCTCCCGTCAGATCTTCAAGCATTTTGGCGCGCTCTGTGCCGTCAGCTTGGAGGAACGAGGCAAATCCGCCCTGGGGCAGCATGACGGTCCGCGTGAAGCGGTCGAAGTCGAGGCGGCAGATCTGCACGACCTGGCGCGCCATTTCGGTGACGCTGTCGGCCAGCACCTCTTCCTTTTCGCCGAGGCGGGAAAAACGGCATTTAGGCACTTGAAGTTCTTTGGCTGCGCCTTTGCGCACGGATTTTTTCTGAGACCAGAAGGCGCAGTAACGCGTTCCTCCCATCTCGAAGACCACTTCGGCGAAGCAGTCCTTGGCGCCGCGCGTCATAATTTCATTGCCCGAGTTGTTCACCCGATCAAGCCGCGGCGTGCGACCGTACAGCGCCAGGCACATGGCGTCCAGCAGCGTGGACTTGCCGGAACCCGTGGGGCCGACGATGGCGAAGAGACCGCTGCGGAACTCCGGCGCCTCGAAGTCCACAAGCCACTCCCCCGCAAGGGAGTTCAGGTTTTTCAATCGGAGGCTGCACAGCTTCATTCTCTTTCCTCCTGCCGCACCGCTTCAAGGGCTTCCATGTAGACGCCCATCAACGCGTCGGCGCCTTCGCCTCGAAGGTCGTGTTCCTTCAGGAACAGCTTGAACACTTCGGCGGGCGACCAATCTTCAGCCAGTCCGCCCGAACTGCCGAGGCTTTCAGCGGCGCTCATGCCGGGAACTCTGATGCGCAGGATCTTCACGGGAGAGCGCTCGGGCGCCAGCTCGCGGATGGATTCGTTCAACCCGCGGTTTCCCCGGTCGGTACAGTCGGCCTCCACCCAGACCGGTTCGTTTTCGTCGACCAGACGGGAGATCCGGCGAAGGAGGTCATCGTAACTCCCCGTCAGGCGCAGGATGCTCTGAAACCGGGGAACGGGCAGAGTTCTGACGCTCGCCGATCTGCCCTGAAAATCCACAATGGATAGGCTCTTCTGCTGTCCCGTTTCGCCGAAGCCCATGCAGAGCGGAGAGCCGGAATATCGCCGGCTTTCCATGCCGCCGCAGCGCTGCGGCCCGTGAAGATGGCCCAGCGCCAGGTAGTCGATGCTCTCGGGAAAGGCAGACAGGGGAACGGCGTCGATGGAACCGACGGAGAGGTCGCGCACGCCGTCGTCGTCGCCGCATCTGCCACCGACCACAAAGCAATGCCCCGTGGCGATCAGCGGGATGTCGCGCCCGGCGCGGAGCTTTTCCGCCTCGGCAACCACAGCGGCATAGTGCTTTTGAAATCCCTCGAGCTCGGCCGCCGCAACGGCTTCGGCGTCCTGTCCCGTCATGGCGCCGCAGAGATCTCTCGAGCGAAGGAAGGGCACGGCGCAGCACAACGCCCCCGTTTCCCCGTTGCCGTCGGGAAGTTGAAGGACTTCTCGCTCGGGCGTCTGCGGCTCGCCCACCACAAAGACGTTGAGCCGGCTGAGCAACTCCGCCGGCGCGTCGAGCAGCGCCGCCGAGTCGTGATTGCCCGCCACAACGGTCACGCTTTTGCAGGGCGAAGCGAAAAGCCCCGTCAGAAAACTGTAATACAGACTTTGCGCCCACAACGGCGGCGTGCAGGAATCGAAAACGTCGCCGGCAATCACCAAGGCGTCAACGGCTTCCCGGGAAACGACGCCGGTCAACCAGTCGAGAAAACTCTTGAACTCGCCGTACCGCTCCTGGCCGCAGAGCCTGCGCCCAAGATGCCAGTCCGACGTGTGCAGAATTCTCAAAGGCAATTCCTCCTCCATGTTCTCCCATGGACTTCCGCGGGAGATAAAAGCCCGACTCGACGTGCTTCTTGCGTCAAACTCCACGTCGAGCCACACGATTTTTCTACGCCTTCATCATAGCATAGCTCCGCCTCGCCTCCCCTTTCGATTTTATTCAAAATTTTTCTTCTGTTCCGTCGGCAAAATCCCCTCGGCACAGCAGGTGAGCATTTCGCGCAGCTCTGCAAGTCATATCGGCACTGCGAAGGAAAACGAACTTTTATTCAAGGCGAAAATCCCCAAAAATTTCCTTGCAGTTTGCCGGCAAAACGCTTAAAGTAATTTCGAAGTCCTTCAAACCTGTATTCCGAGAAAGGAGGCGCGGAATGAACACACTTCTGCTGCTCAGCCGCACCCCATCTTCCGCCGGCGCCATCGCCGGCGCTGCAGAACTGTTGGAAGTTCTCGACCGAAAAGGCTATAGCATCCGCCGGGCAACGATGAACACAAGCCTTGTGGAATTTCTCGAAGATCATCCCGCTGCTGCCGGTGTCCTGCTGGACTGGAACTCCATGGGAACGGAAGTCTATTCTTCCATGAACGACCTCAACGAATCTCTGCCTTTTTTCGCTCTGGTCCCCTACGAAAACGCCAACGCGCTGACGCCGCCCGACAAGGACAAGCTGACGTTGAGCTTTATCGGCGTTCCCTGCCGCGACGCCGAGAAAACCGCCTCGAAAATGGACCGTGCCATCAGGCGCTATCAGGAGCTTCTACTTCCGCCCTTTACGCGGGCGCTCTTCAAGTTCGCCGACGCCAAGAAAAACACCTTCTGCACCACAGGACACCTGCTGGGCGCCGCTTTCCGCCATCACGCCATGGGAAACGCCTACTACAACTTCTACGGACCCAACGTGTTCCGCGTTGACACCTCCGTGTCGGTGCCCGACATGGGCTCTCTGCTGGAGCATACGGGAGTCCACCGCGACGCCGAAAAATTGATCGCCCGCGCCTTCAACGCCGACCGGAGCTACATCATCACCAACGGCACGTCCACGGCCAACAAAATCGTGGGCATGTACAGCGTCTCCCAGGGAGACTCGGTGCTCATCGACCGCAACTGCCACAAGTCCATGACCCATCTTCTGATGATGTGCGACGTGACGCCCATCTACCTGCTGCCCACCCGCAACGCCTACGGCATGATCGGCGGCATCCCCGCCAGCGAGTTCACGTCGGAAGCCATCCACGACAAGCTCTGCAAGCGCGACGACGCCACATGGCCCACCTATGCGGTGATCAGCGACAGCACCTACGACGGTCTGCTCTACGATTGCAGCTGGATCAAGGCCAATCTGCCCGTGAAGAAGATCCACTTCGACAGCGCGTGGTCGCCCTACGCGCCCTTCAATCCCATCTACGAGAACAAATTCGGCATGTGCGGCGCAGCCACGCCGGGCAAAACCATTTTCGAGACGCAGTCGGCTCACAAGATGCTGGCGTCCTTCGCTCAAGCCAGCTACGTCCACGTCAAAGGCGATTACGACGAGACAGTGCTGGACGAAGTCTACATGATGCACACCACCACGTCGGCCAACTATCCCATCGTGGCCAGCGCCGAAATGGGCGCCGCCATGATGATGGGCAACCAGGGACGGCGCTTGCTGCAGAACTCCATCGACCAGGCCATGGCCTTCCGCCGCGAGATGGTCCGCCTTCACGATTCCAGCGACAGCTGGTTCTTCCGCTGCTGGCAGCCCGACGACATCTCCGAGACAAAATGCTGGCCCATCTCCAGAGGCGAGCGCTGGCACGGATTTCTGGGCGCCGACGAGGATTTCAACTACCTCGACCCGATCCGCGTTTCCATTCTGATGCCGGGTATGGATTCCACGGGACAGCTCACCGAGGAAGGCATCCCCGCCGCCGTGGTGTCGCGCTATCTCAACAGCCACGGCGTCGTCACCGAAAAAACGGGCCCCTATCACATGCTCTTTCTCTTCGCCCTGGGCGTGGACGAGATACGCACCAAGGCGTTGATCCGCGCGCTTCAGGACTTCAAGCGCGATTACGACAACGACGCCCCCATCAGAAGCTGTATGCCCGACCTGTTCAAGCTGGATCCCACTTTCTACCTGAACATGACGATCCGGCAGCTCACCCGCGGGCTTCACGACGTGATGAGAAAGCGCGACTTGCCCAAGCTGATGTACCACGCTTACGACGATCTGCCCGAAATGGAATACACGCCCTACCAGGCCTTCCAGAAAAATTTGCGCGGCGAATCCCACGAAGTCCGCCTCGAAGAGCTGATGGACAAAGTGAGCGCCGACATGATTTTGCCCTACCCACCGGGCGTTCCTCTGGTCATGCCTGGAGAGAAGATCACCGCCCAGAGCTCCACGGTGTTGGACTACCTGAGCATGCTGTGCGAAACGGGCGAACTGTTCCCGGGCTTCGAAACGGAAATTCACGGCGCATATCGTCGCGCCGACGGATATTACGTGAAGGTGCTCGACGAAGAGTAGCAAGCCGAGGCTGTCCCCCATTGGGAGGCAGCCTCGCCGTCGTCTTTGAAAGAGCGCGTCGAATTGTCAACTCTCCTGACGCGATGTACAATTTTTTTTCTGAGAGGCTCCCTCTTTGAGAGACAATTTACAAGGCCAAGAGAGTTTTCCCGCAATTTTCGGCGTTCCTCTTAAAATAAAAAGATCCTGACACTCATGCCCGACGGTCTGCATGAAGCGCCGCAGCGAGTGAAATCGCGCCTTGGCGCAAAGGCTGAAAAAGACGCCCCTTTCCCAAGCGCAGAGACCGGCGTCGTTTTCCGCCCCGGACGTTCGGACATGCGCCGGGCACAGGGCCAGCGTTCAACATGAAAGCGAGGTGACTGCGGTGGCGGAATTTTTTTCGAAGGTCTGTTCCTGGGCCATCACCCACTCGCTGCTGGTAGGCACGCTGGCTTTCATTCTGCTGCGACAGCAGCTTTCTCGATGGCTCAGCGCCTTCATAGTGAAGAGGTATTTTCCCGCAACTTCACCGGCGACGCAGCCTCGGCGCCATTACGGCAGCTTTTTCGAGCGGCTGGCACGCACGCTCCCCGACTACATCGAGGATAGCGTCATGGCCCAGGCGCAGCGGCAAAACGTGGCCGAACAGGTGCGACTTCAGTTTCTCGAGACGGTGGTCAGCGGCATTTTTATGGTTCTCATTGCTCTGGCCGTTTTCACTCTCGGCTGGCTCCTTGCGGAACTCAAACTCATCGACGCCAACGGCCTCGGCTCCATTGTTCGCCTCGTCATCTTCGGCATCGTCATTCAGAACGCCCTTCGCCTTTACGCCAGTTGGGAAACGCTGTCACTGCAGAAGATCAAGAATTTCTACGGAACCTACGGATTCAACGTCCTTCGGTTGATCGAATACCAAATCGCTTCGGTCGTGGAGCAGCAAGCCTGTTCCCGCATCGATGCCAGTCTCGAAGGCCTCGGTACCGTAAAGCGCGCCATGTACCACTGGTTCGGAAGTGGAACGCAATCTTACGCCAGAGCCATCTCACAGAAAGCGCTGAAGGAAAACCGTTTTTTCATCCGGTTGATCCTGTTGCTTGCCGTCGTCGCGGCGCTCTGTTACTACGTCATACTCGCCCTGCTTATCGCGCCTATGCTGCGCGAGGAGTTGGGCGGGAGCTTCTTCCGTTATATCTTTGTAACCCCCTTCGAACAGACCGTTCAGTTCTGCGGCATCCATCCGCTGAAGGCGCTGCTTTTCCTGGGCATCGCAACGCTGGTCTGGCGCCGGCGAAAAGTTCTCTTCGCCACGCTGTCGCGGCAACTGCCGGCGACGCTTTCACGGCTGAAACGCCGCATCAAACGTTTTTAGTTCCCACGCCTCGTGCGTGCCGCCCCTTACATTTTCCGGCAAAGACATCGCCGAGAGGCGCGCGTTTTTATCCAAAAAGCACCTCCCTTCGGCTGCTTGCCGGCAAGGGAAGTGCTTCTTTTTCGTTATACGGGAAGATGATGTAAAGCCGTCGTTTTCCGTGGAAACGCCGTTTTTTCAGCAACCGGCCTTGCTGCGCCCTTGGAGAAGCGCCTTGGTCAGGGCCTTTGCCGTGGGCGTCATGGCACAGCCGCCGCGCGCGGTCTCGCGGAGCGACGGTGGCAGCGCGCGCCCCACTTCTCCCATGGCGTCGATGACTTCATCGGGCGGAATGATCGAACGGATGCCCGCCAGAGCCATGTCGGCGCACACGGCGCCCAGCGCCACAAGTGAACCGTTGCGCTTGACGCAGGGCGACTCCACCAGCCCGGCCACGGGATCGCAGGCAAGGCCGAGAATGGATTTCAGCGTCAGCGCCACAGCGTGGGCACAGGCTTCGGGCGACCCTTTTTCCATAAAGCACAGCGCTGCAGCGCCCATGGCGGCGGCAACGCCGCACTCCGCCTGGCACCCGCCGGAAGCTCCGGCAAGAGTGGCACGGTTGGACACGATCTCTCCGATGCCGCCGGCCACAATGAGGCCGTCAAGCAGCTGCTCGTCGGTGCCGCCCCGCGTTTCTTGCCACGCGAAAAGCAGTCCCGGCAAAATTCCGCAGCTGCCTGCCGTGGGCGCCGCCACAATACGTCCCATCGAGGCGTTGCAGGTTCCGAGGGCGACGGCGATCTGGCTGGCGCGCCACACCAGAGGTCCCGAGAGCGGTTGGTGCTTGGTCTCGCTGAATTTATCCTTGTCGTCTTTGATGATTTTGGGGTTCCAATGGCCTTCCAACGCAGCATCGACGGTCTCGCGCAGGATGCCGAGGCGTTCTTTCATGGCGCGGCGCAGCTTTTCGACGTCCACCATTTGCTCCTGGGCGTCAAGCCTCAGGATAACTTCAGGCAGAGATCGCCCAGAAGTCGTTTTCGCCACCAGTTCGTCTATGGATCTCATTCTGAAGCTCCTTCCTGCTCGTCGTCACCCAGCATCAAAATCACCCGCTCGCAGGGCGGAATTCTGTCTTTGATGCGTCGGGCCATGTCGGCGGGAACGACGCCGTCGAGGACGAACACCGAAACGGCCATGCCGCCGCGGATGTTGCGCGTCATCTCCATGCGCGCCACGTTGAGGCCGAGGCGGTAGAACTCGCCGGTGATGCTCGAAACCACGCCGGGCACGTCGTGGTGCATGGCGATCACTGCGGGCTGTCCGTAAGGGGCCTTCACGGCAAAGCCGTCGACGGCCTGAAGCTCCACGGCGCCGCCGCCCACCGAGGCGCCGACGATCTCGACGCGGTCCGTGCCGTCGGACATGACGATGCGCGCCGAATTGGGATGGGCGCCGTCGACCTCCTCGGAATCGAATGAAAAATCCAGACCGCTCTGGCGGGCGACATCGAAGGCGTCGGGAATTCTCAGGTCGTCGGGGCGCATTTTGAGAAGTCCCGCCACAAGGCCGCGGTCGGTGCCGTGCCCCCAGTAGGTGGCGGCAAAGGAACCGCGAAGGTAAATTTGAGCTTTGGAGAGCGGCCGATCCCATCCCCAGATGCGCCGCGCCATCATTCCGATGCGCACGGCGCCGGCGGTATGGCTCGACGACGGGCCGATCATCACGGGGCCGATAATTTCCAGCAATGACATTTTTTCTCCTCATTCTCCTGTTCTGTATTCATAAAGAGACATGGAGCGACCGACGGGCGAGCGTTCAAAAGCCAAAGAGAAGGGGCACACATTTCCTCGAAAGCGTTCGTCCCAAGGTATCGAAACCGCGCGAAAATTCCGTAATGAGGAAGCTCAAAAGCTGCCTCCATCGGCCATATTTTAAGTCCGCTGCCGTCGGTCGTCAAACCTTAACATCGCAGTATCATTGACATTTAAAAGGCAAATCATAAAATAAAAGCGGTTGATATCCATGTCGTTTTCAGACAACCGCACAAGTTCAACTTCAGAAAGGAGGAAACTCCATGTTCAAACGCCGAATTCTCTGTTTGTCTCTCGTTCTCGCGCTGTTCGCCTCCTCTGCACCGGCGCTGACGCCCGCTCAGCTCGTCACTCCGTTTTACGGCGACGATGAACACGTCGACCTCGAGTTCAAAAACCTGTCGGCACTGCGGACGGGAAAGGTCACGCCTCTCCAGCAAATGTTCGGCAGCCGCCCTGCCGAACTTGACGATCCTCTGTTCGCCTCGGTTCAGAGACAAATGGAAAATATGGCCTTCCGCTGCGTTCTCAGTGGAGCCGTCAAAAAAGACATCACCGATTTTATCTTCGCCGTGGAGCTGTCGTCACCGCTGCCCCCCGCCTCGCGAGGCGAAAGTTTCTTTCTGCCAGGACAGCCGCCGGAGGGCACTGAGCTTCGCCCGTGGTGCAAAAAAGTGGACGACGATTTCGGCACACTGTACATGGCACAGATGGCGCGCGGTGACCGGCATTTTCTGTTGGGAGCCAGCGACAGCGACGTTCTCGCCGTGATGGCCGCCGTGCCCGAAAGCACGCAGACCGTACCGCACCGTCTCGACGCGCCGCACTTCTGGTTCGGGGTATACACGCCGAAAACCGATTCCACCGACAGCGGCGTTTCCGACCTGTTGCCGCAGTCTTACACAGGAGAAGGCACGCTGTGGGACACCGACCGTTCGCTGAGGATGACCCTCTGGGCAGATATGGGGGCCGACCTCCAAAGCGACGGAAGAGAGGAAAGCCCGTCGGCGACTCCGCCGCTTTTGTTGGGAAGCGGACCGCTTCTGGGACTTCTCAGCCTGGAGAACGTGGTCCCGCCGTCCATGCGCGAAAAAATCGTCGCTCAATGCAGAGACTGGCTCAATGCCAACGAATTGGATTCCGACGACCTGAGAGACGTGCTGAAAGGCCGCGTCACCCTCGGCATCGCCGGAACGACATCAACGCTTGTGGGCAGCTTCCCCGGAGTTTATCTGCATTTGTCGGGCGCCAACCGCCGAGTCTGCACGGCCCTTCTGAACGCCGCGACGGAGTTGCTCAGCACGCAGGCAAAAACGGGCACCGAAAGTTTTTCCCAAGGGGTATGGGAAGGCTTCCGCACCGGAAGATGGTCGCTGTTCTCGGCCTACGGTTGCGTCGGCGACGGCGTCCTGCTGGCGCTGCAAAATTCATCGGAACTGACCAAAACACCGGTTCTCCACGACGACATGAAAGTCGCTCTGAAAAAACCGTCGCCCGTCATGCTCAACGTCGATCTGGAGCACCTTGCCGACGCCCTTTCCGACTTGCTCTACCGTTTCGGAGGTCTCCTTCTTGACAGCGAAGACCGGTCGATGGCCGAAAAATTCATCAAGGCGATGAAGGCTTTCACCGTTCTCAACGTTACCTCCGAGAGCAGCAGCGGCACGGCAGATGTAGAGCTATTCGTCAAACAACCCGAGTACCGCCGGCTTTTCGCTCTCGACGATCCCGCGGAAAACGGCGCGCACTGAGACGCCCATTTAAGATAAAAAAACGGAACCGACAGAAAAAATCCGTCGGTTCCGTTTTTTTGCGTTCATGGCGCCTTAAACTTTTTCGATGTCCGCGATCAAAGCGGCCACGTCCTCTTCCCGCGTCGCCCAGCTGGTGGCGATGCGGATGGCCGCGTCGGTCTGATTCATGTTCATCCACTTCAGGAAGACGTATTTCCTGCTCAGCTGCTCCAGCTTGATCAAGGGGACGATGGGAAACAGCTGGTTGGTCGGCGAGTCCATCAAAAAGGGCCAGCCTTTGGCGCGGCAGGCGTCGCGGATTTTCATGGCCATCTGCACGGCGTGACGGGAAATGTCCATGTAGCGGTTTTCTGTGAAAAGCGTCTCGAACTGAATTCCCAAAAGGCGTCCCTTGGCCAGCAGTCCGCCCCGCTGTTTCACCACGGAACGGAAGCCCTCTTTCAGCTCGGCACAGGTGACCACCATGGCTTCGCCGAAAAGCGCTCCCACCTTGGTGCCGCCGATGTAGAACGCGTCGGTCAAACGGGCGATATCGGCCAGCGTCAAGTCGTTGGCCGGCGAGGCAAGACCGTAGCCCAGACGCGCTCCGTCCATGTAGAGATAGAGATTTTCTTCATGGCACACTTCATGAAGCGCCGTCAGTTCCGCTTTGCTGTAAAGCGTTCCGTACTCCGTGGGATTGGAGATGTAAACCAGCTTGGGCTGGGTTCTGTGCTCGCGCGTCTCGTCCTCCCAATACGAACGGACGGCCTGTTTCACCTGCTCGGCGGAGATGCGGCCGTCTACGCCCGGAAGAGTCTCCACCTTGTGCCCCGACGCTTCGATGGCGCCGCTTTCGTGCACGTTGATGTGGCCGCTGTCAGCGCAGAGGGCGCTCTGGTAGGGCCGCAGAGCCGAAGCGATCAAAATCAAATTGGCGGCCGTCCCGCCCACCAGAAAATGCACGTCGGCGTCGGGGGCGACGCAGGCCTCGCGAATGAGGCGCGCGGCGCGGGCACAGTGCTCGTCCTCGCCGTATCCGGGAGTCTGTTCCATGTTGGTCTTTTCAAGGGCTTCGAGAATGACGGGATGGCAGCCCTCGTTGTAATCGCAGTTAAAATAGATCATGGCGTCTCCTTTTCAAAAAAGCCGCCCGACGAAAACAGCTGTCGGACGGCAGATGGGTCACGGGAAAAACTACTTTTTCAGGCTGTCGGCAAAAACCACGGCCGCAGCAATGGAGAGTAGCTTGGTGCGCGGCGTGTCGGCGCGGCTGGTGAGGACCACGGGGGCCGCGGCGCCCACAATCAGGCCCGCCGTCTCGTTCTCCGAGAAGTAGACGATGGCTTTGAACAGGGCGTTGCCCGCCTCGATGTTGGGAGCGAGAAGGATGTCCGCCTTGCCAGCCACAGGCGATTCAATGCCCTTGATCTTCGCTGATCTCTCGCTGACGGCGTTGTCCAGCGCGAAGGGGCCGTCGACGATGCAGCCTTTGATCTGCTTGCGGTTGCCCATGGCAGCCAGTGCGGCGGCGTCCAGCGTGGCGGGCATGTTGGGGTTGACCTCTTCGATGGCCGTGAGGCAGGCGACCTTGGGCGTCTCCACGCCGAAGGAGTGAGCCAGCTGAACGGCATTGCGGATGATGTCGGCCTTCTGGGCGATATCGGGATACATGTTGAAGGCGGCGTCGGTCACAAAGAAGATGCGGTCGTAGCCCTTGATATGGTGGAAGAAGCAGTGGGAAATGGTGTTCTTGCCGCGGCGCAACCCCACCTCTTTGTTGAGCATTCCGCGGAGGAAATTGGCGGTGTGAAGCTGGCCCTTCATGTAGACGTCCGCCCGGCCGGAAGAGACTTCCGTAACGGCCTTTACGGCCATCTCCGCTTCACTGGCAGAGGTCTCGATGATCTCGTAGTTCGCGGGATCGGCGCCGGCGGCTTTGGCGGCCGCCTCGATCTTCGCGCGCTCGCCGGTCAGCACAAACGTCGCGATTCCCGCCTTGCGCGCCTCTTCAAGAGCCTCAAAAAGACTGGGGTCGTCAGCCTTGGCAACGGCAATGCGCTTTGCGCCCTTTTCGGCGGTGATTTTTTTTGCGTAATCAAGAAGTTCGTTCAAGCTTCGAAGTTGTTCCATGAAAGAAATCCCCCTTGAAATGTATTGACGTTATTTCCACACCTTGCATTATACACTGACCTTCCGACGATTTAAAGGCACCGCGGCAATTTCAGAGCGGAAGCCACCCTTTTTCGTTCCGCATCGGAGAAATCCACATTCTTTTTTTCCCGCCGTTCTGCTAAACTGGAAAGCGTGGAATTTTGCAGTTCACTGAAAGGAAGGGGTTCTTTTGAGATTTGCTTTGATGCTTGCCGCTGCCGCTCTCCTGTCCGTTTCGCTGACTTCTGCCCGCGCCGCCGTGCAGCCGCCGGTCATCCCCGTCGAGGATTTCCTGCGTCTGCCCCAAAAGGCTCAATTCCGCCTGTCGCCCGACGGGAAACATTACAGCTGGCTTGCTCCGTGGCAGGGGCGCATGAACGTCTTCGTGGCGCCCATCGATCGACTGGGAACCGACGAGGGGCGGCGTCTGACGTCCGCCGTCGACCGCGACATTCCGGGCTACGGCTGGGGAAACAACGGACGAATTCTCTACGTTCAGGACAAAGGCGGCGACGAAAACTATCACATTTACTCCGTGTCCATCGATGGCGGCGACGTCAAGGATCTGACGCCCTTCGAAGGAGTGCGCTGCGGCATCACCGACATTCTCGAGGACGACGACGACCACATTCTGATGGAGATGAACCGCCGCGACCGCCGCGTCTTCGACGTCTATCGCCTCAACATCGTCACCGGCGAGATGAAGATGATCGCTACAAACCCCGGCACCATCGTGGGCTGGGACACCGACAACGACGGACGGCTCCGCCTTGCCGCCGAGACGGTGGGGACGAAATCGCGCATTCTCTACCGCGACACCGAAGATTCCCCGTGGCGCACGCTCTTCGAGACGGATTTCCGCGACAACGTCAGGCCCTTCACCTTCACCGCCGACAACGCCCAGCTCTATATCGCTTCCGACATCGGACGGGACAAATCCGCCCTCTACCGGTACAATCCTTCCGACGGGAAACAGACGTTGGTCTATGAAAACGACGATGCCGGCGTCAGCGGCATCATCTGGTCGGACCTGCGCCGAAAGCTCTTGGGCGTCACCTGGTATACCGACCGGCTGCACCGCTTTTATCTGGACAGCGACGCCGAGAAATTCTTCACCATGCTTCAAAACCACTTCGACGGCCGCGAAATCGGCATCAGCTCCATGACCCGCGACGAGAAGCGCATGCTGATTTTCGTCTCGTCGGATCGGCTGGTGGGGCAGCTCTACTATTACGACAAGGACCAGCCCGGCACGTTCCACTTCGTCACCGACTTCTACCCGTGGCTGAAAGAAAAAGACCTCGCCGAGATGAAGCCCATTGCCTACAAGGCGCGCGATGGTCTCGACATCCACGGCTATCTCACGTTGCCCGTAGGCGTCGAGCCGAAAAACTTGCCCGCCGTAGTGGTCGTTCACGGCGGCCCCGAGAGCCGTGATACCTGGGGCTACGACAGCGAAGTGCAGCTTCTCGCCAACCGCGGTCTGGCCGTGCTTCAGGTCAATTACCGGATTTCCACGGGATACGGCAAAGCCTTTTGGAAAGCGGGGTTCAAACAGTGGGGGCTCAAACAGCAGGACGACATCACCGACGGCGTCCGCTGGCTGATCGACCAGGGCATCGCCGATCCCAAGCGCATCGCCATCTACGGCGGCTCCTACGGCGGTTACGCGACGCTCATGGGGCTCATCAAAACGCCAGAGCTTTACGCCTGCGGCATCGACTACGTCGGCGTCAGCAACTTGTTCACGCTGTTCAAGTCCATTCCCGAGTATTGGAAGCCCTTGCTCGAGCAGATGTACGAGACCATCGGCCATCCCGTGAAGGACAAGGCCCAGTTCGAGGCCACGTCGCCCACACTGTTGGCCGAGCGCATTCAATCTCCGCTGTTCATCGCCCAAGGCGCCAATGACCCGCGCGTGGTGAAGGAACAGTCCGACGCCATGGTGGAGGCGTTGAAGAAGCGGGGCGTCGACGTTCAGTACATGGTGAAGGACAACGAAGGCCACGGCTTCCGCAACGAAGAAAACCGCTTCGACTTCTACCGCGCCATGGACCGCTTTCTGGCAGAGCACCTCCATTTGGAGCGCACGTCTCAGAATTCCGGAGCTTCGGGGCAAAAAAACCGCTGAAAAACGCGGACGAGTCGCTTCAGCTCGAGGCTTTTGCACCACTAAACCGCTCGCGACGGGCGACGAAGAGCACACTTTTTTGCTGCCGACATACTGCATAAAAAATAACCTCACGAGGCAAAAGAAGGACTTCGTCTCGTGAGGACAAAAAGGCCAGACGGCGACAGAAGTCGCCGTCTGGCCTTTTTTTGCGCGCCGGCAGTACCGGCGCGCGAACAGTTCAGTTTTTCGCCGATGGAGCCTTAGTCCTTGAAGTGCATGGACTGGCTTTCCTGAAACATCTTGTAGCCCTCTTCGAAGGCCTTGGCGTTCAGCTCTTCCGTTCCCTTGGGAACGCGGTCGAGCATGGCCTTGCGGACCGACTCGGGCTTCATGATGTTCTCGATCTCCAGCACGCGCGCCACCATGCCCAGAGCCACCATGTTGGTGACGATCTCGCGGCCGATCTTCTCGCGGGCCGTTTGAATCAGGGGCAGCTGATAGATGTTGGCGTCCACGTCGGGCAGGTTTTCGACGGCAAAGCTGTCGAGGATCAGACGTCCGCCGTGTTTCGTCGATTTGGCGTACTTTTCGGCGGCGGCGCCGGTCAGGCAGATCATCAGATCGGGATTGACGGGCTTGGGATAGTCGATGGGCTCGTCGGAGATCACCACTTCGGCTTTGGCGGAACCACCGCGGGCCGCAGGGCCGTAGCTCTGAGTCTGAACGGCGTAAAGGCCATCGCAGAACATGGAGGCCGCTTCGCCAATCATCACGGCAGCGGTGATAACGCCCTGGCCGCCGGAACCGGCAAGACAGATTTCAAAACGTTTAGACATGTCGAACACCTCCTACTTGCTCATAACGCGCTTCAGAAGCGCCCGATACTGATCGGTGTATTCAGGAGATTCCACATTCACGAATTCGCCGGTCACGATCTTGCCCCGCAGTTCCTCGGGAGACTTGTCCGCCGCCAGTTTCACGGGGATCAGATGCTGTTTGAGGAACTCCATGTTGACGATGGGCGTCTTGAGCTTGTTGTAGCGGCCGTACTGCGTGTGGCAGTAGCCCACCACTTCGACGACGGAGAAACCGTGGTGTTTGACGGCGGTGCAGATGGTCTTCTCCACGTCTCTGGGATTGGAAACGCAGGTGCGGGCAACGTAAGTCGCTCCAGCACCGGCCGCCAGCTTGCAGATGTCGAAGGATGGATCCACGACGCCGTAAGGCGCCGTCTTGGCGTAAGCGCCCACAGGCGTAGTGGGCGACATCTGGCCGCCCGTCATGCCGTAAATGTTGTTGTTCATGACGATGGCCGTAATGTCGATGTTGCGGCGGCAGGCATGGATAAAGTGGTTGCCGCCGATGGCGGCGCAGTCGCCGTCGCCCATGACGTCAACAACCGTCAGGCTGGGACGGGCCATCTTGATGCCTGTGGCATAAGCCAGAGAACGGCCGTGGGTGGTATGAAGCGTGCAGGCATTGACATAGCCCGGAAGACGACTGGAGCAGCCGATTCCGGAGGCGATGACGGTCTGAGCGGAATCAAGCTTGAGATCGACGAAGGCACGCAGCATGGCGTTCAGAATAACTCCATGTCCGCAGCCGGGGCACCACATGTGCGGGAAAAAGCGAGGGCGCATCCATTCAAAGACTTCTTTGCTGGGCATCTTACTTGGCCTCCTCGACAATTTTATCAAAGATTTCAGAGGGCTGGAAAAGCTCACCGTCGACGCGATTCAGAGGCAGCACACGGGCCTTGCCGTGCACGGCGCGCTCAATTTCCAGAACCAACTGGCCGCAGTTGAGTTCAGGCACAATGATGGCCCTGACTCTGCGGGCAAGTTTCTCCAGTTCCTTATCGGGGAAGGGCCACAGGGTGATGGGACGGAAGTGTCCGACCTTGATTCCCTGGGCGCGGGCGTCGCGGACGGCGCGAATGCTGGAGCGGGCGACGCTGCCGTAGGAAACCACGAGGATGTCGGCGTCCTCCACCTCAACGGTGTCATACTCCACAATGTCGTCGCGGAAACGCTCGATCTTGCGCATCAGGCGGCGCATCTTCTTGTCGACTTCCTCGGGATTGGTGGTGGGGAATCCCCAGTCGTTGTGGGTCAGCCCCGTCACGTGCCAGCGGTAGCCGTCGCCGAAACCTGCCATGGGAGGCACGTCGTCCTCGAGGTCGGCCTGATAGGGCACGAAATGTTCGGGATCGACGGAGGGTTTCTTGCGATCCACCACTTTAAGCGTCTTGGCATCGGGAACTACGAACTTCTCTCTCATGTGGCCGATCTCGGCGTCGCTCATGATCAGAACGGGCTGACGGAAGCGCTCGGCCAGGTTGAAGGCCTTGATGGTCAGCTCATAGCACTCCGTCACGGAGCTGGGAGCCAGAGCGATGGTCCCGTGGTCGCCGTGAGTGCCCCAGCGGGCCTGCATGACGTCCTGCTGAGAGGCCTGCGTGGGAAGTCCCGTCGAGGGGCCGCCGCGCATGACGTCCACCACCACGAGAGGAATTTCGGCTTCATAGGCGAGGCCGAGGTTCTCCTGCTTCAGCGTAAAGCCGGGGCCGGAACTGGCCGTCATGGACTTGACGCCGGCGATGGAAGCGCCGATGGCGCAGGCGATTGATCCCAGTTCGTCTTCCATCTGCTGGAAAACTCCGCCGACCTTGGGAAGTTCGAGGGCCATGGTCTCCATGACTTCCGTCGAAGGCGTGATAGGATAGCCGGCGTAGAAACGGCATCCTGCCGCAAGCGCACCGTATGCAACGGCTTCGTTGCCCTGCCAGAATTTGATCTCAGCCATTATTTCGTACCATCCTCTCGCACAGTGATAGCAAGATCGGGGCAGATATTGTCGCAGGATCTGCAGCCAATGCAATCTTCCGGATGTACAGCCTCGCTCTTCACTCTCTCATTGAGAGCGAGAACCTTTTTGGGGCAGACAGAGACACAGAGTCCGCAGCCCTTGCACCAGGTTTTGTTGATTGTTACATCAAATTTCTTGGCCAACACCTTCACCTCCAAAAATAATAACGGTTCCCCCAGATTCCTTAATGCCTGACTAAAATCTATAAAGAACGCCCAAGCCCCGGTTCGCGAAGGTACCGCGCTCGAAGCATGTTCGGCTTTATACGCAGATGGCGTTTCTCCCATGCCAGCAACGCCGCTGCGGCGCCGTCGGGGTGTTCGGCAAAGGCCACGCCTTCGCAGGACGACGCGGCAAAGAGCCGCTTGTCTCTGACAGAGCACAGCTCAGCGCTTGAAGGAAAGGGCTTCAGCGCGTCCAGCAGCGCCTCTCGCGTGCGCTCTTTCTCCTCGAGGACGGGCTGTCCGTCCAGCCACGCCGAAGAAAAGGCGGCTTCGCGCGAAGCGGCGATGAGCGGAACTTTCAGGCCGCTGTTCCAATCGGGAAAGGAGCGGAGCACCACTTCCAAACTGCTGACGGGAACGACGTCGATGCCCAAGGCGTAAGCCAGCGCGGCGACGTAGGCCATGCCGATTCGGATTCCCGTAAAGTAACCCGGCCCCGTGGTCACCGCCAGCACAGTGACGTCGGCTATTTTCAAGCCCCGACCTCTCAAAAGGTCGTCGGCCACAAGCGGCAGCCGCGCCGCCTGCTCGCGCCCGAGATCGAGATTGATGGCGCCACAGGCTTCGCCGTCGACGGCGAGGCCGAGGCAGGACCAGCGGTTGGAGCAGTCTACAGTCAAAAGGATTTCACTCATGGCACAATTTCTCCAGTCGGCTCAGAGCCTCTTGGGCAATTTTGCCCTTGGCGTCGACATCGAAGCGGCGCAGTCCGCCGACGGCGCTCATGCGACACTGCCACAGTTCGTCGAAATCGCCGCGCGCCAGGTGCTCGGGCCATTCGACCATCAACACCCAGCCGTCGTCGAGGTAGTCGTCAAAGCCCAGATCCCTGCCGTCAACGTTTTCCAGACGGTAAAGGTCGGCATGGGCAACGGGAATTTTCGCCCGGGCGTACTCGTTGACAATGGCAAACGAAGGACTGCAGGTTTTGTGCCACCCCAGAGCTCCGCAAATTTCGCGCACCAGCGTGGTCTTTCCGGCGCCGAGGTCGCCTTTCAGCAGCAGCGTCATGCCCGGCTGCAGCACTGCGGCGATTTTCCGCCCCAGTTCGGCCGTGTCGTCGAGAGTTTTCAGGGTGAAGCGCGCTTCGCCGTCGGCGGCCGTCAACGTCAGCATGGGGCGTTCAGCTCCTTCAGCACAAGGGGAATACAGTCAGCCACTTCATGGGCAAGAACGCCGTCCCGCCCCTGTGTTCCTCCGAGGCGCTCCCCCGCCGCTCCGTGAATCCACGCCGCAGCGGCAAGGGCGCCGCAGGGGGAAATTCCCGAAGCCAGAAGCGCTGCCGCCGCTCCGGCCAGCACATCGCCTGAACCGGGAACGGAAAGCGTCCGATCGCCTCTTGAAATGATCCACGTCTTTTGGCCTTTTTCGGCCACCAGCGAACGGAAGCCCTTCAAAATCGACGTTCCATAGCGTTCCGCAAGGCTTCGCGCCGCGGCAAAGCGGTCGTCCAGTTTCTCCGCGCCAAGCAGCCTGGCGGCTTCGCCTTCGTGGGGCGTCAGACAGCACTCGGCAGCTTTGAGACGGTCGCGGGCCATCCAGTACAGGCCATCGCCGTCCCACAGCGAGCGGCCTTCCCAGCCTTCGGCGGCACGGCAAACCTTCTTCGCCCTTTCGTCTCGTCCGAGGCCCGACCCCACCAGGAGGGTTTCGCACCGACCCTTCCATTTTAACATTATTTTCTCAAATTTAGAATCCTTATTTAAAACTTCGCCGATCGCTTCCGGCAAAGACGCCGTCAACGCGGCAATTACAGGCGAAGGCGCCGCCAGCACGACCAAGCCGGCGCCCATGCGCAAAGCGCCGCGTGCGGCCAGCAACGCCGCTCCGCGGTACTGGTCGGAACCTGCGGCGATCAGCACGCCGCCGCGTTTTCCCTTGTGGTCGTCGGCCCTGTGCCGCGGCAAAAAGCGTCGGATGTCTTGGGCTTCCGGCTCGTCAGCATCGCTTTCCGACAGAAAGGCCTCTGCCCGCGGATCGAGAGGAACTAGATGAATCTCCCCCGCCACTGCTGCGCCGTGTCCCGTGGCCAGAGAAAGTTTTCGAGCGGCAGCGGTGCACGTCCACTGGGCACAGATACAGGAACCGTTGCCCTCGGCGCCGCTTGGCAGATCCACTGCCAGCACGGCTCGGCCGCCGCGTCGGGCGTTGACCAGTTCAATGAGCCGCGCGGTCTCGCCGCGGGGAGCGCCCGACGCTCCCGTTCCCAGAAGCGCATCGACAACGATGCCGCTCTCGTCGATCAGCGCGGCGATTTGACCGTCTCCCAGTTCGGAGCTTACCGATAAAGAGCCGCCCAGAGCGCGAAACCTCTCAAGGTTGACGGCCGCGTCGCCCTTGCTGCGCTCGGGACCGTGGCTCAGAAGGACCTTGACGTTCCAGCCGTTCTGCAGGAGAATTCGCGCGATGACCAATCCGTCGCCGCCGTTGTTTCCGGCGCCGGCAAGAATCAACGCCGACGGAGACGGCGCGCGGTTCATGACGAAGGCCGCAATGCGGCGCCCCACGCGCTCCATCAGTTCAAGCCCCGGCGTTCCGCCCTCAATGAGGCGCGCGTCCAGGGCGCGCACTTTTTCGCTTGAGTACCAGGGGATCATGCCACCAGACTCCTTACGATTCGTAAATCACCACCGCCGCGGCAATGCCGCCGTCGTGGCTGAGAGAAAGATGGAACCGGGAAAACTCAAAGGGCTTCAGCGCCGGGCATTGGAAGTTCAGCGCCAAAAAGGGGCGTCCGCAGCCATCGTGAGCCACGCCCACGTTATGCAGGCCCGTTTTCGCCAGGCCGAGTCCCGTCGCCTTGGCAAAGGCTTCTTTGGCGGCAAAAGCCGCGGCGAGATGAAAAAAACGTCCCGCACTGTTCGCCTTCCACGCCAGCTCCGTAGGCGTAAAGACCTTCCTGCGGAAGGCTTCCGAGGAACACAGGCGCTTCATCCTTTCGATTTCGCAGATGTCCAGCCCCACTCCCAGAACCATTTTATTCACCACCATAAGTATATCAATCTTCCCTAAATTTACAATGCTCTTACTCTATAAAAAAGCAAAGCACAACAATCAGCAAATCATTCATAACGAAAATCAAGAAACTTTCAATCTCTACAAAAAAAGAGCACCTCGAAGGATGCTCTTGGCGTTCAATATGGTGGGTGATACAAGAATCGAACTTGTGACCTCTTCCGTGTCAGGGAAGCGCTCTTCCTCTGAGCTAATCACCCGTAAGTCAATGCTGCAACAAAGAGCATTTTATCGTCTGAAAAAGATTCTGTCAAGGCCTTTTAAAAGGATTGACCCGAAAATCGCGCGCCGCCAAAAAACGACAAAACCGACGACGTTCAACGCTCTCCTCCCCACCTCAATTGCAGGGGATCATCCATATCGGGCAGCAAAACAAAAGAGAAGAGACATGACCGTACGGATCAACGTTGAGCTGTGGCTCGTAATCTGCCTCCGACAGCCATCTTGGACGATGCCACAACGATGCCCTCCCCGTGATAACTTTCAATGGCGGGGGTAGAATATCACAGGGAGAGCGACCGTTATGAATTTCTTTGCAGGATTCGCACCTTTAGCGGCGGCACAAGCCGCCTCGGCAGCGGAACGGTTTTATTTTTTGCCGGCGAATTCGCGGCCAAGCCCGTCGGTTGCGAGAATGGCGTCGTACAGCTGGGCCGGAGTGACGTCGCCGATCATATTGTGGATCGACTCGCCGGACGCGCAGGCTTTCTCGGCGGCAACCATGGCCCGCTTGGGGTCATTTACACCCATTTCGGCCAGCGTGATGGGCAGGCCGACCTTTTTGCAGAAGTCCATGACAGTATAGAACTCGTCGCGGCTCGCGCCTTCGAGAACCAGCTGCACAAGCGTGCCGAACGCCACCACTTCTCCGTGCATGGCCGTCAGCTCTTTGAGGGCCGTAAAGCCATTGTAGACGGAGTGCGCCGCCGCCACTCCACCGTTGTCGGCGCCGACGCCGGAAAGGTAGGTGTTCGCCTCGATGATGGCCTCCACGTCGGGAGTGAGAAGTTTCAGCTCGACGGCGGATTTGGCACGCTCGCCGTGCTCCAGCAGAGTTTCGTAGCACAGACGGCACAGCGCCATGCCCGAACGGGTGATGCCGCCGTTTTCCAGCGACGGAGCCTTGGCCTTATCGCACATACGGGCCTCGAAGTAGGTTCCCAGCGCGTCGCCCATGCCGGAGACAAGGAAGCGCACGGGAGCCTGGCAGATCACCGTTGAGTCGACGATAATGGCGTCGGGATTGTTGGGATAGAAGAGGTAGCCCTTGAAGGTATGGTCGTTCTCGTACAGCACTGACAGCCCCGTGCAGGGCGCGTCGGTCGCGCAGACGGTGGGAATGCAGATGACTTTTCGTCCCTCGTAATAGGCTGCCGCTTTGGCCGTGTCGATGGCGCTGCCGCCGCCGACGCCGGCGACCACGTCGATGTTCTCGTCGCGGATGATCTTGCGCATCTTCTCGATCTCGCCCACGGAGCTGACGCCGCCGAACACCTCGAAATGCAGCTTGACGTCCTTGCCGGCGCAGCTCTTCTCGATCTTGGGGTGGCACGCCTTTTCGCCGCTCTTCGAGCAGATGAACAGGAACGACTTGCCCATGTCCTTGGCAATGTCGTAAAATTCGTTCAGCGCGTTCTCCCCTTGCACGTACTTGAGCGGAGCTCTCATCAGTTTCAGCATTGTGTACATCCTCCTGTTTTTCGAGATTCGGGGCGCGGCAGCGCCGCGTTCCGCGGAGAGTCTTCCGGCCGCGGAAAATTCCGGCTTCGGCTCGAAGAAACGAATCGCCGACGCCGTTTTGTCCATGCCCGAAAGCTTCTCTCCTTGACCAATATTTTATACTGAAAGAATCTTTATATCAAGAGTGTTGAAAATAATGACATTAGAAAACTATAATTTTATGTAATATGTCTGACAGTCAACTTACTCAAGAGGGCATAAAGCTTCGCCTCTTCAAAGAACTCCATGAAAGGCCGTGATCAAAATACCGTTGCAAATCGTACGAAACGACATCACGAAAATGAAAGTGGACGCCATCGTCAACGCGGCAAACTGTTCGCTTCTGGGCGGAGGCGGCGTCGATGGCTGCATCCATCGGGCCGCGGGACCGGAACTGCTCGCGGAGTGCAAAACGCTGGGCGGCTGCGAGACGGGCAGCGCGAAAATCACCAAGGGCTACAGACTGCCCTGCCGGTACGTCATTCATGCCGTCGGCCCGCGCTGGCGGGGCGGCGGACACGGCGAGCGCGAAAAGCTCGTCTCCTGCTACCGCACGTCTCTGGAAATCGCCAAGGCGCACGGCTGCAAGACCGTCGCCTTTCCGCTCATCTCATCGGGCATCTACGGCTATCCCAAAGACCAGGCGCTGAAGGTGGCCGTCGACACCATCGTCGCTTTTCTGCTGGAAAACGACATGACTGTCTTCATCGTCGTCTTCGACCGCAAATCCTATCGAATCGGAGAAAAACTGTTTGCCGACATCGCCTCCTACATTGACGACAACGTCGTGGAAGAGGAAGAACAGAGCGCTCCCCGCCTGCGGCAGCTGAGGCGGATCAACCGGCTTGCCGAGGAGGAGGCCGCCAACCGTCCGGCGGAGCTTCACGAAGACGTGTTTGATTCAATTTCAATGTCCAATGGCACCAGCCAAGAGACGCTTGACGACGCCTTGAAGCGGATTGATGAGAGCTTTTCTGAGATGCTGTTGCGAAAGATCGACGAAAAAGCCATGACCGACGTGCAATGCTACAAGAAAGCCAACATCGACCGCAAGCTCTTTTCAAAGATCCGCAGCGACAGGCTGTATCGGCCTTCAAAGCCTACGGCCATCGCCTTCGCTCTCGCCCTCGAGCTGTCGCTCGACGAAACGAAGGAGTTGCTCATGAAGGCGGGCTACGCCCTTTCGCGCTCCAACACATTCGACATCATCGTCGAGTACTTCATCGAGCACGGAAATTACAGTGTATTCGACATCAATGAGGCGCTGTTCGCCTTCGACCAGAACCTGCTGGGATCCTAGCGGGACAGGTGGAGTGCGATGGAAAAAATGGAAATACGACAGGAGCGCGCCGCCGATTACGGGGCCGTTTGCGCGCTGGTGAAAGCGGCGTTTTCGACGGCCCCGCGGAGCGACGGAAACGAACATCGCCTTGTGGAAGCTCTCAGAAAAAGCGCTTCATTCATCCCCGAGCTTTCACTGGTAGCCGTGGAAGGCGGCCAAATCGTCGGGCACATTCTCTTCACCAAAGCCTTTGTGGGGCAGACCGCCGTGCTGGCGCTGGCGCCGTTGTCCGTCCTGCCGTCCCGTCAGCGCCGCGGCATCGGAAGGGCGCTTGTTCTCAAAGGCCATGACATGGCAAAACGTTTGGGCTACCATTATTCGGTGGTCTTGGGAGACCCTTCATACTATTCGAAGGCCGGTTACAGACCTGCGCGCCTGTACGGGATCACGCCGCCCTTCGACGTGCCCGACGAAAACTTCATGGCCGTCAAGCTCAACGCCTGCGCAAGCAGAGTGACGGGCGTTTTGAAATACGACCGGGCCTTCGGAATCGATCCCTGAGGGGGGCGCGAGGACTTTCGCGCGCAAATGTCGCCCGCCATGCGACCACATTCAACGGGATTTCTCCTATAACAGTGACTGCAAACCGAGGCGAACTCGACCTTCGCGAAAGAGGCAGCCACATTTTCGCTTATGAGGAGGAATCGGCATGAGAAAGAACTTGACGGAAATCGTTTTTATCCTCGACCGCAGCGGCTCCATGAGCGGTTTGGAAGCCGACACCATCGGCGGCTTCAACGCCATGATCGAAAAGCAGAAGAAGCAGGACGGCGAGGCGCTGGTCTCCACCGTTCTGTTCAACGATACCAGCGAAGTCATTCATGACCGCCTCGACATTGAGGACGTTCCTCCCTTGACGGATGACGACTACGCCGTCGAGGGCACCACCGCCCTTTTGGACGCCGTCGGCGGCGCCATCCGCCATATGGGGACCATCCACAAGCACGCCCGCGATGCAGACGTACCCGAGCGCACGCTGTTCGTCATCACCACCGACGGCATGGAAAACGCCAGCCGCTTTTACGACGGCGAACAGTTGAGGCAGATGATCGAGAGCCAAAAGTCAAAATACCATTGGGAGTTCCTGTTTCTCGGCGCCAACATCGACGCGTTGGCAACGGCAGGGCGTTTCGGTATCGACGCCGACTGCGCCGCAAACTACAATTCCGACGCGAAAGGCACCCGGCTCAACTACAAAGCTCTGAACGACGCCCTGTGCACGGTGCGCAGCGGCAAGACGCTGACTGCATCGTGGAAGCTCGCCATCGACGAGGACTACAGAAAGCGCGGCGCAGCGCAAAACAACCGCGCCCATCGGACATAAAAAAAAGACGCCTGCAGGCGTCTTTTTTTGTGCTTGGGCGAAACGGTTCGAGGAAAAGGGGCAAATCCCATCACGGTCAACTTCTTCAATGATGATGTTTCAAAGGGACAGCGCGCCGCCAAGGCGCGCTTCTTTTGATGAAGGCCTTGCGCCTTTGAGGCGCGCCGAACGATTCCTCGTTTCGAGGGGCGCTCAGCTCTAACGCACGCGCCTCGGCGCGAAAGATTTTCTTCGGCGAGGTCGCGGCCTTCGTCATCGCGAGGCGCGGAAGGCCTGCGCGCCGGCTTTGGATTTTTCGGCAGTGGCAACCAGCGCCTCGACAAAAGCGCTTTTAAATCCGTTTCTCTGAAGGACGCGGCAGCCTTCGATGGTGGTGCCGCCGGGAGTGCAGACGGCATCCTTCAGCGCCGCCGGATGGACGCCGCTTTCTTTGGCCAGCTGTGCCGCTCCCATCAGCGTAGCGACGCCAGCGCGCAGCGACAGGTCGCCTTTCATGCCCACGGCAAGGCCGCCCTGAATGAAGCCTTCGAGCAGCTCCAGAACGTAGGCGATGGCCGAACCGGAAAGGCAACCCACGCCGTCCAAATCCTTTTCGGACACCTCCACCGCATCGCCGAAAAGACGGCAGAGTCCCATGACCTCTTCGGCTTCTTCATCGTTCAAGGCGCCTCTGACCACTCCGGTAAATCCCGCGCCCACCGCCGAGGCGATGTTGGGCATGACGCGACCCCATCGGGCTTCGGGCGCAGCCTTCTCCAGAGCAGGCAATTCGACCAGCGCCGCGCAGGACACGATGGCCCTTCCCGCCAACAGATTTTTCTTTTCCACGGCGTAGCTTTCCATGAGCCAGGGTTTCAGGGCGATGAACAGGGGACCGACAACGCAGGGAAGGGCTTCTTCAAGCGTCGCGAAAGTTTCGATGCCGTCTCTGACGAGGCCGTCGAAGTTGGCGCCGCGGTGCTGAACCACCACGGGCCGGACTCCGGCCCGACAGAGGCCGCGGGCCACGGCGCCGCCCAGATTTCCGCCGCCGATGACGGCGGGACGCAAATTTTTCAGTTCCATGGCTTCATTCCTCCGATGCGGTGAGCTTGGCGCTCGCTTTGTCGCCGTAAAGCCTCACCCATTCAAACATGCCCAGCGCCGCGGCAACGCTGGCGTTGAGGCTGCCCGTGCGCCCCGCCATGGGGAACTTGACGAGCTTGTCGCAGTTTTTCGCCGTCAGCGCGGAGATGCCCTCGCCCTCGGAGCCCGTCACCAGCACAAGGCGCTCGGGAAGCGGACTGCTCCACACCGTTTCGTCGGTGCGGTGGTCCAGTCCCACCACCCAGAAGTTCTTCTCTTTCAGTCTCTTTAGCGCTCGATTCACGTTGACCACTTGCGCCACCGGCAAGCGGAAAGCCGCGCCGGCGCTGGTCTTCACCACTGTGCCGTTGACTGTGGCGGAGCGGTCTTTCTGGCACACCACGCAGGCGGCGCCGGCGATTTCCGCCGTGCGAATGACGGCGCCCAGATTATGGGGATCCTGGCAGTGGTCCAGAAGCACGATGAGCGCCGGAGCTTGCGCGTCAAGGCCGTCGACGACGTCGTCGAGGTCGGCGGGCGGAATGGGCAGCATTTTCGCCGCCACGCCCTGATGGACGGCGCCGCCCGTCAGCAGGTCAAGCGCCTCGCGGTCGCAGTACTCCACGGGAACGTGGGCACCGGTGCAGAGCTCCGCCACGGAGGCGCGAAAATCCTCTTGAACGCCCGTCATTATTTTGACGCAGCGGCACAGCTCGGGCCGACGGCGCAGCAGCGTCAGCACGGGGTTGCGCCCCCAGCACAGGTCACATGAAGCCGGCAGGGCCGTCCGTTTTCCCGATGCCTGACGAAAGTCCTTCGGCCGAGGTTCCGAAACGCGTTTTTGCATCGCGGCGTCTCTGCCGCCGGGATCCTTTCGCCAACGGGGCGCGAAATTCCCGCTTCCCTGCACGGCGCTTTTCTTATTTCTTTCTGTCGGTTTTTTCATCATAAGCCGCCTTTCCGAAGTCTTTCAGATACTGACCGATGGCCAGAGCCGTATAGCCCTTGCCCTTCTTGGCCAGTTCCAATGGCGAGCCGCAGGCCACCACTCTGCCGCCGTCGGCGCCGCCGTCGGGGCCGAGGTCGATCACGTAGTCGCAGGAGCAGATGATGTCCATGTTGTGCTCGATGAGGAACACGGAGTTTCCCTGGTCCACCAAATCGTGGAGGATCTGGAGCAAACGCGCCACGTCGGGATAAAACAACCCTGTGGACGGCTCGTCCAAAAGGTACAGCGTATTGCCGCCGAAGCGCTTGCTCAGCTCCTTTGCCAGCTTGACGCGCTGGGCTTCCCCGCCGCTGAGCTCCAGAGCCGACTGTCCGAGGTGAATGTATCCGAGGCCGGCACGCTGCAGAAATTCCAGCTTGCGGGCAATTTTGGGGATGTCGCGGAAAAGCTCCATGGCCTGGTCCACCGAGAGGTTCAACACGTCGGCGATGTTGTGACCCTTGAAGCGCACTTCAAGAGTTTCGCGGTTGTAGCGCGTGCCGTGGCACACATCGCACTCCACCGAGACGTCGGGCATGAACAGCATGGAAACCCGCTTTTCTCCGGCGCCGCCGCAAGCTTCGCACCGTCCGCCCTTCACGTTGAAGCTGAAGCGCCCGCTGGTGTACCCGCGGATTTTGGATTCCGGCAACTGGGCGAACAGGCTGCGGATCTCGGTGAAGAGGCCGGTGTAGGTGGCGGGATTGGAGCGGGGCGTGCGCCCGATGGGGCTTTGGTCCACCATGGAGACGTTTTTGAGACGCTCCCATCCCTTCAGGTCTCTGTGCTTGCCCGGCAGGTCACGGTAATCGGGATCCAGCTTGCGGCGGAGGCCGCGGTATAGCACGTCGTAAAGCAGAGAACTTTTTCCCGAACCCGACACGCCGGTGAGGCACACCAAAGCGTTCAGAGGAATGGACACGTCGATGTTTTTCAGATTGTGTTCGCAGGCGCCCAGCACCTTCAGGCAGTTGGAGGGGCGCACCAGGCGCGGCGACCGCACCATGCCGCATTTTTCGCCGCGCAGATAAGGTCCCGTCAGCGAGTTGGTCTTGCGGAACTCTTCTGCTGTGCCCTGTTGAACCACCTGTCCGCCGTAAATTCCGGCGGCGGGGCCGATCTCCACGATGTAGTCGGCCGCCAGCATGGTGTCGCGGTCGTGCTCCACCACGATCACTGTGTTGTCCATGTCGCGCACGGCCTTCAGCGCGTGAATGAGCCGTCCGGTGTCGCGGCTGTGCAGCCCGATGGTTGGCTCGTCGAGGACGTACATCACGCCGGAAAGTTTGGAGCCGATCTGCGTGGCCAGGCGAATTCTCTGGCTCTCGCCGCCGCTGAGGGTGTCGGCGCGGCGTTTCAGCGTCAGATAGCCTACGCCCACCTCCACCAAAAAGCTGACGCGCTTTTCCAGTTCCACCAGCACCTGACTGACGACGGCGTTCTGCGCCGGGTCTTTTTTGTGGGATTTCACCAGCTCGTAAAAATCGCTGACGGGCATGGAGGTCATCTCGTCGATGTTCAGCCCCCAGAAGCGGACGGACAGCGCTTCGGGCCGCAGCCGCGTGCCGTGGCAGGTCTGACACTGGTCCTCCACGCGGTAGCGCTCGAGCTCCTCGGCAGTGTTCTCCGATTCCGTGGCGTCGAAGGTGCGCGAGAGCCACGGGATCAGCCCCTCGTAGCGCCCCTGATAGTGTGAGAGCTGGCCGCCGCGCTCGAAGGTCAGCGGCATGCGCACGTCGGAACCGTAAAGGATAATTTTTTTCTGAGCGTCGGGGAGATTTTTGTAGGGCACGTCCAAGTTCAATTTGATTCTCTTCGACAGTTCCTCCAGGCGGTAGATCATGTAGGCCTTTCCCCGGAAGGGCAGCAGCGCGCCGGCGCGCACCGAAAGGTCGGGATTGACGGCGAGCTCCTCGGAGAAATGGCTGTGGCTGCCCAGCCCCGAGCAGTCGGGACAGGCGCCCAAAGGGTTGTTGAACGAGAACAGCGCCGGCTGAATGTCGGGCAGCGAAATTCCGCAGTCGGGGCACACGAAGCGCTCAGTCAGCATGTCCTCGGCACCATCGGCGACCACCAGCACAAAGCCCTCGCCGAGTTGCAGCGCCGTCTGCACAGCCTCAGCCATTCTCCCGCGCCGGTCGGACTGGACCACCATGCGGTCGATCACCACCTCGATGGAGTGTTTTTTGTTCTTTTCGAGGGGGATATCCTCTTCGAGCCACAGCACTTGGCCGTCGACGCGCACGCGCATAAAGCCTTTTTTTCGCAGCGCCGCAAAGACGTTTTTGAACTCTCCTTTTTTGGAACGCACCACCGGTGCCAGCACTTCAAGGCGCGCGCCTCCGTGCTGGGCGTAAATCCGGTCGACGATCTCGTCGACGGAATAGCGGTGGACGGGCTTGCCGCACTTGGGACAGTAGGGCGTGCCCGCGCGGGCGAAGAGCAGTCGCAGGTAGTCGTAGATCTCCGTCACGGTGCCCACGGTGGAGCGGGGATTGTGCGACGTGCCCTTCTGCTCGATGGAAATGGCGGGCGAAAGGCCTTCGATGTCGTCGACGTCGGGCTTCTTTTGGACGCCCAGAAACTGGCGGGCGTAGGACGAAAGGGACTCCACGTAGCGCCGCTGGCCCTCGGCGTAAAGCGTGTCGAAAGCCAGTGAGCTCTTTCCCGAACCCGACGGGCCGGTAATGACGATGAGTTTGTTTTTCGGCAGCGCCAGAGAGATTCCTTTGAGGTTATGCTCTCTTGCGTTTCTTATAACGATTTCCTGATGCGGCACGAAGCTGCACGCCTCCTTTTTTCTCTTCAAACAGGTCACGGGGATCGCGCCCCTCGTCGATGGCCTGAATCATGTCGCGGATCTTGGCGGCCTTTTCGAACTGGAGCTTCTCCACGGCTTCCCACATGAGCTTCTCGAGGGCTTCGTTGTCGAGATGCTCCAAAGTCTGCCGCGACTTCTTGCTCTTCGTCTCGGGCGTCGCTTCGAATTCCACTTCGGGCAGCATGGTCTCGATGCTCTTGTGAATGGTCTTGGGCACGATGTGATGCTCTTCGTTGTACTTGAGCTGCGCTTCGCGGCGGCGGCGTGACTCCGTGACGGCGTCGCGGATGCTGTCGGTCACCTCGTCGGCATAGAGGATCACCCGCGAATTGACGTTGCGCGCCGCCCGTCCCATGACCTGCACCAACGAGCGATAGGAGCGCAGAAACCCTTCGCGATCGGCGTCGAGAATGGCCACCAGCGTCACCTCGGGCATGTCGATGCCCTCGCGCAGCAGATTGATGCCGATGAGTACCTCGATTTCGCCGCTGCGGAGCCTGTTGATCTCCTCGGCGCGCTCAAAGGCGTTGAGCTCGGAGTGGATGTACTCCGACTTGATGCGCAGCGTGCTCATGTACTCCGCCAGCTCTTCGGCGCCTTTCTTGGTCAACGTCGTGACGAGGCAGCGACCGCCTTCGGCGCGAACTTTCTGAATTTCCGCCAGCAGGTCGTCCACCTGTCCTGTGGCTTTGCGGATCTCCACCTCGGGATCGGCGATGCCCGTAGGACGGATGAGCTGCTCCACCACGCGCTTCGAGTGCTGGATTTCCCAGTCGCCCGGCGTGGCCGAACAGCAGATCACGCGCTGCATATAGCGCTCGAACTCGGGCCATTTCAGCGGTCGGTTGTCCAGACAGGAGGGCAGGCGGAAGCCGTGCTCCACAAGGACTTCCTTGCGCGCGCGGTCGCCGTTGAACATTCCGCGCACCTGGGGAAGCGTGATGTGCGACTCGTCGACGACCATGAGAAAATCGGGAGGGAAAAAGTCCAGCAGCGTGCCGGGCTGTTCGCCCTCTTCGCGCCCGTCGAGGTAGCGGGAATAATTCTCGATGCCCGAGCAGTAGCCCGCCTCGCTCATCATCTCCATGTCGTACTTGGTGCGGCTGTTGAGGCGTTCGGCCTCGAGGTATTTTCCGGCGCTGCGGAACCGACCGACCTGTAGCTCCAACTCCTTTTTGATTTTTTCCATGGACTCGGCGATGGCGCCGTCGCTGGTGACGTAGTGCTGCGCAGGGAAGATGGACACGTGGTCTTTGCGGTTCAGCGCGTGGCCGCTGACGGGGTCCACCTCTTCAATGCGTTCCAGTTCGTCGTCGAAAAAGGCGAAGCGCAACGTGGTATCGCTGTACACGGGGTAGATCTCAAGCACGTCGCCGCGGACGCGGTACTTTCCGGGCTGCAGGTCGAAATCGTTGCGCTCGTAATAGGCGCGCATCAGGGCTTGTTGGAAGTTGCGCAGATCCCACTTCTCGCCGATGGAAAAGTTGATGATGGCGTCCTCGTAGTTCTTGCGCTTGCCCATGCCGTAAATGCAGGACACCGAAGCGACGACGATCACGTCGCGCCGCTCGATGAGCGACTTGGTGGTGGCCAGGCGCATCCGTTCGATCTGGGTGTTGATGGACGCGTCCTTCTCGATGAAGGTGTCAGAGCTGGGAATATAGGCTTCGGGCTGGTAATAGTCGTAATAGCTCACGTAGTAGTGGACGGCATTTTCGGGAAAAAAGCGTTTGAACTCGCTGTAAAGCTGCGCCGCCAGCGTCTTGTTGTGGGCCAGCACCAGCGTGGGGCGGTTATACTGTGCGACGACGTTGGCCACCGTAAAGGTTTTGCCGCTTCCCGTCACGCCCAGCAGCGTGGAAAAACGCTCGTTGTGCCTCAGCCCCTCCAAAAGAGACTGGATGGCTTGGGGCTGGTCGCCCGAAGGCGGCCACGGCGCGTGAAGTTTGAATTTTTCGGTCTCCATGACGAAAACCTCCATGAGACAGAATTTTCATACTGAAAAGGACGGAGGCGCACACTGGCGCTCCGTCCTTATTGTAACCTTTCTTATCGGTTTGCAGAAGGGGAATTTCCTCTTTTTTATTTACTTTCAGTTTCCTTTTGGGCGTCCGAACTTTCATCGCCGTCGGCATTTTCACCGCCTTGAGCTTCGGCCGCCTCGCTTTCAGCCGCTTCCTCCGTTTTCTCTTCGTCGCCGGACGCCTGTGCTGCCGCTTCGGGTTCTTGGGCCTTCGGCGCCTCTGCCGGCTCTTCGCCGAGAAGAACGGCCAGGTCGTGGACGTCCATCACCTCGCGCTTTAGAAGGTTTTCCGCCACCAGCTTCACGGCGTCAAGCCTTTCGGTGAGAAGTTTTTTCACGCGATCGTAACAGGCTTCCACGATCTTCGTGACTTCCTCGTCGATGGCGTAGGCGATCTGGTCGCTGTAATTGCGCTCCTCGCCGAGATCACGGCCGAGGAACACTTCATGGCGCTGGCGTCCCAGCACCACGGGGCCAAGCGAGCTCATGCCGTATTGGGTGACCATGCTGCGGGCCAACTGGGTTGCGCGCTCGAGGTCGTTGCTGGCGCCTGTGGTGATGTCGCCGAAGATCAGCTCTTCGGTGACGCGGCCGCCCAGCAGGACGCAGATGTTGTTGGTCAGCTCGCTTTTCGAAGCGAGAAAGCGGTCTTCCGCCGGCAGCTGGAGGGTGTACCCCAGCGCGGCGCTGCCTCTGGGAATAATGGAGATCTTGTGCACGGGGTCGCAATGGGGCAGGAACTTGGCGACCAGCGCGTGGCCCGTCTCGTGGTAGGCGATGATTTTCTTCTCGCGGTCGTTGATGAGGCGGCTTTTCCGTTCGGGGCCGGCGATGGCGCGGTCGATGCCCTCTTCGAGGTCGTCCATGTCGATTTTCGTCTTGCCTCCGCGGGCGGCCAGCAGCGCCGCTTCGTTGATGATGTTGGCCAGATCGGCGCCGACAAAGCCGGGCGTGCGCTTGGCCAGCACGGCGAAATCCACGTCGTCGGCAAACTTCTTGCCCTTGGCGTGAACTCTGAGAATTTCCTCGCGCCCTTTCACGTCGGGAGCGTCGACGACGATGTGGCGGTCGAAGCGCCCGGGGCGCAGCAGCGCCGGATCGAGAACGTCGGCACGGTTGGTGGCGGCGATGAGAATGATGCCCGTTTTCTCGTCGAAACCGTCCATCTCCACCAGCAGCTGATTGAGCGTCTGCTCGCGTTCGTCGTGTCCGCCGCCGAGGCCGGTGCCTCTCTGGCGTCCCACGGCGTCGATTTCATCGATGAAAACGATGCAGGGCTGGTACTTCCGGGCCTGTTCGAAGAGGTCGCGCACACGCGAAGCGCCGACGCCCACGAACATCTCGACGAAATCGGAACCGCTGGTGCTGAAAAAGGGCACGTCGGCTTGGCCGGCGCAGGCACGCGCCAGCAGCGTCTTTCCCGTTCCGGGAGAGCCGAGGAGCAGGACGCCCTTGGGCACCTTGGCGCCCAGTTTGGTGAAGCGGTCGGGAGATTTGAGGAACTCCACCACTTCTTTGAGCTCTTCTTTGGCCTCGTCGCAACCCGCCACGTCGTCGAAGGTGACCTTGGGACGGTTGTCGAGGAACATTTTCGCCTTGCTCTTGGCGAAATTCATGGCCTTGCCGCCGCCCTGCATACTGCGCAAAAAGAAAATCCAGACGCCGATGAGCAGCAAGGTGGGAAACACCGATGACGCCAGAGTCAGCCACCACGGCGTTGACGGCGGCTCGGCGATTTTCACTTCGATGCCTCGCGACGCCGCCTCTTCGGCGATGTCCTCGACACCCACCACGTTGCTGCTGAAGTGGCGGCCGTCGCCGTACTGACCTCTGATTTTCGTTTCGTCGACCACGAATTTTTTCACGCGGCCGGCGGCAATGTCGCTTTTCAACTGGCTGTATGGAATTTCAACCACAGCGGGATCTTGCGACTGCGGCGTGATGAACACGTTGACCAGGCTGACCGCCAACACGACGAGAACTAAATAGACTCCGAGATTTTTTATCAGACGATGCAAAATTGCGCCTCCTTCACCTCAAATTACTGTTGCTTCGCAAAATGCAGCACGTGAACCGACGGAAGATTGCGCAAGTGTTCGTCGTAATCCATGCCGTAGCCCACCACGAAGACGTCGGGAATGTCGAATCCCGAATACTCGATCTTCACGTCGGTGGTGCGTCGCTCTTTTTTGTTCAGCAGAGCGCAGACCTCCACTGACGCCGCGCCCTGAGCGGCAAAGTACTCGCGCAGTTTTTTCAGCGTGTTGCCGCTGTCGACAATGTCCTCAACGATGAGGACGTGGCGGTTTTTCACGTCCAAAGCCATGGGATGAGCCAGTTTGACGTCGCCCGATGACTGTGTGGAAGCGCCGTAAGACGACGCTTTGATAAACTCCATGGAAAGATTTACCGAAGGGGGAATGCAGCGCACCAGATCGGCCATGAAGACGACGGCGCCGCAGAGAATTCCGATGACGCAGAGGTCTTTGCCCTTATATTTTTCACTGATCTCCGCACCGAGAGCACTTACGCGTTCAGCAATTTTTTCGCTGGAAATCAACACTTCGTCAAAGCTGTATTCCATAGACTATTCCTCCACATACCCTTCAAGGGGACAAAAAGGATTTGAGCGACACCTGTATATTTTACACTATCGGCGGGAAATTCCCACCCATTTCCTGTCCTTTCGGCCAGAATTTTCTCTTTTTGCTCTATTTTGGGAAACGGATCGTTGAACACCGCAGAATTTTCGTTTTTTGTCAGAATCACCGGAGCGTGGGGATCTACGGCGAAGGAAAAACCGTAATTTTGTCCCGCCGCCGTTTTTTCGCACAGCAGGCTCACCTGCCATCCGCCCCAGCGCAGGCTCTCGCCCATGCGCAGCGGCACCGAAGCGCTGCGCTTTTCGGAGGCCGGGTGAAAGCGCAGCTCACCGCCGGCAGCCGTCACGTCCACCTCGGAACCCCACTGGAAAATCCATCGTCCCGACGTTTTCACCAGCCGGTCAAGCTCGATTGCCCGCCGGCGCGGAAGGGCCGCCAGTCCCAGTTTTCTCCCCATCCAGCGCAGCAGCTCGGGGCGCTGGTAATCGTCTAGGCGACGAAGTTCTTTCAGCTTCATCGCCGGCCAGAGACTATCAAAGCTCTGCGCGCCGAGAAAACAGCGTTCAAGGCGGAGCTCCTGAGTTTCACGCCACAGCAGCGCCTCTTCCGCCAGCGCCGCCAGATGCTCAACCGCCTTGGAATTGACTTGCTCGGCCAACACCGGCATCACGCGGTGGCGGACGCGGTTGCGCTGATACCGGTCTTCTTCGTTGGTCTCGTCGTCCACCCAGATCCACTGGTGGGCGCACAGGAAGGCGCGCAGTTCGTCGCGGTAAAAGCCCAACAGCGGCCTGATGTAGACGCCGCGCTGCCGGGGCATTCCCGCAAGCCCGCGCAAGCCGCAGCCGCGGGCCAAGTTCATCACCACGTTTTCGGCCAGATCGTTGCGCGTATGTCCGAGGGCGACGAGTCGGCATCCCCACAAGCGGCGGAATTCGTCGTAAATCCCATAGCGCAGCCTCCGCCCCGCCGCTTCAGAGGACTCGCCCTTGCGCGCCAGTGCGTTGACATCGCGTTTCAAAACGGCGCAGCGCACGCCGAGCTCATGACAGCGCCCTCTCACGAAATCAGCGTCGCGCTCCGCCGTGGGACGAAGGCCGTGGTTCATGTGGACGACGGCCACGTTGGACGCCCCGACGGTCATCCAATAGAGGTACAGCAGGCTCATGGAGTCGCTGCCGCCGGAAACGCCGAGCAGAACCGGAGTTTCGTCGATCCAGCCGCGCTCTTCGAGGACGGAACGAAAACGCCGAAGCACTTCGTCTTTTGACATGGCCGCATCCTCCTTGAAGCGCGCAGGCGACTGACTGATAAAAGGCCGCCTTCAGCAGTTTCTGCCGAAAGACGGCCGCAAAAACTTCGCAAAGTCATTTTTTTACAGTTCCGCGAGGTTGCTCGGTTCAGCGTAGGAAGCGCCGTCGGGGTGCTTTTTCAACGTTTTGGGCGAAATGCCCGTGGCGATGAAATAGACTTTCTCCGCCAGGTTGATCAGGTGGTCGCTGACGCGCTTCAAATGGCGGAAAACGTCGACGGTGATGAAGATGGTCGTGGGAGCGTCGGTCAAATAGGGCGACGTCAGGCGGTGCATCAGCAGATCGGCGACGCCGTTGCAGATCTGAACCGTTTCGTCGTGCTTCACCTGCATTCTCTGAAGGAAGCCGCCGTCCTCGTTTTTCAGCGACTGGAGAAAATCGTCGGCACACATCGAATAGACCTGGCAGAGCTGCTTCATGATCTCCGTCTTGAGCAACGGCTCCGATCCGCCGTATTCGTCAACGTATCCCTTGAGGCGCAGCGCCAGATTGACGGCCTGGTCGCCGATGCGTTCGATGTCGACGACGATCTTCATCACGGCGTAGACGTAGCGCAGATCCTCGCGCAGAGGCTGGCGCATGGCGATGGAATACAGGCATTCTTGATCGATGCGCTCTTCAAGTTCGTCAACTTTTTCGTCGCCCTGAATGACCCGCCCGGCCAGACCGAGATCGTTTTTCTCGATGGCTTCTACGGCACGCTCCAGATTGTGGCGCGCCTCGTCCATCATATCACAGACGAGGGCGTACATACGGGCCTTGTCGGACGTGTACAGATAACTCTCAAGAGTCTGCTCTCTCGTTGGGCTTTTTTTGTTTTTCAGCATCCGCGTCAGACTCCCTTCATTCCGCAAAAGCGTTTTTCGCCCGCTGGCGACTCTGTCTCTTGGTGAATTCCTCGCCCTCGGCCACCTCTTTGGCCATGGAGATGAAGCCCTGCATCAGAGACACCAGGCGTACCGCCCGCGAGGCGTTGCGGTCGTAAGACGAACTTTCTCCCACTTCTCTGCGGATTTGGCTGCTCAAAGAGGCCAAAGCCAGCTCCTGCTTCTCCACAGACTCCACAAGGCCCTTTTCGCCGATGACGAAAGCCCTCAGGCTGTCGCGCATGCACCTGCGTGAAAGCTTGCACCAGTCATTCCAGAGCGGCACGCCAAGGCGCTCTTCTAGCGCCTCGTGAATGGCAGGCGACTCAAGGTTGTCGCGGATGGGGCCGCACAGCAGCTTCGACATGCCGCGCAGTATGGACATGGTGTAGCTGGTGATGGTAAAGTCCTCGCCCACTTTGGACTCGTCGGCGGGGACATCCACACGATAGGCGAACTCCTGGCAGGCTTGTCCCAGAGCCATGATGGCCGAAGGCAGCTGCCCGAAAAGTTTTTTGTCGCGCTGTTGCGGCTCGAGAAGCATCTGGAGATAGGCCTCCATGTAGTTGGACAGACGGCTCATCTCCCTGGACAGAAGCATGACCGCCAGCTCGGGCACGTCGAGAAGCTCCTCGTCGATGTAGCGCGTTTCGCCGAGGCTGCCGGCGCCGCTCACAAAGCGCTCCGCCAGCCACGACAGAAGTTCGGGGAAAGGCAGAAACAAAAGGATATTGAACGTCGCAATGAGGACCTGACCGTAGACCAGTTCCTGCTCCGCCGGCAGTCCGGCAAAGACGAAAAGACGATGGACAAAGGGCGTCACGCACAAAAAGACGACGCCGCCGATGAGCTTGAAGAAAAAAGTGGCATAGCCCAAACGCTTGGCGCTCAGCGAACCGCTCATGCCCGCCAGCACCACTATGGTGGTCGAGCCGATGTGCGCTCCCAAGGCGATGGGAAGCGCCGACGTGGCAGGCAGCACGTCGGAAGCGGCCAGAGCGATGCCCAGCGCCATAATGGCCGAACTGCTCTGGAACACGCCCGAGCCGATGAAGGCGATCAGCCCCATGACCCAGGCCGCTGAAGCCCACCGCGTCATCAGCGCCTTGAATTCGGCGTCGGCGAAAAGCGGCTTCGTTCCCAAGCCGATAATCTGCATCCCCAGAAAGATCAGCGCAAGACACTTGAGAAGGCCGAAGACTGTGCTGACCCAACGGTTCTCCGCTTTGCACAGAAAATAGGACAAAGCGAACAGCAGCGGCGCGTAATCGAAGAGATTGAGGCTCAACAGAAAGGAGACAAAGGTGCCGCCGAGGCTGGCGCCCATCATGACGATCAGCGACCCCGAAAACGCCAGCAGCCCCACGTCCACAAAGCCCACGGCAAACGACGTGGCGATGGTGCTGCTCTGCGTCAGCGCCGACAGCACGACGCCCAGCGTGAAGGCCGAAAATTTATTTTTGGTGAAGCGCGCCATAAGCTCGCGCGCTCCGGCGTTCATGTTGCGGCGGAAAAACAAAGCGCTCTGGTCAACGCCGAACAAAAACAGAGCAAGACCACCGCAAATGTTGACGGCGCTGAAAAAGTAGTTCATGGACTTTCACCTCCCCGCCTCTTCGCAGGGAAGTGGCGCGTAACTTTAAACTCTTATTTTATGACGTTCCTTCCATTCGTGCAAGACCGGCGCTGCAAAGAGCGCCGCCGACAGTCTTAGTTGTCAAGACATATGTTACGTTTTGAGAAAAACTCTGCTACGATTTGAT
>CAZUQW010000014.1:0-46153 GCA_964622575.1 uncultured Synergistaceae bacterium | reverse complement strand
AGCTAAAGCTTTTTAGAACCACCGGCAGTGCCGGTGGTTTTCGGTTTACAAAAACACGGCGCCGTTTCCCGTCGACGGGAAACGGCGCCGCGGTGCGCTCATGAGATTGGCCTTTTTTCTGAGGCGTTGATGAAAATTCCGAAGAAGATCACGGCGGCGCTGAGGATCTGCAGCGATGAGATCCTCTCGCCCATGAAGATCATGGCGGAGACGATACTGAGCACCGGCGAACCGTTCAGGAAAGCTCCCGTGGCTCCGGCGCCGATGCGCTTTATGGATATCTGCTGAAGCGCGTAAGCGCAGGCCGAACCGAAAAATCCGCAGTACAGCACCGAGATCGTTGCGCGACCCGACAGGTCGGCGTTGAAGGGTTCTCCCGAGAAAAGGAAGTACAGCAGCGTCAGAACGAAAGCCGAGAACATGTTGCATAGCGTGACGGACAGCGATGAGCTGTAGCGGATTTTTCGCCCGAGGATGGTCATGACGGAGCAGAGGAAGGCCGCTCCCAGCTCGTAAAGGTCGCCTTTGTTGAGCGTCAGGCTGTGCAGCATCGAAAGGTCGCCGTTGCACAGAAGGAGGACAGTGCCGCAGAGCGCCAACACGATCCCCGCAATTCTTCGGGGCGTCAGTTTCTCGTCGAGAAAAAGAGCTGCCAGCACCGACGTGATCATGGGCGACGTGGCGAAGATGATGGCCGTGTTGGTCAGCGTGGTGTTTTGTATGGCGTTGAAAAAGCAGAGATTGTTGCCAGCGACCCCCGTGATTCCCATGATGACGGCGACCAGGAGATCCCGTCGGTCGGGGAACAGGCGATGCTCGTAAAACCAGGCGAGGGGCGCCAGAAGCACAACGGCGAGGCCGGTGCGCATGAGCAGCATTTGGATCGGCGCCACTTCCGAGAGTGCATACTTGGTGGGGACGTTCATAAAACCCCAGATGAGCAGCACGAGGACCATGGGAAGATAGCGGCTTCCGGAGTTTCCTTCCAGTTCCAAGGGAATCACCTCTGATTCGTGAATTTTCGCGCGCCTCTTTCGAACAGAAGGCCAAACAAAAAGGGCGGCGCATTCCCCGATGCCGGATCTGCGCCGCGAGAACATCGGAAGCCTTTTAGGCGCGATGTTTGATGATGTCGATAATGGTGTGATCTACGTCTTTCATGCCTTCGGCGTTGAGACGCGCCGCGTTGTTGGCCGTCTGAGTGAGGCTCTTGACGTCGACGACGCCCTGGGAAACGCTGAGACCACCGCCTGCCAAGGCGATTCTCGCGGCGTAGTAGGCTTCGCTGGCGCCCGTTCCCACCTTGAGAGCGCAGCTCTCTTTTGCGCCGTCGCAGAGCATTCCCGTGATGTTGCCGAGCACCAACTCCATGGCCTTTTGAGCCTGCTTGTCGGTGCCGCCCAAAATGTTGACGATGCCGGCAGCAGCGCCGGAGCCTGCGGCTACCGAGCAGCCGCACACCGGGCTCAAGCGTCCCATGCGACTTTTGACGAAGCTGGTGGCCAGGTGGCTGTAAGCCACGGCGCGGGCGATCTCCTCGCGGGACTTGTGGTGAGCGTGGCCGACCACGTAAACGGGAAGAATGGCGGTGATGCCGTGGTTCCCGCTGCCGGCGCTGCTCATGACGGGCATGGCCACTCCGCCCATTCGGGCGTCGGAGGCTGCCGCGGCCACGGCTTTGACCTGTACCGCGATGTCATTTTCGTAGCCCGCCCCCGCGGCTTCCTTCACCATGCGGCCGAGACCGACGCCTACGTTGTTTTTGAATCCGTAGTCGGCGATCCGAAGGTTCATCTCAATGCCCTGCCACAGGTAATCCACGTCCTCTGGGGAAAGGTCCTTCGCCAAAGCCACAAGCTCCTCGAAATCCATTTTCTTGACCTGTTCGGGGATGGAAGGAACGTCCTTTGCCGCGGAATTGACGGCGCCGTCGCAGTGAGGCGTCGCCTCGAAGACGACAGTGCCGTTTTTCATCACCTTGGTGATGTTGGCGTGGGTCTGCTCGATGACGGCGGTGCCCTTTTCGTCGCCGCGCACCGCTGTGGCTTCCACGTAGACGCCGCCTTTGCCGTTGGGTTTGAGATCGATGCGCCCTTCGTCGAGGAACTTATGGGCGTTGTCCAAGTCGGCGTCGTTGGCGTCTTTAAGCACTTCGAGACTGTAATCGCTGTGGCCGCAGAACACCGCCAGCGCCGCTGCGATTTCGTTGCCCCGTTCGCCGTTGGTTCCCGGAACGCCTACGGCAATGCCGTTCTTGTAGATGTTGTCGCTGACCACGATGTCTACGCGCTCTGCGGTGCCGCTCAACTGTTCGCACGCCTTTGCCGTGGCAAGAGCCACTGCACCCGGCTCAGTACAGCCCAGCGCGGGCTTCACTTCCTGGTGAAGGAACTCGGTAATGGTAAACATGAAAAGACAGGTCCTTTCTCTCAAATGGAATCTTTATTTCAAAAGGAATTATTTTTTACAGCTTTTGGCGCACTCGAGAACGGTCTTGTGGACAAGCTCGAGGTATTTTTCGGGCGTATGAGGCTCGATAACGCATCCGGGTCCGACGATGACGCCGGGACGGCCGCACACCTCGCGGACTTCGGCGGCAACCTGATCTTCTGTTTTCGTGAGCCAGTTCTCTCCCCAGCTCAGACCGCCCACAAAGGCCTTTGTGCTGTATTTGCGCACTTCATCCATGGAGGGGCCGTCGTCACGGTCGTGCCAGCTCAAGCCCTGTACGGGATAATCCTGCACCTCGTCAATGCGGACTTCGGCGCCGTGCATATGAAGCACGTTGAACCACGTGTCATTTTTGATGGCGTTGAGGATCTGCAGATCGTATTTTCTGACGAATTCATTGTGATTTTCAGTGCTCATGGTTTTGCGCCCCGAAAGCTGTGTGGCGAAGAAGACGCCGTCGGCGCCGAGGGCAACGCTGGCTCTGGCGAATTGAATGGTGGTGTCGGTAACCATCTCAAGGACGCGGTGGACCCGTGCGGGATCTTCGTTCATAAATTTCACGAGAGCTGTCGGCGAGCAGATTTTCGCCAGCGTCGTGGCAGGGCTGAACACCGTCTGAAGAAAGGGCACATGCTCGGTCAGGTTCTCCATGACGATGCGCTGCGCCTCGAGCACAATGGCGTATTCGCCGCTGGTGCCGCAGACCGGGCGGAGCCTGTCGAAATCCTTGACGTCCTTGATGATGGGTTCGTGCTGAACGGGGGCTTTTTCAAAACCGGGGAACACGTCGACGTCAACGCCAAGATCGATGGTGGTGTACATGCCGAAGGGCATGAATTTGATGAAATCGAGATCGTATTTTCTCTGATTCCCGAGGGCCAGCTCGGCCAGGCGGCGCGGGCTACGATCTCTGTTGGGAAAGTGCATCCACATGCTGTAGGGAGTGCGGTCATTTTCTTTCAGTGCGAGAGCGTTTTCAATTCTCTGTCTGTGAGTAAGCATCGGAAAAACCTCCTGTTGAAAATTTAATATGCTGTACATTCTGAAAAGAGGGACGGAATAGAGTCCCCTCGGTTGCACGTACTCAGTTGACCATTTCTGTCTCCGGAGTCATTTCGGGGAACGAAGGGTTGCCTTTGGTCAGCGGGGGAAAAAGAGTAAAACTTTCGTTAGGCGCGGGATTGCTCATCTTTTCGCGAAGAAAGGCATCAAGCCGACGAATGGCCGTCATCATGTGCTCGTGGAGCAGGACTGTGGCCTCGACGGCATCGCCCGCTCTACAGGCTTGAAGGATGGCATCGTGGGATCGGAACGCGTTTTCCTGTACGTGAGGCTGAGTGATGTCTACTTGAATGTATCGGTCCATTTTTTCGTACTGGGATTCAATCAAGGCGAGCAGCCTTTTTTTGCCGGCGATCTGGTAAAGCGCGCGGTGAAATTCCCAGTTGGTGTTACGGCTGCGCAATGCAGGCGGCGTCTTTATGGATTCCAGCAGGAGCTCGTGAACGCGCTGCGCCGATTCTTCGGTGATGTTCATGACGACGTAGCGGATAATCAGTGACTCGAGAGCGTAGCGGATCTCGAAGATCTCGTGAAGTTCCTCCAGAGAGAACGAGGCCACCACGGCGCCTTTGTAGGGAATCAGTTTGACGAGGCCTTCGCTGGCAAGCTGATTCAAAGCTTCGCGCACAGGGATGCGGCTGACCTTGTACTTCTCCGCCAGGTCCTTTTGCAGGAGCTGCTGTCCGTCGGAATAATGTCCGGAAAGAATTTCATTCCTCAAGTTGAGGTAGACTTGCTCTTTCATGGTGCACTTTGGTTCTTTAAGCATTAGGGGAAACCTTCTCTTTGATAAAGGATAGCGCGGCTTCGTAAGTGTTTTTGTCGGGACAATAAACGCGCGCCAGAGTGCCGTGTCGTTTCAACAAAATGACGTTCATGTCCTTGATTTCACTGATGCTACGCACGTCCGCCCATGGAATTTCTTTGGCGACGCTGCGCCGGGGAGCGAAGTCCAATCCCACGGCAAAGGGTTTTGCGCGAAACAGACTGCCGCCGCTCGCCTTTCCGCGCAGAGATTCCAAGTAGAGGCAGGAGTCCTCAAGCCGAAAGAGCATGACATAACCGCGCGGATAGAAAAGAACTACCACCGCAGTATAAAGCGCAAGGGAAAAAATCACAAGCCATCCGGCGAAGACGGAGGCCGCCGTCAGATGAGAGGCGAGCAGGGGACCGTCTCCAAGAAAAAGCTGGGCACAAACCATGAGCAGCGCCGTAAGCAGCCAGAGGATCACCAGAGCCGAGAACAGATCCATGAGGATCAGAGGGTTGGCGAAAATAGGGACGCCGCAAAACCAGCGCAGCGGCGTTTTCTTTTGAGACATGCGTTTCCCGTCACGCGCGGTTGGCGCACTGCCCCACACGGTGGCACGCCACGAAATGCCCCGGTTCAACTTCTACAAGAGGCGGTGTGTCGTGCAAACAGATTTCCTGATGTTGCACGCAGCGTCCGGCGAAGCGGCAGCCCTTCGGCGGATTGACGGGACTGGGAACGTCGCCTTCAAGGATGATGCGCTGTTTTTTCGGACCGACGCTGGCGATGGGAACCGCTGAGAGCAGCGCCTGAGTGTAGGGGTGAAGCGGTTTGTTGAACAACGTGGTGTTGTCGGCCTTTTCGACCAGTTTCCCCAGGTACATGACGGCTACTTCGTCGGAGACGTAGCGCACGACGCTGAGATTGTGGCTGATGAAAAGATAGGTATAGCCGCGCTGCTCGCGGAGATCCGCAAGTAAGTTCAGTACTTGCGCCTGAATGCATACGTCGAGGGCGGAGACCGGTTCGTCGAGGACGATGAACTCCGGGTTCAGCGCCAGCGCTCGGGCAATTCCGATCCTCTGGCGACGACCGCCGTCGAGCTCATGGGGAAAGGAGGTGGTCAGGCGCGAGGCCAGGCCGACAAGATCCATAAGCTCTTTGACTTTTGCCTCCAGTTCCCTTCTAGAGGAACATTCTTTGTTGATGATCAGCGGTTCGGAAATCAGCTGTGACACCGACATGCGGGGATTGAGAGAGGAAAAGGGATCCTGAAAGACAATCTGCGCATGGCGTCTGAAGGCTGCGCGCCGTTCGGCATCATATTTCAGCGTGTCCTTGCCGTCGAAAAGAATTTCGCCGGCCGTCGCTTTGAGCAGTCCGATAATCACACGGCCGAGCGTCGACTTTCCGCAGCCCGACTCTCCCACAAGGCCGAGAGTTTTACCGCGGGGGATCGTCAAAGTGACGTCATCAACGGCGTGCAGTAGACCGCTTGAGACGTTGAAGTACTTTTTTACGTGACGGATATCAATCAGATTGTCGCTCATGATCATTCATCCTCCGAGGTGTGTTTTCGCTCGAGAAAGGCGTTGCCCGATTCGGGGGTCAGCGGGAAGTGGCAGTCCACAAAGTGTCCCGGCGCGACTTCATGCATTCCGCAGGCTTTTTCGAAGCAGACGTCTTTTGCGTAGGGACAGCGGGGCGAGAAGGAGCAGCCCTTGGGAAGATTGGTGGGATCGGGCGGCAGACCGGGTATGACGGCGAGACGGGTTCCAAGCGGGCTTTCGAGCGTGGGAACGGCGTTGAAGAGGCCCTGAGTGTAGGGATGCTTGGGGCTGGTGTAAAGCGACGTGATGTCGGCATATTCCACAATATGGCCGGCATACATGATGGCCACCGTATCGCAGGTTTCAGCCACAATCCCGAGGTCGTGGGTAATGAGCAGCATGGAGGTGTGGGCTTCTTCCTGCAGCTTTTTAATCAGCTCGAGCACTTGCGCCTGGATAGTGACGTCCAGCGCCGTCGTGGGTTCGTCGGCAATGATCAGTTGAGGTTTGCAGGCCAGCGCGATGGCGATAACCACGCGCTGTCTCATGCCGCCCGAGAACTGGTGGGGGAAATCCTTGGCGCGCTCGGGTCGGATGCCCACAAGGCGCAGCATCTCGATGGCCCGCTGGTGAGCGGCTTCGCCCTTCAGGTTCAGGTGGAGCTCCACCATTTCGGTGATCTGCTCCTCCACCGTCATAATGGGGTTGAGAGACGTCATTGGATCCTGGAAGATCATGGATACACTGCCGCCGCGAAGCCGGCGTTTTTCCGACTCCGTCATTTTCCGAACGTCCTGCCCGTCGAAAAGGATTTCGCCGCTGGTAATCTCGCCAGGAGGCGTCTCGATGAGCTGGAGAATCGACAGTGCCGTCGTCGTCTTGCCTGCGCCCGTTTCGCCCACGAATCCCAGAGCCTTGCCTCGCTCCAACTGGAGGTCCAGATGGTTTACCGCTTTGACGACGCCGGAATCCGTGTTGAATTGCACAGAGAGGTCACGGATATCAAGGAGAATATCTTTGTTTTCAGTCATGTTTTTCACCTAGCGTTTCTGCTTGGGGTCGAGAGCGTCGCGAAGCCCGTCGCCCAGGAAGTTCAGCGACAGAATGGTGAACATAATCGCAAGACCTGGGAAAATGCTCATATAAGCGCTGTTGCGCATATAAGGCCGCGCTGCGGAAAGCATGCCGCCCCATTCAGGATAGGGAGGTTGAATGCCCAGTCCGAGGAAACTGAGAGTGGCCGCGAAGAGAATGGCGTTGGCAACGCTCAGCGTGGACTGAACGATGAGGGGCGCCGCGCAGTTAGGCAGAATGTAAAGACAGATGATCCGCTTGTGAGAAGCGCCCATGGCCCGGGCCGCCTCGATGAACTCTTGGTCTTTGATGGAGAGCACCGACGCTCTGGTCAGACGGGCGAACTTGGGGATATACGTGATGCCCACGGCAACCATGAGATTGAAAAGCCCCGGGCCGAGGACGGAAGAAATGACGATGGCCATGAGGATCGTCGGAATGGCCATTTGGATGTCCATGAGGCGCATCAGAATATTGTCCAACCTGCCGCCGAAGTAGCCCGAAATGGCGCCGATAAGCCCGCCGAGCACCAGAGAGATCGACACGGCGATCAGGCCGACCTGCAGTGAGATGCGCGAGCCGTAAATCAGGCGGCTCAGAATGTCGCGGCCGAATTCGTCGGTCCCCAGCCAGTGGGCGGCTGAAGGCGCGTGGCGGATCATCATATAATCCTGAGTTGCGTAACCGTAGGGGGCCAGCTGTTCGGCGAATATGGCGCACACGATGAGCAAAACGAGAATGGCCAGCCCGAACAGCGCAAGGTAGTTGCGGCGCAGGCGGATAAGCGTGTAATGAAGCATTGAGTTGTTTTTCATGGGGCGCCTCCTACCTCACTGTAATGCGCGGGTCAACGACTGCGTAGAGCAGATCGACAACTAGGTTGATCAGACAATAGGACAGAGAGATAAACAGAACGCCGCCCTGAATAATGGGGTAATCGCGCAGATTGATGGCTTCGATCATCAGACGTCCAACGCCGGAGATGGAGAAAATGGCTTCCGTGACGATAGAGCCGCCGAGCAGAGCGCCGAACTGCATACTGATGATGGTCATGATGGGAATAAGCGCGTTGGGCAGCGCATGTCGCCAGATGACGATGCTGTTCTTCTGCCCCTTGGCTTTTGCGGTTCTGATGTAATCGGATTTAATGACTTCAAGCATGCTGGAACGGGTCATTTTCGCGAAGAGCGCTATGGAGGAGCCCGACAGAGTCACTACCGGAAGGACCATTTCGCTCAGGGTGTTGAATCCCATCGAGGGGAGCCACCCCAGTTTGACGGAGAAGGCGAGGATCAGCAGAAGGCCAGTCCAGAACGTGGGCATGGAAACGCCAAGAAGGATGAACACCGTGACAATGCTGTCAAGCAACGAATATTGTTTTATGGCGCTGAGAATTCCCAATGGAAGTCCAATAATGGTGCTGAACAGAACTGCCGAAAAAGCCAATTTCATGGTCGTGGGAATTCGTACGGCCAGTTCCAAGGCAATGGGGGTTTTCATATTGTAGGAGTAACCGAGATCCAGTTTGGTCACGGCGTTGTAGACGTAGCGTCCGAACTGGACGAAAAACGGGTCGTCCAGGCCATGTTCGTGACGGAAGGATTCGATGGCCTCAGGCGTCGCCTCTTCTCCAAGGGCGATGCGGGCAGGGTCGCCGGGCGTAAAATAAAGAATGGTGTACAGGATGAACATCACGCTGAGCACCACGGGAATCAGCATGAAGATTCTGCGGATAGCGTATTTCAGCACGGGAGCATCACCTTTATTCTTAAATGTAGTCATGCGAGCTTGTCAGTGGCTTTTGCGGAAACGGCAACAGGGGGGCCACTCCGGACGCCACAGTGGCGTCCGAAGTGGGCGTATCGTGCAGAGACTTTGTTATTTCAGGCGTTCTGTCTGTTCAGGATAGTGCAGGTTGGTGAGCAGATTGATCTTGCCGTCGTAGAGTTCGTCGACGCCGATCAGATCTTTCTGAGCGCCGTTGAGCTCGTCGGCCTGGCACAGATAGATCCAGGGGTGCAGCTCGTTCATACGGTCCCAGATCTTCTGGAAGACCTTTGCACGTTCTTCTTCGTTGGTCTGCAGGTTTTCTTCGTCCATCAGCCTGTCCAGCTCGGGGTCGGAAATGCGGGCCGAGTTGGTGCTGGCGATGGCGGGCGTCGTAATGACGGACTGCCAGTAAATTCCGGGGTCACGGTTGGTCTGCATGCCCCACGTGGCGGCATAGAGGTCGTATTTGTCGGGCTCTCTGCGAACCTTGTCGTTGATCACGGCGTTTTCGTACACAGAAACGTTGACCTTGATGCCCACGGCGCCCAGCATGCTCTGAAGCACCGTTGCGCCGTTGACGCGGTCTGCTGCGTTCATAACCCAGAGGTTCAGCTCGAGGTCTTTCACGCCGGCTTCTGCAAGAAGCTTTTTGGCGAACTCAGGATTATATTCCCATTTTTCGGGATCCTGAGGAAGCCAGCTGCTGGCGGTGGGCAAAGGCCCGACTCCGGGGATGCCGTTGCCGTTGTAGACAACCTGGATGTAGGCTTCTTTGTTGATGGCTGCGTCGATGGCTTTGCGTACGCGGACGTCCTGAAGCTTCGGGCTGTCCATGTTCATGCTGACGTGGAGCAGCACAAGGCCCGGCGCCTTGACGGCCTTGACCTTGTCGCTGTGCTGCAGGCGCTCGAAGTCGGAGGGCGGCACGGCATAGATCATATCGACTTTGTCCGTCTCGAGGGCAATGATGCGAGTGCTGTCGTCGGGAAGGACGACGAAGGTCAGTCTTTTCGCGTAGGGCTTGGTGCCCCAGTAATCACTGAAGGCTTCCATCTCGACGGATTCGCCCTTGTTCCATTTGATGAATTTGTACGGGCCAGTTCCCACGGGATTGCGGAAATAATCGGCTCCCGCTTCTTCAACGGCCTTGCGGTTGAGCATCATGGCGTAGGGATGTTTCATCGAGCCGAGCCAGCCGCCGACAGGACCGTTGGTGCGGACGATGACGGTGTATTTGTCAATGACTTCAAAGCCCTTGGGGTCAATCCAGATGCCCTTGGATTTGGCGAACACCGAGCGTTTGGGATCGGTGACGCGAGTCAGGGAAAACACCACGTCGTCAGCGGTGAACTCCTCGCCGTTATGGAACTTGACGCCCTTGCGGAGATGGAACTTGTAGGTGCGGTCGTCAAGCTGCTCATAGCTTTCGGCAAGGACGGGAACCAATTTGCGGGTTTTGCCGTCAACGGTGAAGAGTGACTCATAAATTTGCTTCTGCATGGAGAATGAATAGGTGTCCACGGAATTCTGCGGGTCGAAATTCTTGGCGTCAATGGAAACGCCGATGCGCATTTCCTCGCCGCGAGGCGCTGCATAGGAAGCGGCCGAAGCCCCCATGATCAAGAGGCCCAGGCACAGTGCAAGTGTTTTTTTCATAACGAAACCCCTTCCCTTCGAGAATGAAATAATGAAGCTTCCGAAAAAATAACTTCTCCCCCCCATATTGCATTTGGCGAATACAGCGCGGATAACGTTTGTCCTCTGCGGAATATAAGGTGAAACCGGAAGAAAATAATATCCACGCATGAATAAATTTTAGCAAAGAATATACAAAATTCAAGAGAGTCCACATGATAAGATTTTAAAGGAATATATTAAAATTGAATCTGTTAAAAAATCGATGAGATTTTCTTTTGTTGAGGTGCTGTCGTTGCCGAAACACAACTTTATGAGTATTACCAAGGGACTGAATGTCATTGTGTATTCTTGTTTATTATAAATAACAAATATTATTGTTATTGTGTAAAAAGATCAGAAGTTTGTAAGCGCTTTTTTATTCAACTTCAGCCCAAGCGGTATTGCTTAAAAAGAAATATTTGTATATGATATCAATATACACTGAAAATTAAGTTCGGTGTCATTGTATAATTTATGCAAGGAGGGAGTCACCCCATGGCGTCTGAAATTTTCGAGAAAGCGTTATCCCTTCGGGCCTACATGGCGGACTGCAAACGCCGGATTCATCGGCATCCTGAACTGGGGATGCAGGAGTTCGGTACAGCTGAGTTTGTCCGAAGCGAACTGGAAAAAATGGGCGTGGAGTTCCAGCCGCTTGATACAAAAGTCGGCGTGGTCGGGATCATCAGAGGCACTGGAAAAGGAAGCGAAAAAGTTATCGGTCTTCGCGCCGACATGGACGCTCTGCCTATACAGGAAACTCCGACAGAGGATGGGGCCTCCGAAGTTCCGGGGGTGATGCACGCCTGCGGGCATGACGCCCACACCGCCATGCTCCTTGGCGCAGCGCGAATGCTCATGGAACTTCGCTCTCGCTTCAGCGGAACGGTGAAGCTGATTTTTCAGCCCGCAGAGGAAACGCTCGGCGGCTCAGAGCTGATGATCAAACTGGGCGCCCTGGAAAATCCCCATGTGGATGTGATGCTGGGACAACACGGCATTGGAGAGTTTCACACAGGAGACATCGCGTTCAGGGAAGGCCCCAGTATGGCTTCGTCCGATACCTTTTCCGTGACAGTCCGCGGCGTTGGAGGCCATGGCGCCTATCCTCACCGTTCCGGTGCCGATCCTCTTCTCGCTGCGGCAAACTGCGTTATGGCTCTGCAGGGGCTTGTGACTCGTAGCTTTAACGCCGTGGATCCCATGGTCCTTTCCATCTGCACTTTTCAGGGCGGCACGGCAAAAAACGTGATTCCGGACGAAGTCACCTTCGGCGGAACCGTGCGCTGCCAAAGCCCTGAAAGCCGCGGCAAAATCGAGGCCATGATGAACCGCATGATCGGTTCGATTGTCGCCGGCTATGGCTGTACCCATGAGCTGAATTACATTTATGGCGTACCGCCTCTCGTCAACGACTCTGAACTGACGAAGAAGATGCGCGCCGCAGCGGCGAAGCTCCTGGGCGACGACCATGTGCGCACTATGGAAGAGCCTCGCATGGGTTCTGAAGACTACGCCTGTTACTGCGAAAAAGTGAAGCAATCCTGTTTTGCCCGCCTTGGAATCTGGAAAGAAGGGCAGCCGCAGCCCAAGTTCCATAATGGGGCTTTTCGATTTGACGACGATGCATTGCCTGTGGGAGCCGGTTTTTTTGTGCAGGCTGTGCTTGAGCTCAACGGTCAGTAAAACGCTGCAGACATTATGGAAAAAAGGCCAACCGCAGTTTCTCTGCGGTTGGCCTTTTGTATTCAAGAACTATGGAAGTCGGCGCTGTTCGGGATAATGCAAATTCCCCAGATAGTTGATTTTTCCATCGCGCAGATCTTCGACGCCCAAAAGGTCCTTCTGTGCGCCATGAAGCTCTTCTGCCAGTGACATATAAACCCAGGGGTGGATTTCATTGATGCGGTCCCAGATTTTAGCGAATATAGCATGTCGTTTCGTTTCGTCAATGGTGCGGTTGGATTCGTTAATCCACTCATCGAGCAGATCGTCGTCAAGCCACGAACTGTTTGTGGCGCCGATGGTCGACTTTGTAAATTGAGCCTGCCAATAAAAACCCGCATCGGGGGAGTTCTGCATACCCCAGGTGCAGAGATAGAGGTCGTGTGTCCCTTTGCGCACTTTATCGTTGATGACGGCGTTTTCAAAGACTGAGACGTTCAGCCGGATACCGATCTGAGCCAACATGCTTTGCAGCACTGTCGCACCGTTGATACGATCTGAGGCATTCATCACCCACAGGTTGAGTTCGAGGTCTTTTACGCCCGCTTCCTGCAGGAGCTGTTTGGCTTTGGCGGGATCATAGGGCCACGCTTGAGGGTTTTCAGGGAAATAGAGACTGGCGTTGGGCAGAGGTCCGCGGGGAGTGGCGGCGTTGCCGCCATAAACGACCTGATTGTAGATGTCTTTATTGATGCCGTATTCAAGGGCAAGGCGCACTCGCCGATCCTTCAGCTTAGGCGACTGAGTGTTCATCGCCAGATGGAGCAACACAAGGCCGGGTGTTTTGACGACCTTAATGTCCTTTTGTTCTTTCAGTCGTTCGTAATCGGCAGGCGGGACGCCGTAAATCATGTCGACTTTGTTGGTTTCAAGCGCGATGATCCGCGTGCTGTCGTCAGGCAGGACAACGAAGGTGAGCTTTTTAGCGTAGGGTTTTGTCCCCCAATAGTCCGGGAAGGCTTCCAGTTCGGCTTTTTCTCCCTTGAACCAGTTGACGAGCCGGTAAGGACCGGTGCCCACAGGTTTGCGGAAATAGTCTTGCCCTGCTTCTTCAACCGCTTTTTTACAGAGGATGTTTGCGTAAGGGCATTTCAGGGAAATGAGGATGCCCCCTGTCGGGCCTTTGGAGCGCACGATCACCGTATAGCGATCAACAATCTCGAAGCCCTCGGGATCGATCCATGCAGCGTGAGATTTGGCGAAGATCGAAGTTTGGGGGTTGGCCGAACGCTGAAGGGAGAAAACCACGTCTTCGGCGGTCAATTCCTCGCCGTTGTGGAATTTGACGCCCTTGCGGAGATGAAACTTGTACGTGCGGTCGTCCAGCTGTTCGTAACTTTCGGCGAGGACGGGGGTGATCTGGCGGGTTTTGCTGTCGATGGTGAACAGCGTTTCATAAATTTGCTTCTGCATGGAGAACGAATAGGTGTCAACGGAATTCTGCGGATCAAAATTTTTGGCGTCAATGGTCACGCCGATGCGCAGTTCCTCGCCGCGAGGCGAGGCGCAGGAAACCGCTGCGGTTGCCGCGATAAAAGCCAGGCACAGTGCAAGTGTCTTTTTCATATCGGATCCCCTTCCCTTCCAGAATAAGACAATGAATGTGTTGAACCCCTACTCTCTTTCCCGTGTCGAAGCCGGTAAAGACTGGTTTTTTGCCTCTTGAAGAGAAAGTCGGGGAATAAAGAAAAATAATGTTCATAACAAAATAAATTTTAACAAAAAATATATAATATGCAAGAGATCAGAATGTGTGCATGGTCGTATGGGGAGATTGAGTTTGTTGAAATCTCCAATGAGTTTTTCTCCCGTTGTTTTACTCGGCACACAAGCGTTCCCCATAAATCTGTGGTGATCAGAGGCCATGGAACTCTCCTGAGTTTTTTTAATGTAAGCTCAAGAGAAGGCAGGACCGCCGCTATGGTTTGCGGCGGTCCTGCCTTCTCTTGGATTTTCTGCGAGGAACCCGAAGGTGGTGTGATGCCTGTGGAATTTCTCCATGAAGCCACGGAGAATTTCGGATAGACTCCGCTTTTTGCGAAGAAACTCCCGCTTTTGCAGTTAAAACGTTATTTCAATGCCCTTTCGTAAAAGAGCTTCAGATCCTGACGGAAAAGGAGATGGGCCTCGGGGTTCGAGTAGAACATGTGGCCTCCCCAGTAGGTTTTGAAGGTGATGTTGCGGCGCAGCCGTTCAGGGATATCCATATGGCGGATGCAGTAAAGCGTCGTGTCAATGGAGCAGTGAAGGTCGAAATGGCCCGCACAGGCAAAGAATTTCAACTTGGGGTCCATTTTCATCGCCGTGCAAAGGTCGGCAAGCAGCGAGGCGAATCCGCCTGCACGGGGAGATTCTCCTGTGGACGTCGGCAGATAGCCGCTGGCAAAATCCCATTTGCCGCCGTCGACTTTCGGATTGTAGAGCAGATAGTCGGGGTTTTCCGGCAGCTTGATCATGCGCCCGAAATATTCGTAGAACGCGGTATAGCATGCGGCCGACATGGTGTAGGTCTGTGCGTCGGCTGTGGCGTCAAAAGAGTGTCCGGGATGGCTGAGGCGCGAGTCGAAATAGCTTGTGACCCGCCCTTCGTCGGCGAGAAGCAGCCCGGCAAACTGCTTGTCGTTAATTCTGAAGTTATGCGCCTTGAGGACTTCTGGAGGCAGGGCCGTATAGCGGCGCAATCCTTCCAGCGTCGAGCGACGTTCATTTTCGGAAGCCTCCGAGCCTTTCCAGAGGAACGCCAGATAATCTGATTGTGCCCATTGCGCCGCTTCGGCGCGCACGTCTTCCATGGCTCGCGCGAGAAGGTCGGCGTCAAGCTTTTTGTGGAACCAGGCGGCAGCCGTCATTGCGGGCACAGTGTGGACGAGGTGGTGTTCATAGAGCATGGACGTGTGAAGCTCGCCATAGGACAGCGCCGGGGAAATGGCGATGAAGCCTGTGGGCATCATGTGCATGTGTTGAAGGCGCAGAACGAGGCCGCTGCCGCGGAGGCCGCCGTAGCTTTCGCCGACGATGAAAAGAGGCGAGGCATGGCGTCTGTGGCGCACGAGCCAGTTCCGCACAACGCGCGCCATCGCGTCCACATCCTGCCGTACGCCGTAATATTGGCGCGCTCTCTCGTGATTGGTGACTGTGCTGAATCCCGTGCCGACGGGGTCGATAAATACGAGGTCCGAAAAATCAAGGAGAGTGGCAGCGTTATCGGTGACCGTAAAGGGACGTTGCGGCACGTCGCTTCCTGTGCCTTCAAGGCTGTAGGTTTTCGGCGCCAAACAGGCCATATGCAGATAAAGCGTCGACGTCCCCGGCTTCCCGTTGAACGCGAATGTGACCGGACGGGAGGTGTCGCCGTGCGTCAGCTCGTAGCTGACACAGAAACTTCGGGCCTGTTCGATTCCGTCGTCATCGCAGATCGGGATTTCTTCGGCGGTGATGGAATATTTTAATGTCTGCCCTTGTAGGACAATCTGATCTTCTGCCCTTTGAGGCGAGTCGAAAAAGCGTTTTGGCAGGGTGACTTCGTTTTCCACGTGCATCTCTCCTTCAGACGATAAGAACAAAGCGAAATCAGCATCGGATTGCAATTCAATAGCTTCGTTTTTGCGTTTTCAATGGACGCCATTGGAAGCGTGCTCGTTTTTTAGGCACTCAAAAAGCGGCGCCTGTTCGGGAACGACGCCGCTGGTACTGTAAGCCGTTTTATTTCAAGAAGCCGTTGATGATCTGTTCTTCAGCCTCTTTTTCGTCCAGTCCGAGAGTCATCAACTTGATGAGCTGTTCGCCGGCGATTTTCCCGATGGCGGCTTCGTGGACAAGCTGTGCATCCACGTTGTTGGCCTGCAGTGACGGCACGGCAAGGATTTTGCCCTTTTCCATGATGATGGAATCGCACTCGGTGTGACCGCGGCAGGGGGCATTGCCAATGAGGCAGGCGTCGAATTTCTGCCACGACCGGTCGCGCGCCACCGAGCGTGAGACCACGTCGGCAGTGCTGCCTTCGCCGCTCATAGTAACTTTGTAGCCGCTTTCGGCGCGCTGGCTGCCGTGGGTCATGAGGCGTTCACGGACGACCAGTCGCGCATCCTTGGCCAGTTCGGCGGTGGTCATGCGGATGGTGGAATCGACGCCTTTGATCTGTGTCATTTCCATTTCCATGGAGCTGCCTTCGGCAAGATAGACTTCGGTCTCGGGATTGAGAATGCGTTTGCCGCTGCCGTCGCCTTCGCCGTAGTGCTTTTCCACGTAGCGGACTTTGGAGTTTTTTCCCACGTGGAAGCGGTGGATCCCGTCGTGCTGGGAGTCCTGGTTGCCGCAATTGTTGATGCCGCAACCGGCGACGATGAGCACGTCGCAGTTCTCTCCCACGAAGAAATCGTTGTACACCATCTCTTTCAAGCCGCTGGCGCTGACGACGACGGGAATGTGGACGGCTTCGTTCTGGGTGTTGTCCTTGATGTAAATGTCGATGCCTGTGCCGTCCTTTTTGGATTGGATGTCGATGTGGGCGGTGGTGTTGCGTCCGGCAAGCTGTCCGTTGGCGCGGAAGTTATAGGCGCCGACGGGGATGTCGTGCAGGTCGGCCACTTCCTCGATAATTCTTTTCTGAATGGGGTCAAGGGTTACCATGAAAAGGTCCTCCTCAGTTGAGTTTCTCGCAGGAACCTACGGCGGAGTCGGTGCCGATCAGTTCCGGGAGGATTTCGTTCCGCGTTCCGATTTTGCCGATGCGGCCCGCGGCGACGACGGCGATCTCGTCGGCAATGCTCAGGATGCGCTCCTGGTGGGAAATGATGATGATTGAACTGTCTTTGATGTCCTGCCGCATGGACTCGAAAATTCTGATGAGGTTCTGAAAGCTCCACAGGTCGATGCCCGCCTCGGGCTCGTCGAACACCGAAAGCCGCGAGCGCCGCGCGATAACTGTGGCGATTTCGATGCGCTTCAGCTCTCCGCCTGAAAAGGAGGCGTTGACTTCGCGCTCAACGTAGTCCATGGCGCAGAGGCCGACTTTCGACAGGTAATCGCAAGCTTCGGCGATGGTCAGATCCCTGCCGGCGGCAATGCGCAGCAGGTCGATGACGCGCAGTCCCTTGAAGCGCACGGGCTGCTGGAAGGCATAGGCGATGCCCATGCGGGCGCGGTCGGTAATGCTTTTTTCAGTGATGTCCTGTCCGTCCAGCAGGATCTGGCCTGCCGTCGGGCGTTCAACGCCGGCGATAAGGCGCGCCAGCGTGGATTTTCCGCCACCGTTGGGACCGGTGATGACCAGCAGCTTGCCGTTTTCGGCTTTCAGGCTGAGGTCGCGGATAATTTCCTTCGTCTGCCCCTGTTCGGTTACTGAGTAGGAAATATGTTTCAGTTCAAGCATGGAAAAGCCCTCTCTTTTTCATTGTGCTGTCCTCAAGATTTTATCACTAATTCGTCGGGATTGCAGTCAAGCGGCATTTATTCCGTTTTCGGCTGCGGAATACCAAAAAAAGCAGGACGGAAAAAATCCGTCCTGCCGAAGTTTACAGACTTTTTGAAACGAAAGTGTCAAATCCCTGGTGGAAATGGCTGACGTCGCCCAACAGGGCAACCTGAGGTCCCGAAGGGAGAAATTCGATGTAGGACACGCTGCAGTTGGGGATTTTCAGCCGCCAGTAAAAGGACAGCGGCATGCCCAGATAATGGCAGATGATGGTCTTTGCTGCGGCGTCGTGAGTGGCCAGAAGCAGGTCGCCATGATGGCGGCCGATGATCTCTTCGACGCCGGCAACGGCACGGCTCTGCACGTCGTCAAGTGACTCGCCGCCCGCTCCGGGCATGGTGACGAGGTGTGGCTCGGTTTTCCATTGGCGCAAAAGGTCGCCGTAATTTTTTTCCACTTCTGCGGCCGTGGTGCCTTCCCACGTGCCGTGATTGATTTCCATAAAGCGCTTGTCGGAAATCAACGGACATCCTGCGGCATGGGCGATCATTTGGCCGGTGACGTTGGCGCGGCTTAAAGGACTGGCATAGACGGCTTCAAGGGGATAGCCCTTGAAGCGTTCTGCCGTTATGCGGGCCTGTTCAAGGCCCCTTTCGTTCAGCGGAATGTCCATCTGTCCTTGAAAACGTCCCTCGCGGTTCCAGTTTGTCTCGCCGTGTCGGACAATAAAAAGTTTCATGGTGAACTCCTCTCGTTGTCAAAATCCGGAATTTTGCCGGATCGTACTCATGAGTGCTGCTGAGCAGCCTGCAGCCGTTTTTTCTCGCTGTGCCCAACGACGACGCACCCCGTCAGGTCGCCGAGGCAGTTGATCATGGTCATGCCCATGTCGTTGAAGGCATGGACGCCGGCCACGAGGCCGATAATTTCCAGAGGGAAACCGAGACTCTGGAGGAGAATGGGAATGATGACCAGCATTCCGCTGGGCACAGCGCTGCTGCCGGTGGTCAAAATCAGCCCCATGAGGATGGCTTTGAACAGCATGTTGAAGTCAACCGATACGCCGATGGCCTGTGCGGTCATAATAAATACCGTGGTGAGGCAGACGCAGGTTCCGTCCTTGTTGATCTGCGCTCCCAGCGGGATGCCGAAGGAGTAGATATCCTGGGGTACGCCGAGGTTTTCGGCGCAGTTCATGTTGATGGGGATTGAACTGGTGCTTGAACTGGTGCAGAAGGCGGTGACCATAATGGGCGCGGCCTTGCGGAAAAACGTCGTGGGTTTGATCTTCGCGAAGATGAAAACCAGCAGCGCGTAAAGGCAGCACATCACCAAGATGGCAAGGTAGACGCTGCCGATGTACTTCGCCAGAGAACCGAAAATTTTGCTGCCGTATTTGCCAATGGAAACGGCCACAAGGGCGAAGATGCCGTAGGGTGCTAGGATCATCACGATGTATACAAATTTGCTCATGAGCGCCGAAAGGTCTTTGAACAGCGTTGCAAGGCGTTTCCTGGGTTCATCGGGGAGAAGCAGCGTGGCCGTTCCGAGCAGTGCCGTGAAGATGACCACCTGGTCGAGGCGGCCTTTACCCAGAGCTTCGAAGATGTTGCTGGGGATGAGCGACATCAGCGTGGCACCAATGCCCGGCAGGGCGCCGACGACGCCTTCGTATTTTCCTTCAAGCTGAAGGCCGATGCCCGGGCGCACGATGGTGGACACCAGTGCCCCTGCGAGCAGGGCGAAAGCGCTGGTTGTCAGGTAATAGAGGATGATTTTTCCACCCACGCGACCAAAGGTTTCGGGGCCGTCGAGGCTACAAATGCCTGCCGTCAGGTTCACGATAATCAACGGCAGCACGATACACTTGAGGCACGTCAGGAAAAACTTTCCGAAGGGTTGAAGACATACGGCATCTGGCCCCATGTGCCAACCGACGATGACGCCCAGTACCATGCCGGTCACCATTTTGTACACCAACGGGATCTGTTGATACTTCTTCCACATGAGAACTCCTCCTCGCTCTATGGATCCATTTTGAGTACTGCCGGTGTGTGTTTCCGCTTGGAAGCGCTACATAAAAAATCGATTTGGCGCCGCACAAAAGTACAGCCGATTGCCCTGTGAAGCTTGGGCAGTGGCCGCGGCAGGGCGGAAACGCGGGGAATAAAAAAGGCAGGCAGCGATAACAGCTGCCTGCCGACGGAAAGACAAAAAATCAGCGGAACAGGCCTGCTTTGCGTTTTTCGTCGAAATCCCTGACGATTTCCCGCAGCACGCGGGTCATCAGGAGCATGCCGATCAGGTTGGGAATGGCCATCAGACCGTTCATGGTGTCGGCGAACTCCCACAGGCTGACGAGCCACGAAGCGCCGCCCCATCCGCCCAGCAGCGTGCCGCAGATCCAGAAGACCTTGTAGGCGGGAATGCACTGCACGGGAAGCAGATAGGTGAGGGCCGTTTCGCCGTAATAATACCAGCCGAGAATGGTGGAAAGGGCGAAAAGAGCCAGCCCCACAGAAAGCAGCACCGAGCCCAGCTGATGTCCCAGAACGGCCTCGAATCCCGCGAGGGTGAGCTGTGCGCCCGTGAGCTGCGCGCCCGACCCGGAGGTCAGAACGCCGGTGGTGATAATGATGAGCGCCGTCATGGTGCAGATGACGATGGTGCTCATGAAAACCTCGAAGATGCCGTACAGTCCCTGCCGTGCCGGATGGTCAACCTGTGCTGCGGCGTGGACCATGGGCGCCGAACCCAGTCCGGCTTCGTTGGAGAAAACGCCGCGGGCGACGCCGTATTTAATGGCCTTGGCGACGCTCCATCCCGCCAGAGCGCCGGGAAGCGACATGGGATTGTGGAAGGCGCCCGCCAGCGCCATTTTGATGGCCGATGGGATCATCGACCAGTTCTCGATGACGACGACCACGGCGCCCGTCACGTAGATGACGGCCATGACGGGCACGAGGTACACCGTCAGGCTGGCCACGCTTTTCAGCCCGCCGATGATGGTCAGTCCCACGATGACGGTCAGCAGGATCGCCGTGTAGACGTGGGGGATGTTGAAGGCCATGTACAGGGCGTCGGTAGTGGAATTGGCCTGAATCATGTTGCCTGTGCCGATGGAGGCGAAGAGAGCGAAGAAGGCGAACATGGCGGCCAGCCATTTGATGCCGCAGCCCTTCTCCAGCACGTACATGGTTCCGCCGCGCCATGCACCGGTGGAATCTTTCTCGCGGTATTTAATGGCGAGGCAGATCTCGCAGAATTTGGTGGTCATGCCGAAAAAACCCGAAATGAACATCCAGAACATGGCGCCGGGACCGCCGAGGTGCAGTGCCGTGGCGACGCCGGCGATGCTGCCCGTGCCGATGGTGGCTGCCAGAGCGGTGGACACTGCCGCGAAGGATGAAATGTTGCCTTTGGCGTCGCTTTTCCGTTGAGAGCGCCCGAAAACCTCTTTCAGCATGGCGCCGAAGTAGCGCAGCTGGGGAAAGCCCAGCACAACGGAAAACCAAATGCCTGTGCCCACCAGCAGAGTGAGTACGGCGGGCCCCCAGACGATTCCATTGACGACGCTGTTCCAATGAAGCAACGTTTCCATTCCTGCATCTCCTCTTTTAGATGAGCTTCCTGCCGGTTCCGGTCGGAAGTTAAAAAACAGGATCGAACGATGGCCTGAGCGCGCATCGCTTTTGATATTAAGGCACAGGTAGATTAACATTTTAATAAAGCATTGTCGAGTATACAAAGCTCAAAATTTTTATAATGTCTGCATAAGTAAATTAAGTAAGCTTGAATTTGTGGACAGTTCTCCGCCTTTTTGATGAAAACGCTGTTGGACGAATGGCTATGCGAAAGGTTGGTGTTATGGTCTTTCAGCGTTATTGAGTGCTTATGTCACTGTTTCCTTTTTCAGCTTAACGGAGGAATCTTCATGTTTGTACACTTTTAACGGAAAATAGCTTCTTTTATGAATAAAAAGCATAACGAATGGAAATGTGACGGAAAAGTCCTTGGTTTCACGGCAGGACTTGAATTTCGCAGTCTCCTGAAGCGGCTGCAAACTTTTCTCGGTTGGCAAAATGCCCGCGAGGTGCCGCCAAGCGCAACGTGAAGTTTTTCGGTGAAAGGAACGAGATGAAATGAAAGGGCCGAGGTGACAGCGAAAAAGTGACTGTCGCCTCGGCCCTTTTGGTGGTCTCGTTTCTTTGGTGCCGTTGGTTGGCGTTTACCGCGCGAGATGTTCGATCTCGCCGAGCAGGCTGCTCAGGCGATTGATCTGCGCGCGGCGAAAGGTCTGAACCATCAGAACTGCGCGCGGCGTGGACGGTGCGGAGGTGTCGGACATCTCCAGCCCCGGCAGCAGGTCCAGCGGCGTTGCCCAGTCCTGCTGGTGAGGCCCTTTGAAGGTGTAAAGGGCGCGGTTCATCAACCGCGTGGCGCGCAATGGGTCAAGACGCTGCAGCGGCAGCGCTTTCAGACGCCTCTGCAGGCTTTCCGTTCCTTCGTGGCGACGCAGCTCTTCCTGAAGGGCCGCTGCCAAAGCCGGCAGATTGAATGGAAACTTTTTGGGCGCCGTGAGGCGGTGCAGCGCGAGGGCGTAAACTCGCGCGTCGGTCTTCAGGACATGGCGGTCGACGTGTTCCATCAGATCCTCTTCGGTGTGCCACCACCAGCTCATAAAGCCGTTCGCCGTGCCGAAGGGAGAGCCGTCGGGCAGCGTGGAGCCCCAGCTCATGCAGCTGGAGACGCCGATGTTTTTGAACGACAGATCCCAGCCCGTCACCGAACGGCAGGGGCGCAAAATTTGTCCCGTGACGTCGGCTACGACAGATGCGTAGAGTTGGTGCATATCGGCTCCCGACGAGCCGCGCGCGAAGTCGACGGCTCCCTGCAAGCCCGGCATGTCGGCGTTGCACAGCGCCAAACAGCGGAGATCGAGCGAATCGAAATTTTCCGCCGCGAAGGCCGAGGACCCGGCGTACCGTCCGTTGGAATGTCCCGACCACCAGCAGATCTTGATGCCCCGCGCCGGAACGCGCTTGGCAAAAAGCTCCGCCATGGCAAGGGCCACGGCGTTGCCCGTGGCATTGTCGCAGGCGCCCTTGTGCCAGGAGTCCAAATGGTTGCCCAGCAGAATGTAATCGTCGCTTGCGCCGGGCACGTCGGCTTCGATGACGGGAATTTCACGACAGCGGCTTTTCACCTCTGTCCTCACCGTCAGGACGGCCTCTTGGCTTTTCAGGCGGTCGATCAGAGCCTCGCCCTGGCCTCGCGGCACAATGACGACGGGAAGTGCGGGATAAAAGGAGCTTTCCAGCGGTTCGGGCTGTCCCCACACGAGATTGACGTTGCCTTCGTGAATCAACGTTTCGTCGCCCTGTTCCCAGACGCAGACCAGTGCTGCTGCGCCGCGATCCTGTGCGTCCATGGCGGCCAGAGGCGATGAAGTGCGGCTGACGACGATTTTCCCCTGCAGGTCGTGATCGCGGGGCTGAAGGCGAGACGCCAAAAGGTCCAGTGGATGGTGAATGAGTTTTTCCTTTTCGACATATACCGCCGGAGCGCGCAGAGGCGACGGCGTGGAGGCGCAGAAACTCCAGGTTTTGCACGGCAGACGACTTTCGCTTCCGTCGGCAAAACCCATCGTCAGCTCCGCCGAAAGGGGATCGCTGAGCCACACGGGATAACGATGGACGTTCCATGAAATGCCGCTTTTGCTCAGTCGGTCGACAATAAAATCGACGGCTTGGGCTTCGCCGCTTCCGCCCGATCTGCGGTCGAAAGAGGCGATTCTCTCCGTGTCCTGCCAGAGACGGTCGCCGTCAACGGCAGCGAGCAGTCCTTTCTCCTCGGCCGTCATCATCGGGCCGACGGAAGAGGAGCCTTCAGGAACTCCTCGACGAAATCGCTCAGGTAGTTGACTGTTCCCTCGAAGATCTCGCGTCCCCATTCCGGATTGGCTTTGGCGCAGCTGTCGTCGCCGCCGCCGAAAGTGCCCGTTTTCGAGAAGGCGGTGGTCGACTGGATGATTTTCACCGTGGCGCCCTTGAAAGTCACGGCATTGCCGTAGGTGCTCTGCAGCGCCGGCGTCAGCGAATAAGTTTCCTCGGGAACGAAGTTTTTCTCCTGATGCACCCAATCGGGACGAAGGGCCATCATCACGGCGGCTTCCTGACCGCCGCCGTGTCCGCCGCCCCAGCGCGGATTCAGCTCGCGGGCGATAACCCACCAGTCCAGAATGGCTCCCAGACCGCCGCGCTGATAGATTTTCAGACAAGCGGCTTCAAGGGCCGGATCGTTGCCGCCGTGTCCGTTGAGAAAGGCGAAACGGCGCACGCCGGCGTCCATCAGATGGTCGGCGATGCTGGTCATCACCGATTGCAGCGTCGCCGTTCCGATGTCGATGGTGCCGCTGAATTCGCAGTGATAGGGACACACGCCGTAGGGCATAGTGGGCAGCACGGCCAGCCGATCGGCGTAACGGGCTTCGAGGCGACGTGCCATCTCCTCCGGAATGGTGAAGTCGGTGCCCAGAGGTCCGATGGAGCCGTGCTGTTCCGTGCTTCCCAGCGGAATAAGCGCCAGAATTTTGTCGCTGGCCGCGTCGTGAAATTCATGCCATGTGAGAGATGCCAGATACATTTCAATTCCTCCCCAAACCAAAATAAAAGGCGCTCCCACCCTGAAAAGCCGGGCAGGAGCTGCCGAACAGAGAGCCTCTATTCGCCGAAATGCCTTGCCAGCGTTTCGTCGGAAGCCCTGCGGGTCACCAGGCTGACGGCCGTCATGACAATCATGGCGTAAGCCCAGCAGATAATCAAAGGATTGAAACCGAAAGCCCATTCGGGATGGCGCAGCGTCATGACCACAAAAAGAACTTCGCCCACGGCTACGCCGGCGAAAGCTCCCACGCGCGTCGCGCCTTTCCAGTACAGTCCCAGCAGTACGGGGGCCGTCCAGATTCCCAGGCCGCCGAAAGCGAAAAGAATGAGCTTGAAAATCGTGGCCGGGCGCGAAACGCCGAAGCCGATGGCGATCAGTCCGATGATCACGGTAACGGAGCGCGACAGACGCAAAATCTGAGCGTCGGTGGCCTGCGGATTGATGCGGCGCTGGTAGATGTCGCGGGTAATGGCGCCCGTGGCGGAAATGAGCAGCGAGTCGATGGTCGACATGCCTGCAGCCATAATGCCCGTGATGAGCAGTGACGAGATGACCGGCGACAGGCTCTTTTGCAGCAGCAGCGGCACGATGAAGTCGATGTCCTTGCCCTGCAGTCCGGGAATGGAAACGATGCCGTTGACGCCCGACCACTCGATGAGCGTGGCGGCGATCCACATGCCCAGCGTGCCCAGAATAGTGGCCTTGAACATGACTTTATAGTCCTTCATGGCGAAGAACTTGGTCACCAGTGTGGGCTGTGAAATGGAGAAGAAGCTCCACAGGACGATCATTGAAACGTAGTTTCCCCAGCCGTAAGCGCCGCCGACGCCGGGGTGAGACATATAGGCCGGGTTCAGCTCCAGCAGCTTGGCGGAAATGGCCTCGAAGCCGCCGCCCAGTCTGATCGACACCACAAAGGTGACGATGGCCGTGGCCAACATCAGACCGCCCTGAATCACGTCGGTCAGCATGGCGCCGCGGATACCGCCGCTCATGCAGTAGAGAATGACCACCAATCCCATGCCCACGATGCCGACCCATTCGGGAGCGCCGGTGTAAACGCGCAGAATCACGCCGGCACCGATGGTCTGAGCGCCCATCATGGGGATCATGAAGATGATCATGAGCAGCGCCTGGAAGGTCCGCAGCCCGTTGGACTCAAAACGGTCGCCCAGATAGTCAGCCAGCGTCAGGAAGCCTTGGGAGTGCCCCAGCTTGATCAGCTTGCGGCCGACCAGCAGGACGGGGATGATCATGGAAAAGACCAGACCGGGCACGGAGATGGAAAGTCCTGCGAATCCCACTTTATAGCAGGTCGCCGGGCAACCCATAAAGGTGCTCATGCTGTACTGCGTGGCAAAATAGGCAAATCCGCTGACCAACGCGCCGGCTTTGCCGCTCATGACGAAGAAATCCTTCAGCGTGGTGGTACGCCGTGCGGAAAAGTAGCCGATGCCCGCCATCAGCACGAAATAAAAAGCAAGAACGCTGTAAAACACCGAGGGAATCGGTTTGAGCATTGACGAGACGTCCATGGTGAGTTACTCTCCTTTCCGCTCTTCGTCGAATTCGTGATATTCGGGACGAGCCATGGCCTGCCGATAAAACACGATGATGAGAAGCATGGTGATGACGGTGTGAACTGTCCAACCGACGATAAACAGGGGCAGTCCGAAAATCACCGGAATGTATCGGCTGGCGTAGAAGAAGGGGAACGGCACCATGATGATGAAAAACATAAAGCCGAAAATCAACGCCCATTTCTTTTCAAAGCTGTTGCTGAAAATATCCAATGGAAGGCGCTCCTTTCAAAGATCAACATTTGAGCACTTTGCTCTGCCGGAACCGAAAAAAGACGATCCTCCTTTCGCTCTGCAGTCGAAAACGCGCCCTGAAAAACAGGCGCGTACTCTATAATGTATTCTATAAAATCTGCATTGAGTATAATAACATCTTCGCTCCCTGTCAATGAAAGGACGCTGATGGAGAAATACAGCATCATATGCAGCAAAATGCAGAATGTCCTTTGAGTGATTCGTTCCGCCCCGAAAAGCGTCGAGATTTCGGCGGAATAGAGAGGCGTGTCGAGAGATTGTGCGCCTGTTGTATACGATATTTCCGTAAACAATACCTCATTTCCTTTGGAGAATGGACGGAGGCGCGGTGCGAAAAATTCGCACAAAAAAAGTTCCGCAGGAAAAACCGCGGAACTCTGCGTTTTAAGATTTGACGCCTTGCGAACTGGAAGGCATGAAAAGCACCTTGATGGTGCTAAGCATAATGTAGAAGTCGAAGGTCAAAGAAAAATTTTGAATGTAAAGCAGGTCGAGCTTCAGCTTGTCCTCGAAGAGCGTGTTGTACCGGCCGAAGACTTGGGCGTAGCCCGTCAGTCCCGCTTTCACCTTCAGTCGGTAGCGGAATTCGGGATAGCTTTTGCAGTACTCTTCGACAAGTTCCGGACGTTCGGGGCGCGGTCCCACGATGGACATGTCGCCCTTCAAAATGTTGATGAGCTGAGGCAGCTCGTCGATGCGGAGCCTTCTGATCCAGCGCCCCACCGGAGTGATGCGGTCGTCGTGCTGCGAGGCCAGCCGAGCGCCGTGCTTTTCGGCATCGACCACCATGCTGCGAAATTTCAAAAGAAGAAATTCCTGCCCGTTCAGCGTGACGCGCCTCTGTTTGAACAGCACCGGGCCGCCGTCGTAAAGGTGAATCAGCAGCGCCGTGACGCCCATGACGGGACTTAAAATGAGCAGCGCCGCTGCGGAGAGCACAAGATCAACGAGGCGTTTGAGCAGACGTTGCTCGCTGTTCATCTGATGGTTTCGGAAAAGAAAGGCGGGAATGTCGTCAATCTGGCACAGCGCCGCCTCGTGAATGAAGATCTCTTCCACCGTGGGCACCATGAGCAGCCGTTTGTCCGTTTCGTAGCAGCGGCGGAGCACCATGTTGCGCAGCTCCGGACTGCCGTGTCCCATGAGAAGCACCAGCGGTTGGGCGTCAATGGCTTTGATGATGTCCTCAGGTGCGTCGCTGCCGTGGCAGGACGCCACAATATGATACCGTTTGCTTTCGCTGAGAAACTTTCGCAGCATTCGCCGATCGTCCTGAGGGTCGCAGAGGATGGCCAGAGCGCTTCGCGGCGGGTTCAGCAAGAAGTAAAAGCCGTTTGCCGCGATGTAAATGACGGCGGCCGACAGGCTTTGGACCACAAAACAGGCCAGCAGAGGGAAGACGTTGATAAAGCGGTGAAGCATGAGGCTCAACTGACAGTAGCCCAAAATATTGCTTAGCGCGGCGGCCAACGAAAAGGAATAGATCATCTCACGCAGACGCAGCACGCCGATCCTGTAGGATTGGTAGGAAAGGCTGAGCACCAGAAAGGCCAGCAGATACACGCCGCCGATGACATAGTTGTCCTTGAAAAGCAGCCGCGGCGCCTCATAGAAGAGCTTGTAGGTTCCCACGTAAAGCCCCAGAGCGGACAGAAATAGCATCAACTTGAAGAGAAACATAATGGATTTCTTGAATTTTTTTGCGAAGTTTTTCATGTGAGATCCCTTGCTTCCTGCACAGTAAGGCAAAATTTGAGGGACATGAAGAGAATGCGGAGAAAAAATAACCAATCTAAATGGTGCTGTTTCCAATTCTAGCATAAAACAAGAAGATAAAACATCAAAAAATTTTATAGGAAGCGGACGGGGCTTCGCCCCATGGGCTGAATGTGCTTGCCCGTCGAATTCAATCGATGCTGTAGCTGAAAAATGCCGGATAGGCGGCGAGATTCCCGCCGTATCCGGCATTTTCAATGAACAATATTTTGCTGGCCGATCGAGGCGCGGCCGACAGACCACGGGAAAAGCGCCGGCTCTATGCAAAGGAACCGAGGACAGAAAAGCGTCAGGCAGCGCGCTTCTTTTTGCGGATCAAAACCGGCAGCAACAACAGGAAAATGCAAATCCACAGCGCGATGCACAGCGGGCGGGTGAAGAAAATGGAGTAGGAGCCGTTGGAGATGGCCAGCGCCCCGCCGAAACCCTCTTCGGTGATGTGCCCCAGGATCAGCCCCAGAACCACGGCTCCGAGGTCGAAGCCCATGCGGTGCAGGAAATATCCCAGGAAGCCGAAGCCCAACATCGTCCACACGTCGAACATCATATTGCGGATGGCGAAACTGCCCATCACCGACAGGACGGCAATAGCGGGAATGAGAAGCGAATTGGGTGCCGTGGAAATGCGGGCGAAAAAAGGAGCCAGATAGATGCCCAGAAACAGAAAGACGATGTTGGCCAAAAACAGCGAAAGGATAAACCCGTAGGTAATGGTGCCGTATTTGCTGAACAGTTCAGGCCCCGGGATCAGGTTGTTGATGGTCAAACCGCCCATGAGACAAGCCGCCACAGAGTTGCCCGGAATTCCCAGAGTCAGCATGGGCACGAGAGAGCCGCCGACGCAACCGTTGTTGGCGCTTTCCGAGGCCGCCACGCCCTTGGGGTTGCCCTTGCCGAAGCTCTCGGGATCTTTATCCAGCGACTTGGCCATGTTATAGGAGATAAAGGCCGAAATCGTGGCCCCTGCGCCGGGGAGCATCCCCACAATGGTCCCGATGACGCCGCCGCGGCCGATGGTGGGCGCCAGGCCGCTGGGCAGCTTTTTGCTCTTCAGCGTTGACAGATCGGCCCCCAATTCCTGAACAATGCTGGTTTCGCCCGTCAATTCAAGCAGTTGGCTGATGGAGAACAGGCCGATGAGCGCCGGAATGTCCTTGATGCCGTCGTAAAGCTCGGGGCAGTTTCCGGCAAAGCGCGGATAGGCGTCCATGGGATCGGCGCCGATGGAAGCGATAAGCAGGCCGATGACGCCGGAAATCAGCCCTTTCAGCAGATTGCCGCTGGTCAGCGTCACAATGCTGGTCAGTCCCATGACGGCCAGCAGAAAGTTTTCCGGCGGCCCGAAACGGAGCGAAAACTTCGCCAGAACGGGTGCCACCAGGAGCAGCGCGATGGTGGAGATTATGCCGCCCCAGAAGCTGGCCACCGTGGCGACGGTGATGGCGATGCCGCCCTGGCCCTTCCGCGTCATGGGATAGCCGTCAAAGGCCGTGGCCGCCGCGGCCGGCGTGCCGGGAGTGGAAAGAAGGATTGACGAAATGGCGCCGCCGAACATGCCTCCGGAGTAAACGCCGCCCATCAGCGAAAGCCCCACGACAGGGTCCATGCCGAAGGTGACGGGAATCAGCAAGGCCACCGCCATGGTCGCCGTCAGCCCGGGAATGGCCCCGATAATGACGCCGCCAACGGTGCCGAGAAAAATGGCCAGCAGCGGAGCGGGAGCGCAAAGCGTCCGCGCGGCTTCAAAGATCATTTCCATGAGGAGGCCTCCTTACAGCGCAAGCCACGCCAGCTTCGCCTTCTCCAGCGAACCGGCAACGTCGGCAAAAGTGAAGTCCTCGAAAATTCCAAGGGGCACCGGGACGTTCAGAAATTTCGCGAACACGCCGTAAATCAGCAGCATCAGCGCCGCCGTGCTGACGACGAGCAACAGCGGCCGCCGCAGGCCCAGTCCCCATGCCAGAATCAGCATATACAGCACTCCCGCGACGTAGAACCCCACGTATTTCATGGACATGACGCACAGCACCGTCAGGATCACCGTGAGGACAAAATGCGACGGCGCCTTGATCCACGAAGGCCGTGAACTGTCGTTGCCGAAAAGCGAAGAGACCAGCAGCAGTCCGCACAGGACCGCCATGACCAGCAGCAGAAAGCGCACGTACTGCGAGGCGTGAACGGCGTAGGAGGGGAACTTTCGAACCGCCGAATAGATGGCGCCGGCAAGGATAATCCCCCCGGCGCCTGAAAGGACGTTGAGTGTCTTTTTATTCATGAGCCTTTGAGCGCTCGATTACCACGGTGCCACTTCAAAGGCCTTGTCGGTGGCGGCCTGAAGGGTTTCGAGATAAGCCTGATAGTCCGCGGCGTTCATCTCGTTGATCAGCAGAGTGCCCTTGGCGGCTTCCTGGAACTCGGGGTCGGCGATGGTCTTGGTGAACATCTCGCGGATTTTGGCCAGCGCTTCGGGGTCGATGCCCTTGGGGGCGGCGAAACCGCGCGAAGAATCGGAGATGACTTCAGGATAGCCCAGCTCGTCGACGCAGGGAACGTCGGGCATCATATCGCTGCGCTTGTGAGCCATGACCGCCAGGCAGCGCATCTCGCCGGAGCGAACCTGCGCCTCGACCTGGGAGACGTTCATGAATCCCACTGTCACATGTCCGCCCATGACGTTGGCCTTTGCCGCCGAAGAACCCTTCGAAGGCACGGGGCGGAGCTTGATTCCCAGAGCTTTCTCGGTGGCGATGCGGGCAAAGTCGTCGTCGCCGCCGGGGCCGGAAGTGGAGGCCGTGCAGTTTTCGTTGGCTTTGGCATATTCGGCGAGGCCGGCCAGATCTTTGATGGGGCTGTCGCCGGGCACCACGATGACGCCGGGATCGGTGACCAGATTGCCGATGTACTCAAAATCGGTGAGCCTGTACTGAGCGCGTTTCGCCGAGATGTGCGCCGTCAGATGGGGCGTGTACAGACAGCCGAAGGTGTAGCCGTCTTTTTTGGCGTTGGCGATGGCCTGAAAGCCGATCTGTCCGCCTGCTCCCGGCATGTCGTCGATCACCATGGGGGCGCCGAGGTACTTTTCGCCGAACTTGGCCAGCAGGCGGGCCATGGTGTCAGTGCCGCCGCCCGCTTCCGAAGGGACAATGATGTGGACGGGTTTCTCCGGGTAAGCCGCGAAAGCGGTGCCGCAACAGCTGAAAAGGGCGACGAGAACAAGAGCTGAGAGGAACTTTTTCATAACATGACCACTCCATTCTTTGAAAAATATGATCTTTGGGAAACAAATACCGTAAAACTCATCATCATTATACAGATTTTACGGGTTTTGTAAAAATCATGTTAAATTTTGTTTTATCCTCAAAGTTCAGCTTGCTTCATTGCCGCAAAAATTCGCTGAAAAAAGCCCGGCAGCAGATTATCGCCGCCAGGCCGAAGGCAGGAAAAGCATCAGTACCGTCGTGAGTTCGAGACGCCCCGTCAACATGGCAAAGGACAGAATCCATTTGCCTGCCGCGGGAATGCCGGCATAGTTGCTTGTCGGCCCGAAACGCCCCAGAGCGGGGCCGGTGTTGCTCAGGCAGGCGATGACGCCAGAAAGCGCCGAGAGCACGTCGATGCCCATCAACGTCAGCAGCAACGTAAATCCCACAAGCAGCATGACGAACTGCACAAAGAAAGCCAGCACGGAGCTCATCAGAGCATCGTCCTGGGGCTTTCCGTTGAGCCGTACGCACAACACCCGGCTGGGTTGAAGCGAACGGATAAGATCGTTTTTCGCGCTGCGCGCCAGCATCATGAAACGAAGCACCTTGATGCCGCCTCCCGTGGAACCGGCGCAGCCGCCGATAAGCATGACCGTTAAAAGCAGAAAGTGCACGAAATAGGGCCATTGAAGCGTGTCGGTAACGGCAAAGCCCGTGGTGGTCAGCAGCGTCACCACCTGAAAGGTTCCATGGCGCACTGCCGTGGAAAAGGAAATGTTCATGTGTCCAGCCAGCGCTGCGGCCGTTGAAGCGATGGCGGCGAACAGGGCGATTCCCGCGTACCACCGAAACTCGTCGTCTTTGAGGTAGACGTTCCACTTTCCTCGAAGAAAGAAAAAGTGCAGCGTGAAATTGACGCCTGCCAGAAACATGAAAACGATGATGATCCACTCGATGGCCGGGCTGTGAAAGTGGGCGATGCTGTCGTTGTAAATGGAAAATCCTCCCGTGGCCAGCGTGGAAAAAGCGTGGGTCAGCCCCTCGTAAAAGGTGGTACCGCACAGCATCAGCGCCGCTGTTTCAAGAGCCGTCAGGAGCAGATAGATTTTCCACAGGATGACGGCCGTCTGCTGGAGCCTCGGCGTCAGCTTTTCGGGGATGGGCGTCGGAGTTTCCGCCTTGTAGAGCTCCATGCCACCGCCCATAAAGGGCAGAATCGTCAGGCTCAGCACGATGATGCCCATGCCGCCGAGCCAATGGGTCAGAGCGCGCCAAAGCAGGATGCCGCGAGGATTGGATTCGATGTCGTTGAGAATGGAAGCACCGGTGGTGGTAAAACCCGACATGGCCTCGAAAAAACCGTCGGTAAAACTCTGAGTCGTGCCGTAGGCCACGTAGGGCACCGCCCCGATAACCGAAGCGATAATCCATGAAAACGTCACAATGGCAAAGGCCTCGCGCACCGTGATGTTGTCTTCGCGGTGCCGCGTCGGGCGGAACGCCGCAGCTGCCAGAGCGCAGATGGCCAAAGAGGTCGTTGCGCTCTTGAAAAGCACAGCGGCATCGGGCGTTCCCTCGCACCATGCCCACAGGGCGGGCAGCAGCATGGAAGCCGAAACAAGGCTCCCGACCAGAGAGAGCACAAAGAGGACGATGCGGAATTTCATTGTCCGTCGACCTTGAAAATGCGCATGGCTTCGGCCATCTGTCCTGACATGGCAAACACCGAGATCGCGTCGCCCGCGTGGAGCACTTCTGCGCCGCCGGGCACCAAATATCGGCTGCCGCGCTTGATGACGGCGATCAAAATCCCCTTGGGCAGTTTGAGGTCCATGATTCGCCGGTCCACGACGCTGTGTCCGCTTTGAAGCGTAACCTCGAAGACCTCGGCACCGATGCGGTCGATGAGCGACAGCATTCCTCCCAGCTGAGGATAGCGAATGTAGCGCAAAAATGTGGATACCAGCGTCAGGTTGGGATTGATCAACACGTCGACGGGAAGATGTCCTTCGAGGTCCTCGTAGATTTCTTTGCGGACAACGGCAATGGTTTTCACTTTTTCTCTCACGTTGACCAGCGCCGCCATCACCACGTTCAGTTCGTCGTTTGCCGTGGCGGCGACAACGCCGTTGGCTTTGGCAACGCCGAGTCCGGCCATCAGCGCTTTGTCCATGCCGTCGCCGTTGATCACTTTGACGTCGGGAAATTGACGGGCGAGGCGGGCGCACTTTTCCCTATCCTTTTCCACGAGAATGGTGTCCACCTTCGGTACGTTGGAGCTGAGCCGATGGGCCAAATTGGTTCCGAGACGGCCGCCGCCCACAATAATCACGCGGGAGAGGCGTTTTTGGTGTTCCACGTTGAAGAGCTTTTGAATGTACTGCACGCGCTCGTGCAGCGTCACCACGAAGCAGAGATCACCGGCTGCGGCCGTCCAGTCGCCCGAGGGCACAAAGCCGTCGTCGCCCCGCTCAACGTAGACGATGATGGCTCCGAGATCGGGATACCTTGCGCCCAGTTCGCGGAGCGACACGCCACAGATGGGCGAGTTTTCCTCCACGCGAAAGGCGAAGCTGCCGGCCCTGCCGTTGAACAGTTCCGACGAATGAACGGCAGCGTTGAACGTCAGCAGCGAGGCGATTTCCCGCGACAACGATCGCTCCGGAGAGACCATGACGTCGATACCCAGGTCTTCCGCCCAGTCCGGCGTATCGGTGAAGCCCAGATCTCTCACGCGCGCCAGAACGCGCCCAACGCCTGCGTGTTTGGCCAGCCAGCAGGCCATCAGATTGGTGTCATCGCGGTCAGTGCAGCCCACCAACACATCGACGTCGCCGCCCTTTTTCACTCCCGCTTTTTCGAGAACCAGCGGACGCGATCCGTTGCCGCAGATGGTGCTCACGTCAAGTTCGTTTCCGATTTTGACCGCCGCTTCGGGAGAGCGGTCGATGACCACCACGTCTTTCCCTTCCTGGGACAAGGTGCGGGCCAGCGCCGAACCGACGTTTCCCGCGCCTACGATGACAATTTTCATGGATACGCACGCTCCAGAATAAAGATCCGATGTTTTTTCAGTGAATACGTCCATTTCTGTGAGGACAGTGAAGTGATATCATGAAAAATTATAGCATAACCAGCCCTTGAGCCGGCACTGCGCCAACGAAAGAGCTTGCCCCCGCGCGTCGCAAAAAACACTCCTGCGGATGCAGAGTAGCCATGGGATGACGGCTGGCGCCGCGAAACTTTGCTGAAAAAACGGCAGCGGCAAAGCGGCGCCCCTTTCATCGCCGAAACGAGAACGCCGATGAAATCCTTTCGACCGGCCCCCACCGTGCGGCGAGAGTACGGCCTTCAAGGCGCTCTGGTCTCTCGGTTGTTGGCTTTTTTATAATAGTTATCGCGACGTTCCGCAATGCGCCTGCTAATGAATCGTCTCAAATGTGTGGCGCGGTAAAATTCAGGGCAAAAAGTGACGTGAAAGGAATGAGACTCAATGAACAAACAGGAAGTCTTCGACATGCTGGACACAAAAAAGATCGCCTACGAAAAGGTGGAGCACGCCCCCGTCTTCACCATCGATGAAATGCTGGCGCTTCATCTGCCCCACGTCAACGCCATCGCGAAGAACCTCTTTGTCCGCGACGACAAAAAGCGGCAGTACTGTCTGATTACCGTCAAGGAAGAAAAGCGCGTCGACCTCAAAGAATTCCGCAACCGCTTCAATACGCGGCGCCTCACCTTCGCTTCCGAGGAAGACCTTGCGGCGATTCTCGGGCTTTCACGGGGCGCCGTGACGCCCTTCGGCATCTTGAATGACACGGCCTGCCGGGTGATCGTCTACTTTGACGAGGATTTCCGCGGGAAACTCATGGGAATTCACCCCAACGAAAACACCGCCACCGTCTACATCAAGACCGAAGACGTGGCGCGTCTCATTGAAGAGCATGGCAACGAGCTTCATTTTGCCCGCTTCTGACGTCGTCGAAAGGCGGTTTTAATCAGGGGCGCTGTAAACTTTTTTGCTGGAACATTGAGAACTTCTGCTGCCATTGACGAGGCAAGGCGAACTTCATCAACTCCTTCAAAATGCGAAAGCGTGGGAAAGACGACAGAGTTTTTCATCGTCTTTCCCACGCTTTCTTTTTTTCTTCCCTAAAAAATGGAGTGAGCTTGAGCAGCCTTTTTCACCGTTTTTCCGCCGCGTGTGCGCACGGGCGGCTTTTTCTCCAGAACGGTTTGCTTTTTATGGATTTGACCGGCCTGAAGCGCTTGCTTCAGCGCCCTCCGCTCGACCTGTTGTGCTCGTCTCCGTTGGCAGAGGCTGTCCTTCCTCCGGCCGTCGATGGTTTTCCTTGGCCGTAGGTCCTGAATATTGATTGAGCAGCAAGGCAAAGTAAAAGTTGAAGCACGTGCGGAAATCGTGGATGTCGCAGCCCGTCAGGCGGTTGATCTTTTCAAGACGGTAGATCAGCGTGTTGCGGTGAATATGCAGCATCTTCGCCGACTTGATGAGAGAAAATCCGCTTTCGCACCAGGCGCGGATCGTTTTTTCAATGTCGGGCCAGTCGCTTTTATTGAGAAGATTGTTGGTTTGCGATCGGATAAAGCGGATTCTCACTGCGGCGTCGATGGTGGTGATAACGTCCTCCATGCGGAAATCGGCGATGCAGTACACGCCCGGGCGCTGTTCGAATTTTTTCCCCAGCATCAGAGCTTTCCGGGCTTCCTGGCAGCTGAGGGACAGCTCGGCGATGTCGCCCGCAGGCGAGCCGATGCCGATGGCGGCTTTCAGTCCATAGGCGTCGAGACGGTCAAGCAGTTGAAGCGAAAGCTTTCTCGTTCTCGCCAAGGCGGCTTTCTCGTGTTGAGGGTCGCCGCAATCAGAAGTTTTCATGGCCTGAAGCACTACAAAGCGGTTATTGCCGCTGATACTGGAAATGTTTCGGGGATGGGAAAAAATGCTGCGCAGTTCTGCCAAAACTGATCGTTTGACATTGAGAATGCGCATTTCCACTTCATTGTAGCCGTCGTTTCTATCGCCGCGCAGCGCCATGGCGTAGCGTCCGAACTGATAAAGGTCGACGACGACGGCAATGTAGAACAAGCTCGGATCGTAGCCCAACTCTATGGCTCTGGATTGAAGCATAGTCTCGTTGCTGACGCCCGGCACAAAGGCCTCCAAATCTTGGATCAGATTTTGAGTGATGTTTTCTCGGCTGACGGAATAACGGTAAAGCTCGCGTTCGCGCAGAAGAATTTCAATTTGTTTTTTGACGATGAGTCCAAAGGGGCGCACTTCGTCGGGATGGCCTGTAAGCGCCATGGTTCCCACCGTGCGGCCGCTGAGATTTTGAATGGGAAAGGTTACGCCGGGCAGAGTCCCCTTGAAACGACGCGCCTGCTTCTCCGTTGTTTCGGAGGCGACGCCGCTTTGTATCACTTCAAGCGAAGCCTCGTGCAGCTGTCCGATGCGTTTTTTCTTGCTGGCACCGATGATCCTGCCATCGGTTGAAGTGATGATAATATCGTGTTTGATGATGGCCGCCGTCGATGTGGCAATTTCCTGTGCATATTTCTGTATTAATTCTATGTCGTTGATTTCTTTGTTATTAGTCATTTTGTCACCAACTGTATTTTAAATACGAATCTCAACGTCTATTAACTCACAAAAACTGGTGTTTTGCAACGGTTAAATTCAGCTTAACATTCTTTATCATTTTAGATAAGCGACGAAGTCATAAAAAATGCGAATAAAGGACAAGAGATCTTTAAATGTTAAGGAGGAAGAGTTGAATGAGACTTGAACTTCGAAAAGCCCATGTGACTGGGCTCGAATGGGGCAGTCCCACACGCGTGGAAAATGGCGTGCTCTACGTGGACAAAACTGCCCTGATCGACGCGCTTTCCGATGACGACCGCATAGAAAAATGGGATGTCGATCTGGCCCGCCCCGGCGAATCGGTGCGCATTATCCCCGTGAAGGACGTGATCGAACCTCGCGTCAAACTGGAGGGCGGCGAGAGCTATTTCCCGTCGGTCATCGGTCCCAACGACACTGCCGGAGAGGGCGTCACCTTTGTGCTTGACGGCGCCGGTGTCGTCACCGTTGGCCCCATTATGGGCTTTCAGGAAGGTTTTATCGACATGTCGGGCCCTGCGGCCAAGTTCAGCCCCTTTGCCGAGCTGTTCAACGTGGTACTCGTCGCGCAGCCCGTCAAAGATTTGGAAAAACACCAGTACGAAGAGGCCATCCGTCTCGCCGGATTGAAGGCGGCCGTTTGGCTGGCCGAGTGTTGCAAGGACGCGAAGATCGACAGCACTGAAGTCTTTGAGAAAGGAACAGTGGCGGAAGAGCTGAAAAAGTATCCCGACCTGCCGCCCGTGGTTCATCTCTGCATGTGCATCACTCAGGGACTGCTGCACGACACCTACGTTTACGGTGCCGACGTCAAGGCCACGTTGCCCACGCTGCTGCATCCCAATGAAGTGCTCGACGGAGCCATGGTATCGGGCAACTGCGTGTCGGCCTGCGACAAGACCACCACATGGCACCATCTGCACGACCCCGTGGTGACCGAACTGTATGCCCAGCACGGCAAGACCATCAATTTCTTGGGCATGATCCCCACGCAGGAATCGGTGGTCCTCGCCGGCAAGGAGCGCGCTTCGTCGTTCAACGCCCGTCTTTGCCATGAACTGGGCGCCAAGGGCGTCATCATCACCGAAGAAGGTTACGGCAACCCCGACAGCGACCTTTGCCTCAACGTCAACAAGTGCGAAGCCCTGGGCATGAGCACTGTGGTCATTGCCGACGAAGCTTCCGGCACCGACGGCGCCTCTCAGGGACTGGCCGACGCCACGCCGAAGATGACGGCCTTTGTTTCATGCGGCAACGTCAACGAGATGATCGAAGTTCCCGCCATGAAAAAAGTTATCGGTTTCATTGAGTCCATTGCCCACGTTTCCGGCGGCGCTGCCGAGAGCCTGCGTCCCGACGGATCCATGTACGTGGAGCTGCAGTCTATCATCGGCTCGACCTGCGAGACGGGCTTCAACAAATCCGGCTCGCTCTGGGTGTAAGGAGGAATTGGTCATGACTTTCCGCATCGTTCATTACATCAACCAGTTCTACGCCGGCATCGGCGGCGAGGATATGGCTCACGTGGGGCCCGAAAAGCGCGATGGCAAAGTCGGCCCCGGCGCCGCGCTGCAGGCGAATTTCGGCAAGGAAGCCGAAATCGTCGGCACGGTGATCTGCGGCGATAACTACTTCAACGAGCATAACGAAGAGGCCAAGAAGACACTGCTTGAGATGATCAAAAGCTACAAGCCCGATCTGCTTGTCGCAGGGCCGGCCTTCTTCGCCGGGCGTTACGGCATGGCCTGCGGCGACATCTGCGCCACCGTACAGGCCGAGCTGGGAATTCCCGTGGTGACGGGCATGTACCCCGAAAATCCCGGCGTCGAATCGTTCTCCAAGAAAGTCTTTATCGTCAAGACGGCCAACAGTGCGCGCGGCATCAAAGACGCGGCGCAGTCCATGAGCCGCCTGGCGCTCAAGCTGCTCCGCAAGGAAACCTTGGGGCCCGCCGCTGAAGAAAACTACATCAGCCGCGGTTTCCGCCGCGTCTTTTTCCACGAGAAAAACGGCGCTCAGCGCGGGCTGGAAATGCTGCTTAAAAAAATGGCCGGCGAGCCTTTCCAGACAGAGTATGAGATGCCGACCTTCAAGAAGATTCCTCCCTGCTCTCCCGTCAAAGATCTGAAACACGCCACCATTGCCCTCATCACCTCCGGCGGCATTGTGCCCAAGGGCAACCCCGACAAGATCCGCGTTTCTTCGGCAGAGTCTTACGGCCGCTACGACATCAGTGGCTTGAACGACTTGAATTCCGACAATTACGAGTCCATCCACGGAGGTTACGACACTCAGTGGGCCAACGCCGACCCCGACGTGGTCCTGCCGCTTGACGTGATGCGTCAGCTGGAAAAAGAGGGCAAAATCGGCAAGATCTACAAGTATGTGTATTGCACGACGGGCACGGGAACGGCCGTTGCCTGGGCGGAAAAGTTCGGGCAGGAAATCGGTCCCGAGCTGAAGGCCGCCGGCGTCGATGCCGTCATCCTCACCTCCACCTGAGGCTCCTGCACTCGATGCGGTGCATCGATGTCGCGTGAGATCGAAAAGGCGGCGGGCATACCTGTGGTGCAGATTGCTACCATCGTCCCCATCATGATGACCGTGGGGTCCAACCGCATCGTTCCCGGCATTGCCATTCCTCACCCTGTAGGCAGGCCGGAACTTGGCGAGGCGGAAGACAAGAAGACTCGCCGCAAGCTGCTTGAAAAGGCTCTTGAGGCGATGGTCACGCCGATCGACAAACAGACTATCTTCAAGGCCTTTTAAAAAACTGCGCTTTGCCGTTTAGGCGAGGGCGGCATCAAAACAAAAAGCCGGCGAAACCGCGTCGGGTCCGCCGGCTTTTTTTCTCGGACGCTCAAATGCCTTTTTTCACGAATCATTCGTAATATCGAAAAATAAGTCTTTATCCGCGATTTTTAAGACATCGTGCTTGAATTTATTTCCCGGAGGCCTTTTGCCCATGATTGTCACCAATAATCCCGATGTGGCTGCCGCCAGATTGGAAGAGACCGAACTGCTTGACGGTACTCCGTTGGACGTTCTGACCAGAGTGTCTGCGCTTCTGGAACAGGGATGGCATCTGGTTACCCATCCGCTGTCGGCCAACAATCGTCTCAACAGAAGTCCTTACCGGTCGGTGGTTCTCGGCCGCCATGCTTCCTGGGAAGGTAGCGACGGCGAAGTTCTCGATCGGGCGATCAGCCATCTGGCGCTGCAGGGCTTCGACGATCCAAAGGACGCTGATGGCGATTACCGCTGGATCGATCTTGAACATCTGAAAACGGCGCTGGCCGAAGCGGAAAAATTTCATCAGTGACGCGCTCCGCATGGCGCGGAGTCTCAACGGTCTGCCGTGAGAACGGCAGGCAGTCTTACAAGGAGTGAATATTATGGAAGAGCAGAAACGAGACAGTTTCGGCAGTCGCATTGGATTTATTCTTTCAGCCGCCGGGTTCTCCATCGGCCTCGGCAACGTTTGGCGTTTCCCCTACCTCACTTCGAAGTTCGGCGGTGGAGCCTTTGTGTTGGCCTATGTGCTGATCTGCATTTTTGTCGGTCTGCCGTTGTTTTTGGGCGAGTTGAGCATCGGACGCCGCATGAAAGCCACGCCCATCGTGGGCTTCCTTCGCGAAAAGAAACCTTTCTGGTCGCTTATCGGTTGGGTCGGCGCGGTGGCCTGCATCGTTCTGATGGCCTACTACACCGTTATTATCGGATGGATGGTGCGCTATGCCTTTAAATCGCTGAGCGGAGTTTTCACCGGATCCACCTTCGAACAGACCAAAGCGATGTTCACCGAGTTCATGAGCAGCCCCGTCGAACTGATTGCCTACACGGCCGTCGCCTTTGTGGCTCTTGGAATGGCCATTTCCCGCGGCGTCAAGGAAGGCGTCGAAAAACTTTGCAAGTGGCTATTGCCCATTCTCGGCGTCATGATCGTGACGCTGGCCGTGCGCTCGCTGACGCTGAGCCCTGTGGAGGGCATCGGCAAGACATCCATGGACGGCATGAGATGGTATCTCAGCCCCGACTTCAGCCAGCTGGCCAATCCCGAAGTATGGCTCTACGCTCTCGGACAGAGTTTCTTCTCGATCGGCGTTGGTATCGCGACGGCAGTTGTCTATGGCTCCTACCGCAGCGACAACGACAATATGCCCAAAGACGCTCTGATGGTTGTGACCATGGACACCAGCTTTGCCCTGATTGCCGGCGTAGTCATCTTCCCCGCGCTGCTCGTTTACGGCGCCGATCCCAACGCCAGCGGAATAGGATTGGTCATGGAGGTTATGCCCGTCGTCTTCGGCAAAATGCCTCTGGGATCCTTCTGGGCTTCGCTGTTCTTCATTCTCGTGGCCGTCGCCGGATACACTTCGGGACTGGGATACCTCGAAGCGCCTGTGGCTTGCTTTGCCGACCTCTTTAAGGTAAAACGCAGCAAGATGACCTGGATCGTCGTCTTCATCATGTTCGTGCTCAGCTTGCCCTGTGCCTATTCCCTCAGCGAAGGCCACGGATGGGTGTCGGCCTGCCGGCTTCTCGGCAAGAACATCTTCGACTTTGCCGATTACCTGTCGGGCAACGTGATGATGCCCGTGGACGCCCTTCTGGTGTCGCTCTACGTGTCCTTTGTGCTCAAGTTCAAGGGCTACATGGACGAAGCGAACAAGGGCCTGGACGAAAGCCATACCTGGAAAGTCTATAGCTGGTGGATGCCCTGGGTCACCTACGGCCTGCCCATCGTGCTGGTTGTCATTATGTACCGTAACGTGTTTTAAGTGATTCCTTCCCGAAGGCTCGGTACTGCCACGCGCCCAGACGCGAAAAACCGTTTCCGACGGGATGTTCCGCCTCTGCTTTTGCCGCGGAGTGACGCAAAAACGAAAAGGTCGGACGCCTTTGAGCTTTGGCTCATGAGCGTCCGGCCTTTTTGTTAATTGAAAACCCCCGGCTATGCCGAGGGTCAAAAAGCTTAAAAGCCATGGAGAAAGTTTTTCGTTTTTTATCCTAACTTACTCCAACAGATTATAATCTTTGTCTGTTGCTTTTACGCTGAATCTTGTTGTCGTCGACTAACGGATACCGAACGACAGTTAAGCTGGTGTTGCTGATGATTGCCACATATTTTACGAAAGGGGCATACGGCACGCTGGAACAGCAAATTCGTGCTCGGTCTTTTGATAAAATGGTATCAAAATGGGCCATAACTGACGGCGACACCAATAGCCACGAAAATACCCCCAATAATAATGTTAATTATTAACCATTTCCAGAAAAATCTAAGCCAACGATCAAGCGAAATTCCTGCGAGACCAATGCTGGCTATAAGCGTTCCAGAAAGTGGTGTAATAGCGTTTGTAATTGCGTCGCCAAAGTTAAAGGTTTGGACAATTGTTTGTTGCGAGATTCCCAATACATCACCCATACCTGAAAAAATAGGTATTACAGTTGTTGCCTGCCCTGAAGAAGAGCATATAACAATATTGATGATAAGATTGCATACATAGATGCCCAACGCGGAAACGTAATTTGTCGTATTGATAAACAGGCTACTCAGTGAATGGACAATAGTATGGATAACGTTTCCTTCCGTCAGAATAATGTTGATCCCTGTAGCGAAACCAATAACGATGCACGCACCGATAACAGTCTTTGCGCCTTTAATGAACTCGGAAGCGATCTTATTTGGCGACATTCCAGAGACGAGACCACAGCCTGTCGCAGTCAACATGAAAATGACCGGCAGGGCATCGCTTGTTTTCCAATTATGTGTTGCACCGTACACAATGACGCTAAAGCCAACAAGAAAGATTGTCAAGGTTAGCTTTAAGCGTATGGAAAGCTCCGTCGTTTGAGTGGACGCCAGCGATGTGGGGACGATAACATTTTCTGCATTGTACATGATACTTGCTGTGGGATCAGACTGTACCCTGCGCGTATAGTGAACTAGGTAGGCCGAGCCGGCTGCCCAAAACGCTATGGTTGCTGCAATCCTTAATTCCCAGCCAGAAAATACGGGAAGGCCAATCAGGCTTTGGGCCACAGCTGTCGACGAAGAGCAGAAAGCACCACCTGCTAGTCCGCAGGTCATGCCGAGCAGCCCTAAGGAGACACCGATAAGAGCGTCACCGCCGAGATTGTAGCCTAGAATCAACGCCAATGGTATAAAAGCGATAATTGGTGTGTTGATTCCCATGACTCCAAGGACTGAAAAACACCCCATGAGCACGGGAATAATCAGATACAGATTGTGTTTGTATCTCGAGGCTAATTTACCGATTGTTGCGTCAAATACTCCTGTGGCATTGATTACGCTCATTGAAGCGGCGATTAACAATACCATAACGATGATATTGACTTGCCGGATAAATCCCTGGGGCATAGCGAGAAGGGCTTTCCACGGAGAAACTGGCGTCTGCACAATATAACTGAACGAACTGGCGTCGATGGCCTTGCGCCCGTTGATGTTGACAGTGGTGTATATGCCTGCTGGGATAATGTAGGTAGCAAGCGTGGCCAAAGCGGCAATTGCAAGAATGATAATAAGCTGATGCGGAACTTTGTTTGTCTTCGGTACATTTTTCTCGTTTTTCATGAACGTTCTCCTTCATTATTGTTTTTTTTGGCATGACTCGACCACGTGTCCACGGTAGCGGAGAAGTCCATCCGTGCCGCGGGCAAAATTACTGAAAAATTGATCGTATGAGATCCAACTCTCTTCGGGAAAACTCGCGTGAGCCATTTCTTCAACGATACCGACTGTAAGCATGGGAACTTGCTGTGCATCGGGATAACAGTACCATGTGATAGGATAAGTTTCCCACGTCTGCATTTTGTCCACGTCGAGATTGCAGCGTTTGATCTTTTCGACGATGTCACGGCGCAGCTCGGGAATCAGGCGGAAAGGAAACTCCGAATCCATTCCCGCTTCAGTACAAAACGCATCCTGTTTACCGCAGATGAACATTGTCGGTATGATGGAAGCAGTTCGCGGATAATTTCTGTGGACTTTCATAGGATGATACATTCCTGACCAGCTCGCGCACGCAGTGAATAGATCGCTTGCGCTGACCGACAGAACGTCAGCCATGATTCCCCCGCTGCTTTGCCCGCATGCGTAAATCCTCCCGCGGTCAACTGGCAGACGGGAAACTACATCTGCTACCATGGCACGAATAAAGCCGACGTCGTTCACAGGAATACCGTTATAACTGCCATTCCAGAACAAAACATTTTTCAATCCCCCATGTTTCTGTTGATGGATTCCAGCTTGAGGAAAAACGGTAATAAAGCCGCGTTCTTCGGCAACCTGCGACATACTGCTCAGATCGAAGAATGTTTCTGCCGTACCGCCTCGGCCATGCATGACAACAACAAGAGGCCAATGTCTGTCAGGCGTACATTGTTCAGGTACGTATTCGTACCATAGGCGGGACATACCATTAAAAGTTATCTCGTGGCGTGTTGCTCCATAGACTTCAGGACTTTTGAAATAACGCAAGTTTTTGTGCCCGTATCCACGATGGCGCCGGGCGCGCCCGATGTAGCGCCACATACACGACAGTGAATTAAAATCGACAGTACCGTTATATGTTACGCGCAGCTGAGCAATCTGTTCTTCATTGATTTCAGCGTACTTTTTTACTCCAGAAGGGAACCATATCTTGTCGGCACCTTCACCGGAGAAAGCCGATTTATCGGAGTGATTTTGTTCTTTCCAGTATTCGACAGCAGCCTGCATGTTGTCGTCCCAAGTGTCGACGGCAATCCACACAGGAAGCTGACATCGCGCACCAGACAAAAGTAGTTCGGCGCCATTCTGAGGCTGAATTTTAACCTTGACATCGCGGGTTGCCTGTAAATTGGCGTTTAAGGTTCCCACACTGAACAAGCCGCTCCATTCACTAGTCATTCGCTGAGCTGCTTGATGTGCCACAATTGCCCCGTTACCGAGTCCGCACGCGTAAATATTATCCTGCATTGTCACGTAATAATCCCGGCGCTGAATAGCAGCGTAAACGGCGTTCATGAAATCAGCATCTTTACCATCAGTACGCCAAGCTCCATCGGGAATAAGGATATGAATATATAATCTGTAAATATCTGCCAGCGCGCGCAATCCTGAAGTTTCTAGGTATTCAAGTGCATCGCAGCAGGAAGGCGGTGCGACGACAATGCAAGGCTGGCAGTATTCAAGACCGTCGGGAATGTAAGTATAAAAATGACGTTCCTGATCATTGACGTTTATGTGTTCTTCAAAGCAACCGTGTATCAGAGTGCGATTAGGATGCTTCATATCGATTGCGAGAGCACCCATATCTTGCGGCAGCTTCATAAGTTTTAGCTTGGCCACGCGTCTTACCTCCTTATTTAATTTTAATAATAAAAGAATATCCCTTGACGAATATAATGTCAAATTTATAATATAAATATAGATATAAAATAAATTAATTATTGAGGCTATCATGAAAAACGAGCTGAAATATGTCGAAACTGTTTATCAAAAGGGTAGTTTTTCCAAGGCTGCAGAGGTACTACACCTGACACAACCGGCGCTGAGCCTTGCCATTGCGCGTGTGGAAAGCGAGATTGGCATGGCGTTGTTTGACCGTAAAAGTCATCCGCTAGGATTGACAGAGGCAGGGCAGATTTACATTAAAACAATCCGCCAGATCGCTACTCTTGAAGATGAATTAAAGTGTCAGCTCCACGATTTAAGCGACGTCAAAATAGGGACTGTACGTATCGGAGCAACGAGTTATATTACTTCGTGTGTCTTGCCGCCAGTCTTGAAGAAATTCAAGGCGCAGTATCCCGCTGTTGAATTGCAAATTACTGAGGCTGGCGCGTATGAACTTAAGGAACTGCTTCATGCACGGAAGATAGATCTGACTTTTTCCAGCCATCCTGATGAACGATATGCATTTGATCGCCGCTTTGCATTTTGTGACCACTTGCTGCTTTCCGTACCGGCACATGAAGCCGTCAACTCCAGCGCGAAAAAATTTGCGCTTCGTGGGCGCGAAGTAGTGAGTGGTATCCATTTGAAGAGCAATTGTCCTATCGTCGATCTGAAGCTTTTTCGTACAACGCCGTTTATTCTTCTGGAGAAAAAATACAATCTACGTCGACGTTCAGATGAATTTTTTGCCGCAAGTGGTTTTTCTCCAGTCATATGTTTGGAAGTTGCACAGATCATCACCGCAGCTGCTCTCTCCCGTGCCGGCCTGGGAGCTGTATTTCTTCCTGATCGTGCAGTTGAAACCGATGACGATGCCTGTTTTTATAAAATTGCCTCTTCTCGTGCCATACGTCGTATGGATATTGTTACGAACAGCAAGGGCTATCTTAGCAAAGCAACTCAATGCTTTATAGACATTTTTAAAAATTGTTATCGGTCGAACGTCGAGAGTTAGTGAAGCAATAACGAAATATATAAAGACGGATCAGGGAAGAATGTTCTTTCCTGATCCGTCTTTTTTGTTAATCGAAAACTCCCGGCTATGCCGGTGGTTCTAAAAAGCTTTAGCTATGGAGAAAAAAGAATCCTCCTTTGGTA
>CAZUQW010000013.1:0-49604 GCA_964622575.1 uncultured Synergistaceae bacterium | reverse complement strand
CAAGATGCCCTAAGGGGGCTAGTGCAAACCACCGGCACGGCCGGTGGTTATGATTCCGCAAAAAGAGACGTGTGCGGCGTCACTGCATTTTGACGCCGGGATGGTCGGGATCGGTTTTCCAGCGGCGGTGAAACCAGAACCACTGCTCCGGCGCCTGAAGGACCATGCGATTCAGCTCTTCATTGGCGCACCGCGTCAGCTCGGCGATGTGCTCGCTGCTGCGTCCTTCAAGCCCCGTGGCCAGTGGCGGCTTGATGACGATTTTGTACTTGAAGGGAGCCAGGCGCAGAGCGTAGATGGTGATCAGCGGCACTCCCGCCATGAGAGACAGCGCTGCGGGACCTTCAACCATGGTGGTGCGCCGGCTGAGAAAAGTGACGGGCACAGCGTCCGGTCCGGCGTCCTGATCGGCCAGAAGGGCCACCATGTTGCCCGAACGGGCCAGCCTCACCATGCGCCGCACGTTCATGGCCCCCTTGCGCAGCGTCTTTTCGCCCAGCGAGTTGCGATAGCCTTCGATCAGCTCGGCAAAGTCCGGATCGTCGCTGTCGCGAACGGCGGGCATCATGGGGTAGCCGTTTTGAGGCATCCACGCGCCGCAGATTTCCCAGTTCGAGAAGTGCCCGGTAAGGATGAAGCAGCCCTTCTTTTCCGCCTTGAGCGTGTCCACGACGTCACGCCCTTCCACCTGAACCACCATGGCGCTCACCAGCGAAGGATTGTTGACGGCGGCCAGAAACTCCACGATCATCCACGAAAAATGCCGGTAAATGCCGCGAAGCGTCGCCTTGCGCCAGCGATGGTCCTTCTCGGGAAATGACGCTTTCAACGCGTCCAGAACCAGCTTGCGCCGCACGGGCACGGCGGCGAAAACCGCGCGCAGCAGCCCGTAGAACAGCGTGCCCCTCCAGTCGGGATAAGCCAGAGTTTTACGCAGAAATTCCAGAGCCGAAACGGCGGCTTTCATTTATTTGCGGCCGACCATGTAGTACTTTTTCCTGCCGATGCGCAGCAGAGCGTAGTAGCCGCACAGCACGTCTTTTTCTTCGAGGGCGGTTTTCTCGTCGGCTCTGATGCCGTTGATCGACACGCCGCCGCCGGCGATCAGGCGTTTGGCCTCGCCCTTGCTCTTGCAGGCGCCAACCTCCACCAGCGCGTCGGCAAGGGGCATGGGCAGCGACCCCACCTTGCCGCAGGGCGTTTCGGCGGCCAGCGTGTGAAGCATGTCGTCCGTCAGATCCTCGGGCGTGTAGGCGCCGCCGAAGAGAATTTCGCTGGCGTGCTTGACGTTGTCCGCCACCTGCGCGCCGTGGACCAGCGCCGTGATCTCGTAGGCCAAAATGCGCTGCCCCTCGCGCTTTTCGGGCGCCTTGGTGTGGCGCTCCATAATGGCGTCGATCTCCTGAACGGGCAAAAAGGTGAAATAGCGCAAAGTCTTGCTCAGCGTGGCGTCCTCGCTGTTGACCCAGAACTGGTAAAACTGGTAGGGCGAGGTCTTTGCCGCGTCGAGCCAGACGGCGCCGCCTTCAGTCTTGCCGAATTTGTGCCCCGCCGAGGTCAGAAGAAGCGGGTTGGTGGCGCCGTAGACTTCGGCGCCCTCTTCGTGCTTGCGGATGAAGTCGATGCCGCTGGTGATGTTGCCCTGCTGGTCGTTGCCGCCCAACTGCAGCCGGCAGCCCAGCGTGGTGTACAGATGGTAGAAGTCGTAGGACTGAAGCAGCGTGTAGGCGAACTCCGTGAAGGAGAGACTCTTTGTGGGGTCCTCGATGCGGCTTCTCACGTGCTCTTTGGCGATCATCTTGTTGATGGTGAAGTACTTGCCCACGTCGCGAAGGAACTCCAGAAAGTTCATTGAGCTCAGCCAATCGTAGTTGTTGACCAAAACGGCGGAGTTGGGGCCGCAGTCGAAGCTCACGAAGTGGGCCAGCTGCTTTTTGACGCACTCCACGTTATGGGCGATGACGTCCATGGAGAGAAGATTGCGTTCGGAGCTTTTCATCGAGGGGTCGCCGATCATGCCCGTGCCGCCGCCGGCCAGCAGAATGGGGCGGTGCCCCAGCTTCTGGAGCCATGCCAGTCCCATGAGCGGAATGAGATGCCCCACGTGAAGACTGTCGGCCGTGGGATCGAAGCCCACGTAGGCCGTCACCGTTTTGCCGGAGTTGAACAGCTTTTCGACGCCTGCGTCGTCGGACGTCCAATCGATAAACCCGCGCTGGCGGAGAATGTCAAGTGCATTTTCTGTCATAAAGATCAAATCCTTTCAGGGAGATGAAGGGGCGTGTAAAGCGCTATGGGGCTATCATAACACACTCCGTGCCGAATTTCAGGAGGACCTTTTTATGCCGCCTGCGTGAAAGTATTCAAATTATTGCACATCATAAAACCGCAAAATATGGTATTGCAAAATGATAAAAAATGTGGCTCAATATGAATGTATAATTAGACTTTCAGTACAGGTGATAAAAATGTATGCACACGATTCCGAACGGAGCGGGCTTCTTCGCAAGAACGCCCAGGAAATTGCGCTGTCCATCGCTTCGGCCATTAACTGCGACGTGTTGATCACCGATATCCAGGGCATCGTGGCCGGTGCCAGCGCGGCATCTCGCGTGGGCACGCTGCACGAGCCGGCATTGCAGGTCATCGCGTCGGGGCAGCCCGTGGAAACCAGCGCCGAGGACGCCCGCTCCACCCAAGGCGGCGCGCCCGGAGTGACGGCGCCCATCCAGTCCATGAACGGCCAGACCGTAGGCGCCATGGCCATCGTGGGAGATCCCCAAAAAGTTCGCCCCTTCACCGTCATCGTGCGCCAGCAGATCGAGACCCTGCTGCGCGAGCGCGAACTTTACGCCTATTCCGTCAACCGCGAGAGCACCCTGCAAAACCTCATTCAAGACATCGGCTCCTTCGTTCCCGGAGTGAGCAGCGAGACCTTACTGCTGTCGCGCGCTCAAGAATACGGCTACGACCGAAGCTGGCATTACGTTCCCATCGCCGTCGATCTCTATCAGTTCGGCCGCTTTGCCCTGCAGGTGCGCGAGCAGATGCGGGGGCAGAACGAAAACGCCGAGACGCGCATTCTGAACGTGAAAAAAGCCGTTCTCGCCTCCATCCGCAAGATCTTTTCAGAGCCGCGCGACCTTTCCGCCATGCTGGGCAACAACCGTTTCGTCATCCTCTTTGCGGCGGCAAAAGACGGAAACACGCCGACAGGCGAAAGCGAGATGATGGCCGAGGCGCAGCGGCGTTCGCAGAAAATCCTCGCCGAGTTGAAATCGCTCGAGCTGAAAGCCGCCATCGGCATCGGTTCGCCGGCGCTAGGCATGTACGAGCTGGCCGGAAGCTACCAAGAAGCGTGGAAAGCGCTGTTCATCGGCAAAAAGTTCAAACAGCAGCCCGGCGTCTACAACATCGTGGACTACCGCCTCGAAGACGTCATCACCACCATCGACGCCTCAGTGCGCAACCGATTCGTGCAGGCCGTGACGGGAAAGTTCCGCCGTTATCCCGACTGGGAGCAGATGCGCGAGTCCATCCGCCAGTGGTGTGAAAGCGGCTTTTCACTGGTGGAGGCGGCGCGCCGGCTTCACGTTCACCGCAACACCCTGATCTACCGCCTCGACAAGCTGGACAAAGAGTCGGGACTGAACCTCAAGGATTTCCGCACCTGCCTCAACCTCTATCTCGCCCTCGTCATGGACCAGTACGTCGGCCCCGCAGTGCAGGAAAAAGATCTGTAATTTTTTTCAACCGAAAACGAGCGACGCGGCCTCTCCCCGTGAAAGAACAGGGAGAAGCCGCGTTTTTTTGATTCGTTCCCCGAAAATGTAAACCCATGAGAGCGGAAGAACTTCAAAACGAAAAGGAAAACACGTCCCCGCGCCGAAAGTCAATAAGTAGACACTCCCCAAGCAGTGATCCGGAAGAGGAAGCGTGGCTGGCGTCCGAAAAAAATCACGATTCGCTTAAAACGACAGCAAATGCGCCCGATGCTGCCGCATACGCCCCATAACGAACGTCGCGCCCCAACGGCCGAAGAAAGACAAACAGTATGTCCAGTGCCAAGAAACACATACAAAGAGCGCATTGAAATCGCCAGTCGCCTGGTCGGCTGCCCCCTTGACGAAAACGCCTCGCTCCCTGCGCGCCGTTGCGGCAGGGAGACTTTTGTTTTTTTTCTTTGGAGGCCGCCGGAAAGTCACTATCGTTTTTTCGTCCGTGATGCCGTTTTATGGCCGCCGTTTTTTCACTCCACAGCATCCCTTAAATTTCAGCGTCGCCGCCAAAAGAAAAAATGAAAAGTCAACTTTTTCTCAAAAAAGTAGCACGTCAATGTAAAATCGACGAAAACGTTGCAGCCACAGGCATCAAAGAAGCATAAAAACTCGTAATTGTTCAAAGAATTTAGAAAAATGATGTAGTACTTGCATCAAAATATCACAAAAATTTACTCACAGAGCCATAATGTTTTTGTATTTTTGAGTGAAAATAATGGGATCGAAATGATATACTTACCACATTAATCTGAATGTTTCAGGGCAATTGTGTCGGAATTAAAAAAATTAAAAAAGAAAATCGACAGCGTCAACCTGCAAAGAACGGAAGCGATGCGAAGGCGCGAAAGAGAGCAGTGCAAAACTCTTTCGTTCCCTCCCGTCCTTCCGTTACAACCCATTGGGGACATTTTCATTGAAAGGAGAAGGCCACGATGTACACCAGGACCAGGCGACTCCGCATCTGCGGACAGTCCGGCGCAAAAGAGAAAAACACCTTGCCGCGATGGCCGTTCTTGTCGGCGCTGTCGGCGGCTTATGCCCACTTGCACCTGTGGCGGAAAAACTTCGGCGGTTCCCATCCGAAAAAAAACGCCGCTCCGGCCTGCGAAACCGCACAAACGCATTTTCCGTTGGAAAAGCGGCGCTTCCCGGCACCGCGGCTTTCGCCTTCGCGCGCTTGTGCCGTCGAAAGAGCTTTCCGTTTTTATCGTTTATCGTTCATCGACTTTGCGGCTGCCAGCGGCCGGTGCCCAAGAGAAAGAGCGTGCGCCGACGCGCATTGATTGAGATAGGGAAACTTCGATTTTTTGGAGAAAAGATTTTCGTGTTGAAGGAGACTTGGTTTTATGAATAAGATCTATAAAGTGATCTGGAGCAAAGTCCGTGCCTGCTACGTCGTTGCCTCCGAGCTGGTGACCGGACACAGCCGCGGAACGTCGCTGGCGCGTGCCCACCGTTGCGGCGCTCGTAGCGGTGTTTTCGACGGCCGGCACGGCGGAAAGGGCCTGATGCCCCGTTTGGCCGCGGCGCTGCTGTGCGTTTCGGCGGTGGCATCGGCAGGCACCGCGTGGGGCGCTGTAGTTAGTGGGTACAATAATCCGGGTCAGGATGCTTATAGTTTTATCGCATTTGATCCCAACAATTGGATGGCCCCGTATGTATGGGGCGTCCAGTCTTTTGCGATGGGCAGTGGCGCGAAAGCCTACGGCAATTATTCAATTGCGATGGGAGGAAATGCGAAAAGCAACGGTATAAATTCAGTCTCGATAGGTGACGGTGCAAGTGCCTATGGTGATACTTCCATTACGCTCGGCGCTGAAAGCTTAATCCAAGGATACAATTTTGGCAGTGAGCAGAGTCCGGTTTGGAAGTATGGTGAAGGAAATATCGCTATCGGCTACAATGCACAAGTGTTGACCAGCGATGCCTTTACTAATCAAGAGATCCCTATAGACAAGAGATTTACTTCCTTTGCAACGGCGTTGGGATACCAGGCCGTTGTCGACCATCGCGCCGACATGGCCCTCGGTCGGGAGGCCAAAGCGGATGCTTACGAAGCCGTTGCCATAGGCACATTCGCAGAGGCCACGTCGGAACGGGCAATGGCCGTCGGGAGCTGGGCCAAAGCCAAAGGAGCCTACTCCACAGCCGTCGGGTTGGGGGCGTCAACGGAGCCGGAAAACTCTACCGCCGTCGGATTCCAGGCGAAGACCACCGCCTATGGCGGCATCGCCATCGGCGGAAGGTCGCAGGCCGACAGAGAATTGAAAACTTATGGCTATAATCCCCTTACAGGCAAGCAATTTGAAGGGGGAAGTGAGGCAGAGATTGATAGCGAGATCGCGGCTGCGTTGGGCAGAACAGACGAGCTGGCAGCGGCTGATGCAGCTATCGCAACAGCGAAGCAAGCGGTAGCTGACGCTCAGGCAGTCGGCGATCAAACGGCATTGGAAAAAGCCAAGGATGATTTAGAGGCCGCTCACTTTGAGAGAAGAAATGTTCTTGCCCCCTACAAACCCGTTGCCGGCGCCGTGTCCGTCGGAAATGAATCGAGGGGCTTGACCCGCCAGATCACCCACGTGGCCGGCGGCAGCGAAGACAGCGACGCCGTCAACGTGGCCCAGTTGAAAGCGCTGAACACCGCCCTGACGGAGACTGGTTTGAAGTTTTGGGCGAACAGCGGAAACGTTGCGACGAACCAACTGGGCAGCACCGTGAAGGTAGTGGGCGGCGGCACGAAAGATGACGCCCAGTACGCCAGCGGCAACGTGAAGACCGTAGTCAGCCAGGACACCCAAGGCAACACCGCCATCGAAGTGATGCTAGACAAGACCATCACCGCCGATGCAGTACAGGTTGGCGAAAAGGGAGAAAACGGAGTAGACGGCAAAATTGGAGTAGCCGGCAAAGACGGTTCGTCCGTAGTGATTAACGGAGAAGACGGGTCCATAGGTTTGAATGGTAAAGACGGCACCAACGGACTGACCATCAAGGGCGAAAAGGGTGACGTTGGCGTAGACGGGACCGATGGCCATAGCGGCACCAACGGTATGACCCGCATTGTCTACGTGGATGCCAACAGCACGTCTCACGACGTGGCGACGCTAGACGACGGTCTGAAGTTCAAGGGCGACGACGCTACAGTTATCGCCAAGAAGCTGAACGAGCAGTTGAACATCACCGGCGGCGTCACTTCTACCGACCTGCTGACCGATAACAACATTGGTGTGGTGTCCAATGCTTCCGGCGATCTCACCGTGAAGCTGTCGAAGACCCTGACCGGATTGGACAGCGTCACCACGGGAGCCACGAAGATTGACAGCACCGGCCTGACCGTGAACAACAAGACCTATGTGAGCGATGCAGGTCTCAACGCCAATAACCAGAAAATCACGAGCGTGGCCAATGGAACGATTGCCGAAGACTCGAAGGACGCCGTGAACGGCGGTCAGCTGAAGGCTGTCGATGTCAAAGTTGATGCCAACACGCAATCCATCACGAACCTGACCACCACCGTTGGAGGCAACACCACAAACATTAAGGCACTTCAGAGTGGTTTCAACCTGACGGTCGGAACCTCCACCAGCAACGTGGCGTTGGGCGTCACACCAACGCCCAACATTGAATTTGCGGCGTCCGGAGACGACGCTCTGACAGTAAGCCTGAACGGAACGAAAGTGACCTATAGCCTCGACAGCAGCAAACTGCCAAGCAGCACAGCCGTTCACTATTTCCATGTCAACGCCGACGACAGTGCCAGCCCCGAAGGAACCAACTGGAACAACGACGGTGCAAAGAGTGCCGGTTCTATTGCTATCGGGAAAAAAGCGGAGACCTTAAAGCTGGGTAAAGAAACCAGTGAAACGCCCGAAGATATCAGCAGTGAAGAGGCTGTTGCACTTGGAAGCAACGCTTCGGCGGCGGGAAACGACAGCGTGGCCATCGGCAAAGGGGCGACAACCGGTACTCGTTATGAAATAGCGCCTAACAGAATGGTTATTTCGCAAAATACTGCCGCCGAAGGAGCTGTGGCTGTTGGCGAAGCGGCGAACGCTCGGACTGACGGCAGTGTGGCTATCGGACGCAAGGCTAAAGTCGAGGGAAATATGTCCATCGCCATGGGGACAGGCGCTCATGCTGAAAACGTCAACAATATCATCATCGGTGCCAATGCGACCACTGAAAAGTTACTTGACTATGATGGAAAATCCTCTGAAGGGCCTATCGAGTCCATTGGCATCGGAACCGACAGCGTGGTGAAAGGAAGACGTTCTGTCGCCTTGGGGGCACAAACCTCTGTAGGAACGGGAAAAAGGGACTATAAAGAGAAATTTAACTATTTAGAATTTGACGGCGTGGCGCTGGGATATAACTCGAAGGTGGACCGCATCAGCAGTATCGGACTCGGCGCATGGACGAAACCATGGCGAAATAAGGCGTGGGCGCAAGAAACGGAATGGGACGAGAATATCAAAGCAGAGCAGAACAAATATACACAAGGGGCAAAGATCAAGGCTCCTTTAAGCGGAACAGAGCTCTACTTCTATGACCAGCCGGGAAGCGCAACACTTTTGCAGGCACACTCTGGAAATGTTGTTAACGGTGTGGTTTCCGTAGGCGGAGTTTATTCAACCACGGGTTCCAATAAAAAAACCCCTTTCCTCCGTCAAATTATCAATGTAGCCGACGGCACGGAAGCCACCGATGCTGTAAATCTGAGACAGCTAAATGCGTTGAACACCAGGGTGGACAGCAATGCCGTTCATTACTTCTCCGTCGATGCCGACGATAGCGCCGCGCCTGAGAACACTAACTGGAACAACGATGGCGCGACAGGTCAAAGAGCAATTGCCATCGGTCAGAAAGCAAAGGCCGGCACCGCAGATAGCATTGCCATTGGTACGGAAGCGAATGTAACAGAGGCCACCGATTCCATCGCCATTGGTTGGACAGCGAAAGCGCAAGGACAAAGCGCCGTGGCGTTCGGCGTGGAAACAAAGGCCATTGGTCATTCCGCCATTGCCATTGGTAACGGAGCAGAGGCCAATGATACAGTTGGTGCGATGGCGATTGGATCGGATTCCAGTGCAACCGGTGGAAACCATGCTATTGCCTTTGGTGATACATCCACGGCAAATGGCGAAAATACCTTGGCTATGGGATTTAATTCTATGGCCAAGGGAACAGATGTGACGGCATTAGGGCATTCTGCGAAGGCTGAAGTTAATGATGCGGTGGCCTTAGGAGCATATGCCACGGTAACAGAGAAAGGCGGCGTAGCTTTGGGCGTGAGATCCGTGGCGGATCGCGCAGCAGGCACAGCAGGCTATGATCCGACGACCGGAAAGGCTTCCACAAAGAATGACAAGACATGGAAAGCCAATAAGGCAGCCATCAGCGTGGGCAGACATATACAGGACGAAACGGGCAATATCATTATTGATACCCGCCAGATCACCAACCTTGCCGCTGGAACCGAAGATACTGACGCGGTGAACGTGGCTCAGCTGAAAGCTGCAGAGACCCATTACTTCTCCGTCAACGTTGACGACGGCCTTGGTAATATCGTGCCTCAGGATAATTACAATAACGACGGTGCTCAAGGGCATCAGTCCGTCGCTATCGGTGCCAACGCGCTGGCGGAAGCGGGACATGGCATGGCTATCGGTTATGGAGCGAAGGCGTTAAACAGCGACACCCTTTCAAGTTCTGCAATGGCTATTGGGCACAGTGCTGTTGCCAAAGGACAGGATGCCATTTCTATCGGGACCAGTGCGAAGGCGGAAAACGGCGGCATGGCTTTCGGCGATCTGGCACATTCTAAAGCGTCCACTGCGTTGGCCATAGGCAAACAGGCCAATGCGATAGAGGGCGGCGGCATTTCTATAGGATTTACAGCTTCGACAAAGTTCAATTCGATTGCCGTCGGAAAGGATGCCAAGTCGGAAAGTAACTCCTCCGTCGCTGTGGGCAGTACGGCCCAATCTCTGGCGGACAATTCCTTTGTCGGCGGAAGCAAAGCTATCACCTACGGGGATAATTCCGTCTCCCTGGGGCTTCAGGCGAAGGTTGCCGGAAAGCCCATTACGCAGGATGCGTACGATGCCCTTACCGACGAGGAAAAGGCAGAGTATAAGTCGGAAATTGTTTACAGTTACAATCCTGTCGATCCCAATCATCCTCTTGAAGAGACGATGTATTTGAAAATCGAAAACAAAAAGACGCTGAATGCCAGGGACGGGTTTAACGGCGTGGCTATCGGCGCACTGTCGGAAGTGCAGGACAGAGGCGCGACAGCCGTAGGTGCTATTTCAAAGGCAGCGGGATTCGAGTCAACCGCTAGCGGTTATTCTGCAAATGCCGCTGAAAATCGAGCTACCGCCGTCGGTTCATGGGCACGCGCTGACAAAAAGAACTCCACTGCACTTGGCTTCTGGGCCAGAAGCAATGTGGAAAACGGCGTGGCCCTCGGCGCGTCTTCCGTGGCCGACAGAGAGAAGGGCACGTACGGCTATGCCCCGTCCTCCGAAAATCAGATTACTGATGATGCGGGAGTCGCCGCTGCTTTGGGTAAAACGGAAGAATACACCGCTCTGCTTGCTTCTATAGAAGCACAGACTGCCGAGGCGACCACGAAAAAAGCCGAGTATGAGAAAGATAAGGAAAACGCGGACAAAAAGGCGGCATATCAGGCGGCTGTTAATACCCTCAATGCCAGCCTTAAAGAGAAGTATGAAATGTTGTCCGTTTATAAGTCCGGTATGGGCGCCGTATCCGTCGGAACGTCCGACAGCACCCGCCAGATCACCAACCTCGCCGCCGGAACCGAAGACACCGATGCGGTGAACGTGGCTCAGCTGAAAGCGCTGAATACCAAAGTGGACAACGGCGCGATCCATTACTTCTCCGTCGATGCCGACGATAGCGCCGCGCCTGAGAACACTAACTGGAACAACGATGGCGCGACAGGTCAAAGAGCAATTGCCATCGGTCAGAAAGCAAAGGCCGGCACCGCAGATAGCATTGCCATTGGTACGGAAGCGAATGTAACAGAGGCCACCGATTCCATCGCCATTGGTTGGACAGCGAAAGCGCAAGGACAAAGCGCCGTGGCGTTCGGCGTGGAAACAAAGGCCATTGGTCATTCCGCCATTGCCATTGGTAACGGAGCAGAGGCCAATGATACAGTTGGTGCGATGGCGATTGGATCGGATTCCAGTGCAACCGGTGGAAACCATGCTATTGCCTTTGGTGATACATCCACGGCAAATGGCGAAAATACCTTGGCTATGGGATTTAATTCTATGGCCAAGGGAACAGATGTGACGGCATTAGGGCATTCTGCGAAGGCTGAAGTTAATGATGCGGTGGCCTTAGGAGCATATGCCACGGTAACAGAGAAAGGCGGCGTAGCTTTGGGCGTGAGATCCGTGGCGGATCGCGCAGCAGGCACAGCAGGCTATGATCCGACGACCGGAGCGGCTTCCACCAAGGATGATAAGACATGGAAAGCCAACAAGGCGGCCGTCAGCCTCGGCAGACATATACAGAACGAAACGGGCAATATAATTATTGATACCCGCCAGATCACCAACCTCGCCGCCGGCACCAAAGACACCGACGCCGTCAACGTGGCGCAGCTGAAGGACGCCGCTCAGTGGACGATCAAGGACAGCAACGCCACCGTCGGCTCCAAGACGATTGATGCCTCTACGCCTCTAGTGGTGAGTGGCGACGCCTATATCACTCCCACAGTCAGCGACAGCGGCCTGTCTCTTTCGATGAACGAGACGAAGCTGAACGAGACCATCACGAACAACATCGCCAACGACACTACCGTCAACCAGCTGAAGGGCGGTTTCACGGTGAGCAACGCCGCGAACGAGAAACAGAACATCACGCTTGGCGAAACCGACAAACAGAACATCAAGTTCGAAGGCGAAATGGACAAGATCGACGTGACCGTGGAAGCCGACGGAACCGCCGGAGCGAAGGTGACCGTGACAGCCGATCCGAAGCTTGGTCAGACCATCGACCTGAGCAGTAACACCACCATTACCAACCTTGACAACCGCGTGACCACCAACGAAGGCGACATCACGAACCTGAAGGGCGGCTTCACGGTGAGCAACGCCGCGAACGAGAAACAGAACATCACGCTTGGCGAAACCGACAAACAGAACATCAAGTTCGAAGGCGAAATGGACAAGATCGACGTGACCGTGGAAGCCGACGGAACCGCCGGAGCGAAGGTGACCGTGAAGGCCGATCCGAAGCTTGGTCAGACCATCAATCTGAGCGAAAACACCACGCTGAACGACAACCAGATCATCAAAGACCTGAAGGGCGGTTTCACCGTGAAATCCGGAACGGCCCAAGGCGCGGTCAAGGCCGGGGAGACGTTGGAGTTTGCGGGCAAGAACTACGTGGAGACAGAGTACGACGCCACGGCGAAGAAACTGACCGTTGGGTTGGACGACGCGACGAAGACCAAGATCGACAACATTGACACCACCGTTGGCGAGGCTGCAAAGTGGACGATCCAGGACAGCAACACGACAGTGGGCTCCAAGACCATCGACAAAGACACGCCTCTTGTGGTGAGTGGCTCGGACGGCGTGACCGCGAAGGTTGACGCCACTGGACTGCAGCTTGGTCTTGATACGGATGCGCTGGCAACGACCATCAACACCAGCACGACGAAGATCACGAACGTAGAAGCGAAGTTCAAACTGGCCGACGCCGGAAGCGGCACGAAGACCGTGAAAGCCGATAAGAATGGCAGCGAGACCATCAAGTTTGTGGGTGAAACGGACAAGATCGACGTGACAGTGGCTGATGCTGCCGACGGAGCGACAGTGACCGTGACGGCCGACGCGAACCTTGGCAAAAACATCGACATCAGCCAGAACACCACCGTTCAGAAAATCTCCGATGACATTAACACCATCAACACCACCATTGCGGGCGGCTTTGGCCTTACGGCCGACGACGGCAGCACCGTTAAAAAGTCCCTGGGCGAAACGGTGGCCGTAACCGGAGACGGACAGAACATCACCACGTCAGTGGAAGATGGCAAGCTCAAAGTCACGATGAACGACACTCTAAGCGTTGGCAAAGCTGGAGCCGATGGCAAAGATGGTTCAATCGGCGTGAACGGCAAGGACGGTTCATCCGTAGCCATCAACGGCAACGACGGTATCTCCATCAAAGGCGAGCCTGGCAAAGATGGTTCCATTGGGCTGAGCGGCAAAGACGGCATCAGCGTGAACGGTAAAGACGGCACCCCCGGAGTGACCATCACCGGCAAAGACGGAGTTGACGGAGTCGCCGGAGCCGAAGGGCATATCGGCCTGAACGGCAAAGACGGCATGACTGACATCTGGACCACAGCCGGAGTCCCCGGCCTTGACGGAGCCGACGGCACCACCATGACCCGTATCGTCTACGAGGATGGCAACGGCACGTCTCACGAAGTGGCGACGCTGGACGACGGTCTGAAGTTTGGCGGCGACTTCGGTACGGCATCGTCCGTAAAACTGAACAAGCAAGTCAACGTGAAGGGCAATGCCAAAGAAGAAGCCAACCTGACGGACGGCAACATTGGCGTCGTATCCAGTCAAGATGATGAGAACGGCCAGCTCCTTGTGAAGTTGAACAAGGACCTGCAAGGCATTACCTCCATCGATTCCGGTAAAACGAAGATCACGCTGGACAGCACGCAGAACGAAATGAGCGTGAACGGAGCGAAGATCACCAACGTGGCGGACGGCACGGAAAAGAACGATGCCGTGAACTATGGCCAGCTGCAAGCCGTTCAGACCGAAGCGGGGCAGCACACGGAGCTTACCGTAGACGGTACGGCGCCGAGCGATGCTACTTACGTGGGCGACAACCTGCAGCTGAACGTGACCGATACGGCCGGCAAGAAGATTTACGACCTGAAGCTGGGGGACAATCTGAGCGTTGGCAAAACCGGAGCGGACGGAGTAGACGGCGAAATTGGAGTAGCCGGCAAAGACGGTGCGTCCGTAGTGATCAACGGGAAAGACGGATCCATAGGTTTGACCGGACCGAAGGGCGAAGACGGGAAGATTGTGTCGGCGGACATCACCGTGAGAGACGGCAAGCCGGGCGTTGATGGAGCCGACGGCACCACCATGACCCGTATCGTCTACGAGGATGGCAACGGCACGTCTCACGAAGTGGCGACGCTGGACGACGGTCTGAAGTTTGGCGGCGACTTCGGTACGGCATCGTCCGTAAAACTGAACAAGCAAGTCAACGTGAAGGGCAATGCCAAAGAAGAAGCCAACCTGACGGACGGCAACATTGGCGTCGTATCCAGTCAAGATGATGAGAACGGCCAGCTCCTTGTGAAGTTGAACAAGGACCTGCAAGGCATTACCTCCATCGATTCCGGTAAAACGAAGATCACGCTGGACAGCACGCAGAACGAAATGAGCGTGAACGGAGCGAAGATCACGAACGTGGCCAGCGGCGATTGCCGAAGGATCGACGGACGCCGTCAACGGCGGACAGCTGCATAAAGCCCTGACCGAGAACACCACCCAGCTCGAAGAAAAAGGCCTGAAGTTTGCCGCCAACAGCGGAGCCGATGTGACGAACAAACTGGGCAGCACTGTGAAGGTGGTAGGCGGCGGCACGAAAAATGACGACCAGTACTCCAGCGGCAACGTGAAGACCGTAGTCAGCCAGGACGAAGACGGCAATACCCAGATAGAAGTGATGCTGGACAAGACTATCACAGCCGATGCGGTACAGGTTGGTGACAAGGGAGAAAACGGAGTAGACGGCCACATTGGAGTAACCGGCAAGGACGGTTCATCCGTAGCCATCAACGGCAAAGACGGCATCAGCGTGAACGGTAAAGACGGCACTCCCGGAGTGACCATCGCCGGCAAAGACGGAGTTGACGGCGTGAACGGAGCCGAAGGGCACATTGGCCTGAACGGCAAAGACGGCATGACCGACATCTGGACCACAGCCGGAGCCCCCGGCCTTGACGGAGCCGACGGCACCACCATGACCCGAGTTGTCTACAAAGATCCTGCGGGCAACGAACATCAGGTGGCGACGCTTGACGACGGCCTGAAGTTCAAAGGAGACAACGATACCATCGTCTCCCGCAAACTGAACAGCCAACTGGACATCAAGGGAGGAGCCGATGCCACCAAGCTGACGGACAAGAACATCGGAGTCGTCGGCGACAACACCACCGGATTGACCGTCAAACTGTCGAAAGAACTGACCGGCCTTGAGAGCGTCACCGCCGGAGCCACCACCATCAACAACAGTGGCCTGACTGTAAACGGCAAGACCTATGTGACCAAAGACGGATTGAACGCCAACGACCAGAAGATTGTCAACGTGAAAAGTGGATTAGACGGTGTAGACCTTGCTACTGCCGAGGGAAATACCCTGACGAACGCGGCGAACATTGGCGACTTGAAGCAGGCTATCGCTAATAGTTCCACTGCTCTAGCGGACGCGGGCCTGAACTTCGCCGGAGACACGGGAACGCAGGTGAACCGCAAGCTGGGAACCACGCTGGAGATCAGTGGCGGCGTCACTTCTGCCGATCTGCTGACCGGCGACAACATCGGCGTAGTTGCCAACGGTGATAATAGTCTAAACATCAAGTTGGCGAAGGATTTAAAGAACCTGAACAGCATCACTGTAGGAACGGGCGCGGATTCTATCGTTATCGGCGGCAGCGATAGCACTGTCGGCAACACGATGTTGAACGGTACCGGCTTGACGATCATCGGCGGCCCCAAGGTCACCAAAACTGAGGTGAACATGGGCGGCCTGACGATCGGTAACGTGAAGAGCGCTCTGGGGAACACGGCTCTGGGTGCCGCCACGGAGGATCAGAAGAACAGCGCCGCCACCATCGGCGACCTGCAAAAGGCTGTCAGTGACGCGAACTCCTCTTTGGCCGATTTGTCGAACAAAGGCATGAAGTTCAAGGGCGATGATAATAACATCGGAATTTCCAAGGAACTTGGCGGGACACTGAATATCGTCGGCGACCAGAAGAACATCGCAACGAAGGTGACCAGCGACGGGAAACTGTCCATTGGCCTGAATAACGATCTGAAGTTCGACGAGAAGGATGCTTCCGGCACAACGACGGGAAGTCTGACTATCAACGCAGGCAACAAGGGCACGATCAATGGTCTGACTAACACCGCTTGGGAAGCTGGTCATATTGTCGTCAGTGGTCAGGCCGCGACGGAAGACCAGTTGAAAATCGTCAGCGATGCCATCGACAAGAAGATCGACAATATTACGGTTAACTCCGGCAGTTGGAAAGCCCAGATCGACGGCAAGACAGTCAAGACCGTTGACGCGGACGACAACACGATGAACTTTGTGAAGGGTAGCAACGTCGAGTTGACCGATGACGATGGCAAAGGCAACTTGAAGATCAGCGTGGTCGACGCGCCGAAATTCAAGGGCACAGTCACCGCCAAGGGCTTCGACGCCACAGGCAATAAGGTGCTCAACGTGGCCAAGGGCACGGTCAGCAAGGGGAGTGCCGACGCGGTCAACGGTTCGCAGCTGTGGAATACGGCGGACAGTGTGGCCAGTCACCTGGGCGGCGGCGCCAAGGTGAACGAAGACGGTTCGATCTCCGCACCCACTTACGAGATTTTCGGTGGAAAGTACGGCGACGTAGGATCGGCCTTCACGGCCCTCGACAGGGCTTTCGACGGCGTTACCAACAACTTCAACAACGTGTACAAGCAGTTGGGGACGCTGCGTCAGGACATCAAGACCACGGGCGCACTGGGTTCGGCGCTGAGCGCTCTGAAGCCCATGTATTACGACCCTGTTGAGCCAAGCCAGCTGATGGCGGGATTCGATTCTTACAAGGGCGAGTATGCGTTTGCTCTGGGCTTTGCCCACTACCCCAACGAGGACGTCATGCTGCACGCCGGTGTGTCCATTGCCCATCACGGCGACGCCATGGCCAACGCAGGCATCACGTGGAAGCTGGGCAAGAAGGAAGACAAGGACAAAATTCCCGAGCGCTACCGCAAGGGGCCTATGCACAGTGTCTATGTGATGCAGAAGGAGAACTCCATGCTGCAGGCGCAGGTGGCCTCTCAGGCACAGGAAATCGAGAAGTTGAAGCTTGAGCAGGCTCGCGAGCAGCAGGAGATGAAGGAGCGCATGGAACGTTTGGAACGTCTGCTTAAGGCTTCGGGCAAGCTCAAGTAAGTGTGCGCATGCGCTCTGTCCGTGGACGGGCGGTGCGCGACGGGGAAAAACTTTCGTTTCCGCTTTCCGCCGCTTCGGCGGCGGAAGCGGGGCGAAAGGACAAGTTCGATGGGGGAGGGCCGGCGCGAGCGCGCCGGCCCTCCTTCGCACTCGTGCAGTTTGACGCACGCGGCGCGGTCTGCCGGTTTCCCCGCCGGGGTCACCGAGCCGGGCAGGCAAACGAATGGTTTCCGCTGTGGCGGACGAGGGAGCGTCCGCACGCTTTCTTTTGTCGAAGGCGGTCGGCCGCTTCTTTTGCAGAGCTCTTGACTTAAATCTCGCGGCGTGCTTTAGTGGCAGTGGAGAGTTCCGTGTTTCCTGTGCTGCGGGATCTTTGCGCGCTGCGGTTTTGAACGGACAAGACGGCGCTGCGGCAGCGGAATGGCGGGGAGGTGAGAAGGTGATTCGGAGGCAGTACAGCGCGCTGGAAAAGCGCGCGTTGAATCAGGTGTGCACGGCGGCGGAGCGCTATGACTTCGATCCGCCTTTTTTGGCGGCGGCTCCAGCGGGCGAGCCTGACCTGTATCTCAACACCATTATCGGGCTGGCGGTGCGGTGGCTGGATCTGAACCGCCTTCAAGAGTTTTTCAAGTTTTACGAGGGCAGTTTGCGCTGTGAGGAGCTTGACGTGCTGGTCTGGCTGGCTCTTGAAAACTGTCTGTTCGAAAAGGAGGCGCCTTTCCGCCCTGTTCTGCCGGCGCTGAGGAAAGCCCACGCTCTGGAGTTCATGAGGCGAATCGGCGCCCTTTCGCGCCAAGAGACCATGGCGCTCAGTCTACGCGTTTACGAGCAGCGTCAATACCGGTGGTGCGCTGTGCTGGGGCGTCCGCGTCCCGTCATGGGGCGGGCGGCGCGCGAGCTGGCGGGGGAGCTGCAATTTCCGGGTACGCTGGAAACGGACGAGGTGATCGCGCGGCTGCGGCGGATTTTGGAGGAGCGTTTCGGCGTGAAGGGCGGTGGCGGCGGGCATGTGGAATTTGCCGTGAGCCGCCGCGTGGGGGATCTGCTGCGAAAAATCATGCACTCCGAAACGCGGCAGACTGACTGGCTGCTTCTGCGCCGGGGCGTGCCTTCCGATGCGAAAAGCGGGCGCGCTCGGCTGCTTTCGCGCGGTCGGGTGCGGTTGGCGCTCGGCCAAGACGACGACGCTTATATTCGGGCGTGCTTCGGCCGTCCGCTGTGCACTGAAGGCGAGTTGAACATTCTCAACGAGCAGCTCTGCCGCGGCGCTCACCAAAATTGCCGTCTTTACCTTGCGGGCGCGGCGGGCAGCGATGCCGAGGCTCAGACGCGTCTGGAAGGGCGCGGCAAGCGCGAGGCTGAGCGGCTCCAAAAGGATTTGGCGGCGCAGACGGAGCGCAACAAGGCCTATTTCGAAGGGCACGCCGTGCAGATTGCGTCGGCGGTGCGGTCGCTGACGGCGGCGCTGGACACGGTGCTGGCCACCTATCGCGAGCCGCTGCCGGAGCGCTCTCCGCGAGGGCGGCTTGACGGGCGGCGGTGCTGGCGGCTTCCGCTGTTTCAGGATCGGCGGGTTTTCACTCGCCGCGTGGACGAGGCGGAGCGGCGAATTCACGTTCATATTCTGCTCGACGCCTCGGCGTCGCGTCTCAACTATCAGGAAGTCATCGCGGCGCAGACTTGCGTGATCGTCAAAAGCCTTGAGAACCTTCAGGTGCCTGTGGGCGTTTATGCGTTCCGTTCGCTGCGGGGCTTTACGGTGCTTCAGCAGCTGAAAGCCCGCACGGCCAGAGGTCCGGCTGGGCTGTTCCATTATTTCGCCGCGGGCTGGAACCGCGACAGTCTGGCGCTGTCGGCCATGAACCGCCTGATTCACGAGGACGGCGGTGACTTTCAGGCCTGTGCCCATGTCCTTTTCGTTCTGACCGACGCCAATCCCGATGACAGCGTGCCCATGCCGCCGCAGAACGGCGCCTTTTTGAGCCGTGATTATCAGGGCGACGCCGCCGTGGCGGACACGGCGGAGATGGTCAGGGGGCTGCGCCAAAGCGGAATCCATACGGCGGCGGTGTATTTGGGGTCTTCGGCGCACGCCGACAATTTGCGGTTCATTTACGGGACGGAATTCGCTTCCGTCAGAAACATCGAAGCCCTGGCGTCGCGCGTGGGAACGCTGCTGGCGTCAACGCTGACGGAACTGAAGGGCTGATACTGGAGGGAATACCATGCTGTTTGGTCTTTTCGAGAAAAAAACACTGGTCTACAAAAAAAAGGACCGCGAGACGTGGGAGCAGATCCGCAAGGCCCTGAAAGAGGAGGGCATCAAACACGTCAGCGCCGGCCATTGTTTTGCCGACGCGTTGTCGCCCAACGGCATCGGTGGGATGTTGGATCCGCGGGATTTCGGCGCCAAGGGCAAGGTGGACCGCGACGTGTACTATATTCGAGTGCGCGAGAGCGACCGCGAGGCCGCCCTTGAGGCCATGCGGCGCCATGGTCTGCCCTGCGTTGTGGAGGGCTGAGCGTGTTTTTTCTCTTCGCGAAGAAAACTTGCATTTTCAAAAAGAAAGACCGCGGGGCATGGCTGCGGGCGAAGGGCCTTTTGAAGGACAAAGGTTTTCAATTTAGCGCCGGATCTTACGACGACGACGTCTTGAAGCCCTGCGGCTGCGGTGCCCGGCTTGACCCACGGGATTTCGGGCCGCGGGGGAAAATCGACCGTTCGACCTACGTGCTGTACGTGCGCGCGGGCGACGCCGACGGCGCACGGGCGGCGCTGAGCGACGCGGGCATCGATGCCGGTATCGACGCGGGAGAGCCGTAAAGAGCAAGCCTTCGAGGGCGGAAAAAATGACAAAGGGAGTCGTGCGGCTATGTGCCGCGCGGCTCCCTTATGCGTTTCTAGCTTTAATTTTTGCGGTAGCGTTCCATGACGGTCAAAAGGCGCTTCATGGCGTCTACGGCTTTGTCGTGGTCTTGCGAGAAGTTGATCCTGAACTGGTGGACGAACTGCGGTCCGAACTCGGTGCCGGGCGTGACGATGACGTTTGCCAGCTGGCGGACGATGCGGATGAAATCGTGAAGCGGCACTTGCAGCTCGGGAATGGTGACGAAGAGGTAGCTGCCGCCATCGGTGGGACGGGCGGAAACGCCCTCGGCGCCGGCCAGCACTTTCATCAGGTCGTCGCGGATGCGCTGGTGCTCGGCGATGCGGCGGTCCAACCAGCCTTCGGGCTCGTCGAACCAGCGGAAGAAAACGGCTTGGTTGTAGCCGGGGCAGCGCAGCGACATGATGGCCTGAAGCTTTTCCATGCGGTCGATGGTCGCGGCCGTGCCGAAGGCGGCGCCCAGACGGAATCCGCTGAGCGATTCGGTCTTCGACGGGCCTATGATGGTGATCAAATTGTCGGGCAGTTCCTTTTGGGCGGCGAGGTGGGTGTAGGCGACGCCGGGATAGATCTGGCGGCTGTACAGTTCGTCGACGATGAGCGACGCGCCGTACTGTTTTGCCAATGCGGCGATGCGGCGGATTTCTTCGCATGAATAGACGCAGCCCACAGGGTTGTTGGGGTTGGAGAACAGAAAGAGCCGCGCTCCCGAACGGAAGGCCTGTTCAAGCCCTTCGAGGTCGATGCCCGATTTTCCGGTGACGCCGTTGGAATGCATGGCCACGGGGCACAGCTGTCCGCCGAAGAACTGCACCATCTTGCGGTTGGCGAAGTAGTCGGGCTCGACGATGGCCACTTTGTCGCCGGGCATGACGTTGGCGCCCATGGCGAGGAACAGGGCGCCCTGCGTGCCGGGCGTGAGGATCAAATTGGACGCGGCGTCGATCGGAGAGCCGGTGAAGGCCGAAAGCTTTTCGGCCACGTGCTCCAGCACGGAGCGGCGGCCGCGGTAGGGCGTGTAGGCCTGCGCGCCGCCTTCGAAAAAGCCGCGGGCAAAGGTTTCGAAGCTGCCGGGCGTGGGGGCGTGGGCGTCTACGTCGCCGTGGGAGAAGTCCACAAAGGCGCCGGGAAGCTTGGGGCCGCGCAGGTCAAGCTCTTTGGATTTTTGAAGGCTTTCCTGTCCGGGGGCGTTGTCGATGCCCAGAAGTGCAAACTTTTCAGCGATATTCATGGTCATGCCGCCTTTCGTGAAAATTTTTCGTTCTGTGTTTTTGCAAAAGTTCAAACATGAACTGTGGAAAAGTGCGCAAAGCCGCTCCGTCGTGCGGTAGAGGCATGGCCTCTTTTATGGAGGAACGGAGCTTGACTCTTTTCATTATACATCGTTTGGCGGCGGAACGGAAAGCCGCGGCGGAAATCGCCGGAATTTTGCTTATGCGGAGATTTCGTGATTTTTTGGCGCATGCTCTCGATGGAGGAGGCACGTTTTTTCGGTGAAAACATGAATTTCCAGCGCGAGAGGTGTAAACTGAAAGAAAATGGGCGAAGGGGTGTGCACGATGGATAAGACTTACGAAGGAAATCGAGCGTTCTGCAAAACTTTTTCCGACGGTTCTCACCTGACTTTGCTGTGGAACAAGCGTCGCGGCATTTTCTGCGATGTTCCCGAGGACCTGTGGAGTTTGCCCCACGATCAGGCGTCGGAGTTTCTGCGCCGTCTGGCCGAGGGCCGTCCCACGACTGAAGACCACCAGATCATGGAGGACGCCGCCGACGTCATCCGTGCGGTCATCGGCCGCGACGCGGAATAGTTTTTGCCGGAAGGAGGGGCCATTATGCTTGGAGCCATAGCCGGCGACGTGATCGGTTCGCCCTACGAGAGACGGGGCATCAAGACGAAAGATTTTCCGCTCTTTTCGGCGGGCGCGCGCTTTACCGACGACACGGTGATGACTTTAGCCGTCGCCGAGGCGCTGATGGAGGCGGGAGGCCGCTGGGAGAACTTGGGCGAGCTGGCGGTGAAAAATATGCGGCTTCTCGGACGGCGGTACCCGGATTGCGGCTATGGCAGCCGGTTCAAAGCGTGGCTTTTTTCCGAGGATCCCCGTCCCTACGGAAGCTACGGCAACGGCGCGGCCATGCGCGTCAGCGCCTGCGGTTGGGCGGCGGAAAGCCTTGAAGAGGCGTGCCGTCTCTCTCGTGCGGTGACGAAGGTGTCTCACAATCACCCCGAGGCTTTGAAGGCCGCCGAGGTCGTGGCGTGCTGCATTTTCCTCGCTCGCCGCGGGGAAAGCCGCGGCGAAATCCGAAAATTCGCGACGGCGCGCTACGACCCGCTGGATTTTACGCTGGACGGCATCCGCGGCGATTACTCTTTCGACTCGTCGTGCCAAGGCAGCGTACCTCAGGCCATCGAGGCCTTTCTTGAAGCCGAAAGCTTTGAGGACGCGGTGCGCGGCGCCGTGTCGCTGGGCGGCGACAGCGACACTCAGGCCGCCATTGCGGGCAGCATCGCCGAGGCCTGTTGGGGCGTGCCGGATTGGATCGGCCGCGAGGCGCTTGCACGTCTCGACGCGCCGCTGAAGCGGGCCTACGAGGAGACGGTCTGTCTGACGCGGCGGGACTGACGGGGGCGCTTCCGATAGAAGACGACAACAGGAAGGAGATATGCCTACGGCATATTTTCAGTGAGTTCCTTCGTTTGCCTTGGTACTCACGTACCTTTTAAAGTCTTATAGCAAAAACAATTTATGCTTCTCTTGACAATGCGTATAAAAATACGTATTATTTGAATAAGACAAAGGAGATTTAGCGGTGAAACGACTTGAGTTTATAAAACGGCTTGAGGCGCTGGGGTTTCGTTTTAAACGTCATGGAAACCGGCACGACATTTATGTGCGCGGAAATGAGACAGAAGAAGTGCCAAGGCATGGAGATATCAACGAAAGACTTGCAAAAAGCGTTTTGAGCAGGCGAGAGCCGGAGTTTACCTATGTGTACTCTAAAAGGAGCGAAAAATAAATGAGAGCTGTTTATCCTGTGATTTTTACGCCTGTTGAAGGGGCTGTGCTGGTTGAGGCGCCGGATCTTGAAGTGCTCACGCAAGGCAAGGATTTGAGTGATGCCGTCGAAATGGCGAGGGATGCGATCAGTCTCAAATGCGTCGATCTTGAGGACGAAGGGGAGCCCATTCCAGAGCCGACGGCGCTGAAAAAAATCGACGTCGCGAAGGGTGAGTTTGCGCAGGCAAGTTCGAGTTTTGCGTCTCTTGTGGATATTGATACGAGAGCCTATCGGCGCATGATCGACAACAAATCGGTGCGCCGCACGGTTACGCTGCCCAATTGGCTTGACTATGCTGCCGAGAAGGGAAAAATCAACGTATCCAAGCTGCTCCAGGACGCTCTTGTGAAAGAATTGGGATGCGCAAAGAGATAAGAACTCAAACAGTTTCGTCGTCGAAGCCACGGCACTGCCGGAGGGGCAATAATCTTAAAGTATAGAGTAAGTCAGGCCCGCCGGCTATAGCCGGCGGGCCTGACTCAATTGACCTTGAATAAAGTTGAAAAATCATTAAATGGCGGCCCCGGCGCGATTCGAACGCGCGACCTACTGCTTAGGAGGCAGTCGCTCTATCCATCTGGGCTACGGGGTCGGATTTCGTGGCGCCTGCACTTCCGCACAAGGCGCCCAGGCCGCTGCCGCTTCGCGCAATGGAAGCGCGCAGCCGCAGGGAGAACTTCAAAACGGGTAAATCATAACACAACGGCGCAGGGCCTGCAAGCTGCCTGTCGCTTCGCGTCGGTTTTGCCGGAGTGAGCTTATCTTACAAGTAAAAATTTAATCGACAGGAGCCGCCTACGGCCGGAAAATGCCTTCGGGCGAAAACGTTACAGCCGCTCAACGCTTTATCCGGCTCGCCTGAGGAAAGGTCGGGAGGATCGCATTTTCGTCGCTGACGCGCAGCGTGTCGTTCATTTTGAGAGTTTCCCGGCGCCTGAAGCAATCGGGATGATGGTCGTTGATGAGTCCGCAGGCTTCAAGGAAGGCATAGAGGCTTACGGAACCGACGAACTTAAATCCCCGCCTTTTCAAGTCTTTACTGAGAGCGTCGGACAGAGCGCTGGTCGTCAGGCGCTTTTCGGGGAATCGCTGATACACCAGGGTTTTGCCGCCCGTAAAGGCCCACAGGTAGCTGTCGAAGGAGCCGAACTGTTCGACGATTTCCAAAAAGCGTACGGCATTGTTGATAACGGCGCGGACTTTAGGCTCCGAGTGGATCATTTCGGCGTCGCCCATAATGCGTTTCACGTCGTCATCATCGTAACGGGCAATGCGGCGGTAGTCGAAGCGGTGAAAGCACCGGGCAAAGGCAGCGCGCTTGCGGAGCATCAGCAGCCAGCTGAGGCCGCAGCTCATGCTCTCCATGAGCAGATGTTGGAAGAGGACGCCGTCGTCGTGCTGAGGCACGCCCCATTCCTTGTCGTGATACTCCTGCAGAAGCGTGTCGCTTTTGCACCAGTCGCAGCGTCGCAGGTCGTCAGTCATGGTTTCACCTCCAAAAGCCGGAAAACTCGGCATTTCTCAATTTGCGGCGCCCCTCTGCGACGAGGCTCGAGACGACCGCCTTACCCCCTTTTCGTTCCTTCATGATGTTCAAGATTCAAAGTGCCTTCTCAATCGCGTGTACAGGACAAAGACGAGAATTGAAGTAAGCCCGTATTTAACGAGGTTGAAGGGAAGCAGAGAATAGAACAAAAAAGTCAGCGTGTCGTTTACCGACGGGTTGACGGCGTGAACCGCTTTTACAATGGAGTCCAGCGTCAATCCCATGAGGCGCGCGTAGACCGACAGAACCACGTAATAGTTCAGCGCCAACATGGCGAAGGAAACGCACAGCGTACCGGCCGCCAGCCCTCCGGCAGCGGACTTTGTCGTCCTGCCGGCGTCGAAAATCGCGAGGGAAACCAGCAGGTAAATAAGGCCGCCTGTAATGTTGACGACCTCGCCGATGCCCATGGAGGTGGAACCGTGAAACATGAGATGGAGCAGATTTTTCATCAGCACCACCAGCACTCCCGCTCCACGTCCCAGCAGCAGACCGCTGAGCATGGCGGGCACCTCGGAGAAATCCAGCTTGAGAAAGGGCGCCAACATGGGCATGGGAATTTCCATCAACAGCAGCACAGCTGCAACGGCAGCCATGACGCTGCTGACGGTAAGCTGACGTATCGAAAAAACTTTGCCGTCCTTCAAATTCATCGCAGAACCTCCTTGCATACTGCTGTATCATACCCCCGACGATGACCTTTTGGCAATCTACCCTTTTCAGACGGTGTAGGATTACAAGAGCTTGGCACATATTCACCGAATGCACGACGGGGCGTTGAAAGCGGCGAATGCGGTCTGGAGAAAAATAAAATAGCGGGGCTTCTCAGCTCCGCTATTGTCAATCTTCGTAATGTCCTTTGCATGACGCGATCCAAAGCGCTCCATTTTCAATGCGGTACACGAGTCGATTCTTTTTGTCGATCTCTCTGCTCCAACCGTAGATGCAGCGTAAGCGTTCGGTTTTCCCCAGTCCTGTCCCCACGCCGTTGCGTTCGATGTCTTTGATAAGGGCGTTGATCTTTTTGATGGCTTTTTTGTCCTCGGCTTGCCACTGGAGGTATTCATCCCACGCGATGTCCGACCAGAGTTTGTTCATGGACGTTAGTCTGCTTCAATGATCTCGTGAGGTGTGCCACCGCCGTTGGCCATCTGCTTGAAGGCGCGGTCAAGCTTTGCAATGTATGCGGCATTGCGGAGACTTTTCATGAGGCGGTTGTAGCTGTCGAGGCTAAGCAGTACGACATTCTCTTCGTTTTTTCTGGTGATGATGATGGTCTCGTCGGCATGGACGGCAGCGTCGCAGTACTCTTTGAAGTTGGTTCGCATGGTGGAATAGTTCACGGCTCTCATGGAAAATCATCTTCTCTTTATATTGTACAAAATATTGTACAATATGTTGTTCAAGTATCAAGAGTCCACTTCAAGATGAGATCGAATGGGACACTTCCTCTGTAGTATGATGTAGACTGGAAATCAAGGGGAAAGGATAACGAAACAGGCCGGACACTCGTTTGTTGAGAGTTCGGCCTGTTTCGTTATAAATCTAGAATTTCCGAATGATTGCCGAGGCGGGTAAGGACAACAAGGTCGACTTCCCCGTCTTGAAGGCGGTAGAGAAGCAAGAGGTCCGGGCGGATATGGCATTCGCGATAGCCGATTTTGTTCCCTTTGAGTGGGTGGTCTTGGTATTTTGTGTCGTGAGGTCTGTCTGACGCGAGGCGCTCGACAATGCCGGCGAGCTCGGCTTTGATGACGAAGCGGTAGGCGCGGCACCTTTGCTCTCTCGCTTGAGATCGCGCTTGAAAGCGGCTGTGCGCTTAATGGATCGCATTCAATTCGGCCTTCAGCTGATCGAGGGTCACTTCTTCCAGTTTGCCTTCTTCGGCTTCTCGCATGGCTTCGAGAGTTTCTTTGGACAAGGTGTAATTGGGCTGAAAGGGCAGTCCGCCGGTCTGAACGGTCTGTTTGTAGAAGAGGCGGATGGCTTGGCTGGTGGAAAGTCCGATTTCGGAAAAAATGTTTTCGGCCTGACGTTTCAGGTCTGAATCGATACGGGTGTTGATGGTGGAAGTCGACATTTTTATCAACTCCTTTGTGTAATGCAATTATAAATCTATAAGCATTACATATCAAGATGGCAGAAAGCGAGATGAGCCGCGTGGCGGGAAAACTGACGACAAGGCAAAGACGATTTGTTGATGCCTACGACGGCAACGCCACAGCGGCTGCCTTGGCGGCGGGGTACTCGGCGAAAACGGCGCAGCGTATGGGGTCTGAGAACCTCTCAAAACCCCTGGTTGCGGAAGCCATCAGAGCGCGTGAACGCAAGCGCGCGTCGTCGGCAATCGCAACGCGTGAGGAACGGCAGGCGTTCTGGACGGCAACGATGCGGAATGTGCGGGCTGAAATGCGTGACCGCCTGAAGGCGTCGGAGCTGCTGGGCAAGTCAGAGGGTGACTTCATCGAGCGGCAGGAGCTGACGGGGGCGAACGGCCTTCCATTGCTCTCCGAACCTGTCAAGATCACTATCAATCCCGTGGCGCCCGATGAATGATGAAAGAGTACAAAATTGACATTCCCGAGGCGTTTCTGTTCCTGTACCAGCTGGCCCGCTACAAGATCGCCTACGGTGGTCGTGGCGGCGGAAAAAGTTGGGCCTTCGGCACGGCGGCCATTGTTAAAGGACGCGAGCAGCCGCTGCGCATCCTCTGCGCCCGCGAGTATCAAAACAGCATTGCCGAAAGCGTATATCGGCTGTTGTGCGACATCATCGAGCGTTACGGCTGGTCGGATTTTTACCGCGTAACGAAGGACCGCATTTATGGTGCCAACGGCACGGAATTCATCTTCAAAGGGCTGCACCATAATTTCACGGAGATCAAATCGACCGAAGGTGTTGACATCTGCTGGGTGGAAGAAGCTCACAGCGTCAGCGCTGAGAGTTGGGCGGTATTGTTGCCGACAATTCGCAAAGACAATTCGGAGATCTGGATCACTTTTAACCCTCAATACCGCAGCGACCCGACCTATGATTTTGTGCTGCATCCGCGGCCTGATTCCATCGTCCGGAAAGTCAACTACGACGCCAACCCATGGTTCCCCGACGTGTTGGACGCCGAGCGACGCTATATGCAGGAAGTTAATCCCGAGGGCTATCGGCATGTCTGGCTAGGCGAAACGGTAACGATTTCCGAGGCGCTTGTGTTCAATAAAAAGTTCGAGATTCGCGCTTTCGACACACCGTCGGATGCGCGTTTTTATTTCGGTGCCGATTGGGGGTTCAGCCGCGATCCGTCAGTACTGGTGCGGGCGTTCATTCTCGACGATTGCCTCTATGTCGACCACGAGGCATGGGGCGTCCATGTGGATATCGACGATCTGGCACGCCACAGGGGCGAGCGTGGGCGGTCAATGTTCGACGAGGTGCCCGGCTCTCGGTTGTGGCCAATCTACGCGGATTCCGCCCGTCCGGAGACCATCAGTTACGTGGCGGCACGCGGGTTTCGCTGCGAGCCTGCTGACAAATGGCAGGGCAGCATCGAAGACGGTATCGCGTTCCTGCGTTCGTTTCGCAAGATCGTGATCCACGAAAGGTGCAAGCATGCGGCGGATGAGTTCCGATCGTACAGCTACAAAGTTGACCGGCAAACGGGCGAGATTTTGCCGAAACTCGAAGACAAAAACAACCACGTCATCGATGCCCTACGCTATGCCCTGTGCAAAATAATCAAAGGCGGCGACGGCGTAATGGCGTGGCTTAGGGCGTTCGGCACAAAGTAAGGGGTGAGGGCATGACAAGAAGAAAAAAGCGGGATAATTACGTCAACTTCGCCGCCCGTCTGGGGGTCGGTACGGACAACCTCGAAAGCCGCGGCGGCTACCGGCCGGTGCGGGTGTTGACGCAAAACCGCCAGCAACTGGCGGACATGTACTGCCAGAGCTGGGTGGTCGGCAAGATCGTGACGGCGATCCCCGAGGACATGGTGCGCGCCGGCATCGACATCCAGGGCGGGCTGAGCACGGAACAGATCGAGCGTCTCGACCGCAGCCTTACGGCGCTGCGGATCTGGAACGCCCTGCAGGACAACCTCACCTGGGGGCGTCTGTACGGCGGCAGCGCGGCCCTGATCCTGATCGACGGGCAGGATCCTGCCGAACCGCTGCGGCTCGATACGATCACGCCCGGGAGCTTTCGCGGGCTGCTGGTGTACGACCGCTGGCAGCTGTGGCCGGACTGGACGAGTACGATCACGCGCCTTGGGCCGGACTACGGCCTTCCGGTCTATTACACTATCGCTGACCCTGAAGTTTACGGCGTCGTCCCCGCGGACGCGCCGCTGCAGGCGAACACGCGAGTGCACCATTCGCGCCTGATTCGCGCTGTGGGGCTGACGGCTCCGCATGACCGCGCGGCGTTGGAGCAGTCCTGGGGATTGTCGGTTATCGAGCGCGTATTCGACCGCCTGCAGGCGTTCGACGCGACCAGCGAGGGAGCTGCCAGCCTGGTCAACATGTCATACCTGCGCACGATCAAGCTGGACAACTTCCGCAATCTGCTCGCCGGCCCCGATGCGCTGGTCGAACCGGTGCTGCGGCAGATGGACCTGATCCGCAAGCTGCAGAGCATCAACGGCCTGACTGTCATCGACGCCAAGGACGATATGCAGACGCAGAGCTACACGTTCAGCGGGCTGGATCAGGTGCTGCTGGCGTTTGGGCAGCAGCTCTCCGGCGCCTCGGACATCCCCCTGACGCGCCTGTTCGGGCAGAGTCCGGCGGGGCTCAACAGCACCGGCGACAGCGACATCAAGACGTACTACGACGGCATTCTCCGTCAGCAGGAGAGTCAGCTGCGCTGGCCTATGCAGCTGCTGCTGGAGATCGAGAGCCGCAACCTGTTCGGCGCGCCGTTGCCGCGCGACGTCAACTTTACGTTCGCGCCGCTGTGGCAGATGAGCGACACCGAAAAAAGCGCCATCGACACGGCCGACACGAACGCCGTCATTGCCGCCTACAGCGCGGGACTGATCGACGAGCCGACGGCATTGCGGGAACTGCAGAGCCGCGGCAAGATCACCGGGCGCTGGGACGCCATAACGGCGGAGACGATCACGGCCGCGGAAGCGGGACCGCCTCGGATGGAAGGCGTCGCTCCGCCGGCAAAACAGGACGGCGGCTTCGACGAGAGCGACCATCCGCGGGACGGGGACGGGAAGTTCGCGAACGGCGGCGGTGGCGGGAGCGGCGGCAAGGCGAAAAGACGGCGGGAAATCAGGCTCGAGCGGCGCGAGTACGCGCAAGTGATGAGCGCGATCAACGAGCAGTATCATACGAAGTACGCTGGCAGCCGCGGCAAAAGCCGCGGGGCTTTCGTCGGCGACCATTACTACCGCTTCAAAAACAACGGCTTCAATAAGTACTCCATCCATGCTAAAATTCCAATAGCTGGACATGAGAAAAAGATTCAAAGATTGGAGGCCGGCGACAATGCCTGAAGAAGTGATCACCCCCGCGGAAGACCGCCTTATCAAACTGCTCCACGATATCGCGCCGAAAGACAAGGATTTTAGGGTACTTGTCGGCCTGACCTGCTTTGACGAAGGGCTCACGGAAGAGCTGGTCGACCACATCGAAAAGAATCATGTGACCGACCCTGAAGAAGTGGAGCGCTGGCTCTTTGGCGACCCTGATCCTGCTGCGGAAGAAGAATAAGCAACCCAATACAAGCGACTCCGGCATCGGCCGGGGCCGCTTTTTTCGTACCCACGGGGAGGTGAGGCGGTGGAGCAAAGGCGATCGTCGTTCCGGGCGTCGCGCGCGCTCGAGACGGAGTTCCGTCGGCGCCTGCGGCAGGTCGCGCAGGAGATCCGACGTATGACCACGGCAGGACAGCGCGAGACGGCGGTCATCGACCAGCTGCGGCAGTATGGCAGGCTGATCGGCCCCTGGTCGCGCGCCGTCGCCGAGAACATCGTGCTCAAGGCGAACCGCATGAACCTGCGCGAGTGGAACGCCATGGCGCGCCACATGCACCGCGCTCTGGCGGCGGAGTACTCGAGCGGATCGCGCGTGGCCGCGCGGATCAAGACTCTGACCACCGACGCGGCCGACCTGATCACGTCGCTGCCGTACGACGCGGCGCTGCAGGTCGAGGACAAAGTCATGCATGCCGCCGTCAACGGCACGCGCGCCGAAGAGCTGCGCGAGTATATCGCTTCGCGCGGGGACGTGGCGTGGTCGCGGGCCGACATGATCGCCCGCACGGAGATCAGCCGCCAGTCGTCCGTCCTCACGCAGTCGCGGGCCGAGGATAACGGCAGCTCCGGCTACATCTGGCGTACGGTCGAGGACGGCCGCGTCAGGCCGTCGCACGCGGCGTTGAACGGCGTCTTCGTCCTGTGGGACCGCCCGCCGCTGGTGGACGGACATTACCGCGCCCACGCCGGGCAGATCTTCAACTGCCGCTGCTGGCCGGAGCCGGTATTTGGCGAGCCGCCGCCGGGCACGCCGACAAAGTACGATGCGAGGTGATGGGATGGCAAAGTTTTACTGCGAATCGCGCCTGGGCGAAGTGCGCCATTTGACGCCCGAGGGCACGCTGGTCTGCATCGGCGTGCCCATCGCCCGGACGGGAGACTACGAGTACCACGCGAGCGAGGGACAGAGCCCCGGCATACAGCCCGGCCCCGACGGCAGGATCATCAGCCACAGGGAGCCGGGTGAAGTGTTCGCGCCCGAGGCGCTGGCGTCGTTCGAGGGCAAGCCGGTGACGCTGGACCACCCGCCCGAGGACGTGACGCCGGAGAACTGGCGGCGCTACGCCGTCGGGCATTTGCAGAACGTCCGGCAGGGGCAGGGGGAGGACGCCGACAAGGTAGTCGCCGATCTGGTGATCAGCGACGCGGCGGCGATCCAGGCGGTCAACGCCGGCGGCGTCCGCGAGATCTCCTGCGGCTATGACGCCGAGCTGGAGCAGGCGGAACCGGGGCTGGAATACCAACGGCATATCCGCGGCAACCATGTCGCGATTGTGCGCGAGGGCCGTGCGGGACACGGCGTCGCGATAAAAGACAGGAAGGGAGATACACACATGGCAGAAGAGAAGACTGAGAGCGTATCGCTGGGGGTGCTCGAAAAGATGGCGTCGATCTTCGGCGTCAAAAAGGAAGCGGAACCCGCGCCGGCGGCAGATCCGGCGCCGGAACCCAAGACCGACGAGGACATGGAGGCGTTGAAAGCGGAGAACGCGTCGCTGAAAGCCAAGATCGACGAGCTGGAGAAAAAGGAGAAGGGCGAAGAGGAAAAGACGCTCGAAGCGGAAATGTCCGACGTCTGCGGCCCCGACATGCCGGAGGGCGAAGGCAAGACGGACAGCCTCAGCCTGACGGCTCGGGCGGCGATCCTTGCGCCCGACATGCGCATGGGCAAGGTCGACGCCAAAGCCGACAAGAAAGCGGTCATCGCCGTGATGCGCCGCGCGCTTGACCGCGCCTGCGACAACGACGCCAAGCGCGAAGTGGTTGAGTCGTTCACCGGTAAGTGCGACGGCATCGCGGCTCTGAGCGACCTCGCCGTGGTGCGGGCGTTCAAGGGGGCCAGCTCGACGCTGAGGGTCATCAACAATGGTAAGATCCCCGCGCCGGTCACGCACAAGGACAGCGCCAAGCAGGACGACGACCCCTATAACATCAAGGCGACCAACGACCGCTACGAGCAGTTCAGAAAGGAGAACAAATAACCATGTCCAACAGAATGGCCATCAACACGGAGATGCCCGCCGGCTTCAACGGGCAGGTCGCGCGCACGTCGTTCGCGGTGATCGAGAGTAAGTTTGTCAAGTCCAGCGCCCCGGTGGCGTCGTACGGCTGCGCCTGCCGGCTGGATGGCGACACCGTCGCCGCGCTGACCGAATCGACTACGGCGGCGCAGGTGTACGGTTTCGTGGTGCGCCCGCAGGTAACGGCGTCGGCGCAGTATCCCAACGCCGGCTTCGACGATTTCGAGGCGCCCGACGTCGGGCAGCCCCAGGGCATCCTGATCAAGGGCTATCTCAACGTCAAGGTCAATGCCGGCGCGGCTGCCGCCGGGGGCGACGTCTATGTGCGCGTGGCCGCCGGCACGTCGTCGAAACCGATCGGCGGCGTCGAAGCGGCTGCCGATACCAGCAACACGGTCAAATTGGCCAATGCCATGTTCGTCGGCGGCGCCGACGAGTACGGCGTGGCCGAGATCCGTATTATGTAGGAGGTTTACACATGACTTTTAAACTTGATGCGGCAAAGCTCGACGGCGTGAAAGGCTTTCTCGAAAACCAGCTGACGGCCGTCGATACGACGCTGAACAAGCCTTTGGTGGACGCGTCCGACTGGGTCAAAAACATCCACACGCGCAGCAACATCAGCATGGGCGACGTGGCCACGGCGTTTTACCGCACGTCGTACGCCGCCAACAATGGCGCCGCGGGCGACAACGACGGCTGGCTGAGCGATACCGCGGACGGCACGATCCCCACGGTGAGCGTCGGCAACGAGATGGTCAGCGCGCCGGTGCGCCCCTGGGGCCGCGCCCTGCGCTACTCGTACTGGGAACTGGAGCGCGCGCAGAAGCTGGGCATCAGTCTCGACGCCGCGCAGATGGAAGCGCTGAACCTGAGCTACCAGCTCAACATGAACAAGACCGTCCATATCGGTATCCCTAAGTTCAAGGTCGCGGGGCTGCTCAACAGCGACCAGGTTGCCGTCACCAACGCCGCCGCGGGGGCCGCGCCCGGCTCGCCCACCAAGTGGGGGCAGAAGACCGCCGCCGAGATCCTCGCCGACGTGAACAAGGCGATCCAGACGATCTGGGAGGGCAACGGCTACGCGTCGATCCCCGACACGCTGCTGCTGCCGCCCGAGGCGTACACGCACGTGGCGACCACGCCGTACAGTGAGGCGTATCCCCAGGAGACGATCCTCGACTGGATCGTCAAAAAGACGTTGGCGTTCAACCTGACCGGCCGCGATCTGGCCGTCCGCCCCTGTCGGTTCCTCAAGGGGCTGGGCTCGGCGAGCAAGGATCGCATGGTGCTGTACAGCAACGACGCCGCGAAGGTGCGTATCGCCTCGCTGCCGTTGTTCCGCCTGCCGGTGCAGCTGCATGACATCACCTACAGCGCGCCTGTGCTCGCCGCCGTCGGCGAGGTGGAGTTCGTCTACCCCGCGACGCTGCTGTACGTGGACGGCGTGTAGCCATGGCCAAGGTCGTATTCAAGCGCCCCGTTATCATCGACGGGGCGCTTTACGGCAAGGGCGATACGGGGGAGTTCGCGGAGCTGGACTGGTTCCTCTCCGGGCTGGTCGAGGCCGGCGAAGCGGAAGTGGTCGCCGAGCCGGAAGCCGAGCCGGAAACCGAGCCGGAAGCTCCGGCCGAAAAGAAGGTGGCGGCCGGTGCCCGCAAGCGCAAGTAGTTTCCGGGAGGCGTTCCCGGAGTTCGCCGACGCGGGAGTCTACTCCGACGCCCGCGTCGATTTTTGGCTGAGCTTCGCCGAAAAGTTCACGGCGTCAAAACGCTGGGACGCCTGCGGCTTCCGCGACGAGGGCGTACAGTTGCTCGCGGCGCACTACCTGACCGTAGAACACGCGGCGAACAGCGGCGCCGGCGGCGCGGCTTCCGGCGCGCTGACGGGCGAATCGCAGAGCGCCGGCGGCGTGAGCTATTCTAATTCGTACGACGGCAGCGCGTACGCCGGCGCGGGGCAGCTAGCGTCAACGCGCTACGGCCTGCAGTATCTCGACCTGTGCAAAATGGTCGGCATGGGCGGCGTGCAGCTGTGAGCCTCAAGGAGACCGGTCCCGGACTTGAAAAAATCGCGGAGCGCCTCGACCGGCTGGCGAAGATGCACTTGCTGGTTGGCATCCCCGCGGACCGCGAAAGCCGTTCGGGCGAGCCGATCAACAACGCCGCACTGGGCTACGTGCACGAGGTGGGCAAGCCGAAGCTGGGCATCCCCGCGCGGCCGTTCCTGCGCCCGGGGCTGCGCAAGGCGAAAGACGCCATGCACCCGCATCTCGGGCAGGCGCTGCACGACGCGCTGCACGGCGGCGACCCGCGCCCCGGTATGGAACGGGCGGGCATGATCGCCGTGTCGAGCGTCAGGGGCATGTTCGTGCGCAACGACTGGCCGCCGATCAAGGATGCGTCTATCGCGTCCCGCCTGCGCCGCCGCGGGAAGACGGGGAAGTCTTTAAAACGGGCGCTGGACAAGTACCCGCGTCCGCCTAAGCCGCTGGTCGACTCCGGCCAGCTGCGCAACAGCATTACGTATGTCATAGAGGAGTGATCGCATGGCAACATTGGACGTCAGCCGAGTGCTGCGCAACCCGCGGTTTAAATCGCCCGTCACCGTCTACCGCCGGACGTGCGAGGTCAACAACTACGGGCGCACGGTGGCGGCGGAGACGAGCGAGACGGTTCAGGCGGTCGTCCAGCCGGCGAGGGAGCGCGACCTCGATCGCCTGCCGGAAGGCGACCGCGTGGCGGGGGCGATAAAGATCTATTGCGAGACGCCATTGACGGTACGCGCCGACGGGCGTCTGCCGGATGAGATCCTCTGGCGCGGCCTGCGGCACATCGTCAAGGCGTGCGACGCGTGGCTGTACGGCCCCGGATTTTATGTGGCGCTGGCCGTGCCGCAGGACGTCCAGACGAGCGAGGCGGACGATGCCTAACACGTCGGCCACGGGCGGCTTCCTGCGCCAGACGTCGGCGCCGCCCACGCGCGAACGCCTAGAGGACGTTTGGCACGACGTCATCGCCGGCATCACGGGGCTCAAGTCCAAGCTGGTGCGCCCGGAATACCAGATCGACCCGGCGGCGGTCCCGCCGGTTAAAACGGACTGGTGCGCGTTCCGCCTCGAGATGGACGGCGCGCGCAACTTCGCCGGGCATGTCCACGACGGAGCGGGCGAGGGACAGGATATCGTCGTCGATCACATGCCGTGGCGCGTGACGGCGTTTTTTTACGGTCCGGGGGCCGAGGATCTGGCCGGCGCTCTGCGGCGTGGGCTGGAGATCGCGCAGAACCGCTCCGCGCTGCGCCGCGCCGGGTGCGCGGTGACATCAGTCGATTCACCCGTCAGCGTGCCCGAGCTGGACGGCGAGGTCTGGCGCCGGCGCGCCGATCTAGCGATCCACATGACGGTGACGATGGCGAGCGCGTACGACGTGCTCAACCTCAAGGACGCCCGCGGAGTGATCGAAGACGCGGGGCGAGTGTTTACAACGGAAGGAATGAGAATAAATGGCTAAAGCACTTTCTGTGAGTCGTCTGGTGAGCGCGACGGTCAACCTGCAGCCGATGGCGGCGCAGCGCCGCGGCTTCGGCACTCTGTTGATTCTGGGCGATTCCGGCGTATTTCGCCGGAGCGCTGGCGGTTAACGGCGGAGCTGCACTTGTGTCCGCGGCGAGCGAGGCAGCGGCGGCAGCGGCGCTGCACGGCAATTTCGTCAACAGCATGAAGGTCGAGCAGGCGGGGCTGTACCGCGAATTGCTGCAGGTCGAGGGTCTGAGCCGCAAGGAGGCTGCGCTGCTGGCACGGGTGGGCGGAGCCATCAACGGATACATTGAAGTGGGCAACTTTTCAACGGTGCTGTCGCTTGTTCCGGGTATGGGCGCCGTGGGCGAGAAGTTCGCATCGATCCTCAAGGCCAAGGGTGGCGCAAAGGCGCTTCTGGCGGTGCCGTCGGTGCGGAGGACGCTGCTCGACGGATTGAAGAACTACGCTTCGGGCGTCGGTTCGGAGACTATGGAAGAAATCGAGCAGGAGGCCGTGGCCACGGTGTTCGTCAAGGTGGCGAACCTTGCCAAGGGGCAGGACGGCAAGTCGTTGGAAGAAGCGCTGTCGGACATTCTCGACGCAGGCCGGGAGGCGCTCCCCCATATGGCGCTGGGGATGCTGCCGGGTGCGGTGATCAACACGGGGATGGCGGCAACGTCAACGTACCGCGCCAACAGAGCGGCGGAAGGGGCGAAAAAAGGAGACGTCAACACCACTCTCGCCGATCTTCACCTGACGCCGGTGGAAAAAGCGCGCGTCAACGCGGTGAAGGAGCTTGAAGCGTCGGAAGCGAAGGTCAAAGGCGCCGAAACGAAAGCCGGAACTAAGGCTGAAGCCCCCGCCGTTTCTGCGGCACAGGAGGGCAACACCGAGGGAGTCAAGGCGGACGCCGCCCTGGAGCGAGCTGTCGAGACGCCGCAGGCGATGGAGGCCGAAGGCGTTACTGCCGAAAACGCTTTAGCTGCCGGCGAAGGCGACACAGGCGATGGTCTGCTCTTCATCAAGGCCAACACACTGGACGCCTATATGCAGTCGCTGCCCGAACCCGAGCGGGAGACGCTGGGGCAGGCTCTGGGGCTGCACAAAACTTCCACGGAGGAATACCTGCTCCACGCCAAGGACTATGAAAAGGCCGCACGGAGTTTTCGTGCGGGCTGGACAAGACGTGGATGCTGCACCATCGCACGAAGGCGCTGGCGCAGCTGGTTGACGAGCCTGAGGGCGACGTTAAGGCGAAGATTGTGGATTCTTTCAAGATGGGGCTTCCGGCGAGCACGTTTATCGAGCATCCTGAAATTTACAAGCGGCTGGTGGGGAAATACGGCACGAAAATGGAGAGCAACCCGCTCAGCGCTTTCTGGGACGGCATGGTGGGCGAGGCGCGAAACAGCGAGCAGGCTGAGCTGCTGGGGGGCTACATCAAAAAGCTGGCGGCGGGGCCGCTTTCGCCGGAGGACGGGCAGAGGCTCAAGGCCGACGTGGAGAACTACCAACGGCAACAGGCGATTCAGCAAAGTGTGGAGCCCGACGGCTTTTTGGCCTATATCGGCAAGAACGCGGGGGAGCTGTTGGGGCAGCAGATTCCGGGGATTTGGGAGGGGGTGAAGAAATACGGGCCGCCGCTGCTGGGCGCGGGGTTGGCTCTGGCGTTGGCGGTTCCCACGGGCGGGCTGTCTGTGGCTGGAGGAAGCGCTCTGGCGGGGGCTTTGGCGGGGACGGCTGCGGTGACGACGCCGGGGCTTGTGGGGGCGGCGGCGACGGGGGGTGCAACTGGCGGGGCCTACGAGGATATGCTGAACCGCGAGGCGCTGGAAACGTTTCTGGAGCTGATGCGGGACCCCAAGAACCAGACGCCGGAGGGGCAGGTCCGCGCGGCGCGTCTTGCCATGGCCAAGGGGGCGATCAACGCCTATATCGAGCTGGGCACTCTGGGGAACATCGGGCGTATGCTCAACGTTCCGGGGTTGAAGTCGATCGGTCTGCTGCCGGAGAAGATCAAGAGCGCATTCACGCGCTTTCTGGGCAGTCCGGAAGCTCTGCGCAGTCCCACGGCGGCGAACTTTTTGAAGAGCTATGCGGGGACGTTTATCAGGAATGTGTCGAGCGAATCTTTTGAAGAGGTGGAGCAGGCGTTTGTGGGCGACGCGTTTGTGAACTTCTCGCGTCACTTGAACGGCGATTTGTCGCTGGCCGAGGCGATGGGCAATCTGTTCTCCCGCGACGAGCTGCGCTCTCTGGGGCTTGTTTACGGGCAGTCGGCGGAGTCTTTCGCGGCGGGGATGCTGCCGGGCGGGCTGGCGCGCGCGGGGGCGGGGCTGCTGGGTCTGCGCGCCTACAACAAAAGTCCGCAGGGGAAGCTTCACAAGGCTCTGGTGGAGCGCCGGGAGCTGGAGGGCGGCGGAGACGTGGTCTTTTTGCCGCGGGAGGTGCTTCAGTCTTTCGGCCAGTCGGAGGTTCCCGCCGGCGGTGAGGGGCACGACGCGCAGGGGATTGAAAAAACTCTGGGCGTGACGGATGCGGACGTGGTGAAATCGACGAAAGAGGTGATGGTCGACCGAAAAAAGTACGAGCAGGTGGCCCGCGAGGATCCGGCGTTTCGGGCGGCGGCGGAAGCTTATGTGCGCTATGGGTCGGAGGGGCGCACTTTCTCGGAGACTGCGGCGGAGATCCGCGACAATGTCAGCGACCCGATCAACGCGGACACGCCTTTTGCGCGAAGCGCCCGCGCGGTGCGCGACCGGAAGATCCAGGCGCTCAAAGACGCGGGGGCCGACGACCGGACGGCCGAGGCGGGGGGCTACATTTGGGCGAAAAGCGTTTTGCGCCGCGCCTACAATCTGGGCGAAAACGAGTTCGGGGTTCTGCGCGACGACGCCTTGACGCCGGAAGAACTGGACAAATTGGAGGTCCGCGGCGGGCAGGCGGGGGAAAATGCCGGCGACGTCTACGGGCAGCCCATGAACGCCGGAGTGGATTTGAATCAGGAAATTCAAGGTGTGGTGGTTCAATCCCGTTTGACTGCCGACGAAGCGCGCGGGCTGAAGCGAAACGCCAATAAAAAGGATTTTGCGCGACGTCTTGCGGGAGATTATATCAATAGAGATACAGGATGGACGCTGCACCTTTCTCTGACCAACGTGTCTCATGCCATTTCCTCGGCATTGACGGGAGTTGACGTTGTGATCCCGTTTGAAAAATCGATGCAGATTCTTGAAGGTCTGCCTGAGCTTTTGGCGAATGCCAAGCTTGTCGAAAGCCACAAAGATCGCAAAGGACGGCAGAACATCCAAAACATTCATCGCTTTTACGCCTCGGCACGTCTCTCTGACGACAGCCAAACAACCTATACCGTAAAAATCACGGTGAAAGAACTCGCAGGTAAACTGCAGGCGCAGATTGACAAGATCTACGAGTCCCACGACGCGCGGGTAATAAAAAAGGTATCCGGCGTTTCGCCTGCACCACAGGGCCTCAATAGAGACTTAGTGAAACAGAATGCGCCGGATACCTATAGCATCATTCTACGTGACGTCCTCGACAATGTCAAGGACAACGACGGCAATCTCTACTTCCAGCCTGGAGAACGAGCTCCGCTTGTGCGCGCCGGTCTGACGCGAAAGCCCGACAGCGCACAGGCGAAGGTGATACGTCTGCCCGAAAATGCCGTGCCGCAGTTTCCCAAAGTTCAGGATTTCAACAAGTGGGTCAAAGCGCTTTTGATGAACGACGGAAATCTGCCTGTCAAAATTATTTCCACAGGGCAGAAAGCGACGTTTACGGGAAGGAATATCAGATCATCTCTAAAGAGAGCAAGATCTGAGGCACATCGCGAGGCCTATGCCGCCCTACGCGAGATGATCTCTTTGGCGGAGTATGACCATTTCGAGCCTGCCGATGTGAAGCATTTGCACCTTCGAGGCCAGGATGTCTATTATTCCGCTCTGAGCGTTGGCGACCAGCTGTATTCGGTGAGGCTGAAACTGGATGTCTCGAAGGATCGGGCAGATGTTGTGTACAAGGACCATAGGCTTACGGAAATAGAAATAGCGCCTGCCCTGTACCAAGGCTCGTCCAAAAATGGACTCCCCCTGCAGGAAGCAGGCGCTGTAAAGATGGCGCCCGCCCTGTATAGTACGGAATTTGGCGAAAGCCAAAGCCGTACCCAGGAAGCAGACGCTATCTCAACTGTGAGTTTAGGCGTGCTGCGGGGAAATGTCAAGCCTTCTCATCTCGAGAACGGGGCTTTGTGGCAAGAACAGCTTCGCGGCAGCGTGGAGTTCCGCGGCGACAAGTCGCTCATCACGCTGTTCAAAGCGGCAGACCAGAGCACTTTTGTCCATGAGATGGGACACGTGATGCTGGAGAACCTTCTGCGCCTGGGACGGGGCGACGACGCGCCACCTATGGTGGCCAAGGATCTCGACGTGGCGCTGGACTTTTTGAACATGAAGGACTTCGACTTCGACCACGTGGAAACGCCCGCCCAGCGAAAGCGTCTGACCGACGCCCAGGAGCGCTTTGCCCGGGCCTTCGAGCGTTACTTGATGGAGGGCAGAGCGCCGAGCAAGGGGCTTAAACGGGTTTTTGCCCGCATGAAGCGCTGGATGCTGTCGATCTACCATAACGTGCGCCGTCTTGACGTGGAGCTTTCGCCTCAGGTGAGGGACCTTTTTGCCCGCCTGCTGGCGAGCCCTGTGGCTGAAGAGGGCGGCTGGATGACGTTGGCCGACCTGCACGACGACGCGGCGGCGACGAAGGCTTGTCTGGCGGAGCTGAACGCGACGGGATCGGAGAAACTGCCGCGGGGAGAACGCCGCAAGGCGTTCTATGCGGGCAAGAAGCTGGGCGTCGAGCTTCAGAAGGAGCGCGCCCTTGCGCTGAAGGAACGCCAACGGGATCGCGCCTGTCTGAAAAAAGAGGTGGACACGCTGGTGCGCGGCATCGCGTCGGCAGGGGAGCAGAAGTCCATTATCTGGTCGGCAAAGCAGGAGATCCAGGACGTTCTGAAGGGATACACGCTGAAGAACCCGTCGCGCCAACGGTTGGCACGGGCGCAGGAGCTGTTCAACTACCTGACGGACCACCCGGAGGCACGGCTTGACGACTACTCGCCGAGCGACCGAAGGTATATCGACATGCTGGGTACGACGCTGCTTCCCGACATGACGATCGACGAGCTGAAGGGTCTGGCGGCGCGGGTGGAGGATATCCGTGCCCGGGGGCGCGACGAGTATCAGCGGTGGGAAGCGGCCAAGCAGCTTCGGCGCGAGGAGAAATTCAACGGCTGTTTCAAGGCGCTGGGGAAAATTCCCGACTTCGAGGGCAAGGCGATCCGCAGTTTCAAGGATTTGCGCAAGGAGTACAAGGGCGTCGAGGGCAAGCTGGAAAAGGTCAAGGACTGGGCATATGCCGACACGCTGGGTGCCCACCGGCTGATGGACTGGATCGGCAACGGCCAGGGGAAGTTCGACTCGGCGTGGACGAGGTTTTTCATCGAGGACGTGAACTCGGCTCACGACGAATATTTGCGCTGCAAGAACGACCGCCACGAGGGCATCGAGGCGGCCATGCGGGACGAGGGCATCGGCCTTCACGACCTGTCTAAGTCACGACAGATCGACGGGCAGGTGTACAGCATCGACGAGATGTTGTCGGTCTACGCTCTGATGAAAAACGAAAAGGGCAAGAAGGCGCTGTTGTACGGCAACTTCAAGGGGCTTCCCGACCCGCAGGGGCACGCGGCGCACATTATCCAGGCTCTGACGCCGGAGCAGCGTGCCCTTGCCGACGCGGTGCTGGCGGACTACGACAAGAGCTTCGACCGGTTGAACGCACGGTTCATCGAGGCATTCAACGAGGGCATGGAAAAGGAAGAGAATTACTCGCCGATGAAGCGATTGGAATACACCTCCAATGAGGGGCTCATCGATGCGGAGTCGGAGGAAACGCTGAGGGGGCGGAGCGTGGAACGCTGGTCCAGAATCTGGGGACGCGCAGAAATTCAGCGGTCCAGCAGGCAAAGGCGGTCGAATCGAATGGGGTGTCGGCGGCTGTTCCGGGGCAGGTGGCGCCGGATGTTTCGCCCTCGTTGAGTGAGGTGTTCAAGCCTGCGGAGACGCAGCCGGTTCTGCAGGAAGCGGAAAAGCCTTTTCCCGGCGCGGTGCCGGAGGCGGAAGCTTCGGTGGCCGAAGGGGAAAAGGCTCAGGCGGTCGCCGCGGCAAATATGCAGAAAATCGCTGAATATACGCCAAATATAAATGAAGCCCCCCGTCCCACGTTTGCCACTCAGGATTCGCAAAACAAAAAAAACAGAACTCTTCGATATCTTAACCAGCAACTGGAAAAGAATAAGAGTTCTGTCGATTTCGTTGAAAATTTGAGCAGGGCAGACGGGGCACTCCCGCCCACAGTCGAAAGCATGAGATCTTCGGAAAGTGCCTTCCTCCCTCACTCCGACACTCAAACTATATCACAAAATTCCGGCAGCGGCAATCGAGATTTCTCTGTTCAAAATGACTTGCCGCAAGAGTCCAGACTTCGGAAGAAGCCAAGATATTTTGAAGTTAGCGAAGAGGTGCGGCAGCGCGAAGCTGTGTACAACGAAAGAAATGGAGCCGAAGCGATTCGTCGGGTGCTCGATCCTCATTCCGGGGTCGATATTGTGCACGCAGCCATGCACGATTCACGCCTTGGCGAGGGCAGATCCGGAGATATCGACGTGGTCTGGGGAGAGGCAGGGGATCCCAGACAAGGCTACTCCAATGGTTATGGGCTTGCTCATATTGTTGCAAAGCACGGCATGAATATTTTGCCACGAATTGCCAATATTATAGCGAATGGGGATCTTGAAGTCCGTAAATCTAAAAAAGATGGTCATATCACAAGGGCATATTACCAGAACAGTGACGAAAAGGTTGTGCTACGTCATTACAACGACGCTCGTACTGAATTTTTTGTGATTACTGCCTACGAGGACACAAAACAAAAAAAGACGACCGGCCACTCCGACGGGATTCAGGCGCGCGTCGGACAGTTGGCAGAGAAGCCATCCTCTCTGCATGACCGTTCGTCTAAGCAAAGTCTATCACAAAATTCAAACAATGACAATCGAGATTTCTCCGTGAGTCCCGGACGGGAAAACGAACTTGTCCAATCGGCGCGCGAGGTGCGGGAGCGCAATATGGAACGCGGTGAGTTCGGACCGATCTGGCGCGGGTACGAAGGCGAAGCGGCCGTCGAGAAGCTGCTGAAAGAAAAAAGCGGAGAAATTCCGGGAGCAGTGAGTACAGCTGAATTAGGTCCTGTTGATTTCATGTATGGAGAAATCGGTTCGCCAGGAAAGAAATATACCGACGGATGGGGCATCTCGCATATTGCTCACAAACACGGGATAGACGCAGCAAAGCGCGTCCCTCAGATCTTGCGTGGCGGGGTATTTTTACCACAACCGAATGGACGCGTTTATTACGAATCCCCCGAAGGGCGTGTCGTTGTAAAACTCGAATGGAAAAACAAAGCGAAAACTTGGGTTCTTACCTCTTTTTTACCAGAAAATGAAAAAGACTCCCGCTTCGGCAGTAGGATAGGGATTGCCGAACATGCCGGGGAATCGAGCTCCTCCCCGGACGGGAATCTTTCTAATGCAAGGATATCACAATCCTCAAATGAAAGCAACCGCGACTTCTCTGCCCGAAGCGGCCTAGGCAACTCTGCGGTCCGGAGCCCATGGAGCAAGTCGAGCTGGGACAACGCGAGGCCCAGTGCGGAGACACGGAGCGGCGTCGAGTCTTCGGGCGGATACAATATGGTTTCCGACGGTAAGGGCCTGCCGCGGGGCACAGTGACAGCGGAACCGGGAAACAAGTCAAGCAGCACGCTGATTCGCATGAAGGACATTTATGACAAGTTGCGCGCTATTGCGCTGGTGCGCAAGGGGGGCAACGCACCGGCGGCTGTGCTGGGATACTATACGCCGAACACGGGAGTTGCGCGCGAGGTTAATCTCGATTTTTCATGCGGCGAATGCGCGTGCCTTGAATATCTTGAAGGACTTTTTAACGGTTGGCGGTTTTGCATAGGGCTGATCAGGCTGAAGAGCGTCAAGTGCATCTGCCTGTCACGGCATCATCTTTCGCTGCGCAGTTAGATATTAGGCTCGATTGTAGGCTGCCGAAGCGACATTTTTTCAACATGAATCAGCAGGTATGTTCGATTTTTGATTCCCGCGCGCTCGATCGAAGTCACAGTCGTAACGCGCGGACCCATGAAAAGGTACCTTTCGCACCTGTGACTCGAAAATGCCCATGACTTCGCAGTTACGGTTTTCAATCACAGTTGGTCCAAAAAACGACTGTAAATATAAAACGATCTCCATCCCGTATTCTGCGGAGTGGAGATCGTTTCATCCATGTTTTTATTTAATGATTATATGGTGCCGGGGGAGGGAATCGAACCCTCATGTGGTCACCCACGGGGGATTTTGAGTCCCCTGCGTCTGCCTGTTCCGCCACCTCGGCTTTCTGTACGAGCAGAATGATAACATGGACGCCTCGTCTCTGCAAGGAAAAAATTACAGAGAGACGTGAGGTCGCCATGTTGCAAGGTGAGAGACGGGAAATTCACAATTTCCGAGTCTGTATCTTGGGGGGAATGGGCAGTCCTTTGAGAAAAATCCGCTCAGTGAACAGCTTTAGAGAAATGCTCAGATTTTCTTCTTCCACTTGGTGCCCTGGGGGGTATCCTCCAGGATGATGCCCCGCGCGTTCAATTCGTCGCGGATGGCGTCGCTGCGGCTCCAGTCTTTTGCCTTGCGGGCGGCGTTGCGCTCTTCGATGAGTTTCTCCACTTCGGCGGCTTCGCTGCCGGAGCTCTCCTTTTCGGCCTGACCGATGGCGAAAATTCCCATGACGCCGTCGATGTCGCTGAAATACTTTTCCGCAGCGGCGACGGCATCGGGATCCACCTCGGCGTTCTCCTTGAGGTAGCGGTTGACTTCGCTGACGGCGTCGAAGATGACGCCCATGGCGGCGGCGGTGTTGAAGTCGTCGTCCATGGCGGCCTTGAAGTCTTCTGCCGCTTTTTTCATGGCTTCCACGAGAGCGGCGCCGTTTTCGCTCTTCGAGCCGCAGCGGTTGGCCTTGGCGAACTGGAGGTCGGTCCAGCAGTTGCGCAGGCGCTCTACGGCGGCGGCGGCGTGTTCGAGGCCTTCGGGAGTGAAGTTGATGGGCGTGCGATAATGGGCGCTGAGCATGAACATGCGGATGGCCAGCGGCGGGAACTTCTCGCGGGCAGCGCGGGCCGTCATGAAGTTTCCCAGCGATTTGGACATCTTCTCGGCGTTGATCAGGATGTACTCGTTGTGGATCCAGTAGCGGACGAAGGGCTTGCCCGTAGCGGCTTCGCTTTGGGCGATCTCGTTTTCGTGGTGGGGGAAGATGAGGTCGATGCCGCCGCTGTGGATATCAACGGTGTCGCCCAGCAGGTCGGTTGACATGGCGCTGCACTCGATGTGCCAGCCGGGGCGTCCCAGTCCCCAGGGGCTTTCCCACGCAGGTTCGCCGGGCTTTTGGGGCTTCCAGAGCACGAAGTCCAGAGGGCTGCGCTTGACGCTGTCCACTTCGATGCGGGCGCCGCTTTGCAGGTCGTCGAGGTTCTGATGGGAGAGTTTGCCGTAGGTGGGAAAGCTCTTGACGTCGAAATAGACGGTGCCGTCGACCACGTAGGCATGGCCGTTGTCGATAATGCGCTGGATGAGCGTGATGATTTTGGGGATGTATTCCGTGGCGCGGGGATTGAAGGACGCGCGCTTGATGCCCAAGGCGTCGGCGTCTTCGTAGTAGTCGGCGATGGTTTTGTCGGCAAGCTGCTGAATGGTGGTGCCGTCGCGGTTGGCGCGGGCGATCATTTTATCGTCGATGTCGGTGAAGTTCTGGACGAAAGTCACCTCGTAACCGAGGTATTCGAGATAGCGGCGAAACACGTCGAAGACGATGAAGGGACGGGCGTTGCCGATGTGAAAGTAGTCGTATACTGTGGGGCCGCAGCTGTAAAAGGTCACCTTGCCCTCGTGAAGGGGGACGAAGGGCTCTTTTTTGCGGGTGAGATCGTTATAAAGCACGAGTGCCATAACAGTTCCTCCGTTCTAGTGTTAAAATTATAGCGTTTAAAGAGTATTATAACCGAGATTTTTGAAAATGACAGGGGCAATCGACCCCGCAAGCCGCACGAAGGGAGGCGCAAACCGTGGACGAACAAGAACGGATGGGGCGGATCCGTGCCATCCTCAAAACTCTGCCCATGAAGCCCGGCGTCTATTTGATGCACGACGAGACGGGCAAAGTGATCTATGTGGGCAAGGCGAAAAAGCTGAAACGGCGCGTCTCTTCTTATTTCAACCATCGGGATTTTGCCATTCCGCGGCTGCGCAAGCTGGTGGCTACAGTGCAGGACATCAGCTTTATCCGCACGGAGACCGAAGCCGAGGCCTTTATCGTGGAGAGCCGCTTGATCAAGGCCATTCAGCCCTATTTCAACGTGGAGCTGAAAATGGGTTCGCACTATCCCTACATCGTGGTGACGACGGACCGTTTTCCTCGCGTGATCGTGACGCACCAGAGGCCTTCTACGGGCCACGTGTTCGGTCCCTACACCAGCGCAGGATCCATGCGGAGCATGCTGGATCTGATTCGAAAGTACTTTCCGCTGAGAAATTGCTCGCTTGACCTCGAAAAGGACAGGAACATGCGCCCTTGCATCATGTACGACATCGGCAAGTGCATGGCGCCCTGCGCGGGAAAGTGCACCGAGCGGGAGTACGGCGAAACGGTGGACGACATCCTGATGCTGCTCAACGGCGGCACGGCCGATCTGGTGGCGCGGCTGCGGACGCGCATGGAGGCCTTGGCGCGTGAGATGAAGTTCGAGGCGGCGGCCAAGGTGCGCGACACCATTCGCGACCTGTGGCGCTTTTCGCGGCAGAAGCTCTCGGTGACGCTGACCGACGAACTGGACGAGGACACCTGGACGGCCATGACGCGATTGCGCGACCTGTGCGGCCTGCCCGTGGTGCCGTGGCGCATCGACGGTTTCGACATTTCCCATTCGTCGGGGCACGAGACCTACGGCGTGGCGGTGGTTTTCGAGCAGGGCTATCCCAACCAGTCGCTCTATCGGCGCTATGAGATCAAAACGGTGGAGGGCGTCGACGATTTTCGCTCCATGGGCGAAACGGTGCTGCGGCGCTATCGGAACATGATCAAAAATCAGCAGCCTCTGCCGCAGCTCATCGTGGTGGACGGCGGGCCTGAGCAGCTGGCCTTCGCCCGTCAGGCCCTGGCGGAAGTGCCCGTGGAGATCGACACAGTGTCGCTGGCCAAGCGCGACGAGCTGATTTTCACCGATCCCGAGAAGCCGCCGCTGCGTCTCGACTGGAACGATCCGGCACTGAGGCTTTTGCAGCGCGTGCGCGACGAGTCGCACCGTTTCGCCATTACGACGCACCGGCGCAAAAGGATTTCGCGGCTCAGCCGTTCGGCTCTGGAGGACGTGCCGGGCATCGGAAAGCACAAGGCGGCCATGCTGCTCAGCACCTTCGGGAGCGTGCAGCGCATCGCGGCGCTGTCGCCCGAGGAACTGCAAAAGGCACCTGGCATCGGCCCCGTGCAGTCGGAGAAAATCCTTCGCTGGCTGGCCGGCGGCCACAAGGCCGAGGGCGAAAGCCCCGAGGCGGCGCGGAAAGAGGGCGCGCCTGAAAAGCCCGTGGCCGAAAAACAATCGTCGCGCCGCTGGCACGAAAGCGTGGACGTGCCCTATCGCGAGCCGACGCCCGACGGAAACGCGGCCGGCGGCGACGAAGCGCCGGGCAAGCGCCGCGTGAGAGAGACCTATGACCCCAAACGGAAGAGAGGCATTCATCGCGCATGAGACAGCAATGGATTGACGAATATTATATGCATCAGGCGCTGGAACTGGCGCTGCGCGGCACGGGCAAAACGGCGCCCAATCCCATGGTGGGCTGCGTCATTGTGAAGGACGGCGAGGTTGTGGGGCGCGGCTGGCACGACCACGTGGGCGGCCTTCACGCCGAGGCGGCGGCGCTGCTGCAGGCAGGGGAAAAAGCGCGGGGCGCTGCGGCCTATGTGACGCTGGAACCGTGCAGCCATCAAGGGCGCCAGCCTCCCTGCGCGCCTGCCCTGGTAGAAGCCGGCATCGCGCGCTGCGTGGCCGCCGTCGGCGACCCCAACCCGCAGGTGTCGGGACGCGGATTTCAAGTTCTTCGCGACGGCGGCGTGGAAACAGTTTGCGGCGTTTTGGCTTCAGAGGCGCTGTGGATGAACCGCGGCTTCGTCTCCCTGCAGCTGCGCCGCCGTCCGTGGCTCACGCTGAAGGCGGCGATTTCAACCGACGGCTCCATGGCGCTCGAAAACGGCGTCAGCCAATGGATTACCGGCGAAGAGGCGCGCTCCGTCGGGCATCTGCTGCGCAGCGAAAACGACGCCATTCTGACGGGCAGCGGAACGCTGCTTCACGACGATCCGGCGCTGACGGTGCGCCTGACGGAAGGCCCTTCGCCGCGGCCCGTTATCCTGTGCCGACGGGCCGATTTCCTGCAGCGCCCTTTCAAAGCGCTGCGCGGCGACGCGCTAGTTCTGGCCTGCGAGGCGGTCCCCGTGCCCCGTGGCTGGGAGGACCGCGTCAAAATCTTGCCCGCCGACGCTTCGGGGCGTCCCGATTTGAAGTGCGCCCTCGAGGCGCTGGGTGCTCTGGGCATCACGCGAGTTCATGCCGAGGCGGGGTCGCGGCTCAGCTCGGCGCTTATCGCGTCGGGCCTGTGCGACGAATACCAGATTTTTGCGGCGCCGTCTTTCATGGGAGAAGGCCTGAAAATTACCGGCGGGTTTCACGTTCCTGGCATGGAGCGGGCCGTTCCCTTCCGGCTGTTGAAGGAGCGGCGTGTGGGAAAAGACCTGTGGATCGAAGGAGGCAATCCATGTTCACTGGACTGGTTGAAGCCGTTGGAAGGGTGCTGAGCGTCGCTCGCCGCGAGGACGTGACGGAGGTGGCGGTGGAGGCCCCCTTTGCCGGCGAGCTGAAAAACGGCGATTCCGTGTCGCTGAGCGGAGTGTGCTCCACGGTGACGCGCTGCGGCGGCGGGAACTTTTCGGTGCAACTCACCGACGAGACGTTGAGAGTTTCGCGCTTTTTGCTGCTGAGTCCCGGCGACAGGCTGAACCTCGAGCGGGCGATGCCGGTGACGGGACGCTTCGACGGCCACCTGGTGGCGGGGCACGTTGACGGTGTCGGCCTGGTACTCTCCATGAAAAAAGGGCGCTCGTCGGCGGAGCTGTGGCTCGATCTGCCGGCAGAGCTGATGCGCTACGTGGTCTACAAGGGTTCGCTGTGCGTCGACGGCGTCAGTCTCACGGTGGCGTCGGTGCAGGGCAATTCCTGCTCGGTGGCCGTCATCCCCGAGACGCTGGCGCGCACTACATTGGGAACGCTGTGCGCCGGCAAGCGCGTGAACATCGAAACCGACATGATCGCGCGCTTCGTGGAGCGCCTGCTGGAAACGAAGGACGCTCCCTCGCCTGCGGACGGCGGGTTGACGCGGGAAAAACTGGCGCAGATGGGCTGGTAAGTCCTGCGGAGCGCAAAAATTTTCCCTTCGTGTAATGTGCTAAGACATATGTTACAGAAGCAGAGTAAAAAAAAGAGAGCCTCTGGTACAATGGATTCGTCCAAAAACCGACCGTACCAAG
>CAZUQW010000012.1:0-56513 GCA_964622575.1 uncultured Synergistaceae bacterium | reverse complement strand
TTTGATCGACGTGACAAAACGAATGCAGATATTGAACAGCGCCGCGTGGAAGAGGAATCTTCCAGGCGGCGCTGATGCTTTATGTTTGAGTGTTGAGCTTTAGTATTGAGCGTTAGTGTTGAAGAGAAGCGCAAGGCCTTTCGTAGAAGTGACGTTGAGATCTGCCTTTGCGGCGCTTGAAACCGGCCTTTGAAGCACTGCACGCCGCTTTGTTTGTAAAATTGCCTGCAGGATTCATGAGTGCAGAGTTTCCTTTTGGGACGTTTGCGAAAAAGCGCTCTTTCGAAAAACCGCCGAAAGGTCGTTTTTCTGCGCTACGAGCGAGCGACGAAAAAAGCCGCGACGGACGTCGCGGCGTTCTTTTTACTTTTCGATGAAATACTTGATGATCAGCCGGCTCGCTTCGTAGAGCAGGATCATGGGCAGCGCAAGAAGGCACTGGGAAAACACGTCGGTGGTGGCGGTGAGCACGGCGGCCGCCACGAATGAACCGAAGATGACGAAGCGACGTTTGCTCTTCAAGCCCTCAGAAGTGACGAGCCCCATTTTCGCCAGAATGAGCAACGCCAGAGGAAGGTTGAACACCAGGCCGAAGGGAAGCACCAGGGCGACGACGAAGTTGAGGTAGTTTTCCATGGAGATCAGGGGCTGGCCGAGGTTTCCTCCGAAGCTCAGAAAGAACTTGAGGCCCTGCGGCACGACGAAGAAGAAGGCCAGCGCGCCGCCGGCGATGAAAAGCGTCAACGACGACAGGACGAGGGTCGTGAGCACTTTTCGGCTGTGCCGCGAGAAGGCCGGCATGAGGAAGGCCCAAAACTCGTAAAAGATCACCGGTGATGCCACGGCGACGCCGCCGGCGATGAGCAGTTTGAAGTACATGAAAAAAGCCTCTGCGGGCTTCATGAAGTACAGCGTGCCTGCCGGGGCGGTCAGCAGATGGGTGAGGTCGTCGATGAAGAGCTGGCAGAGCAGCGCGCCCACTGCCACGGCGCCGATGGACCAGAGAAGGCGCCGCCGCAGCTCGTCAAGATGTCCCGTCAGCGTCATGCAGGCTTCGTCGGAACCGCCCTCCGCACTGAAAAGCGGCTGGGACATGGGCGCTATTCCTGCGTTTTTTTGGTTGCCGCTTCGACGCGCTCAGCGTCGCCGTTGACGGCGGATTTGAACTCGCGAAGGCTTTTGCCGAGGGCGTTGCCGACGGCGGGAAGCTTGCCGGGGCCGAAGACGACGAGGCCGATCACAAGGATAAGAATCAGTTCCGGAACGCCAATACCGAACATAGTTGTTACCTCCTCTTTCAATCTCCATTGCACTGTACCAAGGCGTCGTCATGATCCTGTACGGCTTTTTCAAGGAAAAGGTAAAATTTTTTCGAGAAAAACGGTTTTACATCGAATTTGCCGTTCTTTTCTCGAAATTTTTCTTTCCTTTGACGGGAATGAAACACGCCGTTTGTATGCTGGTATCGGCATCACGGAAGATGCGACATCATTTATTCCCGAGGAGGAAACGTTGGATGAGTCAAGTTGTCATGTCACGCAAGAACTTTTTGGAGCTGGCCGCCGGCAGCGCTGTCGGCGCGGCGCTGTTTCACTTCCCGACGGCAGGAATTGCGGCGGAAGCCGAGAAGGCTTCGCGCAGCCTGAAAGCCGTGAAACTTGCCGATTTGCCCATGAACGCCGTTGAAGCGGGCAAAATGTCGGCCATGGTGAATCATTCCTTCACGAACATTCTCAATACAGTCAAGGGAATCAAAAACGAATCCCTGCGCCGCGAGACGTTGACGCTGATTCAGGATCCGACGCTGAAGTTCCTCGGGCAGTACGCCTCGAAGGGCGCCGTGGAAAGGCTCTACGCCGCCCTTGCCGCCGAAAAGCTTGTGGATCCCGAGAAAATCGACGCCGCCCATCTGCTGCCTCCCATGGATCGTCCCATTCAGGCCTTTATGACGGCTCCGGGCAGCGGCTACGGCAGCCATCACGCCTATCCCGGCGGACTGGCCACCCACGTGAACGTCAACCTTCACGCCACCGAAGCGCTGTGCCGCACTTACGACGAAGTTTTCATGTACAACGTCGACAGGGACGTGGCCGTGGCGGCCCAGGCCCTTCACGACATCGCCAAGCCCTACGTCTTCCAGTGGCAGGACGACGGCGCCTCTTTGAAGGAATACACCATTGCCGGACAGGGCGCCCACCACGTCATTTCCTTGGCGGAAGTCATCTGGAGGGATTTCCCCGCCGAAGAGGTTATCGCCCAGGCCTGCGCTCACGGCGCTCCCACGTCGCCCGCCGATGAGGAGAACGTGTGCGGCTGGCTGAGAGCCGCCGCCATGATGGCCGGAAAAGATCCCGTGAAGTACGGCCTTGTGGCTCCGTCGGGCAAAAGCCTTCCCGGCGCTCACCATCAGGAGGGCTACATCGTCCACCTCGGCGATCACGATTTCGTGCTGGCGTCGCCGGCCTCGCAGAAGTCGGTGAAAATGCTTCGGCGCATCGCCAAGGAAAAGTACGGCATGAGCGACGCCGACCTGAATGGCGCCAAGTTCAACGCCTTCCGCAACTATGTGGGCGCCCAGACGTCCTTCATGTTCCTGAACAACCTCGAAGCCCAGAAGGACGGTTACGAGCTGGCCGCTGCCGAAGTGGCGAAGATCGTCCTCTAAGCGCCGCGGCAGTCGAGGAGTTTTTTCCCGAGGCGTCGGCGTTTGAAGCGTTGACGACTTCGATGACGTCGTGTTTTTCCGATCGTATAAGATCTCTTGGAGATTTCGCCAATGAAAGTATGGAGAAATCTCCAATGCTCGACAGGGGGAAATTCATTATACTGAAGGCGTCAACAAAAAAAGCGGCTTTCGCCGAGGTCCATCGAGGCGAAAAAGCCGTCGAGTCTCCTGACGTTGACGACTCCCTATCTATCCAATCTCTACCCAATCCCACAGTGTTTCATTTTTTTCAGTTTCCCGGCGCAGAGCGCCGGGATTCTTTTTTTTTGCGCGTTGTTGCGCGGCAAAATCGACGGCGTTCACCTCGCCGCCTCGGCGGCCTGTGATCGATGAATGGATCTTTTTATTTATTTTCGGAATAAAGAATTCAACGGATTTGTTCGATATTCCACTTGTAAAATTCCATAAAGGCATTATCATTATAAATGTTTTTGCAAAATAGCCAATGGAGGCCTTTGCGGCCTGCTTGGAAAAATGCGGCTTTCTTTAGAAGTGTGCGTTCTCGCCGAAGCGAATTCTCGACTGCGCTTCGTGAGAGAGGATGATAGGGGAAGAGGTTGAAGAGTGGATTTCCATTTCATTGTAGGTATTCTTCCGGTGCTGATCAGAGCCACGGGGCATACCATTGTCCTGTCGGTGCTGTCGCTGATAGTGTCTCTTTTTCTGGCGGTGATCATTTCGTCGGTGATTTACTACGACGTGAAGATCGTCGCGCCTCTGCTGAAAGTTTATGTTTCTTTTTTCAGGGGAACGCCGGCGCTTTGCCAGCTGTACATGATCTACTTCGGCTTGGGAAATCTGGGGATTCCCTTTTTCGCCAAGATGTCGGCTTACACCGCCGTGGTGGCAGCGCTTTCGCTGAACATGTCGGCCTACATGGCGGAAAATCTCAGAGGCGCTCTGTCGTCCGTCGATAAAGGCCAAAGCGAGGCGGGCGTCTCCATCGGCTTGGACTCGATGCAGATTTTCAGCCACATCGTCTTTCCTCAGGCCTTTCGGGTGGCCATCCCCTCTCTGGGCAACAGCTTCGTCGACTTGGTCAAAGGCTCTTCCATGGCGTTCACCATCGGCGTCAGAGAGCTGATGGCGTCGGCCAATCTCACGGGCGTGGCGACGTACAAATTTTTCGAGGCGTTCTTCGCGGCGGCCATTATCTATTGGATCATCACGATGTTCATCAATCTTGTGCAGAAACGCCTGGAGCAGTACCTGAGCAAAGCCTATTAGAGGGAGAGAAACGTCGTGATCCGAATCAGAAATTTGCATAAACAATTTGAAGGTCTCAAGGTCCTTCGAGGCGTCGATCTGAGCGTCAACGAGGGAGAAGTGGCCGCCATCATCGGCCCGTCGGGAACGGGCAAGTCCACCTTTCTCCGCTGCATCAATTATCTGGAACGCCCGGAACGGGGGACGATCACCATCGGCGACGTCACCGTTGACGCCGCCACGGCTGCGCCCGATGACATCAAGAGGCTGCGTCGGCAATCGGCCATGGTTTTTCAGAATTACAACCTGTTCAAGAACATGAAGGTGATCGACAACGTCATGGAACCTCTGCTCTACGTGCAGAGGCTGCCGAAGAAAGAAGCGCTGGCCGAAGCCATGGAGTTTTTGCGCCGGGTGCGCCTTTCCGACAAGGCCGACGAGTATCCTTCAAAGCTTTCGGGCGGACAGCAGCAGCGCGTCGGCATCGCCCGGGCGATGGCCGTCAAGCCTCGCATCATGCTGTTCGACGAGCCGACGGCGGCGCTGGATCCCGGTCTGGTGAATGAGGTTATGGACGTCATTCAGGACCTTGCGCGGCAGCACAGGACCATGATTGTGGTCACCCACGAGATGAGGTTTGCCCGCGAAATCGCCGACAAGGTGGCCTTCATGTCCGAAGGGACGGTCGTCGAACAGGGGACGCCGGCGCAGATCTTCGAAAGGCCGCGGGACGAGAGGACTAAGGAGTTTCTGAAACTGGCAGTGCATTAACCGTCGATAACGACGGATCTCAGCGATAAAAAAACGATGAAAAGAGGCGTTGATGATGAAGAAAATGATTGGAGTTGCAGTTGTCGTTTTAGCTGCCGCGGCGCTGTGGATGGGGCTGGGCACGCGTGAAGAGGTCAAGCACGAGGATCCCGCCAATCCCACGACCGTCAGAGTGGGGTCTTCCTTCAGCTATTATCCTTTCGACTTTATGGACGGCGACAAGCAGGTGGGTTTTGAGGTGGACGTCTGGAAAGAGATCGGCCAGCGTTCGGGGCTGAAGGTGGAGCACGTTCAGGCGGCGTTCTCCGGGCTTTTCGGCATGGTCGACAAAGGAGAGATCGACACCGTCGCCAATCAGGTCTCGAAGAACGAGGAACGCGAAAAGAAGTATAACTTCTCGATTCCCTACTGCTACAATCCTCTGAAGATCATTGTCCCCAAGGGCAATCCCGAGAACATTCACGGCCTCGCCGACTGCGTGGGCAAAAAGATTGCCGTCGGCATCGGCGGAAATGAAGGGGACATCATCCGCGAGAAGTACCCCAACAACGAGATCGATCTGATTGCCGTCGAAACGGGCAATCTGGTGCAGGTCTCCACGGGCAAGACCTCGGGGTGCGTCCAGGGAGCCGCTGCGGCTTCCGTCGAGATCAAGGACCACGACCTTCCTCTGGAGATCGTGGGCGAAACGATCTACCTTGAAGAGGACGCCTACCTGTTCGCCAAAAACCAGAGGGGTGACGTCCTGAGAGGCAAGGTGGACGCCGCCCTCAAGGCGATGCATGAGGACGGAACGCTGAGCAAGCTGTCTTTGAAGTGGTTCGGTTATGACATTTCAAAACGCGATTGATCGCGACGCTCAAGAATAAAGAGCGTTTCAACGGCTCCATACACGCCGCCCCGCTTTTTCCGCGCATGCGCGGGAAAGCGGGGCGGCGTGTTTGCTTGTGTCGTGATGAAGTTTGGCGCTCGCGCTGAGCGGGGACGCTTTGCCGAGACTAAGGGCGCGGTGTCGACGGTTTCATTTTCATGATCTCGTCCAGCAGGCGATGAGCCGCTTCCTCTTTGCTCATGAGCGGCAGCTCGACGGTGGAATCGGCGGTGATCAGCGTCAGCACGTTGGTGTCGGTGCCGAAGCCGGCGCCGGGCACCTTCAGGCTGTTGGCGGCCATCATCTGGACGTGTTTTTTGGCCAGTTTGGCGCGGGAGTTTTCAATCAGCTTCTCCGTTTCCATGGAAAAACCGCAGATGATCTGGCCGGTGCGGTGTTCGCCGAGGTATTTCAGGATGTCCTGCGTGCGGGTGAGCTGAAGGGTCAGGGCGCCGTCGGACTTTTTGATCTTGTTTTCGGCGACGGCGGCCGGCCGGTAATCGGCGACGGCGGCGCTCATGACGACGATGGAGCTGTCGGCGAAGCGCGAGGTGACGGCGTCGAACATCTCCTGGGCGCTTCGGACGTCGACGCGCTCCGTCAGAGGCGGCGTTTTCAGTTCAGTGGGGCCGGAAACCAGCGTCACTTTCGCGCCGCGCATGGCGGCGGCTTTGGCGACGGCGTAGCCCATGCGGCCCGTGGAGTGGTTGGTGATGTAGCGCACGGGGTCGATGGCTTCGCAGGTGGGGCCGGCGGTGACGAGGACCCGCTGGTCGCTCATGTCCTTCTCGTGGCCGATGGCCATGTCGATGAAGTCGGCGATGTCGTCGGGCTCGGGCATTTTTCCGCGGCCCGTCTCCCCGCAGGCCAAGTGTCCTTCGGCGGGTTCCATGACGATCCACCCGCGGCGGCGCAGGGTCTGCAGGTTCTCCTGGGTCGCCGCGTTGTCGTACATGCGGGTGTTCATGGCGGGAACGACGATTTTGGGGCAGGTGCAGGGCAAAATCACCGTCGAGAGCATGTCGTCGGCCAGTCCGCAGGCGGCTTTGGCGATGATGTCGGCGGTGGCGGGGGCGATGACTAGCGCGTCGGCCTCTTCGGCCAGAGCGATGTGGGGGATCTTCGAAGGATCGGAGCGGTCGAAGACGCTGTCGTAAACGCGATGGTGGGTCAGAGCCTCGAAAACGGCGGCGCCGATGATCCGCTCGGCGTTTTCGGTCATCACCGTTTTCACGTCGCAACCTCGGCGGACGAGAAGCGAGGCCAGCGACGCGGCTTTATAGGCGGCGATGCCGCCGCTGACGCCCAGAAGTATTTTTTTCCCTTTGAGCATGGCGTACCTCCATAAAGCGCGCTGCGCTTTTTTATGGTCCAAGTATATCAGAAAAACCGGCTGGCGGTCGTCGTCGGCCCTTGCGAAAACGTCCGTCTCGGCTATACTTGAACTGTTTTTAAGGGCGACTCTTTATTTTGGGAGGAATCTCCATGCTGCTTCTCTTTGACGTGGGCAACACTCATGTGACTCTCGGGGGCTATGACGGGAGCCGCTGTCTTTTTACGGGGCGCATCGCCACCGATCGGCGCCGCACTGAAGACGAATACGCCATGACGCTGGAAAGCGTTTTGCACATGCACGGCTATTCTCCAAAGGACGTGGAGGACGGCATTGTCAGCTCCGTTGTTCCGGTGGTGACGCAGGCGCTGGACAAGGCCTTTCAACTTCTGTGGCACAAGCGCATGATGGCGGTGACCACGGCCATGGACCTGGGGCTGGAGATTCGCACCGACACGCCGGAGCTTCTGGGCAAGGACTTGATTGTGGACGCCGTGGGGGCCAAGTCGAAATATCCCTGTCCCATTCTGATTTTCGACCTGGGCACGGCCACCACCTGCTCGGTCATCGACGAATCGGGCGTTTACCGCGGCGGCATGATCGCGCCGGGGCTGGGCATTTCCGTGGACGCTCTGGGGGCCAGGACGGCGCAGCTGCCTTACGTCAGCCTCGACGAGCCATCGCAGCTCATCGGCACCAACACGAAAAACTGCATCCGCTCGGGCATTATGTACGGCCATGCCGGAATGATCGACGGCTTCATCGACCGCATGACCGATGAAATCGGCCGACCCTGCACGTCGGTGATCACCGGCGGGCTGGCGTCGAAAATCGCGCCGCTGTGCCGCCGACCTATTATCCTCGACGAGAGGCTGCTCTTCGAGGGGCTGCTCATCCTTTACAAGCGCAACAGAAACTGCCCGAGAGGTTAGGCCCGTGATCGTCGTGGACATTCCGGGACGCGAGAGGCCGCTGACGCTCCGTCACGTGGTGCTGGACTATAACGGGACGATCGCCGTCGACGGCGCACTGCTGCCCGACGCCGCCGAACGGATCGCGAGGCTGCTGCCGTCGGTGCAGGTTCACCTGCTGACGGCCGACACCTACGGGACGGCGCGCGCCCAGTGCGAGGCGCTGGGCGTTGAAGTGTGCACTTTTCCGCGGGAGGGCGCGGGAGCGTGCAAAGAATCCTTCGTCAAAGGGCTGGAGGGCGGCGTGGCCTGCTTCGGCAACGGCTTCAACGACATTCCCATGTTCGACGTTGCGGAGCTGGCCGTGGCCGTGTTGGAGGGCGAGGGCGCCTGCGCGGCGCTTTTGTCCCATGCGACGGTGGCGGTGCGCTCCATTGCCGAGGGGCTTGACCTGCTGTTGAAGCCTCAGAGGTTGAGAGCCACGTTGAGAAATTAGCGCTTTCCGGCAGAAGGCGCTTGTGCAGCGTTTCAAAGGACGAACCCCGCAGAGGGATTCGTCCTTTTTTGCAAACCCAAATCTGTGGCACTGCCGGCGGTTATGGTTGAATTCGTCGGCGCTCGTAGAGCTTTTTCTGTGGAGGGGCCGCGAAAAGTGCGAAGATTTCAAAATATTTTTTTGAAATTGGTGAAAAAGCTGATGAAATTTTCGGGATAACGGGGGATAATAAAAAAAGAACCAAGCCATTTTTGTCAGTGATCCAGTTCTCCCTGAAAGCGAGGGGACGCCATGAAGGCAAAATTCGCCGCACTTCTCTGCGCGTTGTCCGCCCTTCTGCTCGGCATGCCGGCGGCGGCGAAAAAGGTCTCCGTCATGCCGCAGGAGGAGTTTCTTTCGCTCTGCGCCACCGGCAAGCTGGCCGACGTCGGTCGCGGCGTGAAACGCAAGGCCGACGTGAACGCCGTGGACCGGAACGGGAGAAGCCCATTGATCTGCGCGGCCATCGGCCAGGATGATCCCAAGGTCATTCGGTTCCTTTGCAGGCGTGGCGCCGAGGTGGACAAACCCAACCCGCAGGGCGTGACGCCGCTTATGGTGGCGGCCATGCACAACGCCCACGTCCGCATTGTTCAGGCGCTGCTGGACTGCGGCGCCGATCCCAAGAGATCCGACGCCCTCGGGATGAACGCCTTGAATTACGCTGCGCGGCGCACCTCCAATCCCGCCGTGGCGGCATGTCTTCTCAAAGCCGTGGGCGACGTCGATTTCAAAAGCCCCTGCGGAGCGACGCCGCTGCTCTGTGCGGCGCGCAATCCCGATGTCCGCGTGGTCGAACTGCTGCTGTCGGCTGGCGCCGACCCGCGCAGTGTCGACGGCCAGGGGCGGACGGCGCTGTTCTGCGCCGCCGAAAGCAATTCCAACGTTGAAGTTTTCGAGGCTCTGCTCTCGGCGGGCGTCCCCGTGAACGCTCCGAACCGGCAGGGGATGACGCCGCTCATGGCTGCGGCGCGCTACGGCACCGCTCCCGAGATCGTCGACGTTCTTCTGGAACACGGCGCCGAGGTCAAGGCCAGAGACCGGTCGGGACGCTGTGCCGCCGACTACGCGGCGAAAAATACGGCGTTTCGCGGCTCCGCCGCGCTGAAAAAACTTCAATGACGCCACAGGTCAGGAGGCATGATGGTGAAATTCATAAAAAAATCCCTTGCGGTGCTGGCGGCTCTGACGCTGCTGCGCACCAGCGCCGAAGCCGTCGGCGCCGATAAAGTCATCGCCGCCAAAATCTACGGCGATACCCGTTTCCCCGTGTATTACACCGCAGCTCTGCCGACGGACGCGGCGGGGGCCAGATATCCCGGCTACCGTCCCGAAAAGTCGCTGCTCAGCGCGGGCACCGTGCGCGGCAAGAACACCATGCCGCTGGTCTGCGACATCCTCTTCGAGCGCGACGTGCCCATCAGGCTGCGCGACGGCGTCATCATCTACGCCGACGTGTTCCGTCCCGTCGACGAAGGGCGCTACCCCGCCCTTCTGTGCGTTAGCCCCTTCGGCAAAGAAGTGGGCGCCATAGCCGCCGACGACTTTCCCGACCGGCTGGGCGTCAACAAAAACGCCACGTCGGGGCTGGAGTGTTTCGGCGGACTCGATCCCGCCTACTGGGTGCTGCAGGGATACGTCATCGTCAATCCCGATCCCCGCGGCGTCTGTGCCTCTCACGGCAACGTGGGCTTTTTCGGCCGCCAAGCCGCCGAGGACGGCTACGACATGGTGGAGTGGGCCGCCCTTCAGCCCTGGTGCAACGGCCGAGTCGGCATGGCCGGCGTTTCCTGGCTTTCGGCCTTTCAGTGGTTTACAGCGGCGGAACAGCCGCCGCATCTGGAGGCCATCGCTCCGTGGGGCGGCTTTGCCGACTTTTACCGCGATGCGTCCACCCGCGGCGGAATCCCCGTGCCTTCATGGGCGGAGCAGATCGTCCGTTCGCTGCCCAGCCGGTCGGGAATGGTGGAAAATCTCCCCCAGATGATCCTGCGCTATCCCTTCGTCAACTCCTATTGGAAGGACAAAACGGCGCGCCTCGAGGACGTGACTCTGCCCATTTACGCGGCGGCGGCATTCAATGACGAAAGCTACAACGGCGCGGCCTTCGACGCCTTCAGGCGGGCGGGCTCGACTGAAAAATGGCTGAGAACCTACCGCGGCGGCGAGTTGGCCGATCTGTACAATCTGTCCAACGAAGCCGACCTGACGAAGTTCTTCGATTATTACCTGAAAGACATGAACAACGGTTGGGAGCGCACGCCGCGCGTCCGCATCGCCGTGGACGGCGGACTGTCGCCGAGGGAGGACAACGTCTTTCCGCCGGCGTCGGTGCAGAACACCTGCCTCTATCTGAACGCCGGCGACGGCACGCTTTCCTCCCGGACTGCCGCCGAGAGCAGCTCCGTTTCCTACAGCGGCGAGGACGAACGCTCCTCGGCGAAGTTCGTCTTCACCTTCGACCGTGATACCGAGTTGACGGGCTATGCGTCGCTTCACCTGTGGGTCGCCGCCGCCGACCACGACGACCTTGACCTGGCCGTCACCCTCGAAAGGCTCGACAAACGGGGCAAAGGCAGCACCGTCGCCCGAGGCCGCATTCGGGCGTCATGCCGGTCGCTCGACGACGACCTCTCCTTCCCCGGCCGCCCCGTGCTCGCCTGCACGGCAGAGCAGAAACTCGTCGCCGAACATCCCGCGGCGCTGGATATCGCTCTGACGCCTATGGCGTTGCAGTGCCGCGCTGGAGAGCAGCTGCGCCTCACCTTGAGGCCGTGGCACATGGCGGAAAGGCGCTTGCCTTTGGGAAGCGCGAAAATCGAGATCCCTCGCGACAGCTTTACCGTCGACCCCCGCGACGACCCGGAGATGCTGACTTTGGGCGGCGCCGAGCCGGCCGCGGCTCCCACGCTGTCGGCGCCGTCGCAGAACGTGGGCGCCCACATTATCTACACGGGCGGCGAGTACGACAGCTACCTCCAGCTTCCCGTCATGCCCCGACGGTGAGCCGCGACGCCGAAAGACGAAAAAAGACATTCCGAAAATTTTCGGAATGTCTTTTTTTTCTGACCGAGAATCGACGTGAGCTTTACAGCCCGATCATGACGGCGGCCTGAAGGAGAAGCATTTGGGCAAGCACCAGCATGGCGAAAAGCTTGCCGAACCATTTCAGCCAGCGGTCGTAGGGAATGTCGCCGAGTCCGCAGACGATCACGATGCCGGCCGTGGGCCACAGCAGATTGGACAGACCGTCGCCGAACTGGTAGGCGAGGCAGGTGACCTGGCGGGAAAGCCCCAACATGTCCCCCAGCGGCGCCATAATGGGCACCGTGGCCGCCGCCTGTCCCGACCCCGAGGGAATCAGGAAGTTGATGAGCGTCTGGACGATGAGCATGAACTGCGCCGACAGCGCCGAAGGCGTCCGTTTCAGCATTTCGCTGAGCCAGTTGATGATGGTGTCCATGATTTTCGCGTTCTCCATAATGACCACCAGGCCGTTGGCAAAGCCCGTGAGGAGCGCCCCCCACAGGACGCTTTTGGCGCCCGCCAGCATCTCGTCGCAGAAACGGTTACCCGACCAGCCGCAGACCAAAGCGGCGAAGGCGGCCATGGCGATGAACAGGGCGCAGAGCTCGCTGTAGCCCCAGTTGTGGCACACCAGACCGTACATCAGCACCGCCAGAGTGACGGCCAGGTCGGCCAGCACTAGGCCATGCCGCAAAGTAAAGCAGTTTTCGCCGCCCAGCGCCGGGACATTTTCGGCGTGGACGCAGGGAATGCCGGCCATGACCGACAGCGCAGGGTTTCGCTTGACCCGCGCGGCGTAGCGCATCACGTAGGCGATGGCCATGCCCATGAAGACGGCGAAACACAGAATCCTGAAGCCCAGCCCCGAGTAGAGCGGCACCTCGGCGATGGACTGCGCGACGGCGATGGTGTAGGGGTTCAGCGTCGAGGCCATGAAGCCCACGTACTCGCCCAGCGCCAGTACGGCGAAGCCCGTCATGGCGTCGTAGCCCAGTCCGGCGGCGAGGCCGATGACCAGAGGGTAGAAGCCGTAAAACTCGCTGAGCATGCCGAAGGCCGAACCGCCCACGCCGAAAAACAGCATCAGCACGGGAAAGAGCAGCGGCGCGCGGTCGCCGATTTTCTCGAGGATCTTGCCGATGCCCGCGTGGAACGCCCCCGTGCGCACCATGACGGAGAAGGTGGCGGCGCAGCACAGAATGACGAAAATGATGTTGGCGGCCTTGACGCAGCCGTCGTAGAGCGCGGCGAAGGCGCCCAGGAATGACGTGGGGTGCGCCAGAGCGGGGTCGACGGGCTTGTAGGAGCCGGCGACGGCCACGTTTCTCAGCGTGCCGTTGACGTCGATCCGCTGATAGTCGAAGGATCCGGGCGGGACGATCCAGGAAAGAAGCGCCATCACGGCGATGAGCGCGGCGACGATGAGCCAGGTGTTGGGCATGGTGAATCTCTTCGGGCTGCTGTTCATGGAAGAGGCCTCCTTGGGGGAAAGATGGCAGGATCGGGCAGAAAGAGCCGTCTCGTGCCGTCGAAAAGACGGACACCATACGGCGCTTTGCGATCCGACTTTTGACGAAAGCCGTGGCGCCCTTTTGTCGAAAAAGTGGCGGCGCCGGTGGGCCGCCTGCTGCGCCGGCCCACGAGACGAAACATTTTGGGGAAAACTTTATTAGTGTCTATATAGACACATAGTCGGAAATTGTCAAGCGCCGCAAGGGCGCGCCGGCGAAATCCGCCCGCCCTGTCGAGTGAAGCCGGAGAGCTTTTCGCGCGCCGGCCATGGAGGGCACGCAAAAAGCCGGAAGGGATTTTGTCCTTCCGGCTTTCGATAGGGAGCGGAACTGGCCTTTCTTTCAGCAGAAAACGGTCTCCGGGGGAGGAGAGAGTTTCCGAAGAGAAAGGCAGTCCGCGGCGGAGGCGGTCAGGAGGGAGACCGCCTCCGCACCAACGGCCTCTGGGGAAAGGCCGCCCTAAACAGCTTGCCCCATGTATTCATCGATGACGATTGGGGCAGCGGCGTCAAGGCTTTTTTTGACGTCGACGATGCGCTGGTTCGACGATCCGCGAAAGCGCAGCGACAGGTCGCGCTTTTCCCTCACGAATCGGCCGTCTACCAGCACATCGCACCGGCGCAGCAGCGCCATGCGGTTTTTCCATTCTCTATTTCGGCGGTCCGTCAGCTGCTCGAAGGTGAAGCCCGAGAATACCCAGACGTCCAGCCCCAGCGCGGCGGCGGTTTTGGCGATCTCCGCCAAAGGCAGAGGCTGAAGGAAAGGCTCGCCGCCCGAAAGGGTGATGCCCCGCTGGAGCTTGAGCGTCGACAGCTGGGCGATCAGGTCGGCGGTGTCCATCTCGAAGCCGCCGAAGGGGTTGTGAGTGCAGGGGTTGTGGCAGCCGGGACAATGGTGAAAGCAGCCCTGCGTCCAGATCACCGACCGCAATCCCGGCCCGTCGACGATGCTGTCGCGGGTCATGGGGGCCGAAAGGCGGATTTTCATCGTTCTCCGCCGCCTCCGCCCATGGAGTGGACGACGCGATCCTCCACTTCGGCGCGCTTGGCGTCGTTGAAACGGTCCAGAGTGCCCACGAGATAGCCCGTAATCCGGCGGATGCGCTCGAAACCGACGGGGCCGTCTTTTTCGCGGCGTCCGCACTTGGGGCACACGTCGCCGGCAATGACGCCGGTGTAGCCGCACAGGGGGTCGCGATCCACGGGATGGTTGATGCTGCCGTAGCCGATGCCCGCCTCTTTCATGGCGCGCACCACGGCCTCGAAGGCGTCGGGGTTGTTGGCGCCCAGACCGTCGAACTCCACGTAGCTGATGTGGCCGCCGTTGGTCAAGGCATGGTAGGGCGCCTCGCGGGCGATCTTGTCGAATACGCCGATGGGGTAATAGACGGGCACGTGGAAGGAATTGGTGTAGTACTTGCGGTCGGTGACGCCGGGAATCTTCCCGAAGCGCGCCGCGTCCATACGCGTGAACCGCCCCGAAAGTCCCTCGGCGGGCGTGGCGATCAGCGAGAAGTTGAGTCCGTACTGTTCGGACGCTTCGTCCATGCGCCGGCGCATGTGGCCGACGATGCGAAGTCCCAGCTGCTGGGCTTCGTCGCTTTCGCCGTGATGGGCGCCGATCAAGGCCTTCAGACATTCGGCCAGACCGATGAAGCCCAGAGTCAGCGTGCCCTGGCGGATGACGTCGCGCAGATCGTCCTCGTAGCCGAGCTTTTCGGAACCCATCCACACGTTTTGTCCCATCAGGAACGGGAAATTCTTGACGCGCTTGTGCCCCTGAATTTCCATGCGTTCAAGCAGCTGATCGACAATCAGCTGAATGCGCGAGTCGAGATCTTTGAAGAATCCGTTGAGGTCGGTCCGCTTCCCGTCGAGGCCCCCGTGGAGGATGCCCAGCCTCGGCAGGTTGATGGACGTGAAGGAGAGATTGCCGCGGCCGCTGACGGTTTCCGGCCCGCAGCGGTTGGCCATGACGCGGGTGCGGCAGCCCATGTAGGCCACCTCGGTGTCGGGGTCGCCGGCTTTGTAATACTGGGCGTTGAAGGGCGCGTCGATAAAGCTGAAGTTGGGGAAAAGGCGCTTCGACGTGACGCGGCAGGACAGCTTGAGCAGGTCGTAATTGGGGTCGCCGGGGTTGAAGTTGACGCCCTCTTTGACTTTGAAGATGAGAATGGGGAAAATGGGCGTCTCGCCGTTGCCCAGCCCCTTTTCGGTGGCCAGAAGCAGATTGCGCGACACCATGCGGCCTTCGGGCGACGTGTCGGTGCCGAAGTTGACGCTGGAGAAGGGCACCTGCGCGCCGGCGCGGGAATGCATGGTGTTCAGGTTGTGGATAAAGGCCTCCATGGCCTGGTAGGTGCGCGCGTCGGTCTCGGCGGCGGCTTCCTTGTGGGCGAAATCCTGCAGCCGCGCGATTTCCGATTCTTTCATGCCGAGAGATGCGGCGAGTCCTTTTCGCTCGACGGCGTCGCGCTCGGCGTCGGCGCTGAGCGCGATGGAGCGTCCCACGCGCTCCTCGGCTTCCTTCTCGCTCCTCTTGACGGCGTCTTTGATCTCCGCGCTGACTTCGGCGCCGCGCAGCACTTCGATGGCCTTGCCGAGGCAGGCGACGTAGAACTTGCGGTAGGTGTGGACGACGCCGGGGGCGATGCCGTAGTCGAAGAAGGGAATGCTCTGGCCGCCGTGCTGGTCGTTCTGGTTGCTCTGAATGGCGATGGCTGCCAGGGCCGCGTAGCTCATGACGTCCTTGGGCTCGCGCAAAAATCCGTGTCCCGTGGAAAATCCGCCCTTGAAGAGCTTGCGGATGTCGATCTGGCAGCACGTCAGCGTGCCCATGTTCATGAAGTCCATGTCGTGGATGTGAATGTCGCCGTTGTCGTGGGCCGCGGCGTGAGCGGGGTTCATGATGTGGGTTTTGCAGAACTCCCGCGAGACGGCGCTGCCGTACTCCAGCATGGTGCCCATGGCGGTGTTGCCGTTGATATTGGCGTTTTCGCGCTTCACGTTGGCTTCCGCCGCGTCGGAAAAGGTGATCTCCTCGATGGTCTTCATGAGGCGCGTACGGCTGTCGCGCACGCGGGTGCGCTCGTTGCGGTAGGTGATATAGGCCTCGCTGGTGCGGGCGTGTCCCGTTTCGATGAGCACCTTGACCACTTCGTCCTGAACGTCCTCCACGCCGGGAACCCGTCCGCTGAACTTCTCGGCCAGGCTGCGCACCACCTGCGACGTCAAGCCCTCGGCGATGCGGTAATCCGCCTGTTCTCCCGAACGCTCGGCCACGGCCTGCGCGGCCAGGTAGATGGCGCGGGTGATGCGGTCCTCGTTGAATGGCGCCAGACGGCCGTCTCTTTTTTTAATGCCTTCGATCATGATGAAAAGCCTCCTTCTGGATTCTTCCTTCTCGATGTTTTCAAGGGGGAGAAGGCTCCCCTGCCGAAACGGCGCTGAAAGGCCTCCGCTGCCGTCGGGCGAAAAAGGATTTTTTTCGGGGCGGCGCGTCAACTTTTCTCTTTCGGCTTGGCCGCCGCCGGTGAATCGTCGACGAAGTCCTGCAGCCACAGCCGCGGGTCTTCCGGCGAGAAGTTGTGGCGGGCGCCGGCGCCGGAATATTGCCTTCTGAGGAACTCGCGCAGCGCGGGGCGGAATTTGGGATGGGCGCAGTTCTCGATCAGGGCGTGGGCGCGCTCCGAGGCCGTGAGGCCGCGCAGGTCGGCGATGCCCTGTTCGGTGATGATGACGTGAACGTCGTGCTCGGTGTGGTCCACGTGGGCCACGCGCGGAACGATGCAGGAAATGGTCCCGTTTTTGGCCGTCGACGGCGTGGTGAACACCGAAATCGAGGCGTTGCGCGCGAAGTCGCCGGAACCGCCGATGCCGTTGACGATCTGCGAGCCGCCGACGTGGGTGGAGTTGACGTTGCCCGCCAGGTCCACTTCGAGGGCGGTGTTGACGGCGATGACGCCCAGCCGCCGGATCACTTCCGGCGAGTTGCTGATCTCCACGGGGCGCAGGATGATCTTGTATTTGTACATCTCGAGGCTCTTGTAGAAGGCGTCGATGCGCTCCGGCGAGATGGTCAGCGCCGTCCCCGAGGCGAAGGACACGCGCTCCGTCTCGATGAGGTCGAGCACGGCGTCCTGAAGCACCTCGGAGTAAATGGACAGGTTGCGGAATTTGGACTGCTGAAGTCCGCCGAGCACGGCGTTGGCCATGTTCCCCACGCCGGACTGGATGGGCGGAAGCTTCTGGGGCATCCGGCCGAGAGCCACTTCCTTTTCCAGAAGCTCGATCAGATAATTGGCCATGGTCTGGGATTTTTCGTCGGTGCGGGCCAGGTGGCGCGTGGCGTCGGGAATGTCGGTGACCACCACGGCGGCGATCTTTTCGGGACGACAGCGGATGTAGGGCATCCCCACGCGGTTGTTGGCGCGGACGATGGGGATGGGTTCCGTCTCCTTCATGCGCCGCGGGCTGTAAACGTCGTGCATGCCCTCCAGTTTGACGGGCTGCGTCGTGTTGACCTCGACGATGACTTTGTCGGCGTATTCCACCAGCGTGTTGGCGCAGCCCACCGACGTGGACGGCACGATGTTGCCCTCGTCGTCGATGCCGATGGCCTCGACGATGGCCACGTCGATCTTGCCGAAATAGCCGTTTTTGATCCAGCAGGGAACCTGTCCGAGGTGCATGTCCACGTAAGCGAGGCTGCCGGCGTTGGCCAACTCCCTGACGGTGGGGTTGGTCTGGTAGGGATAGCGCCGCCTCAGCACGCCGGCGCGTCCCAACCGGCCGTCGAGTTCGTCGCCTACGGAAGCGCCGGTGATCAGAGTGATGCCTATTTTTTCGCCCATTTCGGCGCGCCGGGCGAGAGCCATGGGCACGGCCTTGGGATAGCCCGCCATGGTAAATCCGCTGGTGCCTACGGTCATGCCGTCATGAATCAGGGAGGCCGCCTGAGTGGCCGACGTGGTTTTTGCCTCGGCGTCGCGATTGTTGATGCGGTTGTACACTGGTCTCTTCCTTTCACGAGTCCCGCGGCGCTGAAGGGCGCGCAGCCGTAAAAAAGTCCTTTCAGCAATATGCCGAAAGAACTGTACGCAGCAGGCTTGACGAAAGGAAAGGCCGACCGCACACACGCTCCATCGCTCGCAGAGTTTTCTGTGCCCGAAAAGGCAAGTCTTCTGGCTCGGGTTTGCCGCTTCTCCGCCTTCCCATGAGAGCGCGCTCACAGTGGCGTTTCGGAGAAGTCAAAACCCTTACAGCGGCGGGACCGCCCAGGATTTTCACCTGGTTCCTTTTTAACGGGAGATCGCTCTCCCGACCTTTTCGGTTATTCAGTTGTCAGAACGGGAGCAGCTCCGAAAGTTTTTTCGGAAAAAGGCTCCTGCGGCGGTTTCTTGGGACAAAAAAAGCCGCCTTTCGCGGGCGGCGTCAACGTCTGAAGGGAACGCATCGTTCCACAAGCCCCTTTCCGCCCGCGCAGAAAGACGCCTTCTTCGTCGATCCGCTCCGGCAGCCTGACTTGCGCGCTACTTCGCGCGCTCACAGTGGCGGGGCCGCTCCGGATTTTCACCGGATTCCCCGGAAAGCGGACCTGATAAAAATTGACGAGTTCATTCTACACTAAAGGCGAGCAAATGAAAATATCATCATCAAAGGATCTCCGCACACTGCCGTCCAAAGGCAAATATTGTTGTTTTCTCTCATGCGGCGCCGAAGTCGCTCTGCTACAATACAGGAGAAAACTCAAGGAGGTTCGCGCCATGAAGAGAAGATGGACTTCCTGCAGGCTGGCGCGTGGAGCGCTGCTGATCCTGACGCTGACGCTGTTTTGGGCGCTGCCGGCCGCTGCCGTAAGCGCGCGCTTTTACGGCCTGACCGTGGAGCTTCCCGACGGCTGGAGCGTGAAGCAGGGCGAACAGGTGGTCATTTACAACGAAAACGAAAAAAGCGCCGCTGTCATCGTGGACCAGCTGGATGAGGGTTCCGCCCGCGCCGTGGCCGAAGATCTGGCCGAGGCTGTGGGCGTCGATAAAAAGGACATTCGAAGCGACGGAAAAGGCGCGCTGGAGCTGAATTTCGTTCAGAACGGCGAACCGGTAGGCGCGCGCGTGCTGCAAAAAAACGAGAGCGTCCTGATGATCTATTCCATCGGAGAGAGCGCTCAAGCCAATCAAATCGCCCGATCGCTGGGCGCAAAAAGAAAATGAAACGTCACGGCCCCTTCAGGGCGCTGCCGAGTTCTTTCGGCAGCGCCCTGAAGTCGTCTTCGAGCGCTGTCGTTTCGAGAGCGTCCGCAGGCTGACGGCGCCCGTCGCGGAAGCGAAAAAGGCCTCTCGACGGCGGGGCGCGCGGAAGGCTTTCGCGCGGAGAAAGCGTTTCCGCTCGCCTCGGCATGACCGCACTGAGGTGAGCGGAATTTTTTCGTCGCGTTCAAAGCGGAAGAAGCGCTCAGAAAAGGCCGCAAGTGTATTATAATGAACGTGAAATCCTCGCGACACGACGGCTCGTGGGCTTGGGGCGAAGGCGTAAGGCGCGCGGCGGCTTGAGGGCGAAAATTTCCTCAAAGGCGCGCTGGAGACGGACGACCTTCCGCTTTCGGCCCGATCGCAAGAATGAAAGGACGGCGACGGCTATGGATTTTACGCGGCGAGTCAAAGCGCTCTTTCGAGACTTGACCGACCTGTTTCGTGGTAACCCTATCCCGCAGCAGCTTCCGGCGCAGCCCCCTTCGGAGAGCGAAGAGGGGATCTCGGCTCCCGAAAGCTCCGTCGAGCGGACGGCTGTGCCGCCAAGCCCGCCGGATCTTGACGACGAGAGCTTTCTGGCGGAGAACATGGGCCAAATCGTGCCGTTGAGCTTGGAAATCGCCAGGCTCAATGCCCCCTTGGCGGAGGAGCGAAACTCGAAGGGCGAAGGCTGGCCGGTCCCCTCCCGTGAAAAGGTCGAGAAGGCGCAGGACGACGAAAATGCCGCACTTGCGCCGGCACACGCCGACGCCTCCGGTGGCGAAACGGAAAAAAGTCCTGAGCCGTCGGTGGAGCTGCAGGAACTGGCGCCCTTTGCCCAGAACCGCGTCGCCGTTTCGCTGCTGAAAGGCGGCGTGGGAAAGACCACCATCGTCTGTTTTCTCGCCACGGCCATCGAAGATCTGTGGCGCCGCAGCGGCGTCCAGGGGCGCATCCTCGTGGTGGACACCGACCCGCAAGGCTCGGCCACCGATTTCTTCCTGCCCGGCGGCGCAGTTTCGCCCCAAAGCAGCATGCGCGCTCTTTTCCCACCCTTCGAAGCGCCTCAGGACGGCCGCCTGTTCCACAGCACGCGCTACCCCTGCATCGACCTGCTGCCCGCCCACGTGGACATGGCCGACGTCTTTCCCGACGAAGCGGGCCTCCGCGAGCGCGCTCTGGCGCAGTATCTCCAGAACGCCGCAGGCGGCTATCGCCTGATCCTCATCGACACGCCGCCGTCGGACACGCTGGCGCTGCGGTGCGCGCTCATGGCCAGCTCGGGCATTTTCATGCCCATCGACCCCAGCCGCCAGTCGCTGAAAACCTTCGGCCAGTTCGCCCGCACGTTCGTGCGGTACCGCCGGCGCAACAACGAACTGAAAATCTGCGGCGTGGTGTTCTCGCGCTACGACCGACGGCTCTCGCTGGACAACCACATTCGCGAGGCCATCACGCAGCAGCTGAAAAACAGCGGCATCGATCTCTACGAAGTTCCGCGCCGTGCCGCCATCGCCCAGAGCTACAACGACTACCGCGGCTTCGAAGCGCTGGATCCCGCCAAAGACGCGGAGGTCGTCAAAGTCTTTGCCGACATGGCGCTTAAAATCCTGTCGATGTGATTTTCCGGGGAGGAACGGATATGACTGCCGAAAAAAATTTCGAGCTCGGCGCCGACGTGGTACAGGCGCTGAAAGCCATTGTGGACACCAACAACAAAGCCCCCGAGGAGCTGGCGGAAAAGCCCCGTTGCCCTGCCGCCGAAAGGGCGCCGGTCAGCGCGGCGGCGCCGTGCGAAAATCGGATTTTCGCGTGGTTCGACGCCATGAGGCCCCGCTCCATGGGTTCCTTCCTGTGGGCCGTGCTGCTCGAGGCGTGGGCTGAAACGCGCGGCGGCACGGTGGTCGTCGACGATTTCGCGCAGCGGCTGAACGTGCCGAGAGAAAAAGTCTTGGGCGCGTTGAGAGACCTGAAACGCCTCGGCGCCGTCGAGGTCATCGGCCAGGAGCGGGCTGCAGGCGCGGGAAGGAAAATCCTGAGCTGCACGCTGCGCTTTCTCCAGGTGCCCCGAAGCGCCGCGAAAAAGAAAAGAGGCCGGCCCCGCAAAAAGGACAAAAGCAGCGTCCTCCCGAAGTGACGGGAGGACGCTGCTGGCGTTTTTGTTCATCGAAAAACCCCCGGCTATGCCGAGGGTTCAAAAAGCTTCAAGCGATGGAGAAAGATTTTCGTTTTTTATCCGAAATCACTCCAACAGGTTAAGGTAGAGCAGGCTGACAACCGCACCACGAAAACCTGAAGGAGTGATTCCGAGATGGCAATCAATGCCAATGAAACTTTAGCACATACCCTATGGAACTGCAAATATCATATCGTGTTCGCGCTAAAATTTCGACGCCGGACCATCTCCGGCAAAATCAAAGGAGATCACGGTTTTTGCCGACTTTGTGCCGCCGAAAGGGCGAACTCAGTCGTCGAAAGTCTTGGGCGTTTCGGCGCCGGTGTCGAAGCCCGCGCGGCTCAGAACGATTTCGGCCACGTTGGTGCTGTGGTCGCCGATTCGCTCGAGGTTGGAGAGCATGTCGGCGAAGATGACGCCGGCGGCGGGGCTGCACTCTCCCGCGTTGAGGCGCATAATGTGGCGGTGGCGGAAGACCTTTTCCATCTGGTCGACCTGCGGCTCCATGGTCTCGGCCACCTGGCGCGCCAAATCGACGCGCTCGGTTTTCAGCGCCTCCACGGCGATGTTCAGCATAGACCGCACCATCTCGAGCATCTCGTTGAACTCCTCCATGGCCTGCGCCGAAAAGCCGAGCCGATGGTCGGCAAGGAACTCGAAGAGCTCCATCATGTTCTGGCCGTGGTCGCCGACTCTCTCGAAGTCGCCGGCGCCGTTGACGTAGGACTCCAGTAGCGACGACAGGTCATTTGAAATGTGCTGCTGCCACAGCTTTGCGGAGAAAACCGAGATGCGGCGGTTTACGTTGTTCAGGTCGTTTTCCATTTGGGCCAGCATTGCCGGCGCCGTGAGGTCCTTTTCGTTGAAGGCCTTCTTGACCAGCTCGAGCATATACAGCCCCATGGCGCCCATTTCGAGCAGCTCGCTGCGCACGGCGGCCAGCGCGGCGGCCGGCGACGTTTGAAGCAGCTTTTCGTCGAGGAAGCGCTCTCGGCTCGCCGTCATGGTCTGCCGGTTGGGCAGGATGAACTGGATGGCTCGCGCGATCTGGTCGACGAAGGGAAGCTGAATCAGCGTGTTCAACACGTTGAAGATGCTGTGGGCGTTGGCGATCTGCCGTGCCACGTTGGTGGACGTCGCGGCCGCCATGGCCGTGAAGGGCGAAAGCAGCGGCAGAAAGACGAGAACGCCGATGAGGTTGAAAAGGACGTGTCCCGCCGCGGCCTGTTTTGCCGCGCGGTTCGATCCCAGCGAAGCGATGACGGCCGTAATGGTGGTGCCCAAGTTGTCGCCCAGAAGGATGGCGATGGCCGATTCAAGCGGCAGAAGCCCCTGAGTGGTCATGGCGATGGTGAGGCCGATGGTGGCGGCGCTGGACTGCACCGCCATGGTGAGCAGCGTGCCGCCCAGCACGCAGAGCATGGGGGAGTTGGAGAAGCGCAGGAAAAATTCGCGGTTGCCGGCGAGAAACGCCACGGCGCTCTCCATGGTGCTCATGCCGATGAACAGCAGGCCGAAGCCGAAAAGGCCGTTGCCGATGTAGCGTTTTCGCCGCGAGCGCGAGAACACCGCAAGGATCATGCCGCAGCCCAGCATGGGCAGCGCCATCTCGTGGACGTTGAAGGCCACCAGCTGCGCCGTGACCGTCGTTCCGATGTTGGCGCCCATGATGACGCCCAGAGCCTGCTTCAGCGTCATGATGCCCACCTGAACGAAGCTGACGGTCATCACCGTGGTGCCAGAGCTCGACTGAATGGCCACGGTGACCAGCGCTCCCACCAAAACGCCCTTCAGCGGCGTGCTGGTCAGAGAAGCGATAAGCTCGCGCATGCGATCTCCCGCAAAATCCTGAAGAGCGTCGCTCATGAGCTTCATCCCGAAAAGAAAGAGCCCCACGCCGCCCATGATCTTGAAGATGATATTCAGTGCCATACCTGTCCCTCAACTTTCCTCTCCGCCGGAAAGCCCGTCCGTCCGGCTCGTTTTTGTGCGTTGCGGCAGTGTTGCCGCCCATTTCCACTCAAGAGGAAACGGGGAGGCGACCCGGCGCCGGCACTTCTGTCCGGCCAGTCGGGCACATCAGCGAGTTTCCATGAATTTTCGAAAAACGGCCAAGACCGTCGAAAGCGTCAGACCACGGGAAAGCCCACCTTGCCGAGATCAGAGCAGCGTCCCGAGACAGACGACGAGAAAGACGAAAACGGCGGTGCCGCAGGCGAAACTGCCGGCGTCCTTGGCGACCTTGGCAAGCGGGTGCCACTGGTCGGTGACCAGGTCGACGGTTTTTTCCACAGCCGTGTTCAGCGCCTCGGCGATCAGCACCAGGCCTCCCCAGGGCAGCAGCTTCGCCAGCGCCCTCCATCCGCCCCTTAGCGCCGCCGCCGTCAGGCAAAGAATCAGCAGCGTCAGTTCCTGGCGGAAGGCCCTTTCTTCCAGCAGCGCGCGGAAACCGTCGCGCGAGTTGCGGCAGGCTTTTAGAAAATGCTCCATTGCATACAGCTCCCGGTCTTGTATGATGACACAGAACAAGCGGGCCAGAGAGAAAATGGCCCGCCTGTCCCGTTTTTATTCCGACGTGGAGATGCTCTCCATGTATTTCTGTTCTCTGTCGAGTTGAAGCTGGATCAGAGCCCATTTCTGCTCCTCGGGGCTCAGCTTACGGAACTCTGCCCAATCGTCGTCGACGATGATCTCGTCGTCGTCGGGCGGCAGAGGCTCGTCTCTCAACAGTCCCAGTTCATCCTGCGAAAGCTCGCGTTTGTCCTTTTTCATGAACTCTTCTCCTCCTTTTTCATCGGATTTCGTCTCTTCAGGCGTCGGGCCCCACTTCGCCCCTGGCGACCACCGCCGTCGCGCCGCCCAAAGAGGCGCGGTAGGTCAAGTCGTCGAGGCGCTGGAAGGCAATGCGGTTGACGCCGCCGGGGTTGACCACGTCCACGGGGCTTTCCATGCGCAGCGCCGCGTTGGCCGAAAGCGCCGCCGCCGCGCAGCCCGTGCCGCAGGAATCCGTCAGGCCTTCGACGCCGCGCTCGTAGGTGACGGCCTCGATTTCGCCGCGTCCCGTGGGGCGCGCAAAGGTCACGTTGGTCCCTTCGGGAAACAGGTCGGCATGGCGGAAGGCCCGCCCGATGCGGAGTTTTTCGCTGCGGCTCAGGTCGTCGTCGAGAAAAAGGACCAAGTGGGGCACGCCGACCCTCAGAAAGCACGTCCGAAACGCCGTGCCGTCCCATGAAAGAGGGCGGTCGATCCAGCCCTTTTCAAAGGTAATCCTGCCGAGGTCGATGCGGACGAAGTCCTTTCGGACGACGGCGCTTATGACGCCCGCCAAAGTTTCGAAGGTCATCTTCGCCGGCGCCATGCCCTTCTCGTAGGCGTAGCGGGCGATGCATCGTGCGCCGTTGCCGCACATCTCGGCTTCCGATCCGTCGGCGTTGAAAAGCCGCATTTTGAAGTTCGCGCACTTTGACGGTTCCAACACCAGAAGGCCGTCGGCTCCGATGGAAGCCCGACGGCGGCACAGGCGTCGCGCCAGAGCCGACAGCTCGCCATCGCTTTTGCCGCCGAGCGCGCCGATTGTGATAAAATCGTTGCCGTTGCCGTTGATCTTCCAGAATTCCATGGAACCACCATCCTGAGATTATTTTATCGCATGACGCGCCGTCTGTCCAAAAGAAAATAAAGAAAAGGGACGCGAATTTTCTTCATCGTTCGGCGGCCTTCTGCCTCTGGACAAGAGAAAGCCAGTAATATATAATATGGTCAGCTTTGGTTAGACTTTAATTGGCCGTCTGACCTGGAGGTGTTTCAGCCATGAGTGTTGCCTACAAAGATTATTATGAAATTCTCGGTCTGCCGAAAAACGCCACAGAACAGGAGATCAAGAAGGCCTATCGTAGACTTGCCAAAAAATATCATCCCGACGTCAACAAGGCACCCGATGCCGAGCAGAAATACAAGGACGTCAACGAGGCCTACGAGGTGCTCAACGACCCCGAAAAGCGCAAGCTCTACGACAATCTCGGTCCCAACTGGCAGGCGGGACAACAGTTCGGCGGCCAGGGATTTCACGGTTTCGAGGGATTTCCCGGCGGCGGCCGGGTTCACATGGAATTCGGCGACGACGGCCGCGGCTTCAGCGAGTTCTTCAGAACCATCTTCGGCTCGATGGCAGGCGGCTCCGGCGGTTTCGATGCCGCTGACCTCTTCGGCGGGAGGGCACGCAGCCGGGCGAGCCGTGGCGCCGACAGCGAAGTGCAGATAACGCTGTCGCTGGAGGACGTCATGAACGCGCCCACGGCGCGGCGCATGACGTTGAACGGAGAGGGCGCGCCCCGCATCATCGAGGTCAAACTGCCCCGCGGCATCAGAGAAGGATCGCGGCTGAAGCTGCGCGGTCAGGGCGCCGAAGGGCTCAACGGCGGAGAGCGCGGCGACCTCTACGTGGTCGTCCACATCGCCGCCGATCCCCGCTTCGAGATGAGCGGTTACGACCTGAACACCGACGTCAGTGTGAACCCTTGGGACGCCGTTCTCGGCGGCACCGCCGAGGTGGCCACGCCCGACGGCGCGGTGAAGGTGAAAGTCCCCGCCGGCGCGCAGAGCGGCATGCGCCTCCGCCTCCACGGCAAAGGACTGCCCATGCGCGGCACAAATCTGCGCGGCGACCTCTACGCCCACATCCGCATCGCCGTGCCCAAGGAGATTTCCTCCCGCGAACGGGAACTGTGGGAGCAGCTTCGTCAGCTTCACCGATAAGTTCCGCAGCGGAAACGCCCGATATTTTCGGCGTCTCCGCTTTTTTCGTCGTGCGGCTTCGGAACGCGCGAAAGATCTTTGCATCGCGAGGAGCCGGCGCAAAAAACTTTTTTCAAGCGCCTGAAAATCGTACCTTCCGCAGAAAATATTCTTTCAATGGCGCGGAGGTATATGTAACTAAATCAGTCAAATATTCTCCGTTTGGTGTTTAATAAAAGAATTCACATGTAATCCCCTGTGTTATAATAAAATTAGCCGGTCATAGGGAGACTGGCGTTTTAAAGAGAGATTTAAAGAAAAGAGGAGGTCTTTACCGATGAAAATTGGCGATCTGATTCAGAGCGGTGACTGGAAAGGCGAGAAGCACGTTCCCGTCATTGAAGCTCCCGAGACGGTCAAGGCGGGGGAGAGCGTTTGCGTAGAGCTTTGCGTGGGCAAGGAAATTGCCCATCCCAACACGCCCGAGCACCACATCAGCTGGATCAAGCTTTACTTCAAGGCGGCTTCGAGCAAGTTCGCCGTCCAGCTGGGCGAGCTGAAGTTCGACGTTCACGGCGACATGGCGGTAAATCCCGCGGGCTGCCTTTCGGTGAAGCTGAAGGAGTCGGGCACTCTGGTGGCCGTGTCCTATTGCAACCTGCACGGTCTTTGGGAATCCTCCAAGGAGATCACCGTCCAGGCCTAGCTCCCAAATACAGCGTTTTGAGTTGAACAAAAGCGGCGGCGCGAAGATTTCGCGCCGCCGCTTCTTTTGCAAGACAAAAAGCCGCCGGCACTGCCGGCGGCTTTTATTCTGCCGTTTTGTCCGAAAGCGAAAGAGCCTACAGCATTTCGACGAAGGCTCCCACGCGAGTGGACAGCTGTTCTTTGTCGTTTTCGGAGAAATCGGTCTCCACGGCGATATAGCTTCTGCCCATCTCGTGAGCCAGTTCGCGGATGGTCTTGCTCTCCACGGAGTAGGTGAGGCAGGTGGTCAGCGACAGGTCCAGAACGCCCTGAACGCGGTACTTTTCAATGAGAGACCGAAGAGAGTTCAGGCGCGAGGCGTTGGGACTCATGACGGAGCAGCCGATGCCCAGATACTTTTCGACGAGCGCTTCCATGGGCGGCTTGCTCTCGTCCACCAGGTAGCCCAGTTCCTTTTCGCCGCCGCAGTTTTCGAAGCACACCACCAGCGCTCCGGCGTTCTCCACGGCATCGATGACCTTGGGCACGCCGCTGATGGGGCATCCCGTGATCAGGACGCGGGGGCGTCCGCCCAGGCCGCGGTCCTGGCTTCGAGAGGCCGCCTTGATGTCGGCAACCTGCTGGTTCAGCCATTTCACGGCGGATTCTTTGTCGAAGTGGGGGCTCATGTACTCAGTGAATTCCCAGATCTCGCGTCCCGTCAGAGGCGGGTTTTCCATGGCCGAAAGCTCCCACAGGCTCTTCAGCGCCCGGCGCTCGGAATTGCGGAGTTTGATGGCCTCGCGCAGCTTTTCGTCGGTGACGGCGTTGCCCGTGAGCTTCTCGATTTCGGCCTTGAAGGCCTCAAGCTCTTTCCTGTAGATCTCACGATCCTCGGGGCGGTCGTTGCGCTGGGGAATCTGAATGGTGTACACTTTTTTGAGGCGGTTCAGGAGCTCGTACATCTTCTTCTTGCCGTCGCAGGTGGTTTCGCCCACCACGAGGTCGCAAAAGTGGAAGTAGGGGCAGGTGTCCAGCAGCGCGTGGCCGTAGCTGGCTTTGATCAGCGGGCACAGCGTGCGGGGCAGATGCTCCTCGGCGGCGGCGATGGGCTTCTGGCTTTTGGCGCACAGCGATGCCGACACGGCGCCGGCGGCGTGGATGAGCTCCCACGGCACAAAGGTGCAATAAGTTCCCACGATGGGGATGCCCTTTTCGCTGATCTCCTTGATCAGCACGGGGCCGTCCTTGGCGTGGTCCCGCATTTCCTCGAGAATCTGTTCGATGCTTCTCACTTCAAAGCCTCCCAACCGATAAGAGCGGCGCCCAGGGCGCCGGCAAATTGTGACCTGTCGTGCACGTAAACGGGACAATCCAGTTCCTTTTCGAGAAAATATTTCAGCGATGGGCTGCGCGACAGCCCGCCGGAGAAGAACACCGGCGGTTTGACGCCGACTTTGGCCAACATCCCGGCAGAACGCGCGGCAATGCTTTTCAGCAGCCCGCGGGCGATGTTTTCCCGCGGCACGCCTCGGGCGAGGTTGCCGATGACCTCGCTTTCGGCGAAAACGGTGCACATGCTTGACAGCGGCTCGGCTTCGCCGTCGACGGGCACTGAGCCGAACTCCTCGATGTCGTATTCTAGCGCGTGGCACAGCACTTGGAAGAAGCGTCCCGTTCCGGCGGCGCACTTGTCGTTCATGGCGAAATCGCTGACCTCGCCGGAAGGCCCCAGAAGAATGACCTTGCTGTCCTGCCCGCCGATGTCCAGCACGCTCCGGGCCTGAGGGCACAGCTCGTGGGCGCCGCGGGCATGGCAGGTGATCTCCGTGACGGCGCGGGCTCCGGAGACGGTTTTGCGCCCGTAGCCCGTGGCCACGATGTTCAGTTCGCCGCGCGGGACTTTGCGGCGCTTCAAAAGCCAGGCGATCATGTTTTCGCCGGTTTCGCGCGGCGTCCATCCCGTAGGCACCAGCCCCCATTTCAACGCCTTGCCGTCGTAGAGGAGGCCCTTGACGGCCGTGGAGCCGATGTCGATTCCCACAACAAAAGGCATGCAGAAATTCCCTCCGTTAAATCGATAATTTATATAATAATTATAACTGAAGCTTTTCAGCTTTCAACCCCTTTCTTTCGGTGCCCGTCGTTTTTTATCGCGGCAAAAACTTTCAACGCCTCGTCCCGCCGACGAAAGGCACAAAAAAACAGCGCTGCCTTCGAAGGCAGCACCGTTTTTTTTCGAAACAAGGAGCGGGCGTCAGTTCATCCCCTCGGGGAACATGGCGTTCAGCGACCGCTCGAGGTCGTTCATGGCTTGGCCGTAGGAATTCCAGTCGGCCTCTTTCAGTGCTCGCTGCGAGCGGTCCCATGCGCCTCGAGCCTGACGCGCCAAGGCGCGCAGCTCGGAGTCGTCGGCGTTTCGCGCGGGCGTTTCGCCCTGCGGCGCCGGCACAAGACCCTGGCTCTCGGGCGCGGGCTGATTTTCGTCTCGCGAGCGCAGCAGCTTTTGAAGGGCGCCGTCAAAGGTTTCGTCCCAGACCACGCGTCCGCCGCTTGAAAGGATGACGCGCTTCAGCTCGGGCAAGTCGCTCTGGCTGGCCTTGAGATAGAGCGGTCTCACGTAGAGCAGCGAGTTGTTCACGGGCACCACCAGCAAGTGTCCCATAATGACGTCGCTGCCTCTCTGCGACCACAGCGAGAGCTGCGCGGAGATCTCCGGCGTCTGGTTGATGAGCGCGCTGATCTGGTTGGGGCCGTAGATCAACGTCTGCTTGGGGAAGCGGTAGAGCATGAGCTTGCCGTAATTGTCGCCGTCGCAGCGGCCGGCCATCCAGGCGATCATGTTGTCGCGGCCGATGGGCGTGTAGGGCGTCATCATCAAAAATTCGGGTTTCTCCTCGCCCAGAAGCTTGTTCATCACATAGTAGGACGACAGCGTGCTCTGCTGCATCAGCAGCTGGTCGGAGGAGGCGCCTTCGCTTTGCAGAGTGTTCCAAACGTCCTCCTTGTTGTAGAAGGTGTTGGCGTCGCTCATGTGATAGGTGCGGTAGATGTCGGCCTGAAGTGAAAAGAGGTCGCGGGCGTAGCGAAGGTGGGCGCGCAGCGCCGGGGAAATCTCTTCGGCGGGGCTGAAGAGTTTCGGGAAGATGGACTGCCAGCACTGAATGACGGGATCGTCGGGCTCCACCACGTAGAATTTCATGTGGCCGTCATAGGCGTCGACGGTGCACTTGACGCTGTTGCGCACGTAGTTGATGCCGCCTTCGATGCGGCCGCGGCGGTAGCGCCGGCCCACGGGCTCCGAATAGGGATAGCGCGTCGACGTCGTGTAGGCGTCGACGATCCAAAGGATGTGCCCGTCGATGACGGCGATGTAAGGATCGGAATCGTAGGTCAGAAAAGGCGCGACGCGGTTGAGGCGCGCGCGGATGTTGCGCTCGTAAATGACGCGGCTGTCCTCTCTGAACACGTCGGAGAACAGAATCTGAGTGTCGCCGAAGGCCAGCGTATAGACCAACCGGCGCCACAGCGAACCGATGGGGACGCCGCCGTCGCCTTCATAGGTGCTGCGGGCGTTGGATTCGCCCATGGGATAGTCGAACTCTTTGACGCTGGTCTTGACGAAGGCGTAGCTCATGGGATTCTCACCGAAATAGATCTGTGGGCGGTGGATGGGAATGTCCACGCTGCTCACCGGCGGAAGGTCTCTGATGAGCAGTTCGGGCTGGCCGTTCTGCCCCACGTCGCGCGCGCCGTTCATGACGATGCCGTAGCCGTGGGTGAACTCCAGGTGCTGGTTGACCCACGTGCGGTTCTGCATGCCGCTCATGTCGAGCTCGCGGGGCGCCAGCATCACCTGGCGCATTTTGCCGCCGATGGTGTAGCGGTCGATGTCGATGGCCGAAAAGTCGTAGTAGCTGCGGATTTCCTGAAGCTGCTTGTAGCTGCGCAGCAGCGCGCGGTAGTCCCACAGCCGCATGTTTTCCAGCGTTTCGGCGTCGGCGGCCACGTCTTCCTGCGCCAGGCCCGTGTCGGGCGTCAGCTCGCTGATCTCGATGTGGTCCATGCCGTAGGCGCGAAGCGTGGCTTCAATGTTGTTGCTGATGTATTCCTTTTCCTTTTCGAACTCGTTGGGCACCACGATGTAGCGCTGCACCAGCTCGGGGTAGATGCCGCGCAGCAGCACGTGGGCGGCGAGAAAAACGCCCAGAGTGATGCCGATGAATTTCCAGCTGCGGTTGCTCTTCATGGCGAACAGCAGAAGCCCCGCGGCCACGAAGGACAGCACCGCCAGAACGGTCTGCGCCAGCAGCGTGGCGTGGATGTCGGTGTAGCCCGGGCCGAAAACTACGCCGTTGGGGTTGTAGAGCAGCATATAGCGCGCCAGAACGAATGAGCAGCCCCAGCAGGCCGCCAGCAGGGCGCCGAGGGTCAGCAGGTGAAGCCTCACGGCGTCGGGAAGCTTGAAGTCGCCGCTGTGGAGCTTGTCCATGAGCAGCATGGCGTAGACGGCGCCGCAGACGATGAGCACATTGACCAGAAGGCCCGTCAGCCAGCTCTGGAGGAAGTTCCAGAAGGGCAATGAAAAAATGTAGAAGCCGATGTCCCTGCCGAAGATGGCGTCCTGGGTGCCGAATTTTCCGCCGTGCAGGAATTGGAGCACCATCTGCCACTTCCCCATGGAATCGGTTCCCGCGCTGATGGCCATGAACAGACCGAGCAGCAACGGGATCCAGCGGGAGAGGGGACTTGCCAAAACCGTGGACAGCAGTCCCACGTTCTGCGGCAATCTTTTGGCGGTGCGCACCATGACGGCCAGATTGGGGTAAACGATGGCGAAGGCCAGAGCGGAGAAGACGACGAGGAGAATCCACTGCGGCAGAAGGCGCGTCCAGAACACCGACGTGAGCTTTTCAGCCTCGTACCAGTAATAGTCCGCCAGGAATTTTGCCGCGGCGGGGAAAATGAAAACCAGAACGGCAAGGCTCAGCAGCAGAATGACGGTCTTGCGGCTCAGTTTGAACTGCGGCCTGTCGGGATGGCGTTCCGGCGTCTCCCCGGACTTTCGTCTCCCGAAGGGAAAGCCGTCGAAAGGGAAGCCCGAAAAGGGGCCGTTTTCGTTTTGAGGGTTCCAGTTGGGAAATGACATGTCATGCCTCCTTGGTGTTCAGCGACGTGGTGTCGCTTTGCTCTTCGAAGTCCGCGCGGTGCGCCGCGAAGAAACGAGCGTAGTTTTTCACGCAGGGCGGCTCGTTCCAGCGCCGAAGGCGCACGGGGTTTTCATCGAGATGGTAAATTCTCGCGCCCCGCAGGGTGCTCGGAAAGGTGCGCGTCCTCCGCCCTGAAGGTCGCTCCTTCTCGGGAGCCGGGGTGCTGCCAATGCAGGCCGCCGGGCAGCGGCTTGGGGAGAATGCGGCTGCTCACGCGGCAGGTGCCGTCGTAGAACTCGATTTTCGTCAGGTACAGCGGGAGATCGTAGTTCTTCATGTCGATAAAGGGCTGCAATTTTTTCAGCGCCTCTTCGACGAAGCGCGGCGAGATCTCACGGTTGTTCACCTTGACGGCGACGTTCTCGAGCCACAGCGCCGTTCCGCGCCCCACGATGGAACAGGACAGGTTCAGCTTGATTCGCGTTTTGAAGAGCTTCAAATCGGCCTTGTAATAGGCGGAAGCCTCAATGCGCCCGTTGTGCAGGCGGACGCTGAAATCCTGCCACTCCTGCCGTGCGCCGAAGACCTGGCGCTTCAGGAAGTCGTTGATGTCGCCCTCGGTGAATATGCCCTCGGCGTGGCAGGACAGCATGCTCTCCACCGCCGGGTATTCCATGGATTTCCACCGCGCCGGCGGCGTGACTTTGGCGTCGAAGCAGTCCATCTTCAGCGACCTTACGTTCATGCCGCGGACGTTGGCGTTGCGGCATTCCAGATAGGCCCAGGAGATGAAGCCGTCGTCCCGCGGAACTTCGCGCAGCTGCAGGACCGCCGACTGGGGATGGAGTTCGCGCAGAAACACGTCGAAAAGTTGGTAGCCGTAATTCGCTGTTCCCGTTTGGCTTCCGGAGGAAGCTCCGGGAAGAAAAACGAAAAGGAGAAGAAGAGCCGTCAGAAATTTTCCGAAATTCAAAGGAGAAGGCCCCTTCGGCGGCGCGTCGTGCCGGAAGGGCGAACGCCGCAGGCGGCGAAATGCGCGGCCCATCTTATGAAAGGTCTTTGCGCCGTGCGGCGATAATGTCCATCATCTCGCGGAACGAGCGGACGAAGGCCTCGAGCCCGTCGGCCAGCAGCTTTGACGTCACGGCGTCCAGATCGATGCCGCAGGCCTTCAGCGCTGCCAAATCGGCCTTGAAACCGGGTGCGTTGACGGTAAGCGCCGGAGTTCCCCGCTCCATAAAGGCCTTCAGCGCGGCGGGCGGCAGAGTGTTGACGGTGTTCGGACCGATGAGGCCGTCGGCGTAGAGCGTGGGCGAATAGGCCTTGTTTTTGACGCTTGTGCTGGCCCACAGTGGCCGCTGGGGCCGAGCGCCCTTGGCCGACAGAGCCTTCCACTTCGGCGACGCCGTGATCTCCTCGAACAGGCCGTATATGGCGCGGGCGTTGGCCATGGCCACGCGGCCGGCCAGATCGGAGTTTTTCTGCGCCAGCTGCGGATCGACGGCCGTGTCGATGCGGCTCACGAAGACCGAGGCCACCGACGCCTGGTCGAGGGGCAATCCCTGCGCTGCGCGGCGGGAGAGCGCGCGCAGATAGCTTTCGGCCACGGCGGCGTACTGGCTCCGCGCGAAAATCAGCGTGGAGTTGACGTTGATTCCGGCTGCCGTCGCCTCCTCGAGGGCCTTGACTCCCGCAGGAGTGGCGGGAATTTTGATCATGGCGTTGGGGCAGTCCAGCGCCTTCCACAGACGCTTGGCCTCGGCGACGGTGGTCTCGGCGTCGTCGGCGATGAGCGGGTTCACCTCGAGGCTGACAAAACCGTCGGTGCCGCCGCTTTCCTCCCACAGCGGCCGAAAGAGCGCACAGGCCTCGCGAACGTCGCTGAGCGTCAGCGCGTCGTAAATTTCGGTGTCGCTTTTGCCCTCGGCGATGAGGCGCTTCATGTCGTCGTCGTAATCCCGAGAGCCCGAAAGGGCCTTCTGGAAAATGGACGGATTGGTGGTGACGCCGCGGATGCCGCAGTCCAGCAGGCCTTTCAGCTCGCCGCCGCGGACGGTGGAGCGGCTGATGGAATCGTACCAGATGCTCTGTCCCAGCTCGTGAGTTCTTTTGAGTTTCTCGTTCATGGTCAATTTCCCCTTTGCGAAAAGATGAATGCCATGGCGGCAGGTACCGTCACCACAGCAGAGAAAGTCCCGACAGGATGATCATCGTCATGACGAAGCCGCGGAAGGTCTTTTCGGAAACCCGCCCCGCCAGCTTCAGACCGACCAGCGAGCCGGCCAGCATTGCCGGCATCAGCCCTGCGGAGAAGCGCAACAGCTGCGGCGTCAGCAGACCTTCGGCGGTCAAAGCCCCGAGGGTGAACAGGTTCAACGCGAGAAAAAACATGGCCAGCGATGCGCGGAAAACGTCCTTGTGGACGCTGCCGGCGGTGAAGAAAACCGCCACGGGCGGGCCTGAAACCGACAGCGCTCCCGACATGACGCCGGCGACGGCTCCCACGGCCAGCTGGAGCACAGGGCTGTGCAGCGGGCACGTGACGCCGCGCCACAGCAGAAGGCCCGACAGCGTAATCACCACTCCCACGCCTGCCTTGAAGGGGCCGGCGGGAACGTACTGCAGCAGCTTGACGCCGGGCAGAACGCCTGCCGCAGCGCCCAGCAGCACGGGAACGATGAGCTTCCAGCTGATGGAATGCCTCAAGTTCCACATGAAAAAGGCGTTCATCACGGTGCACGTAACGGCAAGACAGGGCGTGACGGTGGTCTGCGGCAGAAAGTGGAGCAGAATGGGCACGGAGAGAAGCGCCATGCCGAAACCGGCGATGCCCTGAACGGCGCTGCCGGCGAATACGGCCGCCGAAGCGGCGGCAAAGGCGGTAATGGTCATCGTTTATCCTCGATCCTCAAAAAATCTTTTCTGTGGCGCCGCGGCTTCCGGTTGGGAGAGGCGCGTGCCGGCTTCGAAAAACAATGGCGTTTGACGAGATCATTATATCCTTTCGTGCACAATTTTAACACCGTCGGAGCGCGAGAGGCGCACGGCTTTGCCCGACAGGCCGGCCCTATGGTATGATTGGGGTTCAGTTTTATTGAAGGGAGAAGGGCGATGACTCTCAAAGCTGTCCTTTTTGATTTCGACATGACCCTTATCGACACCAGCGCAGCGCTGCTGCGCAATGTGAACATGCTGGCGCGGCACTTCGGAAAGCCCCAATGCAGCCGCGAAAAGCTGATGAAGGTCATTGGCTGGAACTCCAGGGATTTCTGGCTGGCTCTGCTGGGCGACGAGCGCCCCGAATACGGCGAATATTACGCGAAGCACTGCATTCCCGGCGAGGCGGAGTTGATGGTTCCCGCCCCCGGCGCCTTGAAGTGCGTGACGGAGCTTCGCGCCCGCGGCGTCAAGGTGGGCTGCGCGTCAAACCGCACGACGCCCATGCGGGTGATCCGCGCCAAGGGCCTAGAGGAACTGATGGACTGCGTCGTGGGCGCCGACGACGTGGCGCGTCCCAAACCGGCCCCCGACGTGCTACTCAAAGGCGCCGAGCTGCTGGGCGCCGAGCCCGAGGCCGTGATTTACGCCGGCGACACCACCATCGACGTCCAGGCTGCCCTCAGCGCCGGAATGCGCTGCGCCGCCGTGCAGACCAGCACGTCGGGCGAGGAACTGCGGCGCGCCGGCGCGTGGCGCGTCATTCCCGACCTGACCCATCTGACGGCGCAGCTTGAAGAGGAAGGGATCATCTGAGACGAATCGAAAACAGCGCCGTCGAAAAACAGCCGCCCGATGAAAAAACATCGGGCGGCTGTTCCGTTGCGCGCGCGAAAGCGCGGGCGCCTCTCGCAGGTGAAGACGGCGGATCCCGCGGGAAAGTCTTTGCGCCGCCTCGGGGCGGTACGCTATTCCGCCGGAAGGACGCCGGGGGCGAAAAGCTTTCTCACGTCCAGCGGCCGCATTATGCGCTGGGAAACCATGAAGTCCACGGTGCGCTGCAAGCCCTCCACGTCTTTCGAGGTGACGTCGGGCGAGAAGTCGTAAAGCGGAAACTGCTCCTCCACCTCTTCGGCGGTGAGATTCAGCTCCTCGGCGGCGATTCTGACGGCTCGGTCGTGGTGATCGTTCATCCACTGCACCGACTGGCGGCGCGCCTTCATGAAGTTTTTGACGAGCTGCGGGTAGCGGCGCAGCCTTTGGGCCGTGGTGACCGTAAGCACTTCGCCGCCCACAAGGCCTTGGCCGTCGCGCAGCACTTTGAAGCCCTGCTTGGCAAGTTTCCACGCCGGCACGCCGGTGAGAAGGGCAACGTCGGCCTTTCCCGAGGCCAGAGCGGCCGCCGCAGCGGCGATGTTCAAGTTCACGAAGGTCACGTCCTTCTCGCTCAGGCCGTCCTGGGCGAGCCACAGCGCCAGAAGCTCGTGGAGAATGGTGCCCCGCGGCCCCGCCACCGTTTTCCCCTTCAAATCGGAAGGGCGGCTCAGAGGCGACCCCGCGGGAGCCAGAATTTTAAAGCTCTTGGGCGCGCGGGCGAAAACCGAGAGAATTCTGAAGTCGGCGCCGTTGGACGACGCCAGGAACACGCTGGTCGATCCTGCGGCGGGCAGAAACTGCACGTCGCCGGCGGCCAGGGCGTGAACCTGCTCGGGACCGTTGGAGAGCACCACGTAGTCCACGGGCTGCCCGCAGTACTGCTCGAAGAGTCCGAGGCGGCGCTCCACCATGGAAGGCACGTTCAGCGGCGGCTTGATGTAGGTCACTTTCAGGTCCGCACGAGCCGCGCCGGCGGCACACAAAAGAAGGAGAAGTCCTGCCAGTTTCTTCAGCGTTTTTTTCATGTCCGAAACCTCCTCATTCGCGGCGTGGAGCCTGCCGTCGATCATATTCCGTTTCATTGTACCACGGGAATTTTCCGCCGGCGTTTTCCTTCGGGACGAAGCCGCGGAAAGGGCCGCTGGACGTTTGCTATTTTACCGCCCCTCTTCTCCGACGATGCGCCTCAAAATCTGCCGGCGCAGCGACGCCAGTTGGGGCAGGGCAGGGTCCCTCGGGTAGGCGAAGCCGCTGAGGTCGAAGCTGTCGGCGGCGATGCCGCCTTTGAGAATGACGATGCGCTGTCCCAGCAAGATCGCCTCGTCGATGCTGTGAGTGACGAAAACCACGGTGATTTTGCTGCGGCGGTACAGCTCGAGGAGCAGGTTCTGCATAGTCATGCGCGTGAAGAAATCCAGCGCGGCGAAGGGCTCGTCCATGAGCAGCACGTCGGGATCGGGAGCCAGGGCGCGCGCCAGCGCCGCGCGCTGTTTCATTCCGCCCGAAAGCTGGGAAGGACGGGCTTTTTCAAAGCCCTCGAGCCCGACGGCGGCAATGAGCTTTCGGATTTTGGCGCGGTCGGGCTTTTTGACGCCGAAGGCCACGTTGTGCTCCACGGAAAGCCACGGCATGAGCCGCGGTTCCTGAAAGACCATGGACGCGCGCCTGCCGCCCGACGAGCGCACGCAGCCGCCGGTACAGCTTTCCAGCCCCGCGAGGATCCGCAGCAGCGTCGTCTTTCCGCAGCCGCTGCGCCCCACGATGACCGTGAAGCTGCCGTTCTCGAACTGCAGGTTCAGCCCGCGCAGCACCGGAACTTCGGCGCCGTCCACGCAGTAGGATTTATACAGGTTGTAAATGCCGTACTCAGCCATCGCTTTCGCCTCCCGGCACGACGCGGCCGATGATGAACGCCACGACGGCATCGCTCAACCAGCCGATGATGCCGATGACGAAAATCCCCGCCATGACGCGGTCCGATCGTGACATCTGCTGGGCGTCGAGAATGAGGTAGCCCAGACCGCTGGCGGCGGCGATCATCTCGGCGCTGATAATGGCGCGCCAGCTGTAACCCAGGCCGATGCGCAGTCCCGACAGCACGTCGGGCACGGCGCAGGGAAATTCGATGCGCGAGAAAAGTTCCCAACGGCTGAATCCCAGAGTGCGCCCCACTTCGACGAGCTTTTTGTCGGCGCCGTGAAAACCCTTGTACACGCTCATGTAAACGGGGAAAAACGAGGCGAGGACGATGAGCACCGTTTTCGACCTCTCGCCGATGCCGAACCACAGGATCAGCAGCGGAATGAGGCTGAGCGGCGGCACGTGGCGCAAAAACTCGACGATGTGGTCGTAAAATTCGCCGTGCTTCGACCGCGCCGACAGGGCGCCGAGAAAAAAGGCCAGCGAAAACGACCAGCCGAAGCCCACGAGCACGCGGCGCACGCTGGCCCACGTGTCCTTGCTCAGCTCGCCGCTGCGCCACAGGTCGACGAAGGCGTCCCAAACCTGCGCTGGCGACGGCAGAATGTAGGAATTCCACCAGCCCGAGGCGCTTCCCGTCCACCACAGGATCATGGCTGCGGCGGGAATGAGGCAGCGCTTGAAAAGAGAGCTTCCCTTCATCTTCGCGACTCCTGCGGCAGCGACACTTTGTCGAGAATGCCGTTGAGCTGGGCCAGAGCCAGGCCGTAGTTGGTGATGGGCACTCCGGCCGCGGCGGCGCGGGCGATGCGCGAGAGCATGAAGCGTCGGTTGAAGGTGCAGGCGCCGCAATGGATAATCAAGTCGTAGGCCTTTAGGTTTTCGGGAAAGTCCACGCCTCGGGCGAAGTCCACCGTCAGGTTCTTTCCGAAGCGGGCGCGCAGCAACCGCGGAATTTTGACGCGGCCAATGTCCTCCTCGAGAGGCACGTGGGTGCAGGCCTCGGCGATGAGCACGCGGGAGTCTTCAGTCAAGCGCGGCATGACGCGCGCTCCCCGCACCAGTGCCGCCAAGTCGCCCTTGAAGCCGGCGAACAGGACTGAGAATGACGTGAGGCGCGTCCCCTGCGGCACGAGAGGCGCCACGGCGGGAAAGCACTGCGAATCGACGATGACCAGCGCCGGAGGCTCTTTCAGCGCCGACAGCGCCTGCGCGGCCCTGTCGGTTGTGGAGCACAGCGGCAGACAGCCCTTGTCCAGCAGCTCGCGGATCACCTGCACCTGTGGCAGGATGAGCCGCCCCTTGGGGGCTTGAATGTCCTGCGGCATGACCAGCAGCACAGTATCGCCAGCGGCACACAGCGTGCCGGTGAGCGACGGCGCCTCGTCGTCGCCCGGCGCCTCTCTGACGATTTTTTCCCGCAGCTCCGCCAGACCTTCGCCGGTGAGCGCGCTGACGGGCAGGGCGTCGAGGCCGCAGGCCCCGCGGATGGCATCCAGCGCCTGCGCCCGCTGGCCCGTAGTCATGGCGTCGATGGCGTTGAGCACGGCGATGACGGGCACGCCGCGTGATTTCAGAACGTCGATCCACGGCTTCTCGCCGCGTGCCCCGCCGTTGAAGACCATAATGGCCACGTCGGTCTTTTCGGCGGCCTCGCGGGTTTTGGCCACTCGCAGGCGCCCCAGCCCACCGCTGTCGTCGATGCCCGCCGTGTCGATGAACACCACCGGCCCGATGCCGTGAAACTCCATGGCCTTGTAAACAGGGTCGGTCGTGCTGCCCGCCACGTCGCTGACGATGGCGATGTGCTGTCCCGTCAGGGCGTTGATCAGCGACGACTTTCCGCTGTTTCGCCTTCCGAACAATCCGATGTGCAGCCGCACTGAAGACGGCGTTTCGTTGAGACTCACCGCGGCTCCCCCCTTTCGTGGAAAACCTTGAGCCGTTCCGGCCGGCGCCGCGAGGAATGCTCGCCGCGCCGCCTCTGTCGGAACGTTGATATTTTAATGGTTTTTCTTTTTTATGTCTTGTTTTCTGACGGAATTTGCTTATACTGAAACGGAAAAATGCCTCAAAATCTCTCAGTGAGGAGTGATCTGCCATGCAGGAGTTTCATCCCGTCAAAGAAGGCAAAGTCCGCGAGATCTACGATCTCGGCGAAAATCTGGTGATGACCGCCACCGACCGCATCTCGGTTTTCGACATCATTCTGAAAAGCCCCGTGGCCCAAAAGGGCGTGGTGCTCACTCAGATGAGCCGTTTTTGGTTTGAATACACCCGCGACATCATCCCCAACCACATGGTCAGCACCGACAACGCCGACATGCCCGAGTTCTTCCGCCAGCCCCGCTTCATGGGGCGCAGCATGCTGTGCCGCAAGCTGAAAATGCTTCCCGTGGAGTGCATTGTCCGCGGCTACATCACCGGCAGCGGTTGGGCCAGCTATCGGAAGGACGGCACGGCCTGCGGCATCAGCCTTCCCGCCGGATTGAAGGAATGCCAGAAACTGCCCGAGCCCATTTTCACGCCCAGCACCAAGGCCGAAATCGGCGACCACGACGAGAACATCGACTTCGACAGCTGCGTGAAGCTGCTGGAAAAGATCTATCCCGGCAAGGGCGCGGACTACGCCCGAACCATCCGCGACGCCACTCTGACGCTGTACAGAAAATGCTCGGACTACGCCCTTTCCAAGGGCATCATCATCGCCGACACCAAATTCGAGTACGGCCTTGACGATCAGGGGCGCGTCGTCCTCGGCGACGAGATGCTGACGCCCGACAGCAGCCGCTTCTGGCCCCTCGAGGGCTACGAGGCCGGACACGGCCAGCCCTCCTTCGACAAGCAGTTTGCCCGCGACTGGTACAAAGCCCATCCCGGCAACGACGGCGTTCTTCCCGACGAAATCGTGGAGAAAACCATCAGCAAGTACAAAGAGGCCTACCGCCGGCTGACGGGCAAAGAGCTGTAACGGCTCCGAAGCCGTTCATCAGGCCGACAGAATGGCGTAGGCCCGGTTGATCCGCTCGGCTCTCTCTTCGGCGGCGCGGCGTTGAGACGCCGTGGCGCCGCGGGGGAGACGGTCAGGATGTTCCGCCTTGACGAGTTGGCGGTAGCGCCGCTTGACGTCCTCTGGCGAGGCGGACTCCTCCAGTCCCATGACTTCCAGCGCCCATGCGCGCTTGTCGGCTTTGGCTCGGCTGTCGCGCCAAGAGCCGGCGAAACCCCACAGGAATATCACCCCGAAGGCGCCGGCGGCGGCAACGAGAATCCACTTGACCAGCGCGCCGAAGACCCCGAAAAGCCCGAAAAATCCGCTGAAAAGGCGCCACAGCCACGCCAGAAGGCCGCCGAGGCCCGTGACGAAAATCAGCCGCAGCAACCTGAAGGGCAGGGCGATTACAAACCAGACGATTGAAAAAAGGACGCCGATCACCGTCGGGATAAGCCAGAACAGCACGGCTGCGGCGATGATCAGTCCGCCGATGATCCCCGTTCGCGCGGAAAGCACAGAAGCATCACCTCGGAGAATGGATTTCGCGTTTATCTTACTATAAAAGAAGGTATCCGTCACGCTGTGCCGCGCTTCCTGCGGCGTTTCGCGCGCCCCGCCCGACGGGGCATCTTTGACAGAGAGGACAGCGCCCATGAGACACAACACCTTTGCCGCGCTGCTGCGGCGCAAAATTTCATCGCTTTTTGCCGTCGTCCTTTCGGCGGCGGCCATCGCCGCGGCTCTGCTGATCCTCTATCAGGCCGTTATGTTCGTCTTGCCCGCTTCCGTCGCCGAGACGTGGCGCGGCTGGCTCCGCAGCGTCTTCGAAAATCCCGAGACCTTCCGCGACCAGCTGCTGCGCCGAGGACGCGCCGCGCCGCTGATCTTCGTGGCGGCGCAGGTGGTGCAGGTGGTCGTGGCGCCCATTCCCGGGCAGGCCGTGGCGCTGGCGGGCGGCTACGTTTTCGGCTTCTGGAAGGGCTGGATGCTGACCACCTCCGGGCTGACGCTGGGCAGTTTTCTGGCCATGGGGCTGGGACGCCTGCTGGGAAAGAAGTTCGTGCGCCGCGTCGTCTCGGAAAAGACGCTGAACCGTTTCGATTCGCTGACGGAAGACGGCGGCTATATGACCTTCTTCATGATCTTCCTGCTGCCGGCGCTGCCCGACGACGCCGTGTGCTTCATCGCCGGACTGACCCGTCTGAGGCTGCTGCCCCTTTCGGCCGTGTGCTTCCTGGGACGGGCTCCCGGAATGGCGGTGCTGTCGCTGGTGGGAGCCGGATTGAACGAAGGACTGACGACGGAAGTGAAGGTCCTTTTTGTGGCGCTTATGGTCGCTTCGGTGCCTCTGTGGCTATTTTCCGAGGTCATCGAGGCGAAAGTGCGCCGCGTGGTGCTTCGCCGGGGAGAGCGGGCGGATGCCGCACCTTCCCGGAGCGGTTCAACCGAAAAATGAGATTCGTGAAATGAACGAACAGGGCGCAGTGATGCGGCATTTGCCGCATCACTGCGCCCTGTTTTTCAGAAAAATTTTTTTCGCGCGAAAGATGCGTTTTTTGACGAGACAGAGGCTGGATCACAGTTTTTCAAGGGCCTCGCGCCAGCTTCCGGCGTACTCGTCGGCTAGACGGCGCAGTCGGGCCTGGTCGCCGTGGCTGTTGGCGTCGTAAATGCCCACGGCGTAAAATCCCGCCCGCTTGGCGGTGGTCAGCGCCTGCAGCGAGTCCTCGAATACGGCGCAGTCCGACGGCGAGGCGCCCAACCGCCGCGCGGCCTCAAAGTACACGTCGGGCCGATCCTTGCTGGCGCCCACGTCGGCGCAACTCAGCATGAAGTCGAAATACGAGGCGATGCCCGTGCGCTCCAGGCAGATTTTCACCAAGTGGGCATCAGTGGCCGACGCCGTGCACATCCGCGCGCCGCGCCGGTGCAGGGCGTCGAGGTAGTCCGCCACGCCCTCGCGCAGAGGGACGCGGAAGCGGTAGTTCTCTTCCATCAGGGCGTTCATCTCGGCGGTGATGGTCTGCGGCGTCTTGCGAAGCTCCAGCTCGTCGACGAAGATCTTCGCGGCGTCGGCCAGAGTCAGCGGCTTGAGGCGCGCCACCAGCGCGTCGAGCTGCGCCCCCGGTTTCGCGCCGTGTTCAAGCAGGTAGCGGAACTCCATGCGCTGCCACCAGCCCATGGAATCCACCAGAGTGCCGTCCATGTCGAAAATGCAGAAGAGCTTATCCATGGGGGGCCTCCCGATGGTGGCCGTTCAGCGCCCACTCCACCAGTTTGTCGCCCTCATAGCGCAGCTTCAGCGAGAAAAAGGGCTCGCCGCGCTCCAGCAGCTTCAGGAAAATCCGGTCGCCCTCCCACAGGTTCAGCGCGGCCACGTCGGCCTTGGGAACCCAACGGAGGACGCCCTCGTTGCAGCCAGCAGGTTCGCCGGAAAAGCTCGAGGCGGTGTAAAGGCACATGTATTCCGTGCCCCAGCGGTCGGAGACGAAGGTGACCAGACCGCGAAAGGCGTAGTCCGTCAGCGTGCAGCCCGTTTCCTCGCGGACCTCGCGCAGCAGGCACTCCTCGGGGCTCTCTCCCTCTTCGAGCTTGCCGCCGATGCCGATCCATTTGCCGCCGTTCTCGTCGTTTTTCTTGACGACGCGGTGCAGCATGAGATAGGTGTCGTCGCGCTCCATGTAACACAGCGTAGTGATCTTCATGTTCCCTCCGGAATTCGGCCGATCAGGCCTGCAGGTCGGTTTTCCGCCGCACCTCGCCGCCCGAAAGGCGGGCGTCGTAAACGGCGCGTTCGCCGCCGATGTATTTGGGGCGCGTGCGGGCGCAGACCAGATTGGCCTCGCCGATTTTTTTGACGGAGAGGCGCACCGGCACTGCCACGTCGCGCAGGTGCATGCCGATCAGCGTGTCGCCGATATCCATGCCCGCCGCGGCGCGGATGTGCTCCACGGCCACGGGATGTTGGCACCGCCGGTAAACCGTCATGGCAAAGGCGCCGCCTGCGTGCAGCTGAGGCACCACGTTGCAGATTTCGGCGCCGCGGGGAAGGGCCGCCCGTTCCAAAATCAATGCGCGGTTCAAATGTTCGCAGCACTGCGCGGCCAAAAACAGGCCGTGCGCCTTCAGTTCGGGCATGAGGCCGTCATAGATAGCTTCGGCCACCTCGACGTTGGACCCTCTGCCGATGTGAAAGCCGCGGACTTCGCTGGTGGAGCAGCCGACCACGAAAATGTCGCCCGGTTCGGTGTGGGCAACGGCGAGAAGCTCCGAAAGGGCTCGCGCCGCCTGATCTCTCAATTCGTTCAGATCCACGATCATCGACCTCCTGACGTCTCGGCCCAATAAAGACCGCCGGGACGCCTTCATTGTATCACCTTCCCGCGGGCTTTTTTCACCCGTCGGACAAGCCGGCACTCGACGCCTTGCAGATGTCGGCATTTTCGGAAAAGCCCCTTTTGTCCGCGGCGCTCCAAGGGATTATAATGAAACCATCACTTCGGAGGAGGCACGCCATGAAAGACATCAGCGAGTTCAAAACCGACATTTTCACCCTTTTCGACCGGGGCTGGGCGCTGTTGACTGCCGGCACCAAAGACCATTGGAACACCATGACCGTCAGCTGGGGAGCTCTGGGCACACTGTGGGAGGTGCCGACCGCCACGGTTTACGTCAAGCCCGTCCGCTACACCCATGAGTTTATGGACGCCTGCGATCGTTTCACTCTGGCGTTCTTCTTCGGCGAGCATCACGGCGATTTGAGCCTTCTGGGTTCGCAATCCGGGCGCAACGGAGACAAAGTTGCGCTGACGTCGCTCACCCCCGTGGAGGTGGAGGGCGGCATGTCCTTCAAAGAGGCGCCGTTGACGCTGATCTGCCGCAAGATGTACCGCCACGATTTGGTCCGCGCGGCCCTTCCGCGAAGCGCTGTGCAGAAGTACTATGAGCGCGAAGAGCCTCATACCATGTACATCGGCGAAGTTCTGGGCTTCGTCGGGCGTTAGGACTCGGCGGGAATGGACGAAACAGGGGAGGGCGCCGCTTTCGGCGCTCTCCCCTGTGCGTTTTGCGAATTCGATAGGTTAGACGTCCAGATTGTGGACTTCGTGGGCGTGCTGTTCGATGAACTGGCGCCGCGGTTCCACCCGGTCGCCCATGAGGATGTCGAAATACTCGTCGGCACCCGTCAGGTCGTCCAGCTCGATCTGTTTCAAAATCCGCGTCGCCGGGTCCATGGTGGTCTCCCAGAGCTGCGAGGGATTCATCTCTCCAAGGCCCTTGTAGCGCTGAACCGCCGCCTTTTTGCCCTCGGCCGCAAGGGCGTCCATGGCCTTGCGCAGCTCTTTGTCGCTGTACAGGTAGTCCACTTTCTTGCCCACCTGGAGGCGGTACAGCGGCGGCACCGCCAGATAGACGTGGCCTTTCTCGATGAGCTCGCGCATGTGGCGGAAGAAGAAGGTCAGCAGCAGCGTGCTGATGTGGGCGCCGTCGACGTCGGCATCGGTCATGATGATGATCTTGTTGTAGCGCAGCTTGGTGATGTCGAAGTCCTCGCCGATGCCGCAGCCCAGCGCCTGGATGATGACGCGGATCTCGCGGCTGCTCAGGATTTTGTCCATGCGCGCCTTTTCCACGTTGAGGATCTTGCCCCGCAGCGGCAGAATGGCCTGAAACTTGCGGTCGCGCCCCTGTTTGGCGCTGCCGCCTGCCGAGTCGCCCTCGACGATGTAGACCTCGCAGTTCTCCGCCGTGCGGCTCGAACAGTCGGCCAGCTTGCCGGGAAGCGAAAGCCCTCCCATGGCCGACTTGCGCACCAGCTCGCGCGCTTTTTTCGCGGCCTCGCGCGCCTGACGCGCCTTCAGGGCCTTGTCGATAATGGGCTTGATCACCGTGGGATTTTCTTCGAGCTCGCGAAGGAGCCCGTCGTAAATGATCGAATCCACCACGCCCTTGACGTAGCCGTTGCCCAGCTTGGTTTTCGTCTGGCCTTCGAACTGGGGGTTGCCCAGTTTGACCGACAGGACGCAGGTCAGTCCCTCGCGAAGGTCTTCGCCCGAAAGGTTTTCGTCCTTTTCCTTCAGCACCCCGGCGCGGCGTGCCCCTTCGTTGATGCCGCGAGTCAGCGCGCTGCGCAGCCCCGCCACGTGGGTGCCGCCCTCGATGGTGTTGATCAGATTGGCGAAGGAGTACAGGCGCTCATTGTACTCGTCGGTGTACTGAAATCCCATCTCCACCTGGACGTTGTCCTTTTCGCCGCTCACCATAATGGGTTCGGGCGTCAGAGGCGTCTTGTCCTTGTTCAGGTACTTGACGAACTCCAAGACGCCGCCCTCGTAATGGAAGTTCCACGTTTTGCCCTCGGATTCGTCGACGAAAACGAATCTCAGGCCCGGAATCAGAAAGGCCATCTCGCGGAACCGGTTGGACAGCGTGTCGGCCGAGAAGGCCACCTCTTCGAAGATCTCCCCGTCGGGCTTGAAGGTGACCCGCGTTCCGCGTCGCGTCGTGGGCGTGCCGCCCATCAGGTCGGTGACGGGCTTGCCCCGCTCGAAGCGCTCGCGCCATTCCTTGCCGTCGCGCCACACCGTGACCTCGAGCCACTCCGACAGCGCGTTGACCACAGAGACGCCGACGCCGTGAAGGCCGCCGGAAATTTTATAGTTGTGGCTGTCGAACTTGCCGCCGGCGTGGAGCACCGTCAGCACCACCTCCAGGGCGGGCCTCCCGTTGGAAGGGTGGGGATCCACGGGAATGCCGCGGCCGTTGTCCTCGACGCTGATGCTTTCGTCGCTGTGGCGCGTCACCGTGATTTCCGTGCAGAAGCCGGCCATGGCCTCGTCGACGGCGTTGTCGACCACCTCGTAGACGCAATGGTGAAGGCCCCGCGCCGTCGTGTCGCCGATGTACATTCCGGGACGCTTGCGGACGGGGTCCAGACCTTCGAGAACCTGTATGTCTTCAGCTGTGTAATGACTGCTCATCGATCGTTAACCTCCTGCGCTGCGAAACCTGCCGGACGAAGGGCCGTCCGCATGAGTTTCCTGTACCGCCGCGCCAGCGTGACAGGCCGAAATCCCGTAAGAGTCGTGCTGCCGTCGGTATAATATACCGTCGTGCGCCTTTCGTCGTGAACGAAGGCGACGGCATTCTGCAGAAAAATACAATCTTCGCCCTCAATGGGAATGAACATGAAATCTCACCTTCCGGCCGTCGAAACCGAATAAAAAACGTAGCTCGAACCCCAATATTATACCAGAAAAAAACAGTTTTGTGCGTTGCCGCTGCTGAATTTGCGACGCAAAAAGGCCTTCCCGGAAGGGAAGGCCTTTTTCGTTTTCATGGGAGAACTACTTTTGTTCCGTCGCGTTGGGCTGCTGGACGGGCTGCATCTGCGCGGGGTCCAGAGGAGGCAGGATGACGGGCATGGGCAGATTGGCCAGCGACACCAGCTGACTGATCATGGCGCGCACGTAGGGCAGCAGCATGACCATGCCGTTGTCCTTCAGCAGGGCTTCGCGGTCCTCGCCTTCGGCGTTGATAAGGAACACGCCCGTCACGTCGGCGACGATCTCGAAGGGATAGTTGTGCTGCTGAGCGTCCTCGAAAACGGTGACCCGCAGGTTGAGGAACGTGGGTTCCTTGGGCGTGCCGCTCATGCGGACGCGCTGGTCCAGCTTGATGGCCAGGGTGAGGTTTTCGTCCTTCTGGGGCTTGAACTGGTGGTTCATGTCGAACTGAAGGCTCTCGGCGCGGAAATCGACTAATCTGATTTCGTTCATGATAGGAAGGCTCCTTGTTTTTTGAAAATAGATTGATGGAACACGCTGGAGGCCATTATAACATGGAACGGCCAAAATCACAGCAGGCGAAAGGCAAGCTGCCGCCTTCCTCGGCGTCCTTTTCGTGCGCGCGAGAGGTCGAGAGCCAGCTCTCCGCCTTTTTCACAAGCGCATGGGCGAAATAACCAAAATGAGAATGTGAAATCCAGCGCTTTATCTGAAAATGTTATCGACCTCTTGCGCAGCGTAAAATATTAGTTATAATCATTGCAGAACAGAAGAAAAGGAGGTGCGACTTATGGGCAAACTCGCAGGCAAAAAGCTGATCCTGCTTGGTGAGCGTGACGGCGTACCCGCACCCGCTATGCAGGCCTGCTTTGAGAACAGTGGCGCCGAAGTCGTCTTCGAAGCAACGGAGTGCTTCGTCTGAACGGCTGCAGGAGCCATGGACTTGCAGAACCAGCAGCGCGTCAAGGATTGCGTTGACAAGTACGGCGCTGAGAACATCGTGGTCATCTTCGGTTCGTCCGACGCTGAAGGCGCCGAGATCTACGCCGAAACCGTGACCAACGGTGATCCTACCTTTGCAGGTCCTCTGGCCGGCGTCCCGTTGGGACTCGCCGTTTATGATATCTTCGATTCTGAAATCCGCGAGGAAGCTGATCCCAAGGCTTGGGAAGACCAGATTTCCATGATGGAAATGGTGCTTGATACCGAAGCTCTGAGCAATGCCGTCAAGGGCATGCGCGATCAGTATTCCAAGTACAAACTGTAATAAATACAGTTTACAAATACCCGAGGGGAGCGATCCCTTCGGGTATTTTTTTGTCAATCGAAAACCACCGGCAGTGCCGGTGGTTTTCGGTTATGCGCCATGGTACCGAGAGTGCTTTCTGCACTCGCTCCGCGCCAGCTCGCAGAGAGTGCGCATGTAGGACGTGAGTCGCAGCTTCTTGGGATAGCAGAAATAAAAGTGCCTCTCGAAGCCGTGGCAGCGCAGCGGGTAACAGCTGACCAGACTTTCGACGCGCGGATCGCCCTGAATGTAGCCGCAGGGACAGACCATCACTGAAGAAAGCCGCGCCGTGATGAGCTTGGCGGCTTCAAGGCTCGACAGCTCCAGAAGCACGCGAGGCTCCATGCGGCACAGTTCGGCGAGGTGATTTTGGATGTTGCGCACGCTGTGTCCCGGCGTGAGATTGATGAAGCCCTCGTCACGGGCTGCCGACAGTTCGATTTCGCGCCCCGCCTCGAGGTGTCGCGCCAGTTCGGTCTGCTTTGACGCCATCAAGACGATGCGCTCGTTTTCGAGAAGTTCGTAGTGCAGGGCGTTCTGCTTGAGAACCGTGGTGATGAAGGCCACGTCGCAGCCGCCTTGAGACAGCGACTCCTCGAGGTGCACCGATGGCATTTCCTTGAGTTCGAGAGTCACCAGAGGGTACTTCGCCATGAACTCCGGCAGAATCTGTGGCAGCAGCGCGATGCTGCGCTGGGCAGAAATGCCGATGCGCAGCCGTGCGCGGCGTTCGTGCTTCATTTCGGCGATCTCGTTTTGAAGGTTGGCCTCGGCGGTCATGATCTCGCGCATACATTCAACGTACTTTTCGCCGGCAAGAGTGAGTTTCGGTTGCTTGCCGCTTCGGTCGAAAATGGGCGCCCCCAGCTCTTTTTCGGCGGCTTTTATGGTCTGGGAGAGCGACGGCTGGGAGATGAACAGCTTTTTCGCCGCGGCGGTGACGCTGCCCTCCTCGAGAACGGCCATCACATAGCCGGCATGTTTTAAATTCAATGGTGCTCCCTCCTTAATAGTGTACACTGTATAATAAAAACTATTTCCATAGGGTAAGACTTATGTCGACATAATTTAATTTGTATTTGCAAGTAACGTGAAAAAGACCGATAATAAAAACGCTTGAAAAGAAAAAAATGTGACGCGTTCACATCAATAAGGAGGAGTTGCAAGTGAAAAAGTTCGTCTATGCGGTTCTTGCCGTGGCTCTTCTCGGCATGACGGCGGCGTCCTGCGGCGCCGAGGAATGGAAGTTCGCCCGCAAGGTCGACATCGTCTGCCCCTGGGGCGTTGGCGGCGGCGCCGACAGCACCGTGCGTCCCATGGCCAAGCTGCTAACCGACATTCTGGGCGTTCCCGTGGAAGTGGTGAACGTCTCAGGCGGTTCGGGCGTCAACGGCATCGAGTACACCTACAAGCAGCCCGCCGACGGCTACACCTTTATGCTGGGCACCCAGAGCCTGATCATGCAGGACCTTCAGGGCGCCACGTCCATGGATTTCCGCACGCAGTTCATCCCCGTGGTGAAGCTGGTTCATTCCATCAACATCATTGCCGGTTCCAAGAAGGCCATGGATGAAAAGGGCTACCACACCTTCTCCGAGATGATCAAGTACGTCAAAGAGCATCCCTTCGAAGTCAACGTGGGAATGCTGACGGCCACCGGCTCCGACGGTGCGTCTCTGCGCCAGACCCTTGAGGGCCTCGACGTCAACGACGTGCCCTATTCCGACGGCGCCGAGATGAATTCCGCTCTGGTGGGCGGCCACATCGACATGATGATCACCGGCACCGACGAGATCGCCGGGCTGATCAAGGCTGGCGACATCATTCCTCTGTGCGCCATCTGCGAAAAGCGCATGAAGCTCTATCCCGACATGGAATGCACCGGTGAGCTCGGCATCAACTCCTACATTGGAACATGGCGCGGCCTGTTCGTCAAGGCCGGAACGTCTCAGGGCGCCATCGACGCCATGGTCGAAGCCGTTGAAAAGGCCGTTAAAACCCAGGAGTGGCAGGATTTCCTCAAGGCCGGTGCCTACGACGAGCGTCCTGGCTATGCCGGACCCGCCGAGTTCGCGCAGCTCTTCGAGAGCGAGTACAAGACCTTCACCGATTATCTGAAAGAAGAAAAAGTTCTCAAAAAGGATTACTACGCAAAGTAGCCTGTCAAATTTTTCCGATTCGGTCAAGAGGGGGCGGAACGCCCCCTCTTTGTTTACCGCCCCTCTCGGCGGCGCCGGAGCCGCCCGCTTTGCGGGTTTGCGTTTCCGGCGCAGAGCAAAATTTGAAATTCTGCGCCTCGCGTCCATGGCCCTGCCGAGACTGAGGGCGAGGGCCTCGGAGCCTTCCCGCGGTGAAACGCGCGGCCGCGGCAGGGGGCAGGGGGCGAAAAGTTTTTTTCAGTCATTATGAAAAGGTGGCGAAGTCGGTGTTTGAACTGATCTGCAATGTCCTGCTCTTTGCGGGACTCCTTTACACGTTGAATTTCAACGTCCTCGAGGCTCCCGTTCCAGCGAAGGTGCTTCGCAATCCCTACGCGCTCAATCCTGACGTCTGGCCGAAAACCATTATCATCCTCCTTCTGGTCCTCATCGCCGTCAACATCGTCAGGATCGTCATGAAAAACCGCGGCAATCCCGATTTTTCACTGTCCCATCTCCTTTCGTCGGTGCCTTCGTTCCTGACGAGCCGCCTTTTTGTGGGCATCGTCATCGTCGTCGTCGCCTGCTTTATCCTCGAGCCATTGGGCTACATGGGCACCTGCTTTTTGACGTTGTTCTTTTACGGGATGCTGCTGGGCGAGCATCGGATTTTCCGTCTGTTCGTGCTGTCGCTGCTGATCACTTTGTTTCTCTACCTTCTGTTCAGCGTTTTCCTGTCCGTCAATTTGCCCCGCGGCACGCTGGAACCGGCGCGGAATTTTGCGCTCTACGTCGAGTCGCTGGTGACCAAAGCCCGGTCGGCTTTCTAAGGGAGGTGTAGAAAAATGAGCGTATGGCAGATGCTTTGCAGCGGCTTCAGCGTCGTTCTCGTCCCCAAAGTGTTCATGATGGTGGCCCTGGCCATCGTCATGGGAACCATTTTCGGCGCGTTGCCCGGCGTCAGCGCCACCATGGCCGTGGCCCTGGCGCTGCCCTTCACCTATTCCATGGAACCGGTTACGGCCATCGTTTTCCTCGTGGCCGTCTACTGTTCGTCCATTACGGGCGGTTCCATCACCGCCATTCTGTTCAAAATCCCCGGCGTGCCTTCCAGTGCTCCCACCACCTTCGACGGCTATCCCATGGCGCAGCGCGGCGAGGCCGGAAAAGCCCTGGGCGTGGCCCTCGGAGCTTCGGCCGTGGGCGGACTAGTTTCGGCGCTGTGCATGCTGCTTCTTTCGCCGCAGCTCACGGCGGCCGCGCTGAAGTTCGGCCCCTCCGACCTGTTCGCCATCACCTTCATGGGCCTGTCCATTCTGACCTGCCTCGATTCCGACAACATCCTGCGCACCATCATCTCGGGATTGCTGGGACTGCTTCTGGCCTGCGTCGGACAGGACAAGATGTACGCCGTGCAACGCATGACCTTCGGCTCGCGCGAGCTGCTGGCGGGGTTGGAAATGATCCCCGTGCTGATCGGAATTTTCGCCGTCACCGAAGTGCTGCGCCAGACCCGAAAGAGCGACCGCCTGTGTGCCTCGCAGGGCATCGGCGGCGGCAAGGTGAACACCAAGATGCCCACGCTGAAGGAGTGGCTCTCCATCAAGTGGGTGGTGTTCCGCTGCTCAGTCATCGGCACCATCATCGGCATCCTTCCCGGAGCCGGCGCCACCATCGCGTCGTTCCTGTGCTACTCCAGCGAGACCAAGCTGTCCAAGCATCCCGAAAAGTTCGGCACCGGCATTATCGACGGCATCGCCGCTTCCGAATCCGCCAACAACGCCGCCACCGGCGGTTCCATGGTGCCTCTGCTTTCTCTGGGCATTCCCGGCGGCAACGCCGCGGCGGTGATGATGAGCGCCCTGGTGCTCAAGGGCGTCCAGATGGGACCTCTCCTTTTGACCAATCAGCCCCAGTACCTGACAGCCACCTTTGCGTCCATGTTCGTCACCAACATTCTGATGGTCATTGTGGCCATCGGCATCGCCAAAGTCTTTGCGCGCATCCTCGCCGTTCCGTACAGTTTGCTAGGCCCCATCATCATCATGCTGGCCATGATCGGCTCCTATGCCACCAACATGAGCATCGCCGACGTCAAGATCATGGCCATTGCGGGCATCGCCGGACTGGTGTTCTCCGTCTGCCGTTTCAACAGCGCCGCCATGATCCTCGGCCTGGTGCTGGGGGAGATCTGCGAGAGCAACTTCAGCCGCGCCTACACCATGGCCCATGCCAACCTGAAGGCCATGTTCATGCGCCCCATCGCGGGAACCCTGATGGCCGTCAGCGTCGCCCTGCTGCTCTATCCCGTGGTGGCGTCGCTGTTCAAGAAGAAAAGAGTCGCCCGGGAATAGACCGTTGAGGGCGGAAAAAGGAGACACAGTTCGCCTGTGCCGTTTTGTCGAAAAAAGGAGTAAAAAAATTATGGAGCTGGTAACTGTTGGGGTGGCCGGCACGCTGGAATCGAGCGACGTCATGGTCACCCTCGAACCCGCGCCTTCGGGAATTGCGCTCAGCCTCCAGAGCACCGTCATCAACCAGTACGGGCGGCAGATCAAGCGCACCGTGCTGGAGACACTGGAGCGCCTGGGCGTGAAAAACGCCGCCGTCACCGTCAACGACCACGGCGCGCTGGACTGCACCATCAAAGCCCGCGTGGAATGCGCGTTCTACCGCGGCTGCCGCTGCGACGCCGATGCGCCCCGCGCATGGGGAGGCGAGATCCGGTGATTCCCCGTCCCAAACCTCGAAAGTTCAGACTGCGTCGTACCATGATGTTCATGAACGCCCAAAAGCCCGGCCTCATCAAGGACGCGTCGATTTACGGCGCCGATTCCATCATGCTCGACCTCGAGGACGCCGTGGCCGAAAACCAGAAGGACGCCGCGCGTTTCTCGCTCTACCATGCGCTGAAAAGCGTCGATTACGGCGACACCGAAGTGATCGTGCGCATCAACGGCCTCGACACGCCCCATTGGAAAGAGGACATTCGCGTCGCCGTGGCCGGCGGAGCCGACGGCATCCGCATCGCCAAGACCGAGACGGCCGATGACGTCAAAACCGTGGACGCCGCCGTGACCGCCGCCGAAGAGGAGTTCGGCGTGGAACGCGGACGCACGCTGCTCATGGCCGCCATCGAAAGCCCCAAAGGCGTGCTCAACGCCTACGAGATCTGCACCGCCTCGCCGCGGCTTTTCGGCATCGCCCTTTCGGGTGGCGACTACCGCCGGTGCATGCAGGTGCGCCCCAGTTCGAGCGGCCTCGAAATGCTGGCCGCCCGCGGTCAAATGCTCATTGCCGCCCGCGCCGCCGGCGTCCAGTGCTTCGACACCGTTTTCACCGACCTCGACGACGAGGCGGGCTTCCGCGCCGAAGTCCAGCAGAACAAAGACATGGGATTCGACGGCAAGTCGCTGATCAACCCGCGTCAGATCCCCATCGTCCACGAAATGCTGGCGCCCACGCAGAAAGAGATCGAAAACGCCGAGGCCATCCTGCGCGCCTACCGCGAGCAGTCCGCCAAAGGCGTCGGCGTGTTCACGCTTAACGGTAAAATGATCGACGTCGCCTTCGTTCCCGGCGCCCGGCGCGTCATCGACCTCGCCAAGGCGAGCGGCCTTTACAGGGGGGATCTGTAACCATGATGAACGCAGCAGGCAGAGACATTCCCGACGAGCTTCTCGTGAACGGCAGAGAAGTTTATCAAGGCCCAGGCCACCGCGACGGCACCTTCATGCAAAAGCGCGGCCCCCGCATCCGCATCGCCGAAACCCCTCGGGAGAGCAAAGTCCTTCCTTCCATTCGCGAGGCCATTCTGAAATGCGGCCTCAAAGACGGCATGACCATCTCGTTTCATCATCACTTCCGCAACGGCGACTACGTCGTCAACATGGTCATGAAAGAAGTGGCGGCGCTGGGCATCAAAGACATCACCATCGCCGCGTCGAGCCTGGGCTCCGCCCACGACCCCGTGGCCCAGTACATCGAAGACGGCGTCGTCACCGGCATCCAGACCAGCGGAATCCGCGGCAAAATCGGCGAAGCCGTCAGCGCCGGCAAGCTGAAGACCCCCGCCATCCTGCGCAGCCACGGCGGCAGAGTGCGCGCCATCGAAGAGGGCGAAGTCCACATCGACGTGGCCTTCATCGGCGCGCCCACCAGCGACGAGTACGGCAACTGCCGCGCCGTGGGCGGCAAAAGCGACTGCGGCGTGCTTTCCTACGCCATGGTGGACTCCGAATACGCCGATAAAGTGGTGGTCATCACCGACACGCTGGTGCCCTTCCCCAATTTCCCCGCGTCCATCCACGGCATCAACGTAGACTACGTCGTCAAAGTGGACGAAATCGGCGACCCCAAGAAGATCGCCACCGCCGCCGCGCGCATGACCCAAAACCCCCGCGACCTCATGATGGCCGAAACCACGGCGAAAATCATGGCTGCCACCCCGTGGTTCAAAGACGGCTTCAGCTTCCAGACCGGAGCCGGCGGCCCGTCGCTGGCCGTCAACCGCTTTATCGAGCCCCTGATGCGCCAGCGCGGCATCACCATGAGCTTTGCCGTCGGCGGCATCGCCGGCGCCATCTGCGAACTTCAGCGCAAAGGACTGGTGAACTGCATCGTCGACACCCAGGACTTCGACACCGACGCCATCGCCGACATCCGCACCAACCCGCGCCATTTCGAGATCAGCGCCAGCGAATACGCCAACCCCGCCAACAAAGGCGCCTTCGTCAACAAACTGGACTTCGTGATCCTCGCCGCCCTCGAAGTTGACACCGACTTCAACGTCAACGTCATCACCGGATCCGACGGCGTGCTCCGCGGCGCTCCCGGCGGACACCCCGACACCGCGGCTGGCGCCAAGTGCGCCATCATCGTCACGCCGCTGACCCGCGGCCGCATGGCCACCGTCTGCGAGCGCGTCGTCACCGTCACCACCCCCGGCCAGTGCGTCGACGTGGTGGTCACCGAATACGGCACCGCCGTCAACCCCCGACGCCAGGACATTATCGATTGCCTCGACGCCGCCGGAATTCCCCACGTGACCATCAAAGAGCTTCAGGAAAAAGCCTACAGCCTCGTGGGGCGCCCCGACCCGCTCCAGTGGAAGGACAAAGTGGTGGCCATCCTCGAAGCCCGCGACGGCACCATTCTCGACGTCGTCAGAGAGATCAAGCCCTACGAACCTTAAAGACGCCTCATTTCCGACAAAGTGCGCTTTTCAACCTGAATGAAAATGGCCGAGAGCGCAAAGATTTGATTTTTCGTTTCGCCACGCTCAGCCTTACGGCGCGCCGCACACAAGCGGCGCGCTTTTTTCGTCGGCCCATTGTGCGGCTTTTTTCTGTTCTGCGCGTCCGAAAAAAGGCAGATTATTTTTATAATGCGTAATATTATATAATGATGGCGTTATGATGACGGAAAGTAAATGAGAGATGGAATTCGCATCGTGAGCCATTGTTACCGTGGCGATGACGGAAAAATGGGAATCATATCGGCGCGAAAAGCGACACGAAATGAGCGGCGTACCGATGATAAACATCTTTTTGGAGGTGAATGAAATGCGTGAAGAGTACGATATTGAAAGTCTGAATCCCAGAAAGAACCCCTATGCCAAGCGAGCGAAAAAACAGATCACGATAAATCTCGACGAGAATACCGTCGCTTACTTCAAAAACCAGTCGGAAAGCGTCGGCATTCCCTATCAAACGCTGATCAATTTGTATCTGATGGACTGCGCGGCCCATGAACGCCGAGTGGAAGTGTCCTGGCGCTGACCGGCACGAAAAAGACGAACGCGGTTGTATTGGGGTGAACCGTTGCCTCGGCGCCGAGAGGGGCGCATCGAACCACTGAAAAAAAGCGCCCGACGGCGCGAAGCCGCCGGATGTGCAGCAAAAAGCCGCCGCTGTCGCAAAAGCGACAGCGGCGGCTTTCATCTTGCGGGCAGGTATTGTGCCGAACCGGTAGAAAGTCCTTTAGCGTTCCTTAACGCTTCTTTCCGCCGTTTTGAAGCAGTTTCTCCAGACGTTCAAGACGGGCGTTCATCTCATCGATCTGTTTGGCCTGCTGTTTGTTGGTCTCCTCAAGAGAGGCCATCTTGTAACTCTGCTTCGAGTTGGTCTGCTCAAGAGTAGCTACCTGCGCCTGCAGCATGGAGTTCTCCTTCTGCATCACGTAGACGCTGTGCATGGGACCCTTGC
>CAZUQW010000011.1:0-60842 GCA_964622575.1 uncultured Synergistaceae bacterium | reverse complement strand
AACGGCACCGAGATCGGCATAGACTTCAGCGGCTTTGGCGTTCAGCCCCTGTTCGGTGAGCATCAGGGCGAACCACCATCCCTCGCGGATCCAGGGATAAAGGCGACGCACCGACTCTTTCAACATTCTTCTCCCGCGGTTGCGCAGATGCGCCTTGGCGAGTTTTTTGCCCACAGCCATGGCAAATCGAGTTTTCCCGTCGGGTGCCTTGACAAATAATAACCGCACCAGCCTGCCTTTTAAACGACTGCCGGTGCGGAATAATGTGTCGTATTCCCAGCCCTGTTTAAGCCGTAATGAAGCGGGGTAAGAAAAGACCAAGGCTCTTCGGTTAGACCGCCAGACGCTTGCGGCCTTTGGCACGGCGTGCAGCCAGCACACCGCGTCCACCGTGGGATTTGGAACGGGCGAGGAATCCCATCGCTCTTTTGCGAGATCTGACATGAGGTTGATATGTCTGCTTCATTCTGTACACCTCCTACATGAGTAACTCCGGCACAACGACGCCGGATAATTTAATTCAGCCCTCGAACTATATCACATTCTAGGGGCAGTTGTAAATACGGCAACTTTAAAAAGAGGGATTCCGAGGGAGAGCAGCCCCTCCTCTATCAGCGCGTATCGGGTTGAAATTTTCCCGCAAAACCGTCGGCGAAGGGTTCGTCTAGCGGGACAGGCGAAATTTCTTTATGGGAACGCGAGGCAGGCTTTCGAGGATTTTCCAGTTCGGGCGGTTGATAATGCGTCCGTCGAGAATCACTACTCTGCCGTGGTCGTCGGGCGCGCGAACCAATCGTCCCGCCGCTTGGCGGAGCTGCATTTTCGCCGCGGGAAGGACGACCTTCATGAAGTTTTCACGGCCTTCGAGCTGCGCCCGCGCGGCGCCCACGGGATCGTCGGGATGGGGAAAGGGGATCCGGTCGATGATGACCTGCGTCAACGCCTCGCCAGGCACGTCGATGCCCTCACGGAATGACGCCATCCCCACAAGGACGCTGCGTTCCTGCTCCCTGAACAGGTCGAGAAGTTCCGACCGCGGCAGGTCGCCCTGAACGAAAATGTGCAGCCCGTCGGCATCGGCGTTTTTCTTGAGATAGTCGGAAACGGCAGCGAGAAGTCTCTTCGACGAAAGCAAAACCAGAGTAGCTCCGCCGTTGTCCCGCGCGTACTTTCGGCACACGCGGGCCACGGCGTCGCCGTAGCCTTCAGAAAGGGCAGTCATGCCCAAATCGACGATGTCCACTTCCATCTGGTGCGCCAAGTCGAAGGGCGAATCGAAGATCAGCGCCTCATCGGGGACCATTCCCGTCTCGTTGGCCCAGTATTCGAAAGAGCGATCCACCGTCAACGTGGCCGACAGGGCGACGACTTTCACGTTTTCGTCGTCGAAGGCCTGGGGGATTAGGTCGCTTCCCACGACGCAGGAACTTTTAAGCGCCTCGCCGTCTCGCCAGTAAGCCCACTGGGGGTAATTGTCGGCGCGGCTGCACCACAGAAGCGAGTCACGCGACTGCGCGAGCTCGTTGTGCCACAGGGCGATTTTTCCGTCGTCGCGCAGCGCGTCGAGACTGCGGAGCACGGCGTCGCAGCGCCCCAGCAATTCGGCAGTTTCGCTTTTCAGATCGTCGGGATAGCTTGAAAATCCTCTGCCGTCGGGGAGCTGCGCTTCAAGGCGCTCGAAAAGCCCCGACGACAGCCTTCCCAGATCGGCCACCTTGGCGGAGAAACCAGAGGACGTTTCGCCGGCGCTTCTCAGCAGTGAAGCTTCTACCGTGTCGAGCTTCGGCGCGCGGCGCACCAGCCTCTGCCACTCCCGTCCGTCAACGTTGACCTGCATCACCGAACGGGCAGCCTCTTCCATCTTATGGGCCTCGTCGCACAACACCAGGCCGTAGGGAACGGGAAAACCCTTTTTCTGCGCCAGCACGTAGGAGAAGAACACGTGATAATTGGCCACCAGGATGCGCCAATGCTGGCAGTCCCGAAGGACTTTGGCGTAAAAGCAGTGGTCATGGTGGGGACACAGCGCGCCCAGGCAGGTGAGGTAGGATGAAGCGATGCGCTCCTTGGCCGGATGGGAGTCAGGCAGTCCCAGCTCGCTCAAGTCGCCGGTCTCGGTGCTGTACAGCCACTGGCTGATGTCCTGCGAGGCGTGGCCACGGTCGCCGCCGAAATCGAGAAAACCTTCGCGGCTGATCTCCATGGCCTTCCGCATGCAGGCGTAATTTCCGCGCCCCTTCAGCAGGCCGTAGGGCAGGTCGATTCCCATAACGTCCAACAGGGCCGGAATGTCCTTGTTGATGAGCTGTTCCTGCAGCGTGATGCCCGACGTGAGGACCAGCACGGTGGAGTTGTTGGACACCGCCCAGTCCATGGCGGGAACCAGCATGGCAAAGGTCTTGCCGATCCCCGTGGGCGCTTCGGCCGCAAGCACGTGGAGATCGGTCCGGAGAAACTGTTCTATTTTTTCAGCCAGCGCTTGCTGCTGCGGCCGATAGTCGAAGTGCGGCATGCGCTGTCTGAGAAGTCCGTCGGAGCCGAAAAAATCTTCCATGCAATCACCGTAATTTTTTGATAGAATAGTGGAACATCGCAGGATTTTTCGATATGAGTCGCTGCGGCAAAAATGGTGGAGCTTTTCTATTTTACAATTTTTTCGCCGAAATATCATTGCCTGTTGCGATTTATCCATGAAACGTGGTAGAATTCTTACTGTTTAATCGGAGGAGGTGAAGTAAAAAAAATGCCGAACAAAAAATCTGCAATGAAGCGTGTCCGCACGGCTGAAAGAAACCGTCTTTACAACCGCTTCTGGAAGACCCGCTGCAAGACGGCCATGAAGAAGGTTCTGGCCGACGCCGAGAAGGGCGATGCCGAAACCGCCATTGCCAGCCTGAATGCCGCACAGTCCGTTTTCGACAAAGCCGTTGTGAAAGGCGTGCTCCATCGCAACACCGCCGCCCGTAAAAAGGCGCTGATGACTGCGAAGGTGAAAGCCCTCTCCGCTTCAGCAGCCCCCGCCGAATCGAAGTAACCGCCTCTGAAAACGGCACATAAAAGGCGCCGTAAGGATGATCTTTTCAGATCGTTCTTACGGCGCCTTTTTTCTTCTTTTTCAGTTTCGTCTTTGCGAAGCCGCCCGCGACATGACAGAAAGGATCAGCGCTTCAAAGCCGTCCCAGCCCGCGCCGTCGCCCGTCCGTTCGCTCCACGAAAGGCGAAGCAGCTCGGCCAGCCACGCCGACAGAAGCGTTCTGCCGTAGCGCGAAGCCGTGGCTCTGGCGATTTTCGTCTGGTAGGGCGTCAGCGTCAGCGACTTGGCGGCGCCCTCCCCCAGGCAGGCCACCATGCAGGCGCCGCGCACGCGCTTGTGCACCGCCGAAAGGACGGGGAACACTTCGCCGTCCTCGCGGAGTTCCTTCAAATTTTTCAACGTTTCGGGCACGTTGCATTTTGCCAGGGCGTCAAGAAGGTTGAGCAGCGCCTTTCCGCCTTCGTCCATGGACAGATCGGCAACAAGTGACGCCGTAATGCGCCCCTTCCCCGCCGCTTCGCGCAGCTTGTCGACCTCCGAGCGCAGTTCCTCTTCGTCCTCGATCCATTCCACCAGCAGTTCCGCTGCCGCGGTGTCCATGGCCGCGCCCTTTTCCCGCGCAATTTTCAGGAGCCACCGGACGCGGGAAGAGGGCCAGTAGGGCGCCGGCTCATAGTCCACGATTTGAGCGGCAGCCGCCGCGTCGCCCAATTCCTTGCGCAGTGACTTTTCGGAGAGGATGAGAAACACGGCGTCGGCGTCGCCGAGCTCGACGCGCGGCTGATATTCACGCGGCAGGGGGCCAAGGGACTTGCCATCGTCGATTTCGAAGACGCGGCGCTGCGTGAAAAGCCCCGGCGTCATGGCCTCTTCGAAAAGGTCGTGCCAGTCGGCCGTCTCGAGGCGCCGGTCGAGGACATAGCCCTTCTTCAAAAGCCCCGCCAGCGCTTCGCGGCGCAGACGGGGCTGAGCTCCCGCCGGCGCCGTAATCAGCAGCAGCGCGGGCATTTACTTCACCACCAGGTTAACCAGCTTTCCGGGCACCACGATGGTCTTGACGACGGTGACGCCCTGAAGGCGCTGTTTCACGGCGTCGTTTTCCAGCACGGCCTTCAGCAGCGAATCTTTGTCCAACCCGGCAGGCAGCTGGAGCTTCTCGCGCACCTTGCCGTTGAACTGCACGGGAACGGTAACCGTGGCGTCTTGGGCCATCTTCTCGTCGTAAACGGGCCATGAGGTTTTGGACACGCTGGGCTTGTTGCCCAACAGCGTCCACAGTTCCTCGCCCATGTGGGGGGCGTAGCACGACAGCATGCGCACAAAGGGCTCGGCCATGGCGCGGTAGCAGCAGTCGTATCCCGCGGCTTCGTTGATGAGCACCATCATCTGCGAGATGGCGGTGTTGAAGCTCAGCGCCTCGGTGTCCTCGCCCACCTTCTTGATGGTCTTGTGAAGCAGGCGGTTCAGCGATTCGGGCATCGGCGCGTCGCTCAAAGGTTGGGTGCAGACTTTCCAGACCTTCTGCAGAAAACGGTGGACGCCCTGAAGGCCCTGCGTCGACCAGGGCTTGGACATCTGCAGGGGACCCATGAACATCTCATAGAGCCGCAGCGTGTCGGCGCCGTAGGTCTCGACGATCTCGTCGGGGTTGATGACGTTTTTCAGCGACTTTGACATCTTCGACACCACGCGCTCGAGGCGCACGTCAGTGCCCTTTTCGACGAAAACTCCGGCGGACTTCTCTTCCACCTGGTCGACGGGCACCAGAGACTTATCGGGGCGCTGGTAGGCAAATGACGTGATCATTCCCTGATTGACGAGGCGCGTGAAGGGTTCGTCGGTGTTCACCAGTCCCAGGTCGAAGAGGACTTTGTGCCAAAAGCGGGAGTAGAGAAGGTGCAGCACGGCGTGCTCGGCGCCGCCCACGTAGAGGTCCACGGGCATCCAGTAGTCGATTTTGCTGCGGTCGGCAAATGCCCTGTCATTGTGGGGATCGAGATAGCGCAGATAATACCAGCACGAACCTGCCCACTGGGGCATGGTATTGGTCTCGCGCTTGGCGGGCGCCCCGCAGACGGGGCATTTGCAGTTCACCCAGTCCTCGACGCCGGCCAGAGGCGACTCGCCCGTTCCCGTGGGTTCGTACTTGCTCACCTCGGGAAGGCGCAGCGGCAGCTGGTCCTCGGGCACGGGGACAGTGCCGCAGTGCGGGCAGTGAACCAGCGGGATAGGCTCGCCCCAGTAGCGCTGGCGGGAGAAAATCCAGTCGCGCAGCTTGTAGTTCACGGCCTTTTTGCCTTTGCCGTGCGCCTCAAGCCACTGCAGCGCGGCGTTGATGGCGTCGGGAGTGTTCATGCCGTCCATGAACCCGGAATTGACGTGAAGTCCGTCGCCCTCGTAGACGGCGTTTTGCACGTCGCCGCCGGAAACCACCTCGACGATGGGCAGGCCGAACTTCTTGGCGAACTCCCAGTCTCGGCCGTCGTGGGCGGGCACAGCCATAATGGCGCCGGTGCCGTAGGAAATCAGCACGTAATCGGAAATCCAGATGGGGATTTTCGCGCCGCTCAGAGGGTGGACGGCATAAGCGCCGGTGAACACGCCGGTCTTGTCCTTGTTGAGGTCGGTGCGCTCCAGGTCGGACTTGAGCGCCGCATTGCGCACGTACTGCTCGACGGCTTCGCGGCATCCGGGAGCCGTGATTTCCTTCACGAGAGGATGCTCGGGAGAGAGCACCATGTAGGTCACGCCGTACAGCGTGTCGGGCCGGGTGGTGTAAACTGTCAGCTCGTCGCTGCGGCCGTCGATGCCGAAGGTCACTTCGGCGCCCACGCTCTTGCCGATCCAGTTACGCTGCATGATCTTGATGGGCTCGGGCCAGTCAAGCTTGTCGATGTCGGCCAGAAGCCGCTCGGCGTAGGCGGTGATCTTCAAGACCCACTGGCGCATATTCCGGCGGTACACTTGGGAGCCGCAGCGCTCGCAATGGCCTTCCTTCACCTCTTCGTTGGCGAGCCCCGTCTTGCAGGAAGGACACCAGTTAATGGGGATCTGGTCTTCGTAGGCCAATCCTTTTTTATACAGTTGAAGAAAAAGCCACTGCGTCCAGCGGTAATATTCCGAGGTGCAGGTGGAAATCTCGCGGCTCCAGTCATAGCTGAATCCCAAAGACTTGATCTGGCGACGGAAGGCGTTGATGTTCTTCTCCGTGGTGATCTTGGGATGAGTGCCCGTTTTGATGGCGTAGTTTTCCGCCGGCAGGCCGAAGGAGTCGAATCCCATGGGATGGAGGACGTTATAGCCCTTCATGCGCATGAAACGGCAATAGATGTCGGTGGCCGTGTAGCCTTCGGGATGGCCGACGTGCAGTCCCGCTCCCGAGGGATAGGGGAACATGTCCAGCACGTAGAGGCGCTTTTCAGGCGGATAGGAGGGATCTTCCGTCACTTTGAAGGTCTGGTGTTCGTCCCACCACGCCTGCCATTTCTTTTCCAGTGTCCTGAAATCGTAATCCATCGTTCACAACGTCCTTCCGATGCAAATTTCCGCTGAGGGGAGAAGCCACCCGATTATAGCAGCTTTCCGCCATCTTCACTCAATTTTTCGAAAACTTCTCGTCTCCGGCCAGAGCGCGCGCCAAAGCCTCGGCCACGGAGGACACGGGAATGAGGCGCAGCTCGGGAGGCGTCTGCGGCGCCTCCTCGCGTGAGCTGACGACGGCGTTCTTGAAGCCCAGCCGGGCGGCCTCGCGCAGGCGGGACGTGAGGCCGGAAACGGGACGCACCTCGCCCGCCAGTCCCACTTCGCCGATAAAGCACGTCTCGGGCAGCGCACTTCTTCCCGTAAGCGCCGAGGCCATGGCGGCCGTCACCGCCAGATCGCCGGCGGGGTCGTGAATCTCCAGCCCGCCGGCCACGTTGCAGTACAGGTCGACGCGAGCCGAGGGCACGCCGCAGCGGCTCTGAAGCACCGCCAGAAGCATTCCCATCTTGTTGGCGCTCACGCCGATGCCCGCGCGCTTGGGATAGGCGAAGGCGCTCTCTCCCGCCAGAGCCTGGATTTCCGCCACCAACGGGCGGGACCCCTCGAGAACCACCGTCATCACCACGCCGGAGACCGCGCCGTCGGAGCGGTTCCAGTACAAATAACTGGGATCGCGAACTTCCGACAGGCCGTCGCCGCGCATCTCGAAAATGCCCATCTCGTCGGTGCCGCCATAACGGTTTTTGCTGGCGCGCAGCGTGCGATAGGCCGAGGTGTTGTCGTCGGAGAACATGACGACGGCGTCCACCATGTGCTCCAACAGCATGGGGCCGGCGATGCGCCCCTCCTTGGTGATGTGTCCCACGAGGACCATGGGCACGCCCCGCTCCTTGGCGAAGTTGACGCAGACCTGCGCCACGGCGCGCACCTGAGTGGGCGTTCCCGGCCAGCCGTCGGCCTGAGTCGTCCGCATGGCCTGCACGCTGTCCACAATGACGAGACGGTGGTCCTTCACCAATGACAGGGCCTCGTCAATGACAGTGTGGCAGCACACTTCAAGGCCTTCTTGAAGGATGCCCAGACGCTTGGCCCGAAGGCCCAGCTGCGAAGGCGACTCCTCGCCCGACAGATAGAGGACGCGGTGCCCCGCCGAAGTCATGCGGCCACAGACCTGCAGAAGCAGCGTCGACTTTCCGATTCCCGGCTGCCCTCCCAGAAGGACGACGCCTCCGGGAACCCAGCCGCCGCCCAGGACGCGGTCGAGCTCGCCGAAGCCCGACGAAAGTCTCTGAGGCGGCTGCAGAGCGCTGATGCTCTGAGAAGTGAGAATGCGCGCCTTTCCCTCGACGGCCGCCGAAGGGGCGACGGGAATTTCCTCTTCCATGGTTCCCCAGGCGCCGCAGCGGGGACAGCGTCCCACGGGAACCAGCGAGACGTATCCGCACTCGATGCAGCTGTAGCGCTTTCCTTCCTTTTTGGCCATAACGCTTTCGCGCAGCCTAACGCTTGTAGCCGATGACGTCGCTGAGCAGCGAGCGGCGGGCTTTGACGTCGTCGGCGTTTTCGACGCCCACCGGCGGAAAGCCGTCCACCACGCCCACGATTCCGCGTCCCTGCGCGGTCTGCGCCACGAGAATCTGAAGCGGATTGGCGGTGGCCGCAAAGATGTGGCACACCTCCTGAACGTTCTTGACGCGGTCCAGCACGTTGATGGGATAGGCATTGCGCATCACGATGAAGAAGCTGTGACCGCAGGCGATATTTTCGGCGTTTTTCACCGCCAGATCGACTAGCTCTTCGTTGTTGCCCTCGGAGCGGATCTTGCGGTCTCCCGAAGCTTCGCAGAAGCCGATGCCGAACTGAATACCGGGACAGGACGTGACCATCGCCTCGTAAAGATCCTCCGCCGTTTTGATGAAATGGCTCTGTCCAACGATGACGTTGCAGTCCTCGGGGAATTCCGCCTGCACAATGGAAAGAGTAATGTCAGCCATGATCTCGCGCCTCCATCTTAAAATATTCATGCTTCGTCTATGATACAACAAAAACGCGGCTTCTTGCACATGCGAAAAGTCGATAAAAAAGGGGATTCGCCTTTCGGCGACTCCCCTTTCGGCACGACGGCCGGGTTATTTCTTTTTCCGCAGTTCGGTGATAACGTCGTCGGTGATGTCCTGTCCACCGAACATGACAGCACCGATGTCAAGCACCACAGTAATGCCCTTGTTCTTGGCAACGGTGCGCACGGCAGCGCGGATTTCCTTGTAAATGGGCTCTTTCAGCTTGATCTCTTCCTGAGCCGCTTCACGACGCTTGCCCTGAATCATCTGGGCGCCCTGTTTTTTATCGGTCACCTTGTCGAGGGCAGTTTTCAGTTCCTGCTCTTTGGCGCGATACACGGCCTCAATGCGCTTGGAAACGTCCTTGAAACGGGGATGGTTGACAAGCACTTTCTGCATGTCGGCAACGCCGATCTTTTCTGCCGCGCAGGCTGTGCCGGCAAGGGCAAAGATCATTACGGCAAGCAGAGGAATGACGCGGAAAAATTTCTTCATCTGTATGGGAACCTCCTCAAGTATTTAACTCTGACTTACAGGTTATGATTTTATCACAGCGAGCTTCGCTAGTCCAGAGCACAGAAGAGGCCGCGGCACTTTCCGCTGCAATTTTATCAGAAATGCCGGACGGCGCATTCACGTTGAGAAAGTTCCCGAAAAGGTTGTGCGCCTTTTCTCGATCTTCAGCGCGTCAAAGCGCCGAGGCCACCAGCCGGCCTTCATTTCCGCGCCGTTTTTCTTTATAATGGATATTTGCGCTTAGCGCGAAAAATTGTTGTCATTGCCGTGGGGCTTTTATGCCCCTTCCTTTTTTTGCGGGAAGGCGTTTCGGCCTGACGAGCGCCGACAACGGCACATCTTTTTACGGAGGCCAACCATGAATCCTTTTTATCTGGCTCCTCTTCTGCTTTCCATTTACGTGGGCGCCAGCGCGCTGCTGCCGCTGAAGCTCCCCCTTTGGGGCAATGCCGCGGCGTCGGTTTTTCTGTTGGGTGCCGCCTATAAAAACGTGATCTTCCAGAAAATCGGCGGAGGGATGTACTTCGCTCCGGATCTGCCTCGCGGCGTTCTCATGGGCGGCGCTCTGGCCTTCAACTTTCTGGCGGCGGCGCTGTTTCCGCTGATGCTGAAAGACGTCATTCACGGGCTGTGGCGGCTTTCGCTGCGCCGTCCCTTTCCGTCGCAGGCCGCAGCGCTGTGGGCATTGTCGGCCGCAGCAGTTCTGGCGCTGTGGGGCACGTGGCAGGCCTGCGCTCTCCCCCGCGTCGTGAACTATGAAGTTGCCATCGCCGGCCTGCCGCCGGAATTCGACGGGAAAACCGCGGCGCTGCTGAGCGATCTGCACTGCAGCCCCACCAACGGACGCGACTTTATTCAAGCGGTAGTTGACAGGACAAGGAGCCAAAATCCCGACCTCATTTTGATGACGGGAGATTTTGTGGACGGCCGTGTCGAACGCCTCAAAGGCCAGTTGGAACCGCTGTCGCAGCTGAATGCGCCGCTGGGCATTTACGGCTGCACGGGAAATCACGAGTACCTTTCAGGCTACGGACAGTGGCGGCCCGTGCTGAAATCCTTGGGCATCAGAGTTCTCGAAAACGAGCACGCCGTTCTCGAGGTGGGCAGAGGGCGACTCGTCATTGCCGGCGTCAACGATCCCCTGGGCGCGGCCTTCGGCTTCGAAAAGCCTGACGTCAAAAATGCCCTTCAGGACACGCCGGCGGACGCTCCGGTGGTCCTTTTAAGGCACCGCCCGAGCGGCGCTCCGGAGAGCGCGCGGTACGGCGCATCGCTCCAGCTTTCAGGGCACACCCACAGCGGGCATCTGCCTCTTCTCCGCCCTCTGGTGGCGCGGTTGAACGGCGGCTACGTCCGCGGCTGGTACGACGTGGAGGGCATGAAGCTCTTCACAAGTCCCGGCACGTCGCAGTGGAACGGATTTCCCATGCGCCTGGGTTGCCCTCCCGAGATTTCCGTGCTGACGCTGCGTTCCACCGCCAAGCGGTAAAGTCTGCAAAAGCGCTTTCTGCCGCTCGTCTGCTGTTGCGGCAATTGAATTTTGTCTCTGCACTGTCGTCCTGGGCGAATCTTGAATTTTTTTCGGATGACAGCTACGCCTCTCTTCAAATGATCTTTTCTCGTCTGGGCAGCATAAATATTTCCTATAAAGTCCAATGGATTTTTGTTCTTTCGCGAACCCTCCTGCAAGGGCACATATGAACGCCGGCGCTACCGGCGGTTTTCCCGTTGCAAAAAAGCGAGCGAAGGGAGCCTTAACGGCTCCCTTCGCTCGCTTTTGTACGAGTTCTTTGTCTGATCGACGGAGGATAAAACTTTTTCCCTCAGCGGCGAGAAAACTTCGCAGCAGACAACTCTCTCCAGGCTGCGGCTCTCACGCTCTATTCGGACGGCACTCCGTCGCTTCAGTCCGTTCCTCTTTTTCGAAGACGTGGGCGGCGGTCAGGTCTTCGGGGATGCGGGCGCGGATGACGTCGTGGATGAGGGTGCGCTCGTAGGCGTCGAAGGACTTGTTGGTCACGGTCATTTCCAAGGCTTCGCCGGCGGTGAGGCCTCGGCCGATAAGTTTGACGGCGTCAAGCAGACCGCGGAGGTCGACGGCGCGGTCGGAGATATCGGCGTGCTCGGCTTTGAGGTGCAGATCGTAAAAGAGTTTTTGGAACTGGCCGGAGATGTCCTTGCGCATGCGGGGAAAGACGCGTTCGAACAGCCGGCTGAGGTCGTCTTGGGAGATGACGGGGAGCTCCAGCAGGGCGAAGCGGGAGCACAGGGCTTCGTTGAGCTCGCGGGTTCCGGCGTAGCCGTAGTTCATGGTGGCGATGAAGCGGGTGGCGGGATGGACGTCGACGCGGTCGTAACCGGGCAGGTCGATGACGCGGCGGTAGTCCAGCACGGAGTGAAGCACGGCCATGGCTTCGTTCTTGGCCATGTTGATTTCGTCCATGACGGCGAATCCGCCGCTGCGGGCGGCCAAGGTGATGGGGCCAGGGCGGAAGGTCACGGCGTGGCCGTCGTAGGTGTCGTCTCCGATGAGGCTGGAGGCGTCGGCGTTGAGGTGGAAGGAGAGGTTCCAGAGGGGGCGGTTCAACAGAGCGGCGAGGTTTTCGGCGAGGACGTTTTTGCCGGTGGCCTTGGGGCCAGTGAGCAAAAGGTTTTCGCCGGCCAGCAGCGCGGCCAGCGCTTTGCGCCAGACGTCGGCGCCGTAATAGAAATATTCGGGTTTGGGGACACGGTACGCAAGCTCTTGGGGCAGGGGAAATTCTCGGCGGAACTTCTCGACTTGCTCGAGCAGCGACGGGTCGAATCCTTCGGCCTGAAGGTTTTCGAGGGGTGTTTTGTTCATGGCGCTTCTCTCCTATTTATAGTTGCACACAAGAAACAACGGCTTGACGGCCGTCACTTCGTCATATTCTTTTTGGGTTACGGTCACCCTGCTGTTGAGGGCTTTGAGGTCGTTTGCCACAACCTTCAGGGCGCTGGAAGCGTCGGCGGCGCGTCCTTGCCGCACAGCGCGGATCATGCGGTTCAGCACGACGGGATGGGCGTAGCGCGGCGGCACGGGAAAATCGGCCTGATGCTGCAGGGCGGCGGCCATTTCGAACTCGGCCTGCTGCCAGTCACGCAGGGCGGCGCGGCGGTTTCTGCCTTTGGTGGGCAAAATGCGGGTCGCCATGGTCATGACGAGTGCCCCGGCGCCGAAGAGGGCGAACATGAGGCCGACATTTTGTCCGTACTGCAAAAGATACAGGCCGTAAAGCGAACTGCACAGCGACGCTATGGCGACGAGAAAGGCAATGGCCTGCCACGCGGGCTTGATGTTGTCGATAATGCGCTTTTGCCTTGCGGCATATGCAAGCTGCTTGTAAAGCTGCGGGCTGCGCTCGAGAGCGTCGCGGGCGGCGGTCAGCCGGGCGACGGTGCTCTTTGCCTGCGGGCTCAGGCGCTTGAGGTAGAGGGCGTCCTGCTCTTTTTGCTGCTTGCGGAGCTTGGCTTCGGCCTGGGCGCTGTGAATGGGGATTTCGGGGTGGTCGCGGGAAACGCGCGCGAGGATGTCGTCGACTTTGGACTCGAACTTGAAGTTGCACTGCTTCTCCTGCCCGTCTTTAAGCTGAACGACGAGGTAGGGCATGGAGGCGAAAACGCCTTTGCCGGTGAAACCGCCTCTGCTGAGAGCCACACGCTTGAAGACGCGCGAAAGGTCGCTCCAGCAGACGTAATACCGCCGTGGAAAATAAAAGCTGTTGAAATAAAGGGCTTTCTCTCCCACGCCGCAGGGGCCTGCTTTGTAGGCGCTTTTTTTGTCGGCTGCCAGCTGGGCGCGGGACAGCCTTTGTGTTCCGAAGGGTTTCGGCACAAAGATCATGAAAAATTCCTCCCTGACGGTGCGGGGGGAGCCGCACGTTTTGCCGTAAATGCGGCGGCAGGACCGATCCTGCCGCCGCACGATGTATCTGCTCTGTCGTCAGGCGCTATCAGGCCTGAGCTTTTTTGGCCGCGCGAAGGAACAGCGCCAGGAACAACACTGCCACGATGATGCCGGCGGGATAGGCGATGGTCGTGTTGTTCTTGAACTTCTCGATCATGCCGAGGCACTCGGGGGCCATCATGAAGTAGGTGGCTGAAACGGCGCTCATGAAGGTGGCGGGAATGGCGGCGACCATGTAGTTCTTCTTGTTCTTCACAAGGTACATGGAGCCAGCCCACAGGACGATCATGGCAAGGGTCTGGTTGGTCCAGCTGAAGTATCTCCAGATCACGCCGTAATCGATTTTGCCGAAAGCGTTGCCGAAGCCGAGGAAGGCGCCAACGCCCAGCACGGGGATGGTGAGGGCCAGACGGGTCTGCCATCTCTCCATATCAAGCTTGAACCAGTCGGCAAGGGTCAGACGGGCGGAACGGAAGGCGGTGTCGCCGGAAGTGATGGGGCAGGCGATCACGCCGAGCATAGCGAGGATAATGCCGACGCCGCCCATGGTCTTGGAGCAGATCTGGTAAACGCTGTTGGGGTTGCCGCCCTTGATGTCCACCAGTCCTTGGACACCAAAGAGAGTGACACCGGCAGCGGCCCAAATCAGGGCGATAATGCCCTCGGCCACCATGGCGCCGTAGAAGACGAACTGGCCCTGGCGTTCGGACTTCAAGCAACGAGCCATAAGCGGCGACTGAGTGGCGTGGAAGCCTGAGATGGCGCCACAGGCCACGGAGATGAACATGAAGGACCACATGGGCGTTCCTTTGGGATGCATGTTCCTGAAGTTGTCCCAGATCTCGGGCATGGGCATGCCGCTCTTGATGGTGCCGTAGGCGACGCCGACGGCCATGATGAGCAAGCAGATGCCGAAGACGGGATAAATTCTGCCGATGATCTTGTCAATGGGAATAAAGGTGGCAATAAAATAGTAGATCATGATAATGGCCAGCCAGAAGGGCACGCTGACCAGCAGGCCTTCGGTAACGCCGTTGTTGCTGATAAGGGCTTTGAGCAGTCCGGCGGGGCCAACGGCGAACACCGTGCCCACCATGACGAGCAGCAGCACGGCAAAAATGCGCATGATGGTCTTCATGACGGGGCCGAGGTAAATTCCGATGACTTCGGAAATGGAGACGCCGTTATTTCTCTCGGAAAGCATACCGGCGAAGTAGTCGTGAACGCCGCCTGCGAAAATGGTTCCGAAGGTGATCCACAGGTAGACCACGGGTCCCCACTGCGCTCCGGTGATGGCGCCGAAAATGGGACCAAGTCCGGCGATGTTGAGAAGCTGAATCAGGAACAGTTTCCACTCCGGCAGCACGACGTAATCGACGCCGTCGTTAACGGTAACGGCGGGCGTCTCGCGGTCATCGGGGCCGAAAACGTTGTCGACAACCTTGCCGTAAACGAAGTAGCCGAGGATCAGAAACGCCAAACAAAGCCAAAAACTTGTCATAAAATCTCCTCCCTTATTCTTCTGTCGTTCCGGTACGAAGGAATCCGCCGCATTTTTACGAGCACACCAAGGGTGCACGGCGCCCAAAAGGGTGCACGGCGCCCAAAAGGGTGCACGGCGCCCAAAGGGTGCGCAGCGGCTCAAACTGGAACTTGTGTTGCCGTGGTCAAAGGATTTCCGCCGGAGGCCTCCGGCAGGCCTGCCACCTCCCCCGAAAAGTTTTCCGTCGCACTGCGGCGCCGAGACGGCCAGCGCAAATCTTTGCGGATGTCTTTCGCTGAAATCGCGGAAAAACGCAAAAATTCGACCGCCGTAATGACTTTATTATACTCTAAAAAAAGAAAAAGCAAAGACACATTTTTATTTTTTTACGCAACGTCTGGAGAAAAGGCGTAGGAACGCCGCACGAAACGCGCAATGCTTGGGCGCGACGCCACCTGAACCTCCCCACCTCCCACCTTCCACCTCATGGCAGCACAGAAGGTGGCACAGAAGGCAGTGCGACATAACGACGCAAAAAATGATGCGATGGCTCAAGAGGCTTTGGAGCTGGCACCAGCTGCAGCGTCACCGCAGAGCGGGAGGCTGGGCAAAATGGGCGGTCACGGCGGCGCTGTCGATAAGGCGCTGAACCAAATCTTTCAGCGACAGTCCGGCGGCTTCCCACAGCTTGGGATACATGCTGATGGAGGTGAAGCCCGGAATGGTGTTGATCTCGTTGAAAACCACGCGGTTCGTGCCCTCTTCAAGAAAGAAGTCGGCTCGCGCAAGGCCGCGGCAATCCAGCGCTTGGTAAACTTTCACGGCCATGGCACAGATTTCTTCGCTTTTGCCAGCGGGCAGACGGGGATCGATGACGGTTTTCGACGCGGGGTTTTTATATTTGGCGTCGTAGTCGTAAAAGGCTGCGGCGGAAAGGATCTCCCCCACTCCGGCGGTTTCGGCATTCCAGCCGCCCAACAGGGCACACTCCAGCTCGCGGCCGCGCACTTCGGCCTCGACAATGACTTTGCAATCCTGCGACGCCGCCAGTTTCAGGGCGTCGCGAAGCTCTTCCCGGCTGCTTACGCGGCTGATGCCGCAGGACGAGCCGGCGTTGGCAGGCTTGACGAAAGCGGGATAGCCGATTTTCGCCTCGACGTCGGCGGCGACGGGAGCGAAGTCGTCCAACTCCTCGCGCCGAAAGGCACGAAAGGCGGTCTGCGGAATCCCCAGACGGCTCAGCACGGCCTTGGTGAGGGCCTTGTCCATGGTCAGCGCCGACGAGAGCACGCCGCAGCCCACGTAAGGGATCTGCGCCAGCTCGGCAATGGCTTGAGGGCAACCGTCTTCGCCGTACAGACCGTGCAGCACGGGAAAAATCACGTCGACGGGCAGCAGGCGGCAACCGTTTTCGCTCCGCACAAGGACGCTTTTCAAGGTGGCGTCGGGCAGAAGAGCCGCCTCCGTAGCGCTGTTGCGCCATGCGCCGGAACGGATTTCTTCGACGGAATTGGCTTTCAGCCATCGGCCCTCTTTGGTGATGCCGATGAGAAGTAGGTCGTATTTTTCGCGGTCTATGGCACCTGCCACGGTGGCGCCGGAAACGCAGGACACTTCATGTTCCGACGACTGACTGCCGAAAAGCAGGGCAATTCTTTTTTTATGGTTCATGGCGCTTTCAGTCTCCCCTTTCAGGTCTTTGCGCGTCTATTCTACACCACCTCAGCCCACGGACAAGCTCGAAGTCAAAAAGTTCGTGACCAGGGATGTCGGCAAAGAAAAATCGTTGAAGGCGTGATTAGAGCGCTTGACGCGAGCATTTCTGAAGATCAAATCGGGCGGTAATGGATTCTCTCGTCTCTACGAAGAAAGTCGTTCATAACATCCCGAAAAATAAAACGCAACAAACTGAACTGTAAAACATGTGCTTTAACAATGACTACCTCTCCCCTGCCAGACGCCGCCTCACGAAAAATCGCAGCGAACTTCCCAGGACCGTATTCTCGAGGTGCATCGACTCAAAATATCGGCCGTTTTCGAGACGATACAGACTGTTAGAATCATCACGGTGTGGGCACAGTATGAAATTTATGTCGAAGAGGACAAAGCAACACCCCCTCTTCTCAATTGATCCCGCGGCAGATCTTCCCATTCGGCTGAATGACATTGACGACGCAGAAAGCCGCGCCGACAGAAAGCGCGCGCTGAACTGTTTCAGCCTGGAGGCGAGCCATCGCTGAAAGCTGGCCACTTCCCCTTCATCAAAAGTTCAATTTACAGAATGTTTTATTTTTTTGCAACCTCTGCATGAACGAAAAATTCCCCTTGCACCGTTCGGCTTCAGATGATATAATGCGTCACGTCATTAAGGATCGTTAGCTCAATCGGCAGAGCATCTGACTCTTAATCAGAGGGTTACAGGTTCAAGTCCTGTACGATCCACCATTTCAGCAAATCAAAGCGTCGAAGCCAAGCGTGAAAAACTTTCACGGCTGCTTCGGCGCTTTTTTATCCGAAGACCGCCGTTCGTCTACGCATGTTGAGCTGTCCCGAGTCCGCCTTCCATGACTTTTCCGCCAACGCGTCAGCCATAGGGCAAACCGACAAAAGGACGCACGGTATTGCGGCTTGCGCGAAAGGACGCTCCGTCGTATAATGACCACATCTGCGGGCATAGCTCAGTTGGTAGAGCATCAGCTTCCCAAGCTGAGGGTCGCGGGTCCGAACCCCGTTGCCCGCTCCATAGATAACACCATGTCTTGTTATACATATATCTAAAGCATCCCCCCTGCTTTTGCAGGGGGGATGCTTTTTGTAAACCAGCCAGAAAGTTCAGAGTCTTACTCCTTGAAAGCTTGCGATGATACGTCGCACGTCCTCTGTCCGTGCAGCAATCTCGGAACAAAGTTCGTCCAGCACCCATCGTGGCGTACACCCTCGTCGCGTAAGAAATGAGGGCTTAACATCTTTTTCGTCATAAAGCCGCACTCTTTCAGCGCTCACATTTATTCCACATGTGTTGACATATGCAATCATTTACATATAATAATGCTATACAAAGGAGATGACGCCCATGTCTCAGACTTCAATCAATATCCGTATGGATGAAGAACTCAAAAATGATTTCAACGATTTGACAGAGCAGCTGGGGCTGTCGATGTCGGCGGCATTCAACATTTTTGCAAAGACCGCCGTGCGTGAACAGCGCATTCCATTTCCTCTCGCGCTGCCTCGTTTGAACGCAAAAACTCTGGCCGCCATGGAGGAAGCGGAGCGTATCGCCGACGATCCCAACGAGCCGTGCTACAACAGCGTCGATGAGCTGTTCGAGTCCAAAGGCTGGAAATGACGTACCGCATCAAAACTACACGGCAGTTTGATCGCGATGTGGCACGTCTTATGCGCAGCGGATATACCATGGAGCTGCTGCGCACAACCGTGAAACTGCTCAGTGAAGGCAAGCCTCTTCCGGCAAAGTATCATGACCATCCACTGCGTGGCGACAAAAAAGGATTCCGCGACTGTCATATCGCGCCTGACTGGTTGTTGCTGTACCTGCGGCGGAAAGACGAACTCGTGCTCGTTTTACAGCGCACGGGATCTCATAGCGACATACTTGAATAAATCGACGAGGGATTTTGAGGACATTACCTCGCCTGTTTTACGGGGCAATCTTTATCTTTATGGCCGTTGGCCAGGAGCCTCAAGCTCAGTGGTAAGGCGTTTCAGGAATTTTTTCAGGGGCCTAATCGAGGAAAAAGTCTTTCCAAGAGAGGTGCCCTGTTCGCCGTCTCTTCCATAGGTCAATGACGAACGGCATCCCACCGCACCTTTCTGTCCTTCGCAAAGTACAATTCCACCCATGGGCCTGACCGCCTTCGCCTGTCCCCATCGCCCTTAGGTCGAAAGTTCTCGAAACTGTAGGGCGAGCCGTGACAGGCGCTTTGTGCGTTGTTCTTACCGTCCATGCCCTTGACGCCACGGAGCATGTTGCGTATAGTGATTTCAGAAAAAGGACCTCCCGTATCTGATGCCGAAGCAGTCGTCGGTTTTTTGCGGGAAGTCCTTTTGTCTATTACAACGTCATATACACATTGATATGCTCCCCCTATGAGAGACAGTGAAAGAAAAGACTGTCCACATAGGGGGGAGCATATCAAAACCACGAGAGCGGCTTTTTGATCCTAGTATTTAATTATTCGCATTCTCAATGAGCGCTGCCCATCATAAAACGCCTATTCTGTGGTTCTCTGATGGCTGGCGGTCTGCCTTCTGCCGTTTTTTCTCCGCTTCGCGCTTCTTGAATTCATCGTAATGTTTTTTGTATTTCACTTTCGCTTCGGGGTGGTGCTTGTAATAGACATTATCACAGTCGTGATGCCAACGTCTGTCATCGGGCGTAAGCTTGATAATTTTGCCATTGTCGAATATTTCCTGTTCCCCCGTTTTTGGGTCAGCAGTCCAAAAATAGGTATCCGAGGCCCAACACTCATAAATAGACATCGCGATCACCTGCCATCCAAAACAAAACTGTACTGTTTTTTCCGCGGCGCTTTCAGTTTACTCTTTTGGCCGTTGCAAGACCTTTTCAATGTCTTTTTCTTCGACTGTCGGCCACAAAGACATATCGTCATCGGTTTCCACCAGAAAAAGCTGAGAATCGTGAGAATCCACAATTGTTCCTTCACGTCCGTCTTTCAAACGCACAAAATCAAGTTCTCGAATTTTCACGTTTCTTCGCCTCGCTGTTTACACATATTTTGTCATTTTGACTTCGTTCTCAACACTTTTGGAGATTCAGCCGATCAACACATTCGCTTTTTTACGGATAAAACTTTTCTTTTTACTATCGTCCAATAAAGATCGCAATATTGATTACGTTCGCTCAACTCTGGTTCATAGTTCGGCACGGCATCACCAACCTTGAAAATCAATCCTTCGTAATGATCTCAATTATAGCCCTGGGCTTTTTCAAAGGCACTCGCCTCGTCGCGCCCGTGCCCGCTCCGTTGGTACTTTTGGGCATCACGTCGGCAGATATCTCAAACATACAGGCCCCTGCTTCTGCAGGGGCCTGTATGTTTTACTTTACCCGCACTATGCCCGCAGCGGCGGAGCGAGTTTCCGATGGGCAATGAAGAACGTGCTTCTTCGTTCCGCAAGGGACGGGATTTTCAGAGGATATCGACAAGCTCTCCCGCCAACGCTTTGTTCATGCTGCGAACGGCGCAAAATTTGCCGCACATGCTGCAGGTGTCGCTGTGATCGTCTTCGGGAGCGCGGCTGGCGCGAATGGCCTTGGCTGTTTCGGGGTCGAGGCACTCTTTCCACTGGGCTTCCCAGTCAAGTTTCCTGCGGGCGGCGGCCATGCGGTTGTCGCGGTCTCTGGCTTCCGGCAGGCCCTTGGCGATGTCGGCGGCGTGGGCGGCGATTTTCGCGGCCATAATGCCCTGGCGTACGTCGTCAAGGTCAGGAAGCGCCAGATGTTCGGCGGGCGTGACGTAACACAGAAAAGCCGCGCCTTTCCACGCGGCGATGGCGCCGCCGATGGCTGCGGTGATGTGGTCATAGCCGGGGGCGACGTCGGTCACCAGCGGCCCGAGGACGTAAAAGGGCGCGCCCTTGCAAATTTTCTGTTCCAGCTTCATGTTGGCCTCGATTTCGTCCATGGGGACATGGCCGGGCCCCTCCACCATGACCTGCACGTCTCGATCCCACGCGCGCTGGGTCAGCTCGCCGAGGCGAAGAAGCTCTTCGATCTGGACGCCGTCGGTGGCATCGGCAATGCAGCCGGGACGGCAGGCGTCGCCGAGGCTGATGGTCACGTCGTACTGGTGGCAGATCTCCAGGACGTCGTCGAAATATTCGTAAAAGGGATTTTCGCATCCCGTCATGGACATCCACGCGAAGAGCAGGCTGCCGCCGCGGCTCACGATGTTCATTTTTCTGGCGCCGCGGCGAATCTGGTCGAGGGTCTTGCGGGTGATGCCGCAGTGCAGCGTGGCGAAATCCACGCCGTCCTCGGCATGGAGGCGAAGCACGTCGATAAAATCGCTGGCGGTGAGGGTGCCCAGATCGCGACGGTAATGGATGACGGCGTCATAGACGGGCACGGTGCCGATCATGGCGGGGCATTGGGCGGTCAGCTTACGGCGAAAGGGCTGGGTGTCGCCGTGGCACGAAAGGTCCATGATGGCCTCGGCGCCGAGTTTGACGGCACTCATGACTTTTTCCATTTCCACGTCATAGTCGCGGCAGTCGCGGCTGACGCCCAGGTTGACGTTGATTTTCGTCCTCAACATGCTGCCGACGCCGTTGGGGTCGATGCAGCGGTGCTTTCGATTGGCGGGAATCACGGCCTGCCCCGAGGCGACGTAGGGAAGTAGCCATTGGGGACTGCGGTTTTCCTTTTTCGCCACGATCTCGAGCTCCGGGGTAACAATGCCCTTGCGGGCAGCCTCCATCTGCGTTGACCACTTTCGTTCCATTTCTTTCGTCCTCCTTTTGAAAATTTCCGCCGTCAAATGAAGCGGCTGTGAAGGTCAAAGCCGTGGTCCAAGGGGCCCGATCCCTGTCCCAAATCGAGGCCTGAGGACAGCGCGCCGGTCACGTAGGCTTTGGCGCGCTCGACGGCCTGCACCACGTCGTCGCCCTTGGCGAGATTGGAGGCGATGGCGCTCGACAGGGTGCAGCCGGTGCCGTGGGTGTTGGCCGTGGCGACGCGCTTGCCGGAAACCCAAATTTTCTTGCCAGCGCTGTAGAGCAGATCGTCGGCGTTGTCGGCACGATGGCCGCCTTTCAAAAGCACGGCGCAGCCCAAGGCCTCGCCAATCTTTTCGGCTGCCCGTTCCATGTCGGCAGCGTCGGCGATTTTCATTTCCGAAAGGACTTCCGCCTCGGGAACGTTGGGCGTCAACAGATCGGCCAGTGGCGCCAGATCGGCGCGCAGCGCGCCGACTGCTTCAATGTCCATGAGGCGCGCGCCGCTGGTGGCCACCATGACGGGGTCCACCACCACGTTTTTCGCGCCGTATGCCTTCAGCTTTTCGGCCGCCGCACAGATCAGCGGCGCGTTGGGGAGCATGCCGACCTTGACGGCGTCGGGGAAAATGTCGGTAAAAACGCTGTCAAGCTGCAGCGACAAAAATTCGGGCGTCACGGGGAAAATGCCCGCTACGCCGCTCGTGTTCTGCGCCGTCAGCGCCGTAATGGCCGACATGGCGTACACGCCGTTGGCCAGCATGGTCTTAATGTCGGCTTGGATGCCCGCGCCGCCGATAGAATCGCTTCCGGCGACGGTCAAAACGGTTTTCATAGGTTCTCTCCTCCTTGTAGACGGTTCTTTGCGCGCTTTTTAACGGTGCAGCAGCGCCCGCAAGGCGTCGACGGCGCGAGATTTCTCCATGACGGAGATCAGCAGCGCTGCAATGGCGGTGCCTCCGGCGGTGCTCACGAGAAAGGGCAAAACGTAGGCGAAAAGCGCCGCCGACTTGCCCATGAGATAGCGGGCCACGGGGTAGGCCAGCAACCCGCCGATGACGCCGGAGCCGAACACTTCGGCGAAGCAAGTGGGCAGCAGCCGTCCGGTTTTACCATAGACGAGGCCGCAGCACAGCGCTCCGGCCATGCTTCCGGGAAAGGCCAGCAGGGTACCCGTTCCCATCATATTGCGGATCAGTGACGCACAGAAGGCGATGCCAACACCCCACCACGGCCCCAAAAGCACGGCCGACAGCACGTTGACCATGTGCTGAACGGGAAAGCACTTCGACGCTCCCACGGGAACGTAAAATCCCGACAGGCTGACGATCAGCGCCACCAACATCCCTGAAACTGCAAGCTTCTTTGTTTTCTCCTGATCCATGGTGTTCATCCTCCTCAAATTGAACTCAAAATTTTTCGACGGCAAACGCGCCTTGAACGCGGCACCAGCTGCAGCCGCGGCGACTTTGAGAGCGCATCGGCGAAAAATGCCGTGCTTTTCACCGCACATGGGCGCAGTTGAATAATGCCCGTCTCACAGCGACGCCGCAGCTCTGAACAGCTGCCTCGCGGCGCGCTGAACTTCCTTTGCGGCAAAAAGGGCGGAGATAACGGCCACTCCCGCCACGCCCAATCCGGCAAGGCGATGGACGTTTTCGGCATCGATGCCGCCGATGGCCACTACGGGAACGTCGACGGCCTGAGTGATGCGGCGGTATTGGTCCAACTCGATGATCGAAGCGTCCACCTTGGTGGACGAGCCGAAGGCGGCGCCCACGCCGAGATAATCGGCGCCGGCACACTGGGCTTCGATGGCCTCGGCAATGGTGTGAGCCGTGGCGCCGATGATGGCGTCAGCTCCCAAGCGACGGCGGGCTTCGGCGACTGACGCGTCGTCTTGGCCGAGGTGTACGCCGTCGACGCCTACGGCGGCGCACAGGTCGACGTTATCGTTGATGATCAGCGGCGCCTGGTAGCGATGGCACAAAGGCAGGAGCCGACGGGCTTCAGCCTCGAAGTCGGAAAAATCGAGAGCCTTCTCGCGCAGCTGCACCATGGTGGCGCCGCCGCGCAGCGCCTGCTCCACGGTGGCGCACAGATCTCCGCCACCAAGCCAGCGGCGATCAGTCACGGCATAGAGCCTGAGGCACGCGGCGCTCCACTGGGGCCGCCCTGCGCGGCGGCCGATGCGATCCATCAGACAGGCGGCAAAACGTGCCGTCCCGAAGGCGCCTCCGGCTTTCATGTCCAGCTCGGCTTCGGCGGCGGCGTCCTTGTAAAACTTCAGCGTCTTCACCAGAACGTCCCCATCGGCCTCGCACGCCGAGGAAGAGACGACAGCAGAGGAAGCGCGCCTTTTCCTGCCGTCGGCCAGCGCCGCGGCCAGCAGCGCCGAAAGCATACAGCCGCTGCCCGTAACGCTCTTGAGAAGGGGCGAGCCGCCGAAAAGTTCCTCCACTTTGCCGCCAAAGGCAACGCGATCCCTTTTGCCGGTGGCGGCCACGATGGCGCCGCATTCTTTCGAAAGGGCCAAAAGCTGCTCCGTGCTGGCGGCAACGCCGGCATCCTCGACGCCGGCGGAACGGAAAGACAGCCGACACAGCGCGGCGATCTCCGACTGATTGCCGCGGATGGCCGTAAAGCGAACTTCGCGCAGCAGGCGATCGAGAAGTTCTCTGCGAAAATCCGACGCTCCAGCGCCCACGGGGTCGAGGACGACGGGAATGCCCCTTCGGTTGGCAGCTTTCCCCGCCAAGACCATGGCTTGAACTTTACGCTCCGACGGCATGCCGACGTTGATATTCAGGCCGTCGGCCAGAGCGCAGATCTGTTCGGCCTCGCGGGGCGAATCGGCACAGATGGCCCGCGCGCCCGCGGCCAGCAGCGCGTTTGCCGTCTGCGCCACGGCGGCTTCATTGGTGATCACGTGAATGAGCGGTTGGCTCGAAAACAGCATGGTATCGCCTCCAGACGAAAAAAGGCAGAACCCGCAAGGGTCCTGCCTTCAATGCATCGATTTCCGTCACTTCGTCCCTACGTTGGCATTATCCAAATCAGGTCAAAGGGTCGTGCGCTTCTTGCGCGCACCTCTCAGCAGTCTGCTCCCCTGTACGGCATATTCAGTTTTTACGGTTTCATTCTAGCACAAAATTCAGCAAAAAACTCAATTTTCCGCCGATTTTCGAAAAGCGCGCCCGGTAGCGCTCGTCAGGCGCCGCAGTTTTTTTCACGGCGAGAAGTTGCCACGCTCTCGCTTCAACGGTCGCTTCGCCCTCCGAAAAGTTCTCTGAGGCGATCGAAAAACCGCGCCAGACTCTGCCCCCGCGAACTTTCACGCGGCAACGGCGGCTCTTCTTCGTATGTGTTCTCGATCATCAGCTCCTGGTAGTTCACCGAGTGGTTGTCGCCGTCTTTCAGCGCGTAGTCGCCATTGCGGGTGATGACTCGCGCCTTGGCGTTGTCGGCCATGCAGGCGTCGATCAGATTGAAGATTTTTTTCTTGACGTTCTCCGCGTAAATCGGGCAGGCCACTTCCACACGGCGCTCGGTATTTCGGGTCATAAAGTCCGCCGAGGAAATGTAGACTTTCTGTCTGTGGCCTGTGCCGAAAACGTAAATTCTCGAGTGCTCCAAAAATCTTCCCACCACGCTGAAGATGGTGATGTTGTCGGTCTTGCCCGGAATTCCGGGAAGAAGGCAGCAAATTCCACGAACCATCATGGTGACCTTGACACCGGCCCCCGAGGCTCTTTGAAGGGTGTTGATAATATCCAGATCGGTCAGCGAATTGACTTTGATGAAGATGGAGCCGTCGGCGCGATTTTGGATTTCGCGCTCGATCATGTCGAGAATGGGCTTTTTCAGGGCGTTGGGCGCCACCAGAAGGTGGGTGTACTTGCCGTTGAGGTTGCCTATTCCCATGTTCTGGAAGAAGGCGTTGGCGTCGCGGCCGATCTCCTGGTCGTAGGTCATGAGCGACAGGTCGGTGTACAGCTTGGCGGTGTTTTCGTTGTAGTTTCCCGTTCCGATCTGGGTGTAATACCGAATTTCGTTGCGCTCTTTTCTGCAAACCAGACAGATTTTGGAGTGAACTTTATAGTCGTCCTCGCCGTAGAGGATGTTGCAGCCTGCCTCTTCGAGGCGCTCCGACCAGTCGATGTTGTTCTGCTCGTCGAAACGCGCGCGAAGCTCGATGAGCACTGTCACGTCCTTTCCGTTCTCGGCGGCACGACACAGGTATTCCACCAGCTTCGATTGCGACGAAAGGCGATAGATGGTGATTTTGATGGAGACGACAGAGCGGTCCTCAGAAGCCTCTTTGATGAACTTCAAAAAGGGCTCCATGCTCTCGTAGGGATAGGAAAGCAGAATGTCACGCGACCGAATTTGCGCCAAGATGCTGTCGGCCATGGAAATCCCGTTGATCTTGGGCGACAACGGCGCATAATTCAAGATCTTTCCGGCGGCGGGAGCCACCTTTTTGGGAAGTCCGAAGACGTTGGACAGGTCCATGGGCACTTCAGTGATGTAGGTGGATTTTTTCGACAGGGAGAGCTTTTCGTACAGAAACGCCTTCAGCTTTTCGCTCACGTCGTTGGAAAGCTCCAATCGAACGGGCGCCAGGCGTTTGCGCTTTTTCAGCGCAGCCCTCATCTTGGCCCTGAAGTCGCTGATTCCCTCGGAACCGTCGTCCATGTCGTCCTTGTCGTCGAGGTTGATGTCGGCGTTTCTGGTGACCCGCAGGACGCTTTTTTCGAGGATCTCGAAATCCTCGAAAACCTGATCGACGCAGGCCGCCAAAATATCCTCGGCGTAGATATACCGAACGCCCCCGCCGCTCAAATAGAGCACCGGCGGGACGCTGGCGGGAATGGGGACAATGCCCGGCGTCTCCTTGTTCTTGAGCTTCAACGTGGCAACGACGTAGATCTTTTTGTTCTCCAGATGGGGGAAGGGATGGTGCGAATCGATGACGATGGGCGAAAGAACGGGTTTGATGTAGTTCTGAAAGAACTGTTTGACTTCCTTTTTGTGATCCGGCGACAGATCATCGAAGCGCAGATTTTCGATGCCGTATTTCTTCAGCGCGCCCATGAGATGGCGGTAATATTCCGTCTTTTTGAGATAGAGCGGCTTCACGGCGCTGTAAATGGCGTCGATCTGCTCCTTGGGCGTCATGCCGGATTTTTTGTCGATCTGGCTGGGGTCGATGAGATTGAGGTCGTAGAGGCTGCCCACGCGGACCATAAAAAACTCGTCGAGATTGGAGCTGAAAATGGAGATGAACTTCAGCCGCTCGAGCAGCGGCACAGTGTTGTCCATGGACTCGTTGAGGACGCGCTCGTTGAACTTCAGCCAGGAAAGCTCACGGTTCTGGGTGAATTCCGGCTTCAGTGGCTGCGGAGAGGGCAATTTCTCGTTTTGTTCCGCACCGGCGGCTTCTTCGCCTTCGGACGCCGTCCGGACAACGGCCAGAGGCGACGCGTGGTCGGCCTCTCCCGCTGCGCTTTGGACGGCTGCGCCCGAGACCTCCGGAGAGACAACGCTGTTCAAATCCTTGGTCATATCGGCATTTTGGGCAGTTTTCGGCATGTTCTCTTGATTTTCGATGGCGTTCACCTCACAGAACTCCCCTTTCTTTCAACAGATAATAAAGATAGCCCTCGCGGACGCCGTAGTGGCTGGTGATCACCGACTGACTGCCGCAGTACTCGGCAACTTCGTCCAGCAGAATGAGTCCCGGCGTAAAGGTGTGAATTCGGTCAGCCGACGACTTGAGAATATTTTTATAGAACGACGCGCTGTCCTTCTTGATCATGTCCACCAGCTTGCCAAGCATGGCGGCGGGATATTCCGAGACGTCGGTGCCCGGCGCGTTGGTGTCCGCCAAAAACTTCTGAACGGCTCTGGCGCTGCCGCCGACGGCCAGCATCTTCCGGCAGGCGAACTTGTGCGCCGGAAGCTTGGAGGATTCCAGCGCCTCACGAACGGCGTCCTTCATCACATCCAGTTCCTTTTTCGTCGGAATGATGCTCTCCACGTACTGATTGAACAAATTCAGCGATCCATAGGGGTAGGACATGGAAAAAAACGTCCTGTTGTTCTCGAAGAACACCACTTCGGTGCTGCCGCCCCCCACGTCCACCACCATGCCGTCGTCGGAGCTCACGCTGTGAACGGCGCCGAAGTAATCGAAGGTGGCTTCTTCGTCGCCCGAAAGAATTCTGACGTCGAAGCCCGTCCGCTCTTTGATCTCACCGACCACCTCGTCGGAGTTGGAAATGTTTCTCAGCGACGCTGTGGCAAAGGGAAAGATCTCGTTGACCTTGACGTTGGTCAGGATCTCCCTGAAGTCCGTCAGCGCTTCGATCACCTTGTCGATGCCGCGGGGCTTGAGGCGCTTGTCGCCGTTAATGTAGCTGGCAAGTCCCACAGAAAATTTTTTGTTCAGCATCGGTGTGATGCTCTTGTCTTTGACCTTGTAAATGACAAGCCGTATGGTGTTTGAGCCGATATCAATGACGCCGCACATCTCTGATCCTCCAAAATGTCATATTTATCCGCCATCTCTCTGACATCTTAAAGAATAGCCCAAAATGTCGAAATATACATCAAATCCAGTTCGATTATTTGTAAATATTATGTAAAAGATGAACGTCCGGCGCTCGAACGATAAAATTTTTTGTTTTGCGCGAAGGCTTTTAACGACATGCGGGACGTGCCCGCCATTCTTTCTTTGGTAACGGATTTTTCGCTGCCGGCGAAGCCCTGTTTCCCCTGTTTTTTGTCCCTCGCGCCGCCGAAAAGGCCTTCTGTAAAGTTTGTAAAACGCCGTTGCCTCCGGCGCTCTTTTATGGCCGAATGAGCTCATGGGCAGGGCCTTTCACCAACCCAAGCGCCCCCTACGGAGCACGAGGACGTTCTCGAAGGTTCGACGAAAGGGCGGCGCGACAGAAAAATTTTTCCGCCGCGCCGCCCTTTCGTTGTTATAACAACATAACTATTCTTCGCCCCATACTACAATGAAGTCACCACGGAAAATCAAGGAGGAGAAAAAATGGACAGGAACTTCAATCATGGCATTTACGGCAAAATTTCGGCGGGCACGGCGTTCCGCCTGACCGACCTCGTCTCCTATCGAAAGAATGGTGTTGTGAATCAAGTCATCGCGCAAAACGACGGCATGACGTTGATCCTCATGGCCATGGACCAGGGGGTGGGACTTCCCGAACACCAAGCTCCCGGCATGGCCATTCTCATCGCGCTGGAAGGCGAAGCCACCATCGTCTACGAAGGGAAGGCGCATCGCATTGCCGCTGGAGAAAGCTTCCACTTCGTGAAGGGCGCCAAACACTCCGTCAGCGCGCTGAAGCCCTTCAAGATGAGCTTGTTGATCCTGTCGAAAGAATAAAATCGGTTCTGAGACCACATCAGATCGGAGGGAAAAAGATGAAATTCCACGTCAATGAAAGTTGCATCGGCTGCGGCCTGTGCAGCGGAACCTGTCCAAGCGTCTTTACGATGACCGACGAAGGCGTCGCCCGCGCCATAGAAGGCGACGCTCCCGCGAAGGACGTGAAGGCGGCCCGAGAGGCCAAGGATAACTGCCCGGTGGGCGCTATCGAAGAAGTTTAAGAGACGCCGTGCCGAACCATGAAAGCCGTTGTCTTTACAGAATTCGGGTCGTCGGATAAATTGCACGTTGCCGACATTCCCGTCCCCTCGCCTTCGGCAAACGAGGTGCTCGTGCGGGTGCAGGCGGCGACCATCGACAACGTCGACATTTTGATCCGTAAAGGAATTTACAAAACCCGCCTGCAACGACCGGCCATTACGGGCCGTGACCTGGTGGGCGTGGTGGAAAAAGTGGGAAGCGACGTCAATGATTTTTCTCCCGGGCAAGCCGTCTGGACAAACTCGGCAGGCTTCGACGGCCGCATGGGAGCCACGGCGGAATTCGTCGCCGTCGAAGCGGCACGCCTCTACCCTCTCCCCCAATCTGCCGATCCCTGCAAAGTGGTGGCCTCGGTTCACGCCGCCTGCACCGCCCAGATGATCGTCGGAGAAGTCATGAAGCTTCGCGAAGGCTCCTGTATCCTCATTGAAGGTGCCGCAGGAAACGTGGGGCGGAAGTTGGTTCAGTGCGCCCACGCCGTGGGAGCCAAGGTGGTCGCCACTTCGTCGGAAAAAGCCTTCGAAACGCTCCGCGCTCTCGGGGCTGACCGCTGCTTCTCCTACGACGAAGCGGGAATGCAGGAACTGTCGTCCGACGCCCATCAACTGTCCATCGACCACGTCCTGGACACCTCGGGAAAGGTACGGCTGTCAAAAATTTTGTCGCTGCTCGCCTTGGGCGGGCAGCTGACCATCATCACGCCACCGCCAAAAGACACCGCCTTCGACGCACCCCAGTTCTACATGCGCGACCTGCACATCCGCGGCTTCGTGCTGAGCTATGCCACCTGCGGGCAGCTTGCGGCCGCCGCCCGCCAGCTCAATCGGTATTACGAACGGGGATTGCTGCTGGAAGATCCCGTAGAATTCCATTCCTTCGAGGACGTGCCACGCTTGCAGGCGCGCATGGAAAACCACGGCGCCCATGGCATGAAATACGTCATCCGCCCGTGAAGTGACCGCCGTAGCCTGAGCGACTCTCGAGTTTTTCGCTCGAAGGCGCGCTCAGAAGCTGCAAAGAAGTACAGAGCAACGCTCCCAAGTTCAATTTTCCATCATCAATTCTCCATAACAAAACAAGACAGGGCTTTGCCATCGGCTCGCGAACTCGCGCGACCGAAAAAAATGGCAAGGGCCTGTCTTGTTTTTTTCGAAGTCGTGGCTGCCGGAACAAATAATCCTTATGGCATCGCTCTCTTCGCAAAAGTCGTCGACGTTGCGCCAATCATCAAAGCAAAGAAGCGTGAAGGCGCCTCCGATTTTCTCGCGCTGAAAAGGGAATTTCGGAACGACAGCGCGCCTTTTTAGGGCAGGGCCTTCCGGCAAGCTCCGACGACAACATTCATGAGCAAGGGATCGTCTTCCGTCCAACAGCTCGGACCAGAGTATAAAACAACTTGACTATAGCCTGACTTCGACGGAACAGTGATCGCAAGGCTGTACAAAATATCCATCTCATCGTATTTCTCCACGTCCATATCAATTCGATAATATAAACATCTGAGAAGTTGATATGGATAGGAAATAGGTCATTCATATCCTTTCAATAAGAACATCTTTCATGCGAAAATGCACGTTGACGCCTCTGACCATGAATAAAGAGGAAAGGTTATCTGACCGTACCATTTCTTACTGACAAAATTTCGGGGCATTTTTGCATTCAGCACTACCATTAATACAGACATGAAATTAGACTCGACTCCAATAGTTTTTGCTTTTTATTCATCAATTAAAATTTTTATAACTTTCATCTTGACAGAAAATTAGTGAAGATTTATGATGTAGTTGCTTAGTGGAACTATAGGTTGTCATATACAACCAATCTTCCAATTGTGACTATTCTATTTGCAAGATAAGGTATAATATCTTGTTTAACCATGTCATCTATTGGAGGAAGATTGCAGTGGAACCATTAAACTCAGCTGAGAATGTTATGCGTATTTTATTTGTATGGAGTGAACATCAAGAGCCCGAGCTGGGACTCACTGACATTAGTCGACTTACGGGTATTAATAAGAGCACTGTTTACAAGATTCTTCTGACTCTTCGCAACAGGAAACTCGTTTCGGTCGATCCAAAGAGCAAAAAATACAGCCTTGGCGCAGGACTGCTAGAACTGAGCAACTTCTTTCTGAAGAACCTGAATTTAAGGGATATAGCCCATCCTTTTTTGGAACAACTTGCTTCTGCCTCGGGCAAAACGGTCACATTAGCGCTTGGAATGGAAAAACATCTTGTTTTTATCGACCGCGTTGACGGTGTAGGAAACGTTCGTTTTTTCTGTGATATCGGCAAAACGACTTATTACAACGGAGGCGCGGCAGCAAAAGCCGTCTTTGCTCATCTTCCTGAAAATCAAGCCAATGAAATCATGAGAACGAAGGAGCATTTTTTCACTGAAAAAACGAAAACTTGGGCTGATCTGCTTAAGGAAGTGCCAGAAATAAGAAAGAAAGGGTATTCAATCAGCGATGAAGAGGTCGACAGAGGCGTAATTGCAGTAGGGGCCCCCATATTTAATCAGCACGGTGAGGCCGTAGCCGGCATTGCCCTCGCCACATTAAAATTTAATTTACAGGTTGCGGAATTCTCTCAGATGCAAGACCTGATTACAACCTGCGCCAGCGGGATTTCTGAAAAATTGGGGTATATCCCTCCACAGCGCTCTCAAAGCTCAAAACACTGACCCAAAGGTAGCCATTCTCCTTTGTATTCACTTGCTTCAAAACTCAGAAGCCACGTTTAGCGATTCCACTAAGCAAAATCACTATAACAAGCGGCATGAAAGGATGATTGGAGAATGAAAAGCACTGATACAAAAGGTAACTATGCATTGTGTCTAAAAGAGTTCAAAATTGCTGCTGTCACCACAATGGCCTATATTCTCATATGCTGTTGTCTGTGCTGGTTCCTCGGCTATAACAAGGAACCGAGCCAAATTACGCTAATTGCAGGTATTCCTTCTTGGATTGTCTGGGGCGTTGTTGTTCCATGGGTTGTCATGGTAATTTTTACTGTCATTTACAGTTTCTTTATCATGGAAGGAGATGACCGTTGATGGAACGCTCCCCTGTAACCATTACTGTTTTTCTCCTCTACTTTCTTTTTCTGATTGCCGTCTCGCTTTACGCATATTACCGCCGGAAAAACGCCAAAAACTTCTCTGAAGAATACTTTGTAGGCGGACGTTCTTTTGGTGCATGGCTGGTGGCTTTTATGTGGGCAACATCATGGACCAGTGGAGGTACGTTTATCGGAACACCTGCCGTTTACTATTCCAACGGATGGTCCGCGTTATTATGGCAAGCTGGAGCCGGAGTTCTCGGCATGATCGGAATGTTAGCCATTGGGCGTCGTATTTCCCGTTTCGCGGCTGAACACCATTGCGTTACCCTTCCCGACCTTTTTGTGGAGCGCTTCCAAAATCGTCTGATGGGCATTTGCGCTGCTGTCTCCATTCTCGTTTTTGGCGTGGCCTATATGGTTTCACAATACGTGGCAGCAGCACGCATTCTTGAAACTTTCATCGGGATGCCCTATCTGTGGGCAATCGTTTTCTTTGCTGTCATTGTAGGCATTTATACTACCGTAGGTGGCATTCGAGGCGTAGCTTACAACACTATTATCCAGGGATTTGTTATGCTGGGAGGTTCGGTGATCATCGCTGTTGTCATGGTGAAGGCAGCAGGAGGCTTCCCCAACATCGCACTCAAGCTGGCAGAAATTGATCCCAAACTCCTTTCAGCCCCGGGGCCTAAGAATTTTCTGCCGCTGCCAACAGCTTTTTCCACGTTCTTTATTCTTGGCGTAGCCGTAATGGCGCAGCCTCACGTGGTGACCCGCATTTTCACCGTAAGAAACATGAACTCCCTGAAACGTGCTGGAGCATTGATCAGCGTCATCACGATGGTCTGGTTTATGTCTCTTTTTGCCAGCGCCATGGCCGCTAGAGCGTTGATTCCCTCCATTGCTGTCCCTGACACTATTTTCCCCACTATCGTGTTGAAATACACCGGCAGCATACTCTCGGGCCTTCTGCTTTCAGCTCCATTCGCCGCGGTGATGTCCACAGTATCATCGCTGATCCTATCCACCAGCGGCGCTTTGATGAAGGATATTTATCAGCGTAACATCAATCCCAATGCAAGCGAAGCAACTATAAAAACCGTCAGCTACGTGTCAACAATTGTCATCAGCGCCTTAGTCATGTTTCTTGCTTTTAACCCGCCCGTATTTTTGCAGGATATTGTGATGTTCGCCATATCGGGCTTCGCGGCATCGTTTACGGTGCCGATCGTACTGGGATTTTTCTGGAAAGGCGGTACGCCTATGGGCGGTCTTCTTTCCATGATCTCCGGGTTCGTCTGTCTCATTGCTCTTTATATGCGTCCCAACCCGAACCCCTTGGGATTTAATCCCCTTGTTTGGTCCCTTTTGGTTTCAGCTCTTGTCATGGTTGCAGTAAGCAAAGTGACGAAGCCTAGTGATCAAGAGTTTATGGAAAAAATATTTGAGTAAGCCTTTTTTATTCCTAACTGCTCAATAAACAGAAGGCGGGAAGTTTTCAGCAGGATTTTCATAAATCCCTATATAGCTCCCCCGCCTTTGCCCATCTCTGAAAAACTGGAGTGATAAAATATATGTCAGAAGATAATATTTTTCTGATTGACCGATATTGCGACAGCATCGGCGGAAATTGTGAAATGCTAGGCTCCCTCAAAGACGGCGAAAGCTTTGTGGCTATCACAGCTCCAGGATGCTGGGGGCCGATGATCACACCATCCATACGAAGCGGACACGAAGTGACTTGCCCCATACGTATAGAAGGAGCAGAACCTGGCGATTCATTGGCATTGTTCATTGAAGAGATAACCGTTCTCTCTCGCTACGCCGCTTCGGGAACAGGGCAAGTTTATCCTGAACGATATGCAAGAGATCCTTCCTTAGAGGCCAGATGTCCTGGTTGCGGCCGTCTTTTTCCGGAAACTGTGCTTAAAGGTATCGGAAAAGATGCTGTTCGCTGCCGCTATTGCGGCGCAATTGCGACCCCTCAGAGCTTTGAGAACGGTTATACTGTCGCCTACGATCCTGAAGCTTCTCTTGCAGTAACGCTCCCACGTTCATCGGCTCAAGATGTGGCGCGGAGAACAGAACGCGGTGAAATCTATAAGCCGCCACATTCACGTCAACATCTCTCCACAATTCTTGCAGCCAGCGATCTTGAAGACTTAGTTATCCGAGCTCGTCCCATGGTGGGAAACATTGCATGTTCGCCGGCAAAAAGCATTCCTTCTTCAAAAAACTCTGGCGACCTGTTGGACTCCCTCAATCGCACAGGACTTTATGAACCTTGCGAAGCTTCAGATTTGACCGACGGGCACATGGATATCAATACCGTCGGACAGGGATGTATTGTGCTCTCACCGGTAAAAATCACCGGAGCTGGCGTATACATTGGCGACGTGCATCTGACCCAAGGCGATGGTGAGCTGGCAGGACACACCATTGACGTCAGCGCACGAGTAAAGGTGAAGGTTAAACTTCTTAAGAGCTTAACTTTAGACGGTCCAATCCTGATCCCGTCAAGTACCGAGGTCGATTCTCGCTTTCGTCCCTTCTCTCATGAAGAGTATTGCACCGCGGAGAGTATTTTGAAAGCTGAAGGAGCCAAATTAAAAACTGTACGCTACCCCATTCAAGTTGTTGGAACCGGATCCGGCATCAACGCAGGCATCGAATCGGCAGTGAACCGCGCTGCCCAAGCTACCGGATTATCTCGCGGCGAAATCAAAAATTTAGCTACAGTAGGCGGTGACGTGAGAATCGGACGTACCACTGGCTCAGCATTTTTGACGGTGTCTTTGACGGAAAACACCCTGCAGCAGATGGGAATTCTGGACCTTGTGAAAGAACAGTATCGTTCATCACCCAAAATACAACACCAGTGAAACCATCACTACTCTGCTTGCTCAAAACGGAAGCAGCTGTCAGCATGAAGAACAAAACTCGAAGAGTTCGTCAGGAGTTTAATAGAACGTCATGAGACGCCTTCCCTGTAAACGTTGAGCATACTCTTCTACGATCAGATGCTTTCTTCAACATGAAATTCTTGCAGTTAATATCTCATTGAGCTTTCCATTGGTCTTTGTGGTAACTTTCTGCGCTGACTTCTCTTGCAGCGCAAAAATCTATCGATTTCCGTATTCATGTATTCATCCTTCAGATCACAAAAAAGCGAGGCCGTGGACACAGAAGAGTGTTCCATAGTCTCGCTTTTTGTCGGGTATGAAGTTTTGAAAAAAAATGTCCTGCTCGTGCAGTGCCCAATAAGGCGAATTGTCACAGGTCGCTGCGGCCATTTCACATCAGCGTTTTCGGCGAAAAAAAGATAAGAAATATGGCTGCATGGGGAAATATCACGCAAGAAAAACTTTCAAGCCCGTAACCGAGAGTAGTCGCACGGATCTGTGTGAAGGATGCGATTTTGAAGGACAACGTTGTGATAAACGAAAAACTCCGTAAGAAAATGGTAATATCCTCCCCCTGTGAGAGACAGTGAAAGAAAAGACTGTCTACATAGGGGGAGCATTGTTATGCTGTAAAGACAAAAACTACCCCTAGAAGAAAAGGTCAGGATTATTTTGAAGTGCCTCTCTGATGAAAGAGGCATAGGCGCAGGAGCAAAAGAAGTTGGAGCAGCCCCTGTAGCTCTGCGGCATTGGATAGGAATCTACGAAACCGAAGGCGAAGAAGGATTTTTGTATAAGCACAATGCCGCATACAATGCACAAACGAAAACAGTGGCGGTCATCGACTATCGAAAAGGACTCGGCAGCTTACAGAACATCTGCAAAAAGCACAGGATCCGTCATGCGCGTACGCAAGGAGCAGAGGTGCACAAAGTTTATCTCAGTGCCAGACTGGATCCTTACGGACGCAGAATCGTTGCCTTTGTGGTAGGAGAAATAACGACACCCCGTTGGTTTTCAGAACCTTTGAGTAGGCCGTAAAAACGAACCTCGATGCGCATCTGCTGCTTCACAGTGACAGAGGTTTCCAGTATACCAGCAGGATCTATCATTACAAGCTGGAATGACCCAGAGCATGCCCCGTGTGGCCAGGTGTATTGACAACGGACCAATGGAAGGATTCTGGGGCATATTGAAACGAGAACGGTGCTATGGGAGAACCTTTAGCAGCAAAAAAAGAACTCACCAATATGATTGATAATTCTCCAACACCAAGTGCGTACAGTGTAACCTTGGAGTTCTTACGCCAATAGAGAAACACAACTTGTATTGAGTAGCATAAAACCCCAGCGTTGCGGCGCTATGAACTTTCTTTTAATTATTTCGCTGTCTACTTGACGGGGAGCGGTTCAAAGAGTATGTGGCAAGTACCGTTGTGAATGTGATATACTTTTTATAGTGATTGGCGTCCTTTTGAGATGATTTTTTGGCGAAACCATTCTAACGGACTCAATCGCTTTTTTTACCCTTGTGGTCTCACATCTATTGTAATGCCACATGCTACAAAAAAATTTTTTGCCGTATGATATGGACTCTTCAATAATACATCTTTAATATAATACAAAAATAAACAAAAAACAAAGGAGACCTTATAATGAAAGACGGCACATTTTCTCTTGCCGCGGAGAACCCGCCCATCGCCGGCTGCACCGTCTCCGGCCAGGTGTTGCGCGAGGTGTTCGTGTTCTCTCTGGCGCAGGGCACCGACATCAGCCCGGAGAGCTATCCGACACACAAGCTGTGGCTGGCCTCACGTGGAGAAATGGCCATCCTCGGCAAAGACGCTCGGCCTTTTCGCAAAGGCGAACTCTATGTGACGCCCATCGGCAATCCCGTCGGCATAGAGGCCGATACCGACAGCGTATATACAGAAATTCTACTGCGAAAGGAGACACACATGAATCCCATGTTGAGAGCCGGCGAGGTATTCGCCCTGAAGGATCTGCTGCCCTACCAAAAGGGCAAGATCGTGAACATGGACCTAGTTCGGGACCCAAAGCTGAAATTTGTGGTCATGGCCTTTGACGAAGGCACTGGACTTACGGAACATGCCGCCCCCGGCGAGGCGCTGGTCTTCGCCTTGGAGGGGCAGGGTATTATCGGTTACGAGGGAAAGGAATATCCCATCCGGGCCGGCGAAAACTTCAAATTCGCCAAAAACGGCGCACATTTTGTAAAGGCAGTGGGACGCTTCAAGATGGCGTTGTTACTGACATTGGACTAAGGAGATCACCAAGAGAAAAGGCGTAAAAGACAACGTCAGCGGAGAGACTCTATCGATTGAGAGCCAAAGTGGTTCCACGGCGGGGACTACTCCATCGAAAGCGGCTCCGATCAGAATGCCTTTCTCATCGAGAAGGGAAAAACGTCCTCATCGACGCCTTCTTTGAGCTCCACGAGGTGCGAGTTCGTTGAAGTCCGGAAAAAGAGATCGACCAGAATCATAACCAACGGCCGTGTCGACAGTTCCCGTTTTACAAAAAATGGCGACCTCGGCAGAATCTCAATTTCTGCCAGACATATTTTTGTCCGTTCCACTTCATGAGCTACGATCAGAATAATTCTTGCTGTTGCACAAATTACAGCGTCACAGAGTGTAGGATTCCAATAGATTTTGTGAACAGAGAAGCGAAAAAAAGATGAGCAATATGGCGCATGGGTTTAGTAAGATCTCGCATAAACTGATCCGCCCCTCCACTCCGCATCACAACGGAAAAGTCGAACGGAGTCACAGAACTGACAACGGTTCTGAATTCACTCACATACGCAAAACGAAGCGAGTTCTCATCCATTCGACGTGTCCTGTCGGCAGGCTCAACATCACTCACCAGCATCAATGTTCGAGAACACCTTGACATAACGGCAAGGTCGAACGCCGTCACAGGAATGACGGAGAGCGGTTTTACGACCATATGAGCTTCTCTCGTTGATGACTTAAAGATTCAGATGTACAGATACGTGAGGCGCTCAAACAGGATTTCCATGGCGGTTCTCGGATGGTTGTCGCTCTGCGAGAAACGAACTCAACTCGAAAATGCCCACGCTTGAGATCTGTAAAATCGCCTCTCTCCATTTTTCCACTCTGATGGGAACTCTGGCTTTTTTCTTGCTCTGCTTTGCTTCTGTTTTTATTCTGTCGCTTGGTCACACATCATTGACTCATGCACACCCCTTTTCGGCCAATCAGTCGGCACCACCTAGAAAATTGTGATTGCCATGGGCAGCGCAGACCGTGCCTTTTCGTCGACAAAAATACACAACAAGCAGCGCCGCGAGGCACAAAGGCTCGCGGCGCTGCTCTTGCACAAAGGAATCAAGATCTTTCAGAGCACCTGTTCGGCTTTCAGTATTTTGCTCACGCCTCTCGCGTCCTTTTTCAGCGTGAGTTTATACAAATACGCTTTCATGGGAAGCGTCTTGAAATAGGCGTACTGCTCTTCTGGCTGCCATTCGGGCAGTTCAATCGCCAAACCGCAACTTTCGCTGACAGCGTTTGGGACGGGGATGATGTGGGCATCGGGAAATCGCTTGCGGGTCTCCTCAAAAGCATCAAGCGTGTCCTGCGTCTTCGTGAACGTCAGGACACAGCGAAAAAATTCGAGCTCACCCGGCGTCGTCATGGCGTCCTCCGCGCCGTCAGAGGGTAATGACTTGGTCAATTCCCGCGCCGGCGAGAGCGGCGTACAGATTGGGGAAACAGCCGATTCCGGCTCCGGCCACCAGTTTGTCTTCAATGCCGCGCTCAATGGCGCAGAGATCGCACGCCATCAGGAGCGTGCCGTACTTCTCGTGAATTTTTTGAAGGCGATCGCCCGTGCTGCTTCCTTCGGTAAGCAAAAACGTGTTGTCGAAGAAAAACATCATCCCCGCTACTTCCACGCCGTGACGTCCCTCGAGCATCTGGGGGATGATCATCTTGTCAAGAATTCTCTGAGCATTCGTTGTGGAAAAAATATAAGCAACTCTCATAAAACACGCCCACCCTTTCTTCAATTCAACGTTCTTTTTCATCCTGTTCCATGGAACCATGGAACGCCTTTCGCAGAAGATCCGTCAAGTCGTTGACGTAATCTTTGAACTTTTTCGCGTAACGGTCGCGAGGACGTGGCATCGCAATTCTCACGTCGGCCAGAAGCCGACAGCCCGATGCGCTCATAACCAAAACGCGGTCGCTGAGGAAAACGGACTCGCTGACGTCATGAGTCACCATGACCACCGTCGTCGCCACCTGCCTCACAAGCAAGTCCAGTTCGTTCTGCATGATCTCGCGCATTTGAAAATCCACGGCTCCCAACGGCTCGTCCAGCAAGAGCACCTTTGGCCTGCTGGCGAGAGCGCGCACCACGGCCACTCGTTGCTGCATGCCACCGGAAAGCTCAATGGGATACTTTTTTTCATGCCCTCTGAGGTGTGCCAAATCAAGAAGTTCGTCAAGCCGCCGCTCCTGTTCCTTCGCTGAAATTCCAGCGATCTTCAGGGAATAAAGGATGTTTGACCGCACTGTCATCCATGGGAAAAGAGCGTAGTGCTGAAAAACATAGCCGCGATCCACTCCCGGACCGTTGATCGTTTTTCCGTCCAAAGTCAGCTTTCCCGCTGAACAGGGTTGGAAGCCCGCCAGCATGGTCAGCAAGGTGGTCTTGCCGCAGCCCGACGGGCCGAGAAGCGAGACGAATTCTCCCTTTTCCACAGAAAATGACAGATCCTGAATTACAGCACGGGAACTGCCAACTCTGTCGGTGAAGTATTTTCGAACGTGGTCAACGGTCAACAGAGCCATTTTTGTATCTCCATCCGGTCAAGCTTCTTTCGAGCAGGACGATGCTCCTGTCAATGGCAAAGCCCACGAGGCCCGACATGAGCATCAGCGCGTACAACAAGGGCGTTTTCATTCTGACCTGCGCTTCCACCATAATGTAGCCGAAACCTTTGCTCGTGGCGATGAACTCGGCGCAGATGACGGACATCCAAGCGCTGCCAAGCGCCAAACGGCAGCCTGTCAGAAAGCTTGGAAGCATCCCGGGAATCACGACGTCCCTGAGGACCTGCCACGTGTTCGCGCCCATGCTTCGTGCTGCAAATTTGTAACTGGGGTCAATGTTCATCACGCCTGAAATGGTGTTCAACGTCAGGGGAAAGACGGCGCTCATGGCAATCATGAAAATTGTCGGGCCGTCGCCGAGACCGAACCATATGATCGAAAGGGGAACCCACGCCATGATGGGAACCTGACGTATGGAGTTCACATAGGGCGAAAGGGCTTCCAACGCCGTCCGCGAACACCCCATAAACAGTCCCAGAGGCAGCCCGATGGTCACGGCATAAATGCATCCCTTGAACACGCGCACCAAAGTGACCATCAGGTTGGACATCACTTTTTTGTCGAACCAGCTCATGAAAAAAGTTTTCATGGTCACAGTAAAGTCGGGAAGCACCAAAGCTTTGTTGATCGCCTTGGCAGCAAAATACCAGGCGGCGCAGATCAATGCCGTGCCCATGAGCGTATAAAGAGTGCCTTTCCTGCGCCCCAAGACGCCACCGAGGTTCAATCCTCGGCCGGCAGGGTTAATAATTGTACTTTCAGTTTTCGCCATCGCGTCGCAATTTCCCCTCCGCATTCGACTTTCAAGACTTCCGAGAACAATTCGTCACGGCAAGCTCCGTCAAGCCGTCTGACCATTCCGTTGTAGTGTCTGACAAAATTTTTGAAATTTCGATCGTCTCGAAGATCCTTTCTGACCACAAAAACCGCCGAAGGCACGTCGAAAGGAAGAGGATCGAGAGTATAACGAGTCAGCTTCACGGCGTCCGCCGCGTCGAGCACCACGGCGTCAACGACCCCGCACTCCAAAGCGTAAGGCAGCGCCGTCGCCATAATGGGCATCATGCGCGTTTCCCGCCCCAGAGCCGCTCTGACAGTCTCCACCTGCAGATCGCGACCGTTCATGTAGCCCACGACGGCAGGACGTTGCCGGCCGGAACCGACCAGCACGTTGGCGTTCTTCACAAGTCCTCCTGCGATGACGAAAGGCGCGCCCGATTCCAAAAATTTTTTCGCGGCATCGGGACAGAGCACAGCCATGTCGAATTCGCCGGCCGCCATGGCAAACTCGGCCTGAGTTCCGCAGCAGTCGCTGAGCTGAAGAAACGATATCTCCCTCATGTCGACAGCTCTGATCCGAGGCAAGCCGCAACGAACCGCATGGGCGACAAGCTGTCCCGCCAAGTCCTCACCGCAGGCGATGCGCAAACGATCATGCCTTGGGCGTGCCGCAAAAAACGCAATCCATGCGGCCATCAATGCCATGAAAAGTATGGCGGCAAGCGCCCCACGGCCTCTATTCAACGATTTTATCCACCTCGACCGCCTTAGCTCTCCATTCCTTGTAGCTCATTCCCGTGGGGAAAACAGGATCGACGCGCTCTTTGATGAATGTGTCGAAGTCCATGGCCCCGCTGGCGTTGAAGTAACTGAGGTCGATGTAATCGTCCAGATTCACCGTATTGATGTCGTCGCGGACACGATAGCGCTTCATGGTGTCCAGTTGGTTCTGCATGTTCTGCTGATTCAGCTTCCAGCTGATGGTGCGCCCTTCTTCGTTGAGTTTCTTGTAAAGCGTCATGAGTCCGACTTCAAAGGGGACGTTGTAGTTCTCGGCGAAGATGCGTGCCGCCTTGTAGGGATGCTGATACATGTACTGAATGCAGAGCGTATGGGCCAAGAGCATCCGGCTGGCCAGTTTGGGATGCTTTTTAGCGAAGTCATAGTTCATGCACACCTTGCAGCAGGTCCCGTGTCCGCTAGGACGATCCGTGTTCTGACGTACCATGACCCACCCCGTCTTTTCATATTCGGCCATTGATCCCCACGGGTCACAGCAGATAAAGGCATCCAATTTGCCCGCCACCATGGAGAAATATTCGTCGGCGTCGCTCATGTTGAAGTTCTCGTACTGCTCGATGTCGTTGGGAATGCCCAGCTGGTCAGTCCATTCCATCCAATTGATGGCGTTCGCGGGGTCGCCGCCGGCGGCAATTTTCTTGCCGATCAGATCCGATGGTTTCTTGATGTTGAAGCTGCATACCAGATATTCGGCGCCGCCCGTGTGGTTCTCGGCCGCAATGAACAACGGCGTGCCGTTTTCCACGGCGCCCAGCGTGGTGGTCCAGCCGGCATAAGCCATGTCCATTCTGCCGGCGCTCATAGCTTCGGGCACCTTGCCGTTTCCCGTGATCTCCACTTTCACTCCAAGGGCCTTGAAAATGCCAGAATCCTGTCCGATGCAGGCTGCCGTCATGTGATCGCAGTTGTAGTAGCCCAAGTTTACAGTGTACTCAGCATCTTCTTTCGACAGCGGCTCCAAAGGATATTCCGCTGCCATGGCCGCCACGTCAGGGTCGATTTCCGCTGCCAAAACCACGGAATTCACGCAGACAACTCCGCAGAGAGCGGCCAGAGCCAGGCAAAAGATTTTTCTTCCCATTTTCATAAAACCGATCTCCTTATAAAAAAATAAAACATAGATTCAACAGCAGTCCTCCATGTTATTGCCGAACAGGTTCACCCACTCGCCATCGACGAAGCGAAAGACGGCGAAGCCGAAATGAATGCCCTTTTGTCCGGAGACCAAAAGCTCCACCGGCGGCACCTCATCGATGTCCTTCCACTGCACCATACAGTTTTCCAAAGGGGCCTTGATCCATGAAGAAACCCGATAACCCCCTTCGTACGAATAGACAGCCACCAGACGGTTTTCACCAGCACTCTCGCGATACACCACGACCAAATCCTCGATTCCGTCGCCGTTGCAGTCGCCGGCTGTGACAAGAACAACCTCCCTGCCGGGAGCGAACGTCTCGAAAATCGGGAACAAATGATGAGGCTTGCCCACCGATGCGAGCGCTGCTCCGTTCAGACTTGCCGCCAAAAGGACGGTAAAACCCGCCAGAATCCCCTTCACGCGCGACTCCTCCATGAACGCCTCAACTGCAAATACCAGCCATAAGTGCCTATTCCCAGCACCAGCACGGCACAGAACACTTTGAACCACGGGGAGAACTCAATGGAAATTCTCCCGGCGAAATCGATTTTCCCCTGAGACTGGGAGAGGTCGAAAACCGGCACGAAGTGATCGGCCAGCAAAAGATTGGTGATGTATCCGAAAGCCAGTCCGAAGAGCACCAGAGTTCCGGTGTATATGGTTACGGCCCGTTTGCCGATCAGTCGCCAGATGCTGACCATCTCGGGGAAGTTCGTCGCCACGCTCGACAGAAGAAAAGTCACGGCGACCCCGGGCGCGGCGCCGGCGCTCACGAGCGCCGCGATGAACGGGATGTGCCCGAGGGCGCAGACGTACATCACACAGCCGAGCAAAGTGATGCTCAGCAAGGACAGAAGCTTGGGGTTGCTCAGATAGTTCAGGATAAAGGAAGCGGGCACCACCGTCAAAAGCAGCGCCGCAAAAGCCGTTCCCAAAATCATGAATCGGCAGGTTTGCACCGCAAGGTCGTTGAATCCCCACTCGATGCCGCCGCGAAGGCGCCGCAGCAGCGGCTGACGGGAAGACAAACCTTCGTGCGCTGACTGTTGAGAAACGATATTGGCCGCCATAGGCGACTGAAGTTCACGCCCCGCAAAACGGTTCCCCAGAAGCCCGATACAGAAAGGAATGACAAAACCGCTGATCATGTAAATCGATGCGATCTGCGGCCCAAGCATGGCATAAGCCAGAATAAACGCCGCAGGGTTGATGATGGGCGTCGCCACAAGAAAGGCCAGAGTCGGTCCCAAATAAGCCCCCGAATAATAGAGCCCCAAGGAAAGAGGCACCACGCCGCAGCTGCAAATCGGCAGGAGCATCCCCGACACTGTGGCTTTCACAATGGATGACAGCTTTTTATTGCCCAAAGATCGCTGCAAGGCCTCCGGACGCAGCACAGCGTGCAAAATGCCGCACAACAAAAAGCTGATGATCAGCCACGGTCCGCTGATCATCAACATGGCCCAAGCGGACTGAAAAAAGCGCGTCATAGATCTTCGCCGATAGCCTCTGAAATAACTTTCTCAATGGTCCTGCGGCTCAGATCCTCGTATCGATCCTTGCCGTCAATGATCATGGTGCCGCGGCATATCGGTCCGTACTTGGGCAAATAGTCAAAATCCTTGCCGACATAGTGGATCTTCAGATCGATCTTGTCGGGAAACCGTTTTTGCAGGTCTCTCAGAAGTTCGCCATAGCCATCACAGCAGGGACACGTGTTGATGAATTCTATTTTTGTCATTCTCATCGCTCCAGACGTATGATTTTGAACAATGGCAATATTTTTGGAAATGCTTGGGAGACAAATAAATTATAAAGTCATTATGGAATAAAAACAAGAACATTTTTTCATAATTTGATTTCGGGCATCCGGCTGCCCAAGAACAAATTATGCCTTTTCTCGGCGTTGGCCTAATTGGGTCCGGCACGTGGCGTTGGCTTCACACAGGAAAATTTTTTCCTCATTGCTCAAGTTTTTTGGAACCGCCAACTCGTTGATGGCATACATTTTATAAAAAAAGCGAGGCCGTGGACACTGAAGAGTGTTCCACGGTCTCGCTTTTGTCTTTCAATGATTTTTTCGCAGAGGCATAACGAAAGTTTTATGGAGGTGCAGCTTGGAAAGCCACAAGCACAAAACTCTTCTCAGCGCATTTCGTGCCGTCGGCTTCGATCTTGAAAGCGTCTTTGTCACAGCTTCGGCAGCGCTTTTACGCGCGTCGAAATCATTTCGCCAGTCCCGTATGGCGAAGCACGGCTCCCGCCGCCACGGCAACGGCCATGTTGACGACACATTCAATGGCGAGGCCCGGCGTGGATGTCAGGCCGACGGCGAGGCTCCCGTAAAGGACGGCGCCCGCCAGAGTGTAGCCGATGACGGCCCAGACGCAGGCCAAAAAGAAGCTTGTCAGAATGCGCCCTCTCGACGGATTGCCTGAGGGAAAGGTCCTGCCGCCCAACGCCAAGCTGACGACGTACGCTATAAGCCCTTTGATGATGAAGGTGGGAACGACCCAGAGGGGATAACCGCCCAAAAGATCGGTAAGGGCCGATCCCAATCCCGAGGCGAGCGCAGCGTCTCTGCGAGGAAAACGCAGGGCAATGAGGAGTATGGCTGCCTCGCCGAGATTGGCATAGCCGAGAGGAATGGGAATTTTGGGAACCATGGTCATGACGAAAACGACAGCCGCAAGGACGGCCATGCGGCACAGACGCCGTAAGGCCGTCAATTCGGTCGGCGCATCGGATTGCATCAAGAAACACCCTCTTTTTGTTGTTTTTTCTGTTGTGAACTGCCGAAAAACGCCGCCGTCACAGCGAGCTGGGCAGCGGCGAAAAAAAGCGCGGCACGTCGGGGCGGCTTTCAAAGACGTTGACCGCCATGCGGCAATCCTGTTCCAGCTGTTTCGTCAGCTCTTCTCTGCCGCTGAAGCGGGTCATGGGACGAAGTCTTTTCAGGAAGGCCACAAGGAGGCTGCGACCGTAGAGGTCGCCCTCAAAGCCTATTCCGTGGGCTTCGACGCGCAGGCTTCCCTGGATGAGGAACGTGGGATTGCGTCCCACCGACACGGCGGCGGGATACCACGCGCCGCCGCTGTACAGCGCGCCGGCGTAGACGCCTTCGGCGGGAATGAGTTTCTTCTCGTCGGGCAAAATGTTGGCCGTGGGATAGCCGAGCTCGTGGCCGCGGCCTTCACCGTGGCGCACGGGCGCCATCATGAAATAGGGATAGCCCAGCAGCGACGACACCTGCTCCACGGTGCCGGCCTGCACCATGCTGCGGGCGCTGGTGCTGCTGATCACCGTGCCGTCGGGCATGACCATCTGGGGGATGAGTTCCAGTGCGATGCGGTGCTCCCGGCAGTACTGCGTCAGAAAGACGCTGTCGCCGCTGCGCTTTCTGCCGAATCGGAAGGTCCGGCCGACGACGATGCCCTCCAAATCATATGCGGATTGCAGCTGGCGGAGAAACAGCGCCGGATCCATCTGCGAAAACTCGCGAGTGAAGGGAATTTTCACGGGTTCGGGCAGGTCGAGGCAGCGACGCAGCAGCGCCTTTTCGTCCTCGGAGAAAAGTCTGGCCTTCAGGCCGCCCAGCACAAACCGGGGATGGGGCGAAAAGGTGACGATACGCCACGTGGTGCCACGCTCTTCGGCAAGGCTTCGCGCGCGGTCGAAAAGCGACAGGTGGCCGCGGTGATAGCCGTCAAAAGCTCCAAGACAGATAATCATAACCGCACTTCCGTTCGGATATTGGCCTGCGGGCACAGCACGGCGCGCCCCTTTTGCGCGCCCAGCCTGCCGAGGCACAGATACTTTTCTCCCAGCGCCATAATGCCCTTTTCCACGGGCACGACGCCGGCGCTGCGCCGTTTCATAAAGTCGAGATAGACGCACAGTCCGTCGGCCAGCCGCTTTTCGCAAAAGGGCGAGGCGTCATAGCTGTAATACTGTTCCGCCAACGCCGAGACGGGTTGAATGTGGGCCGTCAACTGCGCCGCCGTCGGCGGATCCTGCGGGTTGTAAACCAGTCCGCCGTCGGCGCAAAAGCTGCCGACGTTGAGGCGCCGCAGCGACGAAAGATGGGCGCTTACTCCCAAGGCCCTTCCGATGTCGCGGGCCAGGCTGCGCACGTAGGTTCCGCGATGGCAGTCGACCAGCAGTCTCGCAGCGCCCTTTTCAGTTCGCCCGAGGTAGCGGATGGCCGTAATGTCCACGGGACGAGGTTGGATCTGCGGGTCGCCGCCGGCGCGGGCGATCTTGTGGGCCCTCCGTCCGTCCACCATGACGGCCGACACGCGCGGAGGCGTTTGCAGGCGCACGCCGAGAAATCCCGGCAGCGCGTGAATCAGCGCGTCCTCGTCGAAGGCCACTTGAAGGGGGCTGGACAACGGTTCTCCTGTGGCGTCGTCGGTGGAGGTTTCCCAGCCGAAGGTCACTTCGGCAAGGTAGCTCTTCGGCAAATTCATTACCGCCTCGGAAAGCCGCGTGGCGTAGCCCAGCATCAGCACCAGCGCGCCGGAAGCGGTGGTGTCCAGCGTGCCGGCATGGCCCACTTTCTGACGGCGCCCGCCCAGCGCGCGGGACACGCCGGTGACGCAGGCCCGGCTGGGAGCGCCGTAAATTTTATCCAACACGAGAATGCCGTTATACACCCTTCAGCTCCTCTTCCATCTGCGCCACGCCCTGCGCCAGCGGCACATAAAGCTTGCACCCCGCCGCATAGCGGTGTCCGCCGCCGTCATGGCGCATCGCGAACTCCAGCGCCGACAGGTCGCCTCGGGCACGGACGCTGCACCGCAGGCAGTCCTGGGCTTCGTTGACCAGCACGGTCAGATCGGTGCCGGCCATGCGAGTCAGCATGTTCACCAGACCTTCGGTGTCGCTGTCGTCGGCGCCCGTCTCACGGAAATCATCGCGCGAAATCCACGACATGGCGGCACGTCCGCCCACTTTTTTGGCGCGGCTCATGCAGCGGCCCCACAGGTTGATTTTCGACGGGGAGTCGTTGTGGTGGAGCTTTTCGTCAACCTCAACGGGAACGGCGCCGGCTTTCACCAGCTCGGCGGCCACGCTCAGCGTGCGGGACGTGGTGTTGGAGAACGCAAATCCGCCGGAATCGGTGGTCAGCGACACGTACAGCGCCTCGGCCATGTCTTTCTCGATGGGGCAGCCAAGAGCCAGAATGACCTCGTAAATCAACTCGCCCACTGCGGCGGCGTCAGGGACGATCCAGTTGACTTCCGAGGCAAAACCTTCATTGCCGCGGTGATGGTCGATGCAGATCCGCGGCGCCATGCCGGGCACGCCACGGCTTGAGGTGCTGACGTCAACGGTGACGACGCAGCGGCCTGCCTGAGGCTGAGTGCCGCCGGCGCGGTACCGGTCGGCATGGGGCAGAAAAGCATAAAGCCGCGGCATGGGATCGACGCCGCCCCACGCCACGTCTTTGCCCAGTTTCACCCCGGCGCAGTACAGCGCGCTGCCACATCCCAAGGTGTCGCCATCGGGCTTCACGTGGCTCAAAATCAGCCATTTGGGCTCGGCGCCAAGGATCTCGGCAATTTTTTCAGCTTCTGGGTTCATCGGCATCGTCCTCCGACTCCTCCGAGTTTTTTTCTTCGGCGGGAAGCTGTGCGGCGATTTTATCGAGAACGCGGTCCATCTCGCGGGCCAGCTCCTCGCTGTCGTCAAATTTAAAGGTCAGCTCGGGCACGGTGCGGTAGGAAAGTCGGTGCCCCAACGTCGAGCGCACGAAGCCCGCAACTTTTTCGAGCAGCTGAGCAATTTCCCCGCGGCCTTCCGTGCGAAGCGTCGTGTAGTACACTTTGGCGTATTTCAAGTCCTTCGAACAGTCCACCGACGTGACGATAACTTCGCCGAGTTTCTCGTCGCGCACCTCCCTCGAAAGGATCTGAGAGATCTCCCGTTGGAGCTGGCTGTTGATTCGTCCCATTCTGAAACCGGGCATGGTTCACCCTCCTTCGCAGGCTATAAAGACGCCGCGGCTCAAAAGCCGTCACGAGACGACAAGCCGCGGCAGTCCTTGGGAAAACAGGATTAAAGAGTTCTCTTTTCTTCTACCAGCTCATAGGCTTCAACGACGTCGCCCTCGTGGAAATCCTGGTAGTTGACGAAAGTCATGCCGCACTCGTATCCCTCGCGAACTTCGGCCACGTCGTCTTTTTCGCGGCGCAACGAAGCGACGGCGCCCTCCCAGATGACGATGCCGTCGCGCACAAGGCGCACCTTGGAAGCTCTCTTGATGAGCCCCTGGGTGACGCGGCATCCGGCGATCTTGCCGATTTTGGGAGCTTTGAAAAGTTTGCGGATCTCCGCCTGTCCGAGAGCGTTTTCCTTGACCTCGGGAGACAGAAGGCCTTCCATGGCGGCCTTCACGTCGTCGATGATCTCGTAAATGATGCTGTACAGGCGAATCTGCACGTTTTCCTTTTCGGCCAGCTTCTGGGCGCTGCTCTCGGGACGGACGTTAAAGCCCACCACGATAGCGTTGGAAGCAGTGGCCAGCATGATGTCCGACTCGGAGATGCGCCCCACCGCAGAATGGACGATGTTGATGCCGACCTCGTCGGTAGCCAGCTTGTTCAGCGAACCGATGATGGCTTCGATGGTGCCCTGGACGTCACACTTGATGACCAAGTTGAGAACGGGCTTCTGCCCTTCCTGAACCTGGCTGTACAGGTCTTCGAGGGTCATGCGCTTGACGGTGACGTTCTGCTTCTCGCGGCGCTCTTCTTCAAGGACGGCGAAGTGGTCGCGAGCCTCTTTTTCGTCTTTGATTCTCACGAAGCGGTCGCCGGGCTGCGGAACGCCGTTGAGGCCGAAAAGCTCGACGGCAGTGCTGGGTCCCGCCTCGCGAACCTGTTTGCCCACATCGTTGAGCATGGCGCGCACCTTGCCCCAACAGCTGTCGAACATGATGTAATTGCCGACGCGTAGCGTCCCCTGTTGCACGATGACCGACGCCATGGGACCGCGTCCTTTGTCGAGGCGCGCTTCGATGACGATGCCTTCGGGCGCCGCCGTGGGATCGGCCTTGAGATCCTGCATTTCGGCCACAAGGCTGATCATCTCGAGAAGGGTGTCAACGCCTTTGCCCGTCTTGGCCGACAGCTCCACCATGACGGTGTCGCCGCCCCAGGACTCGGCCACAAGACCGTAACCGCTGAGTTCCTGCATGACCTGCTGAGGATTGGCGGTGGGTTTGTCCATTTTGTTGATGGCCACGATGATGGGCACTCCGGCGGCCTTGGCGTGGTTGATGGCCTCGACAGTCTGAGGCATGACGCCGTCGTCGGCAGCCACCACGAGGACGGCGATGTCGGTGCACTGGGCGCCGCGCGAGCGCATGGCCGTAAAGGCTTCGTGGCCGGGAGTGTCGAGGAAGACGATCTCCTTGCCGGCATAAACCACGTGTGAAGCGCCGATGTGCTGGGTGATGCCGCCGGCTTCGCGGGCTGTCACGTGAGTCTTGCGGATGGCGTCCAGCAGCGACGTCTTGCCATGGTCAACGTGCCCCATGACGGTGACGATGGGCGGCCGGGGCTTGAGATTGGCGCTCTTGCCGCCGGAGGTGCCGACCTTTCCTCCCTTGGCGGAGGCTTTGGCGTTTTTCGAGCTCTCTGCGGCCTTGGGCTGCGCTTCCCAGTCAATGTCTACGCCGCAGGCGTCGCCCAGCACCAGAAGGATGTCGTCGTTGAGCGCTGCCGAAGCGGGCGCCATCATTCCGGCGCCCATCAGCTTCTTCACCGCCTCGCCGGCGGAGATGCCGAGGGCGTCGGCCAGGTCTTTGACGCAGCCGCCACGGCGGACTTTAATCAGCTTTTTCGGCTTCGCCGGCTGAGGAGCCGACTTTTTCTCGGCATTGCCCTTGGGCGTCTCCGCCTTTGCAGGGGAGCCGCCGGCAAACGCCGCTTTCACGGGTTCCTTCTTTTGGGTGGAGACGGGCTTTTTCAAATTTTCCGCCTTTCCTGAAGTCTGCGCAGCTTTCTGCGTCTTATGGTTCTGCTGCGCCGGTTTTGTGCTTTTCCCGGCGTTTTTCATCTTGTCCAGCTCGTCTTCCACCAGCTGGATGGCGTCGTCGTCAATGGTGCTCATGTGAGTTTTCACGGAAACATTCAGTTTTGCCAGCAAAGCCAGCAGGTCCTTGTTGTTCATGTCGAGCAGCTTTGCAAGCTCGTAAACTCTCATTCTACTCAACCGCATTTCCTCCTTCTGGAAGCAGCCTTTTCAACTTCTCGGCAAAGCCGCTCTGCACAGGAAGGGCTGCAATCTGAGCCTGGCGCAGTCCTAAAAGCTGTCCGAGTTCTGAACGACTTGTCCCGCTCAATACGTAAACTTCCGCGTTTTTCGCGTCAAGAGCGCGTTTCACCGCCGCCGAACAATCTTCGGTGATCAGCGTCAGCAGCCGGTCGCCGGCAGAAAGGCACCGAAGCACGCGATCCTGCCCGATAATCAGCTCTCCGGCGCGCCGCGCCATTCCCAGCACGGCCATCATTTCGTTTCTGAGCGACTGTTCGCCCAGAGCCATATCCTCAGCATCGAGGTTCACCCAAGCCGCAAGTTTCGCGGCGACTTCGGCGGGAATGGGACTCTTCAATGCCTTCTCGAGAAGCTTTTTTTTGAGGCAAAGGGCTATGCACTGCGGCTCCGGACAGACGTAGGCGCCGCGTCCCGACAGATGTCCCTGCTCGTCAACCGCGATCTGGCCGTCGCGGCTTCGCACCACTCGGATCATTTCACGGGGAGGGCGTTCGCGCCGGCAGGCCACGCACGAACGCGGATTATGGGAACGCCTCAAGCCCGCTCCTCTCCCTTTTCGCCTTCAACGGCGGAAGCTTCCTTTTCGGCCTCCGTGTTGATGTCCACCTTCCAGCCCGTCAGACGCGCGGCAAGGCGCACGTTCTGCCCCGCTTTGCCGATGGCCAGCGACAGCTGGTCGGCGGGGGCGAAGACGCGCGCGGTGCGGTCCTGCCCTTCCACGGCTTCGACGCGGGTGATCTTGGCGGGCGACAGGGCGTTTTTGATGAATTCCAAAGGATCTTCGCTCCAGACGATGATGTCGATTTTTTCGTCGCAGAGGTCGGAGCTGATGCTTCTGATGCGTGCCCCGCTGTTGCCCACGCAGGCGCCCACGGGGTCAACTTCGGGATTGGTGCTGGCAACGGCGACTTTGGCGCGGGCGCCAGCCTCCCTCACGATGCTTTTGATCTCCACAGTGCCGTCCTGAATTTCGGGAATTTCCAGCTCCATAAGCTTTCTCAGAAGGCCGGGATGCGTTCGCGACACGACGATGCGCGGTCCGCGCCCCGTCTGGCGCACGTCCAAAAGGAAAAACTTCTTGGTTTCGCCGGGAGCGTAAACCTCGCCGGCGATGCGTTCCTCCTTGGGCAAAACGGCTTCGTTGCGTTCTCCCATGCGAATCAGCACCTGATCGTCCTCCGCCTTGAAGATTGGCGCCGAAACGAGATCGCCGATTTTGTCGTTGAATTCATTATATACGATTTCGCGCTCCGCGTCTTTAAGGCGCTGAGTGATGACCTGACGGGCGGTCTGCGCCGCGATGCGCCCGAACTTGTCGGGGTGTTCCAGCACGGGAACTTTCACGGTGTCGCCGGGCTGGACGTCGTCGCCCGCCAGCGCGCGAGCTTCGTCAAGGCCGATCTCGCTGATGCCCGCTTCGCCCTCCACCACGCGGCACACGTCGTAAATCTGCACGTCGCCGGTGGTGCGGTCAATGGTAACCGCAGGATCCATGCGGGTTTCTTTGAATTTCCTGTAAGCCAGCGCAAGCGCCGCTTCAACGCTCGAAAAGATGATCTCCTCCGAGAGATTACGCTCTTCAACGAGCTGTTTCAGCGCGCTTAAAAAGCCCTCGCCGAGTTTCATTTTTTTTGTTTCTTCCTCCCTTTTCCGCTGAAGGTTATTTTCTGTCCTTTTTCTTCTTTATAGATTAGATGGCCCGCGGCGATGCTCTCAAAGGGAATCGCCAGCGGTGTCCCATCGCAGTCAAAGATCACCGCGCCGTCTTTCGTTTCGACGATGCGCGCCGTAAGCCGGCGACGGCCTTCCACGGGAGCCTTGAACTTGACGGCCGCTTCGCGGCCGGCGAAGCGCCCATAGTCTTCGAGGCTGAAAAGAGGGCGTTCCAGTCCCGGCGAACTGACCTCGAGCAAGTAGCTGTCCTCGAACTCTTCGGCCCGTTCATCCAGCATGGCGCTGATCGGCGTCGAAATCTTTTCGCAGTCCTCCACGCCGATTCCGCTCTCGCAGTCGGCGTACACTCTCAGCACGGGAAATCCCTCTTCTCTGACGGTTTCCATGCCTACGAAACGATAGCCCAGGGCCTCAACGATCCTCTTTAGTTCAGCCCACAATTTTTCTTTGTTCATGCGTCACACTCCCGGTGATGTTTCATGGTTCTTCCATCGAAGGCTCTCTGGCCGACGTCCTCCGCGGGGCTTCTTTTTGGCGAGAAGAAGCACAGGCGCCGCAGGGCCTCGTCGACGATAAAAAACAAAGAGTGGGCGCTGCCCACTCTTCACTCCTTACGTCCGATTTGCTCTCGTCATTGTAGCATGAAAGCCATAGGCGCGCAACCGAAGACCCCTCGGCGTCACCGCCGAAGAGTGGCCGCCGCCCAGACGTAAAAGGCCTCGCCTCGTCCCGTCGAGCCCACGGCTTCGCCTGACTTGAACGTCACGCTGAAAGTCTTGGCGCCAAGAAGGTTCTCCATGGACGCAACGATCTGCGCTTTCCACGGCGCGAGGCGCGGCGTCTGCGCCGTGACCACGGCGCTGAGCCAGTCGACGCGCCAGCCTTGAGCTTTGACGCGGCGCAAGGCATCGAGAAACAGCTCTGTGCTGCGGGCGTCTTTGTACTTCTCGTCCGAGGCGGGATAGAGCGTTCCGATGTCGGGCAGTCCGGCGGCGCTGAGCAGCGCGTCGGCGCAGGCGTGGCACAGCACGTCGGCGTCGGAGTGGCCGTCAAGCCCCAGTCGCGACGGTACGGCCACGCCGCCCAGCACCAGCTTCCGCCCCGGCACCAGCGGGTGGACGTCATAGCCGAGGCCCGTGCGAAACTCCGCACCACCGCTGACAAGTCGTTGCGCCATCTGCCAGTCTCCTTCTCCGGTGATCTTGAAATTCATGGCGTCGCCTTCCACCGAATTCACGGCTCTGCCGCTTTGCAACCACAGCTCGGCCTCGTCCTTGTAGCTGCCGCCCGACGACTGAAGCAGTTTTTTCAGCTCCTCGCGCGGAAAAAGCTGAGGCGTCTGCGTCACATACAGGCCGTCGCGGTCGACGGCTTTCATGACGCCGTTCTCCACCCTTTTCAGCGCGTTGGCCTCGGGCAGAAGGGGAACGACACCTTTTCCGTCCTCGCAGGCCGCCAAAAGCCGGCAGCACAGCTCGAAGTCGACGAAGGGACGCGCCGCGTCGTGCAACAGAACGAAATCGGCGCTGCAAGCTTTCAGGGCGTTGAGCACCGACATGGAACGGGTGGCGCCTCCCGTCAGAACGTTGACGTCGGGGGAAAAGCCCAGTTCCGTCTCCGCGCCTTCGGGCAGCACCGCGGCAATCTCGCCAACGAGGCCCGCCGCTCTGAGTCGCTGCGCCAGATCGAGGCTGTACCGGATTACGGGCTTTCCGCCCAAAAGGCGGAACTGTTTGGGCTGGCCGCCAAGACGCCGGCCCTTCCCCGCCGCGAGAACCACAAAAGCCGTGTTCATCAGTTTTTGCTCTCCTCTTTGACGCGGCCGAAGACCATGCGTCCCGCCGAAGTCTGAAGCATGGACGACAGCGTGACGGCAACGCGCTTGCCGATGTAAGGGCCGCCGTTTTCCACCACCAGCATGGTGCCGTCATCAAGATAGCCGATGCCCTGGCGGGCGTCCTTGCCCCGCTTGATGACGTCCACCACCGCTTCGTCGCCGGGAAGCACGACGGGCTTCATGGCGTTGGCCAAATCGTTGACGTTGAGCACGCGCACATTCTGAATCTGTGCCACCTTGTTGAGATTGTAGTCGGTGGTCAGCACCTCGCAGCCGTATTTTTTCGCCATGGACACCACGGCGGAATCGACGTATTCCGTGTCAAAATCCTTGAGGGTCGCCTCTTCAATGCGGATTTTCACGTCGGGCAGCTTCTGCAGGTCCCTCACCACGTCAAGCCCCAGCCGTCCGCGAGTGCGCTTGGTCTGGTCCTTGGAGTCGGCTACGGTTTGAAGCTCCAGCAGCACGAAAGACGGCAGGATCAGCGTCCCTTGAAGAAATCCCGTCTTGGCGATGTCAAGAATCCGCCCGTCGATGATGACGCTGGTGTCCAGCACTTTATGGGGCACCGCGTCGCTGCGAGCAGCCGAGGTTGCCGAGGCGTTGTGCCCACTGCGGGCGCGCAGGCGCTGCGTCAACTTTCCCTTGACGGAAGCCACCGCCTCGCGGATGTCCTTCTGCCGCTCGATAAATACCCATGACATGACAAAGCCGATAAGGACGTTGAGCAGAACGGCAAGATAGGGACCGAAACTGGCGTTTCTGAAGGGCAGCACCAGCAGGTTGGCCAATATGAGCCCCACCAGAAGCCCCGCCAGCGCCGACGACAGCTCTCCGCCGCTGGTGTTTTTCAGCTGCGCCGCCAGGAACGAACTGACGGCGTGGAGCACTCTCAGGAAAAAGGGCGCCAGCAGAACGCCTACAAAGCCGCAGACGCACACCGATAAAAGCACCGCAATAAAGTCGACAAAAAAACTTCCGGACTGCATGCCCTTCAGATAGCTCACGCCGAACTGATAGCCCGCCAGCATTCCCAGCAGTCCCAAAACGCCGCGGCAGATGGCCTCAACGATTCTATTCAATCCGTCGGTCATTTAATCACCTCCTTTAAAATAAACGAGGGCGGAGCGCAAACAGCCCCGCCTCTCCAAACTATTGGTCTTGAACTTCCTGACGGCTTTCAAGCGCGGCATGAAGCGTCACCCTGTCGGCAAACTCGATGGAGCCGCCGACGGGAAGGCCGTAAGCGATGCGCGACTTCTTCACGTGAATGTCACGCAAAGCGTCGAGGACGGCATAAAAGGTCATGTCGCCCTCAATGCGGGGATTGGTGGCGATGATCACTTCTCGAACGGGATAATCCTCGAAGCGCGCCCTCAAGCGCCGCACTGTGCTCTCCGGCAGCTTTTCGCGGTCTTCGAGGGGAGACAGCGACGTGCCCAGCACAAAGTAAATGCCGTTGAAAAGTCCCGACTGTTCGAGGCTGACCAGGTCTTCGATGGTTTCGGTGACGCACAGCAGCGAACGGTCGCGCAGAGGGTCGCTGCAAATCGGGCAGGGCTGAGTCTCCGTCAGGTTGCCGCATTTTTCGCAGGTCGTCAGACGGTCGTTAAGCTCGCCGATGGATTTCGCCAGATCTGCGCCGAATCCGGCCCCCGACTGGAGCACGTGGAACGCCATGCGCCGCGCGCTCTTCTCCCCCACGCCGGGAAACTTTTTCAGCAGGAAGATCAGGTGTTCGATGGGTTCCGGTAACGCCATAATCCCACGCTAGAAGGGCAGCTTCAGTCCGCCCGTGAGGGCGCCCATGCGCTGTTCCATCATCTCGTGGGCTTTGTTGGCCGCGTCGGACACTGCCGCGAGAATGAGGTCTTCAAGCATCTCCACGTCGTCGGGATTGACCACTTCGGGCGTCAGCTTGACGCTCACCAGCTCGCCCTGGCCGTTCACCACCGCTTTGACCATGCCGCCGCCGGAATTTCCTTCCACGCGGGCCTGCTTCAGATCCTCCTGAACCTGCTGCATCTTCGCCTGCATGGCCTGCGCCTGCTTCAGCATTTGATTCATGTTGCCCATACCGCCTCTGCCGCCAAAATTCATGTTCTTCATCCTTCCATTGATTTTCAAAAAATTTAATGATGGTACTTGGAACCCGTGTGGATCATGGCTGCCCGATAGAGCTGTTCGCTGAGCAGCAGAAGAGCCATCTCGTGGGTAAAAGTCATTTTCGACAGCGACAACAGCACGTCGGCGCGCTCCTGAAGTTCCGGCGAAGTGCCGTAGGCGCCGCCGACGAGGAAGATAAGTTTCCCCTGCCCCGCGCCGAGGCGGGCATAAATTTTTTCGGAAAGCGATGCGCTGTCCATCTGACTTCCGCGCTCGTCCAGCACATACAGCACGTCCTGCGGGGCGATGCGCTTCAGGAATTCCCGCCCTTCAAGGGCTTTCCGCCGCTCTTCGTCGACGTTCTTGCCCCTGTTGACATCGGGCAGAAAGACCCATTCCACGGGAAGCAGCGGTTTCAGGCGAATTTGATAATGTTCCACGCCGCGGGCGACAAAGGACTCACGCGGCCGCCCCAGCGCCATGACTTGAAGTTTCACGCCGTCAACCTTCGTTCTCCGGATTCTTCCAGGGGAACAGATTGAACTTCTCGCGCAGCACCGCCGCGATGAAGGCGAAGAGCTTGAGATCCCGCTTCAAGCGCCACGGTTCTTGGAAAAGGCGGTACAGCCATTCGCAGCCCATTTTCTGCCAGAAGCGGGGCGCCCGTTTCAGCGCGCCGGCGAACACGTCGAAGCTGCCGCCCACGCCGACGCACAGCAGCCCGTCGAGATGGTCCCGCTGCGACGCCAGCCACTTTTCCTGCGCCGGCATTCCCAGAGCGGCAAAGAGGATTTTGGCGCCGCTGTTGCGGATATGCGTTGCGATTTCGTCGGAATACGAGCGGTCGAAATAGCCATCGTAAAAGCCCGTCACTTTCAAGCCGGGATGGGCTTTTTGAAGGGCTTCGGCCGCCGAGCGCGCCACGCCGGGACGCCCGCCCAAAAGGTAAACGGGAATCCCTTCCGACGCGGCCAAACGGCACAGCCTGTCCATAAAGTCGATGCCCGCAATGCGCTCCACCACGCGAATTTTGAGCTTCTTCAGCGCCCAGACCAGCCCCGCCCCGTCGGGCAGCGTCAAGTCGGCCTTCGAGACGACGTCGCGGAACTGCGCGTCGGAGCGCAGGTCGTACATGCCGAGGGCGTTGAGCGTCACCACCATGCGGAACTGCGGCGCGGCGTTTCTGAGCCAGGCCAAGCATTTCGACAGGGCGTAGTTCATCGAAATGCCGTCGATTCTCACCCCCCACAGCGAGACGTCGTCGTCGCGGCTCCGCTGCCCGCCGCTGACGCTCCACAGCACCATAAGGAGCACCGCCGTCATGGCGGGAACCGCCAGTTTCAGCGCCCGCGATTGGGGAAGAAGCTGCATCAGCGCCACCGAGCTGCCCACGAGAAAACAGATTTCCGTCACCAGGCGGATGGCCGCCGGGTGGTCCACGCCGCGCTCGATGGCGCGGCTGTAAAGGTCGCTGGCATGATGAGAATGTCCGACTTCAAAGGCGTTGCTCACCAGCCCGAGAGAGAGCTCCACAAGCGGCACGGCGTAAAATCCCAGAGGAACCACCATGAGCGCCGTGATGGTGATGCCCTTGCTCACGCCGATAATGGAAATTCCGGCCACCAGAGTGCCCCACAGCGACACCAGCGGCGTGCCCAGCTGGCGGAAGCGCCATCCCATGCGGCTCCAGTAGGCGCAGACCAGCACAAGGGACACCGCCGAAACCAGAAAAGCCTCGCTCAGATCCTGGCGGGAGAAATAGGTGACGCACACCATCAGCGACAGGCTGACGCCCAGCAGGCGCCCCGCAAGCCCGGGGATCTGGTCGAGACGCCTGAACAGCACGGGAAACAGCGTCATCCACGCCGTGGTGAAAAACAGCGATTCCCACCACGAAAGGTAGGTGAACGTCGCCCCCTCCGCCGAGACGAAAGAAATAGGCTGTCCCGTCAGGGCGAAAATCAGGCCGGGAAGCACGATCAGCGAAAAATAGCCGCGGCCGGGGCGCACCCGCTCCGCCAGACCGACCACCATGGAAAGCAGCGCGCACGCCACAAGCGCTTCGATGCGGTCACTGCCGCTCCAAAGCGCCAAAAGCATCATGACCGTCATCAGCGATAGGTCACGCATATAGAAATATTGTTCTCTGCTGAGTTTTTTTCTGAAAAAACGCTGCAAAAGCACGCAGCCCGCAGCGATGAGAAGCATAGAGACAAGAACTGTGGCGCTGAAATGTAAAGCCATGCCGAAATCCTCCCGGAAAAACTGACGCCCTTTTCCGGCGCAGTTGAAGGCCATTGCTGAAACCGCGCTGAAGAACCGCGCTCCTTTTGTATTTTAGCAGATAACTGCACAAAAAAACACATATGACGCGAAAAATGAAGGCAAATTAAAGAAAAAACAGGAAGCCCGCCGTCAAAAAAATGGCGGAAAGCTTCCTGTGATCAACGTTGTTTTTTCGGTGCAGAGCCCTTTCATCGCGCGCGGAAAAGTCCGGCATATCACGTGGCCGACGCGGTATCCACAGGCCTTTGCAATGAGCGCACGGAAAAGTCCGCGGAGAAAGAAGCGGCCTTCGAACCGAGCCACAATTCACCGGCAGTGCGGGCGTTTCACGACTTCAAGCCCTGCCGCGTCGTTATGGCGTCTCTTCAAAAACGCGCTGCCCCACCGCAAAAGGATTTTCAGTAGCTCAGTCGCGCTTTTCCATCGCGGGAACGTGCTTCACGCCGCCCATATAGGGCACCAACACGTCGGGAACTTCGAAGGAGCCGTCGGCGTTCTGGTAGTTCTCCAGCACGGCGATGAGCGTTCTTCCCACGGCCAATCCCGAGCCGTTGAGCGTGTGGACATAGCGGGGCTTGCCGCCGTCGGCGGGACGGTAGCGGGTGTTCATGCGCCGCGCCTGAAAATCGACGCAGTTGCTGCAGGAGCTGATCTCGCGGTAGCAGTTCTGGCTGGGCAGCCAGACTTCAACGTCGTAGGTCTTGGCGGAGCTGAAGCCCATGTCGCCGGTGCACAGGACGATGACGCGGTAGGGGATGTTCAGCCCCTTCAGGACGTCTTCGGCGTTGGATGTCAGCTTTTCCAGTTCGTCCCAGCTGGTCTCGGGTGTGCAGATTTTCACCATCTCCACCTTGTCGAACTGGTGAAGGCGCATGATGCCGCGCACGTCGCGCCCGTAGCTGCCCGACTCGCGGCGGAAGCAAGGCGTGTAGGCCGTGTAGTACAGCGGGAGGTCGCTCTCGTTGAGCATTTCGCCGTGATGCAGATTGGTCAGCGGCACTTCCGCCGTGGGAATGAGCCACAGGTCGTCGCGATCCACTTTGTACAGGTCATCGGCGAACTTGGGCAGCTGCCCCGTGCCCTGCATGGAATCGGAATTCACCATCAGGGGTACGTTGTATTCGGTGTATCCCTGTTTCTGAGTGTGAAGATCCAGCATGTAATTCATGATCGCGCGTTCCAACCGGGCGCCCAACCCTCTGAACACCGTAAAACGGCTCTGCGCCATGCGCGGGCCGCGCTCGAAGTCCAGGATTCCGCAGGCCTCGCCGATGTCCCAGTGGGCTTTGGGCTCGAAGTCGAACTTTCGCGGCTCGCCCCAGCGGCGGAGCTCCACGTTCTCGGTCTCGTCCTTTCCGATGGGAACGGATGTATCGGGGCGATTGGGAATTTGGAGCATGAGCGTCTGCAGTTCTTCGTCGATTTCGGCCACGCGGGCGTCGTCGGTCTTGATCTGCTCGCCCAGCTCCTTCATCTCTTTCATCATGGCCTCGGCGTCGCCGCCGGCGGCGCGGATTTTGCCCACTTCCTTCGAGCCGGCGTTGCGCTTGGCCTTCAGCGCCTCCACAGAGGCGAGGATCTTTTTCTTCTCGGCGTCGAGGTCAAGCACCTTGTCCACGTCAAAAGCGTTGTTTCTGGCTTTGAGATATGCCTTCACCGCTTCGGTTTCTTCGCGAAGCATTCTGATGTCTATCATGACAAACTCCCCAATCTGCAAGATATTTTTTGATTTCAGCTTGCGGCGGCAGCTTTCGTGCGCCGTAAGGCAGCACGGCCGCAGGTTCAGTTTTTGTCGGAGCGGATCTGCGAAAGCAGCGACACCATTTCGAGGGCGGCAAGAGCGGCTTCGGCGCCCTTGTTGCCCGCCTTGCTGCCGGCGCGCAGCAGCGCCTGTTCGAGGTTTTCGGTGGTGAGAACGCCGAAAGCCACGGGAACGCGCTGCTCCAGCGACACCGACGCCAATCCCTTGGACATCTCGGCGGAAACATACTCGAAATGAGGCGTGTCGCCGCGGATCACCGCTCCCAGCGCGATTACCGCGTCATAGCGCCCCGACAGGCACAGTTCCTTGACGGTCACGGGCAGTTCCCACGCGCCGGGAACCCAGTACACGTCAAACTCGTTCATCTTCACGCCGTGGCGGACGAGGGCGTCCTTGGCGCCCTCGACGAGCTTGCCGCAGATCAGCTCGTTGAAGCGCGACACCACAATGGCGTAGTGCTCGCCATGAGCGACTAAATTTCCCTGCACGACTTTCATGGTTCAAAACCTCCCGAAAAATAAAGCCTCATCTGAAACTTTCATTTTATTGGAACTATTTTACATCATTTTCGCCGCCAGCCCAACAGGCGAAGGGAAAATTTTTGCGCTCCGCTCTTAGTTGTCAAGACATATGTTACGTTTTGAGAAAAACTCTGCTACGATTTGA
>CAZUQW010000010.1:0-68132 GCA_964622575.1 uncultured Synergistaceae bacterium | reverse complement strand
CTGATACTCCCCTATAAAAATGGCTATTTATCAACTGTTTGTTGTGACATAGCCTTTATTTATATTAGCATAGCCCCGTTGATTTTTCCAGTGGCTCTGTTTTGTGTGAATTTATGTATAAAATTTAGAAAATTTCAGTTGTATTGATTGACAATTTGCCCTGCTGGCTTATAATTTTTCCATAAAATCCTTCGAGGGCGCAGCGGCAAATCAGCACAGGCTGTGGCGGGCGGACCTTGAGTTTGAAAGGGCGTGCGGCGAAAATGGAGCATCTGATGTGGGGCGGCTGCGATCTTACCGAGCTGGCGTACCGTTTCGGCACGCCTCTTTATGTTATGGACGAAAGTATGATTCGCGATCGCTGCCGTGCCCTTTGCGCCGCGGTTTCGGGGAGAGGCGCGCGGATCTGCTACGCGGGAAAAGCTTTTTTGAACCTCGCCATGATCCGCCTGGTGGACGAAGAGGGATTGGGGCTCGACGTTGTCTCTGAAGGCGAGCTTTCTCTTGCCTGCCGCGCCGGTTTTCCCATGGAGCGTGTGACGCTGCACGGCAACGCCAAGTCGGAACGTTTTCTGCGTGCCGGTCTGAAAAACCGCGTCGGAACTTTGGTGGTGGACAGCGAGGACGAATTGGAACTTTTGGCGGCGCTGTCAGAAGCAATGCAGATCCGCCAAAAAATTCTGTTCCGCGTCAGCCCGGGAATTGAAGCCCACACATTGCGTCAAATTCAAACCGCCCAGCTGGACTGCAAATTCGGCGTGCCCATGGCCCATCTGAAACGCGCCGTCGCGCGCGCCATGGCCTGTCCGTGGCTGGATTTGGCCGGGCTTCACGTTCATGTAGGCTCTCAGATTCGCGACATGGACGCCCACCTGGCGGCTGCCGAGATCATGACGGGACTGCTGCGTGACCTCGGAGATTCTCTCGGATTCGAGGCGCGCGAGCTGGATTTGGGCGGCGGTTTCGGAATTCCCGAGCTACCCGGCGATTCCCCGGTGCCCGCCGAAGTTTTTGTCGGAAAGATCCTCGACCGCGTGGACCGGCGCTGCGCCGCATTGGAGCTGAAACGTCCCGAGGTGATCTTCGAGCCGGGGCGGTGGATCGTCGGCGAGGCCGGCGTCATCCTGTACACTGTGGTCAGCGTCAAAGAAATTCCGGGAGTCCGCACCTACGTGGCGGTGGACGGAGGCATGACCGACAATCCCAGGCCCCAGCTCTACGGCGCCCGGTACGAAGTGCGCCTTGCCAGCGACACCCGACGCCCTGTGACGAAGCGAGCTGCCATTGCCGGCCCGTGCTGCGAGACGGGAGACGTGCTGACCATGGACGCGGCCGTGCCCGAGCTGCACCGCGGCGACGTCCTGGCGGTTCCGCTGACGGGCGCCTACTGTTTTTCCATGTTCTGCGGCTATAACTGCATGCCTCGCCCCGCCGTGGTCTTCGCACGCGGCGGAAAGGCTCGCGAAGTGGTGCGGCGCCAGACCTTGGACGATCTGGCGGCCGGACAGATTTGACGTCACGCTCCATGCCGACGCCTTCAGGCGCCGGCATTTTTGTGTCCAGTCGTTTATGTTCCGCGCCGTCGGTGATAAAATCGAGCTGTTGGCGATGATTTCGCTTTCAATAGAGAAAAGTTCGGGAGGCATCGTGATCATGCCATTGATGTACACAAAAAGTTTTTCCGTCCCCCTGTCGGAAGTGACGCCCTGCCATGCCCAGAAACCCTTTCACATTCTGAACATGCTGCAGGATGCTGCCGACAGCGCCGTGGAATCCGTCCAGCCCGGCGCCGATTACTGGAACGACGGATGCGGTTGGATGCTGCTCAAGTACTCCATCCGCCTGACGCGACCGCTGGCTGCCGGCGATTCGGGAACCATCAACACGGGGCACGTGATGCTGCGTGATCTCTATTCGGCGCGGCGTTTCGTCATCTACGACGAAAATGAGCGGCAGTTCGGCATGGCCGACAGCCTGTGGATCTACGTTGACCTGAAAAGTCGCCGTCCGCAGCGTTTGAGCCACAGGCTGCCGCCGAGCTTTGCCGCCGCCATGGAGGACCCGCCTTTTCAGCCCCTTTTGAGGGAGCCTGAAAAGCTGACGCGCGCCGACATACGCACTCAGCTGCACGTCAGGCTGGGAGAGCTGGACGTCAACGGTCACGTGAACAACGCCTACTACCTGAGTTGGGCCGCCGAGGCCGTGCCGAAGGAAGTCTATATGCGCTGCGGCATTGTGGGCGCCGACATCCAGTACAAGCGCGAAGCGGTGTACGGCATGGACCTCGTGGTGAGCACCCAGCAGCTGGACGAACTGAACTATCTGCATGAGATCAAGAGCACCGAAGGAACGCTGCTGGCCTGCTGTGCCACGCGATGGGCGCCTCTGGCGGAGCGGAAGCCATGATTGCCGCGGCAGACGTCGGCGGCCACACACTGGCCGTCGGCCTCGTGGACGATGGAATCGTGACGGCCGAAAAGAGCGTTGCCACGCCTGTGCAACGCACGCCTGAAGCTGTCATGGGCGCTCTGGAGTCGCTTTTGAAAGAGCTGAAGGCTCCCGACGGCGCGCCGCTGGCTCTGGGCGTTCCGGGCATGGTGGACCGCAAGGCGCAGCGCGTCCAGTGCGTTCCCAATCAGAACGGCTGGAACGGCCTCGCCGCTTCAGACCTCGAGAGGATGGCAGGACGCCCCGTTTTTCTGGCCAACGACTGCGACTGTGCCGCTGTCGGCGAAATGGCTTGCGGCGCGGCCAAGGGGCTGAAGAATTTTCTGTTCTGCTCGTTGGGAACGGGCGTGGGCGGTTCGGTGGTCGTCAACGGCCAACTGGTGCAGGGGCTGCGCGGTCGCACCGGCGAGATCGGCCATTTCCCGCTGCTGCTGGACAAGGGATGCGGCTGCGGCGGCCGCGGCCACGTGGAAAGCTTTTTCTCCGCCGACGTCCTTGAGGCTGCCGGCGAAAAGTGCGGCTATGGCCGCGACATGAAAGTCCTGTGGGAGAAACGTGAAGACGCCTGGCTGGCTATGTACTTTGCCACGGGATTGCGCGCTCTGGCCTGTGCCTTTGTGTCGGTGATCCATCTGCTTGACCCCGAAGCCATCGTGGTGGGTGGCGGATTGTCTCATCTTGAGGGTCTGCTCGACGACCTGCGGGATTATATGCAGCCGCTGTTGGCGCCGCCCTATCGCCCCGGCCCCGACATGCGCCTTGCGCGGCTGGGATCGCACGGTCCGCTTCTGGGCGCGGCGGAACTGCTGAAAGAACAGATGAAGTGACGACTGTGCAGAGAAATTCCAAAAACAGAGGAGGCTTCACCATGAAATTTCGCGTTTTTTCGATTTTGACGGCCGTTTTGATGCTGTCGGCCGTTCAAGCCTCGGCATCGCAGCCCGGCGCCGACAGGCAGACAGGACAGACGCAACAGGTGCAGCAAGCGCAGCAAGTGCAGCAGAGAGCGAGGAATTGCATTCCGCCTGTGCTGCTGCCACCTCCATTGCCCCAACTGGAGCACCGCTGCACGCCGGCCTGCCCCGCGCCCAACCGCGAAAAGCTGCACATCGTCTGCATACTTGACCGTTCGGGATCGATGCAGCGCCTCACGTCGGACACCATCGGCGGCTACAACAGCTTTATCGACGGCCAACGCGCCGACGCTCCCCAGGCAGTGGTGACCACTGTTCTCTTTGACCACGAGTACCAGGTTCTCTATGAAAATATGCCGATCAAACAAGTCCGGGCATTGACAAAGCGGGAATATTACGCCCGCGGAACGACGGCGCTGCTGGACGCCGTGGGGTCGACGATCCTGCGCCTTGACGGCACCTTCAAGAAAAATGGAACCTGTCCGCGGTCGGAACCGGCCATCTTCATGATCATGACCGATGGCCTCGAGAACGCCAGCCGCGAGTTCAACCGCGCCGACGTCAAAAAACTGGTGTCCGACGCTCAGGAAAAATACGGATGGCAGTTTATCTTCATGGGCGCCAACATTGATTCGATCGCCGAAGCCGGCTCCATAGGAATTTCGAAGGATTCGGCCATGGACTATGCCCCAAGCGCCGAGGGTGTGCAGAAAGCCTACGATCGGGCGGGCGCCGCGGTGAAGTCCTATCGTTCTCAGGGGAAAGTCGGCGACGACTGGAAGAAATAAGTTCGACGGTGAAAGCTTAGAGCGCAAAGGCCCCGACTTTGTGCCCGAAAGGAGGCTGACATGAAGAAAAAACTTGTCCTGACTGTGCTGATTTTGCTGTGCGCCGTGCCGTGCTTTGCCCTGAAAGACCGTTGGGAAGTGGGAAGTGTGGACACGGCCTTCAAGCTTTTCGGCCCCAACCACAAAGTGGTGGTGGAGGGATTTCGCGATCCCGATTTTCCGTCGATCGTCTGTTATGTTTCTCACGCCAGAGCCGGCGGGATTTCGGGCGCCGTAGGGCTCGCCGAAGATCCCGCGCGCTTCTCGCTGTCTCTGGTGAGATCGGATTCCACGCCCATCCGTCCCACCGCCGGGCAAAAAAAGGAAAAGCAGGTCTTCAAATCCCGGTCGGCCGTCTTTCGCAAGATGAACGTCGTCCGCTTTTACGACGAGGAGACCAACTGCTTCGTCTACCTTGCCACGTCTACATTGCTCCTTGACGGCAGCCCGTTTAACGCCGTGGCCGCCGTACCCTTGAACTGACGAAAGGCCGGCCCGCGTTTTTTTGAGATCGGCCTTTGGCCCAACGGGCGGAGCCCCTTGCATCGGCGTGCACCGGCCGGTTCCCCCTGAAAAAAACTTTTTTTCGACTTCTGCCCTGCCGTGGACGTTTTTGCGCCCGCGGCAATTTTTTTAGGCGCTTTTATACCCTATGGGGGTACTTGACTATATACCCTATAAGGGTATATGATGGCAGCGAGGGGAAAGGAGAGAATTTCCATGGCTGAAAAGTTGAAACAGGGCTGTTGCCCCGAAGAAGGCGGCGAGTTCGAGGTTCATCGGAAAAAAATCCGAAGCCCCGAGGAGTATCGAAAGTTGATCCACCGCCTGAACCGCATCGAAGGCCAAATCCGCGGCATCAAGGGCATGGTGGAGAAAAACGCCTACTGCCCCGAAATCCTCGTGCAGTGCTCGGCAGTGACGGCGGCGATCAACGCCTTCAATCGCCAGCTTCTGGCCAGCCACATCCGCAGCTGCGTTGTTGACGGGATCCGCGAGGGGCGTGACGACGTCATTGACGAGCTGGTGCAGACGCTGCAAAAGATGATGAAATAAAAAGAGCGCGACGAAAGGGGCAAGAGCGCGCGGTTTCCCGTGCCGGCGGATTTTTTCGTCTCGCCGGCGCAAAGGCGACGCCCGACGGCCGATCTTACGGCCCCTTCAAAAGAACAGGAGAAGAGAGCGATGACGAAAAGCTATAACGTGAGCGGCATGAGCTGCGCAGCCTGCAGCGCTAGCGTGGAAAAAGCCGTTTCCAAGGTTCCGGGAGTGACGTCGGTTTCCGTTTCGCTGCTGACCAACTCCATGAACGTCCAAGGCACAGCCTCGGCGGAGGCGGTGATCGATGCCGTGGCGAAAGCGGGATACGGCGCGTCTTTGAAGGGCGGCGAGGCCGGGGCCGCCCGGCGCCGTGCCGCCGAGGAAGCCCTGGAAGACCGCGAGACGCCGGCGCTGAAGCGTCGTCTCTGCTGGTCTCTGGTTTTTCTGGCTGTGCTGATGTATTTTTCCATGGGACATGTCATGTTCCACTGGCCCCTTCCGGCCTTTTTCGACGGCAACTTTGCGGGATTGGGACTGGCGCAGATGTGCCTTGCGGCGACAGTCATGTTCATCAACAGAAAATTTTTCGTCAACGGCTTCAAAGGCCTGATGCACGGCGCTCCCAACATGGACACGTTGGTGGCTCTGGGGGCGGCGGCGGCCTTCGTTTACAGCGTTGCGGCGCTGTTTCTCATGACAGGTGAACTGGCGCGGGGTCGCGGGGCCGACGCCATGGCGCTGATGAAGGAGTTCTATTTCGAGTCCACCGCCATGATCCTGACGCTTATCACCGTGGGCAAAATGCTGGAAGCCCGATCGAAGGGGCGCACCACCGACGCGCTGAAAAGCCTGATGAAACTGGCTCCGCAACGGGCGACGGTCATCCGCGACGGTCGGGAAAACGTCGTGCCCATCGATCAGGTTGCCGTGGGCGACCTCTTTGCCGTGCGTCCGGGAGAGACGATCCCTGTGGACGGCGTCATCGTGGAGGGCAGCTCGGCGCTGGACGAGTCGGCGCTGACGGGGGAGAGCCTTCCCGTGGACAAAGCCGCCGGCGATCACGTCAGCGCGGCCACGCTGAACCAGTCGGGCTATTTGAAATGCCGGGCTTCCCGCGTGGGAGAGGACACGACGCTGTCGCAGATCATCCGCATGGTGAGCGACGCGGCGGCCACAAAGGCGCCCATCGCCAAAGCCGCCGATCGCATTTCAGGCATTTTCGTTCCCGCCGTCATGGGAATCGCCGTATTTACTGCGGCAGTGTGGCTGCTGCTGGGCAAAGACTTCGGCTTCGCTCTGGCTCGCGGAATTTCAGTGCTGGTCATCAGCTGCCCCTGCGCCCTCGGCCTTGCCACTCCCGTGGCCATTATGGTGGGCAGCGGTCTGGGCGCCAAAAACGGAATTCTGTTCAAAACGGCAGCGTCCCTTGAAGCGGCGGGGCGCACGCAGATTGTCGCTCTGGACAAAACGGGCACGCTTACCAGCGGCAGCCCCACCGTGACCGACGTCGTTCCCGCTCCAGGATTTTCCGAGAGAGAACTGCTCGCATTGGCCTGCGCTCTTGAAAGCCTCAGCGAGCATCCCCTTGCCCGCGCCGTTATGGCTCGGGGAAAGCAGGAACGGATTGAAGCGGGCGAAGTCAGAGAGTTTCAGGCGCTGCCCGGCAACGGGCTGACGGCGGTTCAAAATGGTCAGGTCCTGCGGGGCGGCAGCCTCACGTTCATCGTCGGACAGGCCGACGTGCCCGAAGTCATGAGGCGAAAGGCCGAAGCGCTGTCGCGGCAGGGCAAAACTCCGTTGCTGTTTCTGCGCGGCGAAACGCTTGTGGGGATCATCGCCGTGGCCGACACCCTTAAGGAGGACAGTCCCCAGGCCGTGGCCGAACTGCGGCGCATGGGCATCAGAGTGGTGATGCTGACGGGAGACAACGAGTTGACGGCTCGCGCCGTCGGCGCGCAGGCCGGCGTGGACAACGTCATGGCGGGGTTGCTGCCCGGCGACAAAGAGGAGGCGATCCGCCGGCTTCAAAAGAGCGGCGTCACGGCCATGGTGGCGACGGCATCAACGACGCTCCCGCACTCACCCGCGCCGACACGGGCATTGCCATCGGCGCCGGCACCGACATCGCCATCGACGCCGCCGACGTGGTGCTGATGAACAGCCGCCTTCTCGACGTGCCGGCAGCCATTCGCCTGAGCCGCGCCACGTTGAGGAACATTCACGAAAACCTGTTCTGGGCCTTCTTCTACAACGCCGCAGGTATCCCTCTGGCGGCCGGCGCGTGGATTGCCCTTTTGGGATGGAAGCTGAATCCCATGTTCGGCGCCGCGGCCATGAGCCTTTCGAGCTTCTGCGTGGTATCCAACGCGCTGCGCCTAAATTTTTTCGAGCTGCACAGCGCGAAAAAGGATAAAAAGATTCGCCCCGTTGATCTGGATCGTGCAACAGTGGAAAGGGAGGAAAAAAACATGACCAAGACGTTGAGCGTTGAAGGAATGATGTGCGGCCACTGCGAGGCCCGCGTGAAAAAGGCCCTCGAGGCCCTTGACGGCGTGGCCTCCGCCGTGGTGAGCCACGAGAAGGGCACGGCCGTGGTGAACCTTGAAAAGGACGTGGCCGATGCCTTGCTGAAGAAGGCTGTGGAGGACCAGGACTACAAAGTAACGGCCATTCGCTGAAGGTTTCGGAATGAGGGGCAGCCGGTGAATCAGTCCACCGAGCTGCCCCGATTTTAACCGACCTCAAGGCCAGTCGTCTCGGTCGAAAGCCCTTGGCAGAGAGCCTTTTCCGCGCGTGAACTGTAGCGTGTGGAGGTGCGCCGATCGAAGGTCGAGAAGAGCAAATTTTTATGAGTATGTTCATTCTTTCACTATTGTCGATTTTTCAACTAAACGAAGCAAAAAAATGCCGGCAGAAGGCGGCGAGCCCCCCGTTTTTTTGCCGTTAGGTTCTGAAAAAACGATCATGTGATAATCAAGACGTTTTTACCGTAAAATTCTGTGCTCTCAACTGAACGTTTTTTGCCCTGTTCTCAGAGCGATGTTGACAATAAAACGATGCCGTTGACAGGATTGAGCCTTGAAAAGGCCACGAGCGCAGAACGTCGGCGCTGAGAGACCGCTTCATCATTTTGAAGTTTTTATTAAACATATAAAACTTACAAAAGAGGAAAGTCCACGCGCGGGCGTTTTCACTGTTTTGCAGGAAAAATGAAATGTGATTTTTTACGCTTGATATTCATTGTAATTTTCTACTTTGGTAACTTCTTTTTGCGCAGTTGTTACTTGAAAAAAAAGAGCGAATAATTTATGATTTTTATAGATTTGGTCAAAGGATCCTTTCGGCAGAGTGTTGACAGTGCCGTTCGGAAAATAGGGCATATTGCTGTAAGAACCTGAGTGTCGAAGGGGGATTTTTATGGAGTCCTTTAAAACGCGGCTCGTCCGTTCGCCGGTGAACAATCCGTGGAAAAATCTCGCATGGGAAGAATATCTTGTGCGGAGCTGCGCCGACGACGAAGCGATTTTCTACCTCTGGCAGAACGACCACACCGTGGTCATCGGGCGCAACCAGAACGCCTGGGCGGAGTGCCACATCGACCTGATGGAGCGCGAGGGCGTAACGTTGGCGCGCCGTTCCACGGGCGGCGGAGCCGTCTATCACGACCTGGGAAATTTGAATTTTTCATTTGTGCTGCCGCGCCGGGATTACAACATGCGCAGACAGCTGAACGTCATCCTGACCGTGCTGAGACAGATGGGCATCAACGCCGATTTTACCGGTCGCAACGACCTGACGGTGGACGGCCGGAAGTTCTCCGGCAACGCCTATCAGCTGACGCGCAGGACGGGACTCCATCACGGCACCATTCTGGTCCGTTCGGACATGACGGTGCTGCCGCGCTATCTCAACGTCGACTTGCAAAAGTTGAAAAGCAAGGGCGTCAAATCGGTGGCCTCGCGGGTGATCAACCTGACGGAAGTCGCACCGACGCTGACCATCGAAGAGCTGTACGAACCACTGGAAGAGGCCTTTTTGGCTGAATACGGCCGCAGCCGAGTGACGCGCGAGTACGCTTTGCCCGACGACGATCTGTACCGCAAGCTCTATAGCCGTTACAGCAGCCGTCAGTGGCTGCTGGGGCGGTCGCCGCAGTGCGAGGCCGGAGTGCGCCATCGCTTCCCCTGGGGCGGTGTGCAGCTGTGTTTCGACATCGAAAACGCGGCGGTCGAAAATTTGCGCGTCTATTCCGACGCCATGGATGGCGAGCTGATCCTGGCGGCGGAGCAGTGCCTCGGCGGAAAGCCCTTTGACTGGGACGCGCTGTCGGAGGCGCTGAAAAAAGAGTTTCCCGGCCAGCCGGAAATGGCCGACATGGCGGACTGGCTTGGCGGACATCCGTCGCTGCAGGCCTAACCGTTTCAAATCAGGTTATTCTGCGTCCGCATTTTCGTGGGCATATTCCGCATAGGAGGGCTTCCGAGAGAAGCCACGTCACGGCGCCAAAAACTCGGCGCCATTGAGAGACAGGAGGTTTACGTATGAAGAGAACACCGATGTACGAATGCCACATTGCAGCCGGCGGCCGCATGGTCGATTTCGGCGGCTGGGAGCTGCCTGTGCAGTACGAGGCGACGGGCATCAAGGTGGAACATCTGACCGTGCGCTCGAAGGCTGGCCTTTTCGACGTGTCCCACATGGGCGAAGTGACCGTCGAAGGACCTCGTGCCGAGGCGTGGGTCAACGGCCTGGTCACCAACGACATCGCCGTCATGCACGACGGCCAGGTGCTGTACACCATTATGTGCACGCCTACCGGCGGCGTCGTCGACGACTTGCTGGTGTACCGTTACAACAAGGAGCACTACCTTCTGGTCATCAACGCCGCCAACGTCGAAAAGGATTGGGCGTGGTTCAACGACCATCTGGCCGACGGCGTGAAGATCGAGAACATCTCCATGAAAACCGCCGAAGTGGCCCTGCAGGGCCCCAACGCCGAAGCCATCCTGAAGAAGATCGTCGATTTCGACCCCGCGACGCTGGAATTCTTCCACTTCAAGGATCCCGTGGACGTCAAGGGCATCAAGGCCATCGTCAGCCGCACGGGCTACACCGGCGAGGACGGCTTCGAGATCTACGTCGATTGGGAAAAGGGTGCCCAGCTGTGGAATGTCGTCATGGAAGCCGGCAAGGATCTCGGCCTGCTGCCCATCGGCCTGGGAGCGCGCGACAGCCTTCGCTTCGAAGCGGGACTTCCGCTGTGCGGACAGGAATTTACCGACACCCTCGGACCTCTCGAAGCGGGATTCGGATTTTTCGTCAAGCTTGACAAAGCCGGCGGATTTATCGGTCAACCCGTGCTGAAGCAGCAGAAGGAAGAAGGACTGAAGCGCCGCATCGTGGCCGCCAAAATGGTCGACCGCGGCGTTCCGCGCCACGAGATGGAAGTGGCCGACAAAGACGGCAACGTGATCGGCTTTGTCACCACCGGCGGCTATGGCCCCTCTCTCGACGCCAACATCGCCAACTGTCTGGTGAAGACTCCCGCGCCGGCTGTGGGCGAGAATCTGTGGATCATGATCCGCGGCAAAGCCAAAAAAGCCGAAGTGGTGAAGAAACCCTTCTACAAGAAGCACTACAAGAAGTAGTTCTACGTCCGAGAGTTTTTTTCGCGAAAATCGCTTTTTCGAATCCATAAAAATTTTGAGGAGGAATTGACAATGACGACGAAAGTTATGCCTGAACTGAAGTACACCAAAGACCACGAGTGGATCAAGATCGAAGCCGACGGCACCGGCCTGATGGGCATTACCGACCACGCCCAGCATGCCATGGGCGACCTCGTTTATATCGAGCTTCCCGAGGTGGACAGCGAAGCCAAGGCTCACGAGGCCATTGTGACGGCCGAGTCCGTCAAGGGCGCCAACGATGTGTTCAGCCCCATGTCGGGCACGGTTCTTGAAGTCAATACGGAGCTTGAGGACGCTCCCGAAAAGGTCAACTCCGATCCTTACGGCAGCTGGATGGTCAAGCTGAAGCTGTCCGATCCGAAAGAAGCCGACAGCCTGATGGACGCCGCCGCCTATGAGGCCCTGGTGGCAAAGGAAGAGGCTGAAGCGTAGTTTCCTGAGGCTTTGAAAAAACTGCTCCGCGGCGAAGTTTTTGCCGCGGAGGGAGATGTTTTTCAGATGATTTATCGGAGGTGAAGTGTTTTATGAGTCAGTACATTCCCAATACCGAGGCCGATCGCCGAGCGATGCTGAAGACCATCGGCGTGGCCTCTATTGACGAGCTGTTCTCCGACATTCCCGCGCAGGTCCGTTTGGCCAAAGAGCTGGATCTGCCCAAGGCGCTTTCCGAGCCCGAAATGGTTCGCCACCTGCGTGACCTGTCGGGAGAGGACAAAAACCTTGACGAAATGACCTGCTTCCTCGGTGCCGGCTGCTACGACCACTTTATCCCGGCCGCCGTGGACACCATCGTTTCACGTGGCGAGTTCGCCACAAGCTACACGCCCTATCAGCCGGAAGTTGCCCAGGGCACCCTTCAGGCCATTTTCGAATACCAGACCATGATCTGCGAGCTGACGGGCATGGAAGTCTCCAACGCTTCCATGTACGACGGAGCCACGGCTGCAGCCGAAGCCGTGGTCATCGCCGCTGCCGACACGCGCCGCAAGCACATCCTCGTCGCGCACAGCGTCAACCCCGAGACCCTTCGCGTGCTGCACACCTATTGCTGGTGCCGCGGCTTCGAGCTGACGGAAATTCCCTGCAAGGACGGCAAGCTTGACCGCGCCGCTCTCACTGCCGAGCTGGCCAAAGGCGACGCGGCGGCTCTCGTGATCCAGACGCCCAGCTTCTTCGGCGTCGTCGAAGATCTGACGGGCCTTGCCGACGAGCTGCACGCCGCGAAGGCGCGACTTATCGTCTCCACCGACCTGCTGGCGCTGGGATGCATCAAGGCGCCCGGCGAGTTCGGCGCCGACGTGGTTGTAGGCGACGGACAGAGCGTCGGCAACAGCATGAGCTTCGGCGGACCCGCCTTCGGCTTTATGGCCGTCACCAAAAAGTTGATGCGCAAAATGCCCGGCCGCATCGTCGGACAGACCAAGGACATTAACGGCCGCCGGTGCTACGTCCTGACCCTTCAGGCCCGCGAGCAGCACATCCGCCGCGAAAAAGCCACGTCCAACATCTGCTCCAACCAGAACCTCTGCATCGTCGCCGCCTCGGTGTACTTCAGCCTCATGGGACGCCAGGGATTGCGCGAAGTTGACGATCAGATTCTGGCCAAAACGGCCTACGCCGTCGACGCTCTCGTCAAGACCGGCAAGTTCCGTTTGGCCTTTGCCGACGCCCCGTGCTTCCGCGAGGTGGTGCTGGTCTGCGACGAGCCCGTGTCGGCCATTAACGAACGCCTGCTCAAGGCGGGCATCCTCGGCGGACTTGACCTCTCCAAAGCCTATCCCGAACTGGGCAATGCCTGTCTGCTGGCCGTGACCGAGCAGCGCACTAAAGAAGAAATCGACCGCCTTGTGTCGATTGCCGCAGGAGGTGACCGCTGATGCTCCGCTCTGTTGAAACTCTCTTTGAAGCCAGCCGTCCTGGCCGCGTCGGTTACTCGCTGCCCGCCCTTGACGTTCCCGCCGTCTCGGCTCAGAGCGTTTTCGGCGCCATGGCCCGCACCGAGCCGGCACGTCTGCCGGAGATGGCGGAAGTGGACGTCATTCGCCATTTCACGCGCCTGTCCCACCTCAACTTCTCCGTTGACGAAGGCTTCTATCCGCTGGGTTCCTGCACCATGAAGTACAATCCCAAGATCAACGAAGTCGCGGCGCGTCTGCCCGGCTTTGCCCGCATTCACCCGCTTCAGCCCGAAAGCACGGTGCAGGGCGCTCTCGGCATGATGTACGACCTGTCCTCCATGCTGGCCGAAATCACCGGCATGGCTGCCGTCACTCTCCAGCCCGCCGCCGGCGCGCACGGCGAACAGACCGGTCTGATGCTCATCAAAAAGTACCACGAGGCGCGCGGCGACACCAAGCGCACGAAGATCATTGTGCCCGACTCCGCCCACGGAACCAACCCCGCTTCGGCGGCAGTCACGGGCTTTATCCCCGTTGCCGTGCCTTCCGACAAGGACGGCATGGTGGACCTCGACGAACTGGCCAAACTGATGGACGACAGCATTGCCGGCCTCATGTTGACCAATCCCAACACGCTGGGCATCTTCGAGAAACATATCCTCGAGCTGACCGACATGATCCACAAGGCCGGCGGACTGTGCTACTACGACGGCGCCAACGCCAATGCCATCGTCGGACAGGTTCGCCCCGGCGACATGGGCTTCGACGTGCTTCACCTGAACCTTCACAAGACCTTCAGCACGCCCCATGGTGGTGGCGGTCCCGGCGCCGGAGCTGTAGGCGTCAAGAAGGAGCTGCTGCCCTATCTGCCCACGCCCATTGTGGCCTGCAAGGATGGCCGTTACGTCCTGGAGGGCAAGGACCAGCATCCCGAGAGCATCGGCAGCGTCCGCAGTTTCTACGGCAATTTCGGCGTGCTGGTGCGCGCCTACACCTACATCCGCAGCCTTGGCGCCGCCGGACTGAAGGAAGTTTCCGACGTGGCCGTGCTGAACGCCAACTATCTTGCCGCGCGGGTGAAAGAGTTCTACCCGCTGGCGGTGAACGGCTTCTGCAAGCACGAGTTCGTGGCCGACGGCAGCGAGCTGAAGCACCAGACCGACGTGTCCACGCTGGATGTGGCCAAAGGCCTGATCGACGCGGGCTACCATCCGCCCACGACCTATTTCCCGCTGATCGTCCACGAGGCGCTGATGATCGAACCCACAGAGACGGAGTCCAAGGAAACCCTTGACGGCTTTGCCGACGCGCTCAAAAAGATCGTTGACGAGGCGAAGGCCAAGGGCGCCGAAGGCTTCCACGCCAAGCCCGTCAGCACAGTGATCACCCGTCCCGACGAGACCGAGGCGGCGCGCCATCCCGTGCTGCGCTGGCAGTTTGAAGAGTAGAAAAACAAAAACGCGAAGCGGTTGCGCCGCAGGGGATTTTTCGCCACAGGCGGCTCCCTGCGGCGCTTCTCTTTTGTGCATTGAAAGCATCCAGGAGGAAAAGACATGTACGATCTTATCGTTCTCGGCGGTGGACCCGGCGGAACTCGCGCGGCGGAACTGGCGTCCCGCCGCGGAATGCAGGTGGCTCTGGTGGAAAAAGCGCATCTGGGCGGCACCTGTCTGAACCGCGGCTGCATCCCCACCAAAGCCCTGTACAATCACGTGATCGGCGGCAAAGGCGCCCGAGAGGGGCTGTGGAGCCGTCTTGAAGGCGTCATCGAAACTCTGCGTGGCGGCAACGCGCGAGTCATGAAGATGGCCGGCGTCAAAGTGCTGTCGGGCACGGGCGTCGTCACACAGTGGAACGGCACGAAAAAGCTGACGGTGACCCACGCCGACGGCACGACCGAGGAAATCGAGGGCAAGCGCCTGCTCGTTGCCGTGGGCGCGCGTTCGGTGCGCCCCGACTTTGCGGGCAACGACCTGCCGCAGGTGCTGACGGGAGATTGGGCCATTACCGATCCCCAGCTCTGGGATCCCGAACGCAACGGCGCCGTGCAGACAGTAGCCGTGTTGGGCGCCGGCGTCATCGCCCTGGAGATGGGCATGATCCTTCAGGGCCTCGGCAAGAAAGTCATCCTGCTGAAACATTCCGACCAGATCCTGCGGCGCCTCGACGGCGACATCAAGAAGAAAGTCGCCCAGATCGTCAAACGCCGCAAGACCGTCGTCAAGGACTACGTGCGGCTGAAAGAAGCCGTACAGGACGGTGACGGCCTCATCCTTCGCGGCACGTCCAAGGACGAGCCCTTCGAAGAGCGCTGCGACCGCCTGATCCTGGCTTCCAGCATGGTGCCCATCCTCGAAGGCTTCGGCCTCGAGAACGGCGACCTGAAAATCGAAAAGGGCTGCATTTCCGTGGACAGCGGAATGCACACCTCCATCGACGGCGTTTGGGCACTGGGCGACTGCACCGGCGGCGCCATGTTGGCCCATCTGGCCGAATATCAGGCCATGGCCGCCGTGGACAACATGACGGGCGGCAACTACACCGTCGACCTCGACGCGCTGCCGGCCTGCGTGTTCATCGATCCCGAAGTGGGAACCGTGGGCTTGACCGAAGAAGAGGCGAAGGCGCGCGGCATCGACTACGTGACCTCCCGCGCCTACTTTGCCGCCAACGGCATGGCCTTGGCCATGGGCGAAAGCGACGGTTTCATCAAAGTAGTGGCGCGCAAATCCGACGGCGTCCTGCTGGGCGTGCACATCATGGGGCCAGAGGCGGCTTCGCTGCTGGGCGAGCCGGCCATTGCCGTGGCCAAGGGACTGACGGCTCGCGATGTGGCCGATTCCATCCACGCCCATCCCACGCTGTGCGAGTGTTTCCGCGACGCCTGCCGGAGAATTGTCGAAGGATAAAGCGCCGGTGAAGGTTCCTCTGCTACTGCTGCCAGGGCTGACCGGCGGCGCCGACTGCTGGGGAGCCGCCTTTCTGTCGGCGCTGAAAAAAGGCGGCACGGAGCCTCTGCTTTACGAACCGCCGCAGGACTATTCCTTCGACGGCGCCGTGGCTTCGGCGAGCCGGCAGATCGAAGAGCGCGGCAAAACCTGCGCCGTGCTGGGCTGGTCCATGGGCGCCGACGTGGCTCTGCGCTTGGCGCTGAAACGGCCCGAACTGGTCAGTTCTCTGGTGTTGTGCTCTGCCTGTGCCGACCAGGCGTCGCTGGCGCGTCGCTCCGACGTCCAGCGCCGCCTGCTCAACGACCCGTGGCCGCATTGGTATCGTCTGCTTATGCAAGCCGTCATGCCACTGTCGTCCCGCGCTCGCCCCGCGGCGGCGGAGAACTTTATGCGCCTCATGACACAAAAAGCGCAGAACGACGCTTTGCGCTGGAATGCCCAGCGCGAAGCGCTGAAAGCTGCGCCTTCCGTTATGGAAGATCTGCCGCGCCTTCGCGTCCCGACGCTGGTTTGCTCCGGAACCGAGGACATGCTCTTTCCTCCCGATGAAGGCCGGAAGATCGCCGCCCGTATGCCGCGCGCTCGATTTCGCCTTTTCGACGCCGGACACGCCATCATGTACGACCGCCCGAAAGAATTGGCAGAGGCGGTGACGGGTTTTTTGGCGGAGCGGAGCGCAGAGAGAACAATCGAAGCCCTATAAAGTACGGCCCAGAACAAAGGCAGTACCCCCCAACGAAAAATTTTCGTCGGGGGTACTGCCTTTGTTGCACGCGTATAACTGAAAGGCGCGTTGAAAATAGCAGGCCACTTTTTGGAGCATTGCCTTCAAACTCAACCTTGGGCTGAGGGGAAACCTCGAGGAAAACAGAGAACAACCGGGCGTGGCGCCGCTAACGCAGCGTTTTTACCGGGGGAAACGCGTTAAAAAGACAATCTTTCGGCTTTGCCGATGTCCACAACAAACGGACAGCCCTTTTTCGGACTGCCCGTTCATGCTTCATAGTTTTATTTGGCTTTCAAAAACTCTAAAACTTTGGTACGGAAAACTTTGTAGTAGGGTTTCTCCATCATCATCGCATGCGCCGCACCGTCAATAATTTCGATTCGTGAGTTCTTGTTGGGCAAAGTGGCAAAAGCCTCTTCGCAGAGCGACGGCGACACATAATCGTCTTTCGAACCGGCGATAATCAGCACCGGCGCTTTGATGTTTGCCGTAGGAATCAAACGTTTGTCCGGGGCGACAAGCAGATCCCGGCGACCGCCGTTCGGACTGCTGTCCTTATCGTAACGCCAGCAGTTCGACAGAAACGTATCGGCCACGGCGTGTTCAACGATGTCGTAGTCAATGGTCTTGTCAGGCTTCACTTGAAAATCTCCGGCAGCATGAATCCATGTGTTTTCATTGAAAGGCGATGTGACTTCGATGTCGCCCAACCCCGCCACAATCGGAGCATAAAGTACCAGTTTGCGCACCAATTCCGGATATTTGGCGGCAAAGCGACCACTGGTCACAGTTCCCCAACTCCAGCCGAGAACATCCATCTTATCCTTGCCGTGTCTGGCGAGAATAAGTTTTACAGCGGCGGCAATGTCTTCGGCAGCGTAGTCTGAATTCGGTTTAAAACCATCCTCCACGGGCTGTGAATTGCCATAGCCGGCAATGTCGAGCAACCAGACCTCGTAACCGTTGGCAGCAAGGAAGCGGAGCAAACTATAATCCTCGTAGTTCACGTCAAACTCTTGAGAAGAATATGTCAGACCGTGTACCAGCAGGATGGGATCCTTTTCTTGGGCGTCCTGTATTCGGAAAGACTCCAGATAAAGCTTTACTCCCTCGCGCTCCAGCGGCACACGTTCTCTCGCAAGCTCTGCCGCCGTTCCCTGACAGGCCATCGTCCCCATGGCAAGTAAAGCTGCACCGAATAACGCAAGAATACGCATAATCCGCCACTTCATAAGAACATCTCCTTAAAATATATAATGTAAGTATATTATAATTTAAAGAAATATGATGTCAATGTTCCAATCACAATATTTGAGAGTACTGCGTAGGTTGCAATACATGCCGGATAGTGAAGTGAAAGAGGCGCATAGGGTAAAGGTTGCTGATCGAAACATGCCATTGACATTAAAGTAACTTTAAGGGGTATTATCAAACTATTAAAATAATTAACTATGGAGGTGCCCCTTGATGAACGCAGGCTTAGCCGAAAAGAAGTGGTATGAAAAAATTAAGATTCCTCATACCTACGTTATTCTGATTTCGATTTTGGTGATTGTGACGCTGTTGACACATATTATTCCTGCAGGAGAATACACCAGGGTCAAAGATCTCGTATCAGGGAAAATGGTTGTGGTCCCCGATAGTTTTCATTTGATTGAAACTCAAGCGCCAGGCTTTTTCGATATTTTTTTAAACCTTCAGAAGGGTTATGTCGATGCGGCCGATATTATGTTTTTAATTATCTTCGCCTATGGATTTGTCTATGTCCTTGTAAAGAACGGAACGATGAACGCAGCGCTCGGTACGCTCGCACGCCTTGTTGGAGCGCGAGTGCAGTTGATGATTCCGGTTGTCATGCTTACCATCGGTGTCCTAAGTTCTACGATGGGAATTTTCGAAGAACTCTATGGCCTTTTTCCTGTCTTTGTAGGTATAGCAGTTGGGTTGGGGTATGATTCTGTTGTCGGAGGTGCGATGGTTTGTCTAGGTGTCATTATCGGATATGCTTGTGGAACGTTCAATCCCTATACAATTGTTATCGCGCAGGATGTTTCTGGTGTAACTCCGTACTCAGGACTGGGATTTAGAATTGCCGTCTTCATCGTGTTTGAAACTGCTACAATTCTTTATGTTATGCGCTATGCAGCCATGGTGAAGAAAGACCCTCAAAAATCTATTGTGTACGGCGTGAAAAACGATTATGTCCAAGGTAAAGATTTCAGTACGCTGACCTCTGCCCAAATGAATGTCAGACAGAAAATATGTCTGGCCATCTTTTTCCTGACGCTTTCGATGTTGGTTTATACGACGACACAACTTGGATGGTATATTAATGAGATTGCCGCAATGTTCCTCATGATGATGATCTTTGTAGGCATTGCAAGCGGTTATTCCGCCACAGAGATTTGCAAAACTTTCATTGAATCGACGAAATCCATGGTCTCTTCAATGCTGATTGTTGGCTTTACAAGGGGCATTCTCATTACGATGAAAGATGGCATGATTTCCGATACGATTGTCCATGGGCTGGCAACGTTTTTTTCTGGTACAAGCACATATCTCTCCGCTTATGGCATGCTCATTATTCAGAATATCGTTAAGTTCTTTGTTACGGGGTCTACCAGCCAAGCAACGATCACGATGCCCATTATGGCCCCCACTGCGGAACTTATCGGCCTGAGCAAACAAATCGCTGTCCTTGCCTATCAGTTTGGCAACGGTTTTGCGGATATGTTCTGGCCTACATGTTGCGCCCTTTACTGTGGACTTATGGGGATGCCTCTCAGCAAATGGTATAAATTTATTACGCCGCTCTTCCTCATTATCCTTGGCTTGGAATTTATTATGTTAACTTTTGCTGTTGCGATCGGATATGTTTAAACAGAGCAACCGAGGAAGGGGAACCTTCCTCGGCTTTTCCTGTTGCATTGAGCTGGTACGTTTGAGGGGACGCTAATGAACTTCTAGTGACGCTCAGGAGGAAAGAATGCTTATTCAAAATGGTGAAATATTGCTTTTCGAGCACAACGGTTTCGTAAAATCGGATATCAGGATACAGGAAGGGAAGATCAAACAAATTGCAAGCAATCTTGTTCCTGAGGACGACGAAAAAATATTGGACGCCTCCGGACAATACATTACTCCCGGTTTGATTGATGCGCACAGCCACATTTGCATCAGCGAAGAAGGAAGAGGAGAAATCGGGGATGACTGCAATGACTACAGCTCGCCTCTTATGCCCTACTTAGACGTCATCGATGCTGTTTACCCCGAAGATATGGCAGTGAAAAGGGCTGTAGAACATGGCGTAACGAGCGCATTGGTATGCCCAGGCAGCGACAGCGTTATTGGAGGGACGTGCAGTTTAATCAGCCTTCATGGGAAAGTTGCCGATGAAATGGTGGTGGTGCACAAGGCTGCCATGAAGTGCGCTTTTGGTGAAAATCCTAAGCGCGCTGGTTTTAGTTTTAAGAGCAGAATGGGAAATGCCTATCTCCTGCGAAAATGTTTTGAAGACGCGTTGGATTATCGCCATCAAAAAGAAACAGCGAACAAAGAAGGAAGATATTTTAAAAAAGACTTGGGCATGGAGAATATGTTGCTTCTTCTCGACAGAAAAATTCCTCTTCATGCGCATGCACATCGATCAGACGATATTTGTACGGCAATAAGAATTGCCAGGGAATACAATGTAAAACTTGTTATTATCCACGCAACAGACGGGAGCGCCATCGCCGATCATATTGCAAAATCTTCATGTCCTGTCATTCTGGGTCCGACTTTGTATCCTCGCTCTAAACTTGAAACTCTTTCAAGAAACTTCAACACTGCCGCCATACTTGCCAAGGCAGGCGTGAGAGTGTGCTTTACTGCCGATCATGATGTAACGCCTATTTATTATCTTTCAACGTACGCAGCCGAGTCGGTAAGAGCCGGGTTGGACGAGTTAACAGCATTGAGGGCGATCACGGCAAACCCTGCCGACATCCTTGGAGTCGGGGACAGAAAGGGATATATTCGTGCAGGATACGATGCGGATCTGGTTCTGTGGACAGGTCATCCCTTCCACTATGCGACACGTGTTGCCCAAACATTTATTGCAGGAGAGAGGGTGTCTTGATGATTGGAAGAGAGCCAAGGAAAAAGAACGGTAAAGTTTCATTCAAGATGCCCCACACCTATGTCATCCTTATGGGCATTCTTGTTCTCACTGTTCTGTTAACATACCTGATTCCTGCCGGCGAATACAGTCGTGTTTTGGATTCCGCTACAGGCAGAATGGTAGTTATTCCTGGGTCATTCCATTTCACAAAGGGAAAGCAAGCTGGCCTTTTTGGCGTTTTTCTCGCTCTCCAAAAGGGGTATGTCAGTGCTGCCGGGATCCTTTTTCTCATCATCTTTGCTTATGGATACGTCTATTTGCTGATCGATAACGGAACCCTTCACAGTTTGGTAAATGTTCTTCTTGAGCGTTTGGGGAAACGCACGTCGCTTTTAATTCCTCTCAGTATGCTTTTGTTTGGTTTCCTTGGTTCAACTATGGGCATTTTTGAAGAAACCTATGGACTCATTCCAATGTTTGTCAGCATCGCGATCTCTTTGGGGTACGATGCAATGGTTGGCGGTTCCATCGTCTACTTGGGAGTTGCTACGGGATTTGCGGCGGCGACAACAAACCCTTTTTCTGTAGGAATTGCCCAATCGCTAGCCGAGGAACCTTTAGCTCTAGGATTGACGTACCGCACCATAATATTCATTGTTTTTCAGACAATGTCGATTCTTTATGTCATGTGGTATGCGGCGAGAATAAAAAAAGATCCTGAAAAGTCTGTCCTTTACGGACTTAAAATGGAAACTTTGCCCATAAAAAATCAGGAAGAGAAAGCGTTGACGCCAAGAAGAATCTTCATGGCGGCGTTATTTATTTTTACGATTGCGCTGCTTTTATTCGGAACAATGCGTTGGGGATGGTATATCAACGAAATTGCCGCAATGTTCCTGATGATGATGATTGTGACAGGGATCGTTAGCGGTTACAGTACCAGCAAAATATGCGAAACTTTTATCAGATCAACGCAAAGTATCGTTCCGTCATTTTTAATTGTCGGATTTACCAGAGGAATTTTGACGGTCATGCAGGAAGCAAAAATTTCCGATACTGTTGTCTGGTATTTAGTGCAATTTTTAAACGGTCACAGCAAGAGTTATTCTGCCCTCGGTATGCTTGTCATTCAGAATATCATTAATTTTTTCATTACAGGGTCTTCAAGTCAGGCAACGATTACGATGCCTATTATGGTGCCTGTTGCAGATCTGGTAGGCCTTAGCCGTCAGACGGCAACGCTCGCCTACATTTTTGGAGACGGCTTCTCCGATCTTTTTTGGCCGACGGCCTGTGCTTTAGGATGTGGACTCATTGGTGTGCCGATTAATAAATGGTATCGGTTTATCACTCCGCTTTTTTTGCTTATGGTGATCTTCCAGATGATGTTTATCGTTGTTTCATGTTTTATCTTTTGATCCGTTATTGGACAAAGAGAAGTGAGTTTTTCAGTGTCAGAAAAACTTTTATTCCCGCTTATTATCTTTGTGTTCCAACGATTTCCACAAAACCTTTTAGATAGTCAATCCTTTTCCCCTGCGTTGTTTCGCTGAGAAGAAACATGGCGAGAAGAGGGCCTGTTTTATAATGTTTCTGAATCGGACGTAATTTTTCACAGATGTCATTTTTGTAACCGTCGCTGGCGATTTCACTGATTAAAAATGAAACAAAACGATTTCCGGCTCTCTTTTTCCAGATGACATGGTCTTGTGGCGTGACCTGCTCTTGTGCTATTCCTCGCACTTCTTCCTCTAAGTTGGTGCTGTTTATGCAGCGGACATAGAGAGAAGGGTTCTGAGCATAGCGGATCAACTTTTCGCGATCGTTATAATCAAAACGAATGACACAGTCGAAAGGAACACTGTCTGGCATAAAGTCGACTTTGCGCAGTTGCTCTATGGTCTTTAAATGGTTCTGTTTCATTTTGACAAGCTGTAACATAATATGATAAAGCTTCATTTTTTCTTGAAGAGACTTTTCCAATCTGTCTAATTTTTCGCGGTAATCTTCCAGCTGGTATCCATAAAAATGCTGCATCTCTTTTACAGGGATGCCGAGATAACGATAAAATGCCACTTCAGCAATATTGATAAGATCAGAAACAGAATATTTTCTGTATTCATTATCATCGCGTTTGACGTCAAAGATTTTGCTTTTTTGCCAAAAACGGAGAGTTGCCTTAGGAATATTCAGAAGTTCTGATACCTCTCCGATGGTAAGGAATTTCTGTTCTTCTCCCATTTTTTTCTGCCTTCTCGAATGGTCTGCAAGGTTCGGTCACATCGGAGAGAGTAGCGTAAGCCTGCCTATGTCTTCATCAAGGAGCCTGTAACGCACAACGGAGAAAGGGTGTCTGGGACACCCTTTCTCCGTCAGTTTTACTGCTCTTGTCCGATGCGAAGTCCTTCGTTGCTCTTCAGTGACGTGGCCGAAAGCATCAAATGGACTTTCATGAGCTGTTCCGCCCGGTCGGCTTCGTGAGCCAGCAGGGCTTTCAGCAGGGCGCGGTGTTCGTCGAGGCTGGGGTTGGTTTTCATGTCGAAAAAGGAATCGTAGAAGATCATAAACACGCTGGTGCGCGCCAAAAGGTTGGCGATGTAGGACGCCAGCACGGGGTTGCCGGAACTTTCGGCCAGACGGCGGTGGAAGAGGCTGTTGATCTCCAGATAGGCATCGAAGTTTTTCTGCTCGAAGATCTCCGCCTCCTCGTCAATGGCTTCCTGGAGCGCGACTGCTTGAGCGTCGGTAATGTTGACGGCGGCTTTGCGCGCGGCCAGACATTCCAAATATTCGCGCACTTCGTAGGTGTCGATGATCTCCTGCTGCCCCGGGTTGGCGAGGCGGGCTCCTACATTGGGAATGAGGGTGACAAGCCCTTCGGTGGCAAGGCGGCGAATGGCCTCACGCACAGGCGTGCGGCTGACGTCAAGCTCCCGAGCAATGCTCTCTTCGGGAAGACGGTCGCCGGGGTGCCGCTTTTTTGCGATGATCTGCTTGCGCAGTTCGCGGTATACCACATCTGCGGCAGTCTGAACGTAATATTTCATCGTGTGATCTCCCTATGCTCTTGTGCGGCGGTATGCCGAAAACGGAGAGGGCAGCTCCGGCGGTGTCCCGCCTGAAATATGAAACTTATTACAGTTATTATACACCCGACAGCACTCAGAAAGGAATGGACAAAAAGATCGGTTTTTGACGCATCTGCGGCTATACGGCGTTCTTGAAGTTCGTTAAAGAGATGCAAAGAGGTGGCCTCCGCGAGGCAAGGCGCCGCGCCGAAAAGTTTTTATACTTTAAATTAACTGCTAAATATGCCTTTTATACGTCCGGTTTAAGTAAATATAAATTTAAAAATCGACAATAAATGATTATTCAATCTTTCCGACGAAATAAGCGTATAATAAAACGAATATGCTTCTTGACCAATGCGGGTGGCGGAGGACGGCAGAATCGCGTTAGGCCGCCGAGAAGAAAACGCGAAGCGCTCTTTCTGAAGAGCCGGCAAAAACTGAGGTCGAGACAGCACTTTGGGGGCCGCGAAAAAGCGGCTCCCTGCGGAGCCATTTCTAAAGAATATCCTGTGGGTGGAGGGTGAACTGATGCAGACTTTAGGCTGGTACAACGGGAAATACGGGGCTTTGGACGAGATGACCATTCCGATGAACGATCGTGTTCACTGGTTCGGCGATGGCGCCTATGACGCAACGTCGTGCCACAATTACCATATCTTCGCCATCGACGAGCACATCGAACGTTTTTTCAACAGCGCGTCGCTGCTGGGAATCACGATGCCCATGCAGAAGCCGGGGTTGAAGGACCTTTTGAATGACCTGGTCAAGAAGCTTGACGGCGGGGACATCTTCGTCTATTTTCAGGTGACTCGCGGCGGTTTGTCGCCTCGCAACCACGATTACGATCCCGATGAGCCGGGACACCTTTGGGTCATGCTGAAGCCCGCCAAGGTCAACGAGGGCACCGAGCCCATTAAGCTCATCACTGGCGAAGACCTTCGGTTCTTCTACTGCAACATCAAGACGCTCAATCTGCTGCCTTCCGTGATGGCGTCTCAGCGGGCAAAATGCGCCGGCGCCGATGAACAGATTTTCTGGCGCAGAACTCCTCTTGGAAAGCGAGTCACCGAGTGCGCTCACAGCAACTGTCATATTATCAAGGACAACATTCTCTATACGGCGCCCGCCGATCAGATGATTCTGCCGGGCATCGCTCGCGCCCATCTGATCCGCATGTGCAAAAAGTTGGGCTATACGGTGAGCGAGACGCCCTATTATCTCGACGATCTCATGTCCGCCCAAGAAGTGCTTGTCACCAGCTCGAGCAATCCGTGCCTTCGCGCCGATACCATTGACGGCAAGCCCGTGGGCGGCGCAGCGCCGGAAATGGTTGAAGACCTCAGAAAACATCTGGTGAAAGAGTTCTACGAAGCAACGGAATAGAGCGCCTCAAGGCAACTGCCGAAGTCTGCCGAAATGTTCGTTTCGCCCCAATTTGTCCGGCGACTTTCGGCCGAATCGGCGCAGCTACTGTGTTCCCCGAAGGGTTTGACCCTTCGGGGAATTGCTTTATGGAACATGAGGCGACGTGCTTTGTGCGATTTCCTGTCTCGTGCGGCATTATCCGGAAGGGAGGGGAGCTGTCGTGTGAAAAATATGGAACGAAGGCGAATCGCCATAAAAATTTTGATTGACATTTGTCTTAGTTTTTAATATACTCACTTTAATGTTTGTATGCAATATTGATGTTCCAGTACGGCTCCAAAGAAATAAACCAGTACTTTGTTTTTTTACAATTGATGAAATGCGGCAATTTTGTTTTGTATCAGAGAAGCTTGAGTAAAATGAAATTTGAATGCTCTGATAATACTGTATACTTTATAACATGATACAAAGGAGAGATGAGCAATGTTGGATTTGAACACACTCTGCGGCATGCAGGGCAAAAACGCCATGATTACCGGCGCGGCGTCGGGGTTGGGAGCGGGCATCGCAAAGTTTTTCGCTTCCGCCGGCGTCAAGGTGATGCTCCTTGACATTAACGAGCCGGGCGGGCAGAAGGTGGCCGAAGAGATTCGCGCCGCCGGCGGCGACGCCGTTTTCATGAAGTGCAACGTGACGAGCCAGGCGGATTGCGCTGCCGCCGCCGAAGCAGCCTTTCAGCGCTGGGGCAGCATCGAGTGCTTGGTCAACTGCGCCGGCGCCACGCGCCGCCGGACTGTGGAGGACCTCGAGGAGAAGGACTGGGACCTTGTGTTGAGCGTGACGCTGAAAAGCGTTTATCTCATGTGCCATAACGTGGTTCCCTACATGAAAAAACAGGGGCGCGGCAAAATCGTCAACATCGGTTCCGGCTGGGCGCTCAAGGGCGGCGACAAGGCCGTGGCCTATTGCGCTTCCAAGGGCGGCGTGTGGAACATGACCCGCGCTCTGGCCATCGACTGCGGCCCCTATAACATCAACGTGAACTGCGTGTGCCCTGGCGACAGCGACACGCCCATGCTGAAAAGCGAGTGCGAGCAGCTGGGCGGCACCTACGACGCGGCTTTCAAGCAGTCCTGCGCCGTGCGTCCCATCGCCCGCCTCGGCACGCCCGAGGACGTGGCCATGTGCGTGTTTTTCCTGTGCAGCGGCATGTCCCCGTGGGTGACGGGGTCGGCGCTAGTGGTTGACGGCGGCGGCATCGCTTAATTTTCGGAAGTTTCCTGCACAACGCGGCAGGTCTCATAAAGTTAAAAGGAGGCACGGCAGAATGTCCAAAAAAAGTTATCCCTATATTCCCAATTCCGATCCTGCAATTCAGGAGGAAATGCTGAAGTTCATCGGCGTCGAGTCGGTGGACGATTTGATTCGGCAGAATATCCCCCAGGAACTGCTCATGAAGGAACCCCTGAGGCTTCCCAATCCCTACGAGGCGGAATGCGACCTGGTGCGCCACGTTTCGTCCATTTTGAACAAGGACAAAACGGCCGTTGAGATGACCAGCTTCTTAGGCGCCGGGTGCTGCAACCATTACGTTCCTGCGCTGGTGGACGAAGTGATCAACCGTTCGGAATTTCTGTCGGCCTACGCCGGTGAACCCTATGAGGACCACGGCCGCTTCCAGGCCTGCTTCGAGTACGAGAGCATGATGGCCGAACTGCTGGACTGCGAGGTCGTCAACGTGCCCAATTACGACGGTTCCCAGGCCGCCGGCACGGCGCTGCGCATGGCAACCCGCGTGACGGAACGCGACGAAGTGCTGATCCCAGCGACGCTCAACCCCGACGTGGCTCGGGCCGTCAAGACCTATCTCCATCCCGACGTGAAAGTGACCACCGTCGACTATAACTCCAAGACCGGCCGTCTGTGCTTGGTCGACCTGAAAAACAAGCTCACCGACAAGGTGGCCGCCGTCATGGTCATGAACCCCAACTTCTTCGGCATCGTCGAAGAAGAAGCCGCCCGGATCGCGCAAATGGTCCACGACGCCGGCGCGCTGTTTATCGTCTACGCCGAGCCGGTGACGTTGGGCGTCATGAAGCCGCCTTTCCAGTACGGCGCCGACATCGCCTGCGGCGACATCCAGGGGCTGGGCATTCACATGAATTACGGCGGCGGCGTGGGCGGCTACATCGCCGTCAAAGACCGTCCCGAGCTGGTTCGCCAGTATCCTTCGCGGCTTTTCGGCCTTGCGCCCACCAGCCATGGCGAGTGGGGATTCGGCGACGTGCTGTGGGAGCGCACCTCCTTTGCCGTGCGCGACCACGCCAAGGAGTTCGTCGGCACCCACGCGGCGCTCTGGAGCATCGGCGCGGCTGTCTATCTGGCCAGTCTCGGCCCCAAGGGAATGCAGGAGCTGGGCACCACGCTCCTTCAGCGTTGTGCCTTGCTCCGGCGCAAGCTGTCGGGCATCGCCGGACTGACGGTTTGCCCCGTGGACGGCGCGCCCTTCCATGAATTTGTGCTGCGCTTCGAAAATAAAAAGGTTGCCGAAGTCAACGCCGCGCTGCTGGAGAAGGACATTCTCGGCGGATTCGACCTGACGGGCAGCTATCCCGAGCTCGGGGAGTGCGAGCTTCTGTGCGTCACCGAGCGCACGACGCCGGAGGACATGGATCGCCTTGCCGAGGCGCTGAAAGAAATCCTCGCTTAAGGATCGGAAAGGAGAGAATTCATCATGGATAAAATCGCGACGGAGAGAGACACGCGGCTGAGCCGTTTTCACCAGGCGAGCTGGAACGAACCGATTATTTACGAGTTGAGCGTCAAGGGCGAACGCGGCGTGCTCCCGCCGCAGCTTTCCGATAAAGATGCGGCGGAAGCGGGCGACGGAATTTCCGCGCTTCCCGAGTGCATGAGACGCGCCGAGGCGCCCAACCTTCCCGAGATCGGACAGCCCCAGCTGGCGCGCCATTTCAACCACCTGGCGCAGGAAAACCTCGGCGTCGACAGCAACATCGACATCGGCCAGGGAACCTGCACCATGAAGTACAGTCCCAAGGTCAACGACCGCCTCGCCAACTGCCCCAAAGTGGCGGACATGCACCCGCTGCAACCCGACTGCACCGCCCAGGGGATTTTGGAGCTGATCTACCGCCTCGGCAAGCTGTTCCGCGAAATTTCCGGCCTTGACTGCAGCAGCATCCAGCCCGGCGGCGGCACGCACGGCATCCTCGCCATGGCCAGCATGGTACGCGCCTATTGGGAAGCCAAGGGCGAGCCCGACCGCGACACGGTGATCACCACGTTCTTCTCCCACCCCTCCGACGCGGCATGTCCCATCGTCAAAGGCTACAAGACAATTGTGCTTCCGCCCGACGCCGAAGGATTGCCCGACATCGAGGCTTACAAAGCCGCGCTGAAGGCCAATAAAGTGGCCGCCATCTTCATGACCAACCCCGAGGACACGGGCATTTTCAACCGCCGCATCGCCGAGTTTACCCGCCTTGCCCACGAGGACGGCGTGCTGTGTTGCTACGACCAGGCCAACGCCAATGGCCTGCTGGGCATCACCCGCACCGTCGAGGCCGGCTTCGACATGTCCTTCTTCAATCTCCACAAGACCTTCTCGTCGCCTCACGGCTGCGGCGGCCCCGCCGTCGGCATGTTGACCTGCCGCAAGGAGCTGCGCGACTACATGCCTGTGCCGCTTGTGGAGCACGACGAGAAGAAAGGCTACTTCCTGGATTTCGATCTGCCCCACAGCTGCGGCAAAGTCAAATCGTTCTGGGGCGTTGCCCCCGTGGCGGTGCGCGCCTATGCGTGGATCATGAGCCTCGGCGCCGACGGCCTGCGCGAGGTGAGCCGCGTGGCCATTTTGAACAACAACTACTGCATGAAGAAAATCCTCGCCATCAAGGGCGCGTCCATGTGCTTCCCCGACCACGCGCCGCGCATCGAGCAGGTCCGTTACAGCTGGGAAAAGCTCAAGGCCGATACGGGATTCGGCACCGCCGATTTCTCGCGCCGCATCCCCGACTATGGCACCCACTACTGGTCAAGCCACGAGCCGTGGGTCATTCCCGAGCCCTTTACCATCGAGCCCAGCGAGTCCTACAGCAAAAGGGATTTGGACACCTACTGCGAAATTCTTGCGTCCATCGCTCGAGAGTGTTACGAAGAACCCGACGTGATCCGCAACGCGCCGCTGAACAGCACCGTTCATCACATCAGCCACGATTATTTCGACGATCCCGAAAAATGGGTTCTGTCGTGGCGCAATTACCGCCAGAAGTACACAGGATATTTCCAGCCAAGGCAGAAATAAATGGGCCTTCGCGTAGGTTTTCTGGTCAACCCTGTGGCCGGCATGGGCGGTTCCGTGGCGCTGAAAGGCACCGACGGAGCGGAAACTCTGGCCCGTGCCCGCCGGCTGGGGGCCGTGCCCCACGCCGCGGCGCGCATGGCTCAGGCGCTTGACGCCGCTTCGCCCGTTCCTGACGGCACCGAATTTCTGACCTGCGGCGGCCAGATGGGAGAAGGCCTTTTGAAAGCGCGTGGACTTGCCTGTCGAGTGGTTTTCGTGTCCAAAGCCAGTTCCGATGCTGACGACACCAAAGGGGCCGTTCGAGCCATGGTCGCCGCCGGAGCGCAGATCCTTTTTTTCGCCGGCGGCGACGGCACGGCTCGCGACGTCTGCGAAGCCCTGAACGGCGCCGACCTTCCCGTAATCGGCGTGCCGGCGGGCGTCAAAATCCATTCGGCGGTGTACGGTATTACGCCGGCCAGAGCGGGACAGCTGCTGCACAGAGCCTTGATTGGCGGCGTCGCCGATTATACCGAGGCCGAAGTGATGGACATTGACGAAGAGGCCTTTCGTGAAGGACGGGTCAGAGCAAAGCTTTACGGCTACATGAAAGTTCCGCTGGACCGAAGCTGCCTCCAGGACCGCAAGTCGGCGGGAGCGCCGACCAGCGCCTACGCTCAGTCCGCCATCGGCGCCTGGTGCGCCGAGAACATGAAGCCCGGCAGGCTCTATCTCATCGGCTCGGGAACGACGACGCAGAGCGTCCTCAAGGCGTTGAACCTGAAGGGCACGCTGCTGGGCGTGGACGCCGTCAAAGACGGAAAGATCGTTGGACGAGACCTCACCGAAGGTCAGATTCTCGATCTGCTGGAGCCCGGCAACACCACGCTCATCGTCACCGTCATCGGCGGACAGGGACACGTTTTCGGCCGCGGCAACCAGCAACTCAGCCCAAAAGTGCTGAAAGAAATCGGCCCCGAAAACGTTATGATCATCGCCGCGCCGTCGAAGCTCGACGCCCTGTTCCCCAAGCCGCTGCTGGTGGACACAGGGGACCCGGAGCTTGACCGGCAATTCTGCCGTTACGTTCAGGTCATCACGGGGTATAATGAGAGCCGGATGCAACGCATTGAGTGTTGATGTTAAGCTCTCTGCTTAATGAGAATTTATCGGTACGAACGGAGAGTGCACCGCGCCATCTCATCCTTAAAAAGGAGGAACGTAACATGCCACACTATGAAGAGCTGAAGGGCAAACGCGTTATGGTGACGGGCGCCGCCAGCGGCATCGGTCTGGCCACGGCCTGTCGTTTCGCTCGGGAGGGCGCCAAGGTCTTTATTGTGGACTACAATAAAAAGGCTCTGGAGGAGACGCAAAAAGCCCATCCCGAATTTGCCGGATTTTCTGCGGCCGACGTCTCCAGCGAAGAGGACGTGAAAACGGCCTTCGAGGAAATGGACCGAGCGCTGGGCGGCATCGACGTGCTCATTTCCAACGCGGGGATTTCGGTGCGCAGCGATGCGCTGGACATTCCCTACGCCCAGTGGAAAAAGGTGTTGGACATCAACTTGGGCGGCATGTTCCTGTGCTCGAAGGAGGCAGGGCGGCGCATGAAAGCGCAGGGCAGCGGCGTCATTTTGATGACCGCTTCCACCAACGGCACCGAAGGCCATCGCTGGTACGCCGATTACAACGCCTCCAAGGCCGGCGTCATTCTGCTGACCAAAACCCTGGCCCTCGAGCTGGCGCCAACAGTGCGCGTCAACTGCATCTGTCCGGGCTACGTGCTGACGCCCATGCAGCGCGCCGAGTACACCGACGAGATGCTTGCCAAGGTCAACGAGGGTATCCCCATGAAACGCCACGCTACGCCCGAGGAAATCGCAGCGCTTTATGCGTTCCTTGCCAGCGACGACGCGCGATATTTCACCGGCGCCGACATCCGCATCGACGGCGGCGAGACGGCGGGACTGTACGCCTGAACGTTTTTAAGTTTTCAGTGACCTGACACTCGGAGCCGACGGCTTTTACAAGCGGCCCGTGAAGCCAGTTTGCCACGGCGAAAAAACGTGACAAAGCGTGACTCTTTGCCGCCTGAGCGCAAAAGATAAGGAAGGAATGAGTAGCATGAACCCATTGTATGAAAAAACGCGGCGCATTTCGCAGTGCTCCTTCAAAGGCGGCATTCGCGACATTGCCGATGCCTGCGCTGCTCTGGAAAAACAGGGGCGCGAGACTTTTCATATGGAAATCGGCGAACCCGACTTCGACTCTCCCCTCGCAGCCAAAGAGGCCTGCAAACGAGCCATCGACGAGAACAGGACGCATTATTCTCCCACCCGCGGCATTGAGGAGCTTCGCCAAGCGATCTGCGCCCATGAGAGGCACAAGGGCTTTGATCTCGACCCCGACAATCTGGTGGTCACCTGTGGTGCCGAAGAGGCGCTGATGACCATGATGCTGGCTCTGTTGGACGTAGGCGACGAAATTATTTTGTTTACGCCCTGCTTTTCCGTTTACCGAGATCAGGCGCATCTGGCGGGTGCCGTACCCGTGGAGGTTCCCGCAGTGCTTGGCGCTGATTACGGCCTTGACATGGAAAAGCTTGAGGCCGCCGTCACCGACAAGACGCGCGTCATCCTCCTCAACACGCCTAACAACCCGTCGGGCTGTATGGTGAGCCGCGCCGATATGGACAATCTGGTGAAGTTCGTCAAGGAACGGAACCTTTGGCTGGTCGCCGACGAGTGCTATTCCGAGATCACCTACGGCAAGGAGCACGTTTCGCCTTTGGATTATCCTGAAATTGCGGGCCAATCCGTTATTATCAGTTCGGCTTCAAAGACCTTCGCCATGACGGGCTGGCGCGTGGGCTTCGTGTATGCCCCGCGCCCGGTGATTCCCGCCCTGGCGAAAGCGCATCACATGACGACAACCTGCATCTGTACTTTCGCGCAGGTCGGCGCAGCCGCGGCTTTCGGAGAGGGCTGTGCCTTCACCCGAGAGCGCGTCGAAAAGTTCAAAGATCGCCGCGATGTGGTGGTGCAGGCACTGAAAAGGTGTCCTGGCGCCGACTTTCCGTCGCCCGAGGGAGCCTTTTATGTCCTGCCGTCCATTGAAAAACTGAAGATGGACCCCCTCGATTTCGTCACGGGGCTCATGGAAACTTACGGCGTCGCCGTGGTTCCCGGCGATGGCTTTGGCATCGAGAACCGCGTCAGAATTGCCTACACTGTGGGCATTGACAAGGTGCGCGCCGGCATGGAGCGCTTTGTCAAGTACTACAACGAGTGCCTTGAGGCTGCGCAAAAAAAGTCGACTCGCCGTTAAAAGGCGAAAAAATTTGCTGCGTGCAGCATTGGGGGCTTGACGGCTGAGCCTGTGAGGGTAAAATGGCATCAATTGCCGTCTTGAAAAAGTTTCCTGCTTAAAGAAAATCATCCATGAAGGAGAAAAGGAAAATTCCTTTTCTAAAGGGGACCTCATGGACAGAGCGCTTTTGGCCAGGACGAAAATTTTTTCAGGATCGAGCGATCCTGTGCCCGACGCGAAGAAGGCGCGAAACTTTTTCGAAGAGGCACGGGAGCTTTTCCGACAGCGCCGTATCCGTTTTTTGCAAGATTACACGACAGGGGGAATAAACACGATGATTGCCTTGCTGAAACTGGTGCCTGTTTTCGTCATGGCCGGACTGATGCTTTCCGGCATGGACATTCTGCTGGCGTCGCCCATCTCGTTTATCTGCGCGTGCCTCGTGGCCATGGCCACAGAACACTACACGTTCGACGAACTGCTGAACGCCGCGCTGGATAACCTGAAGAACTTTTTGATCGTCTTTCTTATCCTTGAAGCCGCCTACGCCGTGGCCGAGTGCTTTATGGCGACGGGCGTCGCGGCGGCCATTATCAACATGGCACTGCAGCTTGGCATGACGGCGAAGCTGGTGGCGGTGTCGGGCTTCCTTGTGACCGCCGTGCTTTCAGTGGCCACGGGAACGTCATGGGGAACGGTGGCGGCTTGCGCGCCCATTTTCCTGTGGCTCAACCACATTGTGGGCGGCAGCGTGGTGCTGACGTTCAGCGCCGTCATCGGCGGTTCGTGCTTCGGCGACAACATCGGCCTCATTTCCGACACCACTGTGGTCAGCTGCGGAATGCAGAACGTCAAGCTCGTTGACCGTATGCGCTATCAGGGCGTGTGGGCGTTGCTGTGTCTGTCCGTCAGCGCCGTTGTTTTCTACCTTGCCGGTGCGTCTATGGGACTTGCCGATGCCCATGCCTCTGCCGCAACGGCTATCCAGCAGATTCCCGAGAGCGTCTGGCAGTCGTTGGCGGAACAGCGCCCTTCTGCGGTGACGCTGCTCAAGCAGGTGCAAAGCGGCGTGCCCTATTACATGGTGATCCCTCTGCTCATCGTCCTGGTGCTGGCGGTGCGCAACGTCAGCACGCTGATCTGCCTCGGCTCGGGAATTCTGTTCTCGGGGCTTTTGGGTTGGGTTGCCGGAACGGTGACTGATCTCGACAAATTCCTCCAGCTGATCTATGACGGCGCGTCGGCCGCCGGCGGCTGGTCCATCGCCATGATGCTCTGGGTGGGAGCCTTCGGAGGCGTCATGCGCAAGATGAACGCCTTCGATTCCATCGCCGCTCTGATCATGAAGGTGGTCAACAAAGTACGCCAGCTCATGTTCTGCAACGCGCTGCTCTGTCTTGTGGCCAACGCGGCGTTGGCCGACGAGATGGCTCAGATCGTCACCATCAGCCCCATCATCAAGGACATGACCGAGAAGGCCGTGAAGGGCGACGAAAAGGCCATGTACCGTCTGGCGCTGCGCAACGCCACCTTTACCGACGCCATGGGCGTCCTGGGAGCACAGCTCATCCCGTGGCACTGCTACATGGGATTTTTCATGGGCATCGCCGTTTCCGTCTATCCTCTTGCGGCCGACACGCTGACCGTTGGTGCCGTGATCTCCCACAACTACTTCGCCATGATCGCCGTGGGATCCATGCTGCTTTTGACCATCACCGGACTTGACCGGTTCATCCCTTGCTTCTCCATTCCCAAGGAGCCGGAAGTCGCTCTTCGCAAAAACGTTCAAGCCAGCGAATCTTAAAGCCTTTTGAGCTGTCGCGGGAACTGACGCAAAATCCGTAAAAAACAGGGAACCGCACGGCAGAGCTGCCGTGCGGTTCCCGCTTTTTTATGACGTTGCCTCTCGCAGGCGAGGTGCCGCGCTGTTTTGAAGAGCGTCCGACATGAAAAGGATGCGGGGAATTTTCGTTTCGTCCATTTGGCCCGGCGCCCTTTGTGTTAGACTGGTCCTTGGAGTGAAAGGCGCACAATCTTTTTTTCAGGAGGCGAAGGCGGTGACCATACGCAGGAAACTGCTTCTGTCCAACGTTCTGATGACGGCTTCTCCGTTGCTGCTGGTGATCGTGGCGGCGCTGGCTTTTTCGGCTTACGGACGCGACTACGTCGAGCCCGTAGTGGACATGTACCGTTCGGAACAAGGGGTGTATTCCGCTCAGAGCATCATTTATGCCTGCAAAGAAGAGCTGAGCACCAACGAATGGGAGCACTACGACTGGTACGAGGACAACGATCTGGTGATGACGGAGCAGCCCTCGAAAAAACTGCGGATGTTCGAGCAGAATCTCCGCGACATGGGCTATCATTTCGAGATTGCCATTCACGACAAGGTCGTATACAGCAATTTCACCGATGCCGACCGGGATTTTACGAAACGCCATCTCGGCAGCGCTTTAAGCAGCCTGCAGAGCCTTTCCGTGACTGTCGGCGGCGGAGCGGTGGTGCGCAATACCTTCGGTCCCGACAGAGAGGCGGGGACGGTGACGGCGGTGTATCTGCCGGGACGCGGCCGGACGGGCGAGAGGTCCTACATCGAAAAATACGTCATCACCGTGGCGGCGGCCCTTCTGCTGCTGCTGATTGCCGCCTTTACCATCACCGATTACGCCCTGAGCGGCGCCGTGGCGAGGATGTTCCTGCGGCCTCTGTCGGCATTGCGTTTCGGCCTTCGTCGCGTCGCCGAGGGCGATCTGGATATGACGGTGGACTGTCGCCGAAACGACGAGTTCGGCGAGGTGTGCCGCGAGTTTGACGAGATGCGTCTGCGCCTGAAGGAAGCGGTCAACGAGAAGCTGCGCCGCGAAAATTACCGCCGGATTATGATCTCGGGCATCTCCCACGACCTTCGCACGCCGCTGACGTCGATCCGCGGCTACGCCGAAGGGCTGCGCGACGGTGTGGCTTCGACGCCGGAAATGCGCGCCCGCTATTGCGACGCCATCCTTCGCAGCGCTTCCGACATGAAAATGCTGGCCGATTCCCTCTCTCTTCTGGCGCGCTTTGAGAACAGGCATTTCAGCTATCAGCTCCAGCCCACTGAGCTGGGCGGCTGGCTGGGGGAGCTTGTGGAAGGGCAGAGGCCGCGCTTTGCCGGAAGAGCCCTTCTGGAGTGGAAAGCCCCTGCGGCGAAGATCTTTGTCGACATGGACTGCAGAGAAATGCGTCGCGTTTTCGTCAACCTTTTCGAAAACAGCGTGAAATATGCGTCGTGCCTGCCGGTGAAAATCAGTTTGACTTTGGAGGAGAAGGGCGGTTGGGCGCATATCCGCGTTGCCGACAACGGCAAAGGAGCCGAGGAAAGCGATCTGCCCCATCTTTTCGAGCCCTTTTACCGCGGAGACAAGGCGCGAAGTCGTTCCGGCGACGGGAGCGGACTGGGGTTGACTATCGCGCGCCAGATCGTCGAAGGCTGCGGCGGCTCGATCGACGCGTTCAATGACGGCGGTTTCTGCGTTGAAATGAAGCTTCCCGTCTGCCGGGAGCCGAAGGAGGTGGAGCGGCGTGGAGAAAATCCTGATCGTTGAGGACGACCGCCTCATCGCCGAGTTGGAGCGGGATTACCTTGAAGCCGCGGGCTATGCCGTGGAAATGACGCCTTCGGGCAAAGAGGGGCTTCGGATGGCGCTTTCCGACGACTATGACTTGGTGCTTCTGGACGTCATGCTGCCGGAAATGAGCGGCTTCGAGGTGTGCCGGCGCCTGCGCCGCGAGAAAAACGTCTCATTGATCATGGTGACTGCGCTCAAAGACGACGTGGACAAAATCCGCGGTCTTGGTCTCGGCGCCGACGACTACGTGGTCAAGCCCTTCAGCCCGTCGGAACTGACGGCGCGCGTGAAGGCCCATATTGCCGTGCACCGGCGCCTGTTGGGGCAAAAGCGAGAGGAACCGCTGACGGTCGGAAATTTGAAAATTTTGCCGCTCTCGCGACGTGCTTTCCTGAACGAGCGCGAAATCCCTCTGACGAAGCGGGAGTACGATCTGCTTCTGTTTTTGGCGTCGCATCCCAACGTGGTTTTTTCGCGCGAGCAGCTTTTCGAGCGGATTTGGGAAGAGACGCCACTGGGGGACACGGCCACCGTAACGGTTCACGTCAACCGGCTGCGCGAGAAAATCGAAGCCGATCCCTCTCACCCCGAGTACATCGAAACCGTCTGGGGCGTAGGTTATCGCTTTATGAAAGACTGAGGCAGTCCGTCAAGCCGCTCTCGACCTTTAATCGCTTCAAGGGAGAAAAGTTTATGTATTTTTTAGACTTCCCTTAGAGGCGGGTTAGAAAGGCCACCTATACTTACGGCGTGCAGTTCTGGAAAATGCCGTAAGGAGTGGGCTTGATGGAATTGAGCAAAATAAAATACCTGAAAGTGCAGTTTCTTTGTTATATGGTCGGTCAGACGGCCTTGCGCCTGTTTTTGATGTTCCTGGCGGCGGAAAGTCTGTCATGGTACTTTGTGGATCTCGCGAAGACTTTATGCCTCGGCGCGGTTTTCGACGCCGCGGCAGCCGTTTGGTATGTGCTGCCTTTGGCAGCGATGATGTTTTTTTTGCCGGCGCGTTGGCTGAGTTTGCGGAAGGGCCGCTGGCTCGTCGGGGCCGTGACTTTTTCGATGAACCTCACGGCCGTCATGATGGCGGTGGCGCAGGTCCTGTTCTGGCAGGAGTTCGGCACCAATTTCAACTTCATCGCCGTGGACTATCTGGTCTACACGACGGAGGTGCTGGGCAACATCTGGGAATCCTATAACGTGCCGTTGATTTTAACGGTAGTTCTCCCGCTTTGTGCGGCCGCGACGAAACTCCAGATGAGGCATCTCGACGGCGAAGCTGCAGTCGTGTCGGGCGTCCACCGTTGGGCGCGCAGAATGGCCTTCGCCGTTCTGCTGGTTTTTCTTCCCTGGGCATCGGTCAACTTCACCGACTCGCGGTGGCGCCTGAGCGTCTCTCCTGTCGGCGCCAACAGGGAACTGGCCGGAAACGGCGCCTACGAATTGTTTCACGCGTTTTTCGAAAACGAACTGAATTATCCCGCCTTCTATGTGACGCGCCGCGGCGATGACGTCGTGCGGCGGCTGAGAGAAGAGCTGGCGGGCGAAAACGTCTCCTTTCTCTCTGAAAAGGGGATTTTGCGTCGCGTGGACAATCACAACGATCTGAGCGGTCGAAAGCTGAACGTGGTGATGGTCGTGGTGGAGAGCCTCAGCTCGGATTTTTGCGGCGCCTTCGGCGGACATCCCTCATGGACGCCCAATCTGGACAGGCTTGCAGCGCAATCTTTTGTCTTTTCCCGCATGTACGCCACGGGAACTCGCACTGTTCGCGGCCTCGAGGCTCTGTCGCTTTCGGTGCCCCCCACGCCGGGACAGTCCATCCTCCGCCGGCCCGAAAGCGGAGGGGTGAACACGCTGGGACAGGTCATGAAATCCGCCGGCTATTGCTGTGATTTTCTCTACGGCGGTTACGGCTACTTCGACAACATGAACGGCTTCTTTTCGTCCAACGGTTTTTCAATCATTGACCGGACCGACATCCCATCCGACCGAATTTTCAGCTCCACCGTCTGGGGCGTGGCCGACGAAATCCTGTTTTCCCGCGTGCTGGAATCCCTCGACGAGCACGACGCCAACGGTCAAAAGGCCTTTGAACTGGTGATGACCACCAGCAACCACCGGCCCTATACCTTTCCCGAAGATCGCATTGACGCCATGCAGAAGACCCGCGAGGGCGCGTGTCGCTATACGGATTGGGCACTGGGCGATTTTCTGCGTCGGGCTTCGTCGAAGCCATGGTTTGACCGAACGGTTTTCGTGGTCGTCGCCGACCATCAGGCGAGCGCTGCAGGCCACGTCAGCCTGCCCGTGGGGCGTTATCACATTCCCTGCCTGATTTACGCGCCGAAGCTGATTGCCCCCGGCGTCTGCGCGCGCCTGGCGAGTCAGATCGACCTGCCGCCCACGCTGCTGGCCATGTTGGGCATCTCGTACGACTCCCAATTCATGGGATATGATCTCGGCAGAACTCCGCCCGAGAGGGATCGGGCCTTTATCAGCACCTATCAATCTCTCGGCCTGATTCGTGGAGAGTCGCTGATCGTGCTTTCCCCGCGCTGCGGCGTCGAGGCCTTTCATATTGACGACTGGCAGCAGAGCCATTACGACGAAATCGACGTCGATCCACAGATGCTTGACGAAGCGGTCATGTGGTACCAGGGCGCCAGCGAGCTTTACGGTGCGGGAATGCTGAAATATGCCGGAGGAAAATCGGCGCTGTCGACCGGCTCTTCGGAGAGGCGGAACTTCTGATGTGGTTTTTCAGATACCGCACGCAGTTCTCTCGGCTTCTCGGCATCCTTTTCCTGACGCTCTGCGCTTTTTCGGGACGGCGGCTTGAACAGTATCCCTGCGCGGAAGGCGCCATGTTTGCCTTGGGCTGCACGCTCGCCGGACTCGGCGCTGTGGGGCGGCTGTGGTGCGCTCAGTACATCGCGGGATACAAGGACGAGGTGCTGGTGGAGGACGGACCCTATTCTCTGTGCCGCAATCCTCTCTATTTTTTCAGTTTCCTGGGCGCCTTGGGCGTGGGGTTCTGCACCGAATCGCTGACGCTGGCGGCCGTTGTCCTTCTGGCCTTTGCTCTGATGTATCCCGCGGTCATCCGTCACGAGGAGCGAACGCTTTTGACCCTTTTCGGCGAGAGGTATCTGCGCTATATGCAGCAGGTACCGGCGTTTTGGCCGAAATTTTCGAACTTTCGCGAACCGCGGAATTATACCGTTCGACCGGAAACTTTTCGCAATGAGGTTTTCAATGCGGTGTGGTTTCTGTGGATCGTGGGGATCCTTGAATTGTTCGAGAGCCTCGGCGAAGGCGGCGCCCTTCCAAGATTTTTCAGCCTGTGGTAAAGTAAATGTCGAAGAACTTTCGAGAGAAAATTCGGATAAGGAGGAATGCACGACCATGGAAACCCATGAAAATGACGCCAAAGCGCTGCGCCGAGCCGCGCTGGCCTTTATCCTGCTGATGGGCGTCGTTAGCCTTTTCTCCGACGTGACTCACGAGGGCGGAAAGAGCATTCTCGGCGCCTACCTCAGCCTTGCCGGCGCGCCTGCCGTGGCCATCGGCTTCGTCGCCGGTCTGGGCGATCTGGTGGGCTACGCGCTTCGCTTTCTGTCGGGGCGGCTGGCGGACCGCACGCATAAATATTGGACGCTGACGTTGACCGGCTACGCCATCGACCTCCTGGCCGTTCCCGCTCTGGCGCTGATTCCCGAAAACGGCTGGATCTGGGCGGCAGCGCTCATTATGGCTGAACGCTTCGGCAAAGCGGTGAAGAAACCCGCCAAGGACACGCTGCTGTCCTTCGCGGCATCTCAAAACGGCGTGGGACGCAGCTTTGCGCTGCAGGAGTTTCTCGACCAGCTCGGCGCCTTCGCCGGGCCGGTGATGTTGTTCTTGGTCATGTCCTTCAAGGGCAGCGGCAACACCTTCGCCGATTACCGCCGATGCTTTGCGCTGCTGCTGATTCCCGCGGCCGCCACGCTGGCGCTGCTGCTGACGGCCAAGAAGTTCTTCCCTCATCCCGAAAACTTCGAACCGGAAGCGAAAAAGAGCGCCGTTCGTCCCACGCTTGACGGCAATTTCAGGCTCTACCTTCTGGGTACAGGGCTTTTTGCCCTGGGATTTTTCGACTTCTCCATCATCACCATGCACGTCGCGCGCACGTCGCTTATGTCGCCCGAGGAACTGCCCCTTTTGTACGCGGGAGCCATGGCGGTGGACGCCTTTGCGGCGCTGCTTTTCGGCGAGCTTTACGACCGCTTCGGCCTCAAATCCTTGGCGTGGTCAACCTTGGCAGCGGCTCCTTTTGCCGCGCTGGTTTTTCTGGCACCGTCGCGCGGCGTGCTGTTTTTCGGTGCGGCGCTGTGGGGAATCGGCATGGGGGCGCAGGAATCGACGCTGAAAGCCGCCGTGGCGACGCTGGTTCCGCGGAACTTCCGCAGCTTCGGCTACGGTCTGTTTCAGGCGGCTTTCGGAGTCTGTCTGTTCTTTGGAAGCTGGATGGGCGGCTGGCTCTATGACCGCTCGTTGTTGATTATGGCGGCCGTTTCGGCCAGCGTTCAGGTTCTCGCGGCGCTGGTCTTTGCTCGCATCAAGGTCGCAAAATCCGCGGAATAAAGAGAGGAGCTTTCTCCGGGCGGGCGAAGAAGCGAGATGCCGTCGCCGAAGAGAGCACTGCTGGAAACGGAAAGGGGATAGAAAGATGGTGGAACTCAAAAGGATCCTCCTGCTGGCGGCTTTTGTGGCGTGGGCGCTGTGCGGCACCGCCTGGGCCTCCACTGACAGCGTGGAGTTGAAGCTCCAGGTCAAAACGGAGTTTTTCGCCACGTCGCGACATGACGGCTATGCCATCCTGCGCTCTGCCCTTGAAGACGTGGCCCGGACGCTGGACATGAAGTTCGATGCCGACGGCGGCGTCGACGAAGAAGCAGTCATTGTGCGCTATTACGACACGGCTGACGGAGCCCTTGCCGAAAAAGACTTTTCGCTGCGCGAAAAGTTCAAAGTCAAAGACGGGCGCCCTCCAGACGTGGGCACGCTGACGGTAAAGTTGCGGCGCGAGACCGAACTGGGCGATAAAGAGTTGGAGGATTTCCGCGCTGGTCTGTCCCCCAAAGCCGAATACAAATACGAAGCCGACGTGCTGGGCCTGGTGGGCGGCAAGGCCGGCAGCCGGTCGACGTCCTACTCGGCCAGCGCCAAGCTGAAAAAACAGCCCGATTTCGCCGGAAAAACTCTCGGGTCGCTGGCGGAGCTCTTTCCGCTTCTGCCTTTCTCGGCCGACGCCGCGGCCGTTCTGAAGCCCGTATCGTCCGACGTGAGAGCCTACGAGGCGAAAATCGGCGAAGTGAAATTCAATGGTGGCGAAGCCGAAATGGAAACAGCGGTTTGGTACGACGCTGAAGGCAAAACGCTGCAGCTTGTGGAGCTTTCGTGGAAATACAAAACCGGAAAAGACGACGAACGGCATCGGGCGCTGTTCGAGGCGCTTCAGAAGCGGAGCGACCTCTTCGACGCCGGAAGGTTGAAATCGTCGCGATAGAACGAAGACGAAAAAACGAACGCGCTTTTGCCCTCCGGCAAAGCGCGTTCGTTGGGTTAAAAGGGTTCGTCTTTGATGCGCAGACGGTCGAGACGGACGATTACGTTGCCGTATCCGCCGTCGAGGCGCCGCCACTTTTTGTCCACGGGATAGACAAAGCGGTAAAGCTCTGTGCCGCGGAACTTCTGCCCCGTGATTTTGCCGTCGAGAGCGTCACGGCAGGCCTCGATCAAATCGTCGAGAATGTCGGCGGGCATTTCGGTGTAATTGTGAAAGTTGAACCATCGTCTGATCTGGCCGCCATAGCGGTCTTTGAGACGCATCAATCCCTCGAGATAGCCTTCGACGGATCGCGACCAGTGGAGAAACAGATAGGTGCTGCGGCTGCCGGCGTCGCCGATGAAAAGCGTGCCCGTCTTCGAGTCGAGATAGCCCGTTGATCCGCGGGTATGGCCGGGCATGTCCACGGCGGTAATGGTCCGTCCGCCGAGGTCGAAGGTTTGGCCGCCGCGGAGGCCGCGCCAGACTGCGGCATGGCCGGGCGTAAAATCGCCGTGGGAGAACTTCAGCGGCAGACGGCGCAGCGTGCAGAGCATGCTTTCCAGCCAGTATTTGCGCTCGCTGCACTGTTGCTCCTGCAGCATCACCGCGTCGCCTTCGGGAATCCATGCCGTCGGGAAATCCGCCGTTCCGCCGATATGGTCAAAGTGGCCGTGGGTGCAGACCGCCGTGACGGGAAGAGTGGTGATGCCCTTCAGCCAGAGCCGCAGGTTTCCGAGGCCCGTCATGCTGTCGATGAGAAGAGCCCGTTCAGTGCCGCGGACGAGATAGCAGAACACCGATCCCGATCCCTGAATTCGCAGAATTCCGTCGCCGAAATCCAGAGTTTTGAAGATGTCCGTTCTGTCGTTCATGAGCTTCGCCTCGTCTGCTTGAATGAAAAGTCCGCCTCTAAAATACCGTAAAAATTCCGCGCTGTCCAACGGGCAGCGCGGAATTTTCGTTTCGGTGCGTCATGATTTTTGACGGAGAGAGGCGGAAAAACGTTGCCTTATTTCTCGCCGGGAAGCTTCCAGTCGTGGTAGGTGGTATGGAGCAGATGGTGGGATCTTTCCGATAGGGGTTTCCCCAGAAATTCCTTGTAGCACCGGATGATCGAGGGGTTCTCGTGGGAGAAACGCAGATCCATTTTGCGGTCGATGTCGTACAGCGTGGGAGCGCGCAACGGCGCCATCTCCACGTGTCCGTGGATGGGCTGTCCGCCGCCGCCCACACAACCGCCGGGACAGGCCATGACTTCCACGAAGTCGTAGTGGACCTTGCCCTTGGAGAGAGCCGTCAAAAGCGCGTCGGCGTTGCCTAGGCCGTTGACCACGGCGACTTTCAGCGTCTTGCCTGCCAGGGTGAACTCCGCTTCCTTCCAGCCTTCCATGCCACGTACGCCCTTGAAGGCGTCGGGCTCGGCGTTCTCTCCCGTCACAAGATAGTAGGCGCTGCGCAGGGCCGCTTCCATGACGCCGCCGGTGGCGCCGAAAATGGCGCCAGCGCCGCTGCCGATGCCGAAGGGCATATCCAGTGGCTCGTCCTGAAGGTCTTCGGGATAAATTTGAAGCGAACGGATCAGACGGCAGACCTCGCGGGTCGTCAGCGCCACGTCGACGTCCTGTCCCGTGCCGGCGCTGTTCATGACGGGCAGTGCGCACTCGGCCTTTTTGGCCAGGCAGGGCATGATGGACACCGAGAAAATCTTCGAAGGATCGACGCCCAAAGTCTGGGCGTACCATGTCTTGGCGATGGCACCGAACATCTGCTGCGGCGATTTGGCCGACGACAGCTGATCGACGAACTGCGGCCAGTGCCCCTTGACATAGCGCACCCAGCCGGGACAGCAAGAAGTGAACATGGGGAATTTCTCCGAGTCGGCGTTTTTCATGCGCTCGATAAACTCGCTGCCCTCTTCCATAATGGTCAGGTCGGCGGAGAAATTGGTGTCGAACACATAGTCGATGCCGGCCATGCGCAGCGCTGCCGCCAGGCGATTGACGGTGGCCACCTCGGGCTTCATGCCGAATTCCTCGCCCCATGACGTTCGACAGGCCGGCGCGATCTGAACGAGCACAATTTTATCGGGATCGTCGATGGCGTCCAGAACTTTTTGGGTGTCGTCGCGCGCGCGGAGCGCAGCCGTGGGGCAGTGGGTGATGCACTGGCCGCACAGAGTGCATTGGGAGTCTTCAATAGCGTAAACGCCCTTGACGTCGACAATGGCCTTTTGTCCCGTGTTGACCACGTCCCACACGTTGGTGTGCTGGATGTTGTCGCAGACCTGAACGCAGCGCATGCACTTGATGCAGCGCGAGAAATCGCGAATCAACGGGAACTCGGGGTTGGTCCGGCGATTGTCGATCTGCTTTCTGAAGGGACTGTCGTGAACGTTCAGCTCGTTGGAAATTTTCTGAAGTTCGCAGTTTCCGCTGCGCACGCACAGCGTGCAGTTGACGTCATGCTCGGAGAGAATCATCAGCAGGTTGCTGCGGCGGGCTTCCCGCGCCTTGCGGCTGTTGGTGTGAATGATCATGCCCTCTTCGACGGGGTTGTTGCACGCCGTGAAAAGTCTCTCATAGCCTTCGACTTCGACGACGCAGATCCGGCAGGCGCCGATTTCGTTGATGTTTTTTAGGAAGCAGAGCGTGGGAATGTGGATTCCCGCAGCTTTAGCGGCGTCGAGAATGGTGGTTCTAGGCGGAACTTGAATTTTCTTTCCATCGATGACGACGTTTACCATTTTTCGACTCTGCCTCCTCTGAACAAACCGTAGCCGAAGTGGTCGCAGCGCAGGCAGCGTCCCGACTCCTGGCACGCCTCTTCGTCGGTCATGCCGATCTCCATGAGCTTGAAGTCGTGGATGCGTTCCGCCGCGTCGCGTTCGCGCATGTTCACGCGGCCGCAGGGTTTGTGGTCGTCAAAGCGGACCTGGGGCACCACAACGTCGCTTTCGATGACGTGGTTGAAACCCAGATATTCGTCGATATTGGCCGCCGCCACTTTGCCGCCGGCGATGGCACGAATGACCGTCGCGGGGCCGGTAACGCAGTCGCCTCCGGCGAAAATGCCCGTGGTGTCTTTGACGCCGGTGGTGTCAAGGCTCTCGATGGCGCCGCGTTTGACGGGAATTCCCGACTTCTCGAAGGAACGGGACTCAATGCCCTGGCCGATGGCGATCAGCACGCGGTCGCAGGGAATGTCCACCTCGTTCTGCGACGAGTTGGACGGCGAAGGGCGGTTGTTCTTGATTTCGCCGATGATCTGAGGTTTGACGCGCAGCGAAACGGCTTTGCCCTCGGCGTCCTTGTTGATGCGGATGGGCGCATGAAGCTCCATGACGTCGCAGCCGTCGGCGATAGCGCCTTCCACCTCTTCGGGAAGGGCGGTCATGTCGGCCTTGCGGCGGCGGTAAACGATCTTCACGCTTTTTGCGCCGCATCGCACGGCGGAACGCGCCACGTCCATGGCCACGTTCCCGCCGCCGACGACGCAGATGTCCATGCCTCGAAAGTCGGGGAAATGGTCGTCGCCAATGGCGCGAAGCATTTCGACGGCGGAGATGACGCCTTCGGCTTCTTCGCCTTCGATGCCCAGCTTGCGGTCGATGTGGGCGCCGATGGCGATGTAGAGCGCGTCGTAGCTTTCGCGCAGCTGGGCGATGGAGATGTCGGTGCCCACGCTGGTCTCGGTGATGACGTGGGTGCCTGTGGCCAAAAGGGCGTTGATCTCGCGGTCGAGCACCTCGCGCGGCAGGCGGTAGGCCGGAATTCCGTAGCGCAGCATTCCGCCCAGTTTTTTCCGCTGTTCGTAAATGGTGACGTCGTGTCCCATGAGGGACAAGTAGTAAGCGGCGCTCAGCCCGGCAGGCCCGCCGCCGATGACGGCGATCTTTTTGCCCGTTGCGGGCATACACTGTGGAACGGGAACTTCATCGGCGTGCTCCACGGCGTAGCGTTTGAGCCCCCTGATGTTGATGGGATTGTCCACCATGGTGCGGCGGCAGCGGTTTTCGCAGGGATGCTCGCAGATCATGCCGCAGACGGCGGGAAGAGGGTTGTCCTTGCGGATCAGCCGCACGGCGTCGGCGTAGCGTCCTGCGTGAATCAGCGCGATATAGCCCGGAACGTCCACGTGGGCGGGACACAGCGCCACGCAGGGCACCGGCTGATTCTGAAGGGTCATGCAGCGACGGTGGGCAATGTGCTCGACAAAGTCGTCGCGGAAGCCGCGAACGCCCTTGAGCACCATGCGAGCAGCTTCCTGACCGATGGCACAGTCCGAAGAAATGTAGATGCTCTCGGCGGTGTTCTCGATCTGGTCAATGATTTTCTCCGTCGCCGAACCGTTGAGCACGTCGTCGAGCATTTCTTCGAGACGCTTCAGCCCTACCCGGCAGGGAACGCATTTGCCGCAGGACTGGGAGTGGCAGATATGAAGAAACGAGACAGCCAGGTCTATGGGGCACAGATCGGGCGGACTGGCCTGGATTCTCCGTTCCATATCCTTGTAAAGCCCTTCGACAGTGGTCTGGGCTTGGTTCTGTGTGACGATGCTAAGTCTGCTCACTGTTACCTTCCCCCCAAATTGCCAAGTTGTGCGGCGTCCCTGCCGTCCCCTCACGACAAACGGATCGACCGTTGTTTCTCTTTGATCACGAGACCGACAGAAAAATTTTAAGCGGCGGTAAAAAACGTTGTTTTCTTATTCGTCTCGAAATTCATGAGAAAATTCTATTTGTTTAATGATTTTACCCCATTTACTTCGATGAAACAAGGATAAAATGCAGACAATATAATGAATAAGCGTTATAAAATAAATTATAATTTTTCTTAGCTTCGTGAGTTGAGCGTTTTTAATAAAAGAAAGATGTCATGAATCAAAATATTTGTGAAAAAAGTATGAATTCACAGGGCGTTATGGCATGAAAGAATAAAGATAATTCATTTTTTCTATAACTTAAATATCAAATAAATATGCGCAGAAAAAAATCTTTTCCTTCGATTTTTCGTTCTCTTGAACGTGAAATTTTTTGAGCCGGAGATTGCGCTGGTAAAAAAATGCTGCGCTGACCCCATGGAAAGGTGAGCGCAGAGAAAGGACGGTGACACCCCTGTCGGGAGCAAGGCCTTTGTCGGGCGGCTTTAGCCGCCGAGATAGGCCTTCTTGATTTCCGGCGAGTTCATCAGTTCGCTTCCCGTACCGGAGGTGACGATGGTTCCCGTCTCCATGACGTAGCCGCGGTCGGCCACCGAAAGAGCCATGCGGGCGTTCTGTTCCACCAGAAGAATGGTCGAGCCGCTGCGATTCAGGTTGACGATGATCTCGAAAATTTCCTCGACAAGAAGCGGCGCCAGCCCCATGGATGGCTCGTCGAGCATGAGAAGCTGAGGGTGGCACATCAGCGCGCGTCCCATGGCGAGCATCTGCTGCTCGCCGCCCGAAAGGGTGCCGGCCATCTGGTTGCGTCGTTCGCCCAGCCGCGGAAACAGGTTGTAAACCGAGTCGAGGTCTTTGTCTCGCGCCGTCGTGCCTTTTCGGTATTGAGTGAAGGCGCCCAGTTCAAGGTTTTCTCTGACGGTCATGTGGAGAAACACGTGGCGGCCTTCGGGGACCTGTGCCAGTCCCCTGGAGACCAGCTGATAGGCCGGAACCCTGCCGATGCGCTGTCCGCAGAAGGTGATGCTGCCCGTGCGGGAGCGCAGGAGTCCCGAAATGGTGTTCAGCGTGGTGGATTTTCCGGCGCCGTTGGCGCCGATGAGCGTGACGATTTCTCCTTGGCGGACGTCGAAGGAAATGCCCTTGATGGCGTGGATGCTGCCGTAATAGACGTTGATGTCCTTGACGCTAAGAATGGTGTCTGTCATGGACTGCCTCCTTCTGCCGTCCCAGATAGGCCTCGATTACCGCCGGGTTGCTCTGGATGTCCGCCGGCGTGCCCTTGGCGATGACGCGCCCGAAGTTGAGCACGCAGATGCCCTCGCAGAGATTCATCACCAAATTCATGTCGTGTTCGATGAGCATGATGGCGATGGGAAAGAGCTCGTGAATCCGCCGGATGCTGTCGGCAAGCTCCAAAGTTTCCGAGGGGTTCATTCCCGCCGCCGGTTCGTCGAGGAGCAGCAGCGAAGGATAAGTGGCCAGCGCGCGGACGATCTCAAGCCTCCGCTGGGCGCCGTAGGGCAGCGAACCGGCCCGCACGTCGGCCACGTTCTGCATGTCGAAGATGGAGAGCAGCTTTAGCGCGCGGTGATGGGCCGCAAGCTCGCGCCGGCGGTAGGTCGAAGTGTGGAACAGCGCGCTGAACAGACTGTAATGGGTGTCGTTGGTCATGGCGACTTTCACGTTGTCGGCCACGCTGAGGTTGTTGAAAAGGCGGATGTTCTGGAACGTCCGCGCGATGCCGAGGCGGTTGACCTCTATGGGCGACATGCCCGCCGTGTCCTCGCCGTCGAGGAGCACCGATCCCGCCGTAGGCTGGTACACCTTCGTCAGCAGGTTGAAGATCGTCGTCTTGCCGGCGCCGTTGGGGCCGATGAGTCCGGCGATTTCAGTGCGGCCGATGGTCAAATCGAAGTTTTCGACAATGCGCAGGCCGCCGATGGTCAGACCGAGATTGATGCACTCCAGAATGGGCGAGCGCGTGACGTCCCGCTCGGGAACCATGCCTCGGGAGGGCACGGGAACAAGTTTAGTGGCGCTCATGAGCGAGACCTCCTCGACTGGCCGCGTTGAGCCAAAGGATTGAGTCTGCCGAAGAAGTCCCTCAGCGTCGCGTTATTGGTGACAAGCATCATGCCGATCAGCGTGACGGAATAGATCAGCATACGGTAGTCGCGAAAATTCCGCAGCTTTTCGGGCAGCACCGTCAGCACGGCGGCGGCGATAATGGATCCGATCAGATTTCCCTGTCCGCCCAAAACGACGAACACCAGAATCAGAATGGACGTGTTGAAGTCAAATTTATTGGCCACCACCGTGGAGTAATTCTGGGCGAAAAGCGCGCCGGCCGCGCCGGCCAATGCCGCCGAGATGACGAAAGCCGTCATCTTGAAGCGGGTGACGTCGATGCCCACGCTTTCCGCAGCGATGCGATCGTCGCGGATGGCCATAAACGCCCGTCCCCACCGGCTGTTGCACAGGTCGTACACAATCATCAGGGCCAGCAGAAGCAGCAGCGTGCCGGCGCCGAAGGTGGCGATCTTGCGGATGCCGCCGATTCCCATGGGGCCGTTGATGATCATTCGGCCGCCCTTCATGAGTCCCGTGGTGTCTTTCAGCATGGAAAGGTGCAGCCCCGCCTTGTCGACGCCGAAGTAGAAGTTGTTCAGCAGGCTCTTGATGATCTCGCCGAAAGCCAGAGTGACGATGGCCAGATAGTCGCCTTTCAGGCGCAGCACGGGAATGCCGATGAGAAATCCGATGGCGCCAGCGGCGGCGGCTCCCATGGCTAGAGAGATCGTCAGACGCACCGGCCCATAGGGGACCCATGGCTGAAGCAGGATGGAGCAGGCCACACCGGTGAAGGCGCCGACAGACATAAATCCACCGTGTCCCAGCGACAGCTCTCCCAAAATGCCCACCACCAGATTGAGCGAGACTGCCATGACGGCGTAGGCGCAGATGGGCACCAGCATGCCGCGCATGGCGGAACTCAGGGCATGTCCGGCGATCATGCTCTTGAGAACCAGATAGCACAGCGCCACAAAGGCGTAGCTTCCCCAGACCCGTCGGGCTTCGGAGCGCTTCAGATTGATCATTTTTTTCATGGCTCAAACCTTCTCCTGAATCTGGCGTCCCAAAAGCCCTGCCGGCCTGACCAGCAGAACGACGATGAGAACCGTAAAGACCACGGCGTCGGAAAGCTGAGTTGAGATGTAGGCCTTGGCGAAAATTTCGATGACGCCCAGCAGCAACCCGCCCACCAGAGCACCGGGAATGGAGCCGATGCCGCCGAAGACGGCCGCCGTGAAGGCCTTGATGCCCGGAAGGGAGCCCGTGGTGGGCATCAGCGTGGGATAGGCGGAGCAGAGCAGAATGCCCGCGATGGCCGCCAGCCCCGATCCGATGGCAAAGGTCAACGAAATCGTCCCGTTGACGTTGATGCCCATGAGCTGAGCCGCCGCCTTGTCCTCTGAGCAGGCGCGCATGGCCATGCCCATGCGGGTTTTCGAGACGAACCACGACAGCCCCGCCATGATGACCACGCAGGACACAATGGTGACCAGTGTGACGTGGGAGACTGCCAGTTGGCCGCCGAAGAACTTCAGCGAGCCGCGTCCCACGATGGAGGGGAACATCTTCGGATTGGACGTCCAGAGCAGCAACGCCGAGTTCTGGAGAAAATAGCTCACGCCGATGGCGGTGATGAGCACGGCCAGCGATGGAGCGTTGCGCAGCGGCTTGTAGGCCAGTTTTTCAACCACGATGCCCAAAACGGTGCACAGGACGACGGCCAGAATGACGCCCAGCGCCGGAGGCAGCTGAAAGCGAAAGACGGCATAGAAGCACACATAGGCGCCCACCATGATCACGTCGCCGTGGGCGAAGTTCAGCATCCTGGCGATGCCGTAAACCATGGTGTACCCCAGGGCGATGATGGCATAAATGCTGCCGAGGCTGATCCCGCTGATAATGTAATGCAGAAAAGTCATGACACACCTCTGAATTCAACGCAAGAGTCACACTGGGCCGCGACGGCGGCCGGCGTTTTTCGAAAAAGTGCAGAACATAAAAGCGGAGTGCTGTCAAAAGGCCGCCGCAGCGGTCGTTCTGACGGCACTCCCCGAGGCCGGAGGATCTGTCCCTTCGCGCTGTTTTTCAGGGAAAATCCGGTGCGGTGGTGAGGGGACTGGAGGTCCTTTCCGTCAGTTTTCGTCGAAAAAACCTTTCGGTGGAGCTTTAATCGAGTCCCACGTAAACGCCGTTTTTGATGACCATGCCCTTGGGATCTTTGCTGACGGCCCCTTCGGCGCTCCACGTCATGTTGGTGCCCGTAATGCCGTTGAAGGTCATGGAGGTGAATTGCTGGATCATCAGGTCGTTCAGCTCTTCGGCGGACATGTCGGGCGTGGCTTTGGCGTTGGTCAGCGCCTGGGCGTAGGCGTAAACGCAGTCGTAGGCGTCGGCGGCGAACTGGTTGGGCACTTCGCCGAAGCGCTTCTGGTATTGTGCCACGAAAGCCTGGCTATGGGGATCCTTTGAATCGGCGCTGAAAGGCGTCAGAAGCATTACGCCCTCAGCCAGTGAGGTGTTGAAGCCTTCCATGGTCAAAATTCCGTCCATTCCGTCCACGCCGAACCACTTGGGCGCGTAGCCCATGCCGGCGGCTTGGGCGAGAATCAGAGAGGCGTGCTGATAGTACATGGGCAGGAACACCAGGTCGGCGCCGGCTTTCTGCGCTTCGGAAAGCTGTACCGAGAAGTCCGTGTCGTTGCCGTCGGCAAAGGTGGTGTCGCTGACGACGGTCAGGTCGTGGGCGGGCGCCTCTTCGATGAAAGTGTCGTGAACGCCCTTGGAGTAGACGTCGTCGTTCTTCCAGATGACGGCAATTTTCGAGCCCAGTTTCTTGTCGGCGATGTAGCGCGCTGAAGCGGAACCTTGATTGGGGTCCACGAAGCACATCTGGAACACGTTGTCCTTGTACATGGTGACTGCCGCGGCAGAGGCCGAGGGAGTGAGGGCGAAGATGCGGTCGGCGAAGTTCTCGGCGGCCGTGGCCTCGCAGGGCTTCGACGTGACCGACCCCAGCGAAATCTGCATTCCCCAGTCCTTCAACACGTTGTAGGCGTTGACCGCTTTTTCGGCGTCGTGGGTGTCGTCCTCGTACTTCAACTCGAATTTGACTGGCCCGCCAGAGGCGTTAATTTCGTCTACGGCGATCTGGGCGCCGTTCTTGGCCGAGTTGCCGTAAATGGCGGCGCCGCCCGTCAGCGGTCCCGTGCCGCCAAGTTTAAAAGCGTCGGCGCCGAAAGCGCCGGCAGTCAGAGCGGCCGTAAAAACCAGTGAGGCCGCAAACGCGTAAAATCCTTTTCTCATGGAAATCAACCCTTTCCTTTCCGGTTCCAAGCCGGAAAACCGTTCTTTCAGCGTGCCCGAGCTTTTTGAAACTCAATGGCGCACCGTTGACAAAAAATTATAATGTGAATTTTCTAAAAAGTAAATCTTTATTCTTATTTAAAAATGTATTTTAAATGTATTTCGTCTATGTCAAGGCTTAAAAAATGATGGCAAATGACGGACAATTACAGTCATCGTGAAAAAACGACAGGATAAGTGAGGGCCTTCCAGCGTGTAAAAAAATCTTTGAAAGAGTTTTCCACGGCCGAAGGACATTTGTGAAGGTTCGGCGAAGAAAAACCGAGTTCTTCGCCGCCTCTTTCAAGGCTAAAGTCCCTGCGGCGGCTCGATGCCGTGGCGTTTGAGAAAGTCGCGGATGAGCCAGCCGGCGACGGTGATCCCTCCGGGAACGTTCAGGGGAATCTCTTCCGGAGCGAACCAACGGGCATCGCCGATTTCAGTGCCGTCGGGACGAAGCTCGCCGCTTTTCCACTGCGCACGGCACGCCAGCATGAGCGACCGCGGAAAGGGCCAGTACTGGCTGAAGGCGTACTGAACGCTGCCTCGGTCAACCTCGATGCCCACTTCCTCGCGCACTTCGCGCACCACGGCGTCCTCGAGGGATTCGCCCACTTCGAGAAATCCCGCCAGAACGCTGTAACGGTTGAACTTGTGCTGAAGGTTTTTCGCCAGCAGGAGCTTTCCGTCGCGCTCCACGGCCACGATCATGGCGGGGCAGATCACCGAAAAAAGCATGTGCCCGCACTTTGGGCATTTCATGGCCCGTTCCCCCGGCGCCGGAACCATCTTCGTGCCGCAGACGCCGCAGTATCGAGATTGACGGCGCCAATCGGCAAGTCCCCAGCCGGTGCTCATGAAGCGGAAGGCATCAAGGCCGAAACGGACGCCGAAATCGCGACGGCTCAGCGATGTCCAGCCTTCGGGCAGCCTTCCCTCGTCGACTTGTCCCCACAGGCACCCCTTCGGGGCAAGGTTTTCGTAGGCGCCGCTGGCCCGCAGCGGCAGACTCAGGGCTTCTTCGACGGAAGGCAGACGCCCGAGAAAGAGAAGGACGTTGTCCCCCTGAAAGATGACGGCGGTGTTCTCGTTATCCATGGAGTTTCAGGCCGGCTTTCAGCAGAAAGATCAGAAGAGGCGCCGCGGCGGCGGCGATGATGCCCGTAATCAACATCTCCAAGAACACGCCGGCGTATTTCTGGCGGCGCGTCACCGCGGCAAAATAGGCCAGTGCAGCCGTAATGGTTACGGCTAAAAGCGCTGAGACGGGCAGAGCGCCCCAGGTGCTGCGAAAGGCGAAATAAGGCCACAGCAGGACCAGCGCGGCGAGAGCGGATTCAAAGGCGAAGGTCACTGCAGAGCGCAGCGCGGCGCTTCGTCCGGCGGCACTGCGCGATGAAAAGGCGGCAGCCGTTCCGGCAAGCGCGAAAGCGGCAGCGGCGCACAGCGCCGCTGTGGCGGCCGAACGTAAGGAGAAGTGCACGGCGAAGGCCGAAAGCATGCTGACGAAGAGGACCACGGTGCCGTAAAGCCGATAAACGGCGGTCTTGATGGACTGGAGGGCTGCGGTGTCCATGGCGGCATCCAGCTTTTGACTGATTTGAGCCGCCTTTTTGCCGTACTCTTCGGCCTCGGGGACGCCGAAGGCGGCGGAGGCGAATTTTTCGAAGGCAGCGGCTTCTCCCGCTTCGATGCGGCTGATGACGAAGGAGTTGCCGAAGAGGCGCGACAGAGCGATCCACCAGATTTTGCGACGCCGAAGGACTTTGTCGGCCTGTCCCGTCAGCTCCGACAGGGAGCCGGCCAGATCTTTTTTCTCAGCGGCGGCGGCCTTGAGAATTTCGCTCTCGGAGCCGGCGCGGTTCGCCAGAGCGTCGAAAATCGCTGCGGCTTCGGCAGTACGGCGTTGAGCTTCCAGAGCCGCGTTCAGCGCCGACTCACCTAATTTGACATTCTGCTCGTTGATGTTGTCCTGATCATTCATGAGAACCCCTCCTTGCGGTGAGAGTTGGAGAACTATCGCAAATGCTTCGCGCCGCCACCAGACCACTGGCGGCAGCCTGAACGATGCCGCGGCTGACGCCGGCGCCGTCGCCTGCCAGATACAGGCCCTTGACGCCGGGGGCGGACATGTCGCCGCCCAGGCTGACGCGCAGAGAGTACAGCTTGATTTCCACGCCGTAGAGCAGAGTGTCGTTCTGATTGACGCCGGGCATGATCGCGTTCAGCGCGTCGAGAAATTCGATGATGTCCGTCATCTGGCGGTGAGGCAACACGAGGCTCAAATCGCCGGGAACGGCAGGGCCCGTCTGCTGGATCATGCCGCGGGCAATGCGGTCGGGCGTGGAGCGCCGTCCGTTTTTGAGGTCGCCCAACCGCTGGACCAGCAGGCCTCCGCCGGCCAGCATATTGGCCAGACGGGCGATGTGCGTGGCGTAGCCGATGGGATCGGTGAAGGGCTTGGTGAAATTCTTCGTCACGAGGATGGCGAAGTTGGTGTTCTGCGAGCGCTGGTGTTTCAGGCTGTGGCCGTTGGCCGTTACCAGGCGGTGCGCCGTGTCGTACTCAGAAACCACGAAGCCCGACGGGTTCATACAAAAGGTTCGCACGCGGTCGTCGAAGGTGGGCGTGTTGTAGATGCACTTGACCTCGTAAAATTTCCGCGTCAGATCCTCGCAGACGCTGTCGGGAACTTCAACGCGGACGCCGATGTCGACGGGCATGGAGTCGATGGGCATTTTGAACTCATCGATGATGCTCTCCAGCCACGCCGCACCGCTTCGTCCGGGAGCGACGATGACGCTGCGCCCCTCGAATTCGCGCCCGTCGTCGGTTCTGACGCCCACGGCGTGGCCGTCGTAGGTCAACACGGACTGAACGCCGGTTTCCATGCGGATTTCGCATTTGTCTTTCAAATGGCGGTACATGGCGCCCAGCACTTCCCGCGAGGCGTCGGTGCCGATGTGGCGGATTTTTGCGGGAAGCACTTTAATGCCTGCCGCCGCGGCGCGCCGTATGGCGTCGGCCACCTCGGGTCCGCGGGGTTCGTAGAAGGCGCTGTCGGCTCCGAAAGCCACGAAGGAAGCGTCCACCTCTTCAATGAGCTGCTCGAGACGGGCCTTGCCCACGTATTCCTCGAGATTGCCGCCGAAGCCCGTGGTCACCGTCAGCTTGCCGTCGGAAGCCGACCCCGCGCCGCCCCATCCCGCCACGACGGCACAGGAAGGACAATTGACGCAGTGATCGGTTTTGCCCGTCATAATCGGGCAGTGACGCTGGCTGATCAACCGCCCCCTGTCGAGAATCAGCGCCTTTTTGTGCTGCCGCGTCAGCTCCAGCGCCGCAAAAATGCCTGCGGGGCCGGCGCCGACGATAATGGCATCATAGATCATTGAAGGGTCATTCCTTTAGTAAGAAGCGAATATGAAGCGAAATTATCTGTTGCCGAACATATTATAGCATGGGGCGCCGCTGTCGAACCTCCTTTCCCGCCTTGCGACAGGGCCTTTTTTGAGATAAACTTTGAAAAACGGGAAGAGAGGGAAATCCATGGAATTCGAAAAAGCTTACGCGGTCAGCGACGGCGAACGGATGATCCGTCAAAGGGTTTTTGTGGACGAACAGGGCTATGAAAACGAGTTCGACGAAATTGACGGCGCCCCCGGAACGTGCCACATTCTGGCTCTGCTGGAAGGCGTTCCCGCAGGCTGTTGCCGCGTCTTTCCCGAGGGACCGGGCCAGTGGCGCATCGGGCGCGTGGCCGTCCTTCCCGAATTTCGTCGGCGCGGAATCGCATCGGCGCTTCTCAAGGAGGCCGAAGACTATCTCAGAGCGCAGGGCGCCAAAAGCGTCCGCGTAGGAGCGCAGTGCACGGCCGAGCCGCTGTACCGGCGTTCGGGCTACGTCGTATGCGGTTCAATCTTCTACGACGAAAAGACGCCCCACGTTCCCATGATCAAAAATCTCGATGGCAGTTCGCCGGCGCAGCCGCCTCGGCAGTGAAAAATCGGCGGAGCGGAGGCCCGGAAGGCCGACGGGATGTTGCGGCGGAGGAATCGGCGCCATCAAAAAGAATCGGAGGAAAAACGCGAAACTTTTCCGGTCGGAATAAGCGGCGCAGACGGTTTGCCGACGCTGAACGAGTTTTGACGCAAAACGGGACAGTCCCACAGATGTCATGTGGAACTGCCCCGTTTCTTTCTAATAAAAACTTGAGACGAAAGAGCCGTGCCGGTTCACCGGTCAATCGGCCGCCCTGCTTTTGTCGGTGAAAAAGAGAGCGAGGCCGGCTCCGATGACCGCCATGCCGGCGGCGAGCTGAGGCGTCAGCTTTTCTCCCAGAAAGACCATCGCCAGAACGCAGGTTCCCAGCGGTTCGCCCAGGATGCCCGTCGTCACCGTTGTGGCGCTGAGCCACCTGAGCAGCACGTTGAAGACCATCTGGCCGCCGATGGTGGAAACCAGCGCCAGAGCGAAGAAACAGGCCCATGTGGCGCTGCCGTAGCCGGTGAAAGCGTTTTCGTTGAACAGGGCATAAAGCGCGAGAAAGACCGCGCCGGCCCAGTAACTGAGGAAGGAATAGGCCAAAGCGCCCATCTTCCGGCGCGCCATTTGGCCGGAAAGAAAATAGAGGCTGATCACCGCGCCGGACAGGAGCGCCAGAGCGTCACCTCCGAGCGCCTCTTTGCTGATGCGGAAGTCGCCGCCGCCGATGACCAGCGTGCCGGCAATGGCGATGGCGCAGCCAAGAACGGAGCGTCGTGAGACCCGTTCATTGAGGAGCAACCTTCCCCAGAGCATGTTGAAAACCGGCTGAAGCGCCGCGAGCACAGTGGCGCTGGAAACCGAAGTGAAGCCGATGGAGCTGATCCACATGACATAGTGGGTCGCCAGAAAAAAGCCCGCCGCCGTGCAGAGCAGAAAATTCCGCCGGCCGGCATGAAAAATTTCGGCGCGCCTGACGGGACTCAGTATTGCAAGAGGAGAGAGGACGGCCGCAGTGATGAACAACCGGTAAAAAGCGATAATCGCCGGCGGAGCTGCCGCCAGCTTGGAGAAAATGCCCGACGCCGAGAGCATCATCACGCCGCCGCCGAGCGCCGCATAGAGAACAGAAGTGCGTTTCATGGCCGTTCCTTCCTTGATATCGTGTTTTGACCGAGATGATAACAGAAAATTTCAGCCGAGTGAAGTCCGCCGTCGAGCGGCGCCAAGGAAAGCCGAGAATTTCGCAATGCCCCCGTTTTTTCTCGAAGAAGGTCACTTTGCCGACTCCCCACCGATTTTTAAAAAACATCGTTGAGACTGAAGAGCGGCAAAGGGGCCGGCCGCTCGTTCCGTCGGATCTCTCGCCGGTGAAAATCTGCACATCGCCTTTGTTTTGTGCGTCAGACGGTTTGATTATTATAGAGCGCCGGCCGTGTCGTTTTTTCTGCCACTTAGTTAAAAAACGCCACGTTCAGCCCCATAAGCTGCTTGAGCGCTTTCAATGGGCGGGGCAAAATGATAAACTGAACGCGTGTTCTGCTGCGGCTCGCTGTGCGGGCGCCGGGTGGGACGCCTTTATTTTTTGCCGAACGTGTGCGGGCGCTTTTTGATGACGCTTGCCCGCCTGATATACGAGGGCGAAAAATTCGCCTTGATTCCAGCGGCAGCCTGCCGTGGCGCGGTTTTGTTTTTTGAAAATATTCGGGGAGGAATGAACGATGAATCTCTATGACCGTCTGAAGGAACTTGGTATCCAGTTGCCTCGATCGACGCCTCCGGCGGCGTCCTACTGCCCCGGCGTCAAAGCGGGAGAGCTGCTTTTCACCGCTGGGCAGACGCCCAAGGTGGACGGACGGCTTCAATACCGAGGAAAGTGCGGCGTCGACCTGTCATTGGAAGAAGCGCAGGCGGCCGCGCGACTGTGCGCCGTCAACTGCCTGTCCATCGCAGACCGCCTCTGCGGGTTGGACCATGTGGTCCGTGTCGTGAAAGTCTCGGGCTTTGTGAACTGTTCCCCCGACTTCACCGATCAGTCGAAGGTCATCGACGGCGCTTCGAAACTGCTGTACGATCTTTTCGGCGCGTCGGGCGCTCACGCGCGACTCGCCGTGGGCGCGCCGTCCCTTCCCGGAAACGCTCCCTGCGAGGTGGAAATGGTCTTTCAAGTCAGGCCATGACGCCTGCGCATTTTTCGCAAAAGGCGGAAAAAGCGAGGGTGTAATCGAAGAGTAATGACAGCGGAGGGGTGAGATCTCGGTGAGAAGAAAAGACCGCGAAGTGAAAAATACGGATTGGATCTGGAGCGTCATCGAAGAAGGGCGTCTGCTCCATCTCGCCCTCGTCGACGGCGCGGGAAATCCCTATGCCGTTCCCGTCAATTACGGCTGCGACCGCGGGAAAAATTGCCTGTACTTTCACGGCGCCTTTGCCGGGCGCAAGGCCGAGCTGCTGCGCCATCATCCTCACGCGGCGTTCTGCATTATCGCTGGCGACGTCATGGTGCCCAGCCCGTCGAAAGCGGGACACCTCTGGCAGATTTACCGCAGCGTCATGGGAACGGGGCGAATTCGCCAGGAGCGCGATTTGGACGAAAAGCGCCGCATCATCGGGAAGCTGAAAGAGCATTACGACGATAGGGGCGACCCCGATTATCAGGTGAGCGACGAGACTCTGGAGAAAGCGGTCAACGTCTTTGTCCTCGAGATTGAGGAGTTGACGGGCAAGACCAAGGGATATCCCAACCCCGACAACCCCCGTGCGCCTGTGGTGAGACAGCGGTGACGACGTTGTGTTTTTCGCTCTGTGGAGGGAACAATGAATAAGACTTTCAAGGGCATCGCCCTGAGCGGCATGACGGGCATTCTGTGGGGACTGACGACGCCGGCCACTAAACTGTTGGGGCAGGCGGGAGTGTCCATTTCTCTGGTAGTGCTGGTTCGTATGGTCATGGTGGCGTTGATCCTCTTGGGTTGGCTGGGGCTTTGCCATCCCGAACAGCTGAAAATTTCACGCGGGGACCTGAAACGGATTTTCTGGTTTTCACTTTTCGGCCCCACAGGACTTTATCTCGGCTTTATGCTGTCGGTGGAGTACCTCGAAGCTGCCACGGCGCTGGTTCTGCATTACACCTATCCCATCGTGACGGTGCTGTGCTCGTCCATGGTCACCGGCGAGCGCCCCATGAAATGGGACTACGTGGGAGCCTGTCTCGTGGCCATGGGAGTGGCCTGCTCGGTGATGACGCCGCAGTGGACGCTGAACACCCACATCGACGTGAGAGGCGTCCTGTGGGGAGCCGCTGCGGTTATCGGCATCGTGGGGCAGACGCTCCTCGTGCGCGCTTCCAACACCAAGGGCAGCACCGTGACGGGCTGGGGATTTTTCTTTTATACGCACCTCTGCGGCATCTTCTGGACGACGCTGTACATTTTCGTCGCCGGAGAGTGGACAGAATTGAGCGGAGTCACGGCCTACGCGTGGATGCTGATCTTCGTGCCCTCCTTTTTCGGTTGTCTGGTGGGCTATTCGCTCTATTTCAAGTCCCTCGAATGTGTTCCGGCGTCGGTTTCCAGTTTGATGGCCTCTGTGGAGATCCTCTCGGCGGTGGGACTGACGGCTCTTGCAACCCATGCCGTGCCCTCTCTGCCGGAACTGGTGGGCTGTGCCTTTATCTTCGCGGCCATCGCGCTGGTTTCCCTGAAGCGTTTGGGAACAACGCGCCGCAAACTGAAAGTGGCTGCGTCATGACGGCGAGCCTGGAAAACGGGTGGATTTCCGCACGCTGACGAGAGTCTGTTCGCAAACTTCTTGTGAGATAAGGAGTTTTTATTGTTTTTGAGATCAATTCATAAGATGTCGGGATGTGAGCACGGCTTCCAAACGATGTGTTTTTTTTCGAGGAGGGACGGCTTTGAACGCTGAAGTGCTGATCGGATTTCTGATTCCCTTTGTGGGGACATCGGCAGGTGCGGCCTTGGTCTTTTTTATGACGAAGAGCCTGAACCGCCAGGTTTCCCGAGCGCTCACGGGATTTGCCGCAGGCGTCATGACCGCGGCATCGGTGTGGAGTCTGCTCATTCCCGCCATGGAACAAAGCTCCTCTCTGGGGCGTTGGGCTTTCGTTCCGGCTGTTTCGGGGTTCTGGGCGGGCGTTTTCTTTCTTTTGGTTTTGGATCATGTCATTCCCCATCTTCATATGTACAGCGACACTCCCGAAGGTTGCCGCAGCGAACTGACGCGGACCACCATGCTGGTGCTTGCGGTGACGCTGCACAACATCCCGGAAGGCATGGCGGTGGGAGCTGTGTACGCCGGTTTGACGTCGCCGTCGTCGGGAGTGTCCTCAAGCGCCGCTCTTGCGCTGTCGTTGGGAATTGCCATACAAAATCTTCCGGAAGGCGCTATTGTTTCCATGCCTTTGCGCTCGCAAGGTTTTTCTTCGCGGCGCGCCTTCGCAAACGGCGTGCTTTCGGGCGCGGTAGAGCCCTTGGGCGCCCTTTTGACGTTTTGGGCGGCCAGCGTCGTAGTTCCTGTGCTGCCCTATTTTCTGGCCTTTGCCGCCGGCGCCATGGTTTATGTGGTGGTTGAAGAGCTTATTCCGGAGATGTCGTCGGGAGAACATTCCCACGCCGGCGTGCTGTCCTACATGTTGGGCTTTACGGTGATGATGGTTTTGGACGTTTTCTTTGGATAAACGAGAGTTTTCCGAGAGCCTCCGAAAGAGCCACGTCTCGATGGACAGATAGGCCTGCCGGCCCCTGTTCAGCTTGCTTTCGCGCAGAAACGCGTTCCGTGTGAGCGAATCTTTGCGTCCGAAGGCGACGGCTGTGATTGCAGCGCCTTGAATCGAAAAGAAAGATGAGATCCCTTTGAAATGGACGACGCCGAGGAGGCTGGGAAGTGAAACTGCAATTCAACGGAAGTGACGCGAAAAAATACGGCTGGATGCTGATGTACCTCGTGCTGGGCAACGGCATGATCGCCTTTTCCATCTGCGCCTTCGTGGTGCCCGAAAAGTTCATGCTCGGCGGCTCGGCGGGCATATCGCTGTTCATACAGCACTTTCTGCCGCTGCGCCTCTCGGTGATCAACGGCGTCGTCAACGGCCTTCTCTTTTTCCTCGGGCTGTTCTTTCTCGGCGGAGAGTTCGCCGCGGCGTCGCTTTTTTCCACGCTGTTCTACCCTCTGCTGCTGGGAATTTTGGAAACGATGCCGCTGGAGAGCCTGTTTCTCCATGACCGCCTGATGGCCGCCCTGTTCACCGGTGTGCTCCAGGGCGCCGGCGTCGGCCTCATCATTCGCGCGGGGGCTTCCAGCGGCGGCATGGACATTCCGCCCTGCATCCTTCAAAAGTATCGCGGGATTCCCGTGGGAAACTCCATGTTCCTTTTCGACGTGGTCATCATCGGAGCGCAGGTCTTTTTGAACGGGCCGCAGGAACTGCTTTACAGCTTGCTCATCTCAGCGACGGTGGGCATGACGCTGAACCGCACGGTGATCTGGGGAGACGGCAAGGTGCAGGTCATGATCATCTCCCAGCGTTACCGCCAAATCTGCGAGATGGTCCTGCACGACGCCGACGTGGGCGCAACGCTGCTCCACATCGACACGGCCTTTCGTGGCCTTGAGCAGCGGGCCGTGCTGACAGTAATGCACGCGAAAAAGTATCCTGTCGTCAAGGGGAAGGCGCTGGCCATCGATCCCAACGCCTTTATCATCACCTCAAGCGTCACCGGCGTCAACGGACAGGGCTACACGCTGACACGGCAGCGCCTGAGGGAAGAGGATCGCATCGCCCCGCGGGCGTAGTGTCAAAAAATTTTTCGCAGACAAAATGCGGCCGGAAAGGCTCTTTAAAAGAGCCTTTCCGGCCGCGTTTTTGGCTGAATCCCCAAGGTGGATTGGAAGAAACGCCCCTTCGTTTTCAGGCTTGTACGATGGCGTCCTTCTGACGGTGCGGCTGCGGCACGCAGGCATTGCCGGGCAGACAAGAAGCGAATTTCCGCACGCCGTCGAGAAGCGTTATGGCACCTGTCGCGTTGCCCTCAAGGCGAATTATTTCTGTCCCGTAGGCCGCGAGCAGCGGTCTTTCAGGGGACAGGCCGAGCAGTTGCCGCAGGCGCATCCTTTTTTGCGCCGGATGCGGAAAAGAGCACATGCCGCAGCCGCTGCGACCAAAAGGAGAACCAGAAGAGTGGCGCCGTTCATCTAAATCACCCCGAAGAGATTTCCGATCAATTTGACCGCCCATGCGGCCAGCCACGCCATGAGACATTGCCATAGTGCCACGCCCAGCGCCCAGCGATTTCCCAGTTCGCGCCGAATGGAGGCGATGGCGGCAATGCAGGGTGTGTAGAGAAGGCAGAACACCAGAAAGGAGGCGGCTCCCAACGGCGTAATCACCTCGCTGAGCTTGTCGGCGCCGCCCAGCACCACCGAAAGGGTGGAGACGACGCTCTCCTTGGCCAGCACTCCCGTCATGAGAGCCGTGGAGATCCTCCAGTCGCCGAAGCCCAAGGGTGCGAAAAGCGGAGCGATGGTGCCCGCCATGGCGGCGAGCATGCTGTGACGCGAGTCCGTCACCACGTTCAAATGGAAGTCGAAGGTCTGGAGGAACCAGACGACAACGGTACCTATGAAGATCACCGTAAAGGCGCGCTCGATGAAATCGCGCGCTTTTTCCCACATGAGGCGCAGAGTGTTCTCGACTCCCGGCAGTCGGTAGTTGGGCAGTTCCATGACGAAGGGCACGGCCTCGCCTTTGAAGACGGTGTTTTTCGAGAGCAGCGCCACCGCTACGCCGGCGAGGATTCCCAGAAGATAAAGGGCCACCGTGATGGCTCCCGCGAACTTCGGAAAGAAAGCTGCGGAGAAAAAGACGTAGATGGGCAGCTTGGCCGAACAGCTCATGAACGGCGTCAGCATGATGGTCATGCGGCGGTCGCGCTCCGACGGCAGAGTGCGGCTGGCCATGACGGCGGGAACGGTGCAGCCGAAGCCGATGAGCATGGGCACGATGCTGCGCCCCGAGAGGCCGATCTTTCTCAGCAGGTGGTCCATCACGAAGGCGATACGCGCCATGTAGCCGCTGTCTTCCAGCATGGACAGGAAGAAGAACAGCACGACGATAATTGGGAGAAAGCTGATGACGCTGCCGACGCCGCTGAAAATTCCGTCGATGGTCAGAGAGCGCACCAGAGCGTTGACGCCCGACGCGGCCATAAACTCGTCGGCGGCCGAGGACAGCGCGCCGATGAAGCGTGCCAGAAGTTCCTGAAGCTCGGGGCCGATGACGTTGAAGGTCAGCCAGAACACCAGCGCCATAATGGCCGCGAAGGCGGGAACGGCGGTGTACCTGCCCGTCAGCACTCTGTCGATCTTGCGGCTGCGCTCGTAGCCCTTGTTCTTCTGGGGCTTGACCACCGTGGTCGAGCAGAGCCGGTCGATAAAGTCGAAGCGCATGTCCGCCATGGCAGCGGCGCGGTCGAGTCCTCGTTCGGTCTCCATCTGGACGATGATGTGCTCGATCATTTCCTTCTCGTTGTCCGAGAGATTCAGGGCCTCGAGAATCTGGCGGTCGCCCTCGGCGAGCTTGCCGGCGGCGAAGCGGAGGGGGAGACCTGCGGCGGCGGCATGGTCCTCGATGAGGTGCATGATGCCGTGAAGGCAGCGGTGTACCGCGCCTCCATCCTCGGAGCGGTCGCAGAAATCCTGCCGCACCGGACGCTCCTGGTACTTGGCGACGTGAATGGCGTGGTCGATCATCTCGTTGATGCCCTCGCCCCGCGCTGCCGAAATGGGGATCACGGGCACCGACAGAGCCTGTTCCATTTTGTTGATCAAAATCGATCCGCCGTTGGCGCGCACCTCGTCCATCATGTTAAGCACCAGCACCATGGGCGTGTCCAGTTCGAGAAGCTGCATGGTCAGATAGAGATTGCGCTCGATGTTGGTGGCGTCGACGATGTTGATGATGCCGTGGGGCTTGCTTTCGAGAATAAAGGCGCGCGACACCTGCTCTTCGCTGGTGTAGGGCGAAAGTGAATAAATGCCCGGCAGGTCGGTTACCAGCGTGCGGGGATGGCCTTTGATGACGCCGTCCTTGCGGTCTACGGTGACGCCGGGAAAATTTCCGACGTGCTGGTTGGAGCCGGTGAGCTGATTGAACAGCGTTGTCTTGCCGCAGTTCTGATTGCCCACCAGAGCAAAAGTCAGCGTTGTGCCGTCGGGCAGAGGCGTCTCTTTGGAGCGGTCGTGAAAGCGCCCGCCCTCGCCGAGGCCGGGATGCTGCACGGCCTTGACGCGGCTCGAATTCTTTTGAGTTTCCGAGGGCGCCCTTTCCGGTAGAGACATGAGGCGCACCTGGATCCTGCCGGCATCGGCCAGGCGCAGCGTCAGCTCGTAGCCGTGAATCAGCAGCTCCATGGGATCGCCCATGGGAGCGAATTTCGTCACTGTCAGAGAGGCGCCGGGAATGACGCCCATGTCGAGAAAATGCTGGCGCAGCGCGCCCTCTCCGCCGACGGCCGTGACGACGGCCGACTGGCCCGGCTTCAGTTCTTGCAATGTCATCATAGAGAGCCTCCGAGGACCGTTGGTTTTCGTTTTTTACGGCAGAATGCCCGCCGCACAGGCGTCCGACTTCAGCGCCCTGTCTGGAGAGACGGCCGGCGGCGGAACGCCCTTTGCGCAATTTTCCGAGAGAGAAAGCCGCTCTGCAGAGAGAGCGGCTTTGTTCGGCACAGAAATTGGACGGGAAGAACCTAGTGGGTGTCGGGGTTTTTGTCCTTGCGAATCACGTCGTGAGCTCCGCCTTCAACGATGCTCGTGGCGGACACGAGAGTGAGCTTGGCTTTCTGCTGAAGTTCCTGAATGGTCAGCGCGCCGCAGTTGCACATGGTGGACCTGATTTTCATGCAGGTTTTCTCAACGTTTTCCTTGAGAGGCCCCGCGTAGGGCACGTAGCTGTCGACGCCTTCCTCGAAGGAAAGCTTCTTCGAGCCTCCCAAATCGTAACGCTGCCAGTTGCGGGCGCGATTGCTGCCCTCGCCCCAGTACTCCTTGACGGACATGCCGCCGACGAAGAGCTTTTCCGTGGGGCTTTCGTCAAAGCGCGCGAAGTAGCGTCCCAGCATGACGAAATCGGCGCCCATGGCCAGCGCCAGAGTGATATGGTGGTCGTAGACGATGCCGCCGTCGGAGCAGATGGGGATGTAGACGCCCGTTTTCTCGTAGTATTCGTCGCGGGCCTTGCAGACGTCGATGACGGCCGTGGCCTGACCGCGGCCGATGCCCTTGGTCTCGCGGGTGATGCAGATGGAGCCGCCGCCGATGCCCACTTTCACGAAGTCGGCACCGCACTCGGCCAAAAAGAGAAATCCGTCGCGGTCAACGACGTTGCCCGCGCCCACTTTCACCCGGTCGCCGTAGGTCTCGCGGATCCACGAAAGCGTCATTTTCTGCCATTCGGTAAATCCTTCTGAGGAGTCGATGCACAGCGCGTCGGCTCCGGCGGCCACCAGAGCGGGAACGCGCTCCTTGTAGTCGCGGGTATTGATGCCCGCTCCGACGACGTAGCGCTTGTGTTCGTCGAGCAGCTCATCGGGATTTTCCTTGTGCTCGGCGTAGTCCTTGCGGAACACGAAAGCCGAAAGACGACCGTCTTGAGTGACGATGGGCAGCGAGTTGATCTTGTTGTCCCAGATGATGTCGTTGGCCTCGCTCAGCGTGGTGCCCTCGGGCGCCGTGACCAGCTTTGAAAGAGGCGTCATGAAGGTGGAAACTTTTTCGTCGGGGCTCATGCGGCTGACGCGGTAATCGCGGCTTGAAACGATGCCCAGAAGCTTGCCGTTGGCTGTGCCGTCTTCGGTGACGGCCACGGTGGAATGTCCTGTGCGGTTTTTCAGGTCGAGGATGTCGGCAAGAGTGGCGTCGGGACGGATATTGGAATCGCTGGGGACGAAGCCCGCCTTGTAGGCCTTGACGCGGGCGACCATGGCCGCTTCGCTCTCGATGGACTGGGAACCGTAAATGAACGACACGCCGCCGGCCTTGGCCAGAGCGATGGCCATGGTGTCGTTGGAGACGGATTGCATAATGGCGGAAACCATGGGAATGGACATCTCGATGGCAGGCTTTTCTCCCTTTTTGAACTTGACCAGAGGAGTTTTCAGCGACACATTTTCCGGGCGGCACTGGGCTGAAGAGTATCCAGGAATGAGAAGGTACTCGTTGAAAGTATGTGCCGGTTCATTGACGTATGTTGCCATGGGCGAACCTCCCTAAATCACGATATTTTCCCGCGGCTGCAGCCGAGCGGCGCGCGAAGCGCGGGATTCAATTTTATGCGGTACTATAAACACCTTTGCCCTTTTTTGCAAGGTCGCGTCGAAAGGCGCGGAATTTTCTGAAACAACGGGAAAATGCAGTAAAGAATTATTCTTATTGTAGCAGAAATCTGCTTTTTCAGCATACGATCGGGCGCGGTAAAATCCTTTTTTAGGGGCTTTTTTATCGAAGGAAATCGTGAAGGAAAAGCGACGGCGTTTTCTCGCGACGTCCTTTTTTTCAATGTATAATCGAAGCGCATCGAAAAACTTGCGCTCGACGCCGAATTCCAGGCTGAAAGACCTTATAGAAAGGATTGAACGCTTCGATGAAAAAAGAGGACTGCTTTAAAACCGCGGCGGAAACGCTGCGTCGCCTTCAGTACTTCGTTTCGCTCGAGGGCCTTTTGAGGTACGATCAATGGACGTCTCTGCCGGAAGGTGGCACGTCCTACAGACAGGAACTTTCGGCTGCGCTGGCCCGAAAGAAGGGCGAACTTTTCAGCGGCGAGGGCGTGAAAGCCGCCGCGTGCCGGCTTTCGGCCGTCGATCCCGACAGCTTGAGCGACATTCAGCGCGGGCAGCGCAGGATTTTTCTGAGGGAGTACCGCAAGGCGACGCGCATTCCGCCGGAAACGCTCCGCCGTTTTCACCTGATTCGTTCCGATGCCGTGACGGCCTGGAGAAAGGCGCGAGAGCAGCGAGACTACAAGATTTTCGAGCCATGGCTGAAGAAGGCCTTTGAGCTGAAAAAGGAGATCGCTTTGGCTCTGGAACCCGATGCTCCCGCCTTTGACACGTTGGTGGGCCTTGTGGACGAAGGGTTGACGACAAAGGAAATCGACCGCGAGTTCCACGTGCTGCGGCAGGGCATTGCCGGTCTGCTGCGCAAAATTTCTTGGGGCAAGCGGATCGACGACAGCTTTATGCAGAAGGATTACGGTGCCGACGCCGTGATGCGCCTGGGGAAAAGATTGGCCTGCGGCAACGGCCTCGACGAGAAATGCGTCACCTTCAACGGCTTCGGTTCCCATGGCCTGACCAACCGCCTCGGCCCGAGAGACGCCCGGATCTCCCTGGGGCAAAACGGTTTTCTCTCTCTGATCTTCACGCTGCTCCACGAGGGCGGGCACGCCATGTACGCCGTACGAACCGACGAAAAATACCTTCGGGCAGGATTGTGGGGCGGCATTGCCGGCGCCATGCAGGAGGGCATCGCCCGCTTTTACGAGAACGTCGTCGGCCGCAGCCTCCAGTTCTGGACATGGCGCTATAAAGACCTACAACAGGCACTGCCCGAGTTTCAAGGCGTTGACCTTATTGACTTTTATAAGGGCATCAACTCAGTTTCCCCGGGTGCCAAGCGCACCGTTGCCGACGAAGTGACCTACAGTTTGCACGTCATTATCCGCTACGAACTGGAACGCGATTATTTCGAAGGGCGGATTTCCTCTGCCGGCCTGCCCGCCGCGTGGAATGAAAAATACCGAAGCCTCCTCGGCGTCAGCCCAGCCGACGACTTGGAAGGCGTCCTTCAGGACATGCACTGGACGGGCGATTATATCGGCTACTTCCAAAGCTACGCCTTGGGCAACATTTATGACGGAATGCTGCGCGAGAAGCTGTTGAAGGACTGTCCCGACGCCTTTGAAAAGCTGGCCGGCGGCCACATTTCGGTCATTGACGGCTGGATGCAGAGCAACATCTTTTATGCGGGCTGCGCTCCGACGGCTCCCGAACTGATGCGGCGCGTCACGGGCAGCAGCCTCGACGCGCGTCCCTTCGTGAACTACCTGAACGAAAAATATTCTTCGCTTTACGGAGTTTGAAAGAGATGGCCGAAATCATAACCACCGGCCGTGCCGGTGGTTTGCACTAGCCCCCTTAGGGCATCTT
>CAZUQW010000009.1:0-75267 GCA_964622575.1 uncultured Synergistaceae bacterium | reverse complement strand
AACCCCCGCTACATACCCCTTTGACAGTGTGTTTTCCTAATAGGAGCTAATCATAAGCTCTTTGACATCGGCTGAAATTTCCGTTACCGCTCTCATACATGCGTCGTGGGCAGCTGTCCTGAAGAGTTGTTCATTCATCCTGATATCGTCTCCTCTCCGTTTTGAAACAACGTATTGACATCCTCGATCTGATCAAAGGCATGGAGTTTATCCATAAGAGTTTCAATCGTCCTGCCATCAATCAAACCTGTAGTAAGCTGTCGAAACTTGCGATCCTCAATTTCCCAAGAAAATGGATTTTGTGGGGCACCAAGGGGGAAATCAACGCGCTCGCGAATGACACGGCCATCTTTCAGGATAAGAGTCACGCGATGAGACCATTGAGTGGGATTTTTTCGGAACTCTTCATCTAACTGTGAGTCTACTTTTACGGTAATCTTGTTCATCAGAGCACGAACGTGAGGATCAGCAAGGTTGGCAACTGTAAAGGTACGATCGCTGAGCTCGCCAAAGATAAGCATAGCGGCAATGCAAAACTGCAGGCTGAATTTTGCGCCATAAGCGTTTTCAGGATGGGGATCGTCAGCAATTTGTGCAGCTGCACTGTATGTCTCGTCAAGGATGGAAACGACATCAGCCGGAGCGAAGCTATTGGCCGACATGATTTTCTCAATACAATAGTTCGCAGAGTGGGTATGTCGACAGCAGGCATATGGTTTGAAGGAATTTTGACAGATGCGAAGTTCCCCACCATAACCTTCAGTCAGACGGGACAAATCGAATTGGGGAGCTAAAGCGCGAACCAGTCCGCAACGGCCTTCAAGGATCGTCGGAGAGCCAGTAAACCCCAGACGCGCAAGTTCGGCTGCACGCAAACCACAGAGATTGGCATTGGCAACATGAAGAACTTTGCTCATTGAACCACAATCAAGAAATTCCCATAAACCTGATGCTTGCGTACCGGCCGAACCTACACAATTGAGCGCTTCTTCTTCGCTCAGTTTCAGCAGCTTGGCCGCCGTAATGCCCGCTGCCAACGCGCCGACAACTCCAGTGGTATGCCAGTACCTATACGATGACGGGTTGATTGTTTCTCCGACGCGAGCGCCCATTTCATATCCGGCAACTATGGCTTCAATCACGTCACGTCCGCTTTTGTGTAATTTTTGGGCAATGGCGATGGCAACTGGCACAGTCACCACAGCAAGATGGACAATAGAAGCACTATGCACGTCGTCCATATCCATGACGTGTCCATATACGGCATTGAGTGCTGCCGCTTGCTCCACTGAGACGCGCTCAAACCCCGGCTGGAACGTTGACGCCCGTTGTTCTGCTCTTTTGTTTTTATAGTATTCCTTCCAAATCAGAGCTTCCGGTTTAGAGGCCCCGGCAATGGCCACGCCTATAAAGTCCTCAATGCATTTCTTGGCCATATCTACTGTAAACGCATTAAGTTCCGAATATTTTATGTTGTGGAGATAGGACACCAATTCACGCGTTTCCCCCATACAACGTCCTCCCGGAAAAAATTTTTCAGTAAATTTTCTGTTTCTCATGAGCAAGAATATACTTTGATATGCAATGGTATACCAATGATCGTTTGTATAATATCACTTTTGTTACAGCAAATAAATACTTTTATGTTTTTCAATTTTGTGTTATTATAAAAAAGTTATTTATTAATAAGAATAGTCACATTGTCTTGACCAAAAAGACAGCGGCAACATCGCCATATACGCTGTTCTCCTGCGTTGCAGGCAATTGTCTCCAGCCTTGAAAACAAAGCTCTTTTCTCTAAGCGAAGACGCAAAAGCTCAGCGTACATGAACGGCCATAAAATAAAGGAGAGCGCACGAAAAGATTTTCGCGCGCTCTCCTCTATTTTATGGCCGTCTTTACAGCAAACAGCATTTACATCTTTGTGCTTTGCTCCTTCGAGCATAGAAGAAAATCGATGCTTTCACCATCACTTCTGCTGAAGAAGCTTTTTCTTGGCATGCATCAAGTGCAGCTGCATGTATTTACTCGCCATATCCGCTTCTCTATCCCGAATCTTATAATAAATAGCTTCATGCTCCATCAACGTCGCGTCTAAATTGTCTGCTACATTTAAAGTATAGGACTTTGAAATTTCAAGTAAATCATAAAGATTGTGATATATATTTTCCAATACAGGATTTTTTACAGCCTGAATCACTTTGAAGTGAAATTCATGAGACGCTTGAATCACTTTTTCATCGCTTTGAAAGCGATTTAAGCAGGCATCAGCCATTAAGTCTATAGATTCTTTCAACCCTTTCAGATCTTCATCGGTACGGCGGAGCGCCGCATAATAAGCCGCTGAAGATTCAAGAAACACGCGCACTTCAAATAAGTTCGCCATGGTTTCTCTGGTGATCTCAGACGCAAAGTTCAGCTTCGGCGCCATTATATGCGCGTCAATATGCTGAATGATCATGCCATCGGAACTATCGGTAACAATTCCAATGTATTCGAGGATTCTCAAAGCCTCACGCACGGGGACACGGCTGACACCGAATTGAGCCGCAAGATCGCGTTCGGAAGGAATAGAATCTCCTTCTTTCAAAGCGCCTGTGGCCAATTGTTGCTTAAACCACTCGAGGATGATTTCATAATACTTAAGCGACTTCTGTCGTTGATCTTTCATCACAATTTTTCTCCGCCTTTAGACTGTGTAAACACTATATTAGAATTTATCCTAGCATGTTTTTTTCTATAAAACAACGTTCTTCATGCTGATATTTCTCCAATACAAGAAATCGATATACCAGACATTGACATTGGTATACCATGCTAATATAATATTCCAAAACATCATACTGAAGATTTTGAACTTTTACAATGGCAACATCGGCAAGTAAATTTCTTGGAATCCGCTCAACTCATGTTTGAGGGGCAGTTTTTCAATGATCCTCTTCGATCATTGAACGTATTTTACAGCCAAAAATTTCAGAGGAGGGTTAAATATGGAAGGCAAAACGACGAAGAAATCTTTGACGCTACGTTTCTTGGACAAAATTGAGGTTGTCGGCAACCGCATGCCGCCACCGATGATGATTTTTGCGTTTTTAACGCTCCTTGTCGTCATCATTTCGGGAATCGGTTCGGCTCTTGGCTGGAGCGCCACGGGAGAAATCTTTAACAAGGCAACGCAAAAGATTGAAGCGACCACAATAAACATCGTCAATCTGTGCAGCATAAGCGGACTGCGGTACATGATCGGCAATCTGACCAAAAATTTCATGAGCTATCCTTCCTTAGGCATGATGCTCACAATGATGTTTGGTATCGGCATCGCCGAATACTCCGGCTGGCTGAACGGACTGATTCGCAAAGCCGTTCAAATTACCCCGCACAAACTTGTAACGCCAATGGTGGTTTTTATCGGCGTGATGAGCAATCTGGCTGAAAATGCAGGCTATGTGCTGTTCGTTCCCTTGGCGGGCATGATCTTCAAAGCCTGTAATAAACACCCTTTAGCCGGCATTGCCGCAGGTTTCGCTGGCGTTTCTGGAGGTTTCGCCGCAAACCTGATGATCAGCTCAAACGACGCTGTATTAAGCGGCTATTCCGACATTGCAGCAAAGATTATCAATCCAAATTATTCTGTATTGCCTTCTGCCAATTATTATTTTATGTCGGCTTCAGTGCTGCTTATTGTCGCTGTGGGAACATTCATCACCGAAAAAGTGGTTATTCCCAGATTGGGCGAATATAAACCGAATGCCGATCCCTCTCTCAGCGTTCCGAGCGAAAGCATCGGCGAAAACGACGAAAAGGCACTGAAAATCGCCAACTCTGTATTCTTGGGGATAATCGCGTTTATTATCGTCTCCTGCATCCCTCAGACGTCCTGGCTGAGAAATCCCAAAACAGGCAGTTTAATCAAAGGATCGCTCCTTCTTGACGCCATTGTCCCGCTGCTGACGATTTTATTCTTCGTTCCTGGATTCGTTTACGGGAAAATCTCCGGCAAATTCAAAACAAGCAGAGACGTTTTCAATGGCTTTAACTCATCCATCCGCGTCCTCTCCGGTTTTATCTGTGTATCGTTCGCCGCCTCGCAGTTTACCAATTACTTCAAATACAGCAACTTGGGCGGAATTCTCTCTATAAGCGGCGCTCAATTTTTACAGCAGCTCAACGTTGGCGCAATTCCGTTGATGATCGTTTTCATTTTAGTAACAGGTTTCTCCAATCTTTTCATGTGCTCGGCCTCAGCCAAATACGCAATTTTCGCGCCGGTATTCGTGCCAATGTTCATGACGCTGGGCATCTCCCCCGAACTTACTCAGGTAGCTTTCCGCATCGGTGACAGCGGGACCAACATCATTGCCCCCGTGCTTTCATCCCTGCCGATCATTCTCGACGCCATGAAACGATACGACAAAGACAGCGGTTTGGGGACGCTCGTTTCCTGCATGCTGCCGTTCTCTATTGCTATTATAGTATCCTGGACGGCCATGCTCGTCGTGTGGATGCTCCTGAAGCTTCCCCTTGGTCCCGACGCTTTCATCTATCTTTAGTCGAATTACGCACCGGCAGCAAGTGCATTTTTGCACTTGCTGCATTTTGTCATAGGAGAAAGACGCTATGAATCAAAATTTTCGCGCCAACGTTGAACAGTGGATCGATCGCCATGAAAAAAATATTATATCAGATATAAAGCACCTGGTTTCCATCAACAGCGTCGCTGAATTGAACAGCAGCACTAAGCCCTACGGTCAAGGATGCGTCGACATCCACAATGAATTCTGTAAGATGGCCGAAGAATTTGGCTATAACTGCACATCCTACGATGGGCACGTGATCCGCGTCGATGAAACGCAGGCCAACGCATACCTCCAGCCTGATCTCGGCATCTGGGGTCATCTCGATGTGGTGCCGGCTGGGTACGGCTGGAAAAACAACCCCTTTGATCCCGTTCTTGACAAAGGATTTCTTATCGGACGCGGGGTCAGAGACGATAAAGGACCGGCGGTTGCCGCACTGTACGCGTTAAAATGCTTGCAAGATCTGGAAATCGAGCAAAAACACCGTATCAGTCTATACATGGGACTGGAAGAAGAAAAGGGAATGTCCGACATCCTTTGGTTGAAGGATCACCACATTCAATTCCCCAGAATGAACCTTGTGCTCGATTCGCGCTATCCTGTCTGTTATGGAGAAAAGGGAATTCTGAGCATAGTCGTCAGCAGCCATTTGCCGCTTTGCAAAAACGTGCTGAGTCTCTGCGGAGGAGAAAGCGAGAATTCCGTTGCCGGACGCGCATGCATGAAATTGCGCGCCCTTTCGAACGTTCCGCACTTTACGGCACTCCCCGATTGGCTCACGGTTACAGTCGAGGATGAAATTGTCACTATCGAGGCGCAAGGGCTGTCGAAACACGCTGCCCATCCAGAACACAGCGAGAACGCCATATACCGTCTTTTCGCAGCAGCCGGCGGATTGCTGCCCAACTGCGAAGCGCTGCATCGCTATCTGGCTGAGACTTTGACTCCGGAAACGATCAATTTATTTAAAGATTACGCCAGACTTACAAGTGATTATTATGGAACAGCGCTGGGAATCGCCGCTCAGGACGAAATCAGCGGAAAACTAACGGCAGTCGCCTCTTTACTGTCTATGGAAGAAGGAATATGCCGAGTCACCTTCAACATCCGCTATCCGATCAGCTTCGGCAAAAGCGATTCTTTAATCGCTTCAATTTTGAGCACTCTGCAAAAGTGTGGCATGCAGCTCACTCAATCTAAGGAAAAAGCTCCCGGATATTTTTCCAAAGACCATCCTTTGTTGGTCAATCTGATGAACACTTACAACGATTTTACCGGCCAGAAAGGGCAACCGTTTACAATTGCGGGGGGCACCTACGCTCGCCTGCTCCCTAACGGCTTCGGCTACGGCTTTCGCCTGGAACCCGAGCCTGTCGCACCGCCTGACCTCATTCCCACGGGGCATGGCGGCGCCCACGCGGCTGATGAAGCGGTTAACGTAGATCACTACAAAAAACAACTGGCGTTGCTTATTATCTCCCTTGCGGAGTGCCAGAAAACAGAATTCTAGATCCTGCACACAGGAGAGTCTTCTGACGGGAATTTCCGACGGAGGACTCTCCTTTAGTCTTGCCGTCACTTTAAGATCAGACAGGCAACGCTTTGCCAGACTATGCCGAGTTATGAAAACAAAGTTCATCATCTTCTTGCTCGGCACTGCGTGCCACCATCAACAAATAAGACAAATTTCTCATTGAGGGACTACGGAAAAAGGCAAGGATGTTTTTGCAGGCTTTTTTCATCTCTTTGGAAATAAAAAACCCTTGACAAAAAAAAAATGATAAAGTGCTATTAAGAGTTCAATTCCTAAAGAAAAGAGGAAAACAATATGGGCTTATTAAAAGCACTTTTTGGTTCAGGATCCTCCTCCAAGAAAAAAGATGCACCGTTTGTAATGAAAAACATAAGCTATTCCGATTATGATCCAGAAGATTCATGGCCCCCTTCCCCAAAAACAAAAGCAGGGAAAGCTTTTAGAGACATGTATGGTGGAAACAGTCCCGACGAAGATGGGTATAGAAAAAACAACTACACCGGTGAACGCGATGACCCTTTCACGCAAGGCTGGAACACACAAGCCGCTGAAAGTTTTTACGATGACGATGACGACTGACGGAAAATCACCTTTTTTCTTGATTCATTGAGTACCGAAAATTTTTGTCTCGAGGAATCACAGGGCCGTTGAGATTTACTCAACGGCCCTGTGATTTTGTGCTTTCAATTTATGCGGTTTTCTTAACGGAGTTAACTCACTTCAAAATCACTCCAACTGTCCGACGGCGCTTTCGACAGCTTCGATGAGCGCGCCGGAACACACGGTTTCGATGGCCTTTTTCTCGAGCGGGTAGATGAAGCAATCCTTCTCGATGTAAGGAACCTGCCGGCGGAAGGCCTCAAAGGCCGCTTCCGTGCCTTTGCCGAGGTGAAGGGGCAGCGAGAAGTTAATGCCCTGGCAGGCGATCATGGCCTCGATGCCAAGTATTTTTTCGACGTTGCGCAGCACCCGCGTGGCCTTGAGAGACGCCCAGTACCCCATGGACACGTGGTCTTCCTGGTTGGCCGAAGTGGGAATGGAATCCACGCTGGCGGGGTGGGTCAGCGTCTTGTTTTCGGACGCCACGGCGGCGGCGGTGTACTGGGTGATCATAAAGCCGCTGTTCACGCCGCTGTCGTTGATGACGAAGGGCGGCAGGCCGTTGGAAAGGTTTTTGTCCACCATGCGGGCGCAGCGCCGCTCCGAAATGCTGCCGTATTCCGACACGGCGATGGCAAAGAAGTCCATGGCAAGCGCAATGGGCTGGCCGTGGAAGTTGCCGCCGGACAGAGCGTCTCCGTCGTCGGGGAAGACCAGAGGGTTGTCGGTGACGGAGTTGATCTCGATCTCGATCTTTGACTTCACGTAGTCCAGAGCGTCGCGGCTGGCACCGTGAACCTGGGGCATGCAGCGAAGCGAGTAGGCGTCCTGAACTCTGGAGCCTTTGTACTTTTCGATGATCTCGCTGCCTTCGATGAGCCGGCGGATGTTGCCGGCCACGCGGCCTTGTCCGATGTGAGGGCGCAGGGCATGGGTTCTGGCGTCGAAGGCATAGGGCACGCCGTGAAGGGCTTCCAGCGAAAGGGCGCCGATGATGTCGGCGTTTTTCTGAAGTTTCAGCGCGTCGTCAAGCGCCAGCACAGCCAATCCTGTGAGGGCTGCGGTACCGTTGTTGAGGGCCAGGCCTTCCTTGGGATGCAGCCGGATAGGCTTGATGCCGGCTTTGGACATGGCTTCGAGAGCCGTGGTCCTCTGGCCTTCGTAGAAAACTTCGCCTTCGCCGAGCAGAGCGGCGGCAACGTGCGACAGGGGGCACAGGTCTCCCGACGCGCCGACGGATCCCTGCTCGGGCACGACGGGGGTAATTCCCAAGTTGAGAAAATTGACGAGCTGCGTCAACGTTTCGAGGGTGATGCCGGAATAGCCGCAGACAAGTCCGTTGAGGCGGAGAAGCATCACTGCGCGCACCACGTCGACGGGCAGCGGAGCACCGACGCCCGCGGCATGGCTGCGAATCAGGTTTTCCTGAAGCAGCCGCGTGCGGTCGGCGTCCACTTTCACCGTTGACAAATCGCCGAATCCCGTGGTGACGCCATAGACGACGCGGTTACTGGCGATCCAGTTCTCGATGAGGCTTGAAGCCCGGTTGATCTGCCCCACCGCTTTTTCAGACAGTTTCACGGGAGCGCCGCAGCGAGACACATTCACGATCTGTTCGAGAGTCAGGCTATGGCCGTCAATCACTACGGGACTGGCATTGTTCATTGGAATCACTCCTGAAATTTAAAATAATGGGGGAAGCCGCTGGGGGCAGCGGCTTTCTTTTTATGAATTTCCTTGTTCTAGCCGCGCTGGGCGACGGCTTTCTCGACGACTTCGTGAATCTTGGCTCCGTCCACGTGATAAGGCAGGGTGATATGGTATTTGCCGGGATATTTGGCGTTGACCTCGCGGCCGACCTCTTCGGCGTGCTCGCAGCGCGCCCAGGCGCGACGGGCCACTCCGCCGAGCACGTCCCACATCATGGCGGACTTGATGATCTCGTCGGTCTCGGGACGTCCGTCGAGCAGCAGTCCGAAACCACCGTTGATGCACTTGCCGATGCCCACGCCGCCGCCGTTGTGCAGCGTGCACAGCGTCATGCCGCGAGCGGCGTTGCCTGCAAAGGTGTTGGTGGCCATGTCGGCGCAGATGTTGCTGCCGTCCTTGATGTTGGCGGTTTCGCGATAGGGGCTGTCGGTGCCGGACACGTCGTGGTGGTCGCGTCCCAGCATGACGGGGCCGATTTTGCCCTCGCGCACCAGCTTGTTGAAGGCCAGGGCGATGTTGGTGCGGCCTTCGGCGTCCTGATAGAGGATGCGGCACTGGGTGCCCACCACCAGTTTGTTTTTCTCGGCGTCGCGGATCCACACCCAGTTGTCGTAGTCCTGGCTGCGGCGGTTGGGGTCGATGCAGTCCATGGCGGCCTTGTCGGTGGCGCGCAGGTCCTCGGGCTTGCCGCTCAGGCAGCACCAGCGGAAGGGGCCGTAGCCGTAGTCAAACAGATGGGGACCCATGATGTCCTCAACGTAGCTGGGCCAGATAAACCCGTCGTAGGTATCCTTGCCGTTTTTGGCGATTTCGGTGACGCCGGCATCGAAGACGGCGCGCATAAAGCTGTTGCCGTAGTCGAAGAAGTAGGATCCCTTGGCGGTCAGAGCCTTGATGGCTTTGAAATGGCGCTTCAATCCGGCATCTACGTGCTTTCTGAACTCGGCGGGATTGGTGTGAAGCATTTCGGTGCGCTCTTCAAAGGTGAGGTCCACGGGGCAGTAGCCGCCGTCGTAGGCCGCATGGCAGCTGGTCTGGTCCGACAGCAGCGGGATGAAGACGTCGTGCTGCACGGCGTACTCCAGCAGCGTGACGATGTTGCCGTGATAGGCGATTGACAGCGGGCGCTTCTCCTCCATGGCTTTCTTGGCCATGGCGAAAGCTTTCTCGCAGCTGTCGGTGATCTCCGACACCCAGCCCTGGTCGTGGCGGGTCTTGATGCGCGAAAAATCCACTTCGGCGATGATGCCGACGCCGCCGGCGATCTCGATGGCTTTGGCTTGCGCGCCGCTCATGCCGCCAAGTCCCGAGGTGACGAAAAGCATTCCGGCCAGGTTGTCGCGGGGACCGACGCCGAACTTGAGGCGCGCGGCATTGAGAATGGTGTTGAAGGTGCCGTGAACGATGCCCTGGGGTCCGATGTACATCCAGCCGCCGGCGGTCATTTGTCCGTAGTTGCTGACGCCCAGCTGCATGGCGCGGTGCCAGTCCTTCAAGTTATCGAACAGGCCCACCAGCAGTCCGTTGGTGAGGATCACGCGGGGCGCCTCGGGACGTGAGGCAAACAGCCCTACGGGATGTCCGCTCTCGAGAACCAGCGTGGTGTCCTCGGTCAGCTCGCGCAGGTATTTCTGGATCAGGCGGTACTGAAGCCAGTTCTGGCACACCTGCCCCGTCTCGCCGTAGGTCACCAGCTCGTAGGGATAAAGGGCGGTCTCGAAGTCCAGGTTGTTGTCCATCATCACCTGGAAGGCTTTGCCGGCGAGGCACTTGCCCTCGTAGGTTTCAACGGGCCGTCCCCAGATTCTTCCGGCGGGGCGGAAACGGTAGGCATAGATGCGACCGCGAGTGCGCAGCTCTTCCATGAACTCGGGAATCAGCTTCTCGTGGTACTTCTCGGGCACGTAGCGCAGGGCGTTGCGCAGCGCCAGTTCGGTTTCCGACTCGGAAAGATCCCAGCCGCGGTCGGGCGCGCGGCGGATGCCTTCGACAAATTCGGGATACTCGGGCAGTTCGTCGTCGAGCTTAATCACCATAGCTTTGCCGTTCAGCAAATTTTCTTCCATTTTTTTCGCTCCTTCTCTGTTTTATAGAAGGCGCTCGGTGAGCGCCGAAAATCCGGTGGTTATGCCACATACACGCTTTTTTTCCACACCTCGGCGACGGGATTGGCGCCGGCATGGTAGGCCAGAATGGCGGGCGTTTCGCCGTCAAGAATCAGGAAATCGGCCTGCTTGCCCTTTTCAAGGGAGCCGACGCGGCTCTGAAGTCCCACGGACCACGCCGGATTGATGGTGCAGCCCACAAGGGCCTCGTCCACCGTCATGCCCATGTTGAGCACTGCCAGGCCGAACACGAAGGGCATGGACTCGCAGTAGCACGATCCGGGATTGCAATCGGTGGCCAGCGCCACGGGCACTCCCAGCTCGATCATCCTGCGGGCGTCGGCATAGGGTTTTCTCAGGCTGTAGGCCGTGGCGGGCAGAACGTCGGCGATGACGCCGGCTTTGCCCATGGCGGCAAGGTTTTTCTCGTTGGCGGCCAGCAGATGTTCCGCCGACGTGACGGCCAATTCGGCGGCAAGACCTGCGCCCTGGGTGTCGTCCACCTCGTCGGCGTGGATTTTGAGGCCGAAGCCGAGGGCGCGCGCCGCCTCGAGAATTTTGCGGCTCTGCGGCACGGTGAACACGCCGGTCTCGCAGAACACGTCGCAGTAGCGCGCGATGCCCTGCTGTTTGACGGCCGGAAGCATTTCCTTCACCAAAAGCTCCACATAGTCGTCGGCACGGTCGCGGTATTCCGTCGGCACCGCGTGAGCGCCCATAAAGGTGGGCACGATGTCCAGAGGCGTCTCCTCGGCAAGGCGGTTGATCACCCGCAGCATTTTCAGTTCCTCTTCGGTGTTCAGGCCGTAGCCGCTTTTGATCTCCATGGTGGTCGTCCCGGTGTTCAGCGCGGAAAGCACGTTGTCGCAACTTTCCGAGAAAAGCTCGTCCTCCGAGGCATTCCGCACGGCCTTCACCGACGACAGAATTCCGCCGCCCGCCGCAAGGATCTCCAGATAGGATTTTCCTTGAAGGCGCATAAGAAATTCCCTCTCGCGTCGCGCCGCAAAGCAGATGTGGGTGTGAGGATCGACAAAACCGGGAATCACCGCCGCGCCACCGCAGTCGCGTTCCTCGTCGGGCGTCAACCCGGCGTCGTCAATGGCCTTTCTGACGTCGTCCTCGGCTCCGACGGCCGCAATTTCTCCATCGTTCGCCCAGAGTGCGCCGTGTTCCCACGTCCTCACGGCACCCTGATCTTTGCCCGACGCCGGTTTTTTCAGCGTCAACGGCGTCGTGATCGCCGCGTTGAAAAACAAAGTTCCGCTCAACTGCAATCCCATCCTTTCCGCATTTTTTTACAAAGCCGAAGAGATTTCCGCCGAAGCTTCGCGCAGTGCAGGCAGAAGCTCCTTTTTCCAGTCGCCGAAAGCACCCGCAAGGCCGGCAATTCCCAGCTGCGCCGCAAAAAGCCCGTTTCGGTCGAACACGGGCACGCTCAAATCCTCCGCATGTTCCATCCACTCCTCGCGAGAGTGGGAATAGCCCTGGCGTCTGATCCTGTCGATGCGGTCACGCAGCTCGTCGCCCGAAAGCCCTCGAGGAAAGCGCGTCTCCAGCACGCGACGGCGCAGAGAATCGCTGCACCACGCTAACAGCACAAGGCCTGTGGCTCCGGCGTTAAGCGGCACGTCCATGCCCTCGTGGGCCACAAATTTCACCGCCATGGCCGGCTGCTCGGTGTGAATGCACAGCCCACGCCCTTCTTCGATGACGCTGAGGATCGACGTTTTTCCCGTCCGCTCCATCAACGCTCTCATGGCCGGTCGGGCACAGCGCACCAGCTCGCTGAAAAATGAAGAACGCCGGCTCAACAAGAAGAATCGGACACCCACGCGAAAACTGCCGGTTTCGCCGTCCTGCACCACCCAGCCCGCGCGTTCCAGCGCCTTCAGCAGGCGATGTGCCGTGCTGCGTGGGATGCCCGATCGCAATGCGGCGTCGCGCACGCTCAAAACGCCGTCGGCGCGAACCAGCGTCTCCATGAGAAGTACGGTTTTACCCGCCGTATCGTTTTTGATTTCCATCTGCACGTCGCTCATCCGCACCTCCAAAAGTGGGACACATCGTCTTATAAATGACATACTAAGATAACTATACTAAAATGAATGCTTTTGTCAACACAGAAAAACGAAAGATTTCAAAGTTTTTTTGAGCCGCGCGCCGGCACGTGTCAGAAACTGAATTCGCCCGCCGCGCCACAGGACTTCGCACCGTGTGCGCGTTTTTTTGTATTCATCAAAACCGTCTAAGCGCGTTCTTCTCCGTCCGCTCGAAGAAGCGTTTCCTTCGAGACGAACGGTCGTGCTACACGGCCTTTGAAAGGCAATTTATCCGACCAAAACGTAAAGGCAAAGAGTCGCTATCGGTCTGGCCGCGCCTTTCGTCTCGAAAATCTGTTAGAATAGAACAATCTGCAATCATCGAGAGGAGATGCTTTGATGCTGCTGCTGCAAAACGCAAAAGTGCTGACCGTGACGGGAAAGACCTTTGAGAGAGCTTCTGTGCTGGTGGATGGAGGAAAAATCCATTCCGTCGGCGTCGACCTCGCCGCACCGGCGGGCTGCGAGACACTCAATCTTGAGGGCAAATGGCTGACTCCCGGGTTTATCGACGCCCACACCCACATTTCCACGTTCAACGAGCCTCAAACTCTGCCCATGATCGTCGACGGCAACGAAAAGACCGATCCCACCACTCCGCAGGTCCGCGGCATCGACGCGCTGAACCCCTTCGACATGGCCATTGGCGCGGCGCGACGTGCGGGCTTCACCACCTGCTACACCGGCCCCGGATCGGCCAACGTCTGCGGCGGCATCGGCATCAGCTTCAAGACGAAGCAGGGGTCGACCGTTTTCGACATCGCCATCGCCGGATCGGAACACATGAAATTCGCCATGGGAGAGAACCCCAAGCGCGTCTACGGCCTTGAGCAGCACAAAATGCCCATGACCCGCATGGGCGTGGCGGCGACGCTGAGAAAACTGCTCTACGAAGCTCTCGATTATTCCGAAGAGCTACGCGAAGCCGAAAAGGACCCGTCGAAGAAGCCCAAGAGAAACTTCAAACTTCAAGAGCTGGTGCCCGTGGTGCGGGGAGAGAGAAAATGTCGCTTCCACGCCCACCGCGCCGACGACATCGTCACGGCAGTGCGCATCGCCGAAGAGTTCCACCTGAACTATTCCATCGAACACTGCACCGAGGGCTACAAGATTTTGGATTTCCTCAAAGAACACCACGTGGACTGCGTGGTGGGACCGCTGACCATGGAGCCGCGGAAAATGGAAATCTGGGGAACGCGCCTGACCACGCCGGCAAAGATGGAAGCCGCAGGAATCAACTTCAGCCTGATGCAGGACACCTCATCGGCGACAAAATATCTGCCGACCTACATCGGAATGTGCATCGCCCGCGGCCTCAGCGAAAAAACGGCCCTCGAAGCGGTGACCATCCGTCCCGCCCGTCTGCTGGGCCTCGACCGCCGCATGGGCAGCATCGAAACCGGCAAAGACGCCGACCTCGCCGTGTGGAGCGGCAATCCTTTCTGCAACTTCACGCTGTGCGAAAAAACCATTATCGACGGCGAAGTGTACGACAACCTGGCAGAGGGACTGGACAACTGCTAAAAAGAACCTCGCTGCGGCGCACAAATCATGCCGCAAGAATTTCAGAACGCAAAAGGGCAGGAACCGGAAGTTTTCCGGTTCCTGCCCTTTTTTTGCGTTCTATCGCTCCTGAATGCGGGGGATCACGCGGTCGTTGAGCCGCACGGCGTAGACTTCTCCATCTCCGTCGAAAAGCAGATGAACTTCCGACACGGCCATGCCGCGAGTCAAAAGCGCTCTGGCGCCGCGCACTGTGCGGCACGAAACTTTTTTGCCGCCGTCAAGCACGGAAATTCCCTTGCCCTTGCGGCCGATGATCAAGCAGGCGCCCTCGCCAGAACGATAGGTACCGCAGGCGCGACGGATCACGTCGTCGTCCCACGGCTCGTCGATCCAGCGATCCTCAGCCTCGACAGGCCATCCGGCGGCGACGCGCAGCAGAGCGTCGGCAGCAATGCCAACGGGAACGTTTTCGGTGTTACAGAGCACAATGGCCGCGGCGCCCAGTTCGGGCGACCAGGCGATGTGGGACGACACGCCGGGCAAACTTCCGCCGTGGCGGTGAACGGTGAGATCCCCCATCTGCGTGGTCATCAGGCCGAAACCGTAGGTTGTGCCGAATTTTGTGGCAACGCGCGGCTGAACCATCATGGCGACGCTTTCGGCGGAAACAAGCCGTCCGCCCTCAAAGGCACCGCGGTTGAGGTACATTCGCAGATACTTTTTCATGTCGGCCAGTGTGGATTTCATGGCGCCGCCACCGTTGAGCACAAAGGCCTCACGGGTGTAGTCCCAGTCGGCGCTGTGGTCGGTGTAAAGCTTTGCCGCGTTGGCGTCCTGCGACGGGGCAAGAAATCGGCAGGTGCTCCGCTTCATGCCCAGTGGTTCGAGGATGTGTTTGTCCACCCAGGCGGCATAGCTTCCTTCGCCGCCCTTGCGGCGGATCAAGTCGGACAACAAGCCGTAGCCGTCGTTGCAGTAGCTCATCATGCGACCGGGCGCCGCAAGTCGCGGCTCGTCGGCGTCAAGCCCTGAAGCCACTTCTTCCACGGCGGCCTGAGCCACGCGGTCGTCGTAGGCCACTTCTTCCTTGGAAGCGTCGATGGACAGCTTTTTCAGAAGATCGGAAAGCAGCGCCCGCGGCCGCGGGTAATAGCCTCCCGTGTGGCTCAGAAAGTGCGCCGCCGTCACTGTTTTTTGATGGAGATTGTGAAACTCGGGAATGGAGTCGGCCAGCGGCGCGCAGAGGTCAACGGCTCCCCGCTCCACCAGCTGCATGACGCTGAGCGCCGTAAAGGATTTTGTCACCGACGCCAGGCCAAACAGCGTGTTTTCGTCGATGGGAAGGCCGCGCTCGGCGTCCCGCAGGCCCAAAAAATCCTGCAAAACCGTGTCGTGGGCGTCAATGACGGCCACGGCCATGCCGCGCGCGTCGTGGGTCGCCATGATCTTTTCAAGGTAGTCTTTCAGCGCGGCGGCGCCGCTTTCAAAGCGCCGCTTCAGCCTTTCTGTGCAGTTCATCACGTTCTCTCCTTTGTCCGATCTCGCGCCGCTCCAATGGGCGCAATCATGCGCTTTTCGGCCGTCTCAAATTCTCACGGACGCTCTGCCGTTTTCAATCACCAGTTCGGTGCCGTAGGGTTCGCTCAAACGAGCAAGGCGGCGCAGTAGTTTTTCGTCATGACTCAGCACTGGCACGCCTTTGTGGGAACGAGGGCTTCCCATGCCCAGCGACAGCGGATAAATCTCAATGTTTTTCAAGGCGCCGTCGTCGATTTCCCACGACGCCATAAAAGCTTCCCAGATTTCGGGCAACGTCCCATAGCCTACGGTGCCGTTTTTGCTTCGATTGTCCATGTAGGCCCCTACGCCGGTGTCGGGCGGCAGGCCTTTGTTGAAGCAGGCGTCCCACGGCTGGAACTCCACGGTTTCCGTTTCAAAAATAAAATTTCCCAAGCTGTAAAAAATTACGCCGCCTTTGTACAGCTCAATGCCGCGAATCAGATGGGGGCCGTGTCCGATAACCACACTGGCGCCGGCGTCGATGCAGCCTCGGGCGAACTTCTCGATGAACTGCGCGGGGACGTTGATGTCGTCACCGTCGTATTCATGGGCATGAATGCTGACCATCACCGTGTCGGCCTGCTTTTTTGCCTCGGAGATTTCGGCGGTGATGCGCTTCATGTCGCGCTCGTCGGGAAAGCTCTCGATCCAATTTCTGTCATCGAGGACAAAAAGAGGGCCCTTGCCCAGCGGCAGCGTTCCCGCCTGTGGCGGATTTTTATAGCCCGTTTTGATAACGTACTCCTCTTCGGCATTGATCTTTGAAACTCTGATGAGCTCCTGCACCATTTCGAAATGTGCCCGGTCCAGATGATAATATCTGACAAAGCGCAGGGGATTGATTCCGGGACGTCCGACAATATGGGCAGACTGCGCGCCGGCTGCAGCCGACGGGGCGAAGGTGGCACACGCTCCGATCAGCGCCACGCGGGAATTGGGGGCTTCAAAATAGCAGGCTTTCGAGGCGTCGCCCAAGTCCTTTCCCGTTCCCGAGAAGATCATGTCCCGTTCGTTCAGATGTTTGATGGTGGCCAGAAGGCCGCCATGGCTGTAATCACAGGAGTGGTTGTTGGCAGTGTTGAAAATGTTGAAGCCCATGCGGCACAGGTCGTCCAACAGGACAGGATCGGCCATGGCCCACGTACCGCCGCTGACGGCAGCTGGAACGCCTTCCCTTCGGTGAAACGTCATTTCCAGATTGGTAAAACGCAGGTCATGGCGCTTGATCAGCTCAGAAAGGGCGGCGCAGCCGTCATATCCCCCCTGGGGAATCCGACGGGTGATAAAAGTATCGCCTGTGGCGATAAAAGTGGTCCCCATGGCCGTCAGCCCTCATCCATGATGGAGCCGGTTTCGCCTTTAACGCCGGCAGCCATGAGCAGCATCAGTGCCGCGAGCTGCACAGCTTTGAAGGCACCCTTCACCGGGTACTTCTCGTCGAGGCTGTGATTGTGGATTTTGCGGGAGTTCTCGTCGGGCGCGTATGCCCGTCCCAAACACAGCGCGGGAATTCCCTTTCCGATGGCTCTGTTGGCGTTCGTGCTGCCGCCTTCGGCCAGAGAAGGCTCCACGCCGAGGAAGTCCAGCGCCATCCATGCTCCCTCCACCAGCGGCATGTGAGGGTCCTGGCTGCCGCCGGGAATGTCGCAGAGCTGCCGCGACGTGACAGTGATCTCGTTCTTTCCCCAACGCGCCGTTTCGGTGGCGGCGCCTCTTTGCACGGCGTCGAAGACCTTTTTCTTCAGTTGGGCGAACTCTTCTGCGCTGTTGGACCGAAGGTTCACCTTGATTGACGCCTCCGCCGCAATGGCATGAACGCCGGCGTCGCTGCCGCCGTGAAAGTTGGAGACGCAAAACGTGGTTTTGGGCTGAGTCGGCACCTGGAAATCGGCAATTTCCGCCACGACCCGCGCCGCCGCGTGAAGGGGCTGCGCCAGCTCGCCGAAGGCGCCGTAGGCGTGCCCGCCCTTGCCGTGAAAGGTAAATTCCCAGGTTCCGCTCACCGTCGCCTGATAGACAATGGCGCTCATGTCATTGTTGTCGACGCTCAAAGAGATATCAATGTCGCCGTTGTCCTCGAGAAAATCTTTCATGCCGCCCAGTCCGCCCATGCCTTCCTCACGGGTGGTTCCCACAAAGAGGACATCGCCCTCGGTTTCCACTCCGCAGGCCGCAAGTCCCCGTACGAGAGAAAGCAGCATGGCCAGAGCGCGGGTGTCGTCGCCGATGCCCGGCGCGTAGAGAAATCCGTCGCGCTCCTCTACCGATTTCACCGTCCCGAAGGGAAAAACCGTGTCCAAATGGCCTTCTATAAGCACCTTGGGACCTCTGCCGCTGCCGCGACGCAGCGCAACCACGTTGCCACCCCGATCGCGGTGGACGTTTTCCAGCCCCAGAGCACGCAGCTTGTCGGCAAAGACTTGGGCGCGCCGGTCTTCGTGCCCCGTCGGCGCTTCAATGAGCGTCAGTTCCTTTTGCTCTTCAATGGAGCGGCGCTGGTCATCCTCGATAAATTTCAACAGACGTCCGACCTGTTCCAGCGACAGCAACCGCTGGAACAGAGCTTTCTTTTTTTCGCTCACGTGGTACATCAGGCATCCTCACCTTTTTTATAAAATTCAGGAATCTGCGCTCTGTGGTATTCGACAATTTCATGCTGAAACTCAGGACGCAGCAAAATGTCACAGCCCGTCATGGCCAGACCTTGGGCGCCTTTGAGACAGACTTCGAGCGCCTCGGGAGTTCCTGCCGCCGCCGCAAATTCCTTGGAGTGAGCCTGAAGCATTGGGTCGTCGGTAATCGAAAGGTAGTCATGAATAATGGGGATTTTTATGGAAACGTTGCCGATGTCCGAAGAGCCGTATTGTTTCTTCGGGTCGGGCCAGTTCATCTTGATGCCCAACAGCTCCATATTGTCCTTAAACGCCTGATTCATCGGCTTGTTGGGATAGCGCTCGGCGGAGACATCGTCGCGGCTTACCGTGGCCTTGGCGCCAGTGAGTTTCTCCGAGTTGGCGGCACAGCTTTCAACAAGCTCCATCAGCTCGTTAACGCGGCTCATCCTTTCGGAGCGGAGACAGAAAGACGCACTGGCATAATCGGGAATAATATTGGCCGCTGTGCCGCCGCAGGTAATAATGCCATTGATGTTGTCCTGCGGGTCAAAGGTCGGCCGCATCAGATCGATCTGGTTAAAAAGATGAATCAAGGCACTTAGCGCGTTGATGCCGTTTTTCGGCACCGACGAATGAGTCGCCTTTCCGTGAAATTCCACCGTCATGCCGGCGGCAGCCCGCCCGCCGCGACCGACAATGTTGGCACTTTCCCCGCCGGAAGAGGGGTGCATCATCAGCGCGAAATCCACGTCATCGAAGGCGCCGCGGTCCAACAGCTTCACCTTGCCGGAACCGCCCTCTTCAGCCGGCGTGCCGATAAGGCAGACGCTGCCCTGAAGTCCTTTTATCACCGACGCAAGGCCAAGAAAAGCGCCCGCAGAACACGCCGCGATCAAATTGTGACCACAACCGTGGCCACAGCCGTTGAGCGCGTCGTACTCCGCGAGAAAAGCCACGCGAGGCCGCCCCGACCGTCCCTCGAAATCCGCTCGGAACGACGTAGGAATGTTCTTATAATTCGACTGAACGGTAAAGCCGTATTTTTCAAGAAATGCCCTGATAAATTCCACAGCTTTGAATTCATGCCAGCCCAGCTCCGGGTTGTCATGAATGTCCAACGCCAGTTTTTTCAGATCATCGGATGCAGCGTCGATTGCAGAGATAATCTCACCTTTGATTTTTTCCACAGCCTTGCCGTCCTTTCGATACACAATCCTCAACCGAGGAATTCCCAAGCACAATCCGTCGACCTTTCGCAACATCAATCGAAGGAACGTGCCCTTCACATCATCATTTTTCCATTATGCCTGAAAGTCCGAGGCATGGCAAGGCATGAAGCTATGCACGAGTTGCCCGCGACTTAGTTGTCAAGACATATGTTACGTTTTGAGAAAAACTCTGCTCCAATTTGATTCGGGCTTTTAAAAACAAGAACCGTTTTTGTTGTTTTGTTGTATCGTCTTTCGTGCTTTGCCAGTTGCTTTATCAAATCTTTCTCGCTGGTGAACACCTTATGTCCATACAAGATCTTCCCATCTTCTCGATGGCTTCTTTCCACATCTTGCCGTTCTGCCGGGCGCGAATAGGGACGAATCCTCTTGAGATCTATCCCCAGTTCTTGAGCAATCTGTTAAAAGGGCCCTTCTTTTTCAGTGTGGGCGGTGGGAGTGCTTTTCAGCTTTATTGACTTCAGAACGAGACTTCTGACGCTTCCGTCATTCTTCTTCAATTGGCGATGGACAAACTGCCGGTTGGTCTGGTATTTCCTCGTTGCTTGAGTCACTCCATGTTTGAGGGCATACTCGCATAAACGCCGGCGATGTCGCATTTCTTCGGTTATAATGCTCATGAGGGCCTCCTCTGTACGGTCGATTTTGGGCCGAATCCAGTGTACCAGAGGCTCTCTTTATTTTTACGCCGTTTCTGTAACACTTGTCTTAACATATTACAACAGGGCCAAAAAAGCGCGCGGATTTTTCGCGTGCCGGCAGCCGTCATTCTCCATTTTTTCCTGTGGTTTTTTCTGATATTATGTGGTTTTTCTGATATCATAAAGAGAAACTGGAGAGAAAAAGGAGGTTGGAACGTGGATTTTCGCGAATTGCGGTATGTCATAGCTCTTTACGAGGAAGGCAACATCACAAGAGCCGCCCAGAGGCTGCATATTTCTCAACCCACTCTGAGCAAATTCCTCAGCGTCCTAGAAAAGGAAGAGAACCGTCCCATTTTCGACCGGAGCACCACACCCATCTCTCTGACTGAATACGGCGAAAAATACGTCACCAACGCTCAGATTATTTTGAATCTCGCGGAAGACCTAAAGCTCTACAAAAAGGAATTGCAGGATATGGAAGTGGGAATGCTCCGCGTAGGCGTCACAGTGGCGCAGGCCCTCCTGGCCATTCCAAAGGCGTTGCCTCTGTTCTCCGCCCGCTATAGAGGCATCAGAGTTAGCGTGACCGAGGGCAAGAGCTCAGAACTGATGGATCGCCTGCTACGCGGCAAGCTAGATTTTATCATCATGGACGGGGCGCCCCACCTGCCGCAGATCACCCACGAACTGCTTAAAAATGAACGGTTTTATCTGGTCACGCCGCCAGGCTACCTGCCTGAGGGGCCACACACCTTTGAGTTCGCCTTGAAGCACCTCAGGCCTGACATGATGAAATTCGTGCTACTGCACCATGACCAGCGTTTTCGCATGATGGCCGACACAATTTTTTCTGAATACGGCATTGTGCCCCATGTGGAGTACGTGACTCAAATGTCTACAGCCGCGGTCAAACTCTGCGTTGCTGGCATGGGAATGACCTTTGTCAGCTCTCTCGTGAAGAACAATTTCCACTGCGAGAAAGAGCCCGACTATTACGTCATCGACAAACGCTTTGTCAATCCTGTCACGGCTGCCTACAGAAAGAATGGTTACCTGCCCCGTTCGGCCCGGCCTTTTATTGAACTGTTCAAAGAATGCCTTGGTTGATCCGCCGCCAATCAACAAAAATAAATAAAGACGCTAAACTTCGTCTCCACTGTTGGAACGCGTCCAAGAAAAGAAACAGAAAAAAGCGAGCAGCTTCGGGCTTTTAGAAGAATAAAGCTACATTACAAGAATCAAATAACTTCACTATTTGAAAGTATAACCTCATGTTATGCAAGTATAAATAGTAACTATTTGACAAAAAGGAAGCCCCCGTCTCATAATGGATAATGCAAGGAGATGGAAAGATCTCTTTCCTTTATGTTTTTTTCCTTGTACATTATTGAGTTAGGAGGCACGAGGATGATTTTTGATTTACCGCCAATCTTAGGTTTTTTGCCCCTGCTGCTCTACATCGTTCTGATGCTTCGTGGCAAGGATATGAACGTGTCGGTGTTGCTCTGCGTCATTTTGGGGGCCGTGCTGACCGGTGAGAGCGTTACGGGGTTCGGTGCGGTGCTCCAGAAGTCTCTGAGTTCTTTCCTGTCACTGATCGGCTTTATCATCGTTCTCGGCGCCGGTCTGGGCGAGGTGCTCAGCGAGACTCGAGTGGCCCATAACATCGTTCACTACGTTATCGGCCGCAGCAAGCTGAGATCGAAAAAACAGGCCATCTTGGTGGCAATGCTTACTTCCACCGTTCTGGTGAGCATGCTCGGAACTCTGGCTGGATCCAACGCCATTATCGCTCCCATCATCATTCCTATCGTGGCCAGCTTAGGGATCACCCCGAGCACTCTAGGCGTTATCCTCCACGGCGCGGGCGCCACGGGCCTCTACATTGGCCCTTTTGTCCCCCCCGTTGTCACCATCATGGGCCTTACAGGGCTGAGCTACGGCCAGTTCCTGCTCAACGCGGGCATTCCTCTGGCGATTATCGTATGGGGCAGCACGTTCTTCGTGGCATGTCGCACTCAAAAGCTCACGGAAGGCAAAATTTCCTACTCTGAAGCGGACACAGTGGCCACGGACTTCAAAGTTACACCTCAGATCAAACGCGCCACGTTGACATTCCTCACGGTCATGGCACTCATGCTGGCCTACGGCATCTACGCACACGCCGGCGCGTCTTACGCTATCGTGGTCATGCTGACAGCGGCGCTCGCCACGGGCATTGCCGCCGGAATGGGACTGACGGACTCTCTAAAGGCTCTTGTCAAGGGAAGCTCTAAGATGTACTGGATGTTCTTCATGTTCGTGCTCTTCGATCCCTTCCTAAACTACGTCGCCAAATCGGGCGCTTTTAATGCCATTGCAGACTACATGCAGCCCCTGATCGACAAGGGCGGCGACGCGGCATTCCTTATGATCAGTTCCGCCATCGGCGTATTTGGAATTTCCGGCGCCGGTGTCGCTCAGGCTCAGATCACCCACGAGCTGTTCCTGCCCCTGGTCAAGAGCATGGGCATCCAGATGGGTATCTGGTCACTGGTCGTCCTAGTTGCCTGCCAGATTACCTTTTTCGTTACGCCCACCGTGGACATGGTTGGACAGATGGGACTCGCCCGTTCCAACGACATCAAGGCCATGTTGAAAAACGGTTGGGTTATCACAATTATCACCTTTATCTACGTATTTATCCGCGCTCTGATTTACGCGGCATAACGATTCGAGGCCGCTCTCTCTTGAGGTGAGCGGCCCTTTTTATTATTGGACAGAGACAGGAGTTACAGTATGTTCAGCCTTTCACCAGAGTTATTACAGGAACTGAAAGAATTTAGAAAAGACATCCACCGTTATCCCGAACTTGGCTACGCGGAGAAACACACGACTGATAGGATTGAGAAATTTTTACAGGACCGCGGCGTGGCCTTCTACCGCTTCGACAACCTCACGGGTGGCTACGCCATGATCGACATCGGCGCCCCCAGGACACTCGGTTTCCGCTGCGATATTGACGCCCTACCTTTGACGGAGAACACGGGTGTGGATTTTGCCTCCCAGACGCCGGGAATTATGCACGCCTGCGGACACGACATGCATACCTCCGTCGGCGCTGGATTGACCGTCGCCTTGAATCAAAACAGACAATACTTGCACTGCAACGTAGCGATTCTTTTCCAGCCAGCAGAGGAATGCAACCCTCGCGGCGGCGCCAGACCCGTTATAGAAACGGGATTCCTGAAAAAACTGAATATCGCGGAGATGTACGGCATGCACGTCTGGCCGTCACTTCCCGTAGGGACGATTGCCCTTCGAGCGGGAACGCTGATGGGGGCGTCGGATCATTTCCGCATTGAGATCCGGGGGAAAAAATCCCATGCGGCGGAGCCACACCTGGGCGTAGATGCCATTTCTATCGCCGCACAGATTTACACGGCGCTGGTCTGCCGTCTCAAAAGAGAGGTTTCGCCTTTTGCGGGGTCGCTGGTCTCTATTGGGAGTTTTAACTCCACTGGGCGCTACAACGTGATTTGTGACCATGTGACGCTGGAAGGGACCATACGCTCCACTGATGCTCAGAGCCGCGATCACGTGCGCACCCGGATTCCCGAGATCGTGCACCACATCGCCGAAGCCGAAAGGGGCAGCGCCGAGGTCATTCTGGACAGCGGCTTTGGGATCGTGAAGAACAACAGAGGGCTTTATGAAGCGTTCTCAGGCTTCGCGGCGGCCTATCTGGGCGATGAAAAAGTCAAACTGGACATCACTCCCAGTATGATCGGCGAGGACTTTTCGGCGTTCTGCTCTGAAGTTCCGTCGCTTTATTGTTTCATGGGCTGCGACTGTCCCTACCCGCTGCACAGCGACCACTTTATCCCCCAGGAAGGGTGCTTGGAAACGGCCGTCACTTTGTTCGCCGGCTACTTTTTAAATCGAAAACTTTAAGACACGAAAGCGGGGATTTTCAGATGTTCACACTTGAAGAAGCTACGCTCAGCCAAGTGCAAGCCGCCTTTGACTCAGGAGAGCTCACGTCGTTCGACCTCACGGCAGCCTACCTGGAACGCATTGCCGACATTGACCAGTCGGGTCCCAAGCTCAACTCGGTCATCGAAATAAATCCTGATGCTCTGTTCATCGCTGAGGCTATGGACCGAGAGCTAAAGCTCAAGGGACCGCGGAGCATACTGCACGGCGTGCCGATCATGGTGAAGGACTGCTTCAACACTCACGACAAAATGCACACCAGCGCTGGATCCATCACACTGGCAGACAATTTTGCGCCCTACGACGCAACGGTTGTCACAAGGCTGAGGCAGGCCGGAGCTGTCATCCTGGGCAAAACAAACATGACCGAGTTCGCCAACTACATGACCAAGCAGATGAAAAACGGTTACAGCAGCCGTGGTGGTCAGGTCATCAGTCCTTATAACCCCAAGGGCAACACTTGGGGCTCCAGTTCAGGCTCTGCCGTTGCCGTTTCGGCAAACCTCTGCATGGGTGCCTTGGGCACGGAGACAAACGGATCGGTCATATGGCCGGCGCACAACAACGGCGTTGTAGGTATCAAGCCCACGCTGGGCACGGTCAGCCGTTACGGCATTATCCCCATCACAACAGCGCAGGATGTGGCCGGTGTGATCGCCCGAACTGTCGAGGACGCGGCGGCGCTTCTGGGAATCATCGTAGGAACTGACAAACGCGATCCCTCCACATGGAACCGCGACGGCCAAATTTACGATGACTACCGCCAGTTCCTCGATGCCAATGGTCTTAGAGGATTGAAAGTGGGCGTCAATAAAGGAACCTACGTTGAACTAAGCGACGAACAGAAAGAACTGGGCGAAAAGGCCTACGCTGCTCTCGAAAAAGCAGGCGCCTTTTTGGTTTACGGCTGTGACTTGCCGCGGCTCCGTTGCGACTACGAGGTGAAATTCTACGAGTTCAAGCAGAGCATAAATTACTATCTGTCAACATGCAGCCCAAAAACGCGAGCAAAAACGTTGAAGGACATTGTGGACCTCAACAACGAGCGCCCTGACCTGGGACTGAAATACGGCCAGTCCATCCTTTTGGACACGTTGCAGAAAAGCACGGGGCGCCTGATTGAGCCTGAATACCTGCGCAACCGCGTGGCCTATTTGAAAAAAGCCCGCGATAACGGCGTTGACCGCGTTATGAATCAAGCTGGCGTAGACGTCTACGTGACGCCGGGAATATCTGACGCAGCACCCATTTCAGGCTATCCTTCAATCGTCGTTCCCGTCGGCTTCCTGGCCGACGGAATGCCTTTCGGCCTGACCTTCGTGGGGCGTCCCTTTGGCGAGCCCCTTCTGATCAAGGCGGCTTACGCCTTTGAGCAGGTCATGAAAGGCCGACGCGCTCCTTTCTTCAAGCAGAAGGACTGCGACGCCCGAGATTTCGGCAACAGCCCTTGGGCTTCCACATTGGTAGGCAACATTAATTAAAAATTCTCTTGTCAAGGGGACAATGAAATAATTAAAAGAAAGTTTACAGCACTTCGTTGCTGTAGCAATGCAGATTCCAGTTTGATGCTACAACATCCGACGGGAGTCTGCATTCTTTTATGCAATAAAATATAGATTGTGCTTCTTCATGGGTGTAAGAACGCCAATATTACGCTGTATGCGCCTGTTATTGGTGATGATTTCAGCGAAATGAAGGGGATGCCTCTTGTGCGTAAAATATTAAGCGAGCAATTCTGGGCTGTCTGCAAGGGTAAACGCATTGCTCTAAAGGAGATCAAAAGAGCAAATCGAGTTGCTTCCGACGAGGATAAGAATGAAACAAAGGGGCAGACAAAGAACAAAAAAGCGGGCTTGTGAAAGCGCACAAGTCCGCTTCAGACCACCTGTGGAAGCATGGTGTCATCAAAAGACAGGAATATCATAACACAACCAGAGCGAAGCCTGTCCCAAACGTGTCAGGTATGGATATCTTCTCACAATAGGCTTCATCTTATTGAATTCGACGATTCAATCTCCATAACCCAAGTGACATTTGACATACGGCCATTGATGAGTTCACTTGCTTCAGGCTCCTGGGAGCTTATCAAGAACAGTCCTCGACTACATCAGTCGATTTCCTTACCAATACCATGAAATGCATTCAAACCAAAATGGCACTGAACTTCCGATCGTTTCGTCAGCAACAAGCGGAATTTGCTGACGTTTTTTGAGAAAATTACCACAGAGCCGAAGATCACGCACAAATTGATCCGTCTCTACTCTCGGAGTCACAGTGGGAAAGTGGAACACAGTCACAGAGAGGATCAAAAAACGCTTTTATTCCTACCGATGCCTTCTATTCTCTTGCGGACTTCAAAAAACAGTTGGAAGTTCATAACCGTAATTCAAATAACATTCCTATGCGACCTCTTCACTGGCTTTCACCTTGTGACTTCGTTGTGCAACATGTTTGACAAAACTACACTGTTCTCGACAGTAGGAACAAGCATGTCACAGAACAATTTCCCCAAGGCCATCTTTTCTCATCACTATTTCTGTTCCATATTTTCTCGACATATCTTGCAACTTCTCCATAAATGGCGCATTTTTCATTGGTTTGGGAAGGCCATTCATTGATCGATGTTCCCCAAAACCAAGCTCTAGAGGAAGCAATGTGATTTGCTTTAGAACACCATTCTTTACAGTCCAATAAGGTATAACAGTCTCAAAGGCACGACGATCTTTTTGCAAGCCTCGCCTAAAATCTCCTGATCGTTTCTTAAAAACATCTCTCATCAAGGCGTCTGACTTCATATGATACATTTCATACATATCCTCAGGCGCATAAGGTATGTTTTCGTTTTCAATTATAAAATCGCCAAGGGAATAAAAAATAGGACATCCCTTATAAATCTCAATTGGACGAAGGAGATGAGGACCATGTCCCACCACTGCATCGGCCCCCGCATCTATACAACGATGACAGAACTCTACTAGAAAATCATCAGGAGTCTCCTTTAATGTACCTTGCACTTCATGCGAATGAATACTTACAACAATATAATCAGCTTGAAACTCGGCTTCATAGATTGACTGTTCAATTCTAGTCATATCTTCTTCATTAGGGATTGATATTCTCTTTGTGCAATCGCCTTCACAGAACATGAGTTTACCCAAAGGAAAGGTTCCCTCCTCAAGTAAAGGCAGATAACCTTCATGTCTGCAAATATCATCAAAGCCATTAATACTTGTAGCTAGAGCTATTTCCTTAATCTTTTGAAACAAATCGGGAGTTACTTGATAAATTTCTTTATGCCGAAGACCGTTAACACCAGGCCTCCCAATAAAGCAACGAGATTGCATTCCTGCCATTGACGCTTCATTTAAAGTAGATGTTGCCGCAACCAGGGCTATACGACCATGTTTTGTATCAAGATATGCCGGAGCGGCTGCTTTTGAAAGATTCTCTCCACATCCAGCATGTGGAAAACCTGCTTTATTTACTGCTTCTATTGTGTCTAAAAGTCCCCAGTGCCCGAAATCAAGCGAGTGGTTATTTACGAAGGACAAGACATTAAAACCAAATTTTCTAGCATCATCAAGAACGCCCGCATCCGCTCTGAGATAAGATCCGCCATTATACTGATTTGCCCAACCTTCGCCTTTATTAATTGTAGTTTCAAGATTGAAATACCTCCAGTCACCCTGCTTAATAAACGCAGAGACTTCTTGGAAACCCTCGTAGTTTTCGGGAAGTCGACGTTGAACAAGCATATCTCCCGCAGCAGTAAAAGACATACTTATATTTTTCATTCTATCTTCCTCCTAAACTTTATTTTAATACAACACATTGAATGATTATCTCTCTTCTAGCGCAACTAAGTTTTAGATTGAGGCATATTACATGTTGTTTATGATCTAACAGCTACAACATTATAATGAACACTCAATAAGTCCCCAATTTTTAATAGCTTCCTACCTTTTCGGAATTTTTGATTTCTCCTCGAGAGCTATCTAAGCATTCCTCACCTCATCGCATCAAAAACAACGCGAGAAACTTCAGCAATAGCATGAATGCCATCGCTAGTATTTTTTAGATCGCCTGTAAACATGGCAATAATATAGCGACGTCCATCAGGTAGCGTAAAAATCCCCACATCGTGCTGAATGTCATCTAAATCGCCTGTTTTATTGCCTATAAGTACAGTACCAGGGCTCATATTTTGACGTTCTTCTGCTGAAGCCCATGAAGGAATTGCCGGTAATAACGCCGGTAGCTTATTCAAACATTGCTGATGTTGCATCATATCGATAATTATGCCGGAGGCTTTCTTACTGATACATTTTCCAGTAGCGATATCGACAAGCAAGCGCCCAGCTTCTCCAGCACACATGTAGTTATTGCGTCCCTGTTTGATTGCCTCGAGGTCAAGCATTTTACGCATCAGCGTAATGTGTTCATAGTGTTGTTCTTTCCAGAACCGATTGAAACGATCAAAGCCAATGATATCTATGATCTCGTTCGTTGCTGTGTTATCGCTCATAGTTATCATCAGGAACGCCAACACCGACACAGATGGCTCGTACGTTTTATCCAGATAGGTCAGAATCCCCGTACCACCTACACGGTTGTTCGGAGCAATCGAACGAGGCTCCGTCCAGTCTACTTTTCCGTCAAACACATCTTTTAACAGCAACGCCAATACGGGGATCTTAATTACACTAGCCGATGGAAAAACGCGATCAGGATTAATTTGAAAAAGTTCCTCGGTATCTAAGACATTGATATATAGCCCTACCGAACCGTCAAGTTTAGACAAAATTTCATAGATCTTTTTCTGTGGAATTTTTTTGTTCATAAAAGGCCTCCTGCATACGTTTTTTTGATCGCAGCTTTGCAATAGATGTGAGACCAAGAGGATAGAAAAAACAATTGAGTCCGCTAGAATAGTTTTGCCAAAAATCATCTCGAAAGGACGTCAATCACTATAGACAACATGGCACATTCATAACGGTATTTGCCCTATGCCCTTATGTGAACAATGAAGCTGCCCTTTGGCTCTCTTGACTTCAAGGCGAGGTGCCTGGTGCTTCGGTCTTACTTCTTCAATTGGCGATAGACAAACTGACGAATTAGTCTGATATTTCCTCGCTGCTTGAGTCACTTCATGCTTGAGGACGTACTCGCATATACGCTGTAGGACGTTGCATATGAGTTTTTAATTTGTCTCTCTCAATGGTTTCTTCATCCTAACTGTACAATTTCCTCGGACATGGCTTGCTTTCTCTCTTCAGGAAAGGCGTGTTGCAACTTCATTCTGGTAGAAGCTGCAAAACAGATTCCTTTTTGTCTTCCTTTCTATTTGAAAAGCTTTCAACATAAAACAAAATCCTCCTTACTAAACACAAGGTGTTTTTGAAATAAACCTTATATTAGCGAAGGAGGATTAAAGTTTAAAAGGGCTCTAACCTTACGAAGGCAGTGCAAAATCTTAGCCATAACATAGGCTTCATATCACAACGACCAAACTGAAAAAATTACAATTGCCAAGAAAGAACAACACCGCCTCCGTGTTATAAATAGTACTAACTAAAAGTTACAGCGTTTGAACTAAAAATTCCTTCGTCTACCTCTACTCCAAGTCCTGGCGTAACTGGACAAGAAAATTTGCCTTCTGATGTCATAACCATAGGATTCGTAATAATATTGCAAGTATGCAATTCCGAGCCACAGAGAGCATCGCAAGGTAAACATACGGCCTTCTGACTCGTTATGAAATGTGCACTGGCTGCTTCGCCTATGCCAAGTTCAAGATTGCTGCCTGCTGCTGCCTGATATCCTGCAGCTTCAACAGCAGCTGCGATTTGGCAAGCCCGGTAAAGCCCTCCGACCTTACCGACCTTGATATTAAAGAGATCCGCACAGCCATTTTTGATGATATTTATTACATCATGCAGTGAAGAGACAGATTCATCTGCCATGATTTTTATGCCGCAGGCATGATTACGGACATGCCTCATTCCCTCATAATTCCATTTTCCTACAGGCTGTTCAAAACATTCAGGATTAGAATCCACGACACGATGGAGCAATGCAATTGCATCGCCAGGAGTAAACCCTTGATTTGCGTCAAGACGAATAGGGATATCAGGACCAAAAAGTTCACGGAGTTGCTTGATGAGCCGGGCATCTTTCTCAACGCCCTTACCGACTTTTACTTTCATAACCTTAAAGCCTTTTTTGATATACTCTTTTGCTTCTTCCAGCGATTCTTCTGGTTTCTTGAACCCCATTGACCAGACAAGATCAAAGTTTTCGCGCAGACGCCCCCCCAGCAAATCATAAACGGGAACATTTAAGGCCTTCCCCGCCGCATCATGGATTGCAATATCCACTGCTGCTTTTGCAGAAGTATTGCCGGCAATAATTTGATCCATAAGGTCATTGATCTTCGATATATCAAGCACACTCTCGCCTCTAAGAACAGGAGCAAAATAGCGTGTAATGACGACCTCCATAGTGTAAGCCGTTTCACCCATGAATGCAGCAGCTGGCGATGCCTCGCCATAGCCAATAATGCCATCTTCAGTTTCAACTCTGACAATGCAATGAGCACGAGTGGTCGTAGCGTAGAGAGAAGTTTGCCACGTACGTTTCAGAGGAACTTCGACTACCTTGACTTTAATGTTTTTAATTTTACTCATATCTTAGTCTCCTCACCCTGAAGACATTTTTACATGAAGACATTGCCAATAAATACGCCAAGATAGTTGCCAATAATATAGCCATAAAGAGCGCAAAGAATAATCGGAGCTATAAGATTGCTCCATCCTTGACTGATGGCCAGCGAAGCAGCTGTTGAAGGACCGCCTATATTTGCTGCGATGGAACAGCAAATATCTTCGAGATTGAGATGGAAGATTTTGCCGAGCAGGAAAGACAACACCATATGACATGTAAGCGTAACCACAAATGCGAACAGCACAAAAGCTCCATATTGGCCAAGTCTATAGACGTTTGCGGAAGTGCCTACGCTAACAAACCACAGAGACATAAGAATAAGACCAAATTCCTCACCGAACTTCAGCGAAGAGAACCACTTAGGAAGGAATGTCGCACCCAAGACAGATAGTGTTGTCATAACAAGCCATATACTGCCGAAAAGCTGCTTAATCACAAAAGGCGGTTTCAAAGAAACAACAAAGTTAGCAATCAGACGGCTTAAAGCAAGAATAACAAACGCTGTTGTAAATGTCTTGAGGACGTCAAGAAGAGAAATACCTTTATCTTTCCAAAATACAGCGGAAAAAGGTTTTTTTGCAGCCTCTGGATCAGCAAGAATTGCAGCTTCCCTTTCATCAATATGCGGATGCTTAAAATAGCGCCTATAGGTCCGTGAGCCTGCTGCAAAGGCCAATACGAAGAGAACAATACCCAAGGTAAAGTTTCCAAGCATTGTCGTAGCGCTCACAAGTTCTTCGCTGACTTCAAAAGTTCCTCCCATAGCGATGATATTGACAGTTCCTCCTATAGAACCTGCTGCGTACATCGCAGCAAAACCAGGGACCTCTTGCATACCCCATTTGCGAAGCACCGGTGCATAAATCAATGCAGCTACTATAGAAGATATTGCGGTAAGGTTAAAAGCAATAAAGACTTTTCCACTTTCCTCATAAATCTTCCGCAGATTCGATCTGAAGAGCAGCATCGGTATTGCAAGAGGCACTAAAATTCCTGAGAGAGTTTTATAAACAGGAGATGAAAAGGGAAGAATGTGCAAATTGGACAAAACAAGTCCCGCGATAACATATAGGAAAATTGTCCCTAATTTATTGATTGCCTTCGACCGTTGATCGAGCCAATTTACCACCAGAACAACACACAACAACACCGCCCAAATATAGATCGTGTCATTGGATTGAATCAAAGACACCATACAACTCACCAACCTTTCTCAAGCGTTTTTTTGATATGCCCGATTTTTCCTGGACACCCAGCAAGAAAAGGCCTCACCTTCTCCCTAATGCTCCTTTCCATAGAAATTTTTCTTACTAAAATATCCTTTTACCTCTACGCAACGTGCAGCAGTGAATAAAAGAATACAATTTTTTTTATTATATAATGAATGAATATTATGTCAAGTTCAACTATATTTGGATTGTCAGTAATCTTATAAGACTAAAATACATATTTAGCGGATAAATTTGAAGTTGTGCGCGATTTGCCTGTCGAGGTCATGAAAACAGGCCTTCTCCATGAATTTCGAGGCCATCGTGCTGATTGGCAATTCAAGCACACAGCGTCAAACCGTTCCCAAACGAACAGAATCAATCCATTGAAACTATCATTGAGAAGTGAACCTGGCAGCTGCACTTCATCGGAAGGCAAAGGCTATCCGCCGTTTGAGTCGGGAATAGGCGCCATTCCACAAGCAACGCAAATGCTTGAAAATGTGATCAATAAAGCCGCCGCAAAACGATGTGCCCTCCCTTCCGAAATTTCGGAAAGGAGGGCACATCGACTTTGAGACGACTTCTTGATTTCTACCGACACAGATTTTAAAGGCCTCACAGCCGGATCAATTAAAACTCGTGGCGCGAATCGTGGCTTCCCGTCATCGCTCCGGTCTTGGGATCGATCAGAATGGCGTTGACGTCGCCCATATAGGGTTTGAGCGGCAACGTGTAGCCCATGGAGATCAAGCTCTCAACGGCTTCGCTGCTGAGTCCGTTCTGCGGTTCCACGCGCAGTTCGTCGGGCAGCCACTGCATATGGACTCGAGGAGCGCTGACGGCTTCGTTGATGGGCATCTTATGGTCGATCACGTTGGAAATCACCTGCAGCACTGTGGTGATAATGCGAGCACCACCGGGGCTGCCGAGAACCATGAAGATCCGTCCGTCCTTGGAAACGATGGAGGGACTCATGGAACTCAGAGGCCGCTTGTAGGGCTCAACGGCGTTGGCGTCTCCGCCGACCAGACCGTACACGTTGGGAACGCCGGGTTTGACGGAGAAATCGTCCATTTCGTTGTTCAGCAGGAATCCTGCGCCTTTCACTGCCGCGCCTGTACCGTAGGACTCGTTGATGGTATAGGTCACGGAGACGGCGTTGCCTGCGCTGTCCACTACCGAGTAATGCGTGGTGTTGGTGCCCTCGTGCAAGGCTCCGAGACCAGGACGGACTTTGTCGCTGGGGGTCGCTCCGGACTCGATTTGCTTAAACAGACGACGAGCATATTCTTTGCTCGTCAGTTCTCCGGGGATCTTCACGAATTCGGGGTCGCCAAGATACTCGCTGCGATCGGCGTAGGCGCGACGCATGGCTTCGGCCATGAGATGCAGCGTTGCGGGAGTGTTGAATCCCATCTTGGCAATGTCGGCGTTTTCCATGATGTTGAGAATCTCGGCAACGATAATGCCGCCACTGGAAGGCGGAGGCATGGAAACGATCTTGTAGCCACGGTAGTCGGCAACGCTCGGCTCGCGCCAGATGGGGCGATAGCGGGCAAGATCATCTTTGGTGATGAGACCGCCGTTGCGCTTCATATCGGCGGCAATCAGCTCGGCCGTCTTGCCTTCGTAGAATTCGCGCGGGCCGTTTTGGGCGATACGACGCAGCGTTTTTGCCAGGTCTTTCTGGCGGAAGAGCTCGCCTTCTTTATAAGGAGTGCCGTTTTTGTGCAGGAAGTAACGGCGTCCCGTGGCGAATTTCTTGAGCTTGTCACGTTCGCTCTTCATGCTCTCGGCATGGTTGTTCGTGATGACGAACCCCTTCTCCGCCAATTCGATGGACGGAGCGATGACGCGGTCGAGTTTCCACGTCCCGTAACGGTCCAACATCGCACTGACGCCTGCAACAGTGCCCGGCACGCCGACAGCCAGATACGTGCGAGTGCTGGCCATCGGGATCACGTTGCCCTTCGCGTCCAGATACATGTCGCGAGTCGCCCGACCGGGTGCCATTTCACGGAAATCCAGCGCCGTGTCGGTACCGTCGGCCATGTGGATGATGGCAAAACCGCCGCCTCCGATATTGCCTGCCGACGGATGGCACACAGCGAGCGCGTAAGCCACCGCCGCGGCCGCGTCGACGGCGTTGCCGCCTTGGGCGAGGACATCTTGTCCTATTTTGTCCGCCAGAGGCTGCGTCGTCACCACCATGCCGCCTCCGCTGCTGTGCAACAGTTCATTTGGAGGCGCCGCCAGCACCGCTGTTGAAAAAGCGACGACAGCACAAACTGCCAATAAAATGACACCCGCTCCACGTCTCATTTTCATCGTAAAAGCCACCTCCTGGAGATAGATTCTCCGACGTTTTTAACGATTTTCATCGTTTTTTTAATTGTAGCACAACATTGATTATCAATCAACATAGAATAAAGTGAAATAATATATTTTATTATTGTTTGTCAAGCAATCTGTTATGCATTGAGAAAAAATCTGCTCTGGTGTGAATTGGAGATCGATCAGCGACACGCTGCGATACTTGCCGATCATCCGGCGGGCCTCCATATCGTCTATTCACATAGGGTCACCCGGTCTTGAGTCGTGAAAGGTATCCGCGCAGATAAAGGCCATTTCGAGTATCGGCAAAAATATAAGCCTTGGTTTCGGGCTTGGCTTGGTCGACGGTCTCCGTGGTCAGCGGAGTGGCGTCGGCCTTCCTCTTTCCCCTGATCCGGGCAAGCATTTTCAACGCCTCCAACGCCTCCGTTCAAGTGGCCAATTTCGTCGGCAATTCGCCGCGAAAAGGCGTTTTCAAGCCGCCGATTGAGCATAATAACAATCAATGACGTTCAAGAACTTTCACAAAATATAAACAGTACGGAGACGTTGCGCTGCAACGTCTCCGTACTGTTGTATTCACTGAAAAATTTTTGATTGCCATCGGCAAAAGGATAAAAAAAATGGAGCCGACTCCCAGATTCGGACTGGGGACCCCCTCCTTACCATGGAGGTGCTCTACCTACTGAGCTAAGTCGGCTTCAAAATGGTGGTAGCGGGTGGATTTGAACCACCGTAGGCTCTCGCCGTCAGATTTACAGTCTGATGCCATTGACCACTCGGCCACACTACCTTATAGGGCGCAGGGGCGTTTATGTAATGGAGCCGGCGATCAGATTCGGACTGATGACCTGCTGATTACAAGTCAGCTGCTCTACCAACTGAGCTACGCCGGCCTGACAGGAAGATATTATAAAGGATTTTTCCTGCTTGTCAACGCCAAATTGCGTTTTTGATGAAAATTCTTTTTTCACGTCGTCAAAAAACAACCCTCTGAAGTGGCTGTTCCATGATCGGAAAGCTTCTTTATTCAGGACGAAAATGCCGGCGAATATCTTTCGAAACTTCGCCGGCAGACGCTTCTATTTTTTTGTGGCGCCCTTTTCAGGCGTTTTGCGCTTCGGCGCGGGCGGCTCCGTTTTTGCCGCGGCTTTCGGCGGTTCAGCGCCCTTTCGTGTTGCTGAAGGTTCCAGCATGTACTGATCGGAAAGTCCCAGCGCGTAATCGAGATTGGCGCGGCTGCTCTCGGTATCGTAAACGGCGTTGACCAGCTGGGTCCGGGCATTGGTCAGAGCGGTCCGCGCGTCGAGCACGTCAAGGTTGGTGCCTACGCTGGCTTTATAGCGCATGAGCGCCATGCGGTAATCCTCCTGAGCGCTGACGACCTGACGCGCAGCCACGTCGATTCGCTGTCGGGAGGACTGGTAATTGAGTTGCGCCGACGAAACTTCCAGGGCGATCTGTTTTTTCAGGTCTTCCATCTTGGCAAGCAATTCTTTGGCTTGGGCGCGATATTCTTTGGACTGGGCAATGGATTTGCCTCCGTCGTAAAAATCCCATCTCAGCCCGGCTGAAACTTTCCAGGTGTCCAGATCGTGGGGCCAGAAATCCCGCCCCATGTTAAAGCCTTCGCCGGACAGGATCACTTTGGGGTTGTTGGCGGCGCGCGAAGCGCGGGAGGCGGCATCGGCGGCTTCTCTCATGAAGTCCAGGGCGCGAAGCTCGGGGCGCCAGTCGTAAAGGCTGTTTTCGTCCCAGTGGGGAACGGGGTGGTCGGCAACTTTCATTTCGGGATGCGGCATGACGAAACGGTCGTGAAGCGTGAGACCGACGGCGCGTTCCAGCGCGCGCCAGCGGACGTCTACGGCGTTGCGCGCCGAGATGACGTTCAGTTCGCTGTTCGACACTTCGACCTGAAGGCGCAGCACTTCGTCCTGGGCGACGACGCCGTACTTGAAAAAGTACTCCACCTGCGAGAGATGCTCCTTCGAAAGGGTCCGCACCTCTTCGGCAACGGTCAGCTGCGCGCGGGCGCGCTGGAGGTCGTAATAGCACACGCGCACGCTGTTTTCCACGGCCTGTCCCGTGCGGACTTCCTGGGCTTTGATGCCGCGCCAGGTCAGCTCGCGGGCGGCAATGACGTTTTCAACGGCGCCGCCGCTGAAAACCAGCCACTGGACGCCCAACGCCGCGCGGTAGGCGTCTTTGAAGGAATTGGCAGCCAATGCGAAGGGAACGCTAGACAGGGATTGAGAAGGCGTTAGTTGATAAACAGGTATATGGCCTTCTTCTCCCTGCCACGCTCCCGCCAGTTCGGCATAGAGGTGGGGCAGTTTGTCGGCACGGGCCTGACGGATCTGCTGCTTTGCCTGTTCGACTCTGAATTCGGCGGCGCTCAAAGAAGGGTTGTTTTTGTATGCCAGCTGCAAAGCTTTTTCGACGGTGAGCAGCGGAAGCTCCTTTTGTTTTTGAGCTGCACCACTTCCCGCCAGCGCTGTCAGAACGGCTGTCAGCGCCAAAGCGATAATTATTTTTTTGCGCATGAAGCACCTCCTGGGTCTCTTAATCGGGAAGATTGTACTTTCGGGCTGTCGAGTCTTTCTTGCTGCATGGTTTATTATATCTGTATCTTTTCAGGCAGGCAATGGGCGCAAGGAATAAGCTCACCATCTCGCAGCAGAGGCGCTTTAAATTCAAGGGGCGCCATATCTGAAACGGCTCCGCCAACAAAAATACGAGGCTCCGTCTCTCCGCGGAAAGACAGAGCCTCGCATTTTTACTTGAGCGCCGCTTTGAACACTTTCTCCACGTCGTCTTTTTCGGCATGGCCTTCGTGAACTTTGACGCCGTCAACGAAAAAGGTGGGCACGTAATAGTAATCGTATTTCTCGGCCACTTCGGGGTGTTTGCGCTCGTCGATCATCTCGAAGGGAATCGAAGCGTACTCGGGATGGTCTTTTTTAAGCTCTTCGATGCACTTACGGGCAAGCTTGCAGTGAGGACAGGCTTCGAACATAAACATGGTGATTTTCTTCATGGCTTTCACGCTCCTGTGAGGGATATTCGATGATTAAAACTCGTAAAGCGTTTCAACGTTTTTGGGACGCCGCGAGGGTTCCAGCAACGGCAGCGGATCGAGCCACGTGCCGCCGGAGCAAATTCCCAGATGGAGGTGCGGCCCCGTCACTCGGCCGGTGGCTCCAGTCAGGGCCAGCAGATCTCCGGCTTTAACGTTCTGTCCGTCTTTCACGAGGATCTTCGACAGGTGAAAGTAAGCGCTGTACACGCCCGAACCGTGATCAACGTAAACTGAGCCTCCGGCAAAATAGTGCTTTCCCGTGAGCACTACGGTGCCGTCGGCAATGGCTTTGACCTTTGTCCCGACGGCGGCGCGCAGATCCAGACCTTTGTGTCCGGTACCGGGAACGCCGTTATACTCACGGAATCCTCCGAAAAGGGCCGTAGGAATACCGCGTACAGGGCGAACGAAGGTCCGAGGGAGGGGCTCGCCTGCGCTGCGCCGCGACAGCGCTTCCTTTACAGCTTTGCTTTCGGCGGCAATGCGAGGGAGCTGCTTTTTCGGTGGGCGCACCATCGCAGGCGCCACTTTCAGCACCTGCCGAGGATAATCGTAATTTACGGCTTTTATTTTCCGTTCGGCGAGAACGCGCCCCTTTGCCCCGCAGTTAAACGACACCGACAGCGGAAAGGTCTCTCCCGCCAACTTCCGATCGTTGGAGACGCCCAAAACGGTGCGCACCATGTTTTTCCGCGGCGTCAGACTGATGACCTGCTTCAGCCACTTCACCTCGACGTCGTCGATATCCTCGTTGACGTACATTTCCAGGACAAAGGGTTGTCCCACCGGGCACTTTTCGGGAACGCGCAGTCTCATGCGGGCGGCATCGGCGCTTGCGGCGCCAGCTAACAGCATGGCCGCTATGATGCAGAGTTTTTCCGATTTTTTGAAAAGCCGCGCAAGAGCGCGCACGTGTTTTTTCGTTTTTTCGAAAAATACCATCGCGCTATTTCAGTTCTCTGAGCTTACGGCGAAGGATTTTGCCCGAAGGCGAAACGGGCAGCGCTTCGATAAAATCCACTTTGCGCGGGATTTTATAGTTGGCCAGCTTTCCCTTGCAGTACTCGATGATGTCGCGGTCGGTCACGTGGGCTTGGGGCTTGAGAACGATAAAGGCACGCGCGATTTCGCCGTTGACCAGATGGTGCATGGAAACCACCGCCGACTGCGCCACTGCGGGATGCTCGTTGAGGATGCGCTCCACTTCCTGGGGATAGACGTTGAATCCGCCCACGATGATGATGTCGCTCAGGCGGTCGAGAATGGTGATGTAGCCGTCTTTGTCGTATTTCACCACGTCGCAGGTGTTGTACCAGCCGTCGTCGGACAGGCGCTCGGCTGTGACCTGCGGCGCTTCGAAGTAGCCGTGAAAGACCGAAGGCCCCTTCAGCATCAGGACTCCCGGCGTCTCGGGCGGCAAGGCGTTGCCCTTGGAATCGCAGACTTTCCACTGGTAACCCGGAAGAATGAGGCCCACGGTGCCCAGCTTGCGGGACTGCTCGGTGCGATTGACTGAAATTACGGGCGAACACTCGGTGGTGCCGTAACCTTCAAGAATGGGATGGCCAAAGACCTCCATGCTCGCCTCGTCAAGCTTGGCATTCAAACGGTCGCCGCCGGTGATCACGGCGCGCACGCTGTCGATGTGAATGGGATTGTGGGCTGCCGAGCGCTTCAAAAATTCCAGCATGGCAGGCACAAGCCACAGAAGAGTGCATTTTGTCGCAGCTATGGTCTCCAGCACCCGAAGCGGTGGCATGAAGGTTCCCACGGCGGCGCACCGACCGCCGCTGGCCTGAGGCAGCAGCAAACCGAGGGTAAAGCCGAAGGAATGGAAATTGGGCAGCGCCCAGAGATGGACGTCATCTTCAGTCATCGGGAAGGCCTTGAAAATCGAATCGAGATTGCCGAGAAAATTTCCATGAGTCAGCGGCACGGCCTTGGGCATGCCCGTCGTCCCCGAGGTCGTGAAGAAAACGGCATAATCCTCGGAAGTGGTCTTGCGCACTACGCCGCGGAACTCGTCGAGGACGCCGTCGGTATCGGTCTGAGTTACGGGATAGCGCACCACGCCGGCCGCGGCCTTGAGATCGTCCCTGGCAATGACGATTCCGAAGGGCTGCACCAGGTCGATGGTTGGTAAAAGGTTGTCGGTACCGGCACGCATGTTGAGCGGAATGAGCGTTCCCCTCAGACTCCACACCGCAATCGCCAGCTCCACCAGGGCGGGGCAGTTGGGCATCAGCGTCATCAGACGCTGTCCAGGCTGAAATCCTGATTTTATGAGAACCTGCCGATCGCTTTCAATGCGCTCGAGCATTTCCGTCGCGTCGATCCAACGGCCCTCCCACCAAAAATCCTTGCCGCCGTTGCGTTTTTTCAGTTTTTCAATCAAAAACTCTTCAAGTCGTTCTGCCATAGTCCTGTCTTCTCCCGAAAAAGCCTAAAGGACCGCTGAGCGTCTTCTTCAGGCATAAATAGTATCGTTGGTTATTCTACACTTTTGCGAGCCGCACTTCAAATGCGAAGCTCGGCCAACGCAACGTCGTCAGCACTGATATTTCATCGGAACAAAGTCGGGCATCTCGCCGAAGCCCAGCTTTTCATAAAAGGGTTTCGAACCCGGAACGCCGATCAGTCCGATCCAGTCGATCCCCACGGCGCGAAGCTCCTCGACGAGTTTGAGGACGATCTTCCGTCCCCACCCCTGTCCGCGGTAATCGGTGCGCACCACAATATCCTGAATGTAGGCATCGCTGACGCCGTCCGAAAGGGCGCGTCCCATGCCCACCAGTTCCCTGCCGTTGAAAAGAGCCACGAAGCGGAAGGAATTCTTCACCATGGCGGGAATGACGTCCAGGCTCCAGCCCTCTTCCCACCAACCGGCGTCAACGTAGAGATCGTACACGTCTTCTGTCCTGACTTCAGTCACCACTTCAAGGCGCAGTGAGCTTTCCACAGAAAAACACCTCCGTCGTCCATGCACAAATTAAGCTCTCTCAGTGTTTATAGTAACATTCCGACAAAAATCAGGCAAGATGCTCAACCTTCCAAAGTTTATGTATTACTTGAAAGTTATCCCGACCACAGAGGGAAAAATGGCATGTTTTTTCCTCTTGCCGCAATTTTTCACAAAAATAAAAAGGGCAAAAAAAACAAAAGAGAATGGCTGTTGAAGCCCTTTCGTTCCGTGCTATAATGAGAAAAATGAATAAAGAACTCCTTTAAGAAGGAAGCCGGTGCGAATCCGGCGCGGCCCCGCCGCTGTAACTCGGACAAATCCGGAGAATGTCACTGATCGATTGATCGGGAAGACCCGGACGCGGATGAAGAGAAGCCAGAATATTTCTTTCGGGAGCTTGAAAAGGGGGAATGTTTGCGTGGGCGAACTCCTGTGCAGCTGAGCAGCAGCTGGTTGCGGAGGAGACTGGGCGCATTTGCCGGTCTCTTTTTTGTTTTCCGCCTTTTCGGGCGGAAGGCTCGGTGACCCCTCGGGGTCCGAAAAATACGAAAGGAACGAATAACAATGACGTTTAAATCTGTATTCTTGGCTCTCGCGTTTACGGCCGTTACCTTTTCCGGCATGAGCTGCGCTGCCCCCCATAAGGAAAAACAGGACAAACAGGCGATTCTCATCGCTTCTTTCGGCACGTCGGTTCCGTCGGCCCGCAAGGCCATCGACAACCTGCTGGCTTCGACGAAAAAGGCCTTCCCCGGCGTTGAGGTGCGCCTTGCCTTCACGTCCAACATCATCCGCCGCAAGCTGACGCGCGAAGGAAAGAAAAACGTTCCGCCCACGCCCGTAGAGGCACTGGCGGCTCTGAACGACGAGGGCTTCAACAAAGTCTGCGTCGTCTCCACGCATATCATTCCCGGCGCCGAGTACGACGACGTGAAGGGCGTCGTTCACGCCTTCCGCTCGCTGAAGGGCAAATACGGCTTCAAGGACCTGCGCCTCGGCAACGCCGCTCTGTACAGCGTTGAGGCCTGCGACGAAGTGGCCGACATTCTCATCAAGAGATTCGCCAAGGTTCCCGCCGACACGGCCGTTGTGCTGATGGGACACGGCACACCGCACCACATGGCAAACGCCATGTACTGCCAGCTTCAGGTCGCCCTGAACAAAAAGGCCGACGGCCGCTTCTTCATCGGCACTGTGGAGAACACGCCTCTCGTCGAGGACGTCATCGCCGCTTTGAAAAAGGCCGGATACAAAAAGGCCCTGCTTTCGCCGCTCATGGTTGTCGCTGGCGATCACGCCCACAATGACCTGGCGGGCGAAGACGACCCCGAATCCTGGCTGAACCTCATTAAACAAGAAGGCATCGCCGTCGACACGTACCTTCACGGCCTCGGCGAGGACAAGGACTTTGCGGCGTACTTCGTGAAGAACCTCAAGGCTGCGATGAAATAGCCATGTCACAGCCGTCGGAAGCCGCAGTTTTTGAAAAGTTCCGCCGGAAACGCCGCCGCTTTTTTGCCCTCCTCGGCGCGGCTCTTCTGGCGTCTCTGCTGCTGACGGCGCTGTGGCGGATTGCACAGGGAGAGTGGGACATTCCACTCTCCCTCGTTTTTCAGTATCTCTCGCCTGCGCTGCCCGAAGCGGAGCGCCGTCTGCCCGAAGCTCTCGTGGTGCGGTCGGTGCGCCTTCCACGGCTGCTGGCCGCCCTAGGCTCCGGCGGTCTTCTCGCGGCGTCGGGCGCCGTCCTTCAAGGGCTGCTGGCCAATCCGCTGGCCGAACCTTACACGCTGGGCATCGCCTCGGGTGCGGCTTTCGGCGGCACGCTGGGATTTTTCGTCGGGCGTTTCGCCGTGACGCCGCTGTCCTTCGCCGGCGCCATGGCGGCGCTCTGCATCGTCAGCCTCATTGCCCGCCGCTACGGCTGCAGCGGCAGCTATCTGGTCCTCGCGGGAATTATCACCAACGCCGTGCTTTCGGCGGGCGTCACCTTTTTGAAGGCTATGGCCGACGACCGTCTCGGCGCCATTGTACTGTGGCTCATGGGCAGTTTTTCGGGCGCTTCGCCCTCGGCGGCCCTTTCGGTGTGGTGCGGCGCTGCCGTCGTCCTGCTGCCCGCATGGTTCCTCGGCCGCCAGCTTGACGCCATCTCCCTCGGAGACGGCCAAGGGGAGCTGCTGGGCATCAACGAGGCGAGAATCCGTTTTCTGCTGATCTGCCTTTCTTCCGTCGGCGTGGCGCTGACTGTCAGCAATTTCGGCATCATCGGCTTCGTGGGCCTCGTGGCGCCCCACATGGTGCGCCAGATCATCGGCCCGGCCCACCGGCCGCTGTTGATCTTTTCCTTTCTGACGGGGGGACTGCTGCTGGCTCTGGCCGACGGTGCGGCGCAGCGTCTCGGCGAACTGCCCGTGGGCGTCTTGACGGCCCTGTTGGGCGGCCCCTTTTTCTGTTGGATTCTGGTGAAAAGAAGATGACGCGCCCCCACGTTTCACTTTCATTCTCCGATCTTTCTGCCGGCTACGACGGCGTTCCCGCGCTGAAGGGGCTTTCGGGTGCCTTTCAGCCGGGCTGCGTGACGGCGCTCATCGGCCCCAACGGCAGCGGCAAAAGCACGCTCCTCAAGGCGCTGGCGGGCATTCTGCCCTACGAAGGTTCCGCTGCGCTGGAGGGCCGCGAATTGAAGGACATTTCACGCCGACAGCTGGGGCGGCTGCTGGGCATTCTGGCTCAGCGGAGCAGCGCCAAGGCGGCCTTTACGGCTTTCGAGGTCATCGGCTTCGGACGGATCCCCTACAAGCCACTTCTGGGACGCCTTTCGCAGGAGGACGAAAAGCTGATCCGCCACGCGGCGGAGCTTCTGGACGTCACGGAATTGCTTGCTCGGACGGTCACTGAGCTTTCGGGCGGCGAGCTTCAGAGGGTGTTTCTCGCCATGATCGCCGCGCAGGATCCGCCGGTGCTGCTTTTGGACGAGCCGACGTCGGCCATGGATCCCCGTCAGGCGGCCCACGCCTTCCGTCTTATGCGCACATGGGCGGAAGCCGGAAAAACGGTGGTCACGGCAGTTCACGACATCAACACGGCGCTGCGGTGCGCCGACTGTTATTTTGCGGTGAAGGACGGACGGTGTGTCTCCTCGGGGGCGGTCAGCGCCATGAATTCATCGGTTCTGCGCGCCCTTTACGACACACCCTTTTCGGTTTACATTTCATCGGAAGGTGATCACGCATGGCTTCCGCAATTTTGAGGAAAATTTCAGCCGCCTTTCTGGCGGCCGCACTCATCGCTTTTCCCGCCTGCGCCTACGAGCGGATCATCTCGCTGTACGGAGGACATACGGACAACATCATCGCCCTGGGCGGCGCCTCGAGGATCACCGGGACCACGGCAAACTACGAACGCCACAGGCTTCCGGAAATTCCGCGCTTTCCCATTAAAACCAACGCCGAGGCGCTTCTGGCGCTGAAGCCCGACCTCGTCTTGATGCGCACGCTCGTCGAGAAGAGAAATCCCGAGCTGAAAAGCGTTCTGGAGCGCGCCGGCGTAAAAACTCTGCTCATCGACCCACCCTCCTGGGATGGATTCAAGGACTACTTGAAGGAACTGGCGCCGCTTGTCGGCGTTTCTCCCGAAGAGGCCATAAAGCTCTTCGATGGCGTCTGCGAGGAGATCCGCTCAGAAGCCGAAAAACGCCGCGGCGGTGACTCCCGCCCCAGGGTTTTCGTGGAGGCCACGTCGAAGGAGCTTCACACCTGCGCGCCCGACTCATGGGCCGCCCGTCTGATCGACCTGGCCGGCGGACAAAACGCCGCCGCAGAGGCGATGCCGATCCGCAGGGGCAGCTCCATCGCGCCCTGGGGGCTGGAGCGCGTCATGAAGCTTCTGTCCAGCGGTCTCGACGTCTACCTCGTGGAAAACGGCCCCATGAACTCCTCGACGGAGGACGACGTGAAAAGCCGTTCCTGGGCGCAGGCTTTGGGTGCCGCCAAGGTCGGCATCGTGCCGGAATATCAGCTGGCCCGTCCTTCGCTGCTGGGATTGCGCGAGGGCGGCATGAAACTCATTGAACTTTTCTACGGAGAGTGATCCTTTTGAAATTCATCATCGCAGGCGTTGGCCCCGGAGATCCCGACCTCGTCACCGTCGGCGCGCTAAAAGCCCTGAAAAGTGCCGATCTGGTGCTCGTTCCTCATTCCCACGCCGAACGCGCCTCAGTGGCCGGTCAGATCGTCAAAACCCACCTTCCCGATCTGAAGACCGTTCCGCTGATCTTTCCCATGACGGGCAACGCACAGCAACGCGACGTGCGGCTGCGAGAACAGCTGAACGCCATAAGGCCGCAGTGGCAAGGCGCCGGAAGCGTCGTTCTTCCCGTGATCGGGGACTCCACTCTGTACGCCACGGGGTTCTACCTTTACGAGCTGTGGAAGGAGATGGAGCCGAGCCTGGAGCTTTGCCTGATTGCCGGCATTTCGGCCCACAACTTCGCCGCCTCGCGCGCCCATTCCTTCCTTGCCATGGGCGAAGAGATTTTCTCCGTCATTCCTGGAACGGCGGACAGGGACCGCATCATCGAAGCGCTGAAAGCGGCGAACTCCGCCGCCCTTTACAAGCCCAGCGCCCTGCGCGGTGCGCTGAGAGAGACTGTCGAGGCGGCGGGGCCGTGGAAAAAAACGCTCCGCATCGACCGCGCCGGCCTGCCCGACGAAAGGATCCTCCAAGGCTTCGCGGCGCTTGAGCCTGCCGAGGAGTACCTTTCCATTCTGCTGCTGTGGAAGTAAACTGGTCTCAGCTCCTTCGCGGCGGCGCCACATTAACGGTGGACATCTTCATCGGCTTCGTCGTCGGCGCCGCCATCATCTCTACGGGTCTCGCCGACCGCCTGATGCGCCGTGTTCTTCCCCGCCTGCGCCGCTGGGGCATCGGCGCCACGCTGGGTTCGGCTCTGGCCGTCAGCGTGGGGTCGGCGAAAGCGGGAGCAGCCATTATCGCCTCGGCGCTGGACAGCCGTCGGATCTCGCCGCGTACGGCGCTCTGGGGAACGCTGGCGCTGGCCTTTCCGGCCTACCTGCGCCGCTGGACCACCACTCTGGTCATGGCCTGCAGCCTGGCGGGAACGGCGGGCGGAATTTTCGCCTGCGCTCTGCTGCTGCGCTCGGCCTTGAAATTCGCCGTTTCGCTGTACGCTCTCAAGCGAGGCGAGCAGGACGACCTTCCCTTCGAAGGTACCAAGCAGGGGCTCCCCAGGGAGTCGGTCGTGAAATTCGCGCGACGGCTTCTGAAAACGTTGCCGCTGGCATGGCTGTTCTACGCGCTGGCCTTTCTTCTGGTGCCTGCTGCCGAAAACTGGCTGCAAAGCTGGCTGAAGGGAAGCGCCTTCTTTCCTCTGCCGGCGCTGGCCGTGGCCGCTGCCTCCTTTGCCCATGTTTCCGCTGCTCTGGCCCTGGCGGGCGGCAGCCTCGCCGCCGGAGAGCTGACGACCGCGCAGGCGGTTTTCGCCCTGATCTTCGGCAACAGCCTCAGCGTGGTCACACGGCTGGTGCGCACCAACTCGGGCCACTATTTCGGCCTTTTTCCCGGATCGGCCGCCCGTTCCATGCTGACGTGGAACGTGGTCATCTCCGCGGCGTCGGCGCTGCTGACTTTGGCGCTGGCAGCGCTGCCGCTCTGCTTTTAGAACTTCATGAACGAGGTGATTTACATGAAACCGGAGGAAATCGAACTGGCAAGCATGAAGACCATCGCCGCCGAAATGGCGCCCTGGCAAGGGACGGAAGAAGAGCTTCCCGTGGTCATGCGAGTCATTCACGCTACAGCCGACTTCGAGTTCCAGAGGACTCTGCGCTTTTCGCCCGATGTCGTTAACGTCGCCCGCGCCGCACTGAAACGCGGAACGCCCATCGTGACGGACACCATGATGGCGGCGGCGGGAATCAGCAAAAAAGCCTGCAGCGCCCTGGGCGTGACGGTCACGTGCCGCATGTCTGCCCCTGCCATCGCCGAAGAGGCCCGCGCCCGCGGCGTCACCCGCGCCATAGTAAGCATGGAAGCGGCCGCCCGCCAGACGCCTGGCGCCATTTACGTCATCGGCAACGCGCCGACGGCGCTGATCCGCCTCTGCGAGCTTATCGACGAGAAAAAAGCCGCGCCCGCCCTGGTGGTGGGCGTGCCCGTGGGCTTTGTCAACGTCGTCGAATCAAAGGAACGGCTTGCGCGCACCGACGTTCCGTCCATCATCGCCATGGGACGCAAGGGCGGATCCACCGTCGCGTCGGCCATTCTGAACGCCCTGCTCTATGGAATCGTCCGTCCCTGAAGCGCTGCGCGAAGGCTTTACCACGGGCAGCTGCGCGGCGGCAGCGGCGAAGGCTTCGGCGCTCCGACAGCTGGAAGGCCGGACGCCGCGCCAGGTGGAAATCACGACGCCCTCCGGCAAGGCGCTCCGCCTGGACATCGTTGAGCTGGCCTACCCGACCTGCGGCGTGGTGAAAGACGCCGGAGACGACCCCGACGTCACCAACGGCATGACGGTGACCGCTGCAGTCGAAATCGCTTCCGAACACGGTCCCATTCAGTACGCCGCAGGGGCGGGAGTGGGCACAGTAACCCGAGCGGGACTGAAAGTCCCCATCGGAGAACCGGCCATCAATCCCGTGCCCCGCCGGATGATCGAAAAAGCGCTGCGCCAGGTCATCGGCGCGCGCGGCGCGAAAGTCATCCTCTCCATCCCCGGCGGCGAGGAAAAGGCGCTGCACACCTTCAATCCCCGTCTGGGCATCGTCGGCGGCCTGTCGGTGCTGGGCACCACGGGCATCGTCAAGCCCTACAACGTTGAATCGGTCTACCAATCCTTCACGCTGGAACTCAACACCTTCGCCGTGACCGGCGCGAAAATCATCGGCCTCACCTTCGGCAACACCGGCGAAAAGGCCATGAGACAGGCCTGGGGACTGACGGGACGCTGTATCATGCAGACGGGCAATTATATCGGCTACGTGCTCGACGAGGCCGTCAGGCTGAAGTTCAGGCGCGTTCTGCTGTGCGGCCATCCCGGCAAGCTGCTGAAAGTGGCCGCGGGAACCTTCGACACCTACAACCGCACCGGCGACGGCCGCCGCGAGGCGCTCTGCACCCAGGCGGCACTGGCGGGATGCCCCGTGGAAATCATCCGGCGGCTTTACGAGAGTTCCACCACGGAGGCCGCCATGGAAATCATGAAAGAAGAAAAGCTCGATTTCCTGTGGACGACGTTGGCGGAAGTGACGGCGCGACGCTGTCGCGACCGGATGTTCGACGATCTTGCCGTTGAAGCGGCATTTACAGACAACGGCGGCAAACTGCTGGGAGCCAGCGCGGGCGCCGCCGATTTCGCGGAGGAGCTGCGCCATGAGACATAAACTGTACGTCATCGGAGCCGGCCCCGGCAGCGCCGGACAGCTGACGCAGGACGGCCGCGAGGCCATCTCGAAAGCGGGGCTGGTGGTGGCCGCACGACGCCACAAGCCTTTGGCGGCGGGGCGCCCCGTCGTCGAGCTTGAAAACTTCGATGAAACCTTCCGCCAGATCGACGAAGCGCTGAACTCCCGATCGGTGGCGGTCATCGTATCGGGCGACACGGGAATTTACAGTCTGCTGCCGTTGCTGGCACGCCGTTTTCCCGACGAGGACCTGGCGGTGCTTCCGGGCATCAGCTCCGTCCAGACGCTGTGCGCCCTGCTGAAAACCACATGGAACGACGCGGTGATCCTTTCGGGGCACGGCAAAGCCATCGGCGAGGCCAAAATTCTCGACGCCGCCGACCAGAACGGAAAGACGCTGTTTTTCTGCGGACCTCAGTGGAACCCCGCCCGCCTCAGTTCCCTTCTGGCGGATAACGGCATGGATTTTCTGCGTCTCGCCGTCGGCGAGCGACTCAGCTACGACGACCAGAAACTGACCGTCGGGCGCCCGTCGGAGCTGGCGCGCGGCAGCTATGACGATTTGTCGCTCGTGATGATCGAAAACCCCACTCCATGGACGAAACCGGCGCGGCGGCTCCTCGACGACGAGTTTATCCGCACCGAGGCGCCCATGACCCGCCAGGTGGTGCGTTCCGCCGTTCTCGACGAGCTGCGCCTCGAAAAAAATTCAGTGCTTTGGGACCTGGGCGCCGGAACGGGGTCCGTCTCAGTGGCCGGTGCGCTGATCTGCGACGACGGCCTGGTTTGCGCCGTGGAGAAAAATCCCGACGCTGCGGAGCTGATCGGCCGCAACGCCAAAAAATTCCACCGGCACAATATCAAAATCTTTTGCGGCGACAACTTGAAAGTTCTGCCGTCGCTGCCCCGTCCCACCCACGTCTTCGTAGGCGGCAGCGGGGCCGAACTGCCGGAGCTTCTGAAAACCGTCGCGGCGCTGGGCGGAAATATTCGCGTCGTCGTCTCGGCAGTTTCGCTCAAGACCTTTGCGGCCGCGGCGGAAATCCTTTCCGGTCCGATGTTCACCGATTTCGACGCGGTGCAGACGTCGGTCAGCCGCGCCAAGCGCATCGGCAGCACGCTGATTATGGCCGCTCAAAATTCCGTTACCATTTTCACGGGCCTTACGGCCTCAGGGAAAGAAGGCTGCTGACATGATCCATTTCGTTGGAGCGGGGCCGGGCGCCCCCGACCTGATCACGCTGCGCGGAGCGAAGCTGCTCTCCCAGGCGGGCATGATCATCTACGCGGGGTCGCTGGTCAACCCCGAACTGCTGAAAAACGCGCGCCCAAACTGTGAAATCCACAACAGCGCTTCCATGACCCTTGACGAAGTGATTGAAAAGATGGTCTCGGCGAACGAGCGCGGACTCGACGTAGTGCGGCTGCACACCGGCGATCCTTCGGTTTACGGCGCCATCCGCGAGCAGATGGACCGTCTCAGCGCCCTTCACATTGAATTCGACGTGACACCCGGCGTCAGCTCGTTTTGCGCCGCCGCCGCCGCCCTCGAAGCGGAATACACTCTGCCCGACGTCAGCCAGACGCTGATCATCACGCGCATGGAAGGCCGCACTCCCGTGCCGCCCAAGGAGAAGCTGCAGCTTCTGGCGAAACACCAGGCGTCCATGGCGCTCTTTCTGTCGTCGGGGCTGATGGAGTCCACCTGCGCCGCGCTTCTTCAGGGCGGATACGCGCCCGAAACGCCGGCCGCCGTGGTCTACAAAGCCTCGTGGCCGGAGCAGAAAATCCTGCGGGGCACGCTGGCGGACATCGCCCAACAGGCCGAAAAGGAGAACATCCGCAACACGGCGCTCATCCTCGTCGGAAACTTCCTCGGAAACCGCTACAGCCTCTCGAAACTCTACGACGGAGCCTTCAGCCACGGCTTCCGAAAGGCGTCGAAATGAGGCTTCACATCCTGGCGTTTACCGCCGACGGCGTTGCGTTGGCCGAAAAGATCTCGGCCGTCCTGGGCGGAACGCTCTGGGCGCCGGCCAAATATGCCGGCGGCGCCGTTCTGCCGCTGGATATGCCTCTCTCGTGCTGGGCCGAAAAGCACTTTGACGACAGCGACGCCATTATTTTCATCTCCGCTTGCGGCATCGCCGTGCGCGCCGTAGCGCCCTGCCTCAAGGACAAAGCCCACGATCCCGCGGTGATCTGCCTTGACGACCACGGGCGCCACGTCATCTCGCTGCTGTCGGGGCATCTGGGCGGCGCCAACGAGCTGGCCGTAAAAACAGCGGCCATCACGGGCGGCGTTCCCGTCATCACCACGGCCACTGACGTTCACGGCGTGACCGCCGTCGACGTCTGGGCAAAGGCGCACGACTGCGCCATCGAAAACGTCGAAGCCATCAAACACGTCTCTTCGGCGGCTCTGGAAGGGCGCCCCATCGGCGTCGCCGTGACGGAGCAGCTTCAGCCCGCTCCGTGGCCGGTGACGCTGTGGCTGCGTCCGAAAAACCTGGTGCTGGGCGCGGGGTGCAAAAAGAACACGCCCCTCGAGGCACTGCGCGACGCTTTGCGGGATTTTCTGCGCGGTGCGGGAGTCTCGGCACTGTCGCTGCGCAAGCTGGCGTCCATCGACCTCAAAGCCGACGAGCCGGCGCTGAACGCCCTGGCGGCGGAGCTGAAAATCCCCTTTGAAACTTCCTCGGCATCCCAACTTTCGCGGCTTCGGGGGAGATTTTCCGCTTCGGAAAAAGTGCTGGCCGTCACCGGCGTCGACAACGTGTGCGAGCGCGCCGCCGTGCTGGCTTCAGGCGGCGGTCCGCTTCTGCGCGGCAAAACGGTCTATCCCGGGATCACGCTTGCCCTGGCGCGCATCCCCGTGGCATCACAGAAGAACTCTTCAAAGGTGGAATGGAACATGTGCGCTGAAAAAAACGAGGACCGGCCATGATTTACGTCGTCGGACTGGGGCCCGGATCGGAAGAGCAGATGACGCCTCTGGCGCTTGGCGCCCTCCAAAAATGCGACGTCATCATCGGCTATAAAACCTATATCGACCTAATCGCTTCGCGCTTTGAAGGCCGAAAAGAGCTGGTCGCCTCCCCCATGAAGGGCGAAGTGGAACGCTGCCGCGAAGCGCTGCGCCTCTCGCGGAGCGGGAAAACCGTTGGCCTCGTTTCAAGCGGCGATCCCGGCGTGTACGGCATGGCGGGAATCATGCTCGAAACGGCGGCGGGACAGGACTGCGTGGAGGTCATTCCCGGCGTGACGGCAGCCTGCGCGGCAGCGGCAGTGCTGGGCGCACCGCTGACCCACGATTTCGCCGTGATCAGTTTGAGCGACCTGCTCACCTCATGGGACACCATCGCCCGTCGCCTTGAGGCCGCCGCTTCGGGCGATTTCGTCATCTGCCTCTACAATCCCATGAGCCATGGACGCCCCGACACCCTTCGCCGCGCCTGCGAGATTTTGCTGAGGCACAAAGACGCCGACACGCCCTGCGGCTGGGTCCGCAACGCAGGACGTGACGGGCAGGAACGCCATTTGTCCACGCTCAGAAAACTCAAGGACGAAAAGTTGGACATGTTCTGCACCGTCATCATCGGCAGCAGCGCGACGGAGCGCCGGGCGGAAACGCTCATCACGCCCCGCGGGTACCTGCGCCCATGATCGTCCTTTTCGGAGGCACCACAGAAGCCCGATGGCTTCTCGAGCGGGGACTGCCGGCGCTTTGCTGCGTGGCCACCGACTACGGCGCAAAGCTGCTCCAGGGCTTGAAAGACGTCGAAGTGCGCGTGGGACGCCTCGACGAAGCGGCCATGGAGGCTCTTTTCCGCAGAGAAAATCCCGACGTGGTCGTTGACGCCACCCATCCCTATGCGACGGAAGTCACGAAAAACATCAAAACCGCCTGCAAAAAATCGGGCGTCGCCTATCTGCGGGTGATCCGGCGGAAAACGCCTCTTTTCGGCGACGTCACCGTCGTCGGCTCGCCTCGGGAAGCGGCGGAACTGCTGAACCGCAGCGACGAAAAAGTTCTGCTGACCGTGGGCAGCAAAGAATTGCCGGCCTTCGCTTCCGTCGCCAACGGGCGGCAGCGCCTTTACGCCCGCGTTCTCCCCACGTCGGACGTCATCGCCCAGTGCGAGTCGCTGGGCTACGACGCGGGACACCTCATCGCCATGCAGGGTCCCTTTACCGCCGAGATGAACCGTCAGATGCTGGCCGCAACCGGCGCTTCCGTCGTGGTCACCAAGGACGGCGGCGACGCCGGCGGCATGAAGGAAAAACTTTCGGCCGCTCAGGAAGCGGGAGCGCGCGTCATCGTCATCGGAAGGCCCGACGAAGCGGGACTGACGCCCGAAGAGGCGCTGCTGAAGCTTCGCCGTGACCTGAAACTTCCGGCTCCGCCGCCTTTTCCCCTGTTTTTGCCGCTGGAAAAGAAAACTGCCGTCATCGTGGGAGCCGGAGCCGTGGCGCTGCGCCGGGCGAAAACCCTTGCCCGCTGCGGCGCTTCGCTTCGCGTGGTTGCGCCGAAATTCTGCACCGGCTGGGACGTGGACGCCGTCAAAATCGAGCGCGACTACAGAGACGGCGATCTGGAAGGCGCCTGCCTTGCCGTGGCCGCGACCGACAGCCGCCACGTCAATCACGCCGTGGCCGAAGAGGCCAAACGGCGCCGCATTCCCGTCAGCGTGGCCGACAACGCCGCCGAGGGGACTTTCTATTTTCCGGCGCTCATCGGCGATTCGTGGGCAGCAGTCGCCGTGACCACGGCGGGATTGGCTCCAGATCTGACTCACCGTCTGGCGAACAGAGTGCGCCGTCTGTGGCCGCAGATTCTCGAGGAGGAACTGGACCATCGGAAAGAGAGGCCCAACGGACAATGAAAACCATCCGCTTTGGAACGCGAAAGAGCGCCCTCGCCCTGGCCCAGACCCGTTTGGTCATGGAAGCCGTCCGACAGGCCCATCCCGAGTACGCCCTGGAAATCGTCCCCATGACCACCACCGGCGACGTCACCATGAAACCCTTTTCGGAGGCGTCGGACCCCAGGGGCATCAAGGGACTTTTTACCCAGGAACTCGAAGAGGCGCTGCTGAGCGGCGCCATCGACGTGGCCGTCCACAGCCTGAAAGACGTGCCCGCCCAGCAGGATCCGCGCCTTCCCATCATCGCCTGCTTCAAACGAGAAGACCCGCGGGACGCGCTGGTGCTGCCCAAAGGCGAAAATGGACAAAATCCTTTACGTCTCATCGGGTGTTCGTCGTCACGCCGACGGTTGCAGGCTCGGCCGCTTTTCATCGGCGCAGACATTCAGCCCGTGCGCGGCAACGTGGGCACCCGCCTGAAAAAGCTGGACGACGGCCTTTTTTCGGCGCTGATTCTCGCCGCCGCCGGCTTGAAACGCCTCGGCCTTCACGGCCGCATCAGCCGCGTTTTCTCCCCCGACGAAATCGTTCCGGCGCCCGGGCAGGGCATTCTCGCCTGCCAGGGACGAGAGGGCGGCGAGTACGCCCCGTGGATCGCCAGCATCGCCGACAGGACTTCGTGGGACTGCGCCGCGGCGGAACGAAGCTTTTCGAAAGCTCTTGGAGGCGGCTGCGCCGCGCCGGTGGGAGCCTTTGCCGAAATTTCCGGAAACGAGCTGCGGCTGCGCGGCTTTTTCGCCTCCGAAGGCCAAAACTTTCTGCGCCGCGCCGTCATCGCCGGGCCAAGGACCGAGGCCAAAGGCCTCGGCGAAAAGCTGGCGAAGAAGATCCTCAACGAGATGAGGTGAGAACATGGCACAAGGAAAAGTCTGGCTGGTGGGCGCCGGTCCCGGAGATCCGGGGCTGCTGACCTGCCGCGGCCGCGAGATCCTCGAAAGCGCCGACGTGGTCGTCTACGACCGACTGGCCGGCGACGGCGTGCTGTCGCTGATACCGACCGACGCCGAAGGCATCAACGTCGGCAAGTGCGGCGGCTGTCATCCCGTGCCCCAGGAAGAGATCGAAAAAATTCTCGTCGACAAGGCGCTGGAAGGCAAACAGGTCGTCCGCCTGAAGGGCGGCGACCCCTTTCTGTTCGGCCGCGGCGGCGAGGAGATGGAACGACTCGCCGCTTCGGGCATCGCCTGCGAGGCCATCCCCGGCGTTACGTCGGCCATCGCCGCGCCGGAATGCGCTGGAATTCCCGTGACGCACCGCGGCTGCGCCAACTCTCTGCACATCATCACGGCGCACACTCGGGAAGGCGGCATCGCCGAACAGGATTACGCCGCTCTGGCTCATCTCGGCGGAACGCTGGTCTTTCTCATGGGCGTTTCATCATTGCCCGAAATCTGCACTCGCCTTCTGCGCGAGGGCTTTTCTCCCCACACGCCCATGGCCGCCGTCCAATGGGGCACCACGGCGCGACAGAGACGGCTCACGGGAAAACTTGAGGACTTCGCTGAGAAAGCCGCTCGATACAAACTGGCCTCGCCGGCGGTGGTCGTCGTCGGCTCCGTGGCCGACCTCGGCGAGAAATTGGACTGGCACGGGGCACTTCCTCTCTGGGGCGTCAAAACGGTGGTCACGCGCCCGAGAAAAAGACAGGGACGGCTTTCGCGGATGCTGCGCGACCTCGGCGCCGAGGTGGTGGAGTTTCCCGTCATCGAGACTCTGCCGTTGGACAGGCCGTTGCCGCCGCTTGACGCCTCGTGGATCGGCTTTACCAGCGTCACCGGCGTGGAGTGCTTTTTCGCGCGCCTTCAGAAAGAGGGGCGCGACGTGCGTTCCATGGGGAATGCCAAAATCGCCGCCATCGGCCCAACCACGGCCACAGCCCTGAACGAACGGGGACTGCGCGTCGACCTGATCCCGCAGGTCTACGACGGCCGCCACATGGCCGAAGCGCTGGCGGAGCAGGCGAAGGGCGAAAAAATTCTGCTGTTCCGCGCCCTCGACGGCGCCCCCGAATTGACGACGACATTGGAGCGGCATGGCGCGCGATTTACAGAAGCGGCGCTGTACCGCACCGTGGCGCGTCCCGCTCCCTTTACGCCGCGAGACGTGGACGCCGTCGTGTTCACCAGCGCGTCCACCGTCAGGGCCTTCAAGCAGACCTGTCCCCATCTGACCGTGCCCTTTGCGTGCTGCATCGGCGAACAGACCGCCGCAGAAGCGCGGCGCCAGGGATTCGAAATCATCGGCATCGCGAAAAAGGCAACTCTGGAGCATCTTGTAGACACCTTAAAGGAGCACTATAAAAAATGATCGTAAGACCCAGAAGACTGCGCGTCTCCCCCGCAATCCGCAACATGGTGGCCGAGACCCGTTTAAGCCCCGACATGTTCATCTACCCCGTTTTCATCCGTGAAGGCAAGAACATCGTCGAGGACATTCCCTCTCTGCCCGGACAGAAGCGTTACAGTCCCGACACCTTTCCCCGCGTCCTCGAGGAGATGACTCAGTCGGGCGTCGGCTCGGTGCTGCTTTTCGGCCTGCCCGAGCACAAAGACGCAAAGGGAACCGGCGCGTGGGCCGACGACGGCGTGATCCAGCAGGCGCTGCGCATCGGCAAAAAAGAATTCCCCCACGTCACCTTCATCGGCGACGTATGCATGTGCGAGTACACCAGCCACGGGCACTGCGGCATCCTTCACGGCACGGAAGTGGACAACGACGAGACGCTGGAATACCTGACGCGCATCGCCGTCTCCCAAGCCGCCGCCGGCGCCGACATCGTCGCCCCCTCGGACATGATGGACGGCCACGTGGCGGCCATCAGAGCGGGACTTGACGCCGCCGGCATGAAGAACAAAATCATCTTCTCCTATGCCGTCAAATACGCCTCGGCCTTTTACGGTCCCTTCCGCGACGCCGCCGGCTCCGCTCCCGCTTTCGGCGACCGCCGCGCCTACCAGATGGATCCGCGCAACGCCCGCGAAGGGCTGAAAGAGGCCATGCTCGACATTGACGAGGGCGCCGACATGGTCATGGTCAAGCCCGGCCTGCTGTATATGGACGTGCTGCGCGCCGTGAAAGAAGCCTGCTCCGTTCCCGTGGGAACCTATTGCGTCAGCGGCGAATACGCCATGATCAAGGCGGCCGCCGCCAACGGCTGGCTCGACGAGAAACGCGCCGTGTCCGAAGCCATGTACTGCCTCGCGCGCGCCGGTGCCGACGTGATTATCACCTACTCTGCCATGGACGTGGCCCGCTGGCTGCGCGAGGGCAGCATCGCCTTTTGACGGCAATCGCGCGATAGAGCTTTACGCGATCCTGCCGACGCTCACGAGGCGTTTCGGCCTCCGGAAAGGATCGATAAAATTTTCATTTTTCGATCAGTGCTTTCACGACGAACAGGAGATGACGTCATGACGCCGCACCTGCGCAAAATTCCGAGAATTGTCATTGCCGCAGCCCACAGCGGCTCGGGCAAAACGACGCTGACCTGCGGGATACTGGCGGCGCTCAAGCGGCGCGGCCTTTCACTTACGCCCTTCAAAATCGGCCCCGACTACATCGACCCGGGCTATCTTTCGCGCGCCGCCGGACGGCCCGCCCACAACCTCGACACCTGGCTCACCGACGAAATGACCATGAAGCGCATTTTCGCCGAAAGCGCCGGATCCTCCCGCGGAGCCGTCATCGAAGGCGTCATGGGCCTCTACGACGGCGGAAGCCGCGGCGTCAGCAGCACCGCGGAGATATCAAAGCTGCTGCGCGCTCCCGTGGTGCTGGTCATGAACGCCCAGTCCATGGGCGAAAGCGCCGCCGCGCTGGCGCTGGGCTTTCGCGAGTACGACCGCGAAGTTGACCTGCGCGGCGTCATCTTGAACCGCCTCGGTTCAGACTCCCACCGCCGCATTATCACCGAGGCGCTGAGCCGTCTGGGAATTCCCGTGCTGGGAGCGCTGGCGCGTGACGACCGCCTCGGCATTTCGGAACGTCACCTCGGCCTGTTGCCCGCCGACGAAAACAAGGGCGAAAACTTCGAAGCGCTGGTGGAACAGATCGATCGTTCCGTGGACCTCGAAGCGCTGATGAGAATCGCCGATTCGGCGTCCGATCTTGACGTGCCGGCGCGCGACAATCCCGCCGAAGCGAAAAAGGCCGTCATCGCCGTGGCCCGAGATCGGGCCTTTTCCTTCTACTACCCCGAAAGCCTGGCCGAGCTCGAGCATTGCGGCGCGCAGCTGATCTTTTTCAGCCCGCTGACCGACCGACGACTCCCCGAGTGCGACGGCCTTGTCCTCGGTGGCGGTTTTCCGGAGATGTTCGCCGCCGCTCTGGCTGACAACGGCGAGATGAAGCGTTCCATCGCCGCGGCGGCTGCCTCGGGGCTGCCCATTTATGCCGAGTGCGGCGGCTACATGTATCTCACCTGCAGCATCGCCGACTTCAACGGCGCCGTCTTTCCCATGACGGGCATCGTCCCTGCGCGGTGCAAAATGAACTCCCGCCTTCAGACCGTTGGCTACGTGGAAGCTCAGCTGCTGCGCAATACCGTTCTCGGGGATGCGGGAATGACCGTCCGCGGACACGAGTTTCATTTCTCTTCGTCGGAAGCGGCGAGCGACGCGCCGGAAAACTCTACGGCTTGGCGCATCGTCAGAAAGCGCACCGGAGAGACGAAAAACGCCGGCTTCGCCGGCGACGCCATCGTCGCGTCCTATCTGCACCTCCACTTCGCCGGCTGCCCGCAGGCTGCACGGAATTTCGTGGAAGCTTGCGGGCGATACGCTTTGAACCGCAATGACCGATGAAGCAAACGCCCAAAAACGGACAGGCCGAATTCCTTTTTCAAAGGAATTCGGCCTGTCTGTTTTTCATAGGGCACCAAAGTGCCGCTCATTCAATATCTCAACGAATAGACGGGATAATAGAGCCGCTCGTCGCGAAGGATTCTGCTCTGCTCTCCCAAGGCTTTCAGCGCGGCGTCGCCCATGTCCACTGAAAGCTGCGACGTGAGAATGTGGATCAGGAACAGCGGGCCAACAAGGCTGCTGCCGAAGGTGGGGCTGTTGTCGCTCACGTAAAAGGAGAGGTCGGAAAAGCTGCACACCGGCGCGGCGGGGCTGTCGGTGATGGTGATCACCTTGGCTTTTTGGTTGTGAGCTCTTTGGATGGCTTCGGTGAGCAGCACCGAATAGCTGGGCAGATCGAAGGCCACGACCACGTCGCCGCTGTGGATGCTGCGGGCTTGCTCGATAAGCGTCAAGCAGCCCGAACCGGGGTACATCTGATGGGCGGGCAATCCCAGCTCGCGCAGGCGGCTGTGGAGGCATTCGGCCATCATTCCCGAAATGCTCCAGCCGGCGCAGTACACGCCATGGGCGTTTTTGACGAAGCTGCAGAATGACTTGACGTCTTCGCGACGGAGGCTTTTCCAGGTGTCCTCGAGGTTGGCGTGTTCCATTTTGCGGATGCGTTCCGACAAGTCGCCTTCTTCGCTCATGGCACGTTCCAGCATGGCCGCGGGGTTGACCTGTTCAAGCACGGCCTTTTTCAGTTCTCGCTTCAGATCCGCGTAGCCGTCAAACCCCAACAGACGCGCGACTCGCACGATCTGTGCCTTGGAAACGTCAAGCTGTTCCGCCACTTCGCCGATGGAGATGAAGGGCGCTTCGCGCATGTGCGTCAGAAGGTAGTCCACCACTCGGCGCGCCTTCGAGGGCATCGAATCGAGTTTGCTGCGCAGCAATTCCTGCAGTTTCATCGCTTCCACCGGAGTCACCTCTTTCGTCGACAATAAACAAAAGTACATTAATGTTCGCCGATATTGTACAAAAAGCGGCGCAGCTCGTCAACGGCAAAATGCTCTCCATCGCCCGGCCGCCACAGTCAATACAAATGGGGAACGCCGAAGGGATTCCGGCGTTCCCCTGATTTTATTCGCCGAGTCGACTTGGATGACGGCAGTTCACGCGCCTCGCGCGCAGCTCAAAAGACGCCTCCAGAGGTTCTCTTTTTCCTGTGAAAAGTCACTGGCCGAACACCCCATCATCCTCGTCGCCGTCGCACCACTCGTCCATCAGCACCGCCCAGGCGAATTGGTCGGCACGATACTCGAAACCGCTCATGTTGGCGCGGGTCTGCGCCCAGAAATAGCAGCCTCGGCTGTCGTGCAGCAAATGATGAATCTCGTGAAAGAGGGCAAAGCTCTGCCAGAATCGAGGCAGGCGGCTGTTGAGGTGAATGCGGCAGCGGCCGAGCTGTCTGTTGGTGTAGGTAAAACCCCACATCCGTGCGCTCATGGGGACGCGCACGGTTTCCGCCTCCATGGAGATGAGACCTTCCAATTTGACCAGAGCGTCGAACTCGCTCAGTTTCATCCACTGTGCAGCTTCTCTGCGTATGGACGGCTCGATGTATTCCGGCGGCGACGGAAACTCAAAATGTTCTTCTTCGCTACTCCTTCGAGGACTTGTCTTTGCCACGCTTGGGCTCGCTCTCCCAGTCGGCCAGGGCTGCATCGATCAAGCGCTGCACCATGCACACGTCACGTTCCGTCAATTTGTGGCTGCGATACCAGATTTCCATGGGTTTGGGGCTGTCAAAGAGCGCTTCGAGCTGAAGGCGTCCGCCCTTGTCGCGGGGAAAGTCCTCCAGCAGGTCGGAAGGCTCGACGCCCAGCTCTTCGGCAAGGCGGTGGAGCAGCTTCATCGACGGGTTGCGTCGGTTGCTTTCCAGCGCCTGTATGTAGATCCTGCTCACGTCGGTCGCGTCAGCGAGTTGCTGTTGTGTCATTTTGCGAGACTTCCGAAGTGTTCGAATACGAAGACCAAGTGTCATCAAGATAACCTCCCAATGATTTAGTGTACTATAAATATACTACATGAATTTTCTGTTGACAAGTACCAAAATTTTTATTTTCATGTATAATGTTCCTAATACTTCATTCTTTTTATTTATAGATGGCGTCTTAAAGGAGTTGAACACATGGATTTCAAAGAATTGGAAACTTTTGTTTCCATCGTCGAAAAAGGGAGTATATCTGCCGCAGCCGCCGCGCTGGGCATCTCTCAGCCTGCGGTCAGCAAGCGGGTTGCCCGTATCGAAGCCGAAATGGGAGCCTCGATGTTCGCCAACGGCCATAAACATTCCACGTTGACCTCCGAGGGCACTGTACTGTACAAAGCCGCCCTGAAAATGCTGGACATGCGGAAAAAAGCACGCATCCAGATTGCCGAGATCTCCCAGGAACTGTACGGCACGGTGAGAATCAGCTCGAGTTCCATTCCCGGCGATTTCATTTTGCCGGAACTGCTTGTGGAGTTCACCGAAAAGCACCCCGGCGTCAACGTGCAGGTCACTCAGGGGGATTCTCAATCGGCGCTCGAGGACCTGACGGACAAAAAATCGGACATCGCCGTGGTGGGAACCGACAGAAGCCTCCCCGGCTTCACCAGCATTCCTTTCTTTCATGATGAGCTTGTGCTGATTGTCAACCGCAACCACCCACTGGGATCGAAAAAGTACATCACCATGGAAGAGATCAGCGGCCTGAAACTGGTGGGGCGCACCTCGGGTTCGGGCAGCCGCCAAACGTGGGAACGCGTCTACAAAAGCCGCATGGGCACGGTGAAAGAGCCCGATCTGCAGTTCGGGCACACCATGGGCGTGGTCAACGCCGTGGCCAGTGGGGCCGAGGCGGGTATCGTGTCGCGCTTTGCCGCGCAGATGTCGGGCAGCGTCGTCATGCTGCCCTTCAAGCCTGCGGTCTACCGTTCGTTCCGCCTGGTCTACGGGCTCTGCGAGACTAAAGCCGTGGAGGTGTTGGTTTCCTATCTCATTCAGCAGGCGGAACACCGCGGCGCCAACTCCTGACACTTGTCAATAAAAAACTGTCTGTAAAGCCGGCTGGCCCTCAGCCTCTCCTCCGGCGAAGCTTCGAGAACGTCTCTCGGAACTTTCGCCGAAAGAGGTCGTTGGGCGTGCCGGCTTTTTTAATGGACACTGAGCGGACAGACGATTTTCAGAAGCTTTTCGATGATCTCGTGAAGCGTGCAGGCCGTCTCGGTGTCGGCGGTGCGGTAATACACTTCCTTGCCCTCGCGGCGGCTCACGATGAGCCCAGCGTTTTTTAAAATCCGCAGGTGGTGGGACACTGCGGGGCTGGACATTTCAGTGAGCGCGGAGATGTTAATCACACACTCTTCGCCGTGGCACAGCGCCCAAAAAATCCTCAGTCTGTTGGGATCGCTGAGATGCTTGAAGGTATCGGCCAGCGGGGCGAAATCCCCGGCGTTCGGAAAGGCACCGGTCATCTTCTCTATGACCTGGCTGTGATGGTGTGGCAGCTTGATAGGCATCGACATGGAATCACTCCCTTCAGTCACCTCTATTTTTACCACAATCTGGCGTCTGTGAGTATTTTTTTCTCGTGCCGCTTCGCGCGACTCTCCCTTCGCGAAGGGGCAAGATCATCTGGCGCGCTCGGCGGGGCTCGAAAGTGCGCGCCTTTCACGCATAAAATGATAAAATTCTTGACAGTCCGAAGGCGCTGTGATAAATTCTAATCAAACGATTAAGCAGTTATTTAATCGTTATCCGCCGTTTTAAAATAACGTTAAGGAGAAATTTCCATGAAAAAGAGCTATCGCATCGACGTGGACTGCGCGAACTGCGCCAACAAAATGGAACAGGCCGCACGCAGAACGGCAGGCGTCAAAAGCGCCTCAGTCAACTTTATGACGCTGAAGATGAACGTGGAATTTGAAGAGGGCGCCCTTTCCGACCAGGTCATGAAACAGGTGCGCGAAAACTGCAAAAAGGTGGAGGACGACTGCGAGGTCTATCTGTAATTCATCGCCCGGACAATCCCTTTTTCGAGTGGCCGGAAACGTCCATTCCAACTTGCAGAGAAGGGAGAAAAGGTTAGGGAAAGGTGCCGCCATGAATAAAAAACAGAAGAAAATGCTTTGCCGCATTGCCGCCGCTTCGGCGATGATGGTTGCGCTTCATTTCGTGCAGTTTGAGGGCGTGGCGCGCTTTGCGCTATACCTTCTGCCCTACCTGACGGTGGGCTATGACATCCTGCTGAAAGCCGGAAAAGGCATTGCCCGCCGACAGGTGTTCGACGAAAACTTTCTGATGGCGACGGCCACAGTAGGCGCCATGGCGCTGGCCGTATCCGGAAGCGGCGATTACACCGAGGCCATTGCCGTCATGCTGTTCTATCAAGTCGGCGAACTTTTCCAGAGCATCGCCGTGGGGCGCAGCCGAAAAAGCATCGGCGCGCTTATGGATATCCGCCCCGACTCCGCCAACGTCGAGGGCAACGGTCAACTGGCGCGCGTCTCGCCCGACGAAGTGCCCGTAGGAACTGTCATCGTCGTCCAACCCGGCGAAAAAGTTCCCATTGACGGCGTGGTCACAGAAGGTTCTTCGACGCTGAACGCCGCGGCGTTGACGGGCGAAAGCGCGCCGCTAAGCGTCGCAGCGGGCAGCGAAATTCTCTCGGGATGCATCAACATGACGGGCGTTTTGAAAATCAGGACGACCCGCGAATTCAGCGCGTCAACGGCCTCCAAAATTCTCGATCTCGTCGAAAACGCCAGCTCGCGCAAGTCACGCTCAGAAGAGTTCATCAGCCGTTTTGCCCGCGTTTACACGCCGGCAGTGTGTTGCAGCGCCCTCGCCCTTGCAGTGCTGCCGCCCGTCTTGAGGTTGATTTTTATGGGTGCGGCGCCCCTGTGGAGCCTGTGGATTTACCGTGCGCTGATCTTTCTCGTCATCAGCTGCCCCTGCGCTCTGGTGATCTGCATTCCTCTCAGCTTTTTCGCGGGAATCGGCGGCGCCAGCCGCCAGGGGATCCTCGTCAAAGGCGCCAATTTCTTCGAAACGCTCTCTCAGACCAAGTGTGTGGTCTTTGACAAGACGGGAACGCTGACGCGTGGCGTTTTCGAGGTTGCTGCCGTCCACCACTGCCCCATCGATCCAAAAAAGCTTCTGGAGTATGCGGCGCTTGCCGAAAGCGCTTCATCCCACCCGATCAGCAAAAGTTTGAAGGAAGCCTACGGCCGGCCTCTGGACCGCCGCCGGGTGACCGACATCAGGGAGTACAGCGGCGAGGGCGTTACGGCTCGCGTTGACGGCGCTGAAGTTGCCGCGGGCAACGCCAAGCTCATGAACCGCTTCGGCATTCCCTTTATCGCCTGCCGCAGCGCAGGCTCCATCGTCCACATGGCTATAGGCGGGGAGTACGCCGGCCACGTGGTGATCAGTGACCTTCTGAAACCTCACGCCAAAGAAACCATCGAGCGACTTCGGCAAGCCGGCGTCAGAAAAACGGTGATGCTCACGGGAGACCGCCGTGCCGTCGCCGAAAAAGTCGCCGAAGAAACGGGCGTCGACGAGTTCCACGCCGAGCTTCTGCCCGCCGATAAAGTGGCCGAGGTGGAGAAGCTGTTGGCGGGCTGCAAGCGCGGCGAAAAGCTGGCCTTTGTGGGCGACGGCATCAACGACGCTCCCGTGCTCTCCCGGGCCGACGTGGGCATCGCCATGGGAGCCATGGGCAGCGACGCCGCCATCGAGGCAGCCGATGTGGTGCTCATGGACGACGATCCCCTCAAAATCGCGAAAGCCATCGCCATCGCCCGCCACTGCCTGCGCATCGTCAAAGAGAACATCTGGTTCGCCATCGGCGTCAAAGCCATCTGCCTCCTGACGGGCGCATTGGGGCTTACGGGCATGGGCTTTGCCATTTTCGCCGACGTGGGCGTTATGGTTCTGGCGGTGCTCAACGCCATCCGAGCGCTCTTCGTCAAAGGCCTTTAGCGGCATTTTTAAAAGCGCGGTTCCCGGAAAAACGTTTCCGGAAACCGCGCTTTTTGCTTTTCGCACGTCTTTTCAAGTTTTAACGGTCGAGCAGATACTTCTGGAGCTCTTCGTCCTTCAGCCCTGCGCCCAGGCCTACGGCCAGCTTTATTCTGGCCTGGAGGGGCGTCAGGAATCCGGCGCTCATGACGCCGAATTCCTTCAGCTTGCTGAAGGACCCCTCAAAATCTTCCTCCTCGGTAATACATCCCTGCAGACAGCGCGATGCCGCCACCACGGGGACGCCGTTTCGCACCAGCGTTTTCAGATGAGGCACCCAGGCGGGATAGACACATCCTCCGCCGAATCCGGCGATGACCAGTCCGTCGGGGGCGTTGGCCTCCTCGTCGGTTAGCGCCTGCAGAAACCGCTCGCCGGCACCGAGAGAGGCTTCCAACAGCTCGACGTTGCGCGCCGGAACGAAAATTTTGTCGAATATTTTGCTCCGTTTGGGCATCTGCCAGAAGGATACGCTGCCGTCGGAAACGCATCCTGCAGATTCGCTGAAGTTGCCGCGGTAAAGGCCGCGCCCATAGTTGGAAGCTTCCACAAGATCGGAGGCCGCATAGATCCGTCCGTTGGCGCAGAGGAGCACGCCCCGCCCCCACGCTTCGCGGGCGCCGGCCACCGTCAGGGCTTCGCGGAGCGCCAGAAGGGCGTCACTTCCCGCTTCGCCGGGAGCGCTGCGGGCCACGGCAAAGATCAGGGGCTGCGGATAAATCCACATCAGATCGGCAAGATAAGCCATTTCCTCCACGGCGTCGGAGCCGCAGAACGCCACGACGGCATGAGCGCCCGCCGTGACCTGCTGCGCCAAAAGGAACATGAGATCGCTGGTCATGTTCAGAGAATAATGGCTGCCGGGCTGGTGGCTCCAGTCGATAACGTTCACCGAATCCGCCATTTCCTCGGGAATCCACGATTTGATAATTTCGCCGTTGGCGCTTTGGCCGGCGTTTCCCGGCGCATTTTCCAGCGTTCGGGCAATTTCACCGCCGGCGATAACAAGAGAGATCGTCTGAGAGGACATTTTTCAATACCCCAAGGGTTCTCCTACGAGAATCACATATGATTTTCTGCCTTCCGGCATGGTCGGCGCCTGAGCTGTAACCAGCAGCAGGCGGCACAAACTTTCCGGCCCCATACAACCTTTTTCCGCATGGCAGCCCGTGACTGCGCAGGGTGTCTTGCAACCCAAGCGCAAGGCGTTGGGCGGCACTGCAAAATTCTGCACCCTCGCCACAGCCTGCTCCACATTGGGACATACTTTGTTCATGCTGATCACGAAAATGCGGTCGCCACGGCTCCAGCACATGGCTGCAAGCCGGTTGCCGCTGCCGTCGATGTTCACCAGAATTCCGTCCATGGTGACGGCATTGGAGCTGGTCAGCAGAACATCGCACTGCGATTCCCGAAAGCGGGCTTCAAAGTTTTCATCGGGCGTCGCCTCGGAATTCCAATGCTCCACTACAGTGTTGCCGCGCGCTCTCAGCGCTTCGGGGGCGCCGATCTCGCGAATGCTCACAGAACCCGGAATTCCCACGCTGGCGCCAAGGGGAACGAGCTTCAGAACTTTCTCCAGCGCTTCCTCTGCGCTCTCCACATAAAAGGGCACATGTCCGCGCTCCGAAAGTCCCTTCGACAGCGTTGCTGCCAGTTTGCGGCAGCTCGCCTCCCTTGCAGAACTCATCGATACTGCCTTTTTCATGGCTTCTCCGTTTCCCCCAAAAGGCTTTGCCTTCCACAAAGCTTCGTGCGTCATCTCGTTTCAAAACATCAGGACACAGACTTCCGATTTTTTATTATTCTATCATAACCGGCCGAAAAATAAAATTATGTGTCAACCAAAAATGCTTGACACCCCCTCTTCAAGCGGCTATAATTCTCACGTCTGAAAGGAGTGGGAGCGGTGAGCGAAAAGGAGCTTCTGAAACGCCGTGTGCGCTTTTCGAGGCTGTACGACCTCTACGGGCCGCTTCTGACTGAACGACAGCGCCGCATTTATGAAATGCACGAGCTGGATGACTTTTCACTTTCCGAAATTTCCGAGGCGCTGCATATCAGCCGCCAAGGAGTTTCCGATCAGCTGTCAAAGGTGCGCAGTCGGCTTGACGAGATCGAAAAACTTCTCGGCTTCAACGCCGCCTTCAGCCGCATCGAACGTGACGTTCAAGCTCTCCTTGCAGACAAAAACATTGACGTTCACGCCCGCAGCATCGTCGAGGCGTGCGGCGGAAGGATCACAGACCATGTTTGACACACTGAAAGAACGGTTGGAAAACATCTTCAGCGGTCTCCGCGGCCGCGGAAAACTGTCGGAGGACGACGTTCAGCAGGCACTGCGCGAAATTCGCCGGGCCTTGCTTGAAGCCGACGTGAACTACAAAGTCGTAAAGCAGCTGGTGGAGAACATCCGCCTCCGCGCCGTCGGCACCGACGTCCTGGAATCCATTATGCCGGCACAGCAGGTCTCGGCCATCGTCTACGAGGAGATCGCCAAGATCATGGGCGAGGGCAGCAAGGGCATCTCCATCGCCTCGCAGCCGCCCACGCTGGTCATGATGGTTGGCCTTCAGGGCGGCGGAAAGACCACGAGCAGCGCCAAGCTGGCCAAGAAACTTTCGAAAAGCCACAAGCCTCTGCTGGTGGCCTGCGACCTTCGCCGTCCCGCCGCCGCGCAGCAGCTGAAAGTCCTTGCCGAACAGGCAGGCGTTGAGTTCTTCGGACCACAGGACGGAGAAAACGACATCATTTCGCTTTCAAAGCGCGCCCTCGAGTATGCCGCGTCTCGCCTGCTCGATGTGCTCATCTTCGACACGGCAGGACGTCTGGCCGTCGACGAAGAGATGATGGCCGAACTGGACGACATGAAAGCGACGCTTCATCCGCAGGAGATCCTTCTCGTGGTTGACGCCATGTCCGGTCAGGAAGCCCTCAACGTGGCCGAAGCTTTCAACCAACGCCTCGGCATCACCGGCGTCGTGCTGAGCAAGCTGGACGGCGACGCCAGAGGCGGCGCCGCGCTGGCCGTCCTCGCAGCCACAGGCGTTCCCGTGAAATTCGCCGGCGTGGGCGAAGGCCTTGACGCCATCGAGCAGTTCGATCCCCGCCGCATGGCCGAGCGCATCATGGGCATGGGCGACATGGCCGGCCTGGTGGAAAAAATCAAAGAAGCCACCACTGAAGCCGACGTGCGCCAGATGGCCCAAAGCTTTCAAAAAGCGCGCTTTTCCATGGATGACCTGCTGGCGCAGTTTGAACAGATCGAAAAGATGGGGCCTCTCGACAAGGTGATGGACATGCTCCCCAGCGCCGTCGCCGGCAAGATGAAAGACCTTCCGCCCGAGGCGCTGGACGCCAGGCGGATGCTGCGCATGAAAGCCATCATCCAGTCCATGACGCGCGAAGAGCGGCGCAACCCCGCGGTGATCAAAGGAAGCCGCCGCCGCCGCATCGCCCAGGGTTCCGGCACCACCGTCCAAATGGTCAACCAGCTTTTGAAGCAGTATGACCAGATGAACGAGCTCTGGAAGCGCTTCGGAAAAATGGGCAGAAAACGCAGTATGTTCTCCCGACTCGGCGGTATGTTCCGCCGTTAAACTTCAGCGAAAATTCCTCACAGGGATTTTTAATAAACAAATTGCTTCAGGAGGTGTAACTGAACAATGGCAGTAAGAATTCGTCTTTCCCGTCACGGCCGCAAAAAAGTTCCGTTCTATCGTCTCGTAGTGGCTGATTCACGGTGCCCCCGCGACGGCCGTTTCATCGAAGAGCTCGGTACCTACGATCCCATGAAGGATCCCGCCGAGATCAAGATCAACGAAGAATCCGCCGTGAAGTGGCTCCGCAACGGCGCCCTTCCTTCCGACACAGCGCGCGCCCTTCTCAAGAAGGCCGGCGTCTGGGCAAAGTTCACTGAAAAGGCAGAGTGATTTTTATGAATTACCAGGAACTGGTCAAAACCATCGCGCTTTCGCTTGTAACGAAGCCTGAAGCCGTTGAAATTACCGCCGAGAAAGACGCCGAAGACGTCCTTCGCGTGCTGATCCACGTGGCCGAAGAGGACACCGGCCGAGTCATCGGCCGCCGCGGCGCCACCATCAACGCGATCCGCCAGATCGTCCGCGTCTCCTCCGTCAAAGGTGGAGACAAGGTGGAAGTGGACGTCGCCGAGACCGGCGAGAAAGCCGCCGAGTAAAGAGCTCCATGTCCTGCGTCAGAGTCATCATCGGCCAGGTGCAGGGCGCCCACGGTGTGCGCGGCGAACTTAAAATCAAGCCTCTTACCGACTTTCCCGAAAGATTCCTTTCAATGGCGGAGCTTTCGCTCTACCGAAAAGGAGAATCGGCGGGCAGCTACGCCATCCGCGGGATCCGCGACGTTCCCGATCGAGGGTATTTTCTCGTGTCCCTGCAGGGCGTGGACGATCGGGACCAGGCTGACGCCCTTCGCGGCTGCACTGTGGAGATCCCTCCCGAAGAGCGAATTCCCCTTGCGCCGGGAGAGTTCTGGATCAGCGACCTCATCGGCCTTGACGCCTTTGACGACAACGGCGCGCATCTCGGCACCGTCAGAGACATGGTGGCCAACGGCTCGTCCGATCTGATGGTCATCCGCGACAACGACGGCAAAGACCATCTGATCCCCGCCGCGCCGCAGTTCTTTCTGAAAGCCGACCTCGCGGAACGCCGCGTGACGCTCCATCTCATTGAAGGACTGTGGGAACTGTGAAAATCACCGTAATCACCGCTTTTCCCGATTTTCTCGACAGCTTTCTGCACACCAGCATCGTCGGACGCGCCGTAGAGCGCGACCTGCTGGACGTTCGTACCGTCAATCTCCGCGATTTCTCCAAGGGGGCATATCGGCAGATTGACGATTACAGCTTCGGCGGCAAGGGCGGCATGACCATCTTGCCAGAGGTGCTGGAAGACGCGCTGGACTCCGTCAGAACCGAGGGGATGAAAACCCTCTTTCCCACGCCTGCCGGCGCCGTGCTCACTCAAGACCTTGTGGAATCCCTTGTCGGAGAGGACCATCTGGTGGTTCTCTGCGGACATTACGAAGGCCTCGACGAGCGCTTCGTGCAAAAGCACGTCGACCTGGAATATTCCATCGGCGACTACGTCCTGACGGGCGGAGAAATTCCCGCCATGACGCTGATCGACGCCCTCTCGCGGCTCATTCCCGGCGTCGTCGGCAAAGAGAGCTCCGTCACCGACGATTCCTTTTATAACGGCATGCTCGACACGCCGCACTTTACGCGCCCCGCCGTCTGGCAAAACATGGAAGTTCCCGCCGTGCTGACGTCGGGCAACGATGCGCTCATCGAAAAATGGCGCAAGCGCACAGCGGCCGCCCGAACGCTGTCACGTCGTCCCGATCTGCTGAGCCGCGCCGACGTCATGGAATATCTTGAGGACGAAGTCTATCTCGGCCTTTGCCTTTCCAGCGACGACGCCAACCTCTCGGCAGACCTTTCACAGCTCCTCGAGACAGCCAAGGCTTATGGCATCAGCCGCGTCGTGGTCTGTCCACAGGTTTACGATGACTTCAACGCTCTTCGCGACAAACTCAACGCCCTTTCGGAAATCAAAGTCGTCCCCACTGTGCGCCGCATGTGCCAGTGGGCAGAACGAAAAGAACACGGTCCTCTCCTCACCGTCGCCACAGAGTCTCCTCAGGGAATTCCCTGGATGGAAGCCAAGCGGCAGATGGTTGAGCACAGCGGTCCCGTGCTCATCCTCTTCGGCACGCCCGCAGGAGGAAAAGTCACCTATATGCGCCCGCAGGAAACCACCGGTGGAGCACTGCCTCGCACCGCTCTCGTTTCCGTTACGCTGGACCGTTTTTTCGGTTCCAGATAAACTTTTGTAAGCAGGGAGGTTACCATTATGGATCCCAGAGTCAAACTGGTAGAACAGAAATACCTGAAAAACGACATTCCTGAGTTCCGCCCCGGCGACACCGTCCGCGTCTCCGTCAAGGTTACCGAAGGTGCCCACGAGCGCCTTCAGGCCTTCGAAGGCGTCGTCATCGCCCGTAAACACGGCGGAATCAGCGAGAGCTTCACCGTTCGCAAGATCAGCAACGGCGTCGGCGTCGAGAGAATTTTCCCTCTTCACTGCCCTACCGTCGCCAAGATTGAAGTCAAGCGCCTCGGCCGCGTCCGCCGCGCGAAGCTGTACTACCTTCGCAAGCTCAGCGGAAAGAGCGCCCGCATCAAAGAGCGCCGCGCTTAATTCCTTATGTCATCAAAAAATCCCGTTTCAGCACGAATTTGCGTGCCGAAACGGGATTTTTGTCTCTTTGCAGTTGGCGCAGTTTTTTCTTTTTGAAAAATGGAACACCATAACAATTTACGGTTGACAGATCGCCTTGAAAGATGTATTGTGATTTCAGGCACAAGCATGTGAATGCTATCACTTTATAAAAAGGATGGGGTATCATGTGGGAAAAGAACATCAACATCCGTGAGATCAAAGAAATTTTGTCCTGCACCAAGTGCTATTTTGGCGTCGGCGCCATCAGCAAAGTGGACGACATTTGCAAGGCTCTGGCGGCAAAGGGCGTCAAAAACGTTCTGGTCGTGACGGGACACGGCTCCTACAAAGCGACCGGCGCATGGGATTACGTGCTCAAAGCCTTTAAGGCGCACAACATCAACTACGTCCACTACGACAAAGTCACCCCCAACCCCACGGTCGACGGCATTGACGAAGCCGTAGCCTTGGGCAAGACCATCAACGCCACGGCCGTATTCGGCATCGGCGGCGGCAGTCCCATCGACTCGGCCAAGAGCGCGGCCATCCTGCTGGAATACACCGACAAAAACGCCCGCGACCTCTACGAATACCGCTTTACCCCCGAAAAGGCCAAGCCCATTGTGGCCATCAACCTGACCCACGGCACCGGCACCGAAGTGGACCGCTTTGCCGTCGCCACCATCCTCGAGAAGGATTTCAAGCCCGCCATCGCCTACGACTGCATTTATCCCACCTACGCCATCGACGATCCAGCCCTCATGACCGGCTTGGGCGCCAACCAAACCCGTTACGTCTCCATCGACGCCGTCAATCACGTTGTCGAGGCGGCAACCTCAAAGATCTTCTCCTCGCCCTACACCATTCTGTTGGCCGAAGAAACCGTTCGTCTCGTGGACAAGTACCTTCCCCGCGCCGTCGCCAATCCCAATGACCTCGAAGCCCGTTATTACCTGCTTTTCGCTTCCATGATCGCCGGCATCTCCTTTGACAACGGCATGCTGCACTTCACCCACGCCTTGGAGCATCCCCTTTCCGCCATCAAGCCCACCCTCACCCACGGCCTCGGGCTGGCCATGATCCTGCCCTCCGTCGTCGAGACCTGCTGGCCCGCCGTGGCGGAAACCCTGATCGACGTGCTTCGCCCCATGCTGCCCGGAAATATTACCGCCGACCCGGCCAACGCTGCGGCAGCCGCCGACGCCGTGGAGCAGTGGCTCTTCAAGATGGGCGTCACTGAAAAGCTGTCCGACATGGGCTACACCGAAGCCGACGTAGAAAAGCTCGTGCGCCTCACCCGCGAAACGCCGTCGCTGGGCGGACTGCTCGACATCGCACCCGTGCCCGCTACCAGCGAAGCCGTCGCCAAAATCTACCGCGACTCGCTCAAGCCCCGCCACTAAGTCAGCATTCAGACCAATTTTCAGTCTTATTCTGTTTTCCAACAGCTTCCCCTTTCAAGGGGAAGCTGTTTTTTCATGAAAAACGCCGGCGTAAAAGCCTTCGTTCCAACGGCTTTCTTGAGATATTTTAAAATTCTTCGCCTTTGACGCTTCGATCTGGGCAGTGAAACTCTGCGGAAAAGTTCAATTAAAGAAGCAACCGTCTTTTCACGGAATATCACAACATTGACATAAATTTTTTATTCCGTTATCCTTCTGTTCAGGAGTTGCCGGCAGCTCCTTATTACAAAAATAAGGAGCATTGTTTCATGAATCACAAAATATTCTCGGGAACGCATTACCGTATCGGCCGCCAATGGGGAGAAGAATTGGCTCAGAGAGATGTTTCGCTGCTGGCACAGATTCCTTTTTCGCTTTCCGAAGAAGCAGCCAACTTCGCCGCAGCCTGTATGCCTGTTTATCAAAAATTCTTTCCGGAAATCCTTGAAGAAATCCATGGTATTGCCGACGGACAAGGCTGTTCCTCTAAAAATCTGATAACACTTCTCTTCAGCCTTTACTGCATGACGCCGGGAACTCACTGTTCCTGCTTTGCACTTTCCACTCAGAGACAAATTCTTCTGGGGCGCAATAGTGATTTTTTCTCAGCATTGAAAGAACAGAGCATGAATGTCATTTACAGATTTCCCGACTGTTCGTGGAGCTTCAATGCCAACACCACCAGTTTTGTACAGATGGAAGATGGCGTCAACAGCTGCGGCCTCGCCATCGGACTCACTTCAGTTTTACCGCGTCACATAAAGCCTGGTATGAACGCAGGCCTGTTGCTGCGTTTTTTTCTGGAAAAATGCTGCACCGTTGATGACGTACTTCAAAACATTGTCCACATTCCCATCAGCTCGTCGCAAAACTTTATCGTCGCCGATACTTCAGGCAAAATCGCTTTAATCGAATGCAGCGCCTCCCATGTAGATGTTAGAGTCTCTCCTCTCTCGAAAAACTTTCTCTGTGCCGTCAACAGCTTTCACTTGAGCGCCAGCAACGGCCGCCAGAAAGCCGCCGCCGAAGAGTGGTTCTCTGAACGCCGCTACCGAACACTGAGAGATTCTTTCGAAAAAGGACGTGTCACCGATGCACACTCAGCTCAAAGCCTGCTGCGCGGAGAACAGGGCTTTCTCTGCCAGTATCCCCTTGAAACAGGCAAAGACACCCTATGGTCAGTCGTCTACGACCTGGAGAACACAAAAATCTATCGCGCGGAAGGTAACCCGCAGTGTTGCCCGTTCCATCAGGACGAGCGTTTTTCCTTTTGACAAAGGAGAAACAAAAAGAAAAATCATCGACCCCAAGACTCAAGTCACAGATCTTCGCCACAAATCAGAATATCAGCACGAAAAGTCGATATTCTCCTCCACGTCCTCCGCCAGCGAAGCTGTCGCAACAATCTACAGCAATTCGCTCAAGCCCCGCCGCTCAGTCAGCAGTCAGACCAATTCCAGTCTTATTCTATTTTACGGCAGCTTCTCTTTGCAAGGAGAAGCTGCTTTTTTGTTCAATTCGTCATTATGAACCGCAAATATGTACATATGTGATATAATTATCTTAAAGAAAACGACGCCGTATGTTTTGGAGCGCTCAATCGCACCTCCCGGGCAAAACACAAAGGTGCCGGCTGACGCCTCTCCGGAAAAAACGGTTTTGTCCCCGCGACCAAGAGCATCCAGATCGGCGAAGTTCATCACACTTCACGAGACGGATGCTTTTTACATTTTCCGGAAAAAGACAACGCGCGCCCACCTCTTACCAAAAGGGCAGCGGCATTCATGTCAAACTCATGCCATTCCGAAAAAGGACGAAAGGAGTGTTATCATGGATTTTTTAACGACAATCAAGAAGTTGGGCATCGAAGAAGCGATCAAGTACGTGTTTAAAGAGCCCGAGAAAAATCTCAGAAAGCTGATCGATTGGGCCGATCGGTTCGACACCGGCGAATTTGCGCCACAGCGTCAAGTGGTCAGAGAGGCGATCACCAATCCACAAAATCCCTATTATCCGCTGGTTCGCCGGCTCTTGACGGACGTGGATGCCGACGTTCTGAAAGCGTTGGCAGTGAACTTCTTCATCAACGCCAATTTGAGCGGCTGGCCCATTCAAGAACAAAACCGCCGGAAATACGGCTGCAACATTCCCTGGGCAATCCTCATGGATCCGACGTCGGCCTGCAACCTTCACTGCAAAGGCTGTTGGGCGGCGGAATACGGCAACAGACTGAACCTGAGCCTCGACGAAATCGAGGCGATCATTCGACAGGGCAAGGAATTGGGCATTTATATGTATATCTACACAGGCGGCGAGCCGCTGATGCGAAAGAACGACATCATCCGCCTCTGCGAACGGCATTCGGACTGCGTTTTCCTCTGCTTCACCAACGCCACGCTGATCGACGAAGCTTTCGCCGACGAGATGCTGCGCGTGAAAAATTTCGTTCCCGCCATCTCGCTGGAAGGCGACGAAGAAGCGACCGACAGCCGGCGCGGCCACGGCGTCTATCAAAAAGTCATGCGAGCGGTCGACCTCCTGCGCCGCAAAAAGCTGTTCTACGGAATCTCTACCTGCTACACGCGCGCCAACTACGAATCGGTCACCTCAGAATCGTTTTATGACAGCGTGATCACCATGGGCGCCTTCTTTATCTGGTACTTCCACTACATGCCGGTCGGCAACGATGCTGTGCCGGAGCTGTTACCGACGCCCGCGCAGCGACGAGGAATTTACGAACGCATCCGCCACTACCGTCGCACCAAACCGCTGTTCTCCATCGACTTCCAGAACGACGCCGAATACACGGGCGGCTGCATCGCCGGCGGACGCCGTTACCTGCATATCAACGCCAACGGCGATATCGATCCATGCGTTTTCGTTCATTATTCCGATTCCAACATCCGCACCAAGACGCTGCTGGAAGCGTTGCGGTCGCCGTTACTGATGGCCTACCACAAGGAACAACCGTTCAACGAGAACATGCTGCTCCCCTGTCCCATGCTGGAAAATCCTCAGAAACTCCGCGCCATGGTATCAGCGACGGGAGCTCGTTCCACTGACCTGCAGTCACCGGAATCGGCTGAACACCTGTGCTCCAAGTGTGACGAATATGCCCGCCTCTGGGCACCGGTGGCGGACAGTTTATGGCAAAGCAGCCGTACAGAAGAGAAGGAGAAAAACACTCGTAGCGCCAAAAGCGCCTCGTAATGTCGGTTTTCGATTGCAAAGCCTCTGGCCGCAAGAGCGCCGAGCTTGTCTCGTATGGCTCGACGCCATATTGAACACGCCGACCTTCACCCCGTCCTTCGGCGGTTTTCCAAAAGAGAGTTCTTTTAAAACAGAAAATCCCCCGCAACGTCGGAAACTCTTTTCCGGCTTTGCGGGGGACTTCTCTTAAAATTTTATGCTTCTTTTGTGTATTTATGCCTCAATAACCACGGTAATGTAACATTTACAAAGGCAATATACCTTGTTCATTGTTGGAGCACTCCCATGAATGCAAAATTTAGCTAGACATTCAGGACTCTTTCAGAAAAAAGCTTTTCCAAACGTCCCAAAAGACGCATCTCCCGTAAAGCTGGAGACGTTTCTCCGGCTTTACGGGGGATGTGTGTGTTCTCAAAAGAGAACTCTGCACTCATGAATCATGCAGGTAGTTACAAATCCTGCAGGCAATTTTACAAACAAAGCGGCGTGCAGTGCTTCAAGGCCGCTTTCAAGCAAGTGTCGCAAAGGCAGATCTCAACGTTACTCCACGAAAGGCCTTGCGCTTCTCTTCAACTTGCGCTTCTCTTCAACACTCAAACATAAAACATCAGCGCCGCGTGGAAGATTGCCTCTTCCACGCGGCGCTGTTCAATATCTGCATTCGTTTTGTCACGTCGATCAAA
>CAZUQW010000008.1:0-80936 GCA_964622575.1 uncultured Synergistaceae bacterium | reverse complement strand
AGCTAAAGCTTTTTAGAACCACCGGCAGTGCCGGTGGTTTTCGGTTTACAAAAACGAAAAGGTGCGTTCCCCCGAGAAAATTCGAGGGGACGCACCTTTTTTCGCGCGCTTTCTCCGTCCGGCACGCAAAGGCGAACCTTTGGTTAAAAACGACCGCTTCCGAAGTGACCTGTTTGTGTCGGCACGCAACGGCGGCATCTTTGCTCCATAGATTTTTCCACACAAGGAAACATAAAAGTGTGACCTTAGACACAAAAATCAATATCATTATGTGATTGAAGTTGAGTTTTGGCTCTGCCCTCTCTATAATAAAAGCGTGATGGCAAACACAATAATTTAAATAAAAGTGTGATATCTATCACAATAAATCAAATAAAAGTGTGATGAAAAAAATTCATGGAACGATTTCTCCTGAAAAAACTGGTGAAGTGGAAGAATTCCGCCTACCGCAAACCTCTTGTCTTGAAGGGCGTGCGCCAGGTGGGCAAGACGTGGGCGCTGAAAGAATTCGGCAGACGCTGTTATGAGAATACGGCCTATTTCAACTTCGATGAACACGAGGAATATAAGCAGTTCTTCGAGACCACCAAGGATATCGACCGCATTCTTCAGAATTTGACGCTGGCCAGCGGACAGAAAATTCTGCCGGAAAAGACTCTCATCATCTTCGACGAGGTGCAGGACTGCCCAAAGGTCATCAACTCCATGAAGTATTTCTGCGAGAACGCCCCGCAGTATCACGTGGCCTGCGCCGGCTCTCTGTTGGGCATTGCGCTGGCAAAGCCGTCCTCTTTTCCGGTGGGCAAGGTCAATTTCATGCAGGTCGACCCCATGACTTTCTCGGAATTCCTGCTGGCCAACGGCGACGAAAACCTCGCCGTCTATCTGGAAAGTCTGGATGCCATCGAGCCGATCCCCGCCGCGTTCTTCAATCCTCTGTACGAGAAATTGAAGATGTACTATGTCACCGGTGGCATGCCCGAACCGGTGCTCATGTGGACGAAAGACCGCGACGTTTCCGCTCTGCAGTCGGCCCTGTCGGACATTATCGGCGCCTATGAGCGCGATTTCGCCAAACATCCCGACATCAGCGAATTCCCCAAGATCTCAATGATCTGGAAGTCCATACCTTCTCAGCTGGCACGGGAAAACAAGAAGTTCATCTACAAAGTCGTCAAGGAAGGGGCAAGAGCCAGGGAATACGAGAATGCCCTTCAATGGCTGGTCGATGCCCGACTGGTCCACAAGGTCTATCGCAGCACGGCTCCCGGTTTGCCTATGGCCGCCTACGACGACCTTTCCGCCTTTAAAATTTATCTGGCGGACGTCGGACTGCTTCGCCGACTGGCGCAGTTGGCGCCTACGGCTTTCGGAGAGGGCAACCGCTTGTTTACGGAATTCAAGGGCGCGCTGACGGAAAACTTTGTACTTCAAACGTTGCTCACGCAGTTTGAAGTGACTCCACGCTACTGGAGCCAAAACAATCCTCCCTACGAGGTGGATTTCCTTATCCAACAGGAAAACGACATTTTTCCCATAGAGGTCAAATCCGAAGCCAACACGACGAGCAGAAGCCTCAAAAAATTCAAAGAGTTGTTCCCCGACACGGTGAAGCTCCGCATTCGGTTCTCCTTGGACAATCTGAAATTGGACGATGATATGCTGAATATCCCTTTGTTCATGGCGGACCAGACGAGCCGGCTGATCAAACTGGCTTTGGAACGGAGAAACTGCGGGCAGGAGCACAGCACCCTTTCATAACGAGCCGACGCGTCAGGAAGGCGGAAAGCCATCGACAGAAAGTTCATACTGCCCGGCGCAGCCGTCGATTTCTTTCGCCGGCCGAGGCCTTCGGCAACACGTTGCGGCTGTTTTTGCGCAAAACGAAAAGGTGCGTTCCCCCGAGAAAATTCGAGGGGTCGCACCTTTTTTCGCGCGCCGCTTGGTGCGCGTGCGGTCATTTCACTTTCCAGCGATTTTCCAGGAGCTGCAGCGCTCCCGAGGTGATGCTGGTCATGACGAGATAGACCAGAGCCACGAAAATAAAGGTCTCGAAGGACGCATAGGTGACGCTGCGCACCTGCTGTCCCACCATGGTCAGGTCGCTGATGGCCAGCACCGACAGCAGAGATGACTCTTTGATGAGCGAGACGAACTCGTTGCCGATGGCCGGAAGCATTCGACGGACGGCCTGCGGCAGGACAATGAACTTCATGGTCTGCCAATAGGACAGTCCCAACATTTTGCCGGCTTCCCACTGGCCTTTGGGGATGCTCTCGATGCCGCCGCGCACGATTTCGCCCACGTAGCCCGACGAGTTGATGCCGATGCCCAGAATTCCCGCCACCGTGGCGTCAAGGTTGATTCCCAGCGCCGGCAGTCCGAAATAGATCAAAAACAGCTGAATCATCAAGGGCGTGCCGCGCAGCACGTAAATGTAGGACGCCATCAGATAGCGCAGCGGCTTGAAGGGCATGACGCGGAAGGATCCGATGAAAATTCCCAGCGCCGAGCCGATGGTCACGCCCAGCGCCGAGGCCTTGAGGGTGACAAGAACGCCCTGCCAGAACATGTGCAGATAGGGAATGAGAACGGAGAAATCCAGCTCCATTTACTTCGCCTCCTCAACCTGAGCGCCGTAATGGGAAAGCACGCGCTGCAAAAAGGCACGGGTGCGCTCCTTCTGCGGGCGAGCGAAAATTTCTTCGGGACGCCCCTGCTCCACAATGTGCCCCTCGGCCATGAAAACCACGCGGTCGGAAACTTCGCGGGCGAAGAGCATCTCGTGGGTGATAATCATCATGGTCATGCCGCTCTCGGCGAGGTCGGCAATGACGTTGAGCACGTCGCCCACAAGCTCGGGATCCAGCGCGCTAGTCGGCTCGTCGAAGAGCATGACCTTGGGGTCGAGAGCCAGGGCGCGGGCAATGGCGACGCGCTGCTGCTGGCCGCCCGAAAGCTGCGACGGAAAGGCGTCCACTTTGTCGGCCAGACCGACGCGGTCCAAAAGCTTTTTGGCCTTCTCCTCGGCTTCGGCACGCGAACGGCCGCGGACCTGAGTCTGCGCCAGAACGATGTTGTCAAGCACGTCGAGATGGGGAAACAAATTGAACTGCTGGAAGATCATGCCCAACAGTCGGGATTCCTCGGCGTTGGACATGCGCCCCTCGTCCATGCGGCGGCCGTAAACGGAGATCTCGCCGGAATCGATGTCCTCGAGGCGGGCAATGCACCGCGCCAGCGTGCTCTTTCCCGAACCGCTGGGGCCGATCACCGTTACGACCTCGCCTTCGTCCACCGTCAGCGAAACGCCTTTCAGAACCTTTAGAGCGCCGAATGACTTGTATAAGTCCTTCACTTCAATCGCGTGAGTCACTTTCGCTCACCTCCACTTTTTCCGGCTCATTATAAATCAACTTCAAGTTAATTTCCAGTAGGAAAATAGATTTTTGTTCATTTTTTTGACGAAAAAAATCTCCGGGCCTTAAAAGTGTGCGCGCTATCAGTTGCAGGTGCACGCTTTCCGTTGGCCTTCGGTCGGGGCGATGATATTTTTTATTTATTTATCATTGTGGCTAAATTCATCCATGATATGCTGTTTTTAAGCATTTAAAATCGGCAATTTCATGAATCGGGAAGGTATTCTGCACGCCGAACGGCAGCTCAACCCTCGGCGCGGGCGACGGCGTTCATGCCGACGTATGCAGAGACGCCGCAAAGAAAAACTCCAAGGTCGTCGACCGAACGGTCGTAACCGCTGGCAGTCATCGTCAACCGCCCAAATACGCTATGCCGCCATGTTCGAATTCTGACTGAAAACGCTTGAAATCCGGCTGAACATTCCATAGCCAAAAGGCTGGACATCGGACATTTTTTACAAGGGAAAACGCATGAACACTCTTTCCATACGCCGTCTTGAAAAATCCGGAGAAACTTTTATCATGGCAATGGGCTGTCTTTTAAATAACGAGGCCAAGAGAAATACTGTTTATTATTGTATGAGACTTATCAGAATTATTTAATTCCTTCATCCTTAGTGCTGTTTTTACTAATAAATGGCACTAAGGATTTTCTTCGTGCCGTTTTATCGTTTATCCGGCACTAAGGAAACTTCTCGTGCCGCAATCTGAATAATTATAATCCCCCATCGAAAAGGAGCCGACGTTTCTTTTTTGTGTGCCGTCAGAGCTGAAAGTTTACGGTGCGGATTCCGTCCATCTTTCATCAAAAGACAACAGAAGCGGCAAAAAGAAACAAAGTCAGCATAAACCAGTACGTTACGCAGGCACTATCTGAAGATACAAGCGTGGATTGGGCGCTGAACCATGTACGGTCCTCTTCGTCGGTCAATGTTTCTTTGGGAAAGAATTTCTCCACCGCAGAAAAAAATACACAACGTTTTCTTCGACTCAGTCAATGAACACAAAACACGCCCAGCGATCAAATCATCGCTGGGCTTTATGCTCTCTCGTGCTTTCGGCCTCTTCGGCTTCGAAATTCCGGCGCGAATCGCGTCCGGTGCGTTGACGTGCCATTGCATCATCTCACGTCTGGCGGTCGGATATCCGGCACGGTTACAGGCCGCGACACGCTGTCGTGGTCCTATGGTCGATGCCGCGGCACGGCAACTGCGCTCTGGCGTTTTCTCTGCCGGCGGCACGACAGCGCCGCCGCTTTACTTCCGGCGAAGCTTCGGCGACGATGGGAGAACTCTTTTTTCCACTTCGAAGTTTCTGCCGTCCACGCGCAGCGTCGCAAAGCACAGTTCGAGGCCGAAACGCCGGCGTCCGCAACTTCCGGGGTTGAGCCACAGGACGCCGTCACGCAACTGGCAGAAATAGCGGTGGGAGTGGCCGAAAATGACCACGTCGACGCCCGTCAAATCTTCGGGTAGGTCGATGCGCCTATGGACCATCAGGAAGTTGAGGCCCTCTATTTCAAAGCGCCGCAGCAGCGGAAGCTTCAGATCCCAGTCGTTATTGCCGCGCACGCCGTAGAGCGGCGCGTATTCCTCCAGTGATTCAAGAGTTTTCGCGTCGTCGAAATCGCCGGCATGAATGATGCAGTCGCACTCCTTGAGACAATCTCTGACTTCGGGGCGCAAAACGCCGTGAGTGTCGGAAATAACTGCAGCCAAAACCGTGGCGACCACCTCCGTCTTTCGTCATTCCTTTCGGATTATACCAGCCTACTGAAAAATTTTCGTCAAAAACATCGGCCGATTGGCCCTTTTGCATGCCCTCTCGCGACTCATACCGGCCGCAATGAATTTTTTATTTATTTATTCTTGTTGCAAAATTCATTCATGATATGCTAGTTTTAAGCATTTAAAGTGTACAATTTAAAACATTAGAAAGGGGCTTCCATGGAAATGCAGAGGGCTGAACTCCTAAAGCGATTGGTCGGCGCTGCCCAGGCCGTCACCAAAGCGGAGAAGGAACTGACGGAAATCGATTCGCACTTCGGCGACGCCGATCACGGCATCACCATGAGCAAGATCGCCGCGGCGTTCCGCGAGGCCGCAGAGGCCTCAAGCGGCGGCATTCAGGAGATGTTGGACGACGCGGCGACGGCAGTCATGAAGGTCAACGGCGGCAGCGCCGTACCGCTGTGGTTCTCGTGGCTGGACGGCCTTCAGGAGGAAGCGCCGCAGGGCGATTCGGTCAGCGCGGAACAGCTCAAGGCCATGTTCAAAAACGCCCTCGAGTCGCTCGAGGCCATGACCAAAGCCCGCGTCGGCGACAAGACCATGATGGATGCGCTGATTCCCGCCACGGAAGCGCTGTTGGCCGCCGAAGGCGACTGCGCCCAGCTGTTGAAAGCGGCCGCAACGGCAGCGGCACAGGGCGCCGAGAATTCGCGCAACTTCGTTTCGAAATTCGGCCGCGCGCGCAGTTACGGCGAAGCCACATTGGGCACGCCAGACGCCGGCGCCGTCTCCATGGCGCATTTTTTCAAGGGTTTGGCCGGCGCATAACCGACCGAAGGATTTTGCAGACACGAAAGGAGTCCTGGCAATGGCAATGAAGATGAAGAAGTTTATCAACGATCCGAAGACGCTGACGGAAGAACTCCTCGAGGGAATGGCTCTCGCCAACCACGACATCGTCGAAGTGCGCGGACACCTGGTGATCAGCCGCGCGCTGGCCGGCGCCGACCGCGTGACCATCGTCACCATGGGCGGCAGCGGCCACGAGCCGGCACAGCACGGCTTCGTCGGTGACGGCATGACGGACATCCACGTGGTGGGAGACATTTTCGCCGCGCCCAGTCCCGAAAACGTCTTCGAAGCCCTCAAATTGGCGGAAAAAGGCCACGGCGTGCTGTTGCTGGTGCTCAACCACGCCGGCGACATGCTTTGCGGCAACCTCGTCATGAAGATGGCCAAAAAGGCCGGAATGAACGTGCGCAAGGTGGTCACTCAGGAGGACGTTTCCAACGCGCCTCGAAGCAACGCCGGCGACCGTCGCGGTTTGGCCGGCGCCGTCCCCATGTACCATATCTGCGCCGCGGCGGCAAAGGAAGGCCGTTCGCTTGACGAAGTGGCTGAAATCGCCCAGAAATACGCCGATTCCATGGCCACCATCGCCGTAGCGGCCCGCTGCGCCACCCACCCCGCCAACGGTTCCGAGTTCGGCGACCTGGGCGACATCGACATGGAGATCGGCATGGGACAGCACGGCGAAGGCGGCGGCGGACGTCAGCCCATGAAGACCGCCCGCGAGACCATCAAGATTATGGCCGACATGCTGATCAAAGATCTCGAGCTGAAGTCGGGCGACAAAGTTTTCGTGATGATCAACGGCTCCGGTGCCACCACGCTGATGGAAATGTGGATCCTTTACAAGGACTGCGTGCACTATCTCGAGTCGCTGGGCATCAAAGTCATCGCCAACATGGTCGGCGAGATCCTCACCGTGCAGGAACAGGCAGGCTTCCAGCTCAATATCGCCAAATGGGACGATCTGACGCTGGCTCGCTGGAACACGCCGGTCCGCACCATCGCCTTCAGCCGTTGAGGCGCCGTCATGGCTGACGTTCAGGGAAACAAAGCCGCCAAAGATTACGGCATCGATCGTCCCGCCGACTGCAGCGGCTTTTTCGTCAAAGGATTGAACAACACGAACTGGGGCATGAAAAACCGTCTCTCGCGCCTCTTCAATCCCGCAAGCGGACACACGGTGATGCTGGCCTTCGACCACGGATACATTATCGGGCCGACCTCGGGGCTTGAACGGGTCGACCTGGCCATCGCGCCTCTGGCGGAATACGTCGACGTACTGATGGGCACGCGCGGCGCCATCAGATCCTGCATACCGCCCACGGTGAACAAGCCCATCTGCCTGCGCGGCACCCACGATGCCTCGGTGCTTTTCGACGACATGTCAACCGGTTCCGGTTTGGGGCTGGACATTGAAGAGGCCCTGCGCATGAACGCGTCTGCCATCGCCATCCAGTGTTTCGTCGGCGGAGCCGGCGAGCGCGATTCGCTGGAGACGCTCTGCCGCGCCGTCGACAACGCGAACCGCTACGGCCTGCCGGTGCTCGGCGTCACCGCCGTCGGCAAGGAAATGGCGCGCAGCACCAAGTATTTCCTGCTGGCGACGCGCATTCTCGCCGAACTGGGAGCTTCCATCGTCAAGACCTATTACTGCGACGACTTCGAGAAGGTGGCCGCGGCCTGCCCCGTGCCCATCGTCATCGCCGGCGGCAAAAAGATTCCAGAGCGTGACGCGCTGACTATGGCCTACCGCGCCATCCAGTCGGGAGCCTGCGGCGTCGACATGGGACGCAACATTTTCCAGAGCGACCATCCCATCGCCATGTGCCGCGCCGTCGCCAAAGTCGTTCACGAGAAGTTCACCGACGTGGAAGCCTTCCAATTCTATGAGGAGTTGTGCCACTAGCCAGTCGAGTCTACGCACATCGTGCCTCACGAGAAGCCTGCGATAGTCCGGAACAAAAGGGGACGCTTCTGAGTCAATCAGAGCGTCGACGAGTACGATGACAAAATCGAGGACCTCAAGTTCGAGGAAGGCACGCGCTTTCCCGAGATCCTCTCGAAGCTCTTCCCCGTCGCCTATAAAGTGGACGAAATGGGCCCCTAATCAAACAGGCACAGCAGGTCGTTTTCGGGCCTAAAGCCCTGTCAGAGGCCGTTCGTCTGAGCCTCGTCATGATGAACGACGTTCCATCGAACTGTACGAAGAGAAAAACTGAACAGCGAAAAAGTCCCTTGCATTCACAGTCAGTGAAGCAAGGGACTTTTTTGTTCATCGCCCCCCCACGGCATACGCGGGGATGGACCCTTCACAAGTAGCCATTAAACTTGGCAGTGAGGCAGATTCCCGAGCTGCCGGAGGGATATGATAAACTGCAAACAAACACTTTGTAATCACAGGCAGAAAAAATGGTGCAAAAAATTGCAACTCTGGAGCAACCAACCTTTTCATCGAGTTCTATTTGAGAGAGTCCCTGACCAGTGCGTATTTGTTTCAGATGATTCATTTACACCCCCTTAATACTACAAATATGTCACCACCGCGCTCTGTGTTATAGCTACAATTTTATAGCATCAAAGTCCCTAAATTATTACAATATTGGAGCTAGCTTTATGATAAAAAAATGTTACATTTATTTTAATGAGGGGGGGTATTTCTCTATGCTAAAGCTGAAAGAACTGCGCGTTGGGGCAAAAATGTCACAAGAGGAACTTGGCGATCAGCTGAATGTCAACCGCGCTACCATCAGAAGATGGGAGAACGGTGAGACAAAAATATCCCTTGAGATGGCACAAAAATTAGCTTCAATTCTTGGTGTCGCCACCGACTACTTGATGGGCCGTGAAGATACAAAAAAAGAACCCGCCCAGAAGGGCGAGTCCAATGCATTAAGCATACATATTGACAATATCGATCACGACGTACACACTGCCCCTATGCATAACTATTCTCATTTACACTTACATGGTGAAGAAGGTTTGACGATGGGCACCGATGCACGGTTGACAGTTCCGAAATTTCAGCTTCTGGAGATTGACGACAAAAACCCTCCATTTGCTGTTCGGCAGGACATTTCGTTTAATTTGGCGGGCAGGGGAATTTCTGCCGCAGATGGGGCTGTTGTCATCAATCCTAAATATACGAATGTCGAAAGCGGAAGGCTCTACCTCGTGGTCTACAATAAAGAAATTCTGCTGCGCCAGGTGTCATGCTCTTCGGACGGCGGCTATATTCTAGAAGCAGACAATGGCGTCCACGCCGAGGTGCCCGGAGACGCCGTCGCAAACGGCAATTTCAAGGTCATCGGCCGGGCAGTTATGAGTACTCGCGGATTGTAATCCATAACGTTGCGTTGTGGCTGAAGGCCGTGAGCTGGGAATCCATCCGCCGCCCGCGCGCCTGGACGCTGTAGCCGTAAAGGAGATTTTGAAGATTATGAAAAATATTTCATCTGCCGATAGTAATGGGGACGCTTTTATCATTGTCTATCAAACTGACAACGGCTCGCCCCGTCTCGACGTTCGTCTGGAGGGAGATAATATCTGGTTAACGCAGGCCCAACTTGCGGAATTGTATCACACGAGCAAGTCGAATGTGAGCGAACATATTAGACATATCTTTGACGAGGGAGAACTCGACGAAAATCAAGTTATTCGGAAATTCCGAACAACTGCCGCTGACGGGAAAAATTACAACGTCAGTTATTACAATCTGGACATGATTTTGGCGTTAGGCTATCGGGTGAAGTCGCCGGTGGCCACGCATTTTCGCCAGTGGGCGACAGAACGGTTGAAAGAATATGTGGTCAAGGGTTTTACGATGGATGATGAGCGTTTGAAAAAACTTGGCGGCGGCTCATATTGGAAAGAGCTGTTGGACCGCATCAGGGACATCCGCTCGTCTGAAAAGGTCATGTACCGTCAAGTGCTTGACTTATATGCGACAAGTCTGGATTATGATCCTAAGTCACCGATGTCAATACATTTTTTCAAGGTCGTTCAGAATAAGCTGCATTATGCGGCGCACGGGCACACGGCGGCAGAAGTTATTTTCGAGCGTGCGGATGCCAACGCGCCTTTTATGGGAATGCGGACATTTTCCGGAGATTCGCCAACGCTGAAAGAAGCGCAGATCGCAAAGAATTATCTGGACGAAAATGAGTTGAAGCTCTTAAACAATCTTGTCTCCGGGTATTTCGACTTTGCGGAAATCCAAGCACTGCGGCGAAAACCGATGTATATGGAAGATTATATCCGACAGCTGGACTCGCTTCTCGCCAGCACGGAGGGAAAGTTATTGTCTGACGCTGGGCATGTTAGCCATGCTCAGGCAATGGAAAAAGCAAGGCGAGAATATCGAAAGTATCAGGTTCAAACGTTGTCCGCCGTAGAAAAAAGCTATCTGGAAACTATAAAGACACTTGGCAAAAAAGGAAAAACTGAAACCAAAAAGTAAAAAGGACAGGACTTTTTTCTAAATGCCGTTTTTACTCATAAACGGCAGCAAGAAAACTCTTAATGCCACAATTTAAATAATCAGGCATTAAGAATACGATAGCGCTTTTTTGTTGTCTGTTCCGTCATCGCGCTTCTTCAAGTCAAAGGTTGTCAAAAGCCCCCTCACTGTACAGTGAGGGAGCTTTAATTGCAAACAAACACTTTGTAATCACAGGCAGAAAAATGGTACGAGGGAGGGGATTCGAACCCCTAAGCCCGAAGGCGCCAGATCCTAAGTCTGGTGCGTCTACCGATTCCGCCACCCTCGCAAAACAAAACTCAATTTATGCTTACAAAAAAAATCCGGCTTCTCGGCCGGATGGAAACTTCAAATGGTGGATCGTGCAGGACTTGAACCTGTAACCCTCTGATTAAGAGTCAGATGCTCTGCCAATTGAGCTAACGATCCGCGTTATTAAGTGGGGTGGGTGAAGAGATTCGAACTCTCGGCCTGAGGATCCACAATCCTCCGCTCTAACCAGCTGAGCTACACCCACCATATTCAACTGTTTAAACTGTCAATGCACGAACTGCTGTTAAGATGGCGCGCCGGACAGGATTCGAACCCGTGGCCTACGGCTTAGAAGGCCGTTGCTCTATCCAACTGAGCTACCGGCGCACGGTATTGGAGCGGAAAACGGGACTCGAACCCGCAACCCCCAGCTTGGAAGGCTAGTGCTCTACCAGTTGAGCTATTTCCGCAGGTAACCACCGAAAAAAACTCGCTGGTCGGGGTGAAAGGATTCGAACCTTCGACCCCCTGCTCCCAAAGCAGGTGCGCTAACCAGACTGCGCTACACCCCGTCGTCTGGGAATATGGTGGAGCTGAAGGGATTCGAACCCTCGACCTATTCGTTGCGAACGAATCGCGCTCCCAACTGCGCCACAGCCCCTCAGACCAACAAAGGCATTTTAATCGCTTACCTCTATATTGTCAAGCAGAATTTTCGTTATTGTTGTCGATCAGCCATAAAGTCGCCGGTACGCGTCCATAGGAAACATCACCTCGAGAACATGCCGATGCGCGGCACTGTGCGGGCAAGGAAGGGACAGACGGACAACTGGGGCACCGTTTCCCTGCCGCCTTTATCGCTCATGTCGTGGCACATGCGCAAGGGGCGCGCCCGTGTATCGGCAACTCTTCTTTAATATTTATTTATCCGCTTTCCGAAGGTCGGTCTCACCTCTCTCAAAGTGACGCCTTCTTGACATTTTAGCCACATTTCGGCTGGCCATCGACGGCGGATTTTTGCTAAAATCAACGGGAAGGATTTTATTCAAGCGAGGAGCATTGTCGATGAACTACGGTCCAGAACTGGTCAGCGCGCTGGTTCCCGAGCTGGAAAGCTACCGGGGTTGCCAGCTTCAACGCATTGAATCGGGCAGCAACTGGTGCGCCATGGCCTTCAAAAATCAAAATCCCCTGTTTTTCACGTGGAATCCTGAAATTTTCGGCATCTGCGCCATCTCTTCCGACGAAATGCGCGTTCTCCGCAGCGGCGGGGTGAAAACGCCCTTCGCCATGGGGCTGCTGCGCCATTTCGGCGGCAGCTCGTTGACGGGCGTCGACTGCGTTGAAGGCGACAGAATTCTGCGGCTTCGCTTTCAACGCTTCGTCGGCGCCGGCGTGAGCCGCGAGATGACGCTGATCCTCGAGCTGACGGGACGCATGAGCAACGCCCTTTTCACCGACGAGGCGGGCGTCATCGTCGAGGCGGCCAAACACGTCTACCCCGACGTCAACCGCTACCGCACGGTGGTGCCGGGAGCGCCCTACGTTCCGCCGCCGCCCATTCACGGTACGGCGCCGCGCCCCGACATGACCGACGACGAGCTGTGCGCCTGCCTGCGCGCGCCGCGCGGCTTGGGGCGCGTTGCCGCAGGGGAACTGCTGCGCCTTTGCGAAGGGGGCTTGGCCGATCTGGCACGGAAGGCGCTCTTCGGCCGCCCGACGGTTTTTCAGAAAATCGGGTCGTACCTCACGGCGCTGGGGGCCGCGTTGCCCGGCGCCCAAGTCTTCGAGGGCGGCGGCCTTTCATTTTGCCACAGCTCCATCGCCGGAGAAACTGAACGCCGCGAGCTTGCGGCCATCGCCGCCAACGCCCTGAAGGTCTTGGAGCGCGAGCGCGGGCGCAAGGCAAAGCACGCCGACGGACTGAGAAATCAAATTCTTCGCGCCGAAAACTGCGACAGCTATCGGGCGGCGGGCGAGGCGCTGCTTCAAAATCTCGGCAAGGTCAAAGGTTATCAAAGCTCTTTGACACTTTCCTACTGGGACGAAGGGGGCGAAAAGACGGTGGAGGTGAAGGTCGATCCGGCGCTGAGCCTCCGCGCCAACGCCCAAGCCTATTTCAAAAAATACCGCAAGTACAACGCCGACGTCGAACAGGTCAAAATCCAACTGGAGGGGCTTCGGGAAGAAATCAACGACATCCTGTCGCTGGAATCGCGGCTGAAGCGCGTTCAAAGTTCCGACAAGCTGAGAGAGCTTTACGGGCAGATCAAAGAGCAGTACGCCGAGAGCCGAAAGATCCGGCAAACGCCGCCGCGGAAGGCGAAAAAAACGCCGCCGCCCCACCTGCGCTTCACGCTGGGCAACAGCGTTATCCTTGTGGGCATGAACGCCCGCGGAAACCGCTACGTGACTTTTCAGGAAGCGTCGCCCGACGACCTGTGGTTTCACGTTCACGAGTTTCCCGGTTCACACGTCATCCTCAAAAACCCTCCCAACGACGCCGCGCAGCTCCAGCGGGCCGTCAAAGCGGCAGCATCGCTGGCGCTGTGTTACAGCGACTGCACCGACAGCACGTCGGTGGTGGATTATACCGAGAAAAAACAGGTGCGCCACATCGCCGGTGCGGGAATTGCCAACGTCACTTACAAGCGCCCGCTCACGGTGCCGGTGGGGCCCGACGACTGGCGTGAAATTCTTCGGGGCTGAGGGCCGCCGCTTCAAGCGGGCATTGTGCTTTCCGGCGTTTTTCGACTTTTTCCGACAGTGGCGGCCATACAAAAAACTCCGCAGGACAGATGTCCTACGGAGTTTTTTTTCAACGGATGGCGAATTGCCGAAAGCGCGAGGCGCTCTAGCCGCCGGAAGGCACGTCCGCCGGCATGGACAGGGGCACGCGCAGCGCCGCCGTCAGCTCCGGCGGCAGCGGCACTCGAAAGTCCATGGGTTCTCCCGTCACGGGATGGACAAAACCCAGATGCCACGAATGGAGAAAGACGCGGTCTTTCAGGATGTGCTGCGCGGGGTCTTTGGGGCCGTACAGCAGGTCGCCGTCGAGAGGGCAGCCCAGAGCGCGCAGGTGAACGCGAATCTGGTGGGTCCGCCCTGTATGGAGCCGCAGGCGAAGCAGATTGTAACGCGCTCGCGTCCACAGGACGGCATAGTCCGTGATGGCTTCGCGGCCGTCCAGCGAAACGCACATTTTCAGGCGGTTATGGGGATCGCGGCCTATGGGCGCGGTCACTCTGCCCTCGCGCGACGGAAGCTTTCCCACGCCCAAACCGAGGTATTCTTTCAGCACGCGACGCTCCTGAAAGGCCTCGGCAAGGCGCCGGAAGGCCACGTCGCTGCGGGCCACCACCATGAGGCCGGAAGTGCCGGCGTCGAGGCGGTGAACGATGCCCGGGCGCACGGCGTCGCCGATGAGGCCGATTTCGGGATAACGGTACATCAGGCCGTTGACCAGCGTGCCATCGGGCCGTCCCGCGCCGGGATGCACCACCACGCCCGCGGGCTTGTTCAACACGATGATGTGGTCGTCCTCGTAAACCACGTCGAAGGGAACGTCCTGCGGCACGATGGCCGAAGGCGAAGGCTCGGGCATGGCCACTGAAAAACGCATGTCCGGTTGAACTTTCAGCGAAGCCTTGATCTTCTTGGCGTCGGGCGACGTCACGGCGCCTTTGGCGAGGAGCTGCTGCGCGCGACTGCGCGACACCGACAGCTCGCCGGCCAAAAACAGGTCGAGCCGCGTGCCCTCTTCGCCCTCGGCGACAGTCAGCTCGTACGCTTCAGCCTCACGGTTTTCCAACGCAATCACCCCGTTTCAAGAGTTCGACGGCGAAAACGCGCCGCCATTCAGAACAACTTCGCCCAAAAGGCTCCATCAGAAGAAGGGAGCGACGCGATTTCGCTCCCTTCCTTAGTATATACTTGTTGAATACACTCGCTGTCGGCACCCGGAAGTGCGAGGCCGAGCCGTTACTTTCCGTCGATGACGGCGGCACAGCGTTTGCACAGGCCGTCGGGACGGGTGGTTTCCTCGTATTTCCAGCAGCGCGGGCACTTGGTTCCCCGTGCAGGGAACACGTCGACTTCGATGCCGGCGTCGTCGGCCACAGCCTTGTCGGTGAACTGGAATCCCGAGGTGATGCACAACATGTCCCACAGCGTTTCGGGCAGAGCCTTCTTGTAGAACTCCGGCGCTGACACCACGACGCGAGCCTCCAGGGACTGGCCGATCTTTCCGGCGGCGCGTTCGTTTTCAAGGGCCTTGCTGACCTGCGCGCGCAGCGGCTTGAGCTTCTCCCACTTCTCGAGGAGCTTCTCGTCCTTTTCGGCGGGGTCGGACTGCGGCCAGCCCGCAAGGAATACGCTCTCGGGGAAGGAAGGATCGATGCCGCGGAGCTGCTGCCAGATTTCCTCGGCAGTGAAGCTGAGCACCGGCGCCAGAAGGCGCGTCATGGCGGTGATGATTTTCCACATGACGGTCTGGCAGGCGCGGCGGTTCAGGCTGTTCTCGCCGTCGGCGTAGAGGCGGTCCTTGCTGGCGTCGAGATAGAACGAGCTGAGGTCGTTGGTGCAGAACTGGTAGATGGCCGTCACGGGCATGTGGAAATCGTACTCCTCGAAGCCCTCGGTGGCGCGGTCGATGACGCGGTTCAGCGAAGCCAGCGCCCAGCGGTCGAACTCCCCCATCTTCTCGAGAGCGACCTGGTGCTTTGCGGGATCGAAGCCCTTCAGGTTGCCCAAGATGAAGCGGGCGGTGTTGCGGATGCGGCGGTACTGCTCGGACAGGCTCTTGATGATACCGTCGGAGATGTGGACGTCGGCGCGATAATCCGCCGAGGCCACCCACAGGCGCAGGATGTCGGCGCCTTCGCGGTTGGTCACCTTCTCGGGGGCCACGCCGTTCTTGAGCGACTTGGACATTTTGCGCCCCTGTTCGTCGACGATGAATCCGTGAGTCAACACGGCCTTGTAGGGCGCCTGTCCCTTGACGGCCACCGACGTGAGCAGCGACGTCTGGAACCAGCCGCGGTGCTGGTCGGCGCCTTCGAGATAGAGGTCGGCGGGCCAGCTCAGATAGGGCCGCGTGGGCACGTCGAGCACGGAGAAATGGCTCGCGCCGGAATCGAACCACACGTCGAGGATGTCGCCGCCTTTTTTCAGGCGGTGTCCGCCGCAGTGGGGGCAGACGTTCAAATCGCCCAGAAGTTCCTCGGGAGTGTGCGCCCACCAGGCGTCGGACCCCTCCTCGGCCACTTTGTGCGCCACGCGGCGAATGCGCTCGGCGTCAAGGATGGTCTCGCCGCAGTCCTGGCACTCGAAGGCGGGAATGGGAACGCCCCACACGCGCTGGCGGCTGATGCACCAGTCGGAACGCTCGGAAACCATGTTGTAGATGCGGTCGTGTCCCCATGAAGGAATCCACTTCACTTCGTCGTCGATCACTTCGAGCGCGCGCTTTTTAAAGGCCGACACGTCGATGAACCACTGGGGCGTCGAGCGGAAGATGACGGGCTTGTGGCAGCGCCAGCAGTGGGGATAGCTGTGGGCAATCTTCTTCACCGCCAGCAGGCGGCCGCTTTCCTTCAAAATCTCAAGGGTTTTCTTTCCGCCCTCGTCCAGCGACAGGCCTGCCACGACGGGCGTGTCGGGCTTGTAATGGCCGGTGGCGTCCACGGGGTTGTAGGCTTCGATGTGGTAGCGCTGCCCCGTCTCGAAGTCGTCGACGCCGTAGGCCGGCGCCGTGTGGACGCAGCCTGTTCCGGCGTCGAGGGTGACGTAGGCCGCCAGCACAAGGGGGGTGTTGCAGGGATAAAGGGGATGCTGGGCGCTGAGCAGTTCGAGCTCTTTGCCCTTCACGGTGAGCAGGCGCTTCGAAAAGTCCAGCGACGTGTCGCGGGACACGGCCTCGGCCATGCCGTCGGCAATGAGATAGACTTTGTCGCCCACCTCGAAGAAGCTGTAATCCATGCCGGCGTTGAGCGCCACGGCGCGGCTGGCGGGAAGCGTCCAAGGCGTGGTCGTCCACACCACCACGTTGACGTCGCGCCCCTTCAGCTGGGGGAAACGCTCGACAACGTCGTCGCCCATCTGGTAGGCCACGTACACCGACGGCGAAGTGACGTCCTTGTATTCGATTTCGGCAGCCGCCTCGGCGGTCTGGCAGTCGATGCACCAGTAGACGGGCTTGGTTCCGCGGTAGACCAGACCTTTCTCAACGATGGAGGCCAGCGTCTCGAGCTCGCGGGCTTCGAAGGCGGGATTCAGCGTCAGATAGGGCTCGTCCCACAGAGAAAAGCAGCCCAGCCGCTTCATGCCCTCGCGCTGGAGGTCGACGTATTTCAGCGCGTAGTCGTGGCAGCGCGACCGCAGTTCCAGCGGGGGAACGGAATCCTTGTTGAGGTGCTGGTCCTTGAGGACTTTCAGCTCGATGGGCAGTCCGTGGGTGTCCCAACCGGGCACGTAGGGCGCATAGTAGCCGCGCATGGACTTGTACTTGACCACGAAGTCCTTCAGAGACTTGTTCAGAGCGTGTCCAATGTGGATGGCTCCGTTGGCGTAGGGCGGTCCGTCGTGAAAAATAAAGGAATGGTGGTCTTTGGTGCTTGCGAGCATTTTCTCGTAAATTCTGTTCTCTTCCCAGAATTTAATGGTTTCGGGCTCCCGTTTGGCCAGTCCCGCTCGCATGGGAAAGGCGGTTTCAGGCAGCTGGAGCGTCGATTTGTAATCAACGGACATTCTGCGTCACCTCACGTCAAAATTTTTATCGCCCGCCAGGGCAGATTCTCCTGCGTCACAGAGGTCTCAACAAAGAACAGGGAGGAAAGAGCATCGCGCTCTGTCCTCCCTGTATTTATGCACGGCCATCAAAGCGTCGTCAGGGGAAGAGACCACGATGCACGGATTGCCGCTATAATAATGGGGCTTTCGGCGCGGTTCCGCACTGGATACATCTTCCGTCTCCTCCTCTGAATGGGCACTGCTTGAACACAGAAATTGTAACAGTCTCGCGGGGCTTCGTCAACTTTTTTCAAGGTGCCGCCGAGAAAAGCCGGACCTTTTCAAGGGCGCCTTTCCTGTGGAAGCGCCTTGAAGGGCGATGCCGATCAGTTCTCCTTTGCGGGCACATCGCGCGTGACCACAATGCGGCAGGGCACGCCGGCGGGATTAACGGCGGCGATCTGGCCGATGTGCACGGGAGCGCGCAGGACAACGCTCCGCAGCGCCTCGCGGACTTTCATGACGTCCTTCAGCGGAATGGCTTCGGCCGTCTTCACGCAGACGACGGGAAGGGTTCCGCCCTCGAGGAGCAAATTGGTGGAAATGGTGCGCCGCGGGTCTTCGATTTCCTGCTTCGCCCATGAGGCGCCGCGGGGACACAGATTGCCCGCCACGGAGACCAGCCGCAGCTGTCCGCCATCAACGGTTTCGCATTCGGCCCGCAAAAGGCAGCCGTTGGGGCACACCACGCAGGTGTATTCCTGAATTGTCCTCAACGCACCGACACCTCCAGAACTTTGCACTGCGGCAGAGCCGACGCTTTGACGGTCAGATGCTCCATCACCGCAGGGTGCAGACGAATTTTCTTTTGGCGCAGCACTTCGACGCCGTCGGCGGTGACCACCACGCTTTTGCCGCGCGACGGCTCTTTCACGCGAAAGGCCACGGTCACGTCGCGGCCTGCGGCGGCGCGGGAAGGCACGGTGTAGCGCAGTCCCGAGCCGGCTCTCACTTTCACGCTTTCGCAAGGCCCCGCCTTGCCCGACGCCCAGAGCGCCGCGTTTTTTCCCGCCTGCGCCGCCTCGAGGGACACCCAGTCCACGAGGTCGTGGACGTGCAGCGCGTTGCCGCAGGAAAACACGCCGGGGACGCTGGTCATGAGGCGATCGTCGACGACGGCGCCGCCGGTGGCTTGGTCGATTTCGATACCCGCCATGCGGGTCAGCTCGTTTTCGGGAATCAGGCCCACGGAGAGCAGCAGCGTGTCGCAGTCGAAGCGCCGCTCTGTCCCGGCGATGGGGCGACGCTTTTCGTCCACGCGGGAGACCACCACGGCTTCGAGGCGGTCCTTTCCGATGATCTCCGTGACGGTGGTACCGAGGTAAAGGGGAATGCCGTAGTCCTTCAGGCACTGCTGGATGTTTCTGGGCAGGCCGCCGGAATAGGGCAGAAGCTCGAACACACCCAGGACCTTCGCCCCTTCGAGCGTCATGCGGCGCGCCATGATCAGGCCGATGTCGCCCGAACCGAGGATGCAGACTCTCTTCCCCGGCATGAGGTTTTCCATGTTGACGAAGTTCTGGGCGGCGCCGGCGGTGTAAATTCCCGCGGGGCGCGTTCCGGGAATGGAGAGCGCGCCGCGGGGACGTTCGCGGCACCCCATGGCCAACACCACGGCGTCGGCTTTGAGGCGGAACAGCTGGCCGCGTCGGCTCACCAACAGCTCGCGCCTGTCGTTCAGTTCGAGCACCATGGATTGAGTGCTGCTGCGGATTTTCAGTTCGTCCAAGCGGCGGATGTCGCGCTGGGCGTATTCGGGGCCGGTCAGTGCCTCGCCGAAGCGGTGCAGGCCGAAGCCGTCGTGAATGCACTGATTGAGGATGCCGCCCAAAAGGCGGTCGCGCTCGAGGAGCAGCACGTCGTCACAGCCCGCCTCGCGGGCGGCAACGGCGGCGGCCAGTCCGGCGGGGCCGCCGCCGATGACGGCCACGCCGCATTTTCTCTCTTGAATCAACGGCGTTCACCACCTTTCAGCACGACGCCGGAGAACATTTTCGACGAGCCGCCGTGCTGCGTAAAATCTTCCCAGCTCCAGCCGAACTCCTCGCGCAGGAGGCGCGCGATACGTGGAACGCAAAATCCGCCCTGGCAGCGTCCCATGGAGACGCGCGAACGGTATTTCAAGCTGGCGAAGGTCTTGGCTCCCAGCGGGTTGTTCAGGGCATCCAGCACTTCGCGGCGGCTCACCTGCTCGCAGCGGCAGATGATCTCGCCGTAGTCGGGATCCTCGGCGATGAGCTGGGCGCGCTCTTCGGCGCTTCTCTCGCTGAAAAGCAGCGCGCTGCCGGGGCGCTCGGCGCGAAAATCGGGCTTTTCGCGCAGCGGCAGATGTTTTTTCACCATGGCGGCCACCATCTCGGCGATGGCGGGAGAACTGGTCAGCCCGGGGCTTTCGATGCCCATGACGTTGATAAAGCCCTTGACGTCCGTGCGGTCTTCGATCACGAAGTCGGCATTTCCGCCCACTTCGGGCGGCGTCTGTTTGGCGCGCAGCCCCGCAAAGCTTCTGATGTAGTCGCTGAAGCGGATGCCGGGCAACAGCTTGACGCCTTCGGCGCGGAGCTGCGCCAGCGTGGGCGCGCAGTTGCCCGTCCAATAGGGCGACTCCTGATAGTCGGCGCTGGGGCCGATCAGAATGTTGCCGTCGACGGTGGGCGTCAGGTGAATTCCCAATCCCGGATTTTTCGGGTTGGGCGTGGGGTAAATCAGCGTTTTCAAGCTGCCGTCCAAACGCTTGTCCAGCACGTAATACTCGCCGCGGCAAGGGTAAATGCGATACTGGTCGATGCCCGCCATGCGGCAGATTTTATCGGCAAAGAGTCCGGCGGCATTGATGAAAACTGTGCACAGCACTCTGTCGCCGCGGGCGTTTTTCACGGCGAAGCCGCCGCCGGGGCGCGCTTCAAGCCCCGCCACTTCCCAGTTCAGAAGGACGTCGACGCCGTTGGCTTTGGCGTTTTCCGCCAGAGCGATGGTGAGGCCGTAGGGCGAAATGATGGCGCTGGTGGGCGACCACAGCGCCGCGACACCCTGCACGTCGGGCTGGATGCGGCGCATGGCTTCGGGGCCGATAAGCTCCAGTCCCGGCACGCCGTTGGCCTGCCCCTGGGCGTAAATTCTCTCCAACCCCGGAAGGTCGTCTTCGTCCAAAGCCACCGTCAGCTTGCCGATTCTCTTGATTTTGACTTTCAGCCGGCGGCATAGGTCGTCCATCAGGGCGTTGCCCCGCACCGACAGCTTGGCTCTCAGCGTCCCGGGCTTGTAATTGATGCCCGAATGGAGCACGCCGCTGTTCCGGCAGCTGGTGCCCATGGACACGTCGGCCTCGCGCTCGGCAAGGCAGGCCGTGACGCTGTACTTCGAAAGCTCGCGGGCGATGGCGCAACCCACAACGCCGCCGCCGGCGATGACCACATCATAGAAATCTCTCATGGTTCTCCTCTGTTTCTTTCTGTGTCTCCGCTCCTCGCGCGCCAACGGCTACGGGCAAAGCTACCGGCTGCCGTCGGCCTTTTCGGCGACAGGCTGCACGGTCCCCGTCATAAGCTCGGGACGGACGACGGCGTCGAACTCTTCGGCGGTCAGGTAGCCCAGCTCCAGCGCGGCCTCGCGCAGCGTCGTGCCCTCGCGGTTGGCTTTTTTGGCGATTTCCGCCGCACGGTCGTAGCCGATCTTGGGCGTCAGCGCCGTCACCAGCATAAGGCTGCGCTTCAAATTCTCGGCGATGCGCTCTTCGTTGGCCTCGAGGCCCGCCAGACAGCGGTCGGTGAAGGAATTCATGACGTCGCTCAGAAGGCGGCAGCTCTGCAGGAAGTTGTAGGCGATGACGGGTAGAAAGACGTTGAGCTGAAAATTGCCCTGCGAGGCCGCAAAGCCGACGGCGGCGTCGTTGCCCATGACCTGCACGGCCACCATGGTCACCGCTTCGCACTGGGTGGGGTTCACCTTTCCGGGCATAATGGAGCTGCCGGGCTCGTTCTCGGGGATGCGAAGCTCGCCCAGGCCGCAGCGCGGCCCCGAGGCCAGCCAGCGCACGTCGTTGGCGATTTTCATCAGGTCGGCGGCCAGAGCCTTCAGGGCGCCGTGCAGCGCCGTGATCTCGTCGCGGCTGGTCAGCGAGTGGAACTTGTTGGGCGCCGTGTGGAAATCCACGCCGGTGATGTCGCCGATTTCCTGCGCGGCGTACTTGCCGAAAAGCGCCGGAGCGTTGAGTCCCGTGCCGACGGCGGTGCCGCCCAGAGCCAAATCCTTCATGTACTCCGTCAGGTTCATGATCATGGACTGGCAGCGCTCGAGCATGCGCGCCCACCCGCTGATCTCCTGCCCCAGGGTGAGGGGCGTGGCATCCTGAAGGTGGGTGCGGCCGATCTTCACCAGGTCTTTATAGCGCTCGCTCTTGGCCTCGAGGCAGTTGCGCATTTTCTCCATGGCGGGGAGAAGGCGCCCTTCGACGGCCAGCACGGCGGCGACGTGAAGGGCCGTCGGGAAGGTGTCGTTGCTGCTCTGGCTGCGGTTCACGTGGTCGTTGGGGTGAACTTTCCTTCCGAGGCGCTGCGACGCCATGCGCGCAAGCACTTCGTTGACGTTCATGTTGCTCTGGGTGCCGCTGCCCGTCTGCCAGACTTTCAGCGGGAACTCGTCGTCGCCGCCGCCCGACAGCAGCTGGTCGGCGGAGTCCATAATGGCCTTGGCGATTTCGGGATCCAGCGTTCCGAGGCGACCGTTGGCCGCTGCCGCCGCCTTTTTGAGAATGAGAAAAGCCTCGATGATCTCGCGGGGCATCCTTTCGGTCCCCACGGGGAAATTCTCGAGGCTGCGCTGGGTTTGAGCGCCCCAGTTGTGTTTGGCGGGCACCTTGATTTCGCCCATGCTGTCCTTTTCAATGCGGTATTCCATAAAGAGCACGCCCCTCTCGTCATTTCAAAAAATCGTTCATGGCTAGTTTATCACGGAAGTTCCGCCGTGACGAACCTCAAAAAAGTCGATGCGCGTCTTCGCAGCAACCCATAGCGGCGCAGGCCCTTCCGGCGGAAGGCCGGGAGGCGGACATTTTCCGAAGGGGCGGTGCGGAGAAGGCAAAAGCGGGATATAATAGAGCCGTTGTCACCGATCTGCCTGCAAATATCTGTCAGCAAAAAAGAGGGATCACTTCATGGCAAGTCTGCCTGTGGAAAAAACGCTGCCCCTTCCTCCTCTGGAAGAGTTGAGCGCTCACGAGGCCGCCATCGTGGCGGCGCGGTGGAACGGAAATCCTCTGATTCCCGTTCCCGAGGGCTATCATCTTGAATCCGACGCCTCGGCTTATTTCAAAGCGGCGGACTGTCCCAACTCGCCGTATTTTCCCGCGCCCGACTTTTACCACATGTACAGCCACGGCTCGCTGACCATTCTGCCCTGCTTCCGCACCTACCAACAGACCCGCGGGTACAGCTGCGGCTCGGCCATCGCCTTGATGACGCTTTACCACTTCGGCTGCTTCGACTGGAAAGAGCTGGACATCGCCGACCGCATGGCATCCTTCCACGGGCTGCCGCCGGAGACGCGGCGCTCTGTTCCCGTCAAGGACATGGTGCGCTTTTTCCAGTCCATCGGCTGGGAGGTGGAGTCCAACCTGCCCTTCGCGCACCGCCTTCCCAACTTCGAAGGTCCCTATAACCCGTGGCGCGCCGACGAGGCCAAGACCTTCCCCACCCTCGAAAGCTTCGCCCGTTTCGTGCGCAGCACGCTGAAGGACGGCGCTCCCATCATGGTGGAAAACATCGACTGGGGCGCCCACTGGCGCGCCATTATCGGCTACGACAGCATGGGAACCGACAATCCCGAACACGGCGTTCTGATTTTGGCCGACCCCCACGACACGGCCGACCACTGTCAGGACGGCTATGTCATCGAGCACATCGACCGGTTTTATTCCACGTGGTACGACATCTTTGTGATGGAACGCGACGAATGTACGCAGCCCTGGCTCGTCGCCCGTCCGCCTCATTCCAAGGAGGGAAAATCATGCGACAAAAGCGCGAGAAACTGATGCGATTCGGCGTCACCGTGCCTCAGAACCTGCTGAGCAGCTTCGACGAGCGGATCAAGGCCGCCCGCCTTCCCAGCCGCTCCGAGGCGCTGCGAAAGCTCATCCTCGAATACGTCAGCCGCGACACGTGGCAGAAGGGAACGGGAAACGTCTACGGCACCATCACGCTGACCTACAACCACCACGCCAACGACGTGATGGCGCGCCTCACCGACCTTCAGCACGATTTCGGCAACATTATCGTGTGTACCACCCACGTCCACGCCGACCATGACCACTGCCTCGAGACCGTCATCGTGCGCGGCGACGTGAAAAGCGTCAAGGAATTCATCGCGGCGCTGCGATCGCTCAAGGCCGTCAGCTCCGTCAATCCGGTGATCGCCGTGCTTGTCTGACGGCGCGACTCATTGCGCAACACCTCGACAGATCGTGCGGCTGCATTGGAGTTCGGCAGCCACGCACTCATGATTTCGGAAAATTTCAAACGCCGAAGAGGAGGTACAAAAAAATGAAAATCTCTCGCGCGCCCGTCCCGTCGCCGTTTGCCGCCTCAACTTCGGCCGCGATCGCCGGCGCTGCCCATCGGGCAGACGCAGAATCGGTCTGACATGGGCGACGCTTCCACTCTGATGGGCAGCGCGCCCATTCCGCGGCTGATTCTGCACTTCGCTCTGCCCGCCACGGTGGGCGTGCTGGCCAACGCGCTTTACAACATCGTCGACCGTGTCTTCATCGGCCATTACGCCGGCGCCAACGGTCTTGCAGCGCTCTCCGTGGTATTCCCCATCATCCTGCTGGTCGTGGCCTTCAGCGCCCTTATCGGCGTGGGAACGGCCTCGCAGATCTCCCGCGACCTCGGCGCCGAAAATCGCGAACGCGCCGAAATCGCCTTCGGCAACGGCATTGTGGCCTCGCTGGTCTTTTTGGCCGCGACGATGCCGCCGCTGCTGCTCAACATTCCGGCGATCGTCAGGCTCTGCGGTGCCACGGAACGCATCGCACCGCTGACTGAAACCTACCTCAAAATCACGGGGCCGGCCATTCCCGTTCAATTTCTCGGCATGGTCCTTATGTCCGCCATGCGCGCCGAAGGCCATCCGCGCCATGCCATGTGGGCCATGGTGCTGAGTTCGCTGCTCAACGTGGCTTTGGACTGGTGGTTCATCGCCGGGTTGGGTATGGGCGTGGCCGGCGCCGCCTGGGGAACGGCAGGAGCGCAGTTTTTCGCCTTTCTCTGGCTGCTGGCCTTTTACGTCCTGCGCCGCGGCGCGCTACGGCTTTCGCCGGACCGTCTCAGGCCGAGAGCGCAGGTGCTGGCCGAAACCTGCGCCATAGGGCTGTCGCCCTTTCTGATCAACGTCTTCTTTTCGGTCATGCTGGTGGCCTTCAATTTGCTGTTGAGACGCTACGGCGGCGAAAGGGCCATCTCGGCCATGGGCATATTCTTCGGCCTCGACAGCCTGCTCTTCATGCCCGTCACCGGCATCGGCGAGGGCGCCATGCCCATCATCGGCTACAACTACGGCGCCCGCCGCTGGGACCGCCTGCGCAGCACGGTAAAAATCGCACTGGCCTTCTCCGTGGGCTACTATATTTTGTCCGAGGCGGCGGCCATGATCTGGGCTGAACAGCTGGCGTCATTCTTCACCGACGGCGACGCCGAACTCATCGCTTTGGCGGCGCGCTGCATGCGCATCGGCTACGCCGCCCTTCCCTTCGGCGCTGCCGCCGTCATCGTGGGCTACGCGCTCCAGGCGCTGGGACGGGCGCGGACGTCCTTTTACTTCAACATGGTCCGCCAGCTGGTGGCCATCGCCCTGCTGGTCGTTCTTCCGCGCTTTCTGGGCGTGGACGGCGTGTGGATCACCTTTCCCGCCATCGACGTGGTCGGTGGTCTGACGGCCATGCTGTTGTTGCGCCGTGAGGCTCGAAAGCTGCGTCACGTGGAAATCGGCGTCGAAAAAAACGTGCACCCCATAGAATAAAACGCAAGAGGCGCGGCGTCTCGGAACGCCGCGCCTCTTCAATTTTTCATCAAACGAAACGGTCTTCACTGTCGTCAACGTCGGGGCGCAAAATGCGCACCGTCTCCTCCTGAAACCAGTCGTAAATGGTGTCTTTCGGCTCTTTCTGGGCGCGCAGCCGTTCGATGCTGGTGCCGATGATGAACAGCGGACAGGCCGGGTCGATGAGCGCCTTGCCCCAGCGGCGAAGCTGCCCAGCGGTTCGCTTCAACGCTTCTTCGGTGGGCGTCACGAGGCACAGCAGTGTCCAGCACTCCTGATCCTCGGCGTCGAGGTCGAAGCGGCCGGGAAGATACACGCGCCGCTGCGCCATGAGAAACACGTGGAGCTTGCCCAGCAGCGGCAGGACATCGTCGAGATCGTCGGGGCACCTCACCGCGAAGAGCGGATCGGTGTTGTAAAAGTGGAAGCGGTCGGTCTCCGGCTCCTTGAAATTCTTGTAATGGTTGAAATCCGCCCGGCTGCGCAGCATGAAGTCGACAGTCAGCGTCCCGACGGGGGCGCCGTTTTCTTTCACCCAGGCGTCGAGCGCAACCTGCCCCGGTACCGTGGCGCCGCGAGGCAGAGGCCCCGCGTGGGGGAATGCCTTCATGAACGACCGAACCAACGGATGCTCTGTCCAAATGGCCTTGGCGCGTCCGCTCTCGACGGCAAAATACCCGTCGTCGGGCAGGGCGGGCACCACGGGAAAACGCTCGCGAAGCGTCACCTCTTTGATGCCCCACTGCGTCTTGAAGGCGCGGTCGAGCAGAACGCTCATACGAGTCAGTTCCAACGCTTCCGACGCTTCGGCGTCGGATCCGCCGAAGGCCTCCATGGGAGAAACGGGAACGCACAGTTCACCGGAAAACCGCTGTCGCTCCAGCGCCCCCGAAGGCGTCAGCACATAACCTCCGCCTTTTCGCGCCAGAAATCCTTTTTCAAAAAGAACCGACAGCGATCGGGGATCGTCGCCCGACACTTCGACGTTTTCCTCGTCCCAGCAGGGCAGTTCGGGAGAAAACAAAAGAATTGAAGGTTCCATGGCCTTTCCTCCTTCGCTCGGTCAAACAAAATTTCAGCAAACCTCGACAAAACGGACGCTCTTTTCAAACAAAGGCGTCCGTTTTTTCGCGTACGAATTTCAAACAAAAGATCTACAAACGCCCGTTGCGTTCGTCGGCGTTGAGGGCCTTCCAGAATCCCCAGCAGGAGAAGAACATGATAAAGGCGAAGGGAGGCGCCGTGCACAGCGAGATGGTCTGAATGTTGATCAGTCCGCCGGTGGTCAGAAGCACCACGGCCAGAGCGCCCATGAGGATGCCCCAGATGGCCATTTTGCTCTTGGAAGGATCGGCAGTGCCGTGCTGGCAGTAGGCGGCCAGAACGAAGGTGGCCGAGTTGGCCGACGTGACGAAGAAGGTGGTGATCAGCACGATCATGCCGTAGGACATGGCGGTGCCGAGAGGATAGTGCTTGTACAGCTCGAAGGCGCCCACAGAGACGTCCTTGATGACCTCGGCGGCGATTTTGACGTGGGCAACCAGTTCGAGGTGCAGCGCCGACGTGCCGAAGATGGCGAACCACACGGCGCTGCCCAGCGCGGGAACAACCAGAACGCCGGCGATGAACTCGCTGATGGTGCGGCCACGGGAAATGCGCGCCACGAAAGCGCCGACGAAGGGCGCCCAGGCGATCCACCATGCCCAGTAGTAGAGCGTCCAGTTGGCGAGGTGAGTCTGGTAGCCGGCGCCGTAGGGATCCATCATGAAACTCTCCTCCACCAGGCCGCTGATGAAGTCGCCGATGCCCGTCATGAGGGACTGGACGATGGGCAGCGAAGGTCCGACGATAAACATGAGCGCCATGAGGATGAAGCACACGCGGATGTTGAAGTCGGCCACTTTCGAAATGCCCTTTTTGATGCCCAGCACCGCCGAACCCGTATAGAGCACGGCGAGAATCACGATGATGCCCACCTGGACGAAGGTGGTCTTGGGCAGGCCGAACACCGTGTTGGCGCCCGAGTTGAGCTGCAGCGTGCCGAGGCCGAGTGACGTGGTGATGCCGCCCAGAGTGGCAAAGGTAGCCAGAATGTCCACAACCTTGCCGAAGGTTCCCTTGACGGCCTTCTCGCCAACCAGAGGAATGAAGATGGAGCTGATGAGGCCGGGGGCGTTATAGCGGAACTGATAGTAGGCCAGAGGCATGGCGATGACGGCATAGCCCGCCCAAGGATGAAGCCCCCAATGGAAGAACGAGATCCGCAAAGCGTCGCGGGCGGCCTGGACGGACTCCGGCGTTGCGCCGAAGGGCGGCGTCATGAAATAAATCAGCGGCTCGGCGGCACCGTAAAACACCAGCCCCACGCCCATGCCGGCCGAGAACAGCATGGCGAACCACGCCAGATTGCTGTATTCGGGACGGTCATCGGCCTTGCCCAGGCGGACTTTGCCGAAACGGCTGGCGGCAATGAAAAGACAGAAAATGACGAAAATGTTCATGAAGAACATATAGCCGGCGCCGAAATAGGTGGTGAGGCCGTTGAACAGCGACTTGGCGAAATTTCCGAAGGAATCGGGCGACAGCAGTCCCCACAGGACCGCCGCGAAGGTGATCAGGATGGAAACGTAATAAACGGTGTTGCTCGACGTGTCGACGCAGCCTGACCAGTCAAGGCGGCCGTGATCGAGAGGATTGCGTGAAACTTTGTCCGACATTGAAGCGACTCCTTTCACAAATGGAAGAAAGGTCCAAAAGAAGGGGCTGAAATTCGCGTTTCAAAAAACGTCCTTTCAGCCCCTTGAACTTACTGCCTTGTGTTTCGTTGAGTGAAACCCGCTCCGACGTTGCTCGAACTTAGTACTTGGAGGGGAATACCGTGGGTTCCTTCACGTCGGTCGCCAAAGCGTCAAGCGCGGCGCCGACGCGGCTGGTGCGCAGCTGCCACTCGGCCTCGGGGCTCAGCTCGGGATCTCCCAGAGGATAGGGCACCGACACGGTCTGAACCATGCGGTTGGCGCCTACGGTTTTCGCCACGTCGATGAGGTTGCACATCACAACCACGGGAAGGCCGGAACGCTCGATTTCTCTTGCCATCGTTGACCCGCAACGAGTGCAGGTGCCTCAGGTGGAGGTGAGCACGACGGCGTCGACCTTGGCGGCGTGAAGCTCGGCGGCGATCTCACGTCCGAATTTGGCGGCAAAGGCCTGAGTGGTGCCGGTGCCGACGGTCACATAGTAATAGTCGTAAAGCTTGCCGATTTTGCCCTGCTTCTCGAAATAGCGCATGGCATCCACGGGAACTCCGCGGTCGGGCACGGCGCACATAGCGGCGGGGTCGAAGCCCGCGTGAATGGTCTTGAATACGCCTTCGGGCAGATTGTCTCTGTCGGCGATGTTGTATTTGCCCCATTTCTGGGCGGAAGCGCTCTGGATGTGGTCGGGATTGTCCACGGGAACGACGCCCGAAGAGGAGACCAGAGCGATGGTGGCCTTGCTGAGATCCTTGAGCGGCGCTGCCGGCGGGATCTTCTCCATCTTGGGGATCACCAGCTCGGTCTGGAAGGGCTCGCCCTTCAGCTTCTTCAGCAGCATGTCGATGACACGGTCAGCGGCCATGCGGCCATCGGGCGCGGGAATTTCGGCGCGGATGCCGCGGGGGAAGTAGCCTTCCTGATCGGCCGGCAAAAGCTCTTCGCCGCGGGCAATCTTCTTGGCAAAGTTGGCCATGGCGGTGACGTCCTGCTTCATGTAGGTCGCCTTGCGGCCGCCCTTGAAGATATAGGCCGCCGCCTTGTACTCGGCGACGCCGGGGTTCTCCTCATTCATGGAGGTGATCACAGGAACGTTGTAGCGCTCGGCCACGGCCTTGCACACAATGCCACAGCCCACGCCGTAGCGTCCCGCCATAAACGCCGGGCCGGCGAAGAAGATGTCGAATTTTCTGCCGTCGAGCCACTGGAAGATGGCCTTCAGGGCGTCGTCGGTGTGGTTGGTGATATAGTTATCGCCGCAGACGATGGTGCCGGCGACCTCGATGTCGGGCTTCACCATGGAATCGATCATGGCGGTGCAGCCCACAAGCTCGTCGTGGAACGTGGGCGCAACGTCGGCAGCGGCTTCGCCGCCGACCTGACCGAAGAACTGATTGATATAGCAAATGGCTTTCATCATTTTCATCTGCCTCCCAGCCTTAAAAATCGGCGCAGCTTCGTTTGGAGTAGCCGCTGATGTGGTTGCCGCAGAACAGGCCGTTGTTCTCCATGACGAAGCTGCCGTCAGGATTGATACAGCCTTCCCAGCCGCCGGAGTTTCCGTCGCGGGCCAGAGCTTCCAGCTCGCCGATGACTTCCATCTTGGGGAACTCGTACATCTGCGACACGTTGCCCGTGGAAACCAGAGCGTCAGTGGCGGGATTCATGGACACCAGGGGCTGGGACGCGCCGTCGCGGCCCGTGCACTCGTCGGAAAGGCCGATGGTCTTGATGCCGAGGCGCTCGAGCTCCACCAGCATGGCGGTGTAATCCACGTCGGGATTGCCGTAGCCCTCTTCGACGACCACTGCGGCGTCGACGCCGAGGGACTGGCAGATCTGCCCCGCCATCTTGACGCAGCGGACTTTCTCGTCCATCTTGACGTTCAGCGTGGACATGACGACGCCAAGGAAGTTGATGGTCTTGCCGTGCTCGGCGTACAGGCGCTTGATCATGGGGTTAACGGCGAACTCGTAGGTGGAAATCTTGGAGCTGCTGGGCATGAATGAACCCGAAACCAGGCAGCCGTCCAGCAGTTCGTTGGGGTGCATAAAGGTGGGAAGGATGTGGTTGCCGTCCCAGCCGTAAATCAGCGTGTTGTAGCCCATGGCCTCCATCTGGGTCTGGGGCTGAAGCAGATAGACCACGCGGGGCAGCTTGTCCACCTCGGGTCCGCGCTCGTTGATGGCGGGAAGGTCGTAAACTTCGATGTTCTCCGGCTCCATGTCCTTGACGCACTGGCCGATGTACTCGGCGAGGCGCATCCCCGCCCAACGGAGGGCATGGTTTTTCTTCTGCTGTTCGTGGCGCTCGAAATCTTCGTCGCTGTCGGCCACCAGAACAAGGTTCACCATGTCGCCGAAGATGGTGTGATGCTGATACTTGCCGCCCATGGCGAGCAGACCGTCCTGGAAGCCGCCGGCGTGTTCGCCCACCACCAGCAGCGAGCAGTCCTGAAGGCAGTGAGTGCGTCCCGAACCGGCAATCTCCATCTGAGACAGCACGCCGGGGAAGATGCCGTGCCCGCCCGACACCTTGCAGCGCATTTCAACGGCCTCTTTGACGGGGCAGAGGATCACGTTGTCGCCGGGATGCACGATTTTCAGATCCGCCGTGGTGATGTGCTCGTCTTCGTGGACGACCTTCAGCAGCTCTTCTTTGTTGACCGTCAGCACGCCCTTGCTGTAACCGGTATGGTCGCCGAAGACGATGTCGGTCACATGGAAGGCTCCGATTTCAAGTTTCATAGCTGGAATCACTCCTTTTAGCCTGTTGGGGAACGCAAGTTCCCGCCGCTCTTGCACCGAAGGAACGCGGATTTCGAAATTTTCGCCGCGTCCATTCCGCACGTTTTTGTTTCTTTACTCAAATTATAAATACTAAGAATAGAATTGCGCCATAATGAAACGGGTGAAAAACTCGTCGTAATTTTTACGACACGTCTTTCAAAATGCAATGACCAACCCCTCTGAGCGCCCTTCTTTCGGTGCAGTCTTTCGAATCGGAAAACCTTCAAAAACCGCAGCAACAGGCCCCTGTACCGCGCAAAACTTCTTCCCAATCCATAGAAAGTTGCAAAAGAGAAAAGAGGAGCTGTCACGGTCCGGGACAGCTCCTCACAGGTTTTATCGGCAGGGGCGTTCTTGCGCACCATCGAAGCTTGCGCAAAGAAACAAAAAGCTTTCGCGGCGCGGTTTCGACGACGCCTCAGTTCAATCAGTCCAAATCGAGATAGCCTTCGCGGATGGCGTAACGCGTCAGCTCGGCCATGCTGTTGCAGCCCAGCTTGTCCAGAATGTGACGGCGGTGAGTGTCCACAGTGTTCTTGCTGATGCAGAGCTTTTCGGCAATCTGCTTGGCGTTGCAGCCTTTGGCCAAAAGTTTGAGCACGCTCAGCTCGCGCTCGGAAAGCGGGCAGCTGTCGTTCTCGGCCTCCTGGTCCAGCAGGCGCATGTAATCAGCCAGAATGGTGGACACCACCTCGGGCGTCAGGTACTTCTGTCCCTTCATGACGGTTTCGATGGCCGTGCAGAGCTCGGTGGAGGTGCACTCCTTCAGGACGTAGCCGCAGGCGCCGGCTCTGAAGCTCTCCACGATAAGGTGCTTGTCGCTGTGCATGGACAGCACCAGCACCTTCACGTCGGGAAGCTCGGAGCGAATCTGCGTCGTCGCCTGAATTCCGTTGAGCTGCGGCATGGTCATGTCCATGAGCACGATGTCGGGGCGCAACAGACGGGCCTGCTCGACAGCCTGTTGACCGTCGCGCGCCGTGCCGACCAGATCAATGTCGGGAACCTGGCTGAGCAGAGCCTTCATGCCCTCGAGAAACATCTCGTGGTCATCGGCAAGCAGCACTCGAACGTTCATTGAAAGTCCTCCTTCCTCAAGGCCAGCTGGCAGGTCATGGCCACCGTGGCGCCCTCGCCGGGCTGCGAGATCACCGAAATGGAACCGCCGATGGGTTCAAGACGCGCCTTGATGCTGAAAAGTCCGAAACTTTTGACTGCTCCGCGCCGAGCAGAAAAATTGATGTCAAAGTCCGGCGGAAATCCCTTGCCGTTGTCCTCAACGGCCACCATAATGCGCCCCGGGCCGCGATTGACGATGATGGTGACACGAGTTGCCTCGGCGTGTTTGATGACGTTGATCAGCAGCTCGCGCGCCATGCGGTACAGCAGAACACAGACTTTGTCGTCGGCCCAGAAATCCGCCATGGTGCCCGAAGTACGCATGTTCCACCGGATGCCGTGAGGTTCCAACAGGTTTTCCGCAAGGGCTTCGAGGGCGGGATTAAGTCCCACCTCCTTGAGGATAGGCGGACTCAGCTCGAAGATCAGACTGCGGCTGACGCTGATCAGCTTTTCGGTGTGATCCTCCAAGTCTTCCATCTCCGCTCTAATTTCCGGCGGGCAACTCCCCTTTATTTTTCTGATTTTGTTGAGTTGGGAGACCAGATCGTAACCGATGCGGTCGTGCAAGTCCGTGGCAATGGCGCGGCGGGTATTCTCCTCGATAAGAGTCATCTGCGTCGCCAGACTGCGAAGCTCTTCCTGCTTGCGCTCCAGCGCCTTGTCGGATTTGCGGAGCTGCGTCTTGTCCAGAAAGACCACAGCTGCCATGTCAGGCGGCATGGGAAAGGCGATGGCTTCGAGATAGCTTCCCGTTTCAAGGCTGTCGCCCTCGGTATGGACGGTGTGCCCCTGTCTGAGACAGTCCACGATGATCTGCGCCCATCGGGGTTCAGCATTGGGCCACACGTCGGCGAAGCTGCGCCCCACCAGGTCCTGACGGCGGACTTTCATGATCCTCTCATAGGAGGAATTAACGTCGATAAAGTGGACGGCTTCGGCAGTGATGGCGTTGTTGGACAGGTTTTTCGGCGTACTGTAAATGGCGATGGCGTTGAAGGTGTGGTTGAACAACACGTCATAGGAAATGTTGAACTCCCGCTTGTTCTCGCGGGCACTTCTGCTGAAAAAAAGGCTCTCCTGTTTTATGGTTCTCATCTCTCTTTCGGAAACTTCCATAGGACTATTATAATAGCAAAAAACCTGCGCAGCTCGCCTTTTTCGTCTGAAGGCGGTCGCCACATTCTTCTTTCTCGCCTTGAACTCTGCAAAGTCACGGCGCATAATGTTTTCTGCGGGACTCAGCGACCTCGAAGAGAAGAAGGTGAAGCCATGGCCTACAGCGAATTGGTCAAAAATTTCAACCGCATCCGCGATTATATGCGGGAGTTCTACGTTTACGGCTTCAAGAGCCGCAGCGAATACACCAGAAAAAGCGCCCGTTCCTACGATAACGAGCGCCGCCGCATGGAAAGCTGGCTAGGCGACTCCATGGGATTCCGCCGGACTCCCGAGGGAAAAAACGTTTTCATCTCCATCGACAGCCGTCTGTGGGGGCACAATCCGCTCTACAAAGCCTGGAAGACGAAGAGCTTCAGCGATGGCGACATCACGTTGCATTTTTTGATCTTTGACATCCTGTCCGATCCCGCCATCAGCCTGACCGTTGCCCAGATCACCGAACGCCTCGACAAGTATTTGTCGCAATTTTCCGCGACTCGAACCTTCGACGAGTCCACCGTCAGAAAGAAGCTGAAGGAATACGCCGCAGAAGGCTTGCTCATTGTGGAGAAAAAAGGACGGACCCGATGCTACCGGCGGTCCGGCGACGATGCCCTGCTCCCGACGGACGCGCTCGATTACTTTTCCGAGGTGTTACCCTGCGGTGTCATCGGCTCCTTCCTCCTCGACCGGACAGAGCCTCACGAGAAGCGCTTCGCTTTCAAGCACCATTACATCACAGGCGCCATGGACAGCGAAGTGATCTGTTCCATCTTTGAAGCCATAGCGGAAAAGAGAAGCGTCACCCTTGAATGTCTCTCCAGACGGAAAGAACGAAGCACCAAAAACCGCGCCGTGCCGCTCAAGGTCATGGTGAGCGTCCAAAACGGCCGGCAGTACCTTATGGCCTTTGTACCCCGGTTCAAGAGGATCATGCCCTTCAGGATCGATTTCATCGTCTCGATGAAAACGGGGGAACCGATCGAGGGCTTTGACGAGCTGTTGCACGATTTTGAAGCTATGAGGCCCCATATGTGGAGCGTCAGCACTCAAAACCGTAAAGGCAACCGAATCGAGCACGTGGAATTTACAGTGCGCTACGGCGACGACGAACAGCACATCAAAAACCGCTTGGAGCGCGAGAAGCGCTGCGGAACGGTGACTCATCTCGATGCCCACAGGAGCCGATTTTCCGCCGACATCTACGATGCCCGCGAGCTGATTCCCTGGATCAGGACCTTTATCTGCCGGATTGTGGACGTGCATTTCTCCAACGCAACACTGGAAAAGCAGTTCAGGCAGGACTTGAAGGACCTCTACGCCCTGTACGGACTGGAAGGTGAAGACTGAATGATCTTCAGCGAATTGTACGGCGCCTATTACAGAGCCGTCGCCGCCGTGCTGACGGAAGCCCTTTCCCATCCTCTTTCGGATGGAGAGCTCAGGGCCATCGTCGAAAAGCACGCCTTCGGAGAGAGCGTCAGCGCGATTTCGTCCGCCCTCAAGGATCAGCGGTGGCCGCTGCTGAAGCCCGACGGCACGACACCCTTGAAGAATGTGCCATCGATTCCCCTTTCGCTGCTGCAAAAACGATGGCTAAAAGCCGTGGCCTGCGACCCCCGCATTGGACTGTTCTACGACGACAGCGACCTTTATCCCGGCGTGGAACCCCTTTTCAGGCCGACGGACGTCATTTTCTTCGATAAATATTCCGACGGTGACGATTTTATGGACCCGAACTACATCGCGACCTTCAGGCTGATTCTCGACGCCATCAGAAAAAAGCACGCCTTGCGCGTTGAGACGCTGAACAGAAAGGGAAAGCCCGTCCGACGGATCATCGTACCCGAATACCTCGAATACTCCGAGAAAGACGACAAGTTCCGCCTGATTGGCGCCGGAAGCCGCTCCGGCATCACGATCAACCTGGGGCGCATTCTGAGCTGCGCGCCCTCTGAAAAGCTCTTTGAAACCGCACAAGAAAAAGGAGGTTCAGCGCGTCCTCGCTGCGTTGCCTTCGAACTCGTCGACCGAAGAAACGCCCTCGAACGAGTCCTCCTCCATTTCGCCCACTTCAAAAAGACCGCCGAGAAGATCGACGACGAACGTTACCGAGTCACCGTCAACTACGACAAGGAAGACGAGACGGAACTGGTCATTCGCATCCTGTCCTTCGGCCCCCTGGTCAAGGTGACATCGCCCCCTCATTTTGTGAATCTGATAAAACAGAGACTGGCAAACCAAAAAAGTTGCGGACACTTTTAGTGTTCGCAACTTTTTTTCCGTGAAGAACGCCCCGCAGGAATGTAGAATTCTATTGTACAAGAAAAACAGCGGTCACTTCCCCGCCCGAGGGATTCAAATCCTTTTCGCGGCGCCGGAAATTTTCCTCTGCAATTCTTGTGCCCAAAGACGCAGACAGCCATTTTTTATCGTCGAATACAGACATGCTCGTTGAGCGCCGGCCAGAAGCCGGAACTGCGTCTTGTCCTTCGTTCCAGAAAAGATGCGCACAGCAATTCTCACGATCTCCAATAGGCTTGTTCTCTTCTTAAAGGGGCTCGGGTGATTCCGCCCCACGCATCTTGTCATAAAGGCGCGCACAGCAATCGGTGACAGCAGAAGACTCAAAATCTTCGTCTCTGGCGGACGTCGGTCCGTTTTTCACTCCCCTGCGCCTTGTCCCGCTGGACAAAGAAACAGTGTCAAACCTTCGCCGTCTGCGAAAAAAGCGGCCCCCTTAGGGCCATCGGAGCGAAATTCTGCCCGCTTCACGGGAGCTTTGCAATTTTTATGGAAAAGGAGAGAATTCACATGCTGGATTTGATCAAGCAAGAAGTCAACTGGGCATTCACTGAAAACGGCGCCGCCACCAACGCCACCAGCGGGTCGGACTGTCTTGACCTCTTTGCCACCGCCGGCGCCCTGCGCCGAGAAAGCGACGAGGAGATGATTGTCCGCTTTACGCGCGCTTATGCCGAAAATGCCGATCTGGCTATGAAGCTCCTTTTCTACGCCCGAGATATCAGAGGCGGCCTGGGCGAGCGTCGCCTGTTCCGCACGGTCTTTGCCTGGCTGGCCGAAAACGAGCCGGCTTCCGCGAAAAAGAACATCCCCTACGTGGCCGAGTACGGCCGTTTTGACGATCTGCTCTCCCTCTTGGGTACCCGCTGTGAAAAGGAAGCCCTTGAGCTGATTGGCAAGCAGTTCGCCGAGGATCTGAAGCACCTCGAAGCGGGAGAGGCCGTCTCGCTGCTGGGAAAGTGGCTCCCCTCCGTCAACGCGTCAAAGGGACGAACGATCCACCATGCCAAAAAAATAGCCAGAGCACTGGGCATGGACGACGCAACCTACCGAAAAGCCCTGGTGCGGCTCCGCGCCCGCATTGCCATCATCGAGAACAACCTCCGCGAGAAAGACTATTCCTTCGACTACGAAAAGCAGCCGTCACGAGCGCTGTTCAAGTACAAAAAAGCCTTCATCAGAAATGACGGCGAGCGGTACGCCGACTTCCTGAGCCGCGCCGCTTCAGGCGCCGCCAAGCTTCACGCTGACCACATGGCGCCCTACGAGCTGGTCGCGCCCTACCTGATCACCGAATGGGACAGGCACCAGAACGTCTTTATGAAACACATCTCCCCCGAGGAAAAGGCGGCTCTAAACGCTACGTGGGAATCGCTGCCCGATTTCGGCGGCCATGAAAACGCTCTGGCAGTCATCGACACGTCCGGCTCCATGTACTGTGACGCCAAGCCCCTTCCGGCGGCAGTAGCGTTGTCCCTCGGACTCTACTTCGCCGAGCGCAACCGCGGCCCTTTCAAGAACCACTTCATCCAGTTTTCAGCGCGCCCCCAGCTGATCGAGATCAAAGGTGAGACCTTTGCGGACCGGCTCCGCTACGTTTCCTCCTTCAGCGAGGTAGCGGACACCAATCTGGAAGCCGTGTTCGACCTGCTCCTCGGCGCGGCGGTGAAGAACCGCGTCAGCCAGGAGGAACTGCCCGCTAAGCTGATCATCATTTCCGACATGGAGTTCAACTGCTGCGTGCAGAACGCTTCAGAGACGAACTTCAACGCCGCGAAACGGAAATACGCCGCGCAGGGATACAGCCTTCCAAAAATCGTTTTCTGGAACGTGGCCAGCCGGAATCGCCAGCAGCCCGTCACCATGAACGAACAGGGCGTGGCCCTCGTCTCGGGAGTGACGCCTCGAATTTTCGCCATGGTCGCCGGAGAGGAACTTTCTCCCTATACGCTAATGATGGATATTTTGAACAGCGAACGCTACGCCCCCATTTCGGCATAGCGCTCACGCAAGTTGAACGGCCTTTCGATGCCGCATGTCCAGTAACAGCCCCTTCCATCCCGAAATGGGATCGGAAGGGGCTGTCCTCGTGATATAATGTTTGTGCGATGAACCTTCGTTTTCTCGGCATCATCGGCTTTTTTCGCGTGAAAGACAGAAGAAGGAGGTCTTTTGTGAATGAAGAAATTTCTGATCGGCATTTTCGTCCTGGTTGCCGGTGCGGTCATCGCGCTGTGCACTCTCGACATCGGCACGGAATGGATCGCCCGAAAGGGCGCCGAGTACGTGGCCAACACCTATAATCTCGGCGTTTCCATCGGTGGCGCACGAGGCAATCCCGTCAAGGGCTATACCTTTACCGACCTTGAGCTGACGCGCGACGGAGCGTCCCTCATCAAAGCCGGAAAGATCTTCGTCGATCCCGCCCTTCTTGCCATGATCAAAGGCAACTTCGCTCTCGACTGGGTCGAGCTTTCCGACATCAAGAGCACTGTTCCCCATCTTTTGCAGCTGACGGAGATCTTTACAGGACAAAAGGTCGTGCTGCCTCAGGGAATTTCTCTCAACGACCTGACGCTCAACTCTGTGGGTGGCCGGCTTGACGGCGCGACGGCCGAGGCGGCTCTCGACATCGTCCTCAACGGCTTGCCGCTGAAGGGCGACTTCAACGTGGATTTGAGCAGCGGTGTAGCGCTTGAAAAGGCCGACGTGGAGCTGTGCGGCGGAACGGTGAAGGCCTCGGGTGCCATCATGCCCGCTCTCGACCTGAAGGTGGCGGCGAAAAAGCTGCAGATCGCCGACCTCGGCGTGCTGGTTCCCCAGATCGACAGTTTTGCCGCCAAGGGACTGGCCGGCGCCGACTTGACCGTCGCGGGAGCATTGGAAAATCCCACAGTCCACGGAACGGCCCAGTTCTCCGACGGCTCGGTCATGGGCTTCCCGCTTTCGGGAAAGGCCACGGCCTCTCTCGAAGGCAACGTGCTCGCTCTCGATCCCCTCTCGGTGAACGCCCTGGGCATTCCCACCGCCGGCAGCGTTTTCGCCGACCTCACGGGCAAAACGCCCAAGCTGAAAGTTCTCATGAAGACAAGCGGCCCGGTGACGGCCGATACGCTGCGCAAAAATCTGCCCTCGCTGCCCCTCGATCTCGGCGGACAGGTGGACAGCGTCAACGTCGCCGTTGAAGGCCCCGTCACGGCGCTGAAGGGGTCCGCCAAGCTCGGCGCCGCCAAGCTTCTCCTGGACGGACAGCCCATTACGGACACCCTGCTGAAGGCCGACTTCAACAGCAAAGGCCTGATCACGCTGTCGGGCGGCTCGAAGATCATGGGCAACCCGGCGACGCTGAAGGGCACCGTTGACGCCAGCGGAAAGGAAACGGCAGCCGACGTGGCCTTCGGCGTCACCGATTTCGACCTCGCCATGCTGCCCAAGCTGATCCCTTCGGCACCGGAGAACATCAAGGGAAAAGTGAGCGCCTCCTTCACCGTCAAGGGTAAGGGGAAAGCCATGACCACAGGCGGCAAGGTGACCTCGAAACAGGTTTTGCTCAACGACATGCGTCTCTCCAATATCGCCGTACCCCTCACCTTCAAGGGTGACACGCTGACCTTCAAGGACGCGTCACTGGTCTTTATGGATCTACCCATCACCAAGGTCAACGGCGCGGTGACTCTCGCCTCGGACAACGTGGCTTTCAAGCAGATGAGCGCGGCCATCGCAGGCGGCCGCTTCACCATGGACTCCACGCTGAAGCTCGGCAAAAAGCTGAACGGCATCTACGACCTGAAGGCCGTCAACGTCGACCTCGCCAACGTCATGAAGACCTTCGGCGCCGAAGCCCTGAACGCCTCGGGCAAACTGAGCGCCGCCATTCAGGGCACTCTGACGGACACCGACATCACGGGCAAGGGCGCAGCCTCCATTCCGCTGTTCACCATGACGGGGTTGAAATTCGAGCAGGTCACCTCGTCGATCGCCCTGTCGAAGATGATCGCCTCTCTGCCCGACTTCACTTGCCGCTTCGCCCAGGGGACGCTAACGGGCAGCATGAACGTGGACATCAATAAAATGAGCTACAATCTCAAAGCCGCCATGAAGGGCAGCCAGCTGAAAAGCATTATCGACCAGGTGATGCCGACGCTGGGCGGCGGCCTGACGGGCACGCTGACGGGCAATTACAGCGCGTCGGGCAAGTTGAGTCCCTTCACCCTCGCCGGCGAAGGCTTGCTGTCGTCGGCAGGCGGCCAGATGTACGGCTTCAAGAAGTACGACAAGATCATCAAAGTTCTGTCGCAATTGCACGGCAACAAGGGCACCATCACCTACGCCAACGCCGCTGTGCCGTTCTCCACTTCGGCCACTGAACTGACTTTCAAGGACGGCACGGTAGTCAATGCGCTGCCGGACGACGGCATTTACCGCTCTATCAAGGCTCTCGGCACCTTTGCCTATTCCGGCGCGCTGGACATGGATGTGGACGCTTTAATCAACACCATGCTGGTTGACACCGCCGCTTCGGCTCTGAGCGGAGCGACGGCGGCAGGCGGCGCGGCAGCGCTGCTGACGGGCGGTGCGGGCGGCATCGCCGGACTTGCCGTCGGCGCTCTCACCGGCGCCTCGAAGTCCTTCGGCAAGGCGGACTTCCGCAATCTGACGTTCCACGTAGGCGGCACGGCCGACAGCCCCAAGCTGGAAAACTTCAAGGTCAACGGCGCAAAATGGACGGGCAAAACTTCGCCGGAAGGCACCGAGGAAAAGGCTGCCGGCGACAAGACGCCCACGACGGGAGACCTTCAAAAGACTCTTGACGAAAAACTCAACACGGAGCTCAACCGAACGACGGACAAGCTGCTGGGCATAAAGCGCCCAGCCGGAGAGACCCAGCCCAACGTGAAAAAAGCGCCAGCCGACGTTGAAACAAACAAGAGCCAACAGGAACCCGAGCCTGAAAAGCCTCTCACCAAGGAGGACATTAAAAAGCAGATTCAGGATGCGACAACCGATGCGCTGAACAGAGAACTGCAAAAGCTTTTGGGCAAGTCGAAACGCTGACCTCCGAAAGGCGCGATGTTTCCACGCGGAAACATCGCGCCTTTTTATCTTCCCTGAGCGCGCTTTCTGCTCGCGCGCAGGGCGGTGCCTCGTCAAACTTTCATTTGAATGGTATTTTTTATAAAAAAATCGGCGCGCGTTATCAGAAATTGAAAGAACTTTATAGATGCCTGTTGACTTTTTCTAGATTTTTATTACACTCAAAATTGTGTTGCACCATTACAAATTTCGAGGAGGTTTCGACCATGAGAAAAACTGTTTTGCCGTGGATTCTGGCGGCTTCGTTGGTCGCGGCAGGAGCAGCCTTCGCAGCAGGTCCGCGCGACGTGACCATCGGTCTGACCAGCGACGCTTATTCGTTCTATCCCTACTCGCTGAACGAGACGATCAACAACGCCCTGATGGACCACGTTTTCGACGCGCTTGTGCGCCTTGACGGCAACATCAAGTTCCAGCCCGAGTTGGCCGAAAGTTGGGAAGCCAGCGACAACGCTTTGGTGTGGACTTTCCACCTGCGCAAGGGCGTGAAGTTCAGCAACGGCAGCGATTTCAACGCCGACGACGTCATTTTCTCCTTCGACCGCGCCAATACCCTCCAGAAATCCGCCTTTGTCTATGCCTTCGCCACCATCGAAAAGTACGAGAAGGTCGACGACTACACCGTCAAGATCACCTGCAAGGCGCCCAACGCGCTGCTTCTGGCCCACTTGAAGGACATCGTCATTCTCGACAAGGAATCCTACGAGGGCAACGACGACGATTACAACGCCATTCACCCCGTGGGAACGGGACGTTACGTTCTCGCCGAGCACGTGCGCGGCGACCACATTCTGTTCACGCCCAACGAAAAATATTGGGGAGAAAAGCCCGAGGCTGAAAACGTCACCTACAAGCCCATCACCAACCCCGGGACCCGCACGGCCAACATGCTTTCCGGCGCCGTCGACATGATCGTCGACGTGCCCGTGCGCGACGTGCCCATGATCGAGCGCAACAAGAAGATCTCCATCGTCAAGATGCCCAGTCTCCGCATTATCTACCTCAATCCCTCGTGCGTTGAAAATCCCAGCGTCGACAGCAAGTATCCCCTGGTCTCGCCCACGGGCAAAAACCCGATGGTCGACAAGCGCGTGCGCGAAGCCATGTACCGCGCCATCAACGAGGACGAGATCGTTTCCAAGATCATGAACGGCTACGCCATCCCCGCGGCAACCTACTGCCCCGAGGGCTACAACGGCTACAACCCCGACATCAAACGCCTTGACTTCGATCCCGCTTTGGCCGAAAAGCTCCTCGACGAGGCGGGCTATCCCCGCCAGGCCGACGGGTACCGTTTCCAGGTCACTCTCGACGCTTCCAACGACCGCTACATCAACGACGGCGCCATCGCGACCGCTGTGGCTTCCTACTTCGAAAAGGTGGGCATCAAGGTGGTTCCCAATCTGATGTCCCGCAACGTGTTCTTCTCCTACATCGGAGCGACCAACCGGTCGGGCGACAACACCCACCTGTGCCAGACGGGCTGGGCCGATTCCGGCGGAGAAGGCGCGCTCATCGCCCTTGACATGATCTACTCCATGAAACCCGGCGAATACGTCAAGTCCGGCTGGGGCGGCTGCAACCGCGGCTACTACCAGAATCCCGAAGTGGACAAGCTCGTCGAAGAGGCCATGGCCACGGCCGACGTGGAAAAACGCGACACTTTGGTGCGCAAGGCGTGGAAGTTGGCCGCCGACGACGTGGCCTACATTCCTCTGCACTACCAGATGGACGTTTACGCCGTGGGACCGCGCATCACTTACACACCGCGTTACAACAAATACGTCTACGCGTGGGATATCACCTTCACGAAGTAACGCTTCTGTAGAAGACCATTCTGTCCGGAAGGTTCTTCCCCTCGGGAGAGAACCTTCCGCATTTTCAAAAGAGGGGCCGCTTTCCGTGAGCCCTTTTTTTATTTCGGAGGTGTGAAGCGACGTGCTCCAATTCATCGTCAAACGGCTGGCTCAGCTGGTTCTGGTCATGCTGGCCGTTTCGCTCATCGTGTTTGTCCTGACCAGCGTGATGGGCAATCCCGTCTATCTCATGGTGCGTGAAAACGCCACGCCCGAAGAGATTGCCGCGGTTACGGCGGCTCTGGGACTGGACAAGCCGCTGTACGTCCAGTTCATGATTTTCATCAGAAACGCCCTTCACGGCAATTTCGGCCAGTCCTATATGTACCACCTTCCAGCGCTGATGCTCATCGTCGAGCGCCTTCCCGCCACGCTGGACATCGTCGCCGTGGCCATGATCCTGACGGTTCTCATGGGCATTCCGCTTGGCGTCTGGTCGGGAGCCTACCCCAAGAGCAAGTTCAGCAAATCGGTGATGGCGCTGTCCATCGCCGGAATTTCCATGCCCTCGTTCTGGGTGGGCATGGTGATGATCTATTTCTTCGGGCTTTATCTGGGCGTCCTGCCGGTGTCGGGGCGGGGCGAAACGGCCACGATTTTCGGCATCACCACCAGTTTGGCCACCGCCGACGGCTGGGCGCACATTATCCTGCCGTCAATCACTTTGGCGCTGGGCAACGTGGCCACCATTATCCGTCTGACCCGCGCTGGAATGCAGGAAAACATGCGCCAGGACTACGTGAAATTCGCGCGCGCCAAAGGCGTTTCCGTGCACAAGGTGCTCTTCGGCCACGCCCTGAAAAACACCCTCATTCCCGTGGTCACCATCTTCGGCCTTCAACTGGGCAACCTCATCGCCTTCACCACCATCACCGAGACGATTTACGCCTGGCCGGGCATCGGCAAGCTGCTCATCGACGCCGTCACCAGCGGCGACCGGCCGATTATCGCGGCGTACATTCTGTTCGTGGCGGTGATGTTCGTGGTCATCAATTTCGTCGTCGATCTGCTTTACGTGTTCATCGACCCGCGCATCGACCTGCAGTAGGAGGGGATCGGCAATGTCTGAAAAACAGCACAACGGGCGCTTGCGCGCCTTTCTCGACTCGGAGCTTTTCTACAATTTCCGCCACTCTCCCACGGCCGTCATCGGCGCGGTCATCGTGGTCCTCGTGGTCCTGATCGCCATCTTCGGCCCCGCTTTCACCGTCCAAAATCCCTACAACATGTCGGAACTGGACTTGGCCGACGCCTACAAGCCGCCCTTCTGGCTCGAAGGCGGCGACTGGAAGTTTCTGCTGGGCACCGACCAGCAGGGTCGCGACATGGTGAGCGCCATCGTCTACGGAAGCCGCATTTCGCTCATCATCGGCATCGCGGGCACTTTTTTCGCCAGCGTCATCGGCATCACTCTGGGCCTCGTTTCCGGCTACTTCGGAGGAAAAACCGACGCGATCATCATGCGCATTGCCGACATTCAAATGTCCTTTCCGTCAATGCTCATCGCCCTGTTCCTCATGTCGCTGCTGGGGCGCAGCATCGCCAACATTCTGCTGTCGCTGTCGCTGGTGGGCTGGATGCGCTACGCGCGGACGGTGCGCGGCGAGACGCTGCAGGTGAAAAAGTGCGAGTACATCGACGCCGCCCACGTCATCGGCCTGCCCAACTGGCGAATTCTCTACCGCCACGTGCTGCCCAACGTTTTCGCCTCCATCGTGGTGCTTTCCACCATTCAGGTGGGAAGTTTCATTCTCACCGAGGCGACGCTAAGCTTCCTGGGCTTGGGCGTGCCCATCACGCAGCCCTCTCTGGGAATGCTGTGCAACGACGGCTTCACTGTGCTGTACAGCGGTCTGTGGTGGGTCTCCATCCTTCCGGGACTTTACATTATGATCATCGTTTTCGGCATCAACCTTCTCGGCGACTTTATGCGCGACGAGATGAATCCCAAGCTGAAGTGAGGCGTGCGCCATGAATGAATCTCCTCTTCTCCAAGTCAAGGGCCTGCGCACGTGGTTTGAAACCTTCAAGGGCACGGTCAAAGCCGTGGACGACGTCTCCTTTGAGGTGCGTCAGGGCGAAGTGCTCGCCGTGGTCGGCGAGTCGGGCGGCGGAAAGTCGGTGACGGGATTTTCCATCATTCGCCTCATCGACGAGCCGGGACACATTGTGTCGGGCGAAATCATCTTCGACGGCCGCGACGTCATGAAGCTGCCGGAGCACGAGATGAACAAGATCCGCGGCCGCGACATTTCCATGGTCTTTCAGGACCCCATGACGTCGCTCAATCCCGTGTACAGCATCGGACAGCAGATCGACGAAATGCTGAAGCTCCACACAACGCTGAACCGCGCGGAGCGTCACGCGGAAAGCATTCGGCTGCTGAACGCCGTGGGCATTTCCAACGCCGAGGCGCGGTTGAAAAACTATCCGCACCAGTTTTCGGGCGGCATGAGGCAGCGTGTGGTCATCGCCATCGCTCTGGCGGCCAAGCCAAAGCTGATCATCGCCGACGAGCCGACGACAGCCTTGGACGTCACCATTCAGGCGCAGATTTTGCGCCTCATGACCGAGCTGATCCGCAAAGAGGGCTGCTCGCTCATGCTCATCACCCACGATCTCGCCGTGGTCTCCGAAATCGCCGACCGCATCAACGTGATGTATTGCGGGAAAATCGTGGAAAGCGGCACGACCCGCGCGGTCATCGACAACAGCCTGCATCCCTATACGGCGGGATTGATCCGCTCCATTCCCGATCTGGAACGCTCGCAAAAGCGTCTCGACACGATCCCGGGCATTGTACCCAACATGTTCAACCTGCCCGAGGGCTGTTACTTCAGCCCGCGCTGCCGTTACGCGCAGGAGCTGTGCCACCGCAAGGCACCCGAACTGCGCGAAATCGAGCCGGGCCACTGCGCAGCCTGCCATTTTCCCCTGCACGGGGCTTCTTCGGAGGTGAAATAGATGTCGATTCTTCTCTCCGTAAAGGACCTGCGCCAACGTTTCGACCTCGACCGGTCGCTGCTGAGCCGCATTCACTTCGAAAAGGGCAGGATCGTCTGCCGCAAGCGCATTGTCCACGCGGTCAACGGCATCAGCTTCGACCTCATGGAAGGGCAAGTCTACAGCCTTGTGGGCGAATCGGGATGCGGCAAATCCACGGCGGCGCGCAGCATTATCCGCCTCATCGAGCCGGCCGGCGGATCGGTGACCTACCGCGGCCAGGACATCACCCACATCCCACTGAAAGAGATGCTGCCGCTGCGCAAGAAAATGCAGATGATCTTTCAGGATCCCTTTGCGTCGCTCAACCCGCGCCAGAGCGTCATGGAAATCTTGACGGAACCCATGCTCTTTCACCATGTGGCCAAAACTCCCAAGGAAGCCCGCGAGCGCGCGCTGGCGCTGTTGAATCGCGTGGGCATCCGGCCGGAACAGGCCGACCGCTACCCCCACCAGTTTTCCGGCGGACAGCGCCAGCGCATCGGCATCGCCCGCGCTCTGGCGGTGGAGCCCGAATTCATCATCGCCGACGAGCCGGTGTCCGCGCTGGACGTGTCCATTCAAGCGCAAATTCTCAATCTGCTCATGGATCTGAAGGACGAATTCCATTTCTCCTATCTCTTCATCGCCCACAACCTCTCTGTGGTCAAGCACATTTCCAACCAAGTGGCCGTCATGTATCTGGGTTCCATCGTGGAAAAGAGCAGCAAGGAGCAGATCTTCTCGTCGCCGCTGCATCCCTATACCAAGGCGCTGTTCTCGTCGATTCCCACGCTTTCGGGACACAATATGAGCAACGCCCAAGGTCTCGAAGGCGAAATCCCCAGCGCCGTCAATCTGCCGTCGGGCTGCTGCTTCCACACGCGGTGCCGCTGCGCGATGCCCATCTGTTCGCAGCAAATTCCCGAAACGCGGGAGGTGGAGCCGGGGCATTTTACGGCCTGCCATCTCTTCGACCGCTGAGCGGCTTTGACAGAACGGCAGTTTTCTCTACAATGGAATCGCCGCGGAGAAAGCTCCCGGCGCCAAACTTTTTACAGAAAAGGGTGCCTTTCATGACAGTATTGCTCTTAGCTTTTGCGCTGGTCCTGTTGACCTCGGTCTACGCCCGTGCCTGCACCACGGTGGTCATCGGCAGAGAAGCCTCTTCCACGGGACACGTCATCGTCGGCCACAACGAAGACGACGGTGGCCGCATCATCAACCGCCACGGCTACGTGCCCGCCGCCGACCACGACGACGGCGAAATGCTGCCCGCCGAAAAGGGCTGCGCCTCCATTCCCCAGGTCAAGCACACTCTGGGCTTTTACTGGAGCGAGGCCAAGGAGGCCAAGGGCGGAATGTCCACGTCGGACTCCTTCTACAACGAGCGGGGCGTTCTCATCGTCAGCAACAGCTGTTGCGACTCAAAGGAAAACATCGAGGACGGCTCGCGCCTCAGCGAAGGCGGCATCGGTTTCAACCTGCGCAGGATCTTGGCCGAGCGCGCCGAAAGCGCCCGCGACGCCGTGCGCATCGCTGCCGAGCTTTTGAGCCGCTACGGTTATGTCTCCTCCGGCAGGACTTACACTCTCGCCGACGCCGACGAGGCGTGGCTCATGGCCGTCGTCAGCGGAAAGCACTTCGCCGCACGGCGCGTGGGCGACAAAGAAGCGGCCTTCATTCCCAACTACTACACCATTCACGACGTCGACCCCGACGACCGAGAGAATTTCGTCGTCTCCCCCGATCTGCTGGACTACGCCAAGGCAAAGGGCTGGTACGACCCCGCCACGGGACCTTTCGACTTCGCCAAGGCCTACCAATCCGACGAGACGCTCAACGCCACAGGCAACCGCTACCGCAGCGCCGGCGGCTACTCCGTTCTGAGCCGCAGCCGCTTCTGGCGCCGTGACGGCGAGTGCTATCCCTTCTCGATTCTTCCGCGCGCCCCCGTGTCGGCAAACCAGGTGAAGGAAGCGCTTCGCTGCCATTACGACGGCAGCTTCCTCGATCCCGACTGGGCGCGGTGCGCCTTCCCCGGCGGCGCGCCCCACGACACGGAGATCCGCCGCATCTGCACCGGCACCACCATCGAAGCGTCGGTGACGGTTTTCGGCGAGCGCAGCCGCCCTCAGGCCACGGTCATGTGGCTGAGCTGCGGCCGTCCCTGCGAGTTGCCCTTCCTGCCCATCCACCCGTGGTTCGGCGTGCCGGCGGCGCTGGACACCATGGGAAACGAAGCGCCGAAAATGCTTGAAGAGCACCTTCTCCCCGACGCCGAGCTGGCCTCGTGGCACGACAACGGCTGGCAGAGAATGAGAGATTTCCAGAGCCTCTTCGAGCTGCTCTGGCAGGAACACGAAGCCGCCCACTCCCGCTGGCTGTGGAGCTTTGAGGCCGAGCTGGCGCACCGCGGCGCCAAACTGCAAAGGCGCCTTGAAAGCGAAGACGTCACCGAAGACCTCGAAAAGCAGGTCCGCCAGTGCGACGACCTGACGGCGGAAAGCGCCGCCGCGGCGCTAGCCGCCATGGAAAAAGACCTCGCGCCAGTGCCCGTGCGGGCCGTTCCCGACCGTGCCGCCATGGACGCCGAAGGAAACGTTACGCTGGTCTTCGAGCTTGGCGAAGGCAGAGTTCCCATGGAAAGTTCCCTTCTTGCCGTCCTGGGCAGCACCAACGCGCGACTGAAGGGCATCAAGGCCGTTGAGGGCTCTCTGAAATCCTTCGGCAACCGCTGGAGCTTTGCCGTTCCGGCCGCCGAACTCCAGAAAGCCGACGTGCCCGGCACCTTCGACTACTGGCTGGGCGGACGGGACACCTACGGCCGTTCCTTCGGCGGGCGGTTTTTCTTCACAGTGACCGCCGAAAAATAACAAAAGACTTCATTCAACACAATCGCCGCGGGCAGGTCGTGACCTGCCCGCGGCGATTGTGTTTTTTCCAGAGCCCTGCGAAGACCGCTTTCTTACGACTTGAACATCTGCCGAATCACTTCTTTGAGTTCAGTGCCCTTCTCCATGGAACGGAGCGGAATGTTTTTTTCGGCGCAGAGCCTAGTGAAATAACCGTCGGAGTTGCCGTCGGCACGCACGACCACGTAATCAGCTTCGCCGGCAAAGGGCATGAAGGGCTCAGACGTGCGAAGGCGGCGCTGCATGCCGCCAAGGTGCATGGCCACAACGGGAATATGGCGCTTTTTTGCCTCGTCCAGAATGCGGCGGCAGCGGTCTTCCTCGTCAAGAAGATTGATTCCGCAGACCACTTTGCTGACCCTTCCGTCACGGGTCAAAACAGAGCGCACATCGCATCCGAGACTACAGCAGCACACGCCGTTGCTGCTGCCCAGCACGGCAATGACCGTGCGGCAGGAATTCCAATCCACCGCCTCGGGACTGATGTCAAGACCGTATTTATAATCAATCCCGAGGCGGTGGACAAAAATTTTCGCCAGGTTAGCGTCAATGCATTGTCCAAATCCCGTGATCAGCACAGGGGCTTGAAATTTCACCGGCAAGACCTCGAAAGCACAGGCTGGAGAACCGCCGAACAGAGCCGCCAGAAGTATCACCACACAAAACCGTTTTTTCATCGAAAGCTCTCCTTCGCTGAAGTCAATGCGACGCGAGCTTCCGTTCGACAGGAAGCCCCTCTCGAGTTATGCTGAGACGCAAAAGTTAGTCACTGATAACTTAATTGGCGTTGTCATTATAGCACAGTCTGCGCCATGTCAATCATTCTGGAGGCTTCCATGAAGAAAATCGCTCCCTTTCTTACGGCGCTGCTTCTGACGTCCGGCGTTGCCGCCTTCTCCGCTTCCCCTGCAGTTGATCTGACGTCCATGAAGGGCGTCATGCTTTGCGCCGCCGTGCACGACATTAAAAAACATCCTGAAAATTACGTCGGACGCCGAATCACCATGACGGGACAATTTGCCATCGTTCAGGGCTTCGACGAATGGGGCATGGAAGATCCCGACAAAATATTCTGCGCCTGCACCTTTTCACAGGCACTGGACAGCCTGGAATTCTGTGCAGGCAACGAACTGCAGCATCCTGAAGATTTTATCGATCTCGGTACGACTGTTACCGTATCAGGAGTCTACGAAGCTTACGAGGACAACGGCAAAGTCTATTATCGCGTCGGCAACGCCGCGGTAAAGTTTTGACCGACACCGACATTGATACGCGTTAAAAGCGCCCTCGAGTGCAGCAGAATAGGCGTGCAAAAGGCGCCGCTTTTTGCTCCGCAGAGGACACAAAGGGCCTGACGGTTCAAATGAACCGTCAGGCCCTTTTTCGGTGCGGCAGTCTCTTTTGCCGAGACGCCAGAAACGCTTACTGAATCTCGATGAGCTTGCTCTGGGCAATTTCCTTCTCGGTCTTCTTGGGGAAGGTCAGCCGCAGAATTCCGTCCTCCATCTTGGCGCTGATGTTCTCTTTCTTGACGTTGCTGCCCACATAGAAGCTCCTCGAGCAGCTGCCTTCATAGCGCTCCTTGCGGATGTAGTTGCCTTTCTCCGTCTTTTCGTCTTTGCTGAGTTGCTTTGCCGCGTTGATGGTCAAGTAGCCGTCCTCAAGCTGGACGTTCACTTCGTCCTTGCGGAAACCGGGAAGGTCCACGTCGACTTCATAATTGTCGGCCGTCTCGCGCACATCGGTTTTCATGATGTTCTGCTCTCTGCGGCCGAATACGGGGTTGTGGCGATAGAAGTTGTCGTTGAACACCGAGTCGAACACGTCAAAAAGGTTATCGTTCCACAGTGCAGGTACCAACATTTTTTCTTCCTCCTTAGGGGCGGTTTTCGCCGTCGTCTTTATTCACAAATTTTATTTTCGCTCGAACCTCGCGTTTCGATTTTTCTCGAGGCCCTTTCTTGATGCTGACTGTATTATAACACACTTATTAGCAATGTCAAGCGTTGAGTGCTAATACAACTTAACTCTTGAAATGGCTGATCGTAGCTGTCATCACAGGCCTATTGGTCAATAAAAATCAATTCAATAAAATGCCAAAATTCCCGAAAAAGTCTTTTTCACAGCCGTTCGTTCTCCGGTTTTGAAGAGATAAAATCGCGACGTTTTTCTTTGCAGAGCAAAACCGGCAGGGGCCGCTTTTGCGGCCCTTGCCGGTTTACTCTGATCAATGGGGCGAAAGGGGTGTGCGGCGCCGGCGCGGGAAAAAATCAGGCGTTCTGCTCTGCCGTCTTTTCGGCGGGAGCGTCCGCCGGCACGTCGGGCTTTTTGTTCAAGATCTCCATGAACTGCTCGCCCGTGATGGTCTCGCTCTCGTAAAGGAACTGCGCCAGCTCGTCAAGCTTCCTGCGGTTCTCGCCGAGGATCTTCAGTGCCCGCGCGTGCTCTGCCTTGACCAGCTCGATGACCTTCTGGTCGACCAGCCACTGCGTCTTGGGCGCGCAGGCCGGCGCGGTGTCGCCGCCGAGATATTGGTTGGACAAGGTCTCAAGAGCCACCATGCCGAAGTCGTCGCTCATGCCGTAACGGGCAATCATGGCGCGCGCCAGTTTCGTGGCCTGTTCGATGTCGTTGCCGGCGCCGGTGGTCACCGAGCCGAAGACCAATTCCTCGGCGGCTCGGCCGCCCGTCAGCGTGGCGATTTTGCTCTTCAGCTCTTCGCGGCTCATGAGATAGCGGTTGCCCTCTTCTACCTGCATGGTATAGCCCAAAGCGCCCGATGTGCGCGGAATGATGGTGATTTTCTGCACGGGGGCGGAATGGCTCTGGAGGGCAGCCACCATGGCGTGTCCGATTTCGTGGTAGGCCACGATCATCTTTTCCTTGTCGGTGAGAATGGCGTTTTTCTTCTGATAGCCGGCGATCACCACTTCGATGCTCTCCTCGAGGTCGCTTTGGGCGGCGCGGGGACGGCCGTCGCGCACGGCGCGCAGTGCCGCCTCGTTGACGATGTTGGCCAGTTCGGCGCCCGACGCCCCCGAGGCCATCCTGGCGATCTTGTTGAAGTCGATGCCGGGGTCGAGCTTGATCTTTTTGGCGTGGACCTTGAGGATCTCCTCGCGCCCCTTCAGGTCGGGCAACTCCACGGGAACTCGGCGGTCGAAGCGTCCGGGACGGGTCAGAGCGGGGTCGAGCGATTCTGGACGGTTGGTGGCGGCAAGGATGATCACGCCCGTGTTGTCCTCGAATCCGTCCATTTCCGTCAGCAGCTGGTTGAGGGTCTGCTCGCGCTCGTCGTTGCCCATGACGTTGCCGCTGCGCTTCGTTCCGACGGCGTCGATTTCGTCGATAAAGACGATGCAGGGCGCTTTTTCCTTGGCCTGCTTGAAGAGGTCGCGCACCTTCGACGCGCCCATGCCCACGAACATCTCCACAAATTCCGAACCCGACATGGAGAAAAAGGGCACGCTGGACTCTCCGGCAACGGCCTTGGCAAGCATGGTTTTTCCCGTACCCGGAGGCCCCACGAGGAGGATTCCTTTGGGCATTTTTGCGCCGATCTCCCTGTATTTTTGGGGGTTGTGCAGATATTGAACGATTTCGGCGAGGTTCTCCTTGGCCTCGTCCTCGCCGGCCACGTCGGAAAATTTAATGCCCTCGGTGGACTTGACGTAGATACGGGCCTTGCTCTTTCCCATGCCGAACATCATGGAGTCCTGCCCGCCCATGCGATTCAGCAATTTCTTCTGCATATAGCGCCCCAATCCCCAGAAGAGCAGCAGCGGCATGACCCACGACAGCAACGCGCTGACGATGGGCGACGCCTCTTCGACGATTTCGCTGGAGAACTTGGCTCCCGACTGGTACAGCCGTTCGGTGCGCCGGGGATCGTCCATCAGGCCGGTGCGGTAAATGGTTTTTCCGTCCTTGTCGGTAAAAAGGATCTGGTTGTCCTTGATTTCCACGCGGCCGATCTTTTTCTCCTCCGTCATGGTCATAAAGGTGCCATAATCCACTTCGGCGATCTGGCTGCGCTGATACCACGGTTTGGCCAAGAGGTTGAAGAGCATCAGCACTGCCATGGCAATGGCCCAGTAATAATAGAGCGGTTTTTTCGGGTTTTTCACTTCATCCACGACAGAGGCCTCCTTATGTTCTCGTGATCGCTGGTCTCAATCTTACAGAATTTTGCCTTCAAAAACAATCTGTAGAAAACTCCACTTTCGTTCGCCGCGGCTGGCTCAGCGCAGAAGTTTCTGAAGGTCTTCCAGCCCGCAGTCCTGCCAGTGAAGCTTGTGGGCGGCAAAGGCGGCGGTGTACTTTAGCCCGCTGCCCGTCAGGATCAGGGCAGCGCTTTGCCCTTCCGACACGATGCCTTCTCCGCGGGCTTGGCGCAGCGCCCCGAGAGGCACACAGGACGCCGGCTGGGCGAACAGCCCGCAGCGCGCCAGGTCGGCCTGCGCCTTGACGATGTCGCCTTCGGGCACGGCGACGGCCGCGCCGTCGAAGCACCGAAGTTCCGACAGGACGCGGTTGCCGCTGGGCGGAAAAGGATTGTCGATGGCGTGGGCGATCGTCCCGATTTCGGGAGCGCGGCGGATTTTGTCCCAGCCGTTTTTGAAGGCCTGGACGACGGGCGAGTTGTTTTCCGCCTGAGCGCACAGAAAGCGAGGCGTTTTTTTCGTCAGCCCCGCGCGGCGCAGATCCTCGAAACCGTTGATGATTCCGCGGAGGTTGCCGCCGGCGCTGACGGGCACCACCACCCAATCGGGCACGTCGAAGCCGCGGGCTTCGGCGATTTCATAGGCAATGGTGCGTGACCCCGCCACGCGGAAGGGCACGTCGGAGTTCATGAAGTAAATTCCTCGCTCGGCCCCCAGGCGGAGGCTCTCGCTGTACAGTTCGTCATAGGGGCCGGCCACGCGCAGAAGGTGGCGCCGTAAATGGCGATGGGCGCCAGTTTCTCGTCGGCCACGTTGCCCTTCACCAGAATCCAAGCTTCCATCCCCGCCGCCGCGGCGTAGGCCGCCACCGAAGCCGCCATGTTTCCCGAGGAGACGCAGCCGACCTTTTCAAATCCCAGCGCCCGAGCGTGGGCAAGGCAGGACGCCGTGCCACGGTCTTTAAACGACCAGGTAGGATTGGCGCTTTCGTTCTTCACGAACAGGCCGGAAAGTCGAAGCTCGCCGGCCATGGCGTCAAGACTCACCAGAGGCGTGCCGCCTTCGCCGAGGGTGAACCATTCGTCGTCCTCGAAAGGAAAAAACTTCCTGTAACGCGCAAGTCCCGTTCGGGCGGCGTCGATTTCGGCGCCGTCCCACAGAAGATCCAGCGGCTCGCCGCAGCGGCAGCGAAAGACGGGAGAAGCTGCATCGTACTCCGCACCACAGCTTCGGCACTTTAAAATAGTTTTTTTCATAAAAGGCAGCCCCCTTGCCGTGTAATTCATTTATCATAGCACATAAATCCCCGTGAAAGCCATCTTTATGGCTTTTGCCAGTTGATTTTTCAATGTCTTCAAGCTTTAATATGGGTGGCTCTCCGATTTGACGGAGAAACTTCTCTTTATTAAAAACAGACGTACATTTTACCGATGTACTTTGACGAATTAGAGGCAGGAGGAAGGACAATGTCAAACAACAGTCAGGAGTTCAAGAACACCGACGGCGAAATGCCGAAGAAAAAAGAAATCGGCGCGGCACAGGCAGCGGCCCACATTGCCGCCGAGGGGCTCGCCGAGGGATTTCGCGGCGCAGGGCAGGCTCTCAAAGCCGCACGCCAACACATGGAACAAAAAACTCCCGCGGCTGCGGCCATCTTCAAAGGCGTCGACAAAGCCGCCGGAGCCGCGGGAAAAGCCGGACACGCCATCGGCAGCGGCGTAAAGAGCGCAAGCATCCACGCGCGCGACCAGTACAAAAAAATGAAGGAGGACGGCACTTTCGAGCGCGCCGCCCAGTCCGTCAAAGCCACTGCCTCAAGCGCCGCCAAGGGCATCTCCGACGGCGTCAAAGCGGCGAGCGTTCGCATTTACGACATGGCTCACAACACCTACGTCAGGCTGCAGAACCGTTACGCCGCCCTGACGTCGGGCGAAAAGAAGCCATCGAAGAGCAAAGAGAAAATGGCCGCTCTGGCCGAGAAAGCTCAAGTCCGCTTCAGGACGCTGAGCGGAAAGATCTCACAAACGGGACACAGCTTTGCCGATTCCGCCAGAAAACGCATGAACGATGCCAAGGAAAGCTACCACGAGCGCGCTCAGAACTCGAAGATGAGCGCTGAAACGCTGAAAAACTTCAAAGACCTCACGGGCGAGAAGCTGAAAAAATTTACCGGCGGCGTCAGCAATGCTGCTCATCACCTGTCGGACAAAACCCGCGAGACCATGGAACACGCCGGCGAAAAGGGTGCCGGTTCTCTGTCGACCTTCAAAGAGCGCTGCTCTGCCCTGGGAAACAAGATGAGCCGCCAGGGCAAAGAGCTCAGCGCCAAGACCAAGGCGAAACTTGCCGAGTTCCAGTCGCGCTTCCTGAAGGACACCGATGAAAACGCCGAGGCGCCCGCGCCGCAGCCCGCTGCGGCTGAAACGGCAAAGCCGACGGAGCCCACGCCCCCCGCGAACGCCGAAACCGCACAGCCGATCTCCGAAGAAACCCTTCAAGGAGGCATCAGCTCCGAGGCTCTGAGCCGCGCCCTCGAGAACGACCAGGGCAATATCTACACTTCCGAAAACTATATCGACGAAGAAAAGCGCTGAGCGCTTCACTCCGTCAACTGATCCGACACAGACAAACCGGGCGCCGCGATGTCGATAAAGCCATCGCAACGTCCGGTTTGTCCTTTTGTGCCTTGCCGTCGGTGGGGCCGGACCGCAGCCTTAGGCGCCACAGGCGGAAACGCCTTTGCCCCGTAAAAAGCGCCTCTGCTTCGAAAATCCGACGGCGGCACGTTCAGCACCGTCCCCGTTCAAGGGGCAGATCCTCGAATTTTTCGTACCCGCGGCGCTTCGCCAAATAATAAACGACCATCATGGCCGCCGTGGCCAGCCACGCCAGAGGATAACCGATATAGATATGAACGACGCGGTGGTCCAGCGCCAGAGCGATTGCCAGATAGATCTGCCTCAAAGCCACCATGCCCAACAGCGAAAGCAGCATGGGGATTTTCGTGTCGCCGTAGCCCCGCAAAGCGCCCATGAGAACTTGCCGCAGAGCCAAAGACCAATAGAAAGGCAAAAGGGTGCGCATCATGCTGACGCCGACGCCGATCACCTCGGGCGAATCGTTGAAGAGGCGCATCGCGAGGTCGGAAACGCCGTAAAGTCCGAAGCTAGCCAAGACGCAGTAGCCCAGCGAGAAAAACATCGTGCCGCGCACGCCGCGGCGAATGCGGTCCGACTGCCGGGCGCCCACGTTCTGCCCCACATAGGTGGTCAGAGCCAGACCGAAAGCGTTGCAGGGCAGCGACACGAACCGGTCGATGCGCTGAGCCGCGCCCACGCCCGCCATGACCACGGAGTTGAAGCCCGTGATGTAGCGCCACACAAACAGATTGGAGAAGGAGATCAGCGAATTTTGCGCGCCTGCGGGCATTCCGATGCCCATAATGGTGAGAATTTCCTTTTTCTCGCGGCGCAGTTCGCCGAAAGTCAGCCGAAACCTTCTGTCGTGCTTTTTCAGGCGTCGATAGCCCATCATCACGGAGATCATCTGCGAGATCACTGTGGCCATGCTCACGCCCGCCACGCCGAAATCGAAGGCCGTCACGAAAAGCAGATCGAGAACGATGTTGAGGGTGCACACCGTCGAGAGGACCTCCAACGTGCCGCGGGAATCGCCGATGGCGCGCAGAAGTCCCGCTTCCACGTTGTAGATGACGGTGAAAAGCACGCCCGCCAGATAAATCCGCAAGTAGATCGCCGCATCGGCGAAGACGTCTTCGGGAACGGCAATGAGGCGCAGCAGCCACGGCGCCGCCACAATTCCGCCGAGGGAGAGCAAAGCGCCGAGGATCACCGAAAAAGCCAGTGCCGTGCGCATGGCCGCGCTGAGTCGTTCGCCTTCTCCCGCCCCGAAATACCGTGAGGCCACCACCGAGGCGCCTACGGACATGCCGTTGAAAAATCCCACGACCATCTGCGAAATAGCCGAGCACACGCTGACGGCGGCAAGAGCCTCGCCACCGACGAAGTTTCCGGCGACCATGGAATCCACCACGTGGTAGAGATTCTGCAAAACCTCGGAAAGCACGATGGGCACGGCGAAAATCACGATCTTTCCAAGGATTCCGCCGCTGGTGAAGTCAGTTGTCCTCCCCGAAACCATGAGCCCATCTCCTTTCCGCCAGCCTTGAGGGTTGAAAATACCTTAGTTGACGTCTCCCTTTTTGTCAACAATTCTCCACGGCGCCGCGAAGGACGCCTACGATCAAGCCCCCTGCCGGATTAGCCGGCAGAGGGCTTGACTGCTGCGCTTTTCAATTTTTTTGCGAGCCGCAAAGGGGACAACTTTTCCGCAAAAAAACAATCATCCGACGGCTCTTGGCGCCGCCCTTCGGGACAGTTCAGGCGTTTTCCGCCAAGAGCAGGCAGTTTGACGGCCCTACTCGAAGAACTCCGTGCTTTCCATGCTGCCGGACGCCAAGATCCTGCGGGCCATTTCGCCGCCCACGCGCCGCAGCGCCGCCTCGTCATCGTCGGTCGGGGCGCTTTTCACCTCCACGGTCTCGGGAATCAGGTCCCAGCGCGGTTTTTCGGCCAATTCGCGCAGCGCCTTGAGCTCGGCGCCCTTGGACCAGGAGTAGCAGCCTGCGATGGCCAGAACGCGGCCGCTGAGCTTGCAGTTGTCGATCTTCTCGATGACGGGAGCCATAGCGGGATAGACGCCCATGTTGTAGCAGCAGCTCAGAAGGGCGATGCCCTTGCTGTGCCACATGTAGCGCATGATGCGGCTCAGGTCGGCGGTGCTGGAGTCGTAGATTTTAATGTCTTTGACGCCGCCGGCGCACAGCCCGTCGGCAATGCAATCCGCCATGCGGGCGGTGTTGCCGTACATGCTACCGTACACGATGACGGCGCTTTTCGTGGTCTCCTGGCGGCTGAGGCGGTCATAAAGCCTCACCACGTCGGCGACGCCGGTTCCGCGGCGGACGGGACCGTGAGACGGGCAGATCATATGGATTTTCAGCGTCGAAACTTTTCGCAGCGCCTGCTGCACGTTGGAACTAAACCGCCCCACAATAGTGGCGTAGTAGCGGCAGGTCTCGCTGTTGATCTTGTGCATGTCCACCTCGTCGTTGAAAATGCTGCCGTTCAACGTGCCGTAACTTCCGAAGGCGTCGCAGGTGAAAGCCGTGGCGGTGGTCTTCTCGTAGGTCACCATGGTCTCGGGCCAATGCACCATGGGGATGGGCACGAAGGTCAGGCTGTGCTTTCCAAGAGAGAGCACGTCGTTCTCTTTCACCTCGAGGGTCTTGACGCCCTCGCCGTAAAACTGTTTGATCAAGGCAAGTCCCTGCTTCGACGAGACGATGGTGATGTTCGGATAGGCCAGGCGGAGCAGCTTGATGGCGCCCGAATGGTCGGGCTCCACGTGGTTGACGATGAGGTAGTCCACGGGGCGGTCCTTCAGGATGCTGGTGATGCGCTCGATGTACTCCCTGAAGAAGTCGGCCTTCACGCCGTCGATTAGAGCGACCTTTTCATCGTCGATCAAATAGGAATTATAGGAAACTCCGTAGGGAAGCGTCCACAGATTCTCGAAAAGCTGGGTTTTGCGGTCGTTGACGCCAACCCACCAGATATTCTCAGCAACGGAAATGGCCTTCAGCATCTTTCACCCTCCTGGAATTCTTGGAATAAACGTGCCCATTTCAGTGAATCAAAAAAGCGTAAATGAATTGCCGAAAAAAAAGCGGAACGATTTATGTCTACATTATACATTCTTTATCTGCCGCTGTACATGGGGGCCACTGCCGACGGGGTGCGGACGTGAATTTTTCAACTGTACCGCCCTTCCGGCGGCAAGGCAAGAGGAGCGACCGTAAAAATCGCGGCAAAGAAATTTTCACCGACGACAAAAAAAAGATATAATGAAATCAACATCCATTTTTCAGGGAGGTTTTTCTCAATGCTCAACTTTTTCGTTGCGGCCGTCGTCCTGGCGGCCATTCTCTTTGCCGCAGGCTGCGCTCGCGCCTGCACGTCCATGGGAGCGGGGCGGCTTGCCTCGGCCGACGGCTCGGTGCTGATCACCCACAGCTGCGACGGCTGGTACGACGCGCGTCTGCGCGTGATCGAAGGCGGCGAGCACGCGCCCGGCGAGATGCTGCCCATCTACAACGTCATGTGCCACGCCAACCACCCCGCCGAACCGCTCAAAAAGGTGGGCGAAATCCCGCAGGCTCCGCGCACCTACAAATACTTCCAGATCGCCTACCCCTTTATGAACGAGTTCCAGGTCATGATCGGCGAGTTCACCTGGACGGGACGTCCCGAACTGGCTTCGCCGCAGGGCCTGTTCTACATCGAAAACCTCGAGGCCATCGCCCTGGCGCGCTGCACCAATGCCCGCGACACCGTGATCATGATGGGACAGATGGCCGAAAAATACGGCTATGCCGACGGCGGCGAAACGCTCATTGTGGGCGATCCCCGCGAGGCATGGGTCTTCGAGGTCATCGGCGGCGGCAAGGACTGGCACAAAGACAGCGGACTGCCCGGCGCCTACTGGGCGGCCAAACGCATTCCCGACGACGAGTTTTTCGTGGGCGCCAACCGTTCGCGCCTGGGCGTCATCGACTTCGACGACGGCGACACGCTGACGGGAACGGGCCTTCGAGAATTTGCCGAGAAGATGGGCGTCTGGAAGCCCGGCGAGGCCTACAATTACTCGAAGATCTTCAACCCCGAGCCCTACGGCTACGCCTTTTACGCCTCGCGGCGCGAGTGGCGCGTCCTCAATCTGATTGCGCCCTCCAAAAACTTCCCCGTGAAAACCTGCCACGAAGCCTATCCCTTCTCCGTCAAGCCCGACAAAAAGCTGACCGTTCAAGATCTCATGGCGGTTTACAGTGACCACCTCGAGGGCACCGAATACGATCTGACCAAGGGATTGGCGGCAGGCCCCTTCGGCTGCCCCGTGCGCTATTTCACCCCCGCGGAGACGCGCCCCGACGACCGCAAGCACGACGACTGGGAGCGCTCCATCGCCATTTACCGCTGCGCTTACAGCTTCGTCGCTCAATGCCGCGACTGGCTGCCCAACGCCATCGGCGGCATCCTGTGGTTCGGCCAGGGCTCGCCCGACACCACGGTCTACGCGCCCATCTACTGCGGCACCACGGAAGTTCCGCGCCAGTGGAGCGACTACAAGAGCCACGTTTTCGACCGCCACAGCGCGTGGTGGCCCTTCGTGCTGGTCAACAACTGGGCGCAGCTGCGCTGGAACGCTATGTATCCAGACATCCGCGCGCGCCGCGAGGACTTCATGAACCGCTTTTTCGCCGAGCAGCAGGGCTTCGAGAACCGCGTGGCGCAGCTCTGCGCCGACGGGAACGAGCTTGAAGCGCAGAAGGTCGTCACCGAGCACACCTGCGCCACGCTGGACGCCCTGTGCGACGGCTGGTGGGACTTCGCCTTCGAGCTCATCGGAAAGTACCACGACGGCGCGGTCATGACGGCCGAGGGCGCCATGACGACTCCGGGCTATCCCAAGGAGTGGCTGAAGCAGGTGCACTTCGGCGACAGCGCCGAGGCCGACCTGAAAAAGCTGGGGCACCGGCAGGTCAGCGGCAGCTTCTCGGGCATTTCTCTGTAAAACTTTTTTTCACAGCCGTCCGGCAGCGCAAAGCTGCCGGACGTTTTTTTGTCAAGAGCGCTTCGGGTTCGCAGCGCAAGGGGCAAATCGTTTTTTTCGAACTTCCGCTTTCACCGCGTCGAAGGAAACACGCTCTTCTCACCGCTTTGTCGTAACGCCTCAGGCAGGGCGCCAAGACGCCTCGCCTTTCCGTTTCGCGGCTTTTCAGCCTTTTTCGCTTCTTACGAAAAAGCGATGAAGCTTTTCGGCTGTCACGAAAAAAGCTCCGTGAAAACTCACGAAGCTTTTGTTTGCGACACTTCGAAAAAAATTAATTCTTGCTCTTGTAACGGTTGGTGGGACGGCCCACTTTCTGGTACTCCAGCTCCAGAGTGGCCTCACCGGCCGCCACAAGGTACTCGAGGTAACGGCGCGCCGTAATGCGCGAGATTTTCATGGCCTGCGCGGTTTCGATGGACGACATCGGCGACGGCGCAGTGCGCAGAAGGTTTTTCACCTGCTGCAGCGTCTGCGGGTTCAACCCCTTGGGCAGATTGTTGCGCTGGCTCTCCTTCTGCTGGACCTGCATGAGCTTGTCCAGTTCCTTCTGGTCGATCTGTTCGTTGCCGCGGTTGAAGCGAATTTCCATCTGCTGGAAGTTGCGCAGCGACGTCTGAATGCGCTCGAAAACAAAGGGCTTGATGATGTAATCGAAGGCTCCCGCCTTGAGAACGGTGTTGATGGTGGTGGTGCTCCGCGACGCCGAGACGACGATCACGCCGACGGTGCTGTTGATCTCCCGTATTTTCTGAAGGGTCTCAACGCCGTCCATGCCGGGCAGAAAGATGTCGAGAATGATCAGGCGGATGGGGTGCTTCCGCAGAAAATCCAAGGCGTCCTTTCCGCTGGACACCACTCCGGCGACGATAAACCCCGGGACAGCGCCGACAAACTGGCGATGAATGGCCGCCACCATCGGGTCGTCTTCAACGATAAGCACATCAATGGCATCAGGCATGTGGCAACTCCTCCTGTTTTTCTGGTATGGGAATGCTCACCGTGAAATCGGTATACTCTCCTGTCACGTAATCCACGGAAATATCCCCGTCAAGCGACTCGATGAGATTGTGGATGGAGAACAATCCGAATCCCGACGGCCGCCCTTTGTCTTTGGTGCTGAAACCCACGTCGTAAAGGCGCCGCGCAATGGCGGGCGTCATCATGCCCGCGTTGTCGCGGACGCTCAAAGCGATGGAACCCAGCTCGTCATAGATGGAGAACTGGATTTGGGCATCGGCGCTCACGCCCTTTTGAAGGTGGGCCTCAATGGCGTTCTGTATGAGATTGCCCACGATGACCACCAGAGACCGGTCGCTGATCCGATCGTTGTGGTCGTCGCAAAAGCTGTCGGGCGCCAGAATGAATTTGATATGTTGCTCGCGGCACACGCCGGCCTTGCCCATCAGCACGCCGCAGATGGCGGCGCTTTTTATGCGCTCCGTCATGAAGGACTGCACCGACTGGTTGGAGTCGGTTTCCGCCTCGATGTATTTCAGGGCTTTGTCGTACTGCTTCAGCTGAATCAGCCCCGAGATGGCCTGAAGGGTGTTCATGAACTCGTGGTTGTGGACGCGCAGCGACTCCACGTACATCTTGACGCCCGTCATCTCCTCGGCCATGGCCTGAAGTTCCGACAGGTTGCGCATGGTCACCAGCGCGCCGAAGGAGCGGCCGCGCACCGTCATGGGAACTTTCGTGCAGGATACCACGGCATCGCGCAACGTCTGCTCGAGGTTGTAAACGGGACGCGAGCTGTCGATGACCACCTGAATTCCCAAACCGGGAATCAGTTCGTCGGCGCTTTTTTTCAGGTCGTCGTCGTCAAGGCCCAGCATCTCCTTGGCGCGGCTGTTGAAATTGACGATGCGCCCGTTTCGATCCACGGCGAGGATGCCGTCATGGACAAAGTCCAAAATTCTCTGGCGCTCCGCCGAGGCGATCCGTATTTTCCGCTTGAGCTCGTAATTCCACACCAGCACCACGCCCACGACGAGAAGGAAGGCCGCGGCGATCTTCATCAGCAGCGAAAAGCTGAGCATATACTCTTCGTCGTTTCCCACCCACCGGCCGATGATCTGGTTGTACCTTCCGCTGAGACGCATTTCATAGACGGCGCGCGCGATTTTCTGCGCCAAAACGGCGTCGCCGTGAAGGACGAAGAGGCTGCGCTCGTAGGACCTCAGAGGCGGTTGAACAGCACAGATGAGGTGCTTGGAACTCGGCGTGCCGCTCAAACTGTACTGGCCTTGACAGGTCTCCGCCACAAAGGCGTCACATTCCCCCGCCAGCAGCTTTTCCATGCCTTCGCTCACGCTCGAGCAGACAACGACCTCGCCGTCGAAACCCAGCTCCTTCATGAGCCGCGCTTCGTAGGAGTCGGCAACGGCGCCGATCTTGCGGCCTCGCAGGCCGTCAAGACGGTTTTCCTCGTCGGCTCTCAAAAACAGCGTCGACGATTCCCACAGGAAGGGCATGGCAAAACAGGCCAGATTTTTCCGGCCGTCGGGAACGGCGGAGGCGATGTGAAAGAGCTCCTTTTCCACGCTGGAGTTCATCAGGTCGATGTAATGCACCGGCGAGTATCCCAGAAGTCCGGGATCGGCAGGCGAGGAATAGACGGGCCCCACCACGATGTCGGGGCGGATGGCGAAGATGTCCAGCGTCCTGTTTGCCGGCGGCGCCAGAGAGATCATGAAGTTAAGCTGCGCTTTCGCGGCGATTGACCGCAGAAGGTCGATGTAGATGCCTCGCAGATTCCCTTCGCCGTCGTCGAAAACATAGGGCGCGCCGACCTCGGCGCAGAGCACGCGCAGCTCTCTCTCGCCTTCGGGCGCAACGTCTGAAGGGAGCGACGCGCCCCTCGCAGGGAAGGTCGCGCACATGATGACGAGGGCTGCCAGCAGGCTCCATCCTGTTTTTCCGTTCACGTTCTCACCCGTTTATCTGCCGTAAAGGCATTTCCATGTGCTTTCTCCGTCAAAACACAACGGTGCGAAAAAAAATTTCGCGGGAAAGCCGCAATTCCTTCGATAAAAGTTCGCCATGCGTTTCGTCAATCATAGCACATCGAGGGGATTTTTGAAGGAGGAACACGCGCCTCATTTTTTCGGCGTTTTACAGCAACACCAAAGGGCGCGCCTTCGCCCCGTTCATGACGGCTTCAATCGCACCGAGGCGATTTGTTCCCAAGGCGCGCAGAGATCTGCAGGCACACGGTCCGCCGGCGCTGCCGAGAGAATGGCAACGATTTTTACAAAGGTGCGCGGCAGTCGACGCAAAAGCCTCGATGCGCTTCGAAAGAGGACTGCGGCCCGGCTTCATCTGCCCGAAAGAGCGGCGCCGCCAAAAAATCTCCACCTATTGTACCACGATGCCGCTGTGCATCTCGCCCATGGGACGGAAAATGCGACGCAACGTCCTTTGAAAGGGTCAGCTCTCAAAAGTCTGAACTCTCCGCCGGTTCGCCGCCGCAGAAAGAGGCAAAAGAAAACATAGGAGGGAAAAAAACGAAGCCCCGGAGAATTCTCCGGAGCTTCGCACGTTTTCACTTTTTCGCGGCCTTTTCGGGCGAGCGAAAGATCTCTTCCATGGTGTGCCACCCCAGCACGGCGCACTTCACGCGAGCAGGCATATGGGACACGTCGCGCAGCGCGCCGGCCTCCTCCAGCTCTTCGATTTCCTCTTCCGAAGCCTTTCCTTGAATCATGCGGAGAAACAGGTCGGACAGGCGAAGGGCGTCCTCTTTGCTGCGACCGATGACCAGATCCAGCATGATGTCGGCCGACGCCTGGGAGATGGCGCAGCCGTCGCCTTCAAAGGAACCGTCGGCGACGACGCCGTTTTCCACCTTCAAGTTCAGGACGATGTCGTCGCCGCAGGAAGGGTTGACGCCCTCCAGCGAGAAGTTGGCATCATGGAGCGGATGTTTGTGCTCCGGACGGATGTTGTGCTCCGTCAAAACGTCGTTGTAAAAGGTTCGGTTGTCATTCATGATAGCCCATCCTCCTGCGGATGCTCAAAAGGCATTGAACGAAGCGGCGCACGTCCTCTTCGCTGTTGTAAAACGACAGACTCGCGCGGGTCGTCGAAGTGTACCCCAAATGCTTCAACAGTGGCTGCGCGCAGTGATGGCCGGCGCGCACGTCAATGCGGTCCTCGTCGAAGATGGCCGCCACGTCGTGGGGATGCACGCCGTCGATGACAAAGGAAAGAATCCCGTGGTGCTCCTCGGCGTGGTCGCTGCCCAGGACGTGCAGATGGGGGATTTTTTTCATTTCCTCCAGAGCCAAGGAGCACAGTTCGTTCTCGCGGCGCTGGATCGTGGAAAAGCCCGTTCTCCGGATAAATCCAATGGCTTCGGCCAGCCCCACGGCTCCGGCGGCGTTGACGGTGCCGGCCTCGAACTTGTGGGGAATGGGAGCAAATACGGCGCCTTCGCGAGTCACCGACTGGATCATCTCGCCGCCGTACAGGAAAGGCGGCATTTTTTCCAGCAGTTCACTGCGTCCGTAAAGCACGCCGATGCCCATGGGAGCCAACATTTTGTGTCCTGAAAAGGCGAGGAAATCGACGCCCAAATCCTGCACGTCAACGGGAACGTGCGGCACGCTCTGCGCGCCGTCGACGGCGATGAGCGTACCGTTTTCGCGGCAGAGGCGCGCAAAGGTTTTGATATCGTTTTTCACGCCCAGAACGTTGGAAACCTGCGTTATCGCCAGCAGCTTCGTGCGCGGCGTCAACGCGGCGCACAGGGCTTCGGCGGTGATGACGCCCTTTTGATCGCACTCCAGAAACTTCAACGTCGCGCCCGTCCGACGGGCAACCTGCTGCCAGGGCAGAAGGTTGCTGTGGTGCTCCATGGCCGACACGACAATTTCGTCGCCGGCGGTCAGGAAATTCATGCCCCAGCTGTAGGCCAAAAGGTTGAGGCTCTCGGTGGCGTTCCGAGTGAAGACGATCTCGGCCGCCTCGCGAGCGCCGATGAAGCCGCGCACCGTCTCCCGCGCGTTCTCATAGGCTTCGGTGGCTGAAAGGCTCAGTTGGTACAGTCCGCGCAGAGGGTTGGCGTTGCTTTTTTCATAGAAACGGGAAACGGCCTCCAGCACACAGCGGGGCTTTTGTGTCGTCGCCGAGTTGTCGAGATAGACCTCTCCGGGGTGAGTCTCGAAAAAAGGAAACTCGCTCCTGATGCGCTCTTCTTCCTTTTTCTTCTCTTCAACGGTCATTTATCGGTACCTCCTTCGTCGAAACGATGGGCGATTTCGTCGCGCAGCCCGGCGTCGGCGATTTTTCCGCAGGCCGCCGCCATGCGCGCTCTGGCCATCATCTCGTAGACCTGGGCACGGCTCAGCCCGCGGGATTCCATGTAGAACAGCAGCCCGTCGTCGAGGCGCCCGATGGTGGCGCCGTGGTTGCCCTCCACGTCCTCTTCCTCGCAGAGGATCACGGGAATGGTCTGGTTGACCACGCGATCGTCCATGAGCAGGACGTCCTCCTTTTCGTTGCCCACCGCCTGCAGGGCGCCGCGACGGAAGTCAATGGTCCCGCGGAAGATCTTCGAGCCCTCGTCGCGCAGCACGCCCAAAACGTTGATCCGGCTTGACGTTTGACGTCCGCGGTGGACGGCGACGGAGTTGATGTCCAGCTTTTCGCGCCCCTTCACGACGTAGCCGATGTCGGAGTTGAAGGCCGACGACAGGCCTTCGAGGCTGCAGGAAGTGCCCATGAAAGTCTTTCCGCACCCCTGCACCAGCTGAACCAGAGAGATCTCGGCGCCTTCGGCGCATTGAACGGCCACATCGTTGAAAAAACACGCCTTCTCCGGCAGATCCTGAATTTGAACGAGCTGAACTCTGGCGTTTCGGGCAAGCTTCAGCCGCGTCCGCACGCCGCACGATCCGGCGACGCTTTCGGCGGCGCCGTAATCCATGAGCACCGACACTCGGCTGTTCTCGGCCGCCTCGATGTCCACAGCGTTCACCGACGAGTCGCCCAAACTGAATTTCAGACGCAGAGGCACCGTGACCGTGCCGGAGACGCTGTAAGTCTGCGGGACGATGCCCGACTCGGACAGAGAGTCGTCCAAATCGGTTTCGACGCCGAAGGCGAACTCCGCCCCGTCGGACGCCTTGACGCCTTCGGGCAGAGAAACATCGCAATTACCGCGACTGACGGCTTCCGGACGTTCGACATCGGTGCCGTTCATCTTCAGCCAGTTCCACGTCGGAACGGGCAAACGGTTCACTGTCATGACTGTTTTATTCATAAAAGCCCCTTCCTCGGCAGCTTTAGCCGATACTGCCTTTCATCTCAAGGCGAATGAGATTGTTCATTTCCACGGCGTACTCCAGCGGCAGTTCCTTCGACACGTCGTCGGCGAAACCGCTGACGATCATGGCACGGGCCTCTTCCTCGGGAATTCCCCGCGACATGAGGTAGAACACGGCGGCGTCGCTGATGCGCCCGATCTTGGCCTCATGGCCGATGTCGGCGTCCTGCGTGCGGATATCCAGCGCGGGAATGGTGTCGGAGCGCGAGCGGGCATCCAACATCAGTGACTGGCAGGACACCGACGACTTGGCGTGGCGCGCGCTTTTCGCCACCACCACGGCGCTGCGGAACGTGCTGATGCCGCCGTCCTTGGAGATGGAGCGGGTGTTGACGTAGGACGACGTGGAGGGCGCGCTGTGGACCACCTTCATGCCCGTATCGAGATTCTGTCCCTTTCCGGCAAAGGTGATGCCCGTAAATTCCATGTGGGCGCCGCGCCCCTTCAATATGGTCATGGGATAGAGGCAGGAGACGTGAGAGCCGAAGGACCCCGAAACCCATTCCATGACGCCGCCCTCTTCCACGACGGCACGTTTGGTGTTCAGGTTGTACATGTTTTTCGACCAGTTCTCGATGGTGGAATAGCGCAGTCTGGCGTTTTTCCCCACGAAGAGCTCGACGCAGCCGGCGTGAAGATTGGCCACATTGTACTTGGGAGCCGAGCAGCCCTCGATAAAGTGGAGATCGGCCCCTTCGTCGACGATGATGAGCGTGTGCTCGAACTGCCCCGCTCCCGCGGCATTCAGACGGAAGTAGGATTGCAACGGAATTTCCACTTTGACGTGGGGCGGAACGTAGACGAAGGACCCGCCGGACCACACGGCGCCGTGCAGCGCAGCGAACTTGTGGTCGGAAGGCGGCACCAGTTTCATGAAATGCTGCCGGATCATGTCGGCGTAAGGGCCGTGCAGGGCGCTCTCGATATCGGTGTAGATGACGCCCTGAGCCGCCACTTCCTCTTTGACGTTGTGATACACCAGCTCGGAATCGTATTGGGCCCCCACGCCGGCCAGAGATTTGCGCTCGGCCTCGGGAATGCCCAGCCTCTCGAAGGTGTCTTTGATGTCGGCGGGCACGTCGTTCCAGCTGGAGTGCATTCGCTGCGTGTTGGGCCTGACGTAAGTCACGATGTTCTCCATGTGAAGCCCATCGATCGAAGGGCCCCAGGAAGGGACGTCCAGTTGATTGTAGACTTCCAGCGACTTCAGTCGGAAGTCGCGCATCCACGGCGGATCCTTTTTCTCCGCGGAGATCTGTTCGACGATTTCCGCAGTGAGGCCTTCTTTGACTTTATAGGCGTCCTTCTCGTCGTTTCGAAAGTCGTAAAGGCTCCTGTCGATGTCGGCAACGTAAGTTTTCTCTTTCATGGCGCGTCACTTCTTCAAAAAACGTTCAAAACCGCTGGCGTTGATCTCGTCCACCAGTTCGGCACCGCCCTCGGCCCTCATGGCGCCCTCGGCAATGACGTGAGTGGCGTCGACGCGCAGCGCCTCCAAGATGCGCGTGCTGTGGGTGATAATCAGCAGCGAGGCGTTTTCGTTTTTCTGAAACTCGTGAATTCCGTTGGAGACGGTGCGCACGGCGTCCACGTCGAGGCCAGAATCGGTTTCGTCGAGAATGGCCAGCGTGGGCTTCAACATCAGAAGCTGCAGGATCTCAGCCTTTTTCTTCTCGCCGCCCGAAAAGCCCACGTTCAAATCGCGATCCATCCAAGCAGGATCCATCTCGAGCATTTCCATGTAGCGCGCCATTTCCTTGCGAAACTGCCAGATTTTTATCCGCTTTCCAGTCCGCTGCTCCGACGCCGCGCGGATGAAATTGCCCAGCGTCAGCCCGGGGACTTCCAACGGCGACTGAAAGGACATGAACATTCCCGCCTTGCTGCGCTGATCGGCAGCGGCAGCAGTGATGTCGACGCCGTTGAACAGAATTTTTCCGCTCGTTACGGTGTAGCGGGGATCTCCCATGAGCGCACAGCCCAGCGTGGACTTTCCCGCGCCGTTGGGTCCCATGAGCACGTGCGTCTCCCCCGCCTTTACGCTCAGATCCACGGCGTGAAGGATTTCCTTCTCCTCCACGCTGACCGTCAATTTTTCCACCTGCAACAACTGTTTCGACATGCGACCCTCTCCTTTTTTTCAAGCCGGCGGAACTGCACTCCGAAAACGCCGCTTCGCGGCCACAGCCTTTCGCGCAGATTCTCCTCCAAAAACCGAATGTCGATGATCCGAATTCATCGTGTCCGTTTCTCTTCGCTATAATTATATCAAAACAGTAGGTTAATTGGAGATAAAAATTTATTGTTTTTAATTCTTGACAATTTAAATCGTATTTAAAATCCGCACATCGCCCTTTTCACTCGATTTTTGACCGAAAAGACTTCGGCTGCCTGGGTCAGGTACAAAAGCGCGCCTCCAAAAGGGCAGACATGGACGTCAATCGAGGCGTTTCTTTTGCTGAAGCTTGGAATATAAGGCCTTGTCAAAGGGAAATTAACCCCTATAATGATTTCGTACACTGTCCGAGAGGACATAAACTCCACTGCCGTCTGGTTTTTCGTTCGGCTGATGGAATACAGAGGGGCGAAAATTTTTGAAAACACCGCCGGATCCCGCGGGGATGCCGGCAGAGGCTATGGGGCCGGCTTGGATTTTGCAGCCGCCCTGTAACAGGAGGATGAGACGAAAAGTGACCACTGCGGCTGTACCGTTGATTCAGGTCAAGAACTTGCGCAAAAGCTACGAGGATGGAGAAACGATCCTCAACGGGATCTCCATTGATATTGAGGAAGGAGATCTTGTCTCCATAATCGGCCCTTCCGGCTGTGGAAAATCCACGTTTCTCAGGTGCCTCAACTGCCTTGAGTACATCGACTCGGGTTCCATTTCCATTGCCGGAGTGACGGTCAGCCGTTCTCGGGAAGACGAAGAGCAAGACCGCAAACTCGACAAAAAATTTCTCGACGCCTGTCAGAAAATGCGTCAGGAAGTGGGCATGGTCTTTCAGAGCTTCAATCTATTTCCCCACAAGACGGTCATTGAAAACATCATGTTGGCGCCTATGGTCGTCAAGCGCGAAAAAGAAGAGGACGCCAGGAAGAAAGCCCTTGAACTGCTGGACAAAGTCGGCCTCGCCAGTTTTGCCGACAAATATCCCGTCACCATGTCGGGCGGCCAGACGCAACGCGCCGCCATCGCCCGCGCTTTGGCCATGCAGCCCAAAGTCATGCTTTACGACGAACCCACGTCGGCCCTCGATCCCGAGCTGGTGGGCGAAGTTCTCCAGGTGATGAAAGACCTCGACCGCGACGGCATGACTCAGGTAGTGGTTACCCATCAGATGAATTTTGCCCGAGACGCCTCGGATTACATCGTTTTCATGAGTGATGGGGAGATCGTTGAAAAAGAGGACGGCGACGTGCTTTTCGCTCAACCGAAAGACCCGCGCACGCAGAATTTCCTGCGCCATCTGAACGGGGTGAGCTGCTGATGAAACGTCTTGTCATCCTTTTTTCGCTTTTCATCGCCACGCTGTGGAGCACACCGTTCGCCAACGCCGAAGAGACACCCATCCTCCGCTGGGGCGGCGACTCCGAAGGCAACGTCCCCTACATGTTCATGAATCCCGATAACGACAAGGAAATGATCGGCTTCGAGATTGACGTGGTCAACGCTTTAGCGGAGCGCATGGGCATGACGCCCGAATTTGTCCACAACGGATGGGACAATCTCATCCCCGGGCTGAATCTCGGGCTTTACGACATCGCTTTGAGCGGACTGGAAATCACGCCGGAACACAAGGAAGAAGTGGATTTTTCCCTTCCCTATTACAGGACTTTTCTCCAGCTTGTGGTTCAGCGCGGCAACCCCACAAAGGTCACAACCCTCGAGGATTGCGTGGGCAAGCGCGTCGGCACGTTGAAACAGTCCTACGCCTTTTTCCTGCTGAGCAAAGCCGGCGTCGAAGAAATCCGCACCTACGACAACGAGATCAACGCCTATCAGGACATGGCCCACGACCGTCTGGACGTGGTGCTCATCGACTCGCCCATCGCCATTTTCTACGCGAGCTTCAACACCGACCTGGAATTTGTGGGAGAACCCATCGGCCAGATCGATTACGGCATTCCCGTGCGCAAGGGCAACACCGAACTGCTCGAAAAAGTCAACGCCGCGCTGGTGTCCATCCGCGACGACGGAACGCTGCGCGGCATTTACGACCGCTGGAACATGTGGACGCCGGTCATGGCCAAGTTCTTCAACGACGATTCTCCCGCCAAGTACGGTCCCGACAAGTACAACGCCTGGGCAGAGTACCAGCGCCAAGGGCTGACACTGCGCCAACGCTTCGAGCGTTACATCGGCTTCCTGCCCACCTTCGGCAAAGCCGCTCTGGTCACGCTGGAAGTTTCCATCTGTGCCATGGTACTGGCCATCATGACAGGATTGATTTTGGCAGTGGCGCGGCTCTTCGCGCCCCGCGTGTTCTCCCGCCTGGCTATGGGCTACATCGAGCTGGTGCGCGGCACGCCAGTGCTGATTCAGCTGTTTTTCATCTTCTACGGCTTACCCAATGTGGGCATCAAGCTGACGCCCTTCTGGGCGGGCGTCATCGGCCTCGGCATGAACTACGCAGCCTATGAGGCAGAAAATTACCGTGCCGGCCTGATCTCCGTGCCGCGCGCGCAAATGGAAGGCGCCTTAGCGCTCGGCATGACAAAAAGACAAGCGCTGCGCCACGTGGTGGTCCCCCAGGCCATTCGGGTGTCGCTGCCTCCGGTGACCAATGATTTCATCTCGCTGCTCAAGGACTCGTCGCTGGTGTCGATGATCACGCTGATCGACCTGACCAAAGCCTACGGCCAGCTGGCGAATACCTACTATGACTATTTCGGCATCGGCATCATGGTGGCGCTGATCTATTTCCTTCTGGGGCTGCCATTCGTCCGCCTTGCCCGCTACACAGAAAGGCGCATGGCCGTCGCCGTCCGCGGCGGAGGCTCGGGAAAAGACGGTCGCGAGACAGTGCTGCGCCCCGCCAGCTACCACAATTAGGCAAACGCACGAACGCGCCCTTGCGCCACATTTATCCCCTCCCACGTCACCTGCCTATAATGCCCAAGTGCCCCCGCCGTCGAGGCGTCGAAAGCGCAGTGAAAAGAACGCGTCGGCAGGCGGCGCGGCCGCTGTGTCATCACCGCACCGTCCGTTGCTCTGTCAATAGCAACGGATCAACGCATGCGCAAAAACTGTTGCTACAACAAACCGGCCAGTTCACGGAAAAATTTTCCGCGAACTGGCCGGTTTACTCTGGCGATTTACTGTCAGTACATTTTCCTTAAACTGTTTATGCCCCTATTGCTCTAAATCACGATCATAGCGTTTGGGAATTGGACGATTTGTCAGCTTGAGCACAGCATCAGCGTCTTTCGCAATCCCTTTGAAGGGAATCACTCGATCTGCAACGCTCATATATTTAACTACATATGCCAAATGTGCCGAAATTCCGTAAGGAATGGCCCCCTCGTCCAAATCGAAATGAGGATTGTGCAGTCCTGCCGTAATCCCTTTTGCCTCGTTCCGTATGCCCAAACGGATCATAACGCTCGGATAGGTATTGGAAAGCGCTGCGAAACTTTCAGAGCCCAAGTTTATGGGCAAATCTTTCAGACAGGCCGGCCCATACATTTCTGTTACAGCTTCACGAGCGATTCGAGCTGCCTCTTGGTTGTTGACGACAGACAATCCGGGCCCCGAAAAAACGCCATATTCGACACTGCAATCATATAAATCGGCACACCGGTCGATAATATCGCGCAGTTTTGTTTTGAAGATTCTTCCTGCTTCCACATTATAAAATCGAGCGGTTCCCTTGAATTCAAGCGAGTCCGGAACAATGTTGCGCCTTGTACCGCAGTGCACGGAGCCGATGTTGTAAGTTATCAGATCATTGGGAGCGATATATTTATATCTGATATCCTTCATCTGGTTCATCACGGCGACAAAACAATCCAACGGATTATTTGCAAGGTCTGGACGCGAACCGTGCCCGCCTTTTCCGCGAAGGAGAATCTCGAAATTCACGTTCCCAGCATGGGATGGTCCTTCGTCAATCCAAAAAGTTCCAACGGGAAGGTCAGGTTCCACATGCAATGCGAAGCAGCTGTCAATTCTGATCTTCTGCTGCTGAATGTATTTCATCACGTAATAAATACAATTTCCGCCCTCTTCCCCTCTTTCGAACAACAAATATACCCTTCCTCGTATTAATTTAGGATCCATTTGAGCGAGAATTTTAGCCGCTCCGAGCAGTATGGCAGTATGCGAGTCATGTCCACACATATGGGCTGCATGGGGGTTGGAGCTTATACAGATTTTCTTCCCGGCAGCATTGTCGGGAGCTTCGGTCATCTCCAACGCGTCACAATCTGCGCGCAGCAGAACATTCGAGCGGCTGGAGCCGTCTCCATTTATTTCTGCCAACACGCCACCGTCAGGGATGTTCACGTACTTTAAACCTATTTTTTTGAGTTCTCGTTGAATAAATTTTACCGTTTCAAATTCACGTGACGTAGGCTCTGCATGGACATGAAGATACCGCCTGATGTCAACGGCATATTTCGATACGTCTCGTGAAAGTTTTACCAAATCGACATTCATATCTTCACACCTGTCTCAACGTAAATTTACATTCCTGTCCAGCCGATTTCGGTTAAATAAAAGAGAAATACTGACGTTGCCACTGAAAGAATGATAAGGAAAGGCAAAACGAATTTCACCCACTTTTTAAGTGGAACATTAGCAATCGCCAATGCCCCCAAAAGGGCCGCGCTGGTCGGGAAAAGCATATTGGTAAAAGCGTCGCCATATACAAAAGCGCTGACAGCGACTTGACGATTAATGGAAAGTGCGTCGGCAATAGGATTCATGATCGGCATAATAACTGCTGCCTGACCGGAACCCGAAATAATGAAGAAATTGAAGAACCAGTTAAACCAAAACATGGCTACTGTACCAAGCCCCTTGCTGACGTTTGTTAAAGGAACGGTTATAGCATTAACCATCGTATGCAAAATATTTCCTTGCGTCAAAGTCATGGCAATGGCACTTCCCAGTCCAATGATGAAAGCGACAAAACCCATAGAGCGACACCCTTCTGCAAAGTCGTCACAGATTTTGACCACTGATTCCCTGCGGATAAACCCGCAAAGAGTTGAAGCTATCATAAGCACAGCCACTTGCTGAGGATAATACCAACCCTTTAATACCCCCATGACCGCGTTGAGAATGAACGAACCAGCAGTAATAATAATCACCACAAAAGAAGAAAGATCAAACTGGACCTCTTTAATGGCAACTTCGCTTTTATTGTCTAACCATTCAGTATTGCCCATATAACTTTTGTTCGGATCACGTTTTACTTTCAGACAATAATGCAAGGAATACAGCACTGCGATTGCCGTCATAACGAACAACCAGAGGGTTCTACAGCCGGCGCCGGAGTACAACGGAACATCCGCGAGGCCTTGAGCTACAAGAGTCCTCCCTTTCAAAGCCCCGCCAAACCCAACGGCTGTAGCAAAGTACGTCATGGCGATTCCCGCGATAGGGTCTAACCCCAGTCGAGCAGCTACGGCGACTCCGATAACTGTAAAAGTAAAGAAAGAATCGTTACCGCCGTATGCAGATAAAAGAGAAAAGAGGATGACCATCATTGGCACAATGACGGCAACACCTTTTTTCTGCAGTCTGTAAATGGCCCAGTTCAAAAACTCCTCAACGGCTCCTGTATTAATGATCACCCTTAAAGCGCCGCCCATAAAGATGACAATGCTCATCACTTTCGCCGACTTGACCATCCCATTGAAGATATTGCACAGAGCATCCCAGAGGCTGACCGGCGTCTGCGCCACATAGTGAAAAGTTCCCGGAATGAGTTGTTTCGTCGCTTTATCGATATCAAATGTTCCCGCAGGCACAAAATAGGTCAATGCACAGGAAAAAAACAAAATGCCCAAAATAAACGCCAACATATTGATCTTGATGCTTTTTCCCTTAGCCATTCCCACGCACTCCTTTCCGTAAAGAACAAAAAATATTTCAAAATCCTTTACGCAGACATAAGAAGTTCCTCGTTACAGGCTGTTTACTGCCTCTTCAATGCGATTTATGGCTTCCACCAAAGTCGCTCTTGGGCAAGCGATATTCATCCGCAAGAACCCGTCGCATTCCGGCTCGAAGGTCGTGCCGCTGTTCAGACCAACTTTAGCCCGTTCCACAAAAAAGCAGTCAAGCTCTTTCTGAGACATTTCCAATTCACGACAATCCAACCACATCAAATATGTCCCTTCGAGGTGGTTGGGCACGATCCCTTTGATCTTTCCCAAACGTTTTTCGGCATAATCCCTATTGCTCTGCAAATACGCCACAAGCTGATCCGCGTAGTACCCGCACTCTTCATAAGCTGTGCACAGAGCAAGAGTTCCGCAGATATTCTCGCCGATTGCCTTGTTGTCGACGACAATTTGGTGAACAGCTTCTTTCAAAACAGGATTGCACGAAATAAAAGCTGCCGTTCTGAATCCGGGGACATTAAAGGTTTTACTGGGATTCATAAACGAAACGCAGTTCATGGCGAACTCCGAAGACAAGCTCGCGAAAGGAATGTGTTTTCTCTGGTCAAAAACGATGTCAGCATGAATTTCATCGGCAAGAACAATCACATGGTACTTGAGGCACAGCTCCCCCAAATGAGTGAGTTCTTCTCGGGTATATACACGTCCCGTGGGGTTCTGAGGATTGCAAAGGATAAACAGCTTGGTCCGCGGATCTGCAATTTTCGCTTCGAAATCGTCAAAGTCAATTTCAAAACGGCCGTTTTTCTCTATGAGTCGGTTTCTCAGAAGATGACGTCCATTATGCTCTGCAAGGGCACTAAAGGGTGGATAACACGGAGATTGCACGACAATATTATCGCCGGGGTGGCTGAACGCCCGTACAGCGCTGATGACGCCAGAAATAACGCCGGGGATATATTCCACCGCCGAGGGATTGACGTCCCAGCCAAAACGGATTTTCTGCCAATGGGCCGCCGCCCTTTTCAGACGTTCACTCGTGGGAGTATACCCGTACACGCCCGTTTGCATTCTCTTGACAAGAGCCTCGACAACGGGCTGCGGAGATTTGAAGTCGGAGTCTGCGATCCACATCGGGATGACGTCGTCAGGATAAAGAGAATATTTTTTTGAATCGGTGCCTCTCCTATTTATAATCTCGTCGAAATTATGAAATTTTTCCATTGAACCGTCTCCTATGACATTGAATTTTCTCACTCAAATAACAACACCTCACGGAGTTCTCCCAACAACCGTCCTCAGCAATTTATTTCGCACTCGTGCCTTTTTTCTTCATTCTTTGAACAACTGGCCAAACAAAGAAAAGCGCTGAGAGTATTAACAGAATAAGGCTGATCGGACGCTGAAGAAAGACAAGGAGCGAACCATCGGCATAAACCATGCTCGCCATCCAGTTGTTTTCCATCATAGGTCCTATCACCGTCGATAAAATCAGGGGCGCCTGCGGCAGATCGAACTTCCAGAAAAAATATCCCAAAATACCGAAGAAAAGCATGACGCCGATATGAAATGGGTTATTCATGTAGGCATACGACCCCGTCACACACAAAACGAGGACGCCAGCAGAAAGAATCTTTGAATTGAGCTTGAGCACTTTTGAAGCACAATATTTGCAGAACATGAGCCCCATGGGTAGCATCATCAGATTTGCAAGAATGAACCCCACGATAATCATGTATCCCATGTCAGGATTTTCGCTGAAGAGTTCCGGCCCTGGACGCAATCCCTGTATGGTCAGAGCGCCAAGGAAAAGGGCTGACGTGCTATTCCCAGGAATGCCCAAAGACAGTAACGGAACCATTGAGCTGGCAACAACAGCATTATTTGCAGATTCTGGTGCGGCAATACCTTCTGGAACCCCCGTTCCGAAGGACAATTCAGGCTGAGATTTTTTTGCGCGGTCATAAGCCATGAAAATGGCCATGGTCATGCCGGCGCCCGGAATGACTCCGAGGATGTTACCAATGGTGCTGGATCTCAGCCATGTAGGAAACAGACGCTTGCACATCACCCAGTCGGGCAATCCGATTTTATCGTCAGCAATTGATTGAGCCGCTTCCGCAGCAATGGTGACTTCATCTTTTTTCCGCCCTGCAGCGTCGCAAATTTTTAAAACTGAAAAGATGCCAAAGAGGCCGATCATCTGCGGAATCAGCGGGATGCCATCGAGTAAAGAAGGAATATTGAATGTGTAGCGATCAACACCCGTCATGGTGCTCATACCGATACATGAAATCCAAAGTCCGACTGCCATCGACAGGAAATTTTTGGCAACGTTTTTACCGGCCATACCGATAACTGTACTCATCCCAAGAACGGTCATCATAAAATACTCAGGCGGACCGAAGCGCAACGCAAGTGAAGCTAAGGCAGGTGCAAAGCACATCAGCACGATAGCAGATGAAATGCCGCCCAGAAACGAACTGGTCATGCAGATGCTCAATGCCCGTTTGCTGTATCCCTTTAACGTCATTGGATAGCCATCCCATGCTGTGACCATTGCAGATGCGGTTCCAGGAATTTCCAGCAGAACAGCAGGAATAGAACCACCACACGCCGAAGCCGTATAGATACCAACTAAAAGAGAGAGAGCAACATGCGGATCCATTCCAAAAGTTACAGGAATCAATACTGCAATCGTAATGCTGTCGTTCAGCCCGGGGAGCGCACCGACGACGAGTCCAAGCAACGTTCCCAGGAACAAAGCCCCCAAAACCGTCGGAGTGAGAAATTGTTCAAGGCCGATCAGGATATTACTCATAAGATGCTTTCCTTTCCATGGGAATGAATGTCAATTTGCTTCATCTGACATCATATTCAAAACGTGAAAAACGGTGTCGGCAATGGTACCCGAAGGAAAAGTTTAAAAATGACAAACGCCGCTCCCACAATAAAACTCGCTGAGAAAAAAATTACGCTGTACTTCTTATAGCCAAGAGTGAGCATAATATAGACAGCAAGAAGTACCGTATCAATGACATACCCCACTCTGTGCAGCAGGAAAATATAAAGTATCAGAGAAACGCTCACTTCGAGAACCTTTGGGAAATTACAGCCGGCAAAATTATTCCGGGGATTTTTTTCACGAACATCAAGTACAAATTGAACAATCGCCACCGATAATGTGAGCACGCCGATCATCAACGGAAAAGTTCCTTCCTCTGGAGCCATTTCCAATGCCGTGTAAATAATAAAACCGCCGGCAATGATAAAAAACAGTGGCATCAGCAAACTGATCATTTTATTCTTGTCCACAGTTGCGCTCCTCTTTTTCAAACAGAATGCAGAGGGCAATAGCCCCCATTTTGCCCCCTGCGATAAACCATAAATTCAATACACTCAGTTCTTTTTCAGCAGTTCCGGCTTCAATGCCATAATGCCTTCCGCAGTATGGTCAATGTAGCGTTGATATTCTTCGGGAGTCTGAATGCCGGAGATCATATTGGCCTTTTTCATTGCATCAATATATTCTTCGGAACTCACAATCTTATTAAATTCTTCAACAAGATACTGATAACGATCATCGGGAACATCGACATGGCAGGCAAGACCACGATTGGCCCCATCAATCCAGCCGTCGAGGCCCTGTTCTTTAAAGGTGGGCACATCAGGAATGGCTTCGTTCCGTTCTTTGGCCATGATTCCAATGCCGCGGGCCTTGCCGCTGCGAACAGCCGAACTTCCCTCGGAAATCGTCATATAGGCGAGATCACAATGCCCGCCCATCAACTGCGAAAGCTGCATTGCTGCGCTCTGGTTGTGAATGTAGACAAAATTCAGCCCCATCAGTCGGGCCATATTCATAGCTAGAATATGATGAAGTGACGTGTGTCCCGGCGTGGCCACTTTAAGGTTCTGTTTTCGAGCGAGCTCAACAAGATCTTTGAGGTCCTTTATCGGAGAATCAACGGGAACAGCAAGAAGTTCCGCATCAGGATTGCAGCCGATAATGGGTTTAAAATCTTTATACGAATAATTGACCTTCTTCAGTAAAGTGTTGTTAATACATGAATTGGTAAAAAGCATTACCGTGTAACCGTCAGCTGGGGCTGTATTGGCCACAAAACTATGGCCAATCGCGCCGCCACCGCCGCCCATGTTTTCAACAACAATTGAGTGTCCGCCAAAATATTTTTTGCCAGCGGCTCGTGATAAAATGCGCGCCAGCGTGTCCGTACCGCCGCCAGGCGCAAAGGGAACAAGGATCTTCACATTCCTCTCAGGAAAATCTGCCGGAACCGCAAAAGCACATGCCGAAAGCGTTAGCACCATTAAAACAGACAATGCCCAGAATTTTTTCAATTTTGCACCTCCCATAAATAATATGCGCTATTTAATATAATATCCTTTACAACGTTCTCCTCAAAATTGAAATCATCTCGCCCAACCTCATTCTCCATAAAACACAGTCCAACTCTTATTTTCACCCCATCTTTCACTTCATACCCAACATCTCCTTCCGTATTTGTATGACTTCAAACAAAAGACAACAAAACAGTCAATTCTTTTCTGACCGCCGTTTATCGTCTATTACGACTTTTTCAGGATATTGAATCATTTTCTGTACGACATTCTATGCGCTTTTCTCTCGCTCTTACAAAATCATGGGATCTCTTTTTTATTTTTCGTGATAAAGCGTTTCCAGCTTTTTCAACGCGTTGGTCTTTAGGATCTTATAAATACTATTTCCGTGAGAATCCATACTGACTACCAGCGGGCCAAACTCTGAGGCTTCAAGATCCCATAGGGCCTCTGGCATCCCCATTTCCAACCAATCAACGCTGTGCACAGCAGTAATTCCCTGTGCCAGCTTGGCCGCGCAGCCCGGTGCCGCCTGCAGATAGACATAACCATATTTGGCGCAGGCGTCGAGCGTCCCCTGTTCCATTCCCCCCTTGCCGACAATTGCTTTCACGCCAAGGCGCCCTACCATGTCGGCATACGGTTCCATGCGAATGCTCGTCGTTGGTCCTATGACGTTAAGCCTCCAACTGCCGTCCGAATTCTTCAGACAGACAGGACCGGCATGAAAAAGTGCAGCTCCGTCAAAATTTTTAGGCAGAGGGGCACCTTCGTCCAGAAGTTGCTTGATGCGCAAATGTCCCATGTCGCGGGCTGTATAGATATGACCGGTAAGATAAATCACATCGCCGATCCGCAGCTGGCGCACGTCCTCTTCTTTAAGCGGAACTTCGAGAATTTTCTTGTTCATTTGGGCTCCTTTCCGGCCTGTGCCTTTCAGAGAAGCTTTTCTATGCGGCCGTCATCGTAAATACGGATGCCCGCACGACGCGCCACCCAACAATGGAAATTGACGCACACAGGAGCAATGGCGGTATGTGTGGCGGCAGTGTCGATCTTTACGGCGAGGCACACGGTATCTCCGCCTGTACCGGCAGCGCCCAAGCCAAGCGAGTTGATAGTGTCGCGCAGTTCGTTTTCCAGTCGCGCCAGAAGAGGATCCGAAGACGTATCGTCCCACCGGCGCGTACTGATTGCGCTTCGACTCAGTTTAGCCGCCACGTCCATCTGACCGCCGATGCCGATGCCGATGCCAAAGGGAGGACAGGGTTTTCCGCCGGCATTAATGGCCGTTTCCACTACAAATCTCTTCAATCCCGCATAATCGTGGTCAAGTTTCAACTGAGCCGTGGTAAATATTTTCATCGCATTTCCCAGTTCTGCGCCGCAGCCTTTAAAACTAATAATAAAATCAACGAAACGCTGCCTCGGTTTGTAGATATACTCAATGTTGGGAACACCTTTTCCTGTGTTGTCGCCAGGATTATGACGGGTAAGGGGATCGACGATACTGGGGCGTAAATACCCTTTTTTCGTGGCTTCGGCTAACGAACGAGCGATTTCGTCGGCTGCACAGGCAGGAAAGTTGCCGTCTCCAAAGCTGATCCATGTTGTAGGATAGCCAGGTGATTGACAAACAGCTTTGTCTTCTCTCTTAGCTATGTCCAAATTCTCCAGCATCGAAGCAAGCATGCTCTGCGCCGTAGGGTTAGTCTCTCGTTTTAAGGCATTTTGCATATGATTGTTTCCTATTAGGAACGCTGTAAATACAAGGCTTTTCGGAGCCTAC
>CAZUQW010000007.1:0-123872 GCA_964622575.1 uncultured Synergistaceae bacterium | reverse complement strand
TATTATTATACGCTATTTCTCGTCAAAAATCAACCATTTGTTGTGACAGAGCCTAAATAAAAATAGTATAGCCTTCTGCGTTTTGAATTCTCAGCGCACAACGCCCGTACAGCTGCGCACATTGACAAATTCCTGAAAGACAGAGAGGATGAGAGACCATGACAGCAGGGATTATCACCATCAGCCGCGAATACGGAAGCGGAGGACGAGGCATTGGAGAACAGGTAGCAGCCCAATTGGGATACAGCTTTTACGATAAAATCCTCATCGACATCGCAGCCAAGAAAAGCGGATTTGCCATCGATTACATTAAAAACACCGAAGAACAGGTGACGCCCAACTTTCTGTTCAACCTGGCCGCTAACGGCTACTACAGCAACAGCATGCTGATTCACGACGGACTGCCCGCATCGGACAAGCTCTTTATCCTCCAGAGCAAAATCATCCGCGAACTGGCCGACAAAGGCCCCTGCGTTATCGTCGGGCGCTGCGCCGATTACATTCTGCGCGAGAGGGCGGACTGCTTCAACGTCTTCGTGCACGCGCCGCTGGACGACCGCGTCGAGCGCGCCGTCAGCGAATACGGCCTGAACTCCACCGACGCCAAAAGCACCGTCAAGCGCAACGACAAGATCCGCTCGAAGCACTACCAGTACTATGCCTGCGCTCACTGGGGCGACACGCGAAACTACCACCTCACCATCAACAGCAGCGCTTTCGGCTGCGCCAAAACCGCCGAGCTGATCGTCGAAGCCGCCAAAAGATTCGCCTGACAGGCCTTCGCCCGCTTGTGGCGACACGAGCAGTTTGCCGCTGGGACAGCATCTCCGCCGTTTTGTTTTTAAGAAGCCATCAGGACGTCAAAATACGCAAGGGGGAACCGCTCCTGTTCATGGGCGGTTCCCCCTTGCGTGTTTCGTCAATTACCTTCTCCCCGGCTACGCCGAGAGGGCAATGGACAAAAAAGCGGCTCGGTTCAAACGAACCGAGCCGCTGAATTCTTCTGGTGGAGGTAGGGGGATTCGAACCCCCGACCTTTTGAATGCCATTCAAACGCTCTCCCAACTGAGCTATACCCCCAGATGCGCCGCATTCCGCGCGACTTGAAGATATTACCATGACTTGGGGAAAAATGCAAGGCCTTTCCAGCGAAAATTTCGGAAAAAAATCCGCCGAAAAAAGTTTTGACGTTTAGCCGACGATGTTGGCGACGATAACGCCCAGATAGTTGCCCAGCACGTAGCCCAGCGTTCCCACCAGCAGAGCGGGTCCCACAAGGTCGAACCAGCCCTTTGAAATGGCCATGGCCGCAGCCGTTGTGGGGCCGCCCACGTTGGCGTTGGAAGCCACGATAACGTCCTCGAGGTTGAAGCGGAACAAACGGCCGAACAGGAAGGTGACCACCATGTTCATGCCGATCACGATGCCCGCGTAGGCAAAAAGAATGGGCGAGTTGGTGATGATCTCCATAATCGAAGCGGGAGCGCCAATGACGCCGAAGAAAATGTAGATCAAGAAGGTTCCGATTTCGCTGGCACCGGGAGCGTTGCTGAACACCTTGGGGAAGCACGTGGCCAGAATCATGGTCACCGTGGTGATGACGAGGTACTGGTTGCCCAACAGCTGATTGACGATGGACAGCGCCGTCGAAGTGGTGGGAATGGTCCGGGCGAAATAGCCCGCCAGAGCGCGTGAAACGGCCACGATAATCGTCGCCGCGGCAAAGTTGAAGGCGATGTGCTTCAGTCCTACGGGCTTGGGCTTCCAGTAATCGGCGGCGGCATTGGCCGACGAAGACCCAGCCTCCATCTTGTCTACCAGGGGATGGCGATAGTGGTTACGGAACCAGACGATGCTGGGAATGGCAATCAGGATGAAGAAGTAGATGGCCATCAACATGTTGTCAGCCACGACGCCGGCGGAGATCAGTTTTCTGTCGGTCAGAAAGGCATCGGCCATGGCCGTGAAGTTCACCGAGCCGCCAGTATAGGTTCCCGTGAACATGGCCGAAAAGGCCTTCAGCTCAGGTACGTACTTGCCGATGGTATATGCGCCGATGAGCGCTCCGGCCACGGTGCCCGTCGAACTCAGAAGGTAGATAATCAGCAGTCTTCCCGTCTCGCGTCCGATTCTGCGGATGTCGCAGTTGAACAGAAGAAGCGGAACGGCCAGCGGCACCACGTAGCTCCACACGCTGTCATAGGCAGGCGCATCGGTGGGAATGATATTGCAGTTGGCTAAAATCATCATGAAAACCAGGGCCAGGACGCACCCCGTAATTCTGCTCGCCCACTGGTAGGTCTGCTCCAGCCAGATGCTCAGCGAAGCGATGCCCACCATGATGGCCCAGAGGACCCAGGTGTTGTCGGCACTAATAAAAGACATGAAAACTCCTCCTCCGAAAAATAAAATCGTCAAAACGTTCACTTCCGCGAGGGCAGCCGCGAAAAGACAGCGCATTTTGCAGCACTGTGTGAAGTTTTTAACAACAAAAATCATTCTAGATTATTCTCATGGTCTGTCAACATCCATTCTTCCATATACTTTTTCCTAAAAAATACGTCAAACGGTTCAAAACGCTGTTAAAAAACGATCATCTTCAAGCTTTTGCGCCCTTTCTCCCCAAATAAGCAAAACGAGGCCGCCTCCTGATGGAGAGGGCCTCGTTGATTTTTTGATGAAAAAGTTCCCGCCACTTGGGAAGAAAATGCCGTAAACTCCCGTGTTTTTCAGGTCAGTGTTCGACACTTCTCCCAATCCCCTGTTTTCCGGGGCAGGCCCTTCAAAACCGTGAGAGAAATCAGCTGGCGCCCGCCTTGTCCCGACCTTCGGCGCTATTGGGCACCGGCCGATTTCTTCCAGTCGTCAAGCCCCCACTTGTCGCGCAAAGCCTGAAATTCGCCGCTCTGTTTCATCTCTTCCAGAGCTCTGTCGACGGCGGCTCTCAGATCGGGATCGTCCTTGGCGACGCCGAAGGCCGAACCTTGAGAGTCCGTAGCCGTGTCGGTCACGGCGCAGAGGACGATTTTGCCGACAAAGTCCTTGGCCTGGCAGTACTTGTACCCCACGGGACCGTCCAGCAGAGCGGCGTCGACGCGGCCGAAAAGCACCTCGCGCAGGCAGTCGTCGGTTTTCTGGTAGTCCTTGACGACAGCACCCTCCATGCCATGGGCGTACGCAGCCTGAATGGTGCCCAACTGCGTGGCGATGGTCAGTCCCTCGAAGTCATGGGCCGAAGTTTTTTCGTTGCCCTTCAGGACGAAGAAGGCCGAATCGGAGTGATTGGTCACGGCAGTGAAGGCGATTTTCTTCTGGCGCTCCTGAGTGGCCGACATGCAGGCGGCGATCAGGTCGATCTTGTGCATCATCAGCGAAGGCAGCAGTCCGTCGAAGGACATGTCCACCCACTGGATTTTTTTGCCCAGCTTTTTGCCGATGCTCTCGATGAGGTCGATGTCGTAGCCCTGAAGCGTGCCGTCGGGAGCGCGGAACTCAAAGGGCGGAAAGGTGCTCTCCGTCCCTACGGTCAAAGCCTCCTTCGCCAAAGCACCCGAAACCGCCAGAGCGACCCCCGCCAACAGCAAAGACACCGCCAATCCCATTGCCGCGCCACACCATTTTTTCATGATCAATCCCTCCCATAAAATAAACTCTTTTTCCTAATTCATGAAAAAATAAAACTTAATTTATACAGTGAATGATACAACAGTTCATTGTTCTTGTAAATAGGGAATTTTTATTTAATATCATTCGCGCCGAAATCATCTGTCCGCGCTCAAAGAGACTCCGCCGGAAATGCGGCATGGTACACGGCAACAAGCGCCTTCACATTTTTTCGCGCTCACAGCCGGCGCGGAAATCTCGGTCACATTCGAATTCGACCAAAGCCCGAACGTCGAAATTGATGAGGCCGTCACAGTTTTTGGTCATTTCGTTTATTTTGGTCATTTTTTGCCATCTTTCTCTTGATAACAGTTTCTTGGAATGGTATTCTATAAACTATCGATGGCTTTCTATAAGCCATTAAATTCCTTTAAGAGAGGCGAATTTGTTCATGACGGAAGTTGGAAAGAAACATTGGTATGAAAAGTTGCCACACCCTTATATTCTGCTGTTTCTGCTCGTCGCGGCGGTGGCCGCCCTCACGTATTTTCTGCCACCGGGAGTTTACGACCGCATCGTCGTGAACGGACGCAAGGTGGTTGACCCCAACAGCTATCACGCCGTTGACCCCACTCCGGTCACGCTGATACAGTTCTTGACGGCCATTCCCCGCGGCATCGTCAACGCGGGCATCGTGGTAGTCATCACCTTTATCTCAGGCGCCATGTTCAACGTTCTGCAGAGCACCGGCGCCATCGAGCACGGCGTCGGCTGCGCGGTGAAGCACATCGGCGTCAGCAATTACAAAAAGCTGATCTGGATCGTCATGCTGATCTTCGGCTTTCTTGGCGCCACTGTCGGATTCGAGAACAACATCGCCGTCACGCCTATCGCCGTGTTCGTGGCCCTGGCCCTGGGCGGCGACGTCATGGTCGGCGCGGGAATGGCCATCGCCGGCATCGGCATCGGCTTCGCCACGTCGCCCATCAATCCCTATACGGTGGGCACCGCTCACGCCATCGCCCAGCTGCCCATCTATTCGGGAATCGTATTCCGCTCGCTCTACTGCCTGTGCGCCATTATCCTCACAGGCTTCCACGTCACCGGCTATATGGACAAGATCCGCAAAGATCCTTCCAAGAGCCTCGTTCCTGACGCGGACACCACGGGACTGACGCTGACCAAACCCATTGAGGAATACGTACTCACCGGCCGCGACAAGGCCGTTCTCGCGGTGTTCGTGGCCGGCATGGCCTTCACCATCTTCGGCGTGCTCAAATGGAAATGGTATCTTACCGAGATGGCCGGGCTGTTCCTGCTGATGGGCATCCTCGGCGCCTTTGCCGGCGGCATCGGCCCCAACCGCATGGTCGAGCTGATGATCGACGGCGTCAAGTCAGTGGCCGGCGGCGCTCTGGCCATCGGCGTGGCTCTCGCCATCCAGGTGGTCATGAAGGACGGCAACATCACCGACGCCGTCATTCACGGACTGGTTGCGCCGTTGCAGGGTCTCGGCGTTTACGCTTCCGCCGTGCTCATGTCGGTGGCCCACTGCGTGATCAATTTCCTCATTCCTTCAGGCTCCGGACAGGCTTTGGCCACGATGCCGGTCATGATTCCTCTTTCCGACATCGTCGGCATGACCCGCCAGGTTTCCGTCATGGCCTTCCAGATCGGCGACGGCGTCACCAATCTGTGCTACCCCACCGTCGGCGGCATGCTGGCCATGCTGGCGCTGACCCACGTGCCCTTCGACCGCTGGTTCCGTTTCGTGTTCCCGCTGGTCATCAAGGTCGTGCTCCTGGGTTGGGTCTTCATGTGCATAGGAATTGCCATCGGCTGGAACTAAAGCATGAGTATGCCTGACTTTAACGCTCGCTCCAAGAAAATTGAAAATGCCGTCGTCGCCTGGCGGCGGCATTTTCATTCATTTCCCGAGCTTTCCTTCAACGAAAAGGAAACCAGCGCCTTCATCGCCGCGGCGCTTGAAAAGATGGGATGCGACAATGTGACGATAGGCACCTGCGGCCGCCCTACCGGCGTCATCGCCGACATCACCGGAGGACGACCGGGACGGCGGGCCGCTCTGCGCGCCGACATGGACGCGCTGCCCGTAACGGAGGAGACGGGGCTTCCCTTTGCCTCTCGGCATCCCGGAATCATGCACGCCTGCGGCCACGACGGCCACATGGCCATGCTGCTGGGAGCCGCGCAGATGCTCTGCGAGGTGAAAGAACAGCTGCCGGGCGCCGTACGTCTCATCTTCCAGCCCTCGGAAGAGTCAGCGGAGTTCATTCAGGGCGCGCGAGCCGTCGTCGAGGACGGACATGCGCTCGCAGGAGTTGACGCCATCTTCGGCGTGCACCTCTGGAGTCCTCTGCCGGCTGGCCTGCTGGGCTGGCGCGCCGGCCCCATGATGGCCTGTTCCGATTCATGGACGGTAAAGCTTCACGGTCAGGGCGGACATGGCGCGTCGCCTCACCAGACTCACGATCCCACTGTGGCGGCGGCACAAATCATCTGCGCGCTGCAAACCTTCGTGAGCCGCGAGATCGACCCGCTGAAAAGCGCCGTGCTCTCCACGGGCATCATGAAAGCCGGCGGGGCCTTCAACGTTATTCCCTCGGAAGTTGAGCTGACAGGTACGGCACGTTCCTTCGAGCCGCAGATCAGCATGGACTGCGAGGCCTTTATCCGCCGCATGGCCGAGAATATCGGCGCAGCCTTCCGCTGCACGGCCGATCTGGATTACCGGCGCAATTTGCCGCCCACCGTCAACGATCCGGCCATGGCGAAACTCGGCGCGGAAATCGGAAAGCCCATTTTCGGCGCCGACAAAGTTCAAGAAGTACCGCCCACCATGGGCGGCGAGGACTTCAGCTTCTATCTCGAAAAAGTCCCCGGCGCCTTTTTCTTCATCGGATCGGGCGACAAGGACAAGGGCACCGACTGGCCTCACCACCATTGCCGTTTCACCATCGACGAATCCCAGCTTCGCAAGGGTGCGGCCTTCGAGGCCTCCTGCGCTTGGGCCTTTTTGAACCAGTAATCAGCGAAATGCCGCCGCACCGTTCGACGACATTGAAAAGAATGAACACGTCACAAGCTCCACACAGCAAAGATGCCGTCTCAAAAGTCATTGAGACGGCATCTTTGCTGTGTTCATTAAAATGAATTTTAAAGGCGCCTGCGAGGTGCGAAAGTTCTTGTTCATTCCCGACTTTCGCGCTCTTTCTCCTCTTCGCGAAGTTTGCCGAAGTAATCGAGAGCGAAGGCGCGGAATCGCCGCACCGATTTGGGATAGTAGGAGTTCTGTTTCCACGAGAGCACAAGGTGCAGCACGGGAAAAGGATCGCTGATAGGCAGCTCGCAGAGGTTCTGTTTGTCTTGGGCGCGAAAGGTGAACTTCGGCAGTATGGAGAACCCCAGTCCGAGCTCGACGAGATTGCGGATCATCAGGGCATCATCGCTGTAAACATGGCGCACCACTGAAATTCCTTGTGTTTTAAGGGCCTGGTCCACCATGACGCTGATAAAACGATTGGGCGTCAAGCCGATAAAAGGCAGGCCGTCCAACTGTTTCAAGGCGACGCTATGCTGCCCGGCAAGGCGATGCTCGCGGGGCAAAAGCACGCGGAAGGGATTGTCGAGAAGGACAGCGCTGGAGTGACTGGGAGGGAGCATCATCGTGCCGCTCAACATCAAGTCGTATTTTTGGCTTGCAATAATGTGGTTGTCGTTTTGAATGACGCTGACGGCAATATCGGGGTATTGAATCTGAAAGTCGCGTATCATTGTCGGCAGCAGACAAGCCGCCGCCCGCGCCACCATCACCACCGGCTGATGAACGTTGTGAACATTGCGCACTTCGGCGCAGATGTCGCCGACGCGACGCGTGATCTCGTAGGTTCTCGAAAGTAGGAGCGCTCCGCTCTCCGTCAACACGATGTTTCTGCCGCGACGTTCAAACAAGCGCGTCCCCAACTCCTCTTCCAACTGGCGGATACTCCGGCTGAGAGCCGATTCGGAGATATTGAGTTCACGCGAAGCCTGAGTCATATGCTCAAGCTCCGCGACCTTGGCAAAATAACGCAGTTGATTCAATTCCATGAGCTTTTCTCCTCCGGAAGTCAGCCACGCTTCGATGGCGCCACGACTTCATATTTTTTTATCCTCTTTATCAAGGCGAAATCAATGTGGTTTTCATATCAATCATGAAAAGCGTGTATTATTTTTTCTGTATTTTTGGAATAGAATGAAAAATATCAACAAAATATTTTGTCTAAGGGGGCGGTAAAGATGTTTGATTATTTACTGTATTTTTCCATCGTTCTTGCGCTATTCGTTTTTGGCGACTGGTGCGGCATTAAAACCCGCGCGAAAATATCGTCGATTTTCGTTGTGCTGATCTGCTTTCTACTGTTGTTTGTCTTTAAGATCATTCCCGCAGACATCATTGACCGCGCCGGGCTGACAGCGGCCGCAAAATGGGCCTCGCCGATCCTCATCTTCCATATGGGAACCATGATCAATCTGCGTCAGCTGCTTGACGAGTGGCGGACGGTGGTCACCTCCATCATCGGCATGGCCGCGGCCATAGCGGGCATATTGCTGGCAACTCCCCTGATCGGACGGGACGCGGCGCTTGTCAGCATCCCCGTCATCAACGGCGCTTTGATCGCCACGCAGATCATGACGGACGCCGCAGTGGCCAAGGGGCTGACGGTAGCCGCCATTTTACCGGCCGTCGTCTTCGCCGTACAGAAATTTGTCGGTACACCGGTGGTTTCCCGCGCCGGGTTGCTGGAAGGGCGCCGTCTTCTGGCTGAGTTTCGCGCGAAAAAGGCCGAAGGCGTTACGCTTTCGGCGTCCACACAGCCAGAGGAAGCTGAGGACACTGGCAAAAAAGCAAAGGTCAAGTTCTGGCAAAAGCACGAACGCGCCTATACCACCAATGTCTGCCTGTTCATCACCGTCGCAGGGTCGCTGTTTTCCGTATGGCTGGGATCGCTCATCAAGCTGAACTACAGCATCGTCGCTCTTGTGCTATCGGTCATCCTTTGCGAGATGGGTGTCATTCCCACCAAGGTGCTGGACCGCGGCAAGGCCTCGGGATTTATCACCATGGTGGTTTTTGCCGCCATTATTCCAGCGCTGGCAAAAATCTCGCCGGCCAATATTGCGACGTTGGCGTTCTACGTGGTGATCGTCTTCGCCGCTACGTTGATCGCCGTGTTCCTCGTCATCTGCGTGTTGCCGTTCTGGAAGGTCATGGGATCCCGAAGTTTGGCCTTCGGCGTGGCTATGTGCCAGATGCTCGGTTTCCCGTCGACCTATCTGATTTCCAACGAGATCGCTTTGGCCTTGGCGGACACTGACGAGGAAAAAGAGTACCTTCTCGGCAAAATCATGCCGCGCTTTGTCGTCGCCGGACTCTCTTCGGTCACGACACTGTCCATCATCGTTGCCGGCATCTTCGCTTCAATCCTGTAAAGGAGCTCTTCCATGAAATTTTCCTTCGACCCTCTTTCCTATCCTTATTCCTCGCGCCGCAGCGTCGTTTACGGACGCAAGGGCATGGTCGCCACAGGAAACCCACTGGCGGCGCAGGCAGGACTGGAAATCATGAAAAAAGGCGGCAACGCCGTCGACGCCATGATCGCCACAGCCGCCGCGCTGACGGTGGTCGAACCCACTGCCAACGGTATTGGTTCCGACGCTTTCGCGCTAGTTTGGAGGCAGGGCAAATTGTACGGACTGAACGCCAGCGGACAGGCACCCGCTTTGATGACGCTTCAGGCGCTGCAGAAACGGGGATTTACGGAGATGCCCGTTTTGGGAACTCTGCCCGTCACCGTTCCCGGAACTCCGGCAGGATGGGCAGCTCTGTCCGAAAAATTCGGGCGTCTCCCCTTCGCCGACCTCATGGAACCGGCAGCGCGACTGGCGGAAGATGGATTTGTTCTGCAGCCGAGCGTCGGCAGCGGGTGGCCGCGCAATCTCAAGAAATTCAAAAAAGCGCTGGAAAACGACCATTCAGTCGAAGGCTGGTTTGCCACGTTCCTGCCCGATGGACAATGCCTTGCCCCCGGCGACGTGCTGGTGCTGAAAGACCATGCTTCCACGCTGCGCGAGATCGGCGCCACAAAGGCTCAAAGCTTCTATCACGGGCCTCTTGCCGACAAGATCGACGCCTATTTTCGCAAATTCGACAGTTTTCTGCGCAAGTCCGATCTAGAAGCCTACGAGCCGGAATGGGTCGAACCCATCACCGTCAACTACAAGGGCTACGACGTCTACGAGATTCCGCCCAACGGACAGGGCATCGCCGCACTGATGGCGCTTAACATCCTGAAGGAGCTGGACCTCGGGACACTGGACTCCTTCCGCAGCACGCACCTGCAGATTGAAGCGCTTAAACTGGCCTTTGCCGACGCCCGCAGATATGTGGCCGATCCCCGCTTCATGAAAGTTCCCGTCTCGCTTTTGCTCAGCGACGACTATGCGGCTCGCCGGCGCACCTGCATCGGCGACACGGCGCGCCTTCCTGCACCCGGACAGCCGATCGGCGGCGGCACGGTCTACATGTGCGCTGCAGACGGCGAAGGCAACATGATCTCTTACATTCAGTCCAACTTCATGGGATTTGGCTCCGGTGTCGTCGTCCCCGGCACGGGCATCGCCATGCAGAACCGCGGCAACAACTTCTCCATGGATCCCACTTCCGACAACTGCGTCGCTCCGGGCAAGAAACCTTATCACACCATTATCCCAGGCTTTCTCGCCCGAGACGGCAAGCCCATCGGTCCCTTCGGTGTCATGGGCGGATTTATGCAGCCTCAGGGACACCTTCAAGTCGTGTTGAATACCGTCGAATACGGCATGAACCCCCAGGCTGCTCTTGATCATCCGCGCTGGCAGTGGGTGGGCGGCAACACCGTTGAAGTGGAACAGTCCATGAACAACGCTCTGGCTCAGAAGTTGCTGCGCGCCGGCCACGACATCGTCGTCAAAGCCGACCCCATCGGCTTTGGCCGCGGCGAGATCATCTGGCGCGACGACAATGGGGTGTTGTGCGGCGCCACTGAGCCGCGCACCGACGGTCAAGTCGCCGTCTGGTAAAGCCTTGAGGTCGACAACGGCCATGGGCAGCAATTTTCACTGTTGGGCAATGTCGCTTTCCATAGGAACGACGAAAAACGCACTTTCTTAAAACTTTGCACGGCACATTCCCAAATATTTGCAGTCCATTTTTCCTTTGAAAACAGGGCGCCGGCCGGCAAAAAACGTCGGTCGACGCCCTGTCTGTTTCTCCATGCCGTACTCCGCCGATGTCACTGCGCCAGATCAAGAAGGCAGTCGAGCAGGACTTCGGCGCCGTCACAGATCTGATTCATGTCCGACAGCTCCTGCGGGCAGTGGCTTTTGCCGCCGATGGACGGCACGAAGATCATGGCTGTGGGAACGATGTGGGCCATCATCTGCGCATCGTGTCCCGCGCCGCTGAAGAGGCGAATGTGGCTCAAGCCGCGTCGCTTTGCATGGCGCTCCACCATGTCGACCATGGGTGCGTCGAAGACCACGGGCCGCGCGTCCACGGTCTGCTCCATCTCCAAGGTCAGTCCGTTCTCGTCGGCAGCGTGCCTCATGAGTTCCTCAAAGGTGCCCTTCAGCTGATCCAGCACCTTGGGGTCGGGATGGCGCAGGTCCACGGAGAAAGAAACTTCGCCGGGAACGATATTGACGACACAGGGTTGGAGCAGCGCTCTGCCGATGGTAAAGCACGCTCCCCGCTGTCGGGCGATGTCGGTCATGCGAACGTGAACTTGCGAGAGCGCCAGCAGAGCGTCTTTTCTCATGTCCATGGGCGTTGTGCCGGCGTGGTTGGCCTCTCCGACGAGGCGCCCGTGCCACCAGTTGATGCCCTGAATGCCTGTGACGACGCCCAGCTGAATTCCCTGCCGGTCCAAAAATGGTCCCTGTTCGACGTGATACTCCAGGTAAGCCGAAGGTCTGACGGTGTCGCCGCCTTTATAGCCGATGCGCTCCAGCTCGGAAAGAACGCTTTTCCCGCCGTCGTCGACAGAAGCGTACATTTCTTCGACTTTTTTCAGGCCGCTGGCAGCCAAGCTTCCCATCATGTCGGGGTGAAAGCGCGCCCCCTCTTCATTGGTAAAAGCCGCCATGGCCAGTGGCTTGGCGTGGGGCAACTTCTTTTCGGCGACGGTGCGCAGGCACTCGAGGGCGCTGAGGACGCCCACGCAACCATCGAACATTCCCGCGTTGCGCACGGTATCGATGTGCGAGCCTGCCATGACCGGAGCCGTTTCGACTCTTCCGGGAAGCATGCCGAAGATGTTGCCGATGGCGTCGACCTTCAGTTCCAGTCCCGAGTTGTCGATCCACGAGCACAGCAGATCGCGCGCCTGCTTGTCCTCGTCGGTCAACGCCAAACGGGTGCGCAGGCCGTCGGGGCCGATGCCGATTTTTCCCAGTTCCTCCAAGGAGCTTATGAGGCGCTGGCGGTTAATTCTCCCTTCTGCCATGAGAACTCATCCTCTCTGAAAACTCATCCTCTCTGAAAACTTCTGCCCGACATTGCCGGGCTTTCCATGAATGGGGGCCTCGCCCGAAATGACCGTCTTTGCTTCTCTTTTTTGATGACTTCGTTTTTAAGCTTCGGTGCCCAGCAGGCCGATCTCGGCGGCATAGGGCTTCATGCCCTCGATGCAGATGGCCGCCACGTCCTTCACGTCCATGCCGAGCATGGCGCAGCCCTGTTTGATCAGATCACGGTTGCACTTGCGCGCAAAGGCTTTGTCCTTGAATTTCTTCATGAAGCTTTTCACGCCGAGATCGGTGATCCCGTGAGGACGCATGCGCGCGCAGGCCTCGATGATCCCCGTCAGCTCATCGACAGTGTAGAGACTTTTCTCCATGGCGGTCTTCGGCTCGACGTCGGAACAGATTCCCCAGCCGTGGCTCAAGATGGCGCGGACGTCTTCTTCGGACACACCCGCCGCCAGCAGCGGCTCTTTTGTGTGCTGCAAATGTTCGTCGGGGTATTTCTCATAATCGTAGTCGTGCAGATACCCGACGGCCTTCCAATGCTCTTCGTCCTCGCCGAAATGCTTCGCCATCGCCCCCATGGCCGCCATAACGTTGGTGCAGTGGATACGGAGATGGGGCTCGGTAATCATGGTAGCGTTCAGTTCTTTTGCTCGTTCAAGTGTCAGCATTCTGTTCCTCCGTAATTTATTCTTTTGCGTCGCGGCATTTTTCTTCACGGCGCCGTACAAAACTATTTTTGCACTTTTCTGATTTTTATTCAATACATTTTCGATCTCAAATCACCGCAAAGCGTGCCTTTTCCTTTTATTTTCCGCCTTCGACGGAAGTCCCCAAACTGCGACGCGAAACTTTTTCCGCCCTGCACCGCACAGGGCCGTTGACACCATGAAGATCAAAACAGCCTTCACAAAATAACCATCAACTCTTTTGAGGTGCCTTTAAAGAAATAAAATTTTCTGCCTTTTCGCGCGCAAAAAAAGGAAAGATACGGTATAATAAGAGAGCATTTTTCCGCTGCCTCGTCGTCCAATGGCAGGACAAGGGTCTTTGGAACCCGGAATCATGGTTCGAATCCATGCGAGGCAGCCAGATTTATTCTTGGGAATCGAGATTTATATGTAGAAGCTATGCTATTGTTTTAGATATAAAATATTCACCTCATAATGAAGCTCATCAGAAAACAACGAAGAGGCTGCCTCAATAATGAATTGAGGCAGCCTCTTCGTTGAGTGTAATGATATCTTTACTCCATAAGGAATCTTCGGAGTTCTTCAGGATCAATCGCACAAAATGTTCTTTCAAGCAGTTCATTGTCCAGCGATGCAGGAAGTTTTTCAAAAGGATAGAGCTGTCCGCAAAGACGCTTTTCCACCTCTTCTGGACCAATCAGAGCAAAATAATCGCCGTGAATCCTACAGTCCGTTATTCGCCCCTTCTCCACTACGAAGCCAACCTGCACAAGACCGCCAGGAAAGCGTTTTTGGCTGACATAAGTAAAGCGAGGCGACTGATTCCATGTCCATTCACGAGTATCGTATTTTTCCGCTTTTAACCTCAGAGTCGTTCTCTCTTCTTCAGCAGAGGGTGGACGTACCTCCTTTATGCGATAAAAATGAATCAACGCTTCAGCAAGTCCTCTTCGAAATTTTTCTATCGGAGCAGGACAGCTGAGAAAATCACAAAGATTGACTACTCTGGTGCGTACCGATTTGAAGCCCTTAGATTGGAATTTTTCACTTTTTACCCGCAAAGCCTTCGAAACGTCATCCAACTTTGAATTATAAAGAAGCGTCCCATGATGTAACACAACGCCATTCGCACAATATTGCGCAACTCCTGAAAATTTCCGACCGCCAACCGTTATATCGTTGCGCCCTGTGCACTCCGCTTTTATACCAAGCGAACGGAGATGTTCGATTAACGGGATCTCGAAAGCTCGTATATTAAGGGCCTCTTCATTTGAGACAGGCTGTATAACAGTATAATTCAAATTTCCATGATCATGATACACGGCACCGCCACCAGTAATACGTCGAACTACATTTATATTATGAGAAGCAACGAAATTGCAATTAACCTCCTCCGCCGTATTCTGATAGCGCCCTATTACAATTGTTGGATCATTGATCCAAAGCATTAAAAACCCTTTTCCACACTTCGCTGCCTCAAGGAAAAGACTTTCTTCAAGGGCAAGATTATACTTAGGGTCGCACTGATTATTAATAATGTATATAATTTATTTTTTCACCCTCTCCTTACTACTAACTTAGAAATTTAGCTAAATTGATATATAGTCAACGGGCAAACGCAGAAGATAATAGACGACAACACATTTAGCATGATGTGAGTGAAAATTTTACGACACTTTTCAAGCCGTCCTTCACAATACAGGACTTTGCACCAAATTATCATTAAAATCAAAAACACATATGCTCATTATTTATAGCATGGGTTGAGTATTCAACATCAAAACTCCGGATTATTTTATTGCACCGATATCCTTTAAATATTGTATTGTGCCAGAATGCAGTGGGAGTGAGCCATGTTTATAGAAGTCAATAAGTGTCTCCAATGAGTAATTTTTACAGCCGGCATATGCCTTTACAATTTCATCATGATTTTCAATCATACATTTAACAAACTGATACACAAATCCCTCGTCAAGATTGTCTAACGCCGCGATAACAGGCATATTACCGAGGACGGCCACATCTTCATTTTGTCCAGGATAAGTTCCTGACTTAAGCACTGTCGCAGCAAAGTATGGGTACCCGTCTGAGATTTTTTTCATATGCTCAGCATCAATTGAGAGCCAACGAACAGGTGTAGTGGACGCAAGATCGGCAAATATAGCTGTAGGGGCTGCGCCAAACTGCACAATCGCGTCCACATGTCTATCGCGCATTGCATCAGCCATTTCAGAAGTAGTTACCGCACGAATTGTATAATCTTCAATGCCATAAACCTTCATAAGCATAGGTGTATAATCCGTCATCTGTGAGCCAGAATTACATGCAATAACCTTTCCTTTAAGTTGCGATATATTTGTAATGCCAGAATCTACACGAACAACTATGTTCATTAAATTAGACCATGTACTAGGAAGTACAACTACAATCTTTGCACCCTTATCATAACCATCTTTTGCATACTCGCGTGTTCCCTGAGCTGCGCAATAGGCAGAATCAATATTACAAATACCCATTTGTAGATCTCCATCAATGAGCATTTTGTTGTTTTCTGTTGAACCCGATGTTGTTTCGGCATTACATGTTGTTCCATTTACTTTCTCATTAAAAGTTTGACAAAATGTCGCCGTCGTCATGTAGAAGTTACCACCTGTTGCTCCTGCACCAACTGCTACGTAGGATAATTTTGATTGGGGTTCTCCTGCTACCGCAGCTGTCGCCAATAAAAGCATTCCGCTTAATAAAGCCGTTGCCCAATTTTTTTTCATCGTCTTTACCTCCTTCATATTTCTTAATTTTTCCTATTACTATCTTCCCATAAGACTATGGCGTTTATTCAGAAGACCTATGCTAACTAGCACAATACCGCCAATCAAACTCAGTTTGACATTAGGGATGACCAATAAAATTCCGGCCACTAGACAAGCCAACCGCTCTAAAACTGTGCAACTGATAAACCAGTAACCAACCGAAGCCACAGACAGCGCATATATTCCTGCAAGTGCTGTAACACTAACTGCCATAATATTGGCAACATTACCTACCATCAAAATTCCATGGTCATAGATAAACAAAAAAGGAATTATAAATCCTGCCAATGCCAACTTCGTTGCTTTTATACCTGTATGCATAACAGAACCGCCAGACAACCCGGCTGCAGCATAAGCCGCTAATGCTACTGGCGGTGTTACATTAGAAATGATGCCAAAATAAAAGATAAACATATGCGCAGCAAGGGCCTCTACGCCCATTTTAACTAAAGAGGAAACAACCAAGGTAACTAAAATACTATAAGCTGCAACTGTTGGTAACCCCATACCCAAAATGATTGCAGCCACAGCTGTAAAAACAAGAACAACAAGTAAATTACCGCCTGCCATGGTAATTATCAAAGAGGAGAGTTTCGTCCCCAATCCAGTCACAGCAAAAGAACCAACGATCACTCCCGCACATGACGTAGCCATAGCAACTGTGACACATGATTTTCCTGTATTAACGACAATATCACCAAGCTTAACAACAAAACTCTCTAGCCTTAAATTATGTTTTACTCCTCCCACAATTAACGCAATAACTAACGTGGCCACAACTGCAGAAAGCGATGCTTTTAAAGCGCTTGTTCCCGAAAAAACCAACATATAAATCAACATTCCTAGAGGAAATAAGTGATACCAGCCTTCTTTTATAACCTTTTTTAAATTAGGTAAATCTTCCTTTTTCATAACAGCAAGATGCAATCTTGCCGCTTCAATATCAACGACAAAGAAACAACCACTATAATAAAGTAACGCAGGAATAATTGCGGCGGTAACAATAGTCCCGTAAGGAATCGCTAAGATTTCAGACATTAAAAAAGCAGCTGCTCCCATAACGGGTGGTGCCAATTGTCCGCCAGTAGAAGCAACTGCTTCTACTGCCCCCGCGAAATTTTTGTCATAGCCCATTTTTTTCATTAATGGAATTGTAAAAGCTCCAGTCGTTGTTACATTCGCTACAGCTGAGCCAGAAATACTTCCCATTAGGCCGCTAGAAATAACAGAAACTTTGGCCGGACCACCTCGATATTTACCAAACAATGCTGAGGACAAGTCCATAAAAAACTTGCCTCCACCAAAACTCTCAAGCATGCTGCCAAATAATATAAACAGTGGAATAAAAGTTGCTGAAGCGGCAATCGGCGAACTCCAAATCCCTTCTGTCCCCATATACAAAAGAGATGCAATCTTTTTCATAGAATAAGGAGCATGTCCATAGGGTTGCGGCAAATATTGTCCATAAAAAACATACAGCAACATAAAAGAAGCTATAAGAGGCATTGCATATCCCATAGTGCGTTTGACATTTACAAGGATCAATACAATTAAAATCAGACAGCAAGCCTTATCCTGCCAATAAACAGTTCCTGCTCGATATGCCATGCCTGGTGCAGCAGTGAAAAGGTAATATCCACTTATTAGAGCAAGACTTATGAGAATAGCATCATATATGCATCCAATATATCTTATTTTACATGGAGTAAATAAGATTGCCATGAGAATAGCCATGGTCAAATGGATATTTCGTTGACTTAGTCCATCCAAAACTCCAAATGCGGCCGTATAAAGATGGAACAAGACAAAGGAACAACTCACTATATAAATCGCTATTTTACGAAAAGATGCCACATTGTTTTTCATTTTATTCACTCCTAAAAATTTATTTTTTAGGTTTGATCAATCCTTATCCTCCTTGTATTGACTTCTATTAGAGGCATATTATCAATTCGATCTCAATACTCCTTAAGCGTCTTTAACATTTCATCTGTGTGACTGCAAGATCATTTTCGCGTCAATGCACAAGCAAATTTTCTGATATTTTTCTCATGCAACAAAACGAGTAGATATTGTTCAATCATAAATAAGACTTGACAAATTTGATAAACGGCATAGATTCTTACTGCTCCAGATTTGTGCACTTTTATCAATTCGTTTCGTTGCTCTCCTAAGGAATATCAAGATCCACAGACATCGAAGCCCACGCACGGGATGAAGTATTTAACTTTCTTACAGACAGCATACAAACTACAACCCGGTAAGGGGGCAAATGCAATAGTCGACATTACATATATAATATATGCCTCTTGCATTGCATATAAATAGCTCTATCTTCTTCAGTTAAATAGACAAATTCGCGCGGCACTTTCCACTGTTTCACTGCGAGTGGGGTGTGCATGAATCATTCGTGCAAGCTGTTCTACTGTAGCCTTCATATATAGAGCGAGTGCTCCTTCGTGAATCATGGTATTTGCACTCCCACCGGCAATGTGTATTCCTAAAATACGTCCGGTGTCGGAATCGGCAATGATCTTTACAAATCCGTTAACGTCACCTTCTACCATGGCCTTACCGTTAAACATGAAAGGCTCCAAAGAAGTTTTAATCTTGAATCCTTTATTTCTGCATTGTTTTTCTGTCAACCCCACTGAAGCCAATTCAGGTGAAGAAAACACACAGGATGGGACAACGCTATAGTCCATGGGATATGCTTTTCCAGCAATTGCTTCGGCACAACACATTCCTTGGGCAGAAGCGACGTGCGCCAGCTGAACTTTTCCTGTCACGTCACCAATCGCATAAATTCCCTTTACGGTTGTTTGAAGATAGTCATCAACCTGTATATATCCTTTATGATCAAGCGCTATTCCAACCTCCGCAAAACCGTTACTTTGTGGCCGACGTCCCACAGCGACAAGAATTTCATCAGTTTCAATGACTTTTCCTGATTCAAGGGTAATCCTCAAATTACCCTTAATGCCGGAAACACTTTTCGTTTTTGCTGCTTTATTAACACCTATACCCGCCTTGATAAACTCACCTTCGGCAAACTTCCTCAAATCCTCATCCAGTGGAGCAAGGATTTCAGGCAATAATTCTATAATCTCAACGTGCGTGCCAAGACGTGCAAAGACAGAAGCCATTTCAACGCCTATAACTCCTCCGCCTATAATGGCCAACCTCGAAGGCAAACTTTTAATATCCAAAAGGTCATCAGTTGTCATAGGCTTATAACCTTCAGGTAAAGGGAGTGACACCATTGCAGGTTCGGTTCCGGTAGCTATCACCACCGCATCAGCCTGCATCGTTTCCTTTACGCCGTCTACGCCGGTAAAAGACACTTGACGATCCGGCATGACAGACGCTACGCCGTGTTTTATATTTACCCCGACTTTTTTGAGCATGCGTTCCACACCGTTGCGCAATTTCGTCACAGTATGATTCTTGCGGCGTTGCATGGTTTCCCAGCTGAACTCATAAGAGTCGACTCTAATTCCATCTAAGGGCATTTCATGCAAACATGCCCACAGGTCAGCACTGTGAATGAGTGACTTAGTAGGAATGCAACCATGATTCAGACATGTTCCACCTAAGTCTCGTTTTTCAATTAACGTTACAGACGCATCAAGCCCTGCAAGGCGAGCAGCACACACATATCCACCTGGTCCGCCACCAATAACAATGACTTTTTTCTGTGCCACGTTACATCACCGCCTTTCACTGTCTTGCAGATTTGAAAGTCTGAAAATTTTTGCCGAACATGTTCTTCGCTGCAGCAACAATACGTTCGGAACTGGGAAGATAATAATCTTCCAATGTGGGACTAAACGGAACAGGCGTGTCTGGCGCACAGACTCTTTCAATAGGGGCATCGAGATAGCCTATAGCCTTTTCAAAAACCAAAGCAGCAATTTCTCCGCCTATTCCGCCCGTTTTGCACGCTTCGTGGGCAATCAAAAGGCGGTGTGTCTTTTTTACTGAATTGACTATTGTTTCATCGTCAAGTGGACAAATACTACGCAGATCCACAACCTCTGTGCTGATATTTTCTTCTGCAAGTGTTTCAGCCGCCTTCAATGCTTTATTCAGCATTGCACCGCATGTCACGATTGTAAGGTCTGTTCCTTCGCGAGAGACATTTGCGCTCCCAATAGGAACAATATAATCACCATCTGGCACAATTCCGCGTACTCCCAAAAGCATTTTATGTTCTAGAAAAATCACAGGATTATTATCGCGTATAGCAGACTTCAGAAGTCCCTTTGCATCTGCCGGCGTTGAAGGCATAAGGACTTTCAGTCCAGGCACTCCAGCAAACCAAGCTTCAAAATTCTGACTATGATGCATCCCTGAACGAGAACCTGCCCCGAACGGCGCTCTAACAACCATCGGCACGCTTTTTTCTCCGTAATAGGCGTAACACATTTTCGCTGCATTATTGACGAGTTGATCACTCGCCAACGGCAGAAAATCGGCAAACATGAGTTCCATTACAGGGCGCATCCCCATTAGTGCTGCACCGATAGCGGCTCCAGTAATTGCAACCTCCGAAAGTGGCGTATCAATGACACGCTCACCGCCGAATTCATCGTACAACCCCGCCGTAATCTGCAATGTTCCACCATAGGCTCCGATATCCTCTCCGAGAAGAAATACTGAAGGATCACGTCGCATTTCTTCTGCAAGAGCCGTTTTAATTGCTTCTCTCATCGTAATAGTTTTCTGAGCCATCCCGAATGCCTCCTACTCTGCATAGACATGAAGCAACGTTTCCTCTGGCGCAGGGAAGGGGCTGTTCTCAGCAAACTTAATTGCATCCTGCACCTCCATATTGACCGATGCTTTGATATCAGCAAGCTCCTTTTGAGATGCAACTTTATTATCGGCAATATATTTTTCCAGCTTGAGAATCGGACATTTTTTCTTCCATGCAGCAATTTCTTCTGGAGGACGGGTATCGCGAGGATCTCTTTCTGAATGGCCACGCCAGCGATAGGTTTTACATTCAATAAACGTAGGACCTTCTCCGCAACGAGCCCGTTTGCAAGCGTCTTTTGTCGCTTCGTAAACGGCTATAACATCATTGCCATCAACAATGATGCCTGGCATTCCGTAACCGACCGCACGAGATGCAAAATCCTTAATATGAGTCGCCGAGGCAACTGGCGTGGAAATGGCATAGAGATTGTTCTCGCAAATAAAAATGGTTCCAAGTGACATCGCTGCCGCCATATTCATAGCTTCATGTACATCGCCGCGGTTACAGGCACCATCGCCAAAATAAGCAACCGCCACATAATCTTTATGTTGGAGTTTAGCCGCCAAAGAGACTCCGATGGCAACAGGAACATGACTGGCAACGACAGCTGTGCCTGTAATGACCCCATGCTCTGGATCTCCATAATGATGAGAGGTGTTATGCCCGTGAGTTTTCGTTGTCGCTTTGGCAAACGCTCCTGCCATCATTACTCGAGAAGGAACGCCTTTAGCAAAATAGGCAGCCCGCGTACGTAAAGAAGGCAAAATCTGATCGTCTGGACGTAGAGCACATACACTGCCAACGCCGATAGCTTCTTGACCTATTCCAGTATGGGGCAATTCAGTCAGTGGTGTATGATGGTGGTATTCCACCATCTGCTCCTCGTTAACGCGTGAAAGCACCATAAGTCGGTACATTTTCATAATAAGTTCTTTATCAAGCATTTTATTAGTATCCTTTCATTGAGCACCTATTTCCTTAGCTACTTTCATCTCGAAACATTAAATTCTCGCGTACTTCCCCCTAAGTGAAATCGACTGCCTACATATCTCTATAAAAATCGACTTGAACATCTTATAAATATTATTTGATAAATAAAAACATCACTTTTTCTTTATGGCCGTCATTTGCTCTGGATTCTCTAAGTAAAATTTAATTTTCTGCAAAAATTTAACCGCCGTTTCACCGTCCACTACGCGATGATCATAAGAAAGACAGGCAATCATCATTGGAGCGGCGACAATTTGTCCATCATCGTCGACAATGGGAGTCATCATAATTTTGCCAATTCCTAAAATTGCACTCTGAGGAGCATTGATTATAGGAGTAAAAAACAGCGCCCCGTAAGTACCGGAGTTAGTCACAGTAAAAGTACCACCGTCAAAGTCTTCAAAAGTCAGTCTGTCCTCTTTTCCCCGCTCAGCATAATCTTCAAGCTGCTCTGCAATACTGATGAGATTCATCTTTTCAGCATGATGCATTACGGGAGTTACAAGTCCTCGCTTTGTGGCAACTGCCACGCAAAGCCCCACAGACTTCTTAATAACAATTTCATCGCCCACAATTGCAGAATTCATGATGGGAAAATCCAATAACGCCAGAGAAGCCGCTTTCAGAATGAAGACATTGTACGAAAGATGAAGATTTTCACGAAAATCTCTAATTCGTCCCATATTTACTTCTGCAAATGTCGTCACATCGGCCATTGTATGTTTAGTGACCATCAGATTGTCGGCAATACGCTTGCGGATGCCTTTGAAAGGGATCCGTTCTTCATCTTCCACAGCAGACCTTAAGGCAGACTGGGCTGGTTGAATCTGCGGAGTAATCATCGTACGCTTTACGTCACTTTCCACGACAAGGCCTTCAGCCCCAGTGGGAGTAACGCTGGCGAGACTAAGACCAGCCTTTGCCGCAATCTCTTTTGCCATCGGCGTTGCAGGAATATATTCATGCACAGTCGAATGAGTTGTAGTAGTGGCTTCGCCTATGGCATAAATAGGGTCACCAGGACGAACCGTTTGCCCAGAATGAGCGATAATCCTTGAAATCACGCCGCCCTCTGGCGCTTGGATGACACTGCGGACATCGTCAACTTCGGCATCAATGAGAGGCATGTTTTTTTCGATTTTTTCGCCTTCTGCACTCAGCCAACGTACTATCACCGCATCTTCCATCTGTGCTGTGAGTTGAGGCATAACAACAATTTTTTCACCTGCTACCATTTTTGTTGCAATTTCAGTTCCTCTAGGCTGCTTTATTTCTTCTGCTACTGAAGTTGACACTGCTTTACTGCCGGATTCTCCGATAACACAGAAAGTTTTGCCAACAGGTACAACATCTCCCTCATGTGCTAGTATTTCGAGAAGTACCCCGCTGGCAGATGCGTTCAAAGTTTGAACAACTTTATCAGTTTCAATATCTACAAGAGGTTCTCCTTCTTTAACCGCATCGCCTTCTTTTTTATGCCAGCTGGCGATAACGCCGTCAACCATTGTCATCGTTATCTGGGGCATTTCAATTTCAACAGCCATGGGTACATCTCCTTTGCTATAATCGAAAATACATTGATTATAAAACAATATTTTTTTGTAAAATTAGAGCCGCAGGTTTACATTTACTGCCTGCGGCTCGATTTTTAGCGGCGTGTCATCTTGTAGGCTATTTCATTTGCGCCTTCCCGCAAAAGTCTTAGCCAGTCATTCAAACACTCTGGTTTGTAGAGCTCCAATGGGCCGGCAAGGCACAAATCAGCAACAATGCTGCCATTTCGAGCATCTGTGATGGGAACAGAAAGTCCAAAAGCACCTTCAATGTTTTCCCCCAGGCTTAATGCGTAACCATTTTTCCTGATTTCATCAAAATCTTTTAATAATGTTTCTTTATCCTGCACTGTAAGAGGCGTCCGCTTTTTTAATCCTGTGCGTTCAATAATTTCCAGAACATGAGTTCGTTCCATATAAGCACCAAAAATTTTGCCTAATGCTCCAGCATAAAGAGGGAAGCATCTCCCTATCCGACCTTGATATAAAAAGGAGCCTGGAGCATCAACCTTATATGCTAAAAAGGGGGCGTCTCCTTCAAGCAGCCCAACTAAAGAACTTGTATGCGTCACAGAAACAATTGCCCTCATTACATTCTGAGCAATTTCTTCGATTCCTTTAAAATCGCTGTACACAGCTCCTAGACGAAAAACAGCAGGTCCCAAACGATAGAGCTTTGACTTTTGATCTTTTACAACAAATCCTGCTGAAGACATATCACTGAGGAGCTTATATACACCGCTTTTTACCATGGCGATCTCATTAGCGATTTCAGTCACACCAAATTCGTACGGCGGTTCTCCCATGTACTTTAAAATTTGAAGTGCCTTACTTAAACTACTCATTCCGATACTGCTCCCTCCATAAAAGAATGCAAAAATATCGCTAGGACATGCATTATTTTACACTATATGGAGGTACTATTGAGTTCTCTATTAAAGAACGATGTTTCTTTCTAGAGCACAACTAAAGAGTATCACAAAATTATAAATAGTCAATAAGTTATTTTATTGTTAGAAGCGTTTTAGTATATAGTTTCATCAAATTAATGTAAGTGATATATGTTATATGTATTTAACCCTCACACTCATCATCAACTTAAGAAAAGACAATTTTAATAATTACACTGCTATCACACAAAAAACGACATATATAAAATATTTCACTTTAAATTCAATACTCCAAAATCTTTATGCAGTATGACGTAATAAAAATTTCATAGAACATAATATTTGGGTGGACCGACATTCAGGCATTTTCAATACAGAATTCAAAAACTATACGCGCCGTTAGCCGCCCTGTTGCCAGCTTTATTACTTGGAAAGAAAACAGCGTTAAGATTGCCGTACTTACAGCAGGGTGCAATACGCCTCCACAGCATCTCATATCATCTTCCCCATGGAATCATAGGAACTGTTCAACATGCGCCTCAATGACCGTGATCTTTGACTTTATGTCAGGTTTCGCACCATGTCAGTTCACTAATTGCGACGAAAATCAAAACTGTTCAATCTGTCCCAACGTCATGAACTACGATCGCGAGGTATAATAAATGCGGCGGTCGGCCACGCTGAAAAGCCAAACCGCCGCATACCACGCATAACAAAAGAAAGGGTGAGCCGTCTCATGTCTTTCATCGACGAAACACTCAGCACCGTACCGATTCCCGAATTTGTCAGAGTGCGCCAGAACTTCAAGCGTCCGCGCGTTGAAGATCCTGTGCGTGAACTGATCTCGAAGCTGGACGCGGGGCGTTATCTGGATTCAATAAAACCGGGCATGTCCATCGCCGTTACCGCTGGCAGCCGCGGGATTGTCAATTATCCGCTTCTCGTGAAAACATTGGTCTCGGAGGTGAAGAAACGCGGCGGCAAGCCTTTTATTTTCCCCGCCATGGGAAGCCACGGCGGCGCTACCGCCGAGGGACAGCGCGCTTTGCTGGCGGGGCTGGGGATCTCCGAAGAAACCATGGGATGCCCCGTGCGCGCCACCATGGAAACTGTAGAGCTGGGCACGGCGACCAACGGGCGCCCTGTGTACGTTGACCGGTACGCCCACGAGGCCGACGGCATCATTATCATCAACCGCGTCAAGCCTCACACGGGGTTCCGCGGCAAGGTGGAAAGCGGAATCTGCAAAATGTGCGCCATCGGCATGGGAAAGCAGAAGGGCGCGGCCTTCTGCCACGCCGAAGGCTTCGGCCACATGGCGGAAAACATTCCCGCCATGGCCGCCGTAACGCTGGGCAAGGAAAATGTGCTGTGCGGCGTCGCCCTCATCGAGAACGCCTACCACGAAACTGCACAAATTGAGGTTATGCGCGCCGACGAAGTGCTGGACAAGGAGCCAGAGCTGCTGCGTCGCGCCTGGGATCTGATGGCGAAAATCGACATTCCGGAATTTGAAGTTCTCGTCATGGACGAAATCGGCAAGAACATTTCGGGAACGGGCTTCGATACCAACGTGGTCGGCCGCTACAACTCCGACTGCGCTTTCGGCGGCCCGAAAATCAAGCGCGTCGCCGCCCTTGACATTACCGACGTCTCTCACGGCAACGGCAACGGCATCGGCATGCTCGACATGACCACGCGCCGTGCCTATGAAAAATTCAGCATGGAGCAGACCTATCCCAACTGCATCACCTCCACAGTGCCGCTCACCGTGAAAATTCCCATGGTGTTGAAAAATGATCTCCAAGTTTTCCAGTGCTGCATCAAGACCTGCAACGTTCTGGATTCTTCGAAGATCAGAGTGATCCGCATCAAAAACACCCTGTCGCTCAACGAGATCGAAGTTTCCACGTCGCTGATTCCCGAAATTCAAGCCCACCCCCGCATGGAAATTTTGAGCGAGTCCTACTCGCTGAATTTCGACGCCCAAGGCAATCTGTTTTAGCAGGGCATCTTGCGCCGAACAACAAACGGGTGCAGCTTCGCAAAGCGCAGCAGACAGGCCGCAGAGGTTTCGGCCGAAAATTTGCGGCGTTGAAGCACGAGCATCGGCCATAGCCTGTTTTCCGCACGCAAAAACACTCCTCAAAACTGCCCAAAATATCCTTGAAGGGTTGAAGCTGCGCCGCAAAAACCGCAAGCTAAAACTTTATAATGCGTGAGGCCCCTCTGTTCCGCATATGCGGAACAGAGGGGCCTCACGCGTTCAGGAAACCGTCGAAATTCAACAATTCAACCGAGAGATTTCTTCGTCGTTCAACTTCTGTTGGTACGGAAAGCCGTCCTGAATTTTCAGCTTCGCTCGGAGCAATTTTATTCTTTTTTTCTCAAAGCTTTCTTTCAGAGTGCCGGAGTGTCGTCTTTTCTCGGCCTCGTGCGCCGTGGAGGAAACTGTTTGGCTCGCAACGCGTAGTAAACTCTCGGAAAGAGCAGCAGCGTAACGCACTTGAAAAACACTTCCGGCGCGCGGAGAAGCGCGAAAAAGCTTCCCCACAGAGCATGGCGCACGGAACGGTAGCGCAGGACGCGAAGCCTTGCGCTGTAGCGCTTCCAATCCTTGCGGCGAGCATAAAACGTGAAAGGACGGAGAATGTTCTGTGGCCTTTGAAGGTGCGTCACGAGAGCACGAACTTTTACCGATGGGCTGTGGCGCTGCACGTAGCGGGCCGCCCTTTCGTTCGCCATGTCGATTTCCCTCTGCAGCCGCAGGTCACGTTGGTCCTCACGCTGCACAACGGTGATCTGCTTTTCGTGCTGAACATAATTATAAAGACAGGCTCTCGTAAAGGCCACCCGCGAGCTGCGTGCCAGCGTCTTTTGAATGAACTCGCCGTCTTCACTGTATCGACAGCCCTCGTGAAAGCGGATGCCTGTCGCAACAAGAAATTCACGGCGATACAGGAATCCCCACACCGAAGGAAAATGTTTGCTCCTGTGCCACGCCATAAGGGCATCTTCAGACGTCAACAACGTCTTTTTCAAGGTGCAGGACACCGGAATTTTTTTTCCTGAAGTAACAAAATAAGTGTTATAGCCGCAGAAAGCCAAATCGGCTTTCGCAGCCGAAATGGTTTCGTAGAGCTTCGTCAGATAGCCCGGTTCCACAAAATCGTCGGCGTCGAGAAAACACAGCAACTCTCCCTGCGCAGCGTCCAACCCCGTGTTCCGCGCCGCCGAGACGCCGCGGTTTTGAGGATTTCGAATCAGGTGGAACGGCCTGCCGCAGGAAGCAAGGGTTTTCTGCGCAACGTAGGCAGTGCGATCCGTCGAGGCGTCGTCGACGAGAAGGATTTCCACGTTGGGATAATCCTGTTCGGCCACAGAACGAATCGCCTTCTCCACAAATTCTTCTGCGTTATGCGTTGGAAAAACGACGCTGAGAAGCGGCTGCTCCCGAAGCGCTTTACTGCCCATGGCGTCACCTCATTTTTTTCCGATGACCGCGCGCGTTCTCGCACAACCATCTGCCTGGTGGCGAAAGGTTGCAATCTTTCGCCGCCATAAAAGTTTTCATCAAAATACAATGGATTACAGCCTCTGTCAACGACCGTTCACTGAGATTCAACGCCGTCGCGTGAACAGCGCGTAGCCCGACAGCGACAGGATGATCACCAGTCCGTGGACAAAGCGTGTCCAGAGTCCCGTCAGCCCTGCGCTGACGATTCCCGCCTCGATGATACCGATGATGATGGAGCCGATGAAGGTGCCGTAAACCGTCCCCTGCCCGCCGTAGGCCGACGTGCCGCCAACGAATACGGCCGCGAAAACCAGCAGCATATAGCCATCGCCCTGCGTCGGCCACCAGTTGTTCAGCTCCAGCGTGGCCAGCAGTCCGGCGAAGGCCGCCAAAAATCCCATCAGCACAAAGGCCAGCTTGCGCATGCGCGGCACGGGGATCCCCACCATCTGTGCCGTCTGGCGGTTGTCGCCGATGAAAAGCAGCGCTTCGCCGAAGGAATGGCGGTTCAGCAACAGCCCTATGGCCACAGCCGCAAAGAAGGCCCAGAAGGCCTGAACGGGCACGCCCCACGATCCGGCGCGTCCCACGAAGAGGTGATACAGCCCCGCCTCCCGTACCTGTGCCAGAGGGATGGACATGCCATCGGAGAGCAGCAGCGCCAGCCCGCGCCACAAAAACTGCGTGCCGATGGTGGCGATGATGGACGGCACGCCCACTGAAACCACCAGCAGGCCGTTGAACCAGCCCATCAGTGCTCCTGCCGCCAGAGCAGCCGCAAAGGCGGCCCACGGCGAAAGTCCGGCCTTGGCGTAGCCCCACGCGAAAACGAAGGCGGCTGCCGCCGACACCGATGGAAAGCTCATGTCCATGTCGCCCGAGACGATGAGCAGCGTCATTCCCAGCGCAAGCACGGTGGTCACGGGAATGGTGGACATGAACGAGCGATAGATGCGCGCGTTGGCAAAGGTCACGGGGCTGGCAAGGGCAAAGGCTCCCCACAGCGCCGCGAGAAGGGCTGTCACCAGGATCTGGCGGCGGTAATTACGCCAGTTCACGGCGGTCACCTCCCGATCCCAGCATGAGACGGTGCATCAGGCCGTCCAGCGTCACCGCGCGCTTTTCCAGCACGGCGGCAATGCGTCCGTGTTCCATCAGCGCGAAGCGGTCGGAAGCGCGGTAAACGTGGGGCAGCTCGTGGCTGATGAAAATGCAGCTTTTGCCCGAGTTGCGAATGCGCTCAACGAACTGGAGCACCTTCTCCACCTCGGCAACGGCCAAAGCGGTGGTCGGCTCGTCGAGGACGATGATCGACGCGTCGAAGTACATGGCCCGCGCAATGGCCAATCCTTGGCGCTCGCCGCCCGAAAGGGTCATGGCGCTGGCGTCGGCGGACAAGCCTACGCCTCTCAGACCGAGAACTTCCGACAGCAGTTTCATGGTCTCGGCTTTCTCGCGTCGGGCGTCGATAAAGCCCAGCCTGTTTTTCAGCGGCCGTCCGGCGAAGACGTTGCGCCACAGGGGCTGGCGTTCGCCCAGAGAACGTTCCTGATAGACCGTCTCAATGCCCATGGCTCGGGCGCGAGCCACAGAAAACCGGCTCCAGTCCACGGATTTCCCGTCCAAAATCATTTCGCCGCGGTCGGGGCCATAGACGCCCGACAAAATTTTGATCAGCGTCGACTTGCCCGCGCCGTTGTCGCCCAACAGCGCCAGCACTTCGCCTTTTTTCAGCGCCAGCGACGCACCGCGCAGCGCCGTCACCGTCCCGAAGGTTTTCCACAGGTCTTTCAGTTCCACCGCATAGGGTGATGCCATGCCGTCGCCTCCCGTCGCAAAACTTTTTCAATCATAACAAAAAGCGGGGAGAATTGCTCTCCCCGCACAAAAAATCTTAACGAATGCCGGCGTTGGCCAACGGCGCCACTTCGGCGATGTTGTCCTGAGAGATGTAACCGCCGCCGGTATCCACGTTCAGGCCGCCGAACTTGTACTTGGCCGTGTTGACGATCTGCAGCACCGACAGATAGCCCATCAGATAAGGCTGGGCTTCGGAGGTCAGGCTCACGTAGCCGCTTTCGATGCCGCGAACCGTGGCGGGCGTCAGGCTGAAACCCGTGGCGTAAATTTCGGCGGGCTTGACGCCTGCGGCCTGCAGGAAGTTGGCCAACTGGCCCGTCAGTCCGCCGTGGTCAACGACGATGGCCTTGCAGTCGGGATGGGAAGCCAGATAGCCCGCCAGCACGGGAGCGCCGAGAGCGGCGTCCTTATTGATCTCGTCGGAGATCTCAAGGTAGTCCACCGTCAGACCGGCCTTCTCGAACTCCTCGATCAGCGCGCGGGCGCGGCGTCCACGGCCTTCAAGGCGTTTCAGCCCCCAGACAAAGACGCGGTCGCCCTTTTTGGCGCCGCCGCGGCGCAGGATCTCCCGCGCCATCTCGGCGCCCTGGCGCCAGTTGTCGGTGCCGATGTAGCCGAAACCTCTCGACTGGTATTTGCTCTGCAGGCGGGGCAGGTCGGTGTCCACGCAGGTGACGATCATGCCCTTCTCGAAAGCTTCGTCGATGAGCGGCGCATAGGCGTCGTCACCGGGATGGCCCATCACCACGAAGCCCGTGGGATTGGCGGCGAGGCCGGTCTTGAAGTTTTCAAGCATCTTCTCGGGATTCCAGTCGGAGTAGACGACCTTCAGGTCGACGGCAAGATCGACGGCCGCCTGCTTCGCGCCGTTGACCACTGTGGTCGCGTAGGGCTCGCCAACCGAGCCGCCGGCGTCGAACCACACTGTCATGCCCTTGCCGCTCTGCGCCATTTCCGCGGCGCCGGCCGCGCCTGCCAGCAGGCAGAGGGCAGCTGCCGCCCCGAACAATTTTTTCATCATAGAGAACAAACTCCTTTCGTCATGGAAAATTCTATAATTCCTCAAAATTATACGCTTTATAAGATTACAATGAGTTTTCTCTTCTGTCAATGCGCCGAGACAAGCATTTTCGTCCCAAAGAGTGGCGGATTTTTCTGCGAAGCTCAGGACCTTGTGATCTCCGCTGCGGAGCGCCTGCAGCGCTTGTCGGAACTGGCCTCGTGCCAACGGCCTCTAAGCGCGCCGTCCAAAGCCTTCCGCCGGAGTTTCAACCTTTGAAATTGCCTCGATACGGCATAAAGGCCTTTCGGCGTTCCGTTTCCATCCTCCGATCGCCTGCGGCGCGCCCGACGGCATTTCGTGATATGATATTTATGACGTCGTTCGTTGGCTTTACAGCACCATGACGAACAAATCCGCAAAGAACGAGGACTTGTAAAATGCCTTATTTCCCATGGAACTCCACTGAAAAACTCTTTCGAAAAATTCTTGAATCGTCCGAGGTGAAATCGACGGCAGCCTCTTTGAAAAAGGAGGCGGTCAGGTTGCGCAACCCCACCGAGAGCAAAAAAGCCTTCCGCCGCCTGGCGTCCGCCGTAAAAAACGCTCTCGCGGAGGCAAAAAAACGGATCTCTCAGTCTCCGTTGACGGCTGAGGCACAAAAAAACGCCCATTTCGCCCTGATCCATTCGCTCAGGACTGTGGGTTCTCTGTGTGCCGCCGGCGCCGACCGACTGGAACGGGGAGGCTCCATCGCCTCGCTCTCTCCCGCCGCGGAGCCCGAAAGCCTTTCAAAGCCGACGGTGAGCCGTTTTTCGTCGCAGCGCCCTCTTTTCGGCCGCTCTGCGCGAAGCTCACGCCACTTTGTCCGCACGCCCAACAGCATTCACCGTTCCCGCCACAGCTTTTCTCCTGCGGTCTGGATCCTTGCGCTGGCCCTTGCGGGCGGCTTGGCCGGAGGCGCCTTTTATTATTTCAGCGGCAGAACGGCCACTCTGCCTGACGGCAGCGACGCGGTCATCGCCAAGCTGAAGCAGTCCGATCCCGACGCTCAACAAAAGATGCCGCTCCCCGCCGAGACTGCCGCCCACGTGCAGCTCACGCGTGACGGCGTCAACCTGCGCGACGGCCACGCGACAACGGGAACGAAGGTCCTTGCCAGGCTTGACGCCGAAAGGGCGCCCCTTTTGGAACGCTGGCAGGACGCCCCAAGCGGCCAGATCTGGTTCAAAGTGCAGTCCTCCAAGGGGCCGGGTTGGGTTTCGGCTCAGAACGCCGTCGAACTTCCGCCCGCAGGTCAGAAGTCCGGTACCGTTCAGGGAAGGCTGAAAGGCACGGGAATCAACGTGCGCGACGGCCATTCCACGCAGAACACCAGGGTTCTGATGCAGATGAGCAATCAGCCCGTCACCGTCCTCGAGCGCTGGCAGGGCAAAGGCGAGGCCTTTCCGTGGTACAGGATCCAGCTTGAACAGGGCGACGGCTGGGTCTACGGCCGTTACGTGCAGGTCCCCTGAAAAACGGCGCCGCTCCGCTGATTGAGATGACGTCGGCGCGCTTCACCGCGACGCCTTCACCACGTTGACGGGAGCGCCGTCGAAGAAAGCGACGATATCGGCCGCCACTCCCGAGACGAGGCGCTGTCGCGTCTCTTTGCCCTTCCATCCCATGTGGGGCGTCAGGATGACGTTTTCCATGGCGTACAGAGGATTGTCCTCTTCGGGCGGTTCCTGCTCCTGAACGTCCAACCCCGCGCCGGCGATTTTGCCCTCTTTCAAGGCTCGAATCAGCGCGGCCTCGTCCACCAGAGCGCCTCGCGCCGTGTTGATCAGAAAGGCACTTTTCTTCATGAGCGCCAGAGTTTCATCGTTGATAAGGTGCCGCGTTTCCGCCGTCAGCGGGCAGTGAAGCGACACGAAATCGCTGCGGCGCAGCAGTTCCTCCAGCGGCACATTGCTCACCGACGCACGGTCGAAACGGCGGCGGCTGAAGACGAGCACTTTCATGTCCAGAGCGAGGGCGATTTTAATCACCTCGCTGCCGATGTGGCCTGCGCCGATGACGCCCAGCGTCTTCCCGTTGAGCTCCACGTGGGGCAGCAGCAGATGCTCGGTGAAGTTGCGGTGATCGCCGCGCTCCAGCATGGCCATTTGCGCTCTCATGGACGACGCCAGATTCAGCATGAGCATGACGGCCGTATGGGCCACGCGCTGGGTGCTGTAAGCCGGCACGTTGCACACCGCGATGCCGCGGGCGTCGGCCGCCGCCAAGGCAATGTTGTTATAGCCCGTACCGGCCTCGCAGATCAGCTGAACTTCAGGCGGCAGAGCCTCGATGAGCTTTGCCGGCAAGGGCAGCTCTTTGCTGACCAGCACGTCGGCGCCCTCGGCGAAGCGCAGAATGTCGCCTTCGCTTTCCGCGCTGCAGAGCCGGACGTCGCAGCCCGGCACGGAGAAGTCCAGAGTGCCGTCGTAATCCATCTTTTCGGCGTTGGGAAAAACCACCTGATGACGCATTGTATCAGCCTCCCCTGAAGAGATTTCCGTTTCATTATACCGCAGCGGCGAGACCTTTCGCTCCCGCCGCAAAACAAAACCTTTTTGCAGGTCGGCTCCTTGGGAGCCGCAGGAAAGGACATGAACATGAAAAAACCGGAACTGCTGGCTCCCGCGGGAAACTTCGAAGCGCTGGAAGCCGCTGTCGCCGCCGGAGCCGACGCCGTTTACCTCGGCGGTTCCAATTTCGGCGCGCGGGCCTTCGCGGGAAATTTCGACCACGAAGAGCTTCGGCGCGCCCTCCTTTTCGCCCACCGCCACGGCGTGCGCATCTACGTCACCGTCAACACCCTTTTCGACGACGACGAAACGCGCGAGCTGGCCGACGAACTGGCATTTTTGAACAACGTCGGCGCCGACGGCATCATCGTTCAGGATCTGGGCGTCATTCGTCTGGCGCGCAAGCTCATCCCCGAAATGCCGCTTCACGCCAGCACGCAGATGACAGTGATGAACTCGCCGGCGGCGCGCTTTGCCCGCAGCGCCGGAATGTGCCGCATCGTCCCCGCCCGCGAGCTGTCGATGAAGGCGTGGAAGTCCATCAGCGCCCAGGGCGTGGAAACCGAAGCCTTTATCCACGGCGCCCTGTGCGTCTGCTGCTCCGGCCAGTGCCTCATGAGCAGTCTCATCGGCAGCAGAAGCGGCAACCGCGGCCGCTGCGCCCAACCCTGCCGCATGGCCTACCGGCTGACCGACGGCACGGGCAAGGAAATTTCCACCCACGGTGCCTATTTGCTAAGCCCCAAGGACATGAACACGCTGTCCCTTCTTCCCGAACTTTTCGATGCCGGCATCGCGTCCTTCAAGATCGAAGGGCGCATGAAGCGTCCGGAATACGTGGCCGTCGTCACCGACGCCTACCGGCGGGCCTTCGACAGCTGGCAAAGGGGGCAGTACGCCGTTCCCGCCTCGGACGCGGCGCGCGTCGAGCAGATCTTCAACCGCGGATTCACCACGGCCTACCTCAAGGGCTGCCCCGGCAAAACCATGATCAGCCTCCAGCGCCCCGACAATCGCGGCGTGCCCATCGGCAAAGTCGTCGCCATTCATGGGAATCGAGCCGCCATCGCGCTCCGAAAGGAACTGCACTGCGGCGACGGCCTGGAGTTTCTGTCGGGCAGCCGTTCTTCGGGAACGACCGTAAGCTCCATGACGCTGAACGGTCGATCCGTCGAAAGCGCGCCGGCAGGCTCTCAGCCCGAAATCGCCGTTCCTCCGTCGGTGCGGCAGGGCGCTGCCGTTTCCCGCACGCTGGACAGCGCGCTGATGAACGACGCCACCCGCTTTCTCGGCGAGAGAGGGAAGCGCCCCATCGCCGTTGATGCGCAGGTCACCGCCGCCGCGGGAAAGCCCCTGGAAGTGACCTTCATCGACGAAGGCGGCCATCGCGGCCGAGCCGCCACGCAGTTTATCGCCGAGGTCGCTCGCAGCCGCCCTCTCGACGAAGCCACGTTGCGCAAACAGTTGGGACGGCTGGGAGGCACCGATTACGCGCTGAGAAATCTGGATCTGCGCATCCAAGGCGCGCTCATGGTTCCCGTCAGCGAGATCAACGAAGCCCGCAGAAAAGCCATCGCCGAGCTTGACGCCGTCCGCATCGAAGCCTTTGCGCCCGTCCGCCCGGCAGTCACGAAAGGGCGAATCATCGCCGTCCTGGAAGAAGACCGGAAGGCGCGAAAAGCCCGAAAACAGGGGTCCGACCTCGCGCACCCGACGGTTTCGGTGTGGGTCGACACCGTGGAGAAAGTGCAGGCCGCCCTCGACGGCGGCGCCGATTGGATCATCTTCGGCGGCGACCGATTTTCGTCAAAGGACCGCTCTTTCAAGGACTACGCCGAAGCCATCGCCCGAACCCGCGCCGCCGGAAAGAAAATCGCCCTGAGCACGCCGCGCCTCGTCACCGAAGAGCAGGTGGACTACGAGAACGACTTCCTTGCTGACGCCGACGCCGCAAAAGCCGACATGATTTGCATCCACAACCTCGGCACGTGGCAGCTCGCCCGCGAGCGCAAGCTGAAAACGCCGCTGTGGGCCGACATGAGCCTCAACATCGCCAACAGCCAGAGCCTGACCTTCTGGGCTGAACAGGGCGCCGCGGGGGCCACGCTTTCCGTCGAGCTGAACCTCGCGCAGATCAAGTCGCTGGCGCGGAACAGCCCGCTGCCCCTGGAATGTCTCGTTCAAGGGCGCATCGAAATGATGGTCTCGCAGTACTGCGTCGGTGGCAGCTTTTTGGGCGGCATCGACACAGGCCGCTGTGCCTTCGGCTGCCGGGAGCCTCTCTTTTTGCGCGACCGCACCGGCGCCTCGTTCCCGCTGGCGGGAGACCAGTTCTGCCGCATGCACGTGCTCAACTCACAAGATCTCTGCGCCCTCGACCTGGCGCCCCAGCTCCTCCAATGCGGCATCCGCCTGAGAATCGACGCCCGATCCTACGGCAGCGACCAGACCCGCAAAGTGACGGCCCTCTGGCACGACGCCTCGCGGGGCAAAGCCGTCGCCAACCTGCCGAACACCACGCGGGGGCACTACCAGCGCGGCGCCTTCTGACGGCGAATTCCCGGAAAAAATTTCATAAAAATTCGACACCGGCCGGAAGATGACAGACTTGAACTGTCATCTTCCGGCCGGTAATTCGTTTGTGACGAACAAATGGCAATTTCTGTCTGAAGCGCCTTTGAAAAACAAAAGGCAGAAATTTTCTGCCGTGAAAATGGACCTTCACAGTTTTTTTTCATGCAAAAGACATGGTGAAACAAAATTTCATAACACACAACTCCATAAAAAAGAAGTCGCAGTACTCTTCCAGAAGTTAAAGTTTCTGCAGTGTTGAGATCCTTTCTTATGTATACTGCATAATATAAAAAAGCGCTTCATTTTAAATTGACAAAATGCTTTGATGCTATTATTATAATTTCAGATTATGAATTATTGTTTTTCATTTATAGGAAAGAGGGCAAAGATATGAGCATAAAACTTGGTTATATCGGTTTCGGCGAAGCTGCTTACAACATGGGTAAAGGGCTAAAAAGCGAAGGTTTTAAAGACATTTGCGCCTATGACGTCGCACTCAATATGGAAGATTCCTACAAAAACACCGTGTTGAAACGGTGTAAAGATGCAAATGTCACAGTGGTTACCTCTGCGAAAGAAGTTGTGGAGATCTGCGACATCGTAATTATCTCCGTGCCGGCTCGTTTCACAGCTTCCACCGCAGAAGGTCTTCTATCTTTTGCAAAAGAAGGGCAGCTTTTTGTCGATGTAACCACAGCGTTACCCAATATCAAAGAAAAGGAAGCAACTCTATTTGCCGAGAAAAAAGCGCAGTACGTGGACTCGGCTATGCTCGGTTCATTGGTTGTTTCAGCTCATAAAGTACCAATGCTTGCTTCCGGCGATGGTGCAGAACGCTGGAAAGAGACCATGACGCCATGGGGAATGAAAATTTCACTGGTTGGTACAGGCTCAAAAGCCGGAGAAGCTTCGCGCATTAAGCTGGTACGTAGCGTTTTCATGAAAGGCTTTGAAGCACTGACCGTTGAGACTTTTCTTCTCGCACGCAAGTGTGGCATTGAAGGTCGCATTATGGATTCCATTGCTGAAGCCATGGATAAGGAATCCTTTAGAAACACTGCTGAACGTATGATGAGAGCTGACCTGATCCACGCAGAACGCCGTGCGTTTGAAGTTGGTGAATCAATGGAATTGATGAAAGAAATGGACATAGAACCGTTGGTCGCTGCCGGCGCAAAAGAACGCCTTTCCCGTTCCGCAGCACTCGGCATGAAGAAAGAACTGAGAGGCATAGTGCCTAAAAGCTTGGAAGAAATCTATTCCATCTGGGGAAAAAAGGACTATAAATAAACTTTGGATTCTCGCGAACAGACTATGCAGTTTCGTTCCGCTTCAAAATCTGAAACATCATGAACTACCCAAGAGCTCCATCACCACGCGTAATTCCTGGTTTTGACTTCATCATTATGGTTAGGAATAGTAATCCACAGAGACTTCTGATATCTTTTCTCCAAGTCTGCTTCCTGATTCTGTGGACATCTGAAAGAATGTCACACTCAATTTAAGATATCTACGAAGACAATAACTGTGACAATCTCTATTTTTGAGAAAGAGGTGGGAAACATGAAATTTACGCTGAAGAAAAGTCTCATTATTTTGTTAGTACTCATGTTCTCTGGAGCCTTTGTTTTTTCTGCTCGCGCTGCTTATCCTACGAAGAAAATCACGATGTATGTACCCTATTCTGCAGGCGGAAGCAGTGATCTTGGTGTGCGCCGCCTTTCTCAGCGGATTGAGAAAGTTTTGGGGCAACCCATCATTGTCGAAAACGTAATCGGTGCTGGCGGCTGGGTTGCCTGGAACAAGCTCGCTCGCGCAAAACCTGATGGCTATACACTTTCCATGCTTGCCCTCCCATACGTGGCTGGCTATCTGAACCTCGCCACTAAGCGAAACATGGATCTCAACAGCATTACACCTCTGGCCAATCATGTAATTGACTTTACCGCTTGGGCAGTACTCCCCTCGTTCCCCTACAAGGATATAAAAGAACTTCTTGAATACGTCAAAATCCATCCTGGCGAAGTGAAAGTGGCCACTTCTGGCGTCAACACACAGCATCATATTTTACTGATCGAGCTTGCAAAGTTAGGATATAAAATGGAACCCGTTCATACCAACGGACTTTCAGACGCGTTGACCATGGCTCTTGGCGGTCATGTAGATATTGTCTCTCTTGGGGCCGGCGACGTGCGTAAGCAAGTCAAAGACGGCAATTTGCGAGCTCTCGCAGTAATGAGTGATCGCCGTTCTCCCTTTCTGCCTGACGTTCCCACACTAGCCGAGGCAACAGGCCTTAACCTTCAGGCCTTTGCGGCGCGTGGATATGCGGCTCCGGCAAATCTTGACAAAGAAGCATCGGAAGTCCTGAACGCTGCCTTTGCTAAAGTCATGGCTGAACCTGAACACGTAAAAGAAATGGACCTTATGGGCCTTGAAGTCCGCTACATGAACTCTGACGACTATATGAAGTTCCTGAAGTCTGTGGAAAAACAGTATAAAGATGCTCTTGGTTGGTAGAGAGTCTGATGATGATGTTAAAATTCCGTTTAGAGGGATGGATTTCCCTTATACTTCTACTTTTGTTTTCAGGTTTTCTCTATGCTACTGGCAGTTATGACATTCAGGTAGTTCGTTATCCTAAAATGCTGCTTTGCGCTGCCATCGCACTGAGTTTAGCAGCATTCACCCAGTCACTACTGAGACAAAAAAGGAATCCACAAAATGAGGATGGCATTCAGCATTACATGTCGGTCGTGGTGGTATTTACAATGGTTGCGTTCTATGCTGCCGGAGTTATATTCTTGGGGTTTGCCATTCCTACTGTCCTGTTCCTGATTGTGATGATGTACTATTTTGGAGAGCGCCGCTGGCCGGTTATAGTAGCTGTTTCCATCACATTTATGCTGGTTCTTTACGGCATTTTCGTAAAGCTTTTATCAGTACCACTTCCGATTCTGCCGAATGATATTATCTGAGGAGGGATATCGACGATGTGGAACGAAATACTTCTTTCCCTTTGCTCATGGCAGACACTTTTTGTGATGACTGCCGGTGTGGTCGTTGGCATGATTGGTGGTGCGCTGCCAGGCATCAGTTCAAGCATGTCAGTATCGCTTCTCCTACCGTTCACCTTTTCCATGTCTCCAAGCATGGGAATCCTGCTACTGATGTCCATTTATACAGCATCGGTCTATGGCGGAAGTGTTTCAGCGATTTTGATCAATACTCCAGGAACAGGATCATCAGCCGCAACGGCAATTGACGGTTATACACTAACGCAGAAAGGCATGGGCGCTTCAGCCCTTCGTATTTCAACATTTGCATCAGGTGTCGGTGGAATAGTAAGTGCCATAGCGCTTTTTCTTCTTACCCCCCCTCTTTCAAAGATCTCACTGCTCTTTGGACCTTCAGAATATTTCCTGCTTGCGTGCCTGGGCTTGTCAGCCGTAGCTACGCTGGCAGCCAGTTCAATCATCAAGGGTGTCCTTGCAGGTGTGCTAGGGCTTTTTCTTGCCACAATTGGCACAGATTATTCTTTCGGCATTCCTCGGTTTACTTTCGGTATTCTGAATTTGGAGTCAGGAATTTCTTTTGTTCCAGCTTTGATTGGTCTTTTTGCGCTGTCAGAAGTTCTAAAAATGGCAGAGCATAAAAAAACAGCTGATGTCATCCCCGCAACTTTTGAAAGCGATCGAATTTTTCCTTCGCGTTCTGAACTGAAAGGACTTTGTGGAACTTTGGCAAGAGGGTCCATCATCGGCATGATCATTGGCATTTTACCTGGAGCAGGAGCCGAGATTGGTTCATGGATCAGCTACAATACGGAAAAAAGGCTCTCAAAGCAGCGCGATGAAATGGGAAATGGCAGTCTAGTCGGTGTCGCAGCATCTGAAGTAGCCAATAACGCCGTTACAGGCGCAGCGCTGATTCCTCTTTTCACGATGGGAATTCCGGGAAGTTCTGTATCGGCCATCATTTTGGGAGGTTTGCTCATTCACGGCATGGTTCCAGGGCGCGAGCTCTTTACTGAATATGCAACGGTCACCTACACTGCGATTTTGGGATTTCTTATGGCAAATATCATCATGATGTTCATGGGACTAGTTCTTGTCAAACCTTTTTCTCAAGTCACAAAGCTCCCCAAAAAGATTCTTGCGCCAATGATCGTCGCGCTCTGTTTTGTGGGGGCTTTCAGCATCAACAACAGTCTTTTTGACGTTGGTATCATGGTTATATTCGGACTTTTGGGATATGTGCTTCAAAAAGCGGGGTTTCACCCAGCACCAATCGTTCTTGCCATGGTTCTCGGACCTATGGCAGAGTCACGTTTTCTCCAGACCTACACGCTGAGTGATGGTCATGTGCTAAGTTACATGCTTGGTCGTCCATTATCCGTGACTTTGATGATTCTCGTAGCTGTCTTCCTGTTCTCACCGTTCTTTTTCAAAAATGTACAACAGGGCCCTAAGAAAGCGTCTGCTGCCAATGAGGTAAAGCTCTGATGGCTGATCATGGTGATATTCTTCTGCAAGGCGGTCATGTGATTGACCCTGCCCGTAACATTGATGGTATTGAAAATGTTTATATCAGTCATGGCCACTGTGCCGATTACAATACGTCCAAACGCCCTGACTTTGTCTTCAACGTCTCAAATTGCATTGTTACACCGGGGCTGATTGATTTCCATTGTCATTTTTATCATCAAGGAACTGAGATCGGAGTGTTTCCTGACAGTGCATTTCTGCCTCAGGGCGTAACTGCCATAGTTGATCAAGGAAGCGCAGGAATTGCCAATTTTGAGAATTTTTATAGCTCTTGCATGGAAACAACACAGCTCCACAGCTATGCCTTTCTGAATGTCTCGCCAACAGGGTTGGTTACGACACGCTACATGGAGAATATCAATCCACAATACTTCGACTTGGATAAGTCGGCAGAGATGCTTGAAAAGTATTCAGGTCGCCTGCTGGGGTTGAAAATCCGCCAGAGCATGGAAATTGCTGGTAATCTTGAACTTCAGCCTCTGATTGCGACGATTCGCATGGCTTCCAAATTGGGTTGCTCTGTAGCGGTTCACAGCACAAACCCGCCCTGCTCTATGGGAAAGCTTGTGAATCTTCTCCGTCCTGGAGATGTACTCTGTCACGTCTTTCATGGTAAGGGGAGCCATATTGTGGACAGCTCTGGAAAATTGATACCAGAAATTAAAGAAGCACGACAGCGAGGCGTCTTTTTTGATACAGCCGATGGCAGAGCGCATTCCTGCATCTCTGTGATTCAAAAAGCCCTTGTAGAAGGGATGCTGCCGGATATGATCAGCACCGACCAAACTTGTGGAAACCTCTACAATCCTGTCGTCTTTGGGCTTCCTGTAGTGATGTCACGCTATCTTGCTCTCGGAATGTCTCTTTATGATGTGGTAAAGTCCTGCACTGCAACACCAGCAAAGTTTATCGGACAGTCAGGGAAAATAGGCACACTGGCACCCGGTGCATGTGGTGACGTCGCTGTTTTTAGGATGAAACAACTTCAATGGCATTATAAAGACCACCGTGGCGAGTCATTGCTGTGTAAAAATGTATTAGTACCGATGATGACGCTTCTGAATGGACATTTCGCTTATAGAAGCATAGAACTTTAAAAAACTTATAATTCTTGACCGGCGTTAAACATCGACAATTAACTTTTACAAAAGGAGTAATAACATGTCTGTCGGATTCCGCGTGTATACCAAAAGAAATTTACCTTCCAAAGAACTTGTCGAGGCATTCCGTCATATCCCCGCCCCCAACATCGCCGATACGATGAACCGTCTTTGCGCCATCCACTCTGATATTCATCTGATGACAAAACCCGGCAACAGTAACATGGTCGGCGTGGCGCTAACTGTCAAAGCCCGTCCCGGTGACAATTTGATGCTTCACAAAGCACTGAACATGATCGAACCCGGTGATGTGGTCGTTGTTTCCAACGAAGGTGACCGTAGCCAGTCTCTGATGGGTGAGGTTATGGCCGCCTACGCTAAATCACGCGGCGTAGCTGGTTTCGTCCTCGACGGACCCATGCGCGACATCGACAGTCTTTATGACGGCGATGTGCCGTTTTACGCAACGGGCACCACGCCCGGCGGCCCCTTCAAAGAGGGTCCCGGCGAAATAAACGTTCCCATCGCTTGCGGCGGTATCATGGTCAATCCCGGTGACATCATCGTTGGCGATCCCGACGGTGTAATCGTCATTCCTCGTCAGGATGCCGAAAAGGTTCTGGAAGCAGCACGGAAGTTCATGGAACAAGACCAGGGTAAATTTAAAGCCGCCCAGGAAGGAAATGCCAAGCGCGATTGGGTTGATAAGAAGCTGATGGAAAAAGGTTGCGAGATCATCGACGGCACATACCCTGCATAAGTACGCTGAATTGTGCACGATACTTCGTGTTCACACGTCTCGTTTGCTCGGCTTTCGGTATTAAACCGCTTTGCGGCTGAATTGATTCTGACTCAGCCGCAGAGGCAGAAAGACAACGGCAATGTGTTGGCAATGTGTAGCGTTTCCAAAATTTTCTGCTTCTTAGCGGAAGAATTATAGAAAGGGGACGCACGTTTCAATTTTTTGAAACGTGCGTCCCCTTTTGTTAATCGCCTCCCCAGCTTGCCAAGGAGGCAAAAAGCTTAAAGCTATGGAGAAAGATTTTTGTTTTTTATCCGAAATCACTCCAGCAGGTTAAGATAGAGCAGGCTGACAACCGCACCACGAAAACCTGAAGGAGTGATTCCGATATGGCAATCAATGCCAATGAAACCTCAGCACATACCACATGGAACTGCAAATATCATATCGTGTTCGCACCAAAATTTCGACGTCAGATCATCTACGGCAAAATCAAAGAAGATATAGGTAAGATTTTAAGAACTTTATGCGAGCGCAAAGGCATCGAAATTCTCCAAGCAACACTCTGTCCGGATCATGTTCATATGTTGCTGAGCATCTCTCTCAAATATAGCGTAGCAGATGTGATGAGTTATCTGAGAGGCAAGAGTTCTCTTATGATTTTTGACCGATTTGCTCATTTGAAATACAAATACGGCAATCGCAAATTTTGGTGCCGAGGCTACTACGTTGATACAGTAGGGCGCAACGAGAAGAAGAGAGTGATATATACTCGTGATCAACTGAATGAGGACAAGTTGACAGATCAGTTAAGATTGAAAGAGCTGACAGCCCCGTTTAAGGGTCTGTCGGTACAAGAAACCAAGTGAGAAGCCCATTTAGAGGCCAACCTAATGACGTGTCGGTTTTCCATAGCCCGAAAGAGGGCCGGTAAAAGGTTCTATTTTTGTGCAAAGTCAGCAGCGCGCTCACGCATCTTTGTCGCAATTTCAATTGCAGCCTGACGTAGCAGCGCAAGTCCTCGTTGAACAATGTCCTGCGTCATGCGTGTCAGCGGTCCGGAAAGGTTCAGCACCGCTGGCAAATGATCTTCAGCATAAAACAGCGGAACGCCAATGCCCGCCGTCCCTTGATTCATCTCATCATAAGAAATTGCATAACCGTCGTGGCGGATTCTTGCCAGTTCCGTTTCGTCAGGACCGCCTTCGATACGAACGATAGCCATGCGCAAATTGCGGGGCAGCGATGCCAGTAGCGCTGTGCCGCCCGCTCCACGTGTCAGCGGCAGTTCATCGCCGACGTTGCAGGTCTGGCGCAAGCTGTGGGTGCTCTCAAGGCGATCGATGCACAGACGTTTATAGTTATGATAAATGAAAAGCGACGCGGTTTCGTTCAGTGTATCTCTGATGGCAGAGAGACAAGGGTGGGCCACAAAAATCAATTCCTGCGTCAGCGCCTTGTTATGGCGTTCTTCCATCATCTCTGACAAGCGTTCGATCATCTTCCCCAAAAAATATTTTTTGTTGGTAGGATTGCGCTCCAGAAACCTCATCTGCTCAAGGGTCTGAATAAGGCGGTAGGTGCTGGTCGTATTACGATCGACAATACGGGCAATTTCCGACAGTGACAGTTCATAATTGTGCGTCAGAAAACACGCGAGGATATTCAATCCATGCTCCAAAGTTTTCGACGTCGATTCTTTGTTTTTATATGAGGGCATAACTCAATTCTTCCTTTGTAAAACGATCAGTTTATTATGGCTGAAAAGTTGCTCTCCAGGCTGAGAAAAAGTTTCGCAGAACGTTTTTATAAATAAAAATGCATCAAGACGCATAAACGCCATGCTGACATGCATGGCTTTCTCCGGCGGAAAAAATGACGAAAAGCTCTTTCATATCAACTTAATACCCAATCAGATTATACGTCCTGAAACACGCCGGGCGGAGGTTATTTGACGGGGATCACGCGGTTTGCGGGACTGCGGGCGATCTCCCGTCCCTGCGCATCCAGCTCGACGTAATACAGGGCGTCGTAGCGAAAGCCCCACTCGTCGGCATAGTAGCCGTCGGCGTGGCGCACGAGAAGCCGGTCCGCCTCGTCGGCAAAGGTGCAGATCTGCCGGCCTTCGTCGCTCATGACCGACAAAGTCTCTCGCGACAGGCGGTTGAACTGGTCAAGCGAAAACGCGACGCCGTGCTCCGACAGGATGACAATCAATGAAATCCACTCCTTTCGGCGGGAGAAAATGGCGTTCGCCCCTCAAGGAAAAGCTCCGCTTTCCCTCGCGGCGAACGGATCTCTTTTTCTGCCATTATAATCGGCGCATCCTCAAAATGCCAAGAACTCAATGAGGAATATGCCACTCGACACCATGGCCGAAGGCCCTTCGGCCTGTCCGGCAGACGCGAAACTGTCACCCCGACGAACTGCGCGGTGAAAAAGTCTAACGCTGGCATTCGCGCGCCCTCGTGAAAATCGCAAAAGAGCGGGAACGCCTTCTCTCCCCTTTCGGGACCGAGGCGCTTCCGCTCTTCTTTTTTGCGTTTCATCGCGGCAATTCGCCATGGGGCGACACGAAGGAAAAGCGTACTTCCCCTCCCGCACGGACTTCAGGCTCCGACGCGCTGGGCAAAGCGGCGCGCAGCTTCTGCCCTTCCCATTGGATGGTCCAATGGACGTCGGCGCCCAGAAAGGTTCGGCCGACCAACACGCCGCGGCGGTCGCCGTCGTCGGAAATTCTGATCTGGTCCGAGCGCAGCAGAATCCGCTTTCCATCCAGCGTGACGGGAAAGGCGTCGCCGATAAAGTCCGCGACGAACTCGCAGGACGGCTCGAAATAGATTTCCTCGGGCGTGCCCACCTGCACGAGTTCTCCAGCGTTCATCACCGCCACGCGGTCGGAGATGGACAGCGCCTCTTCCTGGTCGTGGGTCACATACAGCGCCGTAATGCCGAAGGCCTGCTGAAGGTTGCGGATTTCGGCGCGCATTTTCACGCGCAGTCGGGCGTCGAGGCTGGAAAGGGGTTCGTCCAGCAGGAGCACCTGCGGCTCGAGAATAAGAGCGCGAGCGAGGGCAACGCGCTGCTGCTGTCCGCCAGACAGTTCTTGAACGCGGGAATTTTCGAAGCCCGCAAGCCCCACGCGCGCCAAGATCTCTTCGGCTCTGGCGCGGCGCCTCGCTTTGGGCACGCGGCGCACCGTCAGACCATAGGCCACGTTTTCGCTCACCGTCATGTGGGGAAACAGTGCGTGGCTCTGAAAGACGGTGGCTGTCGGGCGTTCTTCCGGCGGCACCGCCGTAACGTCACGGCCGTCGATGATGACTCGCCCGCTGTCGGGCACCAAGAAACCGCCGGCAATCTGAAGCGTGGTGGTCTTCCCGCAGCCCGACGGGCCAAGAAGCGTCAGCAGCTCTCCTTTGGCAAGGGAAAGGCTGAGCCCTTTCAAGGCTTCCTTTTCGCCGTAACTGAAGCGCAGTTTTTCAAAGGCAAGCATCGGGCGTCCTCCTTTCGCTGAGCTTCCACGCCAGGGCGTTGACGCCGAGAATGGTGAGAATGAGCAGCGACGCCATGGCCGAGGCGTCTCCGTATTTTCCGCTGTTGATGGACTCGAAGAGCTCCACCGACGCCACGCGCGCATAGGGGCTGACGAGGAAAATCACGGGCCCCGTGCTGGTCATGGCGGCGCTGAAGGCGTTGATGAAGGCCACGCGCATAAAGGGCGTCAGCTGCGGCAGCAGCATGTCGGTCAGCACGCGGCGCGGGGTGCCGCCCAAATCGCGCACCGCCAGCTCAAGCTCGGGATTGATCTGCGCCAGTCCCGCCTGAGAGGCCCAGAGCGACGGCGCCAGCTGGCGAAACAGGCAGTTCATGGCGATGAGAAAGCCCGCCGGAACTTCCCATGGCAGCGACGACGACACCAGCAGATACCCCACGCCGAAAAAAGTTCCCGGCATCAGGTAGGGCAGCTCCGCCAGAACTTCGGAAGCCCGCCGCAACGGCAGAGACGCCCGTGACATGAGACGCGCCATCAGCGCGCCCAGCAGCGCGCCGCCGAGCCCGGCGGCCGCCGAACAATAGAGACTGCGCGCAAAGCCGTTGCCGCTGAAATTCCAGAGGCTGCGCAGGTGGGCAGCGCTCGGCGCAAAGTCGGCGCCCCAGGTGCGCGTCACGCTGCCCAGAAAGATCAGGCCGTAAACCAGCACTTCGATGGTCACGAAAATGCCCGCCACCGTTTCCAGGCATAGCGCGGGGAAACCGCCCAGCCGCAGAGACCGCGCTCCTGCAAGCCGCAGTGAAAAGCGGCTTCCGCCCTGTCGCCGCACCGCCAGAAGCAGCAGCGACGGCAGCAGCAGCAAAGCGTTCATGGCGCAGGCCAGCGGAAAATCGCCGACGCCGATGAGCGTGTTGTAGGCTCGCGACGCCAGCACCTGAAATGAACCGCCCACAAAGAGCGGCGTTCCGAAGTCCGACAGCGAACGGACAAAGACCATCAGAGCCGCCGCGGCAATGCCCGGCCGCGCCATGGGAATGCTGACCCGCCGCAGCGTGGCCGCCGGCGAGGCGCCCAAGTCCTGCGACGCCCGTTCAAGAGCGCCGTCCACCTGCCGAAACGAAGCGGCCGCCAGCATGGCCGCCACGCCCAACTGCGAAAGACACTCCATCATGACGATGCCGTGAAAGCCGTAGGGGTTCCACTCGATCCCAAGAAGCCGCCACGTCACGAGGCCGCGGCGGCCGAAAAGCATCAGATAGGCCATGGATCCCACGAAGGGCGGCGAGATGGTGGACATGACCAGCATGGCCAGAAGAAGTTTTTTTCCTCGCGGCGCGCAGTGCAGGAGCTTGAGCGCCAGCGCCACAGCCAAAGGCACCGTCAGCGCCGTCACCGCTCCGGCCACGGCGAAGCTGTGCGCCACCAGCCGCCAGTTGCCCGCCAAAAGGCCGCGCCACGCCGAAAGCGAAAAGCTTCCGTCCGCCATGACGCTTTCGCGCAGCACCGCACCCACGGGCCAAAGCACAAAAAGGAGGACGCCGCCTCCCGTCAGGAACCAGAGAAACCCTTCTGTGCCGGAAAGTCGACGTCCTCTTTTCTGCGCCGGATCACTTCGCGCCAAAGCGCTCCTGCCAGGCTTTCAACACGCGCTTGCGCTCCTGCCCGCCCTTGACCACGTCGGTCTTGACGAGATTGGAGTCGCGCATGGCCTGAACGGCAGGCGCCAGCTTCACGCCGGGACGGATGGGCGCCTGAGTGGTGTATTTGCTCAGCGTTTCCTGCCCCTTTTCGGACAGAACCCAGTCGATGAGGGCCTTGCCGGCTTCGGGGTTCTTGGCTCCCTTGAAAAGAGCCACCGGCGCAATATACCACGGCACACCGTCGGTCGGGAACGCCGTCGCCACGTTATAGCCCTCGGCCTTGATGCGTTCGCCCGTGTCGAAAGGCGCGACGGCAATGGCCGCTTCGCCGGTGCTGACCTTGTTGGCCGGCTCGGCGCCGCGCTTGGAGTAATAGGGAACGTTCTTGTCCATGGCCTCGAGAAGTTTCCAGCCCTCTTCCTCGCCCTTGGCGGAAAGGATGGCCCACACCATGGCGTAGAAGGTGCCGCTCACTGCAGGCGTCGCCATCAGCACTTCGCCCTTGTAAACGGGTTTTGTCAGGTCTTCCCAGCTGGTGGGCATGGGCAGCTTTTTCTTCTCCATGATTTCCCTGTTCGCCACGAAATCCACGGCGCCCAGCGAGATGCCGCTCCAGTAGCCGTCGGCGTTGTAGAACATGGGATCGTAAGCCGAGCGCTCGGGGGACACATAGGGTTCCAAAAATCCCTCGTCGGCCGCCGCCACAAAGCTTTCGAGTCCGCCGCCGAACCACACGTCGGCCTGGGCCTTGCCCTTGGCCGCGCGCAGACGGGTCAGCACTTCTCCCGACGACATGGCGAGGTATTCCACCTCGATGCCCGTGTCCTCGGTGAACTGCTTGAGAATGCCGTCGACGCCGGTGTAGGCAATGTAGATGCTGATTTTCTTCCGTTCCGCCGCCGAAACGGGCATGGCCACAAGAGCCAGCGCCGCCAGCAGTACTCCGAATTTTTTGAACATTGAACGCCCTCCTTTGATGTACGCGCTCCCCAAGGAGCGCTGTTACTGCTCCTTTACCGTCTTTTTTCCTTCAACTGCGCTCGGCAGAACTCCTCCGCCGGGACAAATCCGCCGCCGTTCCACGCCAAAGGGCGGCACGCTCCGGACCGCACGGCGGCGATGAGGTCGCCTTCATCGCGCAGCCAGCCGTCGAACTCGGTCACAAAAAGCCCCAGCCGCTGGCGGTAATGGGCGTCGGCCGCTCCCAGCAGGGCGCGGCGCGCTTTTTTCGCCAGATCGAGCGCGTGAAGGTTGGCGCTCGGATCGGTGCTGCCGTTGAAGCACTCGACGCCGTCCAGGCCTTCTACGGTGGAAATCAGGCCTTCCAGGCCGCGATTGTTGTTCCTGAAAGGATGGGCGGCGACGGTACAGCCGCCGCAGGCACGGACATGCTTTATCAACTCTGCCGCCGAAACGGCGCCCGGTTCTGGCGCCTTGTCGAGGCCGAAACAGACGACATCGCCGTCGGCAGTCAGCACCTCGCAACCCAGAAAGAGCGGAAAATTCAGGTCGCGCCGCCACCGCTCGATGGCGTCGCGGGCGCCCAGAGTATCATGGTCGGTGACGCAGAGCCCGTCGATCCCCATCTCGCGCGCCCGCGCCACGGCCTCGGCAATGGGCAGAAAGCTGTCCGGCGAGTACTCCGCCGTGTGCATATGAGTATCCACTTTCATGGAGCGCGTCTCCTTCATAACATTTTATTATAGTCTAATTCATTCTACGTGATTATTATGGACGATGCCCCACTAAAGGTCAAGCCCGCTTCGCCGCAAAAAATCCGGCAATATGTCGCCTGCCGCCTCATCATAATATCCGAAGAGAGCTATTTTTTTCAAAAAAGATTCCACTGTTTTTCACAAAGCTCGCGAAAATCCCCTTTCTCCTCTCCGAAAGCCCTCCGATTAGAGTACAATAGAATCAAGTGATACTTAAAAAACACAAGGAGGAATTCCCGATGAACATGCAGCAGATTCGCGACGTCATTGATCGCGACAGAGATCAGCTGATTGCCGATATTCGTGAGCTTGTGGCCGTTCCCAGCGTAGGCGGCCCCGCCGAGACGGGCGCGCCCTTCGGCAAAGGCCCCCGCGCCGCTCTCGACAAGTTCGTGGAGATAGGCAAGCGCTTGGACTTCCGCACCTGGGCTTTCGACGACCAGGTGGGCATTGCCGAGATGGGTGACGAAGATCTCCCCGAGATGATCGCCGCGCTGTGCCACGTTGACGTCGTTCCCGCCGGCGACGGCTGGACCTGCGACCCGTGGAAGGGCAAAATCGAAGACGGCATGCTCTACGGACGCGGCGTAGCCGACGACAAGGGGCCGGCCGTTTCCGTGCTCTACGCCATGAAGGCTTTGCGAGAGTGCGGCGTCAAGCTGAACCGCCGTTTCCGCCTGATCGTGGGAACCAACGAGGAGCTGGGAAGCCGCGCCATCGAGCATTACGTCAAGTCCGGACAGGAGCTGCCCGTCATGGGTTTTACCCCCGACGCGGAGTACCCTCTCATTAACGGCGAAAAGGGCATTTTCACCGTCCGCTGCCGCGCCCCCTTCAAGGCCGACAACGGCAGCGTGCAGGTGCTGTCCATCGAGGCCGGCGTAGCCGCCAACGCCGTTCCCTCCAGCGCCGTGGCCGTTCTGAAGGTCGCGCCCGACGCCCAGCCCCGCTTGAATCGCGTCCTCGACGACTTCGCCGCGCCCCGGGACGCCAAGCTGACCTGCGAAAAAATCGCCGACGACCAGTTCCGCCTGACCATGGAAGGCCTTTCGTTCCACGGCTCGACGCCGCAGTTCGGTTCCAACGCCGCGGCCAACCTCGTGAAGGTGCTGCGCCTGCTGGGCATCGGCGGCGAACAGGGCGCTTTCTTCGACACCATCGACCAGACGATCGGCGATCAGACTCGCGGCGAAAACCTCGGACTGATGCTGTACGACGACATCTCGGGCTTCACGTCGCTGTGCTGGGGCCTTTTGAAATCCGAGCCCGACGGACGCGTGATGTTCTCGGTGAACTACCGCTACCCCGTGACCTTCGACCGCGACGAAACCCTCGACCGCTTCGTGAAGGCCCTGCGCGCCCACGGCTTTGAGTTCGACGTGCCCACGGGCGGACATCCTCTTTACATCCCCGAGGACAACCCGCTGGTGCAGAAGCTCATGTCCGTCTACCGCCAGGAGACGGGCGACACCGACTCCAAGCCCTTCGCCATCGGCGGCGGAACCTACGCCAAAGAGATGCCCAACATGGTGGCCTTCGGCAACGCCATGCCCGGCGAGCAGACTCACATTCACGAGCTCGACGAGCGCTGGAGCGTTGACAACATCGTGAGAAACACCAAAATTATGGCGGCGGCCATTGCCGCCCTGGCGGGCGTGAAAGAATAGCTCGGCTCAAGAGGTCGAATTTCATGCACAATGACGGCAGGAAAGAGCGCTCTTTCCCGCCGTCATTTTTTTCGATCCCCTTCAGTGCCCATCGGAGGCGCCAAGCGGACATCATCGAAAAACGTTCCGACTTTTCGCGGAATTAGGCATGTTGGGTCGAAAATCCTGCGCTGTTCCACGGCTTCGGCGCCCCACTTGCATAATCGTGCCCGTTTTTCGCCCATCGCCCGGCAATGGACAGAAAACACCCCCGCGGAAGGCTTCACGCCCGCGGGGGTGAATGCGCCGAAACGGCCGCTATTTCTTTGTGGAAGGAACGTCATCTTCCATGGCGTCGTCGGAGATGTCCAGCTCAATGACCTCGCTGTCCAGGTCGACGCCGCTGTCATTTTCGCTCTCCGTCTCAGCGTCGCCTTCCCCCTCGGGAGCCGTGTAAAATCCCAATCCGGCAGCGGCCTCGTTGAGAACGGTCTGTCTGATTTCCGACAGCAGGTCGGGATTTTTGTCGAGGAATTCCGCCAGGCGATCTTTGCCCTGCGCCAGCGTTTCTCCCTTGTAGGTCAGCCAGGATCCCTTGCGCTTCAGCACGTTGGCGTCGATGGCCATATCGACGATGGACATGGTCAGAGGAATTCCCTTGCCGTAGATCAGAGAGCAGTGGGCGCTGCGGAAAGGCGGCGCCTGCTTGTTCTTCACCACTTTGATGAACAGCTCGTGCCCCACAGTTTCGTCGCCGCGGTTAATCGCCTTGCCTCTTCTGACTTCGATGCGCACAGAGGTGTAGAACTTCAGCGCGCGGCCGCCCGTCGTGGTTTCCGTGGGGCCCTTGGAATAGCCCTGCGGGATGGTGGCGCGCAGCTGGTTGATGAAAATCACCACGCAGTTGCTGCGCGAAATGGACGCCGTCAGGCGGCGCAGCCCGTAGGACATGAGGCGCGCCTGAAGTCCCACCTGGCTCTCGCCGATGGTGCCGTCGATCTCGGCCTGCGGCGTCAGAGCGGCCACGGAATCCACCACGACGATGTCGACGGCGCCGCTGCGCACCAACGTTTCGAGGATGAAGAGCGCCTGTTCGCCGCTGTCGGGCTGAGAGAGATAGAGCGATTCGATTTTGACGCCCAAAGCCTGGGCCAAACGCGGGTCAAGGGCGTGTTCGGCGTCGATGAAGGCCGCCACGCCTCCGGCTTTCTGCGCCTCGGCAATGGCGTGAAGAGCCAGAGTGGTCTTTCCGCTGCCCTCGGGCCCGAAGATTTCGATAATTCTGCCCCGCGGAAGCCCGCCGATGCCCAGCGCCACGTCGAGCGGCAGAATCCCCGTGGGAATGACGTCCACCTTGGTGATGTTGCGGTCGCCAAGACGCATAATCGAACCGTCACCGAACTTCGATCTGATGTCGTCAATGGCCTGCGCGAGCACGTCTTCGCGAGTCAGTTTTTTATTCTTTTTCGATTCGGCCAACTTTCAATCCCTCCGATCTGTAGCACTCATTGTATCATAAAACTGTTTTTATTTATCACAGAGTTTTAATTTCTGCCGTAAATTTTTATGGGGGCGTAGCGCGGCCCCGCAGGCGTCAGACGGCTGCTCATAAAAATGACCGTTTCGGCGCGCCAGGTGCGGCCCGAAAAGTTCCACGGCGGCAGTCTCAGCTCTTCCGGAGGAAAAGAAAAGCGCGCCAGCGTCAGGTGCGGCGAAAACCGACGGCGTTCCGGCTCGAGGCCTTCGCTGCGGCACAGGTCCTCAAGCAGGGCGTTGAGACGGGCAAGCCTCCCGGTTTCGCCCTCAAGGCCGCCCCACAGCACTTTCGGAGGACGGCCGAAGGTTCCCGTCCAGCCCATGCGCAGCACCGGCGGCTCCGACAGTTCGTCGGCCAGCGCCGCTTCGGCGCGGGACGCCAGGCGGTCCACAGTTCGCTGCGGAATTTCGCCGCAGAAGCGCAGCGTCACGTGAAGAGTGTCGCGCCTCACCCATCGCGCCTGCGGCACGGAGACTCGAGCCTGCTGAATCCACGCCTCCAGAGCCGTGGTGAGGTCAGCGGGCAGAGGCAGACAGAAAAAACAGCGCGTCAGCTTCACGTCAGCCTCTCAAGGGCGCGCACAGCAGCTCGAGGGCGTGGCGCACCGTTTGGGCGCGCACTTCGCCGCGGTCGCCGGAGAAATTTTTCAGCTCGCAGGCCGTTCCGCCGCGGTCATACAGGCCGAACCACACGGTGCCCACGGGCTTTTCGGCGCTGCCGCCATCGGGACCGGCGATGCCCGTCACGGCGACGGCAAGGTCGACGCCCAGCCGGCGGGCTGCGCCTTCGGCCATGGCCCGGGCGCAGGGAGCGCTGACGGCGCCGTCGGTCTTCAGCACTTCGGCAGGCACCTTCAGGAGGTTCGTTTTCACCGAATTATGATAGCTCACGATGCCGCCGTAAAAGAAACCGCTGCTGCCGGGCACGGCGGTGATCGCGCCGGCGATCAGGCCGCCGGTGCAGGACTCGGCGGTTCCCACCGTCACGCCCGCTGCGAGAGCCAGTTCTTTGAGCTCACGCGCCAAAAGTTCAATCTCCCGATCGATCTCTCCACGCGACGCCATGGACAGCACCTCTCTTTCGGAATTTAAAATTTAAAAGGGATACCAGCCTTCGATAAAAACCTTTCTAAGTCCCCACAGCACGGCGCCGGCGATCACGCCGCCCACGGCGTCGTCGAGCATGATGCCCAAACCGCCGGGAGCTTTCTCGCAGGCGCAGACCGGCCAGGGCTTGAGGATGTCGAAAAACCTGAACAGGATGAAGGCGGGAATCACGAAGTTGACGGTCTCCGCCGAAAGCCCCATGCCCGAAACGTGCCCCAGCGTGGCGATGAGCTGGCCGACGACTTCGTCGACGATGACCTCGCCGGGATCGGTGCGGCCGGAATTTCTCTCGTAGGCCCCGGCCGCCCAGAGGCCGACGAAAAACAGCAGGATGATGAGGGCGACGCGCGGCCAAAAGGGGATGAAGAGCGCCGCCAGCGCGGCGACGGCGCTGCCTGCCGTGCCGGGCGCTTTTTTCACGGCGCGTCCGAGGCCAAAAACCGTGGCGATCTGCCCCGAAAGGGTCATCACAGGATTTTTGTTCATGAAATCATCTCTCCCGACAGGTCATATTCCGACGAAGCGGTGATTTTCACGGCGATTTTGTCGCCGGGGCGCGCGCTTTCGGCGCCGCTCACCGTCACTTCGCCGTCGATTTCGGGCGCATCGCGGAAGGACCGGCCGATGCGGCTGTCCGTTTCACCGTCGATCTCGTCGATGAGCACGTCCAGCGTCCTCCCGACGAAGCGGGCCTGACGAGCCGTCGAGACCTGCTGCTGAAGCTCCATCAGCTCGTTGTAGCGTGCCGTCTTTTCCTCCTCGGGAATCTGGTCGGGAAAGGCCGCCGCAGGCGTGCCCTCTTCGGGCGAATAGGTGAAGGCGCCGAGGCGGTCGAAGCCGATGTCCTCCACGAAATCCAGAAGCTTGTCGAACTGCGCGCGCGTCTCCCCGGGAAATCCCACCATCAGCGTGGTGCGAAAGGCGAAATCGGGGTTCATGCGGCGGCCCGCCTTGAAGAGCGCGCGGATATGCTTTTCCACCGGCGGACGGTTCATGCGGCGCAAGATCTCATCGTCGACGTGCTGAATGGGAATGTCCAGCCACGGCAAAATCACGGGACTGGACGTCACGCGCTCCAAAAACTTCTCGTCCACCAGCGAAGGATGAAGGTAAAACAGCCGAAGCCACAGGCCGGCCGGCAGCTCCTTTTCGAGTTCGTCGAGCAACAGCCCCAGCGACGGTTTTCCGAAAAGGTCGGTCCCGTAGATGCTCAACTCCTGCCCCACGAGACACAGCTCTTTGGCGCCTTCCTCCACGAGGCGGTGAGCCTCGCCAACAATATGGCCGATGGGCAGGCTGCGCAGCCTGCCGCGAATCGAGGGAATGGCGCAGTAGGAACACTGGCTGTTGCAGCCTTCGCTGATTTTGAGGTAGCGGCTCCAGGGCTTTCCCGTGAGATCGGCACGCAGGCAGCCCATGCCCGCGGAGTCGGGGACTCGGCGCCCGATCTCCGACAACAGCGTTCCCCAGTCCTCGGATTTCGCCCAGAAGTCCACCGAAGGGAACTCCTTTTTCAGGTCGTCGCCGTAGCGGTTCAGCATACAGCCCACAACGGCGATCTGGCTGATGACGCCGTCCTTTTTGAGCCGTTCAAGCTCCAAAAGCACCTGAATTCCCTCTTCAACGGCCGCCTGGATGAATCCGCAGGTATTGACGACCACGGCATCGGCCTTTTCGGGACTGTCCACCAGGCGAAGCCCCGAAGCCTTGAGAATTCCGGCAAGATGCTCGCTGTCCACAAGGTTCTTCGGACAGCCCAAGCTGATCATATGAATTGTTTTCACGATGGCCTCTATTTTTTCCGGGAAGTCCCGTCGGCGCCGTATTCCATGCTGAGCACGCCTTTACCGGGGACCGCGAATTCAGCGCCGTTGTGGGAAACCGTCACGTTCTGCGCGGCTCCGTAGCGGACGCTCAAACTGCCATCCAACGAAAAAGTCCTTTCCCAGCCTTTTTTGACCGTTCCCGTGAAGAGCGTCTTCTTGCCGCTGCTCACCTGAAGCCAGCAGGTCCCGCTGGCGCGGATGGCCAAAGTCGGTTCCGGTGCGGGAGCAGCCTCGGGCTCGGAAGAGGGCTGGACGGGCGGTACCGGTTCCTCGTCGGCTGAAAGCGTCGCATCTTCCGAAACGGCGGCTTCTGCGCCGACGCCTTCTTTCCCTTCGCTCTGGGCGGCGCGAGCGCGTTCAATCTCTTCCTCTTCGGCGGCGCGCTGTTCGTCGTAGCGTGACTGGTCGGCCTGACGGTCTTTCATCACCGCCATGGACTGTTGCTGTTGAACCTTTGAGATTTCGCCGCCGATGTGTCCCCAGTTGTAGCCCACAAGCGCGACCGCGGCGGCCGCAACGATAAAGAGCAGGACGATCAGATTGCGGCGGGCCTTGCTGTGGCGGAACCCGCGAGGCTGAAGGGCCATGGTGCGCGAGCCGGGGACTTCAAGAGGCGTTGAGGCGCGGTAAACGCCGCCGCTTTGCACTTCGCCGAAAATGTCGAGGGTGAGCTGCGAGCTGTACTCTTTCCACAGCTCGGGGGCTTCAAGGTATTCAAGATAGTTGCGGACGAATCCGCGGGCATAGGTCAGCGCCTTGAAACGGCTGAAATCTCCGCTCTCCACGTCCTCGAGGAGGTTCTTGCGGATGCAGGTGGCCTGCGAAACTTCATCCAAGGAAATGTTCTTTTCCTCTCTCAGTGCCTTTACGGCAGCGCCCAGATCGGCAAGGGACTTCCGAGCCTCTTGGGCTTCTGTCCCCTTCTGCCCGTTCTCTTTATCCATTGTTCGTTCCTCCTTGTGCCGGCGAAAGACCGCTCACCGGTTCTCCGCCAGAAGGCGCATTTTTTTCACTGTAGCCGCGGGATCGGGCGTGCCGAAAACGGCGCTGCCCATCACGGCGGCGTCGACGCCGCTCTGCCTCACTCCGGCAATGGTGTTTTCGCCGATGCCGCCGTCCATCTCGATGAGGAATGACTGACCGCGGGCTTCGCGCAGACGGCAGAGCTGAACGCTCTTTTCAAGGGTTTCGGCGATGAAGGACTGGCCGCCGAAGCCGGGATTGACCGACATGAGCAGCACCAGATCCGCCAGGTGCAGCACCGGCTCCACGAGGCAGACCGGCGTCGCGGGATTGAGCGCCACGCCGGCGCGGACTCCGGCGTCTTTTATTTTGCACAGAGCGCGGTGAAGGTGGCGGCAGGCTTCCTGGTGCAGAGTCAAAATGTCGGGGCGCGCCTCGAGGAACATGTCGATGAAATCCTCGCCGGGCTCCGCCATGACGTGCACGTCGAGAACGGCCTCGGGATAGCGTTTCCGCAGCGCCTTGACCACGGAAGGCCCGTAGGACAGGTTGGGCACGAAGTGGCCGTCCATAATGTCCAGATGGAGCCAGTCGAAATTTCCCTTCAGAGAATCCACCGAATCGGCCAACGCCAGAGGATCGGCCGACAGAATGGAAGGCGCGATGAGAAGCGGTTTTACTTGTAACGATCGGACCATACGAAAGTGCCTCCCAGATAAATTGTCACCACGGCCTCGCCCGTATAGGGCTCGTCGATCTTGATGAACTCGCCGGCTTCAACCTTGCGGTCGAGCAGAACGCGCTCGCCGGCCCGATCCACCAGCTCGATGCGCAGCGTCTGGTTCTTTATCGGCGGCGCCTGGTAGCGGATGGCGGCCACCTTCTTTTTTGCCGCGGCAGGAGGCGTCTGCGGTTCGGGCGGCCGCACGGCCGAATCGTCGTGAGATCGATCGGCGGGCGGCGTTGAAACCACCTTTCCTTCGTTGGGAGCGATGACCTTCACGCGGTCGTTGCCGGAACTCTTTTCGTCGTTCTGCTGATCGGGCGAAGTCGCCACCGCTTGAGGTGCGTAGCGACGATCCCACGACGCCACGCGCAGCGTCACCGTTGTGCCCGCGGAAACGCGGCTTCCCGCCGCGGGCGTCATGCGGATGACCATTCCCTTGGGCGAGTTCAGGGCGTACTCGTATTCCACCGAAGGACGAAGGGAGCTTTCGCGGGCGATCTGCACGGCGTCGCCCTCGGTGCGCTCGGTCAGGTCGGGGACGATGACGCCGCCGTTGGCCGCCGCGGGGCCGAGGCTGACCAGCAGTCCCACCTCGCGTCCCAAGGGGATGGAAACGGGCGACGCGGGATTTTGAGCGATCACCACGCCGGCGGGGCGCTGATGGTAGATCTTCTGAATCTCGCCCACCACAAAGCCCATCTCCTGAAGGCGCTGCACCGCCTGAATCTGGGTCATGCCGCGCATGTCGGGCAGAGACACCTTGTCGGCGCCGCGGCTGACCTTCAAAATCACGATCTTGTCGGCGCGCAGGCGGACGCCCGTTTCAGGCCATTGGCCGATGACGGTGCCGCGAGGCAGCGACGATTCTTCCTCGTCGATTCGCGCCTTGACGCCCATACGTTCCAAGGTCTGCACGGCTTCCACCACGGCAGTGCCCTTGAGCATCGGAATGGAGCGAGTGGGATTGGAGAAAAAAACTTTATAGCTCACATAAAGCGCGCTGCCCATAATGCACAGGAGCACCAGCGCCAGCGTTATCCGAAAGGTTTTGTTCATGTGTCCGCCTCCACGGTTCAAGAGTTATTTTGTGAACGCCGCAACGTAAAAGCCGTCGGTCCACGGGTTCTCGGGGAGGATCACTGCGCCGAAGCTGCGGCGCACCGCGCCCGCCAGAGGGACTTCCACGGCTCTGACGCCGGACGACAGGGCAAGGGCGCGGCCGACGACGTTCTCATTTTCTTCGGCCAGAAGGCTGCAGGTGGAATAGACCACCTTGCCGCCCTCTCTGACCAGGGAAAAGGCCCGCGCCAAAAGGTTCGACTGCAGCTGCGACAACTCGGCCAAAGCCTCTCGGCCGAGGCGCCACTTGCCCTCGGGATGGCGCCGCCACGTGCCACTTCCCGAGCAGGGGGCGTCGACCAAAATCGCTTCGGGAGCACGGGCAGGAGTCAGCTCCAACGAGTTGCCCGGCTTCAGCGTCACCCGTTCCGACAGGCCGAGGCGCTCCATCTCCCGCTGCGCGGCGGCGATTCTTCCCTGCGACAGGTCCCAGCCCTCGAGAACGGCGTCGGGGCGAAGGGCAGCGATTTGACCTGTTTTAACGCCGCGGCCGGCGCACATATCCAGCAGGAAATTCCCGTCGAAATCGGCGGCGATCTTTCCCACCATCATAGACGATTCGCTCTGCGGAGTAAACCATCCTTCATTATACCCCGGCAACGACGAAGGGAGCGCCGTGCCGTCGATCCGCAGGGCGCCGGGCATCGGCGACGGAAAACTGCCCACGCCTTGGGCGGACAGACGGTCCGCGAAATCCGCGGGCGCACGGGGCGCCAATCGCAGCGACAGAGAAGGGCTTCCTGCGTTCATGGCGATCATCCGGCGCCCGCCGTCGACGCCGTACTGTTCAACCCATCGGCGCCCGATCCACAGCGGCACGCCGCACAGAAGGCATTGTGCCTCCAGACCGCCGTCGGCTTCAAGGCGCGCGATCTCGTCGGGCGCCCGCTCAAGGACTTTCCGCAGGACGGCGTTGACGACGCCGGCGCCGCGCCGGTCGCGGACCTTTGTCCAGTCCACGAGCGACGAGATCAGCACGGCGGGGGCGAAGTTTCTCAGTTCCGTCAGCCCAGCGGTCCCCACGAGAACCGCCAGCTGCGCCGCGCGGGAAAATTTCGACGGCTTGGGCATCATGTACAGAGCGCGAAGGTGCTGCCACAGCGAAAGCCTCCGCGCCAAAGCGTAGCACAGCGACGCCGCAAGAGTTCTGTCCTCGGGGCTGACCCGCGGAGCCACGGCCCTCAGCGTTTCGCTGACGGTGCCGCCTTTGAGCGCCCGCTCCCAGATGTACAGCGCGGCCTCGACGCCGCGCATCTTTCCCGTTGAGGAAGGTGTCTTCATGATGATCACTCCTGGAGGATTTCAGCTTCGATGACCGATGCCAGACGGGACGTGGTGACTTTCACTTCGGCGATCAAGCTCAAACCGCCGAAAAGCGGCGATACGGCACTCCGCTCCACCGAGACGCCCTGAACGGCGAGTTCTTCCACAGGGGCGCGGAACAGAAAGAGCCGCTGAACGAAGGGAGAGACGGCAGACGCCGAAAAATATCCCGCAATGGGCGCCAGAACGACGCTCCATCCGCCTGCGGGAGCCAGGAAAAGCGCCAGAAGCAGCGCCACCAGCAATCCGCCGAGCGCGCGGAACGTCCGGCACGATCCGCAGACCGCCAGTTCTCTCTCTCCGCCCTTCAAACGGGCCAGCGCCTGGAGGGCCGCCTCATAGACCTGGGCGGAATCGACCTCTCCCCACAGCACGAAGCCGTCGCTGTCGCCGCGGCCGTCAAGCTGCGCGCCGCAGGCCGACAGGATGTTGACAGTGGCGTGGAACAGGGCGAAATCGGCGCGGCGCTTGCCGCTCACAAAAAGGTTCCACAGGTCGTCCATCAGAGACTTGCTGAACAGCCTGCCGCCGGAAAACGCGCCCAAGGAGAGCAGGACCGCCCCGAGAAACATCAAAAGCACCAACACCATAAGCGGGGCGAGAAACCACGGCATCAGCAAAAAGAGCAGCAGGATCCACAAGGGATTGAAGCGCATCGGGACCTCCCATGATAAAAACTCAAAAAACGGGTGGCCGCCTCTGCGGGGACCACCCGGTTTTTATACCGCTTCGAAATCAATCGCGGTTTCGCTGGTTGCGCAGCACAATGAGACGCACCAGCTGAAGCGCCGCCATCAGCGTCGCCGAGACGTAGGTCATGGCCGCCGCCGACAGGACTTTGCGCGCGCCGGCCACCTCTCCGGAATTCAACATTCCGTTGCCGGCAAGGACTTTGAGCGCTCTGCGCGAAGCGTCGAACTCCACGGGCAGCGTCACGAGATGAAAGGCCAGGACGCCGAGAAAAAGCAGAATTCCCAAGTTCATCATGGCGTTGGAAGCCGAGATCAGCCCGATGAAGAACAACGGCGCCGCGGCGCTGGACGTGATGTTGACCAACGGAACGATGGCGTTGCGGAACTGCAGCGGCGCATAGCCACTGGCGTGCTGCACCGCATGCCCCACTTCGTGGGCGGCCACGCCGATGGCCGCAATGGACGTGCTGTCGTAGACCGACTGCGAAAGGGACAAACTGCGGTCCCTGGGGTCGTAATGGTCGGTCAGCGATCCGGCGATCTCGCGAACCGGCACGGCGCTCAATCCGTAGCTGTCGAGGATGCGGCGCGCCGCTTCGCGGGCCGTCAAGCCGCTCCGAGTGCTCACCTGCGAATAGCGCGCGAAGGTGCTCTTGACGCGCATCTGCGCCCAAATGCTCAGGAGAATTGCGGGAAAAAGGATAATCATGGTCCAGTCAAGACCCATCATAGGCAGCATATTCTTTCACCTCCGAAACAGGTTGGGGCACATGGCCCCTGTGTCACGACACTATTGAACCACGAAAAACGGCAATGGTCAATATTGGTAAAACCTACAGTTTTCTCGTGTAGAACGCGGCGATTTCCTCGGCCACCCACTGCTGTTCTTCCTCGGTAATGCCGGGGAAAATGGGCAGAGCCAGACATTCTCTGGACAGTTTTTCGCTCTCGGGGAAGTCGCCCTCGCCATAGCCCAGAAAGGCGAAACATTTCTGCAAATGAAGGGGCAGCGGATAGTAAATTCTCGACGTGATGCCCTGCTTGGCCAGGAAACCCATGAGCTCGTCGCGCTTTTTCGCGCGGATCACATACTGATGGTAAGTGTGGTAATTGCCGGGAGTCACGAAGGGAGTGACGATAAACTCCCCAAGGCCCAGTTCGGCAAAGAACATCTTGTAGCGGTCGGCCGCGCGGCGGCGCTCTTCGAGACACTCCTGGAGGTGGCGCAGATGGACGCGCAGCACCGCCGCCTGAAGGGCATCGAGACGGCTGTTGAGCCCCACTTCGTCGTGGTAATAGTCCGATCCGGCTCCGTGGACGCGCAGGCGCGAGAGGCGTTCGGCCAAGGCGTCGTCGTTGACGGTGACCATGCCGCCGTCGCCGTAGGCGCCCAGATTTTTCGTGGGGAAGAACGAAAAGGCTCCAAGGCCGCCCCAGCCGCCGCAGCGGACGATCTTCCCGTCCGCCTTGCGCCACGCGCCGAAAGCTTGGGCGCAGTCCTCGACGATTTTCACGCCCTTCTCTTCCATGAAGGGCACCATCTTCTCCATTTCGGCCATCTGGCCGAAAAGGTGAACCGGCAGAAAGACTTTGGTGCGCGCCGTGACGGCTTCCGCCGTCTTTTGGGCGTCGATGTTAAAGCTTTTCGGGTCGATGTCGGCGAACACCGGCTTCGCGCCGAGACGGGTAATGGCGCTGACGGTGGCGAAGAAGGTAAAGGGCGTGGTGATCACCTCGTCGCCGGGCTTCACATCGAGAGCCATCAGGTCAAGGAGTAGCGCGTCGGAACCCGAAGCGCACCCCACGGCATGTTTCACGCCGAGAAAGTTGGCGGCCTCGGTCTCGAAGGCCTTCACCTCGGGGCCGAGAATAAAGTACTGATTTTCCACGACGCCGGAAATCGCTTCGGCAATTTCGTCTTTGATCTGCGCGTAATGCCTTTTCAGGTCAAGAGTAGGCAGCGTTCTTTTCTCCATTGCAGACTCTCCTCAAAACCGGCGGCAGGCGCATTTTTCGCTCGCCCGGCCGATGAAATTATTGCCGTTCACAGAGGCTTTTCCCTTATCCAATTCTGGGGCCTTTTTCTCCACGACTGATTTATTTTATCACGGCGCCGGAGAAACTGGTAAAATAGCAAAGAAGATATTCTCAGGAAAAGAGGCGAAAGAATGAGACTTCTCGTCACCGCGCTTTCCGTGGCCGCAGTTTTCGTCTACGGTTACGCCCTTGCCGGCGCCGGCATGTACCTGATCAAAGGCACCCACGCGGAATACATCCTCTGGGGACTGCCCGGCGGCACTTTTCTCGCCGCTGCGGCGCTCTTTCTGTACAGAAAATTTCCCAATTCCTTTTTTGCCTCCGACGTCACCGCCGCGCCCAAAGCCCCCGAAACGGAGCCGACCGCCGAAAAGCCCCTGCCGCACGACGCAACGCGCCATTGACGCCCTCAAAGCCCTCCGCGCAAAACCGGAAATCGCCTGACGCGCCGCGTTGCCGGAAAAGAAGCGCTCTTTTCAAAAGACGAAAGCTCACCGGCACTCTCCGGCGCGCCGAGACAGAACGAAAGGACAGGTCAATCATGGAATATCACGAAGATCTCTTTATCCGCCACCTTCAGGAAATGGTGCGCATTCCCACAGTTTCCCATCCCGATCCGGAACAGATGGACTGGTCGAAATTCGACGAGCTGCACCGCTGTCTCGAGAGAAACTGGCCGCTGGTTCACCGCACCTTCACCCGCGAGGTCATCGGCCGCGCGGGGCTTCTGTACCATTGGAAATGCCAAGGCACTCCCCTTCGCGAGCCGCTGATGCTCATCGCCCATCAGGACGTGGTGCCCACCGGCGATCCCGCGCTGTGGAGCCACCCGCCCTTTTCCGGCGAGATCCATGACGGCTGCATCTGGGGACGGGGAACGACGGACTCGAAATGCAACATCCAAGCCTATCTCGACGCCCTCGAGCTGCTTATCGCCGACGGATTCAAACCGGCCTGCGACATCTGGCTGGGATTCGGCTACAACGAGGAAATCATGGGCGGGCCTCACGCCGCAGCGCCATTGATCGCCGCAGAGCTGGAGCGCCGCGGCGTGAAGCTCGGCCTTCTGTTGGACGAATGCGGCGGCATCGAAGAGGAAGATGGGCGCAAAACGGCGGTGATCTACACCTGCGAGAAGGGATACGCCGACTTCGAGTTCCGTGCCGAGAGCGAAGGTGGACATTCCTCTCTGCCGCCGCGCCACTCCACGCTGGGACAGGTCGCTCTGGCCGCGTGGATGGTTGAAAGCAACCCCTTGCCGCTCCATTTGACGGAATCCGTCGTCCAACAGATGAAAGCCTCGGCGCCCTTCACCCCGGGAGATCTGGGCCAATTCTTCGCCGACCCCGAAAAACACGCCGCGCAGCTGGCAGAGCTGTGCGATTCCGACCGCCAGCTCAACGGCATGATGCGCACCACCACCGCCGTCACCATGGCGCAGGGCAGCCCGCAGGCCAACATTCTGCCGCAGCGGTCGGTCATCACGGCCAACAGCCGGATTCTGCCCGGCGAGAGCCTCGAAAACCTTCAGAGACATTTGGAACGCCTGATGCCCCAAGGCGTGCAACTTCGCCTGGTCAAGGGCACCAATCCCCCGCCGGTGTCGTCGGTGGAAAGCGAAGGTTACGCCGTCGTCCGCCAGACCGTGGAAGAGCTCTACCCCGGCATCACGATGATTCCCTCCATGCTTCTGGGCGGCACGGATTCCCGCTATTACAGCGAACTCAGCCCCTCCCGCAGCGTTTACCGCTTCACGGGACTGCACCACGACTCGCGCTGGGGCGGCGCCCACAAGGCCGACGAGCGCATCGCCTGCGACATTCTGGCCAACAACGTGAAGTTCTACGAAAGGCTCATCCGCCGCTACGCCTCACCGCAGCCCGCCACGAAGAACGCCTAACTGTTTTTCGCGGCCCCGACCGCGATCGAACGCGCAAAATCCCCCGTCACGACCTGAACGTTCTCTGCGCCCCGCTTTCAGCGGCGCAAAACCGGCCATGGAAACTTTCCGAACGGGCAAAAAAATCATTTCTTTTTTCGCCGTGCCCCCTTTTCTGCGCGCCCCCTTTTCCGAAGAGAAAAGACGCGAAAACATCGCAAAAAAACAGACGCTCGTTCCGCCTATTCGCGAAAGGAGCGTCTGTTTGTCATTTTCGATTTTGAAACAGATAGCCGCGCAAAAGCGGGCACAAAGCCTAGGCACCTGCCGCACGAACTTCGACGCGCTTCAGCACGCGGCGGGCCCGCGCCGGAAGATGACGCTTCCAGAAGGCGATGGCGCTTTCGATCCAGCCTTCGGCTTCCGTGCCGATGCCGAGACCGAAGCCGTGCCCGAGATGCGGGTACTTATGGAACTCCGTGTCGATGCCGCAGGCCGCCAAAGCGTCGTTGCGCTTTTTCATGACCTGCCAGTCGCACATATCGTCGTTCTCGCCGACGCACACATAGGTCGGCGGTTCCTGCCGCGTGTGGTTGGTATGGCCGGTGTACTGCATGACCAGCGTGCCCGCCCGCGGCAGTTTCTTGCCGCCGAAGGGCCTCGGGCCATAGGACGTCAAATAGGCCGCCACGTGGGCACCCACCGAGCTGCCCCACAGCGAGTAGCACTCCGTGTCGATACCCAAGTCGAAAGCGTGGTCGAACACGAAGGTGATGGCCGCCGCCAGGTCTTCGCAGGCCGCTTCGGCGTTGTCGGTGCGGTAGCACAGCGCGAAGGCGTTGAATCCCCTTTGGCTGAGGCGCATGGCATGAGGCAGACTCTCGTGGAGCGACGCCAAATAGACAAATCCGCCTCCGGGGCAAACCACGGCGAAGGGCGCACAGGGAATTCCGCGAAAAAAGAACAGTCCCGTCTTGCGCTTCGACGGATCGCGTTCTTTTTCCTCCTCGCTGTAGATATCGTAGAAAAGACGCTCGCCGCTTTCGGCTCTTTCGCGCATGAACTCGAGGACTCTCAAGGTGACGTCCGTGTTGACGTGTTTATGGTAGGGAAAGAGCGGCGCAATCCCGCTTAAAGTTTTTTTCAGATCGGTTCTGCTGAGTTTACCGGGAAACAAAAACTGGTTGAAATCGTGAAAACACTTGATATTCAGCACTTCTTCGATGGTCGTGTCGGCGTTCACTTTTCTGAGCCTCCTTTGCAGCGTGAAAGCAATAGCCTCACATATTTTCAGTGTCAAATTATCGGAAAAGCCCTCAAAATGACGCCGATAATTTACTAAAAATATTATAGCACATTAACGGGATCTTTAACAAGAAAATATCGCCACACCGAGAAATAAAAACAATAAAAATACACTTTGCGGAATTTTACGGCGCCTACTCCTTGGAGCCGACGACATTCTCGTCGACAGAGAGAGCACAGCAGCTCTCCATTGTTTTATGGCGCCGCCGCTCAAAACAGGCTTTTAACGTCGGCAACACCTGGAAAATCCAACGAGCCGAAGGGATGAAGTCGATTTTATAAAGAATTTCATTTTTTTATCTGTTCACAGAAAGCAATATTTGCATACAATTTAATTCATCATACATGAACGGTCACACGACGTCAATCCTTTTTATACTTATTATTCATGACATCCCCATCGCTTCATTTGGCAGTCTCTCCCACGTTGCCGCGTTCGTTCTTTCGGACAACCGCGGCAAAAGCGCGGCGCAGCAAGCGTCCCGCCGTTCCGGGCCGTGAGCGCCACACATGATGGCAAGCGCAAGCGAAAACGGCCAGCGGAAAAAATCTTTCAAAACTTTCATTGCCGCACAAAAAAGGAGGCACAGCAAAGAGCCGCGCAAAGCTTTGCGCGGCTCTTTGGCAGGTCATTTCGAGCCAGTTATTTCTGCTGGGGGATCTCGCCGAAGGCGGGAAGGACGGCGCCCTTATAGGTCTCGAGGATGAAATCACGGACCTTTTCGCTCTGAAGGGCTTTGACCAGCGCCTGAATTTCGGGTTTGTTCTCGTCGCCTTCCTTGACGGCGACCACATTGGCATAGGGCGATTCGGCCCCCTCCACCAGAAGGGCATCCTTCACGGGGTTCAGTCCCGCGGGAATGGCGTAATTTCCGTTGATCACCGCGGCATCCACGTCGTCAAGCGAACGGGGCAGCTGCGCCGCTTCAAGCGAGCGGAAGCTGAAGCCGTGGGGATTTTTCTCCACGTCCAGCTCGGTGGCCGACAGCCCGCTGTCCTCGGCCAGAGTGATGAGCCCCGCCGATTGAAGCAGCAAAAGGGCGCGTCCGCTGTTGGTGGGATCGTTGGGAATGGCGATGACGGCGCCGTCGGGCAGTTTTTCGCCCTTGGCGTTTTTCTTCGAGAACAGCCCCATGGGCTCCACGTGAACCGTGGCCGCGGCAACAAGTTTCAAGCCACGGTCCTTGCAGAAGGACTCCAGATAGGGCAGATGCTGGAAGTAGTTGGCGTCCAGATCTCCGTCGCTCAGCGCCAGATTGGGCGTCACGTAATCGGTGAACTCCACGATCTCCAAATCAATTCCCTGGGCTTTCAGGTCATCTTTGACCTGCGCGAGAATTTCGGCGTGAGGCGTCGGCGTGGCGCCCACGCGAAGGGCGGCAGACGCCGGCGGAACAAGGCACAGCGAGAGGATCAAAGCGCAAAGAAGTGATCTTTTCATGAAACGAACCTCCTCGAAAGTTATCTGTTCCGGCTCAGAGCCCGAACGAGAGTATTTCCTATCCATTGAATGACCTGCACCACGGCGATGATGACGATGCAGGAAGCCAGCAGCACGTCGCTGCGGAACCGCTGATAGCCGAACCGGATGGCCACGTCGCCCAAGCCGCCGCCGCCGATGGCTCCCGCCATGGCCGAACTGCCGACAATGGCAATGACCGTCAGCGTGGCTCCGGAAACCAGCGAGGGCAACGCCTCGGGAATCAACACTTTGAGCACGATGGTTTTGACGTCGGCTCCCATGGCCTGCGCCGCCTCGACGACGCCGCGGTCCACCTCCTCGAGGGCATTCTGCACGACGCGGGCCACAAAGGGCGCCGCCGAAATGGACAGGGGGACGATGGCGGCCGTAGTGCCTATGGTGGTGCCCACGATGAGGCGCGACAGCGGGAACAGGATGATCATCAGGATGATGAACGGGAACGAGCGCAGCACGTTGACGGCGGCGTCGAGAACTCTGCTGACCGGCCGGTTTTCGCAGAGGCCGCCCTTTTCGGTGAGCACCAGAGCGATGCCCAGCGGCAGCCCCATGACAAAGGCCAAAAGGCTGGAGACGCCCACCATGTAGATGGTCTGCCACGTGGGTTGCGTCAACAAAGCGATGATTTTAGCCATTCCAGATCACCTCGGCTTTCACGTTGGAGCTGCGGATCCTGTTCAGCGCAGCGGCGATAACCTCAGGAGAGCCCTCGAACTGCACCGTCAGCGTTCCCACACGCGAAAAGTACAGACGGTCGATGGCTCCCGCGAGGATGTTGATGTCGGCTCCCGTTTCCTTGACGGTTCGCGAGATCAGAGGCTCCGTGGCCGCGGCGCCGTCGAAGGTCAGCAGCGCCACGGGCTTGCCGGCCTCGCGCGGAAGATCCACGTTGACGTCGTAGCCCGTGCGCGGCAGCTTGGACAGGAACTCGCGGGCCGTGCGGGACTTGGGATTCATGAAAATGTCGCGCACGGCGCCCTGCTCCACAATGCGCCCCGCCTCGAGGATGGCCACGTGCCGGCACACCTCGCGGATGACGTTCATCTCGTGGGTGATGATGACAATCGTCAGTCCCATGTGCCGGTTGATGCTGGCCAGAAGGTTCAGAATGGACTTGGTCGTTTTCGGGTCCAGGGCGCTGGTGGCCTCGTCGGAAAGCAGCACGCGGGGATTGTTGGCCAAAGCGCGGGCGATGGCCACGCGCTGTTTCTGTCCGCCGGAAAGCTGTGAGGGATAGGCATGGGCCTTGTCGGAAAGCTCCACAAATTCAAGAAGCTCGGCCACGCGGTCTTTGATGGCCTTGGGCTTCCAGCCGTCGAGCTCCAGCGGAAAGGCGATATTGCCCGCCACGTCCCGCGAGGCCAGAAGGTTGAAATGCTGAAAGATCATGCCGATGTGACGCCGCGCCGTACGCAGTTCGCGGGGCTTCAACGCCGTGATGTCCTGTCCGTCGATGAGCACCTTTCCGCCGCTGGGTTCCTCAAGACGGTTGATGGTGCGCAGAAGTGTGGATTTGCCCGCGCCGGAAAGGCCGATAATGCCGAAGATCTCACCGTCGTCGATATTCAGGTCAATTCCCGACAGGGCCTCCACCGTCGTCCCATCGGGAGACTCAAAAACTTTTTTGATGCCGCAAAGCTGAATCATCGTTCCACCACCTGACACAGCGCCGCCCGAGAAAAAAGCCGCCCCGCGAAGCGGGACGGCTTAAAAAGTCTTTCCAGAGGCTTCCCCCATCGCTGTCAGCCGGGCCACCTTACCGAACCGGCAGGTTGGCGCAGGATCGTCGAGCTGACTCTCTCCCCTGGCTCTTGATAAAAGTTGCGCTGTTTGATTTCAGTGCATCATAGCACGAATCGAAGCCCCGCGCAAGGACCGAAAATTCAAAACACATAAAATTCGCAAAACTCAGACTTTGGAAGACCGCTCAGATCCCGAGCTCAAACGGTGTCTCCATGACGGCGTTTTTTTGCGCCTCCGCTCGGGCAAAGCCGCGGGCAAAGGGACGACGGAATCTTTTTCGACAAAACACCGTAAAATCTCGACGTTGACGACTGAACGATTCGCCGCGCCCTTGAGGGTGCATCTCTGTCGCCGCGCATCGTCCGAAGACCGTTTTGCAAAACTTCGGCGCGGCAGGCGCACAAAACTTTCAGAAACGCACAAAAACTTCTGTTATATATGGCTCACTTGCGCTATAATTTGCACGTATGATGAAAAGTCTTGAGCCGACGAAAGCGCCCCCAAAGCGCGGGAAAGCGCCCAGTATGGCTTTTCAACGCCGTTTTCATCCGAAAAACGAACTTTCGTCCTTTCCGCAAGCTGCGGAGAGAGTCAAAACGCCTGAGGAGGCCGAAGGTTGCCTCTTCGGGAAAGGAGCCGCTCTGAAATGAAAATTGCACTGGTCGGCGCGACCGGCGAAGTCGGCCGCGTCATGGCGCGCGTCCTGGAAGAGCAGGGCGTCCGTCCGGAAACGCTGCGTTTTTTTGCCTCGAAGCGCAGCGCCGGAACGCTGCTTCCCTTTGCGGGGAAAAGCGTCGCCGTCGAAGAGTTGACGCCTCAGTGGGTTCCCGAAGGAACCTTCGATTATGTGATGATGTCGGCAGGGACGGCCCTGTCAAAATGGTTTGCGCCCCTTGCGGCAGAACGGGGTGCCGTGGTTATCGACAACAGCTCCTGCTGGCGCGGCGACCATGCCAAGCTGCTCATCGTGCCCGAAATCAACGGAGAATTGCTGAAAGGCTACCGCGGCATCGTGTCCAACCCCAACTGCTCCACCATCCAGATGGTTTTGGGCCTCTACAAGGTCCGCGAGAAGTGGGGGCTGAAAAACGTGGCAGTCAGCACCTATCAGGCTGTCAGCGGCGCCGGAAGGCGCGGCATCGAAGAGCTTGAGGCACAGGAGCGCGGAAGCCGCGAGTTCTCCACGTTCGCGGCGCCCATCCACCGCAACGTGGTGCCCAAAATCGACGACTTTCTCCCCAACGGCTTCACCAAGGAGGAGATGAAAATGGTGGACGAGCCGCGCAAGATTTTCGGCGACCCCGATTTCTCCTGCTGGCCAACGACTGTGCGCGTGCCCGTGCTTCGCGGCCACAGCGAATCGGTTTTCGCCGAAACCCGCGAGCCCTTCGGCACGCTGGAAGAGCTTCTCGACGCCATGCGCGCCCAGCAGCACGTCAAACTGTGCGACGCCCCAGTGGTAACGCCCCTCGACGCGGCGGGCAGCGACACGGTTTTCATCAACCGCGTGCGCAGCTTCGACGACCGCCGCTTTCTCCAGTGGAGCGTGGCGGACAACCTGCGCGTCGGCGCGGCCACCAACGCCGTGCGGATTCTCATGAAACACGCCGAACTGAACGGCCTTCGTTAAGCTCCGGCTTCCGTCGCCGGCAGCTTCCTAGCTTCGTGCGACAACGGCAATTTCTCTGCGCTTCGTGCGCAGTCACATCTTTTGAAATGAGGTGCCCGATATGTTCAGAGGTACTGCAACTGCACTGATCACGCCCTTTCGCGGGGGCGCCGTCGACTACGACGCGCTGAGCGCGCTCATCGAGTTCCAGATTGAAAACGGCGTCAACGCCCTCGTGGTCCTGGGAACCACCGGCGAAGCGGCGACCATGACAGCCACCGAGCGCGACAAAGTCATCGCCTTCGCCATGCGCGCCGTAAACGGCAGGATTCCCGTCGTCATCGGAACGGGAACCAACTGCACCGCCACCACCATCGAGCTTTCGAAGCGCGCCGAAGAGCTTGGCGCCGATGGAATCCTTGTGGTCACTCCCTTCTACAACAAGCCCACCCAGGAAGGTCTGTACCGCCATTTCCGCGCCGCGGCCGAAGCCGTGTCCGTTCCCGTGGTGCTTTACAACGTGCCGGGCCGCACTGGCGTCAACCTGCTGCCCGAAACGGTGCTGCGCCTCGCAAGCGACGTGCCCAACGTTCAGGCCGTCAAAGAGGCCAGCGGCAACCAATATCAGTGCGACCGGCTGATCCGCGCCCTCGCCGTCGTCCGCCCCGATTTCCGCGTGTACTCCGGCAACGACGACCAGGCCTTTCATCTGATCTGCTCCGGCGGCGACGGCGTGGTCTCCGTGCTGTCCAACATTTTGCCCGCACAGACTTCGGCCATGGTGAACGCCGCGCTGAAGGGCGACGTCGAAACAGCGAGAGAGCTGCACCTCCGCATGCTGCCGCTCATGAAGGATCTTTTCGCCGAGTCCAACCCCATCCCCGTCAAATACGCCGCCAGCCTGCTGAAACTGTGCGAGAACGAGCTGCGCCTGCCTCTCGTCGCCGCATCGGAGAGAACCTGCGAGCTGCTGCGCGCCGACCTCCTCGAGCTGGACGTTCTGGAGGACCTGCAATGACGCTGGGCGTTCCCTACGGCATCGTAGGTTCCACGGGGCGCATGGGGCACGAGTTGGAAGCCGCCGCCGGCGCCGCTCCCTGCCTGCGCGTCTGGATCGACGGCGAAGAATGCAGCGGCGCGCCGCGCGTCATTTTCGACTTTTCGTCAGCCTCGGCGCTGCGCCGCACGGCCGAGCTGTGCCGCCAGTATCACTGCGGCCTGGTTCTGGGGACGACGGCGTTGAAAGAGGAGCATTTCGCGCTGCTGCGAAACCTCGCCGAAGAAGTTCCCGTCGTTCAAAGCTCCAATTATTCCGTGGGCATCGCCGTCATGGCCATGATGCTGCGCCGCTACGGCCCCCTTTTGAAGGACTGGGACGCCGAGCTGGCCGAAGCCCATCACATCCACAAAAAAGACGCTCCCTCGGGCACGGCGCTGGCCCTCGAAAAAGCGCTGGGACGGGACGTGCCCATCCACAGCTTCCGCCTCGGCGGGCTGCCGGGCGACCACATCGCGATTTTCGGCAGCGAAGGCGAAACGCTGACCATCAGCCACCGCGCCATCAATCGCAGCGTCTTCGCCATGGGCGCCGTGCGCGCTGCCCGATTTGTCCTGACCAGAGAAAAGGGATTGTACACCTTTGAAGACGCCCTGCGCGGCCAGTCGCAGCTCGAAACGGTGAACGCACAATGAACACGGAAGAGATCATCGAGCTCATCCACAGCTCGAAAAAGAAGACACCGGCACGCGCCTTCGTTTCCGGAGCGCTGAGAGACATCGACTGGGGAACGCTGCGCTTTGTGGGCGGCGCCGATTTCGGCACCCTGCGCGGCAGCCTCGAAGAAATTCTGCAGGCGCTCGAGCGCAACGGCGACCGCATCGACGACTGCGAGGTGGAAGTCACCGCCCGCAACAGCGCCCTGCCTCTGGCCGACCTGACGAAATACGACGCCCGCATCGAGCCAGGCGCCATTATCCGCGACCGCGTGGAGATCGGCAAAAACGCCGTCGTCATGATGGGAGCGGTGATCAACATCGGCGCCTGCATCGGACCGGGCACCATGATCGACATGAACGCCGTGCTGGGCGGACGCGCGCAGATCGGCGCCAACTGCCACATCGGCGCGGGCGCCGTGGTCGCCGGCGTTGTCGAACCCGCCAGCGCCAAGCCCGTCGTCGTCGAGGACAACGCTCTGATAGGCGCCAACGCCGTGATTCTCGAGGGCGTCCGCATCGGCGCGGGCGCCGTGGTCGCCGCCGGCGCCGTGGTCACCGAGGACATTCCCGCCGGAACCGTGGCCGCGGGCACGCCGGCGCGGATCGTGAAAAACGTTGACGCCCGCACCGAAAGCAAAACCGCCATCGTGGAAGCGCTGAGGGAGCTGTAAAAGATGGCGTCACCGGCAAATGCCGCGACCGACCGGGTGGTGTTGAAATTCGGCGGATCGTCGCTGGCCAACACCTCGAAAATACAGGCCGTCGCGGCCAAAGTGGCACAGCGCCGGGCCGAGGGCAAAAAAATCGTCGTCGTGGTGTCCGCCATGGGCAAGACCACCAACCACCTCATCGACCTGGCGTCCAACGTCTCGCCGAGAAGCCGGAAGCACTGTCGCGAGATGGACATGCTGCTGAGCACCGGCGAACAGGTGTCGGCGGCGCTGATGGCCATGGCCCTGCGCGACCTCTCCATCGACGCCGTTTCGCTCAACGCCTTTCAGATCGGCATGACCACCACGTCGAACCACACCAACGCCAGAATCAGGCATGTTGACCTGGCGCGCCTCTGCGCCGAGCTCGACCGTCGCGGCGTCGTGGTGGTGACGGGATTTCAGGGCGTCAGCCCCGAAGGCAACCTCACCACGCTGGGACGAGGCGGAAGCGACACCTCGGCCATCGCGTTGGCCGCCGCGCTTCGCTGCCCCTGCGAAATTTACAGCGACGTCGCCGGCGTTTTCGCCTGCGACCCCCGACTCGTGCCCGACGCCAAAAAACTGGACTGCCTGACCTGCGAGGAGATGCTGGAAATGGCGTCTTCGGGCGCCAAGGTGGTCCACTCCAGCGGCGTCGAAATCGCCGCGCGGCAACGCGTCGAGATCTACTGCGGCGCCACGTTCTCTGACGAGAGGGGCACACGGATCGTCAAAGACCTGTCACAGACCCTGCCGCCCGCCGTGGTCACCGGAGTGGCCGCCGTCGACGAAACCGGGATTGCCCTTCGCGGCCTTCCCGCAGACACGGCGCTCTGCGCCGCCGTATTCACCGCCCTGGCCGGACGCGGAATTCATCCCGACATGATTTCAGTCAACGCCGGCAGCGAGCTGACCTTCTCGGTGAACGACGACGCCCGCGACGATCTGGACGCCGCCCTCAAAGAAGCGCTGCCGAACGCCGGCGGCTGGAGTCTGAGCGCTCAGCCCGCCGCAAAAGTCTCGGCCATCGGCAGAGGCATCCGATCGTCCACCGACGTTTCGGGACGGTTTTTCGCCGCCCTGCGCCGCGCCGGAATAACCGTCCTCGCCGCGACGCTGTCGGAAATCCGCATGGCCGCGCTGTTGCCGCGGAACCAGTGCGCCGCTGCCGTCAACGCGCTGATGGACGAGTTCCAACTGAAAAACAAGGCTTGATCGCGTCCGCTCCGCCTCAGGCGAAGAGGACGCTTTTTAACGACTCCGGGAGCTGAAAAAAAACATGGACGAAAAAGCGCAGACACTGAAACCCTGGCTCAGCGAGATCTACCGCTCGCTGCACCGGATTCCCGAATTGGGAAGGGACCTTCCCCAGACCATAGCCTTCATCGAATCCTGCCTCGACGACCTGAAGGTGCCGTACCGCCGCTGTGCCGGCGGCATTCTGGCCCAACTGTCCGCCGGCGCAGGGAAGCCCGTGGTCGCGCTGCGCGCCGACATGGACGCCCTGCCTCTCGACGAGGCGACGGGGCTGCCCTGGGCGTCGCGCCACGCCGGAAAGATGCACGCCTGCGGCCACGACGCCCACGTGACCTGCGCCCTCGGCGCCCTCAAGCTGTTGAGCGGAGAAAGCGCCCTTTCGGCATCGCTGCGCGTGCTTTTTCAGCCCGACGAAGAGGGCGACGGCGGCGCAGCGGCCATGATCGCCGACGGCGCGCTGGAGAGCGTTTCGGCGGCCCTGGGGCTTCACGTGTCGTCGGAATACCCCGTGGGAACGCTGGCCGCCCTGCCGGGACGGACGCGCGCTTCCAGCGACATGTTCACCGTGGTGCTCCACGGACGGGGCTGCCACGGCGCCTACCCCCAGATGGGCGTGGACACCGTGGCCGGCGGTGCGCAGATCGTCGGCGCCCTGCAAACCCTGGTGAGCCGCGAAACCGATCCACTGGATTCGGTGGTGCTCACCATCGGCCATTTCGAGGCCGGCCGCGCCCGAAACGTCATTCCCGAACGGGCGCGCTTCGACGGCATTATCAGGACGCTTACGCCCCAGTCGCGTGAGCGCAGCCGCGCGCGCTTCAAGGAAATCGTGTCCGGCATGGCCGCGGCTCTGCGCATGAGCGCCGAGATCACCGTCATCCCCAGCTATCCCCCCATCGTCAACGACCGCGGCGAAACCGCCTTTTTCCTGCGCGCCGCCGCTTCGGTCGTCGGCGAAAGCGGAATTGCCGTCCCCGAATTTCCGAAGATGGGCGTCGACGACTTCGCCTACCTCGCCGAAAAAGTGCCGGGCTGTTACGCCGAACTGGGGTGCCGCGGCGAAAATCAGGCGCAGGAACCGCTTCACAACCCGCGCTTTTACCCCGACGAAGGCTGTCTGCCCGTGGGCGCCGCCGCCATCGCCGCATGGGTCCAGTCGCCACGATGAGGCGACTGCCGTTTTTTGACCGGCACAAAATTTCCATCGGCACTTTTGCCGAGCCGGCGCCCCATCGAAACTGAACTCACATATCGATCAAGGCTGCCGCAGAGTGCGCAAAAGCCGGAAAGAGCAAAGCGGTTCCCCGCGCGGGGACACTCGCTTTCGCGTCCTTTCCCGACTGAGCGCGCCCTGCGGCAGCTTGTTTTTTCTCGACGCGACGCGCGCGAGCTTTGCGCGCCTGTTGCCGCCGTCGAAACTCTCCTTTGTGGCCGGCGCCACGCTCGGGAATTAAAGTTTCGTGGCAAAAATTTTACTTTATATGCTATAATAATTGAAATGAAATTTAAAACATTGCAATAAAATCAAAACGGTAAAATCCGGCGACTTCCGCCGTAACGGTGCGCCGTTGTGCGCCCCTTCCCGAGCGCCGCAGCGCTTCGTCTCAGAAGGATGTTTTTCCATTCCAGTATCTATAAAGGTAGGCTTTTTATTGCATCCTTTCGAAAAGACCGCCTCAGGACAGGGCGTTCAAAACGGAAATGCAGCCTTTCAAAAAAAGGACACAAAGTTTTTTAATAAACACTATGCCACAAACTGCAAGAGCATTTTTTCCCATCGCCGACCCTTTGGGCCGACAGGCACAATCAAAGGAGGCAGAGTCATGAAAAAGATGGTGAAGTTTTTGGCAAGCGCTGCCGTTCTGCTGGCACTGTGCGGATGCGCGGCCGCCGTGGACGTCAACGCCGTCGACCGCTACGGATGCACGGCACTGATGAACGCCGCCCGTTCCGGCGACCTGAAAAAGGCCGAAGAGCAGATCAAACTGGGCGCCAACGTGAACGCCGCCGACAATGACGGCGAAACGCCGCTGCACAAAGCCGCGGACTATGGCCGAACGGAGATCGTAAAACTGCTGTTGGAGCGCGGCGCCAACGTGGACGCCGCCGACAGTAACGGCAAAACGCCACTGCACAAAGCTGCCACTGGAGACAAAACAGAGATCGCAAAGCTGCTGTTGGAGCGCGGCTCTGACCTCAACGCCGCCGACGGACGAGGCGACAGCCCGCTGCACTCCGCCGTGTATTTTGGTAAAACAGAACTGGTGGAGCTGCTGCTGAAAGTCGGTGCGAACCCCAACGCCGCCAACAGTAACGGCAAAACGCCGTTGCACACCGCTGCGGATCGGATAGCAAGCGACGCTGACAGGACCGCGGAGCTGCTCCTGGAAGCCGGAGCCGACGTGAACGCCGCCGACGAGGACGGCTGCACGCCACTGCACGCTGCCGCGAGTAAAGGCAAAACAGAGCTGGCGGAGTTGCTGCTGGAGCGCGGCGCCGATCCCAAGGCTGTGGACGATGGGGGTTACACACCGCTGTACAAAGCCGCAAATAATGGCAACTTCAAGTTGGCAAAACTGCTGCTGGAACACGGAGTCGACCCCAACCTCGCCGACAAACAGGGCACCACCCCGCTGTACAATGCCGTGCGCTATGGCAACTTGGAGATCGCGAAGCTGCTGCTGGAGAACGGCGCCAAGGTGGATACGGCCGACAAATACGGCTCAACTCTGCTGCACGAGGCCGCGTACAAAGGCAGGCCGGAGATCGCGGAGCTGCTGCTGGAGCACAGCGCCGACGTGAACGCCGCCAACAAAAAGGGCATCACACCGCTGTACAAAGCCGTGGAAAGCCGCAACATGGAAATCGTGAAGGTGTTGCTCAATGCCGGCGCCAACCCCAACATGGCCAGCATCACATGGGGGACGACCCCGCTGCACGTGGCCGTGTACAAAGGCGAGCTTGAGATGGTGAAACTGCTGGTGGACGCCGGCGCCGACCCGAAGATCGCCGACAAGGACGGAACGACGGCGCTGTCGCTGGCCGAGGAACAAGGCAAGACCGAAATCGTCCAATATCTGAAGTCGAAAATGTAATCGGACGCCGCCGCACGCTTTTGAAGGTAGCGCGCAGAACGCGGCGGGAAGCGCTTTTCACATCGCCGACCCTTTGGGCCGACAGGCACAATCAAAGGAGGCAGAGTCATGAAAAAGATGGTGAAGTTTTGGACAAGCGCAGCCGTTCTGCTGGCACTGTGCGGAAGCGCGGTCGCCGTGGACGTCAACGCCGTCGACGAGGATGGGTACACAAAACTGATGTATGCCGTGAGCGAGGGCAACTTGAAAAAGGCCCAAGAGTTGCTGAAGGCCGGCGCCAACCCCAACATCGCCAACCAATGGGGCACCACTCCGCTGCACAAAGCCGCCGAGCAGGGCAGCGCGGAGCTGACGAAACTGCTGCTGGAAGGCGGCGCCGACCCCAACGCCGCCGACACCTATGGCAGCAGGCCACTGCACGAAGCCGCCTACAAAGCCAACGCGGCAGTGATGGAACTGTTGCTGAAAGCCGGTGCCGACCCGGACGCCCAAACCGACGAAGATCCGAAAAAAACGGCGCTGCAGATCGTGGCCGAAGAAGAGGACTTGCCCGCCATGAAGCTGCTGCTGGAAAGCGGCGCCAATCCCAATGTGATCGGCGAAAAGAACATGTACCTGCTGACCAAGGCTGTGACAGACGGCCAGACGGAACTGGTGGAAATGCTTTTAAGCGCCGGCGCCGATCCCAATCTTGCCAGCAGCCTCTACGGCGGAAATAAACCGCTGCACTACGCCGTGAGAGACAATAACACAGAAATGGCAAAACTCCTGCTGAAACACGGTGCCGATTTCAACGCTGCCGATAGTTGGGGAAACAGCCCGCTGATCTCCGCCGTGAACAACGGCGAACCGGAGATGGTGCAGCTGCTGATCAATGCCGGCGCCCACGTCAACGCTGCCGACAGACAGAGGTGCACCCCGTTGATCTACGCCGTGGACAAAGGCAAATTGGAACTTGTAAAGCTGCTGGTCGACGCCGGAGCTGACTTGAAGGCCGCCATGCCCGACGGGACGACGGCTCTGTCATTGGCCAAGGAACAAGGCAAGGCCGAAATCGTCGAATATCTGAAGTCGAAGATGTAGCCGAACGCTTCGGGAAGCGTTTCTCACGTCGCCGACCCTTTGGACCGACAGGCACAATCAAAGGAGGTACGAACATGAAAAAGACGGTAAGGTTTTTGGCAAGCGCCGCCGTCCTGCTGGCCCTGTGCGGCTGCGCGGCCGCTGTGGACATCAACGCCGTCGACAGTTACGGAAAGACAGAGCTGATATATGCCGCAGGCGGCAGCGATTTGAAAAAGGCCGAAGCGTTGCTGAAATCAGGCGCCGATCCCAACGCCACCGGCACAGACGGCAGTACCCCTCTGCACAGCGCCGCGAACTATGGCCGAACGGAGATCGCGAAGCTGCTGCTGGAGCGCGGTGCCGATCCCAACCTTGCCGACAAGGAAGGCAAGACCCCACTGCACACGGCCGTGCGTGCGAACAAAGCCGAGGTGGTCGCGCTGCTGCTGAACGCCGGCGCGAACCCCAATGCTGCCGACAAAGATGGCGACAGCCCCCTGTACTCTGCTTTGCATTACGGCTACACTGACCTGATGAAGCCGTTGCTGGAGCACGGTGCCGACCCCAACTTTGCCAAAGAAGACGGCGCCACTCTGCTGCTCAAGGCCGTGGAGAACGGCAAAACTGAGATGGAAAAGCTCCTGTTGGAACACGGAGCCGACCCCAACCTCGCCGATGAATATGGCACCACACCGCTGCACAGAGCCGCGGAGCGGAGCAATCCCGAGCTGACAAAGCTGCTGCTCGACGTCGGAGCCAACCCCAACGCTGCCCAAAAAGATGGCACCACCCCGCTGCTCAAAGCCGCGGATTATGGCAACTCCGAACTGACAAAGCTGCTGCTGGAGCACGGCGCCAATCCCAATGCCGTCGACGAAGACCGCAGCACCCCTCTGTACCTTGCCGTGTATAATGGCACCCCTGCGCTGGCAAAGGTGCTGCTCGATGCCGGCGCCGACCCCAATGCCGCCAAAGAAGATGGCACCACGCCACTGCTCAAAACCATGGATCAAGGTGACCCCGAACTGACACAGCTGTTGCTCGATGCCGGCGCCAACGTCAACGCTGCCGACAAAAACGGCACCACGCCGCTGCATAAAGCTGCGGATCGGGGCAACACGGAGGTTGCAAAGCTGCTGCTCAAGGCCGGCGCCGATGTCAATGCGCGGGCAAAGGATGGCGCCACGCCGCTGCTCAGAGCCGTAGATCAGGACAATCTTGAGCTGGCGAAACTGCTGGTCGCAGCCGGCACCGACGTCAACGCTGCCGATAACTGGGGCAACACCCCTCTGCACGAAGCCGTGAAAAGCGGCAACCTGGAGACCGTGAAGCTGCTGGTCGAAGCCGGCGCCGACCCGAAGATCGCCGACACGCACGGAAAAACGGCACTGTCATTGGCCGAGAGAAAACGCAAGGCCAATATCGTCGAATATCTGAAGTCGAAGATGTAAATCTGCGCGCCGCTTCACTCGCGGTGCGGCCGACGCGCCTTCGGCAAAAAGGCGAAAGCGAAGCGGCGGCCATTGTGGCCGCCGCTTTTTGTCACCTCATGGAGGAACGAAGCCACGATGACGGAACGCCGACAGCCGCGTTCAACCACACGGGGCGAAGGTCCGTCGTCAGGAAAAAGGAGCGGCAGAATCTCTTTCGTTCTGCGCGCCCGAAAACCACAGAACTGCCTACGCTCGCCGGACCGGACATGGAACACGGAGGCCGTCGGGCGCGTTCATGACGAAGGGGGAATTTCGATGAAAGTTCTTTACGCTGCGGCGCTGCTGGCGGCGTTCTGCACATGGCCGGCGCCGGCGTCACAAGCCGAGCCCGTCGTCGCGGAACCGCCGGCGCAGGAAGAACAGGCGGCACCGCAGTCGAAATTGGACGAACTCGGCTTTGTCTCTCTCGATGAACTGCTTGAAAACCTGCCGCCCGCCACAAGCGCCGACGCGGAATACCCGCCCGACGCTTCCGAAGCGCACGCCATGGAACTGTGCGAGCAGGACCCCACGGAGGAAAATGCGCTGACTTTGGCCATTTTGCGCGCGGGCATCGCCCTGCGCTCGCTGGAAGCCTACCGCGCCAAAAATCCCCGCCCCGCGCCCGACGAGGACGCCGACCTGCGCAAGGCTCTGGCCTACGCTCTGCGGGCGGCGGGACAGGTGCCCGACCGAGCCGATTTTTACTATCTGCTGGCGCGGGTTTTCGGGGCCTTCGGCTGTCACGGCTTGACGCGCGAACTGGCCATTGAAGCCTGCGACGACGCTCTCGACTGCGACCCCGAACACGCCGAAGCGCTGTACTTCCTGGCGGGGCTGGAATTTCAGAGCCAATACTTCGACGACGCAGTGACGGACTTTCTGAAGGCCTTCGCGCTGTCGCCCGAACTTTTCGACCTGAACGCCATGCCGCTGTTCGGTTCGGCCTGTTTGCTCAGCGATCGTGCCGCCGACGGTCTGGCTTTCGCCCAAGACCGATCGAGAGCCAACCCGAACGACGGTGCGGCGCTGTTCGCCCTGGCACAGTTCCAGCGCGCTCTGGGCAGAAAAGAAGCTTTGGAGACGCTGCGCAAGGCCGCAGCCGCTTTTGCGGGAAACGCTCCCGCCGCGGACTACGTCAATCACGTGGCTGCCCTGTGGGAAGCTGAAAAGTAAAGGAGGCGCAAAGGCATGAGAAAAATTTCATTGTGCGCCGTCGCCGCCACCATGCTTTTGGCAAGCGCGTCGTTCGTTCCGGAGTCCTTCCTTCCCGGAGTTGCGCCTCTGGCGGCCGAAGCGAAAAACAGAGGTGCCCGCGGGTACAGCCGCCCCAACAGAAGCCGGCACGTCAAGAGAATGCAGCGAAGGTACCGAAGCGATGTCAAGAGGTTCAAAAGAATTTTTTCTCCAGCGAAGGCGTCAAACAAGGCGCCGCAGGCAAAGCCCCGCGTTCTGCCCGCAAAACCGCTGAAAGACGTCAAACCCGGAATTTTCGCCAGAGTGCAAAACAAATACAAGGCCGTCAAGAATGTCGTCGAGCAACGCTATCTGCCGCCGGGCAGCGAGCGGCGCCAGAAGATCGACGCGAAACTGAAAACGGGCACTGACGTGGTGGTCGGCCTTTATCAGGGCTATACCAGCGTCATGGCCGGCAAGGAGTACATGGACCGCGAGTTCGCCGAGGCCTTGGAAAAAAATCCCGATATGGAGATGGACTGGTGGATCGCCGGCAAGGGCGCCATGGTGGGCGTCGGCACCTTTTTGGGCATTCAGGGAGTCTTCGACAACACCCTCCAAAATTACAAAGAATACCTGGAAAAATACTATCGCGACCGCGCCGAGGGAAAGGAATGGCGGATGTCGCCCGAAGAGTGGGCCATCGCTTCTCTGGCGTGGGAGGGCTCCAAGGCGATCGCCGCAATGTATATCGGCAACTTGATGTCCATCGGCGAAGCAGCCTGGGAGGGAGGCGGCACCGTGAAGGCCTACGCCCAGGCCTCCGCCGCGGCTCGATCGGTGCTTGAAACCGACGAAGCGCTCAAAGAGAGGTACAAGCCCTTGAGCGATCTGATCTCCAAGGCCATCGGCGCTCCGCTGCCTCCCCTTTGGGAGCGGGAACGGCATAAATATTGGCGGATTTTCCGCCCCGTGCTCGAGGATCCCGAAATGATGACGGCGCTGACGCAGGGCTTGAACGCCGCCGAACTGAAAATTTGGCTTCAAAAGTACAAGGACCTCCGCGTCAAGGAGTTGGGCGTCGCCTTCGGCACGCCGGGCGCCGACAATCCCGACGACAACGAGAACATCGGCGCGGCGCTGCTGAGTTTTCCCGCTCAGGAGCGGCCGCTGTGGCTGTGCGCTCTGTCTCAGGGCGACGAGTTCACCATGGACTGGCTGAGAGGCCGCGACCGCGAAGCTTGGGGCGGCGAACTCAGCGCCGAGACGCTGGGCGCCTTCCTCGACGCGGCGCTGGACTCGTCTCCAATGGAACTCACGGCGAAAATCCCCGACGAGCAGAAAGAAGCTCTCGACGACCTGTGCCGCGACGTCGCCTGGAACGCAGCGCTCACTCCCGACGTGGCGATTCTGTCGTCGGGTTACGCCCGCGGCGCGGCGGCGCAGCTGGACGGCCAAGCGGCAGTCATGGTGCGCCCCGACGCCGACCCCGAGCTGCTCGCCAACTATCCTCTTCTGATCGTCCCCAGCGGCGCGCTGTCGGACTACGCGTCGTCGGCGCGATTCAGAGGCACCATGGAAAGGTATCTGGAATCGGGCGGCACGGTGCTGGTTTTCTCCCAGCAGCTGGGGCGCGAGTACCGGGCCATTCCCGGCGGCGTCACCGCCTACGGCTTCGCCGAGGATCAGAGCTGTCAGTACGCTTCGTCGCGCATTGTGACCGCCAACGGCGCCTTTGCGTCCATGACCAAAGCCGCGCCGGATTTCAACGTCGACGGTTATTTCGTCGACTGGCCGAAAGACGGCGAAGTCTGGCTGTCGCGTACGAAGAACGACCAACCCTGCATGATCTCCTACCCGTGGAAGAACGGCCGCGTCGTCCTCTCCACGCTTTACATGGATTGGGCCGCGGGCAACCACCAGGGCACCACCGACGAAAAACTGTTCTGCCGCGATCTGGTGGCGTATCTGCTGGGCGGAGACGTACCCTTCGTCGCCAAGGGAAGCGCCGTAAAAATTTGCGCGTCGGCACAAGCGCCCACGAACGGAGTGGCCGTGACGCCGCCTGAAGACGTCCAGTGGCAGAGCTTTGTGCCGCTGGTTTTGGCGCCCGACGGCAGGCCCATCGAGGCCAAGTTCCAAGCCGGCGAATGGAACGTTCCCGAGGTGTCGCAGTCGGGCTTTTACAGCGTCGGCGCCGATTTTCTCGACGGCGCGGGCACCATCGTGGCCCAAACCGCGCCAACAGCGGCCTTCGCCGTCAGCGTCCTGCCCGACGACGCCGCGGCGCCGCCTGCCGACCGTCTGCCCTTCACTCTGGCTCTGACCAGCGATCTGGAGAACTACGTTCTCGGCGCGCAGGGGAATTTTGCTGCGCACTTCAGTGAGCGCACCGGGCAAGCTCAGGATTTGAAGGTGCAGTGGCGCTTCATTCACAACGGCTGGGCGGCCAAGGGAGAGGACAAAAAGTTGTACTCCGGCGCCGATTCGGTGCATCTGCCCGCAGGGGGCGAGTTCACGCTGGAAAAGGCCATCACCGTGGTCAACACCGACGGCATCGACCGCTTCTACGTCGACGTTTTCGACGCCGCAAGCGGCGCCAAGATGGCGGCCATGAACAAGGGATTTTACACCCGCGCGCCGCGCGCAAACGTCACGGTGACGCTGGACAAAAACAGCTGTAACTCCGGCGAAACGTTGCTGGCGGACATGACCTGCGAAAACCCCTTCAAGACGCCCTGCGGCGGCACGGCACGCTTTGCCGTGATGGACGGCGCGGGGAAAACCGTTCTGACCGAGGAAAAAGCCTTCAACGCCGAAGCCGAAAGCGCCACAGCGTCAGCACAGCTGAAACTGCCCGACGAAATGCTCTCTGGCCCCTGTTCCGTCCAGGTCTCGGCGGTGTTCAGGGGAAGCATGGTAGGCACGGGCAGCGCGCCCTTCAACTTCCTTGGAACTCCGCAGAAATTCAAAGGCCTTCTCGCCGACAAGATCACCAAAAAACCCATTTCCGGCGGAACGGTGTCGTTCCATCTTGGCGAGGCCCATTTCGAGGCGACCAGCGACAGCGACGGCGGTTTTGCGCTGGACATTCCCGCCGGAAGCTTCACGCTTCAGGCAGGAGCCGCAGAGTATAACGGTTTCGACGGCTCAGTCCTGCTGGCGCCCGAAAACCAGCCGCTCACAGTGGAGCTGCTGCCCGCCGGCAGCGGGACGGGCGTGGGAACGGCCTTCGGGCGCGTGGCCGACCGCATTGACGGCACACCGCTGCCCGACATGGAGCTGAATCTGAAGCGCGGCAATGAAACGTACTCTCTGCGCAGCGACGCCGCAGGCAACTGGGCGGCCTCTCTGCTGCCCGGCGATTACGAAGTCCGCTGTCCTGTGGGCGGCATCGTTCCCGACACGAACCGCTTCGCGATTCACGTCGAAGAGGGGCTGAAGCTGAAGCAAGACCTCTATCTCGCCGTCGGCAAGTTGCGCTTCAAGGTTTACGACGCCGTGACGGGCAAAGAGGCCGAGAACGTTCAGGCCGCCATCCGTACCGACGACGGCTGGACGCGCGACGTTTCTCCATCGCTGAACCGCGAGCGCATCGAGCGGCTGAAACCGGGCCGCGGTCGGATTCGATTGACGGCGTCGGGATACGAGACGCTTGAGACAGACTTCTTCGCCGGCGAACGCGTCTCCGACTTCACGGCCTACCTGCGCCCCACAACCTGCGACGCCGCCTTCGAGATTCTGGACCTGGTCACCGAAGAGCCCGTGGAAGGCGCGCGCGTGGCCCTTGACGGCGCCAACGCCCCGACGGGGACGATCGACGGAAAGGGTACCGTCGTCATCGGCGGCGCCGAAGCCGGACGCCGCAAAATCGTCGTTGAAGCGCCGGGCTACCGCAAGCTGGAGACCGAAGGCGCCTTCGCCGCGGCGGCTGGAGAAGCTCCCGTGCGGCGGCTCTATCTGACGCCCGACCGCGACGCCGTTCCGGGCGAGGCACGCTTCGTCGTCCGCAATTTGATCTCCGACGAGCCTTTGGAAGGCGTCGTCATTTCCTGGGAAAAGGGCAAAACCGTCACCGACGCCAGTGGAACTGCATCCATGGCGCTGCCCGACGGGCGCCGGAAGCTGAAATTCTCCCGCGAGGGCTTTGCGGCGCTCGAAACGGATTGCCTGATGAACGCCGTCAACGCCGAGGCCGAAACCTACTGGCTCGCACCGCTGACCACGAATCGGACGCTGGTGCTGCGCAACCTCATCACCGGCGCGCCGGTCAAGGGCGTCAAAGTTCTGCTGGACGGCGCCGAGCTGGGAACGACGGCCAAGGACGGAACTCTGGCGGCCACGACGCCCGTGGGACGGGTGAAGTTCGCCTTCGAGCACAAGAGCTTCGAACCGCTTCAGACGGAACTGTTTTTCAACGCCTGCGCACAGCAGACCTCCCTGAAGGAAGAGATATTCCTGAAGCCCAAGCTGGGCGGCTTCGCCTACACGGCGCTGGTCCGCGATCCGTCGGGCGCGCCGCTGAAAGGAGTGGACGTCACGCTGAAGGCAAACGGCACGGAATACAAGGCCCAAACCGACGCCAAGGGCACCTTCGCCTTCAGACTGCCCATGGGCGCTTTCGACCTGAAACTTTCCCGTGCCGGCAGCCACCCCCTCGAGACACGCGGTTACTCCGGCGGCGGCAGCCGAAAGGGCATCGTCGAGGACTACGTGCTCTATCCCGCCGACGCGCCCCTTCCCGAGGGAAAGGGGACCATTCGCTTCGAAGTGGTCGATGCCGTCACCGGCAAAACCGTCGCCCCGCTGCGCGCCGACATCGACGGCCAGCTGAGGATCTGCGAAGGGACCTTCGAGAGCGAAACCCGCTCGGGCAACCGCGACGTCTCGTTCAGCGCCGCGGGCTACGAGGACTCGCCGCGCTACGCCACGGCGTTCTTCCCCGGCCAGAGGGTGACCCGCCGCGTGCATTTGTGGCCGAAAGAGGGCGAGATCGAGTTCGACGTCTTCGACGCCATCACCGGCGAGCCTCTGAAACGCTTCGTCGGACGGGCCATGGGCGGCTCGCAGAGCAGTTTCGCCGGCGGGCGCGTCGTCCGTTCGGCGAAGGAAAGCGGCCGATCGAACTTCCGGGCCGACGACTACGCCGAGACGGGAGATTTTTATCCGATAGTCTTCCCGGGACGCCGCGTGACGCGCGCCGTCGCGCTCTGGCCCAGCGTCGGAACGGTGGAATTCAAAGTTTCCGATGCGCTGAGCGGCGCGCCTCTGGAGAAGTTCGTCGGCTATGCCCTGGGCGGCAGAACCGGCGCGTTTACCGAAGGCATCGCCGCCGTTCACGCCTCCGCCGGAGACAAACGCTCGGCCTTCTGGGCCGATGGCCATGCCGAGACGGGTGATTTCTACCCGACGGCCTTCCCCGGCCGCAAAGCCCTGCGCAACGTCCGCCTGTGGCCCAGCGTCGGCACAGTAGAGTTCAACGTCTCCGACGCCGTCAGCGGGAAACCGCTGGAAAACTTCACGGGCTTCACCCTGGACGGGCCGCCCCGCGCTTTCGAAAAGGGCACCGCCGTCGGTCACGCCCCTGCCGGCGGCCGGCGCACCAAGTTCTGGGCCAACGGATACTTCGAAAGCAACGACTTTTACCCTACAGTCTTTCCCGGACGGACCGTCGCCTGCCCCGTGGGCCTCATGCCGTCGCAGGGCACAATGGAGTTTCACCCCATGGACGCGCTGAGCGGCGAAGCGTTGCACAGCTTTGTCGCCTCACCGCTGGACCTCGGCGGCCGACCTTTCGTCGAGCCGGCCAAACTGCCGGCCCGTGCGTGGAAAAGCCTCCGCACGTGGTTCGCGGCTCCCGGCTACCGCGACGTCGACAATTACTACCCCACGGCCTACGGCGGACGCTCCGTCGTCAGCCGCCTGTTCATGACGCCGAAAGCCCCCGAGGCTCAATTGACGCTGCGCGCTTTCGACGTCGTCACGGGACGCGCCGTGCGCGGCGCCACATTCCGCGTCGACGGGCAGGACGTCGCGGCTCCGGCGGGCCAAGCAGTCTGGCGCGGTGCCGCCGATTTCAAAGGGCTGAACGTCAGAGTTCGGGCGCCGGGCTACCGTGAAAGTTCCATGCCGGCCTACCTCACGGCGGGACGACGCGACCTGAGCGTCTCCGTGCCGATGACGCCCGTCATGCCCAAGGGCGACGGCGCCGTGCTGGTGACTGTGACCGACGGCGAGGGCAATCCGCTGCAGGGCGCAACGGTGACGCTGCCGTCGGAGAAATCCGCCGTCACCGCCGTCACGGACGAGAAGGGACGGGCCTTCTTCACCGGCGTTCACGCCGGCGTGCCGGCGCTGTCGGCCACCAAGAACGGCTTTGCGGGCGCGTCGTTCCGCGCTGCCGTCGGCGGCGGGCGCACCTTCAAGACCAAGGTCGCTCTCACGCCCTTGTCGGCGCTGAAAAAGCCGGCGCCCTTCGCGCCGGTTATCACAGCGGTTCCCGAGGGCACGGTATTGCACCCCGGCGAGCGGACAGAGCTGAAGTTCACCGTGGAAAACCGCGGCGGCGTGGGCGGTTCGGCCTTCTGCTCAGTAAACATTCCCGACGTGCGTTGCGGCGGCGTCGATCTTGAGCTTGCCCCCGGCGAGAGCAAAGAGGCGGCGCTGCCCGTTGAAGTTCCGCAGGACGCCGCCACGTCGCGGATTCTGGTGACGGCCAAAGCCGAGAAAACCGAGCGCAGCTTCATGGTGGAGATCCGCTCGCCCGCCTTCAGCCTGACGGCGAAAAGCGACAAGGCGGCCTACGCCGAAGGCGACGCCATGAGCGTCACGCTGACGGCCGAGGCCGAAAAGGGCACGCCCGACGGCGATTATCTGTTCCGCGTCACCTTCAACGGCGAAAGCCGGACGCAGGAGGCCCGGCTTTCCGACGGCAAAGCCGAAGCCACCTTCAGCGACATCCCCGTGGCATTCAAGGGCAACAAGCTGCTGTACGCCCTCTACCACACCGACGGCCGTTCCGTGGTCATCGACGCGATGCCCGTGCTGAACGAGGACGACGAGATCTTGATCATCCCCGACAAGCCGCGGTACCGCGCCGGCGAGGCCGCGAAAATCCTTCTGCGCAGCGCCGAGGAGAAGGAGCTGGCGCTGACGTCGCCATTGTTCGGCGGCAACTCTCTGAAAAACGAAGAGAAACTGGTCATCCTCTCCGAGACGTCCGACGAAACGGAGTTCCAATTCCGGATTCCCGAACAGATCCCCACCGGCACCTACGAGATCCATTGCGGCGACTTCTCGGCGCCTATCGGCGTGCGCGGCTTCGAGACGACCATCATCGACCGCCGCCTCTACGAAAGCGGCGACGGCGAAACGGCGGCGTTGACGCTGTCGTGGCGCGCCTCCACCAGCGGCACCATTCCCTGCCGCTGGACGCTGACGGCGCAGAACCCGCTGGGCGGAGCGCCCGAGGAGATCGCCTCGGGCAATCTGACGCTTGAAGGGCCATGGGCGGAATATTCAGTGCCCGCCGCCGTGCCCGCCGCAGAGCCTCGCGACCTTGAGCTGAAACTGGTGCCCCGCGGCCTCGACGCCCCTGTGGCCGTTCTCCGCTACCTCTGGGACGGAAGGAACTGACGCACTTCAGGCGTCGGCGATCGACAAAACTCGGCGGACAACTTTTCCGTTTTTTCGCCGCCCGCAAAACGACCTCACCGTACAAAACATCGGCGCCCTCTTTTCGAGGGCGCCGATGTTTTTCGTGCCGCGTGTCCTTTTTGCCGGTTTCGTTTCCTCGGCGGCTACCGCGCCGGGCCGTGGGTGGTCCACTTGAGCAGGTGCTTTTTGATCCGCTCGAAGAACTGCATGACCACGATCAGCACCAGCACCATAAACAGAAAACCGCCCCAGGTGTAGTCGTAAAGTCCGAACTCGGCGTATTTCTTCACGAAAAATCCCATTCCGTACTGGGCGCCGTACATCTCAGAGTAGACCAGCATGACGAAGGTACCGCGCAGAGAGTCAACAAATCCCGAAAGGATTGAGGGGCTGGCCGCCGGGAGAATGACCTTCACAAGCCTCTTCATTCCCGTCAGTTCCAAGGCCGCCGCCTTGTCCAGATAACGCTTGTCGATGGTCATGATCCCGGTGATGGCCGCGAAGAGCGTTGACCACACCGTGCCGTAGACGATGAGGAACACCGACGCGCACCAGAAATTGGGCGCCAGCAGCAGGGCGAAGGGCGACAGGAGAATGGAGGGGATGACGCTGAACATGTAGATGATGGGATAGAGCGCGTCGCGCAGCTTCTCGTTCATTCCCAGGACGAGTCCGACGAAAAGCGCGATTCCCAGGGAGATGAGCACCGACGGGATCATGAGCTTCATGGAGGCCATGAGGTTGACGAACATGAGGCCCTTGTTCTCGGCAAGGACTTTCTCGATGGCGCTCAGTCGCGGGAACAGGTAGGGATTGGCGCGCCCCGTCTCGGTGGCGTAAACGTACAGTGCGACAAGCGCGGCGCAGATGCAGACCGTGAGCCAATATTTCGAGGTCAACGTCTTTATTCTGTCCATCGCTTGCCTCCTCGGCCTTCACTCAGTTGTTTTCGGCGAAGAACTTCCGCTGCTTCTCGTAGAACTCGGGGGCTTCCGCGCCGTATTTCCGCGCCGTCTCGTCGAGAGCTTCCTTATAGAGAGTCGTGTTCAGGTGATCTTCGATGTTCATCGTCTTGGCTTTCTCGTTCAAAAATCCCGTCTTGTCGAGAATGCCCCAGGCGCGAATCACCGACTTGCTCAGGGGATCGGAGTTGACGTTGTAATGGACAGTGTCGAGCATGTAGGCGCCCACGTACTCCTCGGAAGCGCCGATCTTCTTGGCCAGCATGGCGACCGCTTCGTCCCTGTGGCTTTCGTAATAGCACTGCGCCCTCAGAAGCGCCCTCAAAATGGCCTTGACGGTCTCGGGATTCTTCTTGATGTACTCGGTCTGACACTCCATGCGGCAGCAGGAGTAGTTGGGCATGACTTCGCTCTGGTAGGTGACGATCCGGACGTCCTTCATCTTCTTGACGCTGAAAACCTGGCCAGTTCCCATGAGGGCGTAATCCACTTCGCCGCGGACCACAGCGGCCAGCGCCTCGTTGTAACCCGAATAGACGACCCACTCCAGCGCCTTTAGAGGCTCCTGATACCCCTTGTCCATCAGCGCACCAGTAAAGGCGAAATAGGAGGGATTGCAGGCGAATTTCTTTCCGACCAGCGACTCGACGCCTTTCCATTCGACGCCGGGTTTGGCGATGACGGGCATACAGCCGGTCACCATGTGGCCGCCGAAGATGGTGAGGTCAATGCCCGAAGCGATCTGCTGAAGCGGTGCCGCCGTGCCCGAGTTGGACACCACGTCCACCTTGCCCGTGGCCAGCAGCGTCATGGCGTCGGCGTTGGCGTTGGCCAAGACGGGGACGATGGAAATGCCTTCGTCCTTGAAATAGCCTTTGTTCTCGGCGATGGTGACCAGCACGTTGCCGCTGGTTCCGTAGTTCCAGCGGACCACCTTCTGCTCGGGAGCGGCGAAAGCCGATGCCGCGGCAAAAAGGCCCACAGCCGTTGACAGGACCACCAGTGTTTTCTTGACAGACATGAACAGATCTCCTTTATATAGATAGAATTTTGAAGCCTCAATGAAGCCGCGAACCGCGGGAGAAAAGCCCTGTGCGTTCCAGCCTGGCCGCCACATCCTTGTTGATCTGGCGGATCAGATTCTGGCGGAGTGCGACGATTTTCGGATTTTCAAAGGGGGCGTCCCGCAGCGCTTTGCTGTGGGGCACGTTCCGGCCGTCGAAAATGATGCTGCTGGGCGACTGCCCAAGCACCACAATGCGGCTGGCCAGCAGCAGAGCCTCGTCGACGTCGTGAGTGACGAAAAACACCGTTTTTTTCGGCTCGTGACGTGACCACAGGTCAAGGACAAGGTCCTGGAGCATGGCGCGCGTCACGGCGTCCAGCGCGCCGAAGGGTTCGTCCATGAGCAGCACCGGCGGATCGATGGCGAAGGCCTGAGCGATGGCCACGCGCTGCTGCATTCCGCCCGAAAGTTCCCTGGGCAGCTTTTTGTAGACGGCGTCGTCGAATCCCACCTCGCGCAGGCGCGCCATGGCAATGTCCTTGAGCTCGCCCTTGGACCTCCCCGGAAAGCGCTGTCTGAGCGCCAGCATGATGTTGTCGCCCGCCGACATCCACGGAAAAAGGCCGTAATCCTGAAAGACCACGCCGCGGTCCAGTCCGGCGCCCGCCACCTCGCGGCCGTCCATCGAAATCCGGCCCGACGTGGGGCGCTCGAGGCCAGCCAACAGTCTCAGCAGCGTGCTTTTGCCGCAGCCCGACTGTCCCAGAAAGCACAAGAACTCCCCTGCCTCGACGGTCATGGAGATGTCTTTCAAGATGAGTTTCGACGCGACGTATTCAAAGGAGATGTTCTCGATGACCATGCGTTCCATTTCTCCAGAGACCTTTCGCGTCCGCCCCGACGGATCCGTGGCGGCTTCGCCGCGGCGCTCCGGCTGGTGCGGACAGAACTTGGATTTTTCAAGCGCTGCCGCCCGAAGCGGCAGATTCGACACAAACGAGCGCAACGCAAAAAGCGGCGCTTCGGCCCACAGGATCCTCGACGAGCTTTGTGCGCTTTCAGCATAGACACTATACATAAATATTCTATTCCCGGTGAGCTGAACTGTCTCTCTCATATTTACCGAAATTTATAATAATTATATTCAATACGACGCTTCAAAAGGCACCACGGCGCCGAACTCCGGCTCAAACGCTCTCTTTTTTCGCCGCCGTTTTCAAAGGAATCTACGTCTTCTAATCGGCAAAGCGCCGACGTCCGCCTCTTTTCAAAGGTTCGTCTTTCAGGCGTTTTTTCAGGCGGCAAAAGTTTTTTATCCGCGTCCGTGGCAAAAAATCCTTACGCGGCACGCTGTCCCTTTTTCGTGATATCAGGGGCGGCTCGCCCTTGCCCCTGCACGACAGAGGCTCAAGGTTTTAAATTGTCGTCATTTATCACATATTACTTAACAAATTTCACCTTTCATAAATTCTTTGCCGTGCTATAATAACTAAGAAGCACTGTTGTATATTCACACTCACAGGAGGGGCGTTAATCGATGCTGAAGTACATCCTTCAGAGGATAAGCACAAGCCTGGTGACGCTGTTTGTGGTCATCACGCTGACGTTTTTTCTGATGCGCGCCATTCCCGGCGGACCCTTTACCGACGAAAAGGTTATTCCCCAGCCCATACTGGAGAAAATCCTCGACCGGTACCACATGAACGATCCGCTGTGGAAGCAGTACGGCAATTACCTTTGGAACGCGATTCACTTTGACTTCGGGCCTTCTTACCGTTACGAAGGCATGACAGTCAACCAGCTGATCGCCAATTCGTTCCCCATTTCGGCGCTGATCGGGACTTTTGCGATTCTCCTTTCGCTGCTGGTCGGCATCCCCACGGGGATCATCTCGGCGCTGCGACGAGGGCACTACCAAGACAAGCTGGCCATACTTTTCGCCACGCTGGGCATCACCATTCCAAACTACGTCATCGCCACGCTGCTGGTGTACTTCTTCGCCTACCGTTGGGGGCTGGTGACGGTGGGATTTTGGGAAGGGCTGCCTACGTCCGTCCTTCCGGCCATCACTTTGGCGGGGTACCCCGCGGCCTTCATCTCGCGGCTGACCCGTTCGAGCATGCTTGAAGTGCTTCAGCAGGACTACATCCGCACGGCCTACTCCAAGGGGCTTCGCGAGCGCACAGTGGTCTACATCCACGCGCTGCGCAACGCCATTATCCCCGTGGTCACCTACCTCGGACCGCTGATCGCGGGAATTCTGACGGGAAGCTTCGTCGTCGAACAGGTCTTCGGGATTCCCGGCATCGGGCAGTTCTTCGTGACGAGCATCCAGAACCGCGACTACACCACCATCATGGGCGTCACCATTTTCTTCAGCGCCCTGCTGGTCACCATGAATCTGCTTGTGGACATCTGCCTCGGCTTGATCGATCCTCGCATCAAGCTGGCAAAATAACGGTGAAACCCATGAACGACACCACAACTCAAAATCAGCGCCCTCAGCCCGACTTGAACGATCCCTCTCTTTTCGAGCTGGTCAGCGCCGAAGAGAAAACCAAGGCCGAATTTATCCGTCCGAGCATGACCTACTGGCAGGATGCCTGGCGGCGCCTGTGCCGCGACAAAATGGCCATGCTGGGACTGACGGTGATTCTGCTCATTTTCTTCATGGCCATTTGCGGCCCCCTCCTGTCGAAGTACAGCTACGACGAGCAGAACTTCATGATCGCCAACGAGTTCCCCTCATGGGAGCACCTGTTCGGCACCGACATGTTCGGCCGCGACCTCTTCGTGCGTGTCATGTACGGCGCCCGCATATCGCTGGCCGTCGGCATGATGGCCAGTCTCATCAACCTGACCATCGGCGTCATTTACGGCAGCATCTCGGGATTTGTGGGCGGACGCACCGACGACATTATGATGCGCATCGTCGACACCATCCGCAGCATTCCCGTCATGATCTACGTCATCCTGCTGATGGTGGTCATCGGCCCCGGGCTGAAAAGCATTTTCATCACGCTGGGCATCAGCTATTGGACCAACATGGCGCGCATTGTGCGCTCCGAAGTGATGCGCGTGAAAAACGAGGAGTTCGTTCTGGCGGCGCGCACCATCGGCGCCTCGCCGCGGAGAATTCTCCTGCGCCATCTCATTCCCAACGCCATGGGGCCCATTCTGGTCACGCTGACCTTCTGCATTCCCAACGCCATTTTCGCCGAAGCCTTTTTGAGCTTCGTCGGCCTCGGCGTCAACGCGCCCATGGCTTCGTGGGGCGTGCTGAGCAGTGACGCCATGAACTCGCTGATGATTTACCCCTATCAGCTGTTCTTCCCGGCTCTGGCAATTTCAGTGACCATTCTGGCATTCAACTTCTTCGGCGACGGGCTGAGAGACGCCCTTGACCCGAGGCTTCGCAAATAGGGAAGAAGGAGAAAACTTACATGTCGGAGAACATTTTAAAGATCACCGATCTGCACACCTCTTTCTTCACGCCCGTCGGCGAGGTCAAAGCAGTGAGCGGCGTTTCGCTGTCGTTGGACCGGGGGCAGGTCCTGGGCATCGTGGGCGAATCGGGCAGCGGCAAGTCCGTCACCATGCTGTCCATGCTCAAGCTCCTCGGCCCGTCGGGAAAGATCGTGGGCGGTTCCGTTGACTTCGAAGGCATGGAACTGACCACCATGGATCTGGCGCACATGGAGGACATTCGCGCCAACAAGATCTCCATGATCTTCCAGGATCCCATGACCAGCCTCAATCCCGTGCTTTCCATTTCCTACCAGCTCTGCGAGCCGCTGATCCGCCACAAGAAGATGTCGCGGAGAGCGGCAGAAAAGCGCGCCGTCGAGCTTCTCCACGAGGTGGGCATCGAGCCGGCGGAGGAGCGCCTCAAACAGTATCCCCACCAGTTCAGCGGCGGCCAACGCCAGAGAATCATGATCGCCATGGCTTTGGCCTGCAGCCCCGATTTGCTCATCGCCGACGAGCCAACCACTGCCCTCGACGTCACCGTTCAGGCGCAGACGCTCGAGCTGATGAAGGACCTGCAGAAGAAAAACAACACAGCCATTATTATCATCACCCACGATCTCGGCGTCATCGCCGGCATGGCTGACCGCGTGTCCGTCATGTACAGCGGGCACATCGTCGAAGAAGGTTCGCGGCGCGACATCTTCTATCACCCCGCCCATCCTTACACCCAGGGGCTTTTGAGATCGGTCCCAAACCCCGACAGCCTTGTCAAGGAACGGCTCATTCCCATCAAGGGTCAGCCGCCCGATCTGCTCAACCCGCCAAAGGGCTGTCCTTATGCGCTGCGCTGCGAACACGCCATGCGCATCTGCATGGACTATCCGCCGCAGATGCAGCCCATCGGCGAAGGGCACAATGCATCGTGCTGGCTTCAGCAGATCAACGGGAAGGGGGACGGCGCCCATGACCGCAAGTAACGAAGTTCTTCTCGACGTCAAGGATCTGGTCAAGCATTTCAAGGTGGCAAAAGGCGTGGTGCGTTCCGTCGACGGCATTTCGCTGAAAATCCACAAGGGCGAGACTCTGGGCCTCGCCGGCGAATCGGGCTGCGGCAAGACGACAGCGGGCCGGACCATCATCCGCCTTTACGACGTCACCTCGGGCAGCATTAAATGGAAGGGCCACGAGCTGTCCCATCTGACGCAGAAGGAAATGACGCCCTACCGCAAAGAACTGCAGATGATCTTCCAGGACCCCTACGCCTCGCTGAATCCCCGAATGACCGTCGGCGACATCGTCATCGAGCCCATGATCATCCACGGCATCCCCAAGGACGAGAGAATTGACCGCATGAGGCGCCTTCTCTCCCTTGTGGGACTCAACAGCGAGCACGCCAACCGCTATCCCCATGAGTTCTCCGGCGGTCAGCGCCAGCGCATCGGCATCGCCCGCGCCCTGGCGGTGGAACCCGAGTGCATCATCTGCGACGAGCCCATTTCCGCGCTTGACGTGTCCATTCAAGCGCAGATCGTCAACATGCTGGAGGACCTTCAGCACGAGCTGGGCCTGACCTATCTGTTCATCGCCCACGACCTCTCCATGGTGAAGCACATCAGCAACCGCGTGGCCATCATGTATCTGGGCAACATCGTCGAAGTGGCCGGGAGCAACGAACTTTACACCAACCCGCTTCATCCCTACACGCAGTCGCTGCTTTCCGCCATTCCCGTGCCCGACCCCGACAAGTCCGACGCCCGCAGCCGCATCCAGCTGAAAGGCGAAATTCCCAGCCCCATCAACCCGCCGTCGGGCTGCAAGTTCCACACCCGCTGCCCCAAGGCCTTCGACCGGTGCAGCGTAGAAACTCCCGTGCTCCAACCGGTGCGCGGCACCGAGCACCAGTGCGCCTGCTGGCTGGTCAACGATTGATTCGGCTTCAACGCGCCCTGCGGCGCGTCTCAATACCCGTTACTCAAGGAGGAATTGGATCATGAACAAGCGCAGTTGGATTTTAGCGGTCGCCGCAGCCCTGGCACTCTGCACGGGCGCCTTCGCGGCGGAAAAAGTATTCGTCTACAACCTGGGCGTGGAGCCTCGCACCATTGACCCGGCTCTGAACAACGCCGTAGACGGATCGACGATCATCAACAACATCTTCGAAGGTCTTGTGCGCATTTCCTTCAACGACAGCCCCGAACCCGGCCTTGCCGAGAAATGGGACGTCTCCGAGGACGGCCTGACCTGGACCTTCCACCTTCGCGAAGGCCTCAAATGGAGTGACGGCAAACCGCTGACGGCTGAGCACGTCCGTTACGGCTATATGCGCGTTCTCGATCCCGAAGTGGCGTCGCCTTACGCCTACCTCGCCTTCGGCATTCTCAACGGCGAGGACTTCTACAACGGCAAGTGCAAACGCGACGACGTAGGCATCAAGGCCCTTGACGACAGAACCCTCGAGATCAAGCTGGCCTACAAAGATCCTCTGCTGCTGGACCACTTCTCCTACCACATCTTCTTCCCCGCCAGACCCGACGTGGTTGAGGCCAACCCCCGCGGCTGGACAAGCACTCCCGAGACCTGCATCTGCAACGGCCCCTTCTATCTGTCGGGCTGGAACCACAACGCCGAGATGGAACTGACCAAGAACCCCTATTACTGGGATGCCGAGAACGTCAAGATCGACAAGGTCCGCGTGGTCATGATCACCGACCCCAACACCTGCCTCGCGGCCTTCAAGAGCGGCAAGATCGACTTCACCGACAGAATGCCCGCCATGCAGATTCCCATGCTGCTCAAGAGCGGCCTTGCCTCGCCCCGCGCCGAGCTGGGCACCAGCTTCAGCGTGTTCAACGTCACCAAGCCGCCCTTTGACAATCCTCTGGTCCGCAAGGCCTTTGCCCTGGCCGTTGACCGCACGGCTCTGACGGAAAAAGTGACCATGGCCGGCCAGGTTCCCGCCAAAGCCTTCATCCCTCTGGGACTGCCCGGACCCACCGACGACAAGGACTTCCGCGCCGCCAGCGGCAAGAGCTACCTCGACGTGCACGCTCAACCCGAAGAGGCCAAAAAGCTCCTTGCCGAGGCCGGCTATCCTGACGGCAAGGGATTCCCCAAGATCACCTACAAGTACAACACCAACGAAGGCAACAAGAACATCGCCGAAGCCCTTCAGGCCATGTGGAAGCAGAACCTGGGCATCGAAGTCGACCTGTACAACGAGGAGTGGAAGGTCTTCATCAACACCCGCAACCAGAAGGACTATCAGATCGCCCGCCATTCCTACCTGGTTGACTTCTTCGACGCCGGCAGCCTTCTTGACCTGTTCGTCACCGAGTCTCCCGAGAACGTCACGGGGTACAGCAACGCCAAGTACGACGAGCTGATGCACGCCTCCAGGAAGGAAATGGACCGCGAGAAGCGCATCAACATGATGCTCGAGGCCGAGGACATCCTTCTCAAGGATATGCCCTTGATCCCTCTGTACTACAACGGCAGCGCCTACCTGCTGAACAAGCGCATCAAGGGACTCTACCTGTCGCCTCGCAAGTGGGACTTCTTCCGCGGCGTGGAAATCGTCGACTGATTCAAGTCAAGCCATATTTTTGAGCTGCGCGAGAGCAGCATCGAGGAACCGCTTCATGCGGTTCCTCTTTTTTTTGACGGCACGCTTGGATTTTCGCGAAAAACGCCGCCCGCAGCGGACGCGGCGAAAGCACCGAACGTTCATGACAGGCGCTCTCGCCTTCAAAAGGATGTTATAATGAAAAAAATTCTCATGAAGGAGAATTGACGCCATGAAATTCTTGAAAAAATCCGCCGCAGCGCTGCTCTGCGGCCTCGCCGCAGGCATCGCCGTAACCCTTGCGGCATCCATGGCCTGCGCTGACGTGCCGCGCGGCCAAGTTCTCGGCGAGCTGATGCTGGCCCTTGACCTTCCCCTGAAATCGGGGCGGTCCTTCATCGACGTGGACGAGACGACGCCCTATGGGCAGGCCCTCGACTCCGCGCTGTCTCTGGGAATTCTCTATCCCGCCGACGATTTTTCGCCGGAGATCATCTGCACCAACGCCGAAACGCTGATGTTCGCCCTCCAGGCCATGGGCTTCCGCCACGAAGGCGAGATCGCCCGCTGGGCGCTGCCGCCCGAGGACTCCAAACTGCCCCAATACATTTCGGGCTACGTGGCCCTCGCCAAGTCCATGAACCCCGCGGCGCCCGCCGACGTCACCGCCTCGCCCTGGGGAAACACCACCGAGGACCAGCTCCGCCGCGTGCTGCGCTGGGCGGCGCAATGTCGGCAGAGCGTCCTCTGGGAGCACGAGATCAAACGCCCCGAAGGCACGCTGAAAATCCACCGCGAAAGCGTGGGACGGCCGCCTCGAGCGTGGCGCGTCATGCTGGGCATCTACGAGAGCGAGGGGCAGGCCGCTGCCGCCGCACAGAGAGCCAGCGGAACATATCAATTTACCGTCGTGCCCATTGACTGGTCTTGGGCCGCAGTCTCACAGCCCGTAGCCGACCGCGCCGTGGCGTGGAAGATGGCCGCCGCCGTGGGAGCCGGCAATTTCAGCGCCGCCATCATTCCCGAGTCGGGAGAGAGCGAGGCTCTTTTCTGGGCGGCCTTTACGCCGAAAAACAACGCCGACGCCGTGATCCGCGGGAGCCGCACCGTCGCGGCATGGAAGCTGAGAAGGCTTTCCGACATGGCGCAAGGCCACGGCGCCCTCGCCGCCGTCAACGGCGGATACTTCAGCGGTTCAGGCCCCATCGGCACGCTTTTCAGCGACGGACTGCCCATGACAGGTCCCTATTACAACCGCTCCATGGCCGCATGGGACAACCGCGGCAGACTGTGTTTCACCGGCGGCGAATACCGCGCGCGACTGCAAATCAACGACAGCGATCCCATAACCGTTTCGCTGAACGCCCTCGGCGGCCCCGGGCAGACCGCCGTGCTGACGCCCGCCATGGGAAAATCCAAACGTCGGGCGGGCAACAACGGCACCGTGGCGCTGGTTCACGACGGCCTCGTCCAGGAAGTGACGCGGGCGCTGGCCTACCGCCGCGACATGGGCGAAGGCGACTGGCTCATCGTGACCCGCGATCCCAAAGTGAACATCAAAAAGGGCGATCGCGCCAAGCTCCAAACCCAATGGCGCAACGAACCACCCTTCCCCGTAGGAACTGCCGTGCAGGCCGGTCCTCTGATCTACGCGCCCCGTCATCGCTATTGGGACGAGATGATCGACGAAAACGTCCTGTCGCTGCGCCACCCCAGAACCCTCATGGGACAAAAAGGCCGCCAGATGGTATGGATTGTGGTGGATGGCCGTTCGTCGTGGCACAGCCGCGGCCTGACCATAGAGGAAGCCGCAGCGCTGGGGCGCCGACTGGGATTGACGGCACTGCTCAATCTCGACGGCGGCGGCTCGTCGGAGCTGTGGTGGGACGGCCATATCGTCAACCGCGTCAGCGACGGCCGCGAACGCCCCATGCCCTACGGCCTCATGGTGCTCAAAAAGGAAACGGCAAAATAACCGCCGCGTCGAAGTCTCTGGCCGCTCTCGACTTCCTCAAGGACGCCCCAAAGCCACATACAACGAAAACAATTGTCTAACTTCGAAGATTACGACAGGACAAAAGAAGTCATGAGATAAAAAACCACAACAGCGCGAAAATGAGGGATAAACGATGACATTTAGGATCAAATCTGTCGATCTGAAAAACTACGGGAATATTCCACCATTTAAGTGTTCCGATCTTTCCAATATCAACCTCGTCATCGGCGAAAATGCGACAGGCAAAACTTTTTTCCTGAAAGCGCTGTATTCTGCGGTTCGCTCGATGGAAGAGTACAAACGCGGAGACGACGTCCGTTCGATGAACGAAATCCTGTCGGAAAAGCTTCGCTGGACATTCCAAGTTGATAAATTGGGAGACCTCGTCAATCGCTCCACCAACGAGCCGCTGCGTTTCAAGATTGAAACGGACCACAAACAGAACTGTTTCGAGTACCAATTCTCTCAGAGGGCCAGCACAAAGGTCGGCAACGTCATTGCGCCGGAGGCCCAAAAAGAGGGCAATTCCGTATTTATCCCCGCAAAAGAAATACTTTCGCTCTTTGCCGTCGTTTTGAAGTCACGAGAAGTTGATAAATCCTTTGGGTTTGACGACACCTACTATGATCTGGTAAAGGCCCTTCAGATCTCACCTTCAAAAGGGAAAAATTACGCCGCTTTTTCAAGAGCTCGAAAAAAATTGAGCGCAGTGATCAGCGGCAAAGTGGATTACGATGACAACGGCGGAAAATGGTATTATAAAAACGAACTCGGTCAAAAGTTTTCCATTGGTGCGACCGCAGAAGGCGTCAAGAAGATTTCCATTATGGACCGTCTGCTGACCAATGGCTACGTAAACAAGGACTCCGTGTTGTTCATCGACGAATTGGAATCCGCCTTGCATCCCAATGCGATCTGCGAGTTTCTCGATATGATCTCTTCCGTTTCGCGAGATATGGGAATCCAAGTGTTCATTTCCACCCATTCGTATTTCGTGATCAAGAAGCTCTTTTTAATCGCTTTGAAACATCCCAATGAAGTCTGCTGTATCTCCTTTGCCAAAGACAAAGAACCTCAAATCTGCAATCTCAGTGAGGGAATGCCAAAAAATTCCATTATTCAAGCATCCATTGACCTCTATGAACAAGAAGTGACAGAGGTCCTCTGATGGAGATAAGAGAAGAATCCGGGATGAAATTTAAATGTGAAAAGGGCCATGTTTTCAACATCGAAAAAAGCAGGCAATATACTGAGAAGTTACGCCAAAATGGCATAAAGTCCTGTGAATTTATTCTACAAAAAAAAGGAAATCATCTGTATTTCATCGAAGCGAAGTCATCATGCCCCAGACAGGTTGTAGAGGATATTCCTGCCAATGAGAAAGAAAAGAAGAAAACAGCCTATGACGATTATATAAACGACATCGTCTTGAAAATGCGCCATTCCCTTTCTTTATATGGAAACATCCTTCTGAAACGATATTCACAGCAGGACGTTCCAAATTCCATGGCACATCCCGACTTGTCCACTTCTCGCATTTACTTGATGCTGGTGATTAATCCCCCAAATGGCACTTGGGAACCGGAGCCAGCATTGCAAGACACTTTACGACAACATTTGCACGATGAAATAAAAATCTGGCGAATTGAATCTCTGCTCGTCATCAATGCACAAAAAGCCAGACAAAAAGGCTTCATCCTTTGAGAACCATCGAGAATATGAAAAAAAATCGGCCGCATGAGGCTGTGAGATACTCCCCATCTTTGAGTGCTGACGGCCATGAGGATTTGCAGAGAACATAAAAGGACTCCGCGAAGCCTGCGTCCTGCGCAGGTCTCGCGGAGTCCTTTCGTGAAGCGAAGCGTGCAGCGAAAAGCCGCTCACCGTCCGTTTCAAAGGGACAACTAAAGAGGCGCGACCGTCCTTTCGAAAGCGACGCAATGCAGCGCCCCGTTTTCGGCAAAACCTTTCGGCAACTTTTTGAACGGAAATTTTTCTTTAACGAGCCGTCGTCCGTCAAGGATTGACGGGCGCGGCGGCGCTTTTCGGCGAAGGCACGTGCCCCGATCGGACGATGCTGCGCTCCATCCAGCGGCTGTAGCGGTAATAGAAAATAAAGGGAATGGACGTGATCACCCAGCTGATGGGATAGCTCCAGCACAGCATGGTGACCGTGCGGTGCAGCGGCAGAGCGAACCACACCCAGCACAGGCGGAAGAAGCAGATGCCCACGGCCATCATCACAGTGGGCACAAGCGAGTCTCCCGTGCCGCGGATGCCGCCGCCCAGCGTCTCGATGAGCACGTAGGTGAAGTAATAGGGCACCATGGTCTTCATCACCGTCATGCCGATGTTCACCACTTCGGCGTCGTCGGTGAAGAAAAAGTAAATCTGCCGCGCGAAGGTCATCATGATCCCGCTGGCAAAGACCGTGGCGATAAAGGCCATGACCGTGCAGCTTCTGATGCTCTCGATGACGCGGTCGTACTTTCGGGCGCCGAAGTTCTGCCCGCTGAAGGTGGACAGCGCCATGCCGAAAGCACCCATCATCTGCCAGTACAGCGCGTCGCTTTTGCCGAGAATGGTCCACGCCGCCACCACGTTGACGCCGAAGGAGTTGACCGAGGCCTGAATCACGATGTTGGCCACGGCGTACATGGACGACTGGAGCGCCGCCGGAAGGCCGATATTGACGATGGTGCGCAGCAGGGGGACATTGAAGCGGATTTTCCGCCACTCCAGCCGGAACGGCGCCTCCTCGCGCGTCAAAAGGATCCAGACGCCCCAAGCGCTGACACCCTGTGAGATCACCGTCGCCCAGCCCGCGCCGGCGACGCCCCATCCCAAGCGAGCCACGAAGACCAGGTCCAGCAGGATGTTCAGCATCGTTCCCGCCACCAGCAGGTAGAAAGGACGCTTCGAATCGCCCCGGGCGCGCAGAATGCTGGCGCCTACGTTGTAAATCAGTCCGAGGCCCGAACCGCCCATGAATATTTTCAGATAGGTTTCGGCGTAGGGCAGCACCGACGGCGGAGTGTTCATCAGCGCCAGCGCCCACTTGGAAAGCGACACGCCCAGCACGCCGATGACGGCGCCGCCCGCAAGGCCGAGGGCCACTGAGGTGTGCAGCGCAAGAGACGTGCGCTCCATGTCCTCGGCGCCGTAGGATTGGGCGATGACCACCGTGGCGCCCGTGGTAATGCCGATGAAAAAGCTGATCACCAGCGCGATGAGAACGCCCGTTGGGCCGCCCACGGCGGCCAGAGCCACCTTGCTCACGAACCGCCCCACCACCACGGCGTCGACGGTGTTGTAAAGCACCTGGAAGAACGTCCCCAGCATCAGCGGAAAGAAAAAAAGAAGCAGCTGTTTCCAGATCACGCCGTTCACAATCTGATTCTTCGTCTGCCTCACGGCTCTCACGCCCCGGAATATCAAAATAGAATACAATCTTTGTTTTCTCAGATTGTACCATGATGCAGGCTCTTTGAAGCGCCTCCGGCGCGGTTGTCATGTTTTATATACTATGGAAAGGTTAGCGGTAAAACGACCTCCTCCGACGGAGACGAAAACGCGCCGCGGTCGCAGCGCCGTAAAGGCCGTCCAACAAAGCGGAGCGCCGCCTTTCATCCCTTTCCGAAAGGCACGCCGGCTCGCAATGCCGCCGCCGTTTTTCACGCCGTTTCACACGGCGAAATTGCGCCCTTTTCGACAAAAAACTTTTCGCCGTCGGAACCGGAACGCCGGCCAAGCTCGTCGATAAGGCAGGGCCATTCCATGCGCCGCGCTTTCGCCCGAAAGCAAAAATCAATGATCCTGTGGAGTTGTGCATAAATCTCCTCAAACGCCAAATGACCTCGTCAAATATGCTGCATGATGACGCAATATAATTTTTAGTTATATGCTCTGCACAAATTACGTGATCATCTTTAGACTTAACACCACTCATTTATTTTATACTTTATGATAGACTTAATACATAAAGATTATAAAGAACAGTCGATAAGGGCAAAAAAACTTATGCGACCGCATGGAGGAGGACATTTAAATGAAATACGGAGTTCGCAACGATCTTATGGCAACGGTGAAGGACATCAAGAAGGGCGAAATCATGAGCCAGGTGGAGTGCGTTCTGACTTCCGGCGAGCGAGTGGCTTCCGTGCTGACCACCGATTCCGTCGAGGAGATGGGATTGAAGGCCGGCGACAAAATTCACCTTTTGGTGAAGGCCATTCACGTCGTTCCCGCCAAGGACTAAGCTTCGTCGAAAAATGGCGGCGTGCCTCACGGCACGCCGCCATTTTTGTGTTTTTCTCGTCACGCCTCAGGGCTTTTCCGCCAGAAAGCTGCGGAGCCGCGCGATCTCCTCTCCCCAGCCCGCAAGGGTTTCCTGAGGCGTTTCGAGGCACATGGGCAGATCCTTCAGCGCGGGGTGCGTCACAATCCTGCGGAAGGCCTCCCAGCCGAGACTGCCGGCGCCCAGCTTTTCGTGGCGGTCCTTGTGGCTGCCGAAGGGCGTCATGCTGTCGTTGAGATGCAGGGCGCGAAGCCTTTTCAGGCCGATGACGTCGTCGAAGCGCTCCAGCACGCCGTCGAGGTCGCCCACAATGTCGTAGCCCGCCGAGTAGACGTGGCAGGTGTCGAGACAGACGCCCATCTTCTCCGGACAGTTGGTGCGCGAGATGATCTCCGCCAGCTGCTCGAAGGTGCAGCCCACCTCGCTGCCCTTGCCCGACATGGCTTCCAGCAGGACCTGAGTGCGTGTGACGCCGGGCAGGATTTCGTCGAGAGTCTCGACGATGAGCTCAATGCCCCGCTCGGTTCCCTGCCCCACGTGGCTGCCGGGATGGAAGTTGTAGAGACAGCCCGGAAGGGACTCGTCGAGGCGCTTTAGGTCGTCGGCCATGGCCATGAACGCAAAATCGCGCACCTTGGCGTCGGCCGAGCACGGATTGAGCGTGTAGGGGCCGTGAGCCACCAGCGGGCCGAAACGGTTTTCCTTCATGATCTTCCGAAGCTCCGCCACGTCGGCGGGATCGGCCGCCTTCACGGCGCCGCCACGGGGATTGCGCGTGAAATACTGAAAGGTATCGGCACCGATGGACAGCGCATTTCTGCCCATCTTCTCGAAACCGCCCGATACCGAGAGATGGCATCCTAAAAAGGGCATTAAAAAGACCTCCCTGCGGCCTTTGCGCGCCGCGTTGTTGTATAATGAAAGACGATGAAATTCACATTCGATGCAAGAGGTGAACACCATGGCTGATTTTGCGGAAAAGGACGTCTGGCTAGAGAAGCTTGACGAAAAGATCAAAAAACTTCACGGCGATCAGCATTTCTGCTGTTCGCAAACGGTGTTGGCCATCGGCATGGAGCGCCTCGGCATGGACGACGCCGATCTGCTTCGCGCCATGGAGGGCTTTTGCGGCGGCGCCTGCTCCGGCGTCTGCGGCGCCCTGGCGGGAGGCTGCGCCCTTTTGGGACTGTATTTCGGCAAGGGCACGGCCGCCGAGCCGCGCAGTTCCGCCATTCACGACTGCGCCGACGAGCTGTGCGAGACCTTCCGCGCCTATTGGAAGTCCGACCGGTGCGAAGATCTGGTTCACGACAGCATGGAGCTGCGCGCGAAAACCTGTCCCGCCCTGATGGAAGGGACGCTCGAGATGGTGTGGAGCATTCTGCGGGAACGGAAAGTCGATCCCGACCGGCGGAAAAGCGCCCGCAGCAAATAGAATTCTTTTCAGGAGGGATGAACGATGATTCGCAGAGCCGAAGAGATCAAAAGCGTCGATTTCGAGGGCTTCAAGGGCGGCGTGGGCCGCACCACCATGCGTGACCTCATGGACGCCGAGGCCATGGGCGGACACGGCCGCAAGTTCGGCCTCACCTGCGTGGCTCCCGGCGCCTCCATCGGCACGCATTTCCACCGCGGAGAGTCGGAAGCGTGGTACGTCCTGAGCGGCACGGGGCGCTTCAACGACGACGGCACCTGGCAGGACTTCGCCCCCGGCGATTTTCTCTACTGTGCCGACGGCCACTGCCACGGCCTTCAAAACACCGGCGACAAGCCCGTGGAAATGGTGGCCCTCATTCTCAACGCCCTAGCGCCGTCGAAGCGCTGACGGCCGAAGCGCGCGGAAAACTTCCCACAACGGAAGTTTTTCGCGCGCGTTTTTTATGCCGCTAACGGCGGTACTGCACCAGTTCAGGCATCACGTCGTGCTGCAAAAGGCGAGTCCGCGCCGCATCCTCCCACGGCGTGCCGGCTTTGCCGTAATTGACGTAGGGATCGATGCTCAGCCCGCCCCGCGGCGTAAAGCGCCCCCAAACTTCCATGTATTTTGGCTCCAAAAGCTTCACCAAATCGTCCAGGATGATGTTCACGCAGTCCTCGTGAAAATCGCCGTGATTGCGGAAGCTGAAAAGGTAGAGCTTCAGCGATTTGCTCTCCACCAGCCGTCCGTCGGGGACGTAGCTGATGGTGATGTTGGCGAAATCGGGCTGGCCCGTTTTCGGGCACAGGCTGGTGAACTCGGGACAATTGAATTTCACGAAATAATCCCGTTCGGGATGCTTGTTGGGAAAGGACTCCAGCACGTCCGGCGCGTAATCGTCTCTGTAAACCGTTTTATTTCCCAGCAGCGAAAGACCTTTCATCTCCTCAGCGGAGCGCGACATTTTCGACGTCCTCCTTACGATGATCGATATCGACGGCAAAGCGGCGGCGCAGCGCCGCAAACAGCAGAGCGCCGCAGGCGCCGCAGACCGTCTGCCCCGCCAGCAGGTTGACCGCCAGCGCCCAGTAGGGAATGTGCAAAATGACGGAAAGCCACAGGGGAACCCCCAGCCCCGGCATCAGCGTAATCGACAGGAAGGCGGCGGCGACGCTCCAGCGCGTTTTCCGCGCCGCGGCGATGGTGCCCGCCGTCAGCAGGCCCACGGCCATTCCGCCGACCATGTCGAGAGGCCCCAGCCCGCCCATGAGCACGTTGCTCAGGAAGTTGGCAAAACCCAGGGGCACCGTCAGAAACGGGAAAATGCCGCTCAGCGCGTAAAGCGACGTGGCGATTCTCACCTGATACTGGCCGAAAGCGAAGCTCTGCGTCCCCATCATGACCGCCACATAAAGCGCCACCGTCAGCGCCGAAAGGGTCATCTTTCTCGTCATCGTCAGCTCTTTCATTCCACAATCCTCCGCAACGCCCAAAAAGAGCGCACAAAAAAAGAGAGCCGCCTCAGCCGCTCTCCATCCTCTCCGCCGTTTTCGAAAAGAACAGCCCCGGCGCACGTAAAAACGCGCGACGGACACAAAACGGCAGGCCCATAGTTTTGTTTAAAGACAGGATGGTTTCGAACTGTCTTGTGAAATTGTCGTTTCATTATACCACAGAGGCCGCCGAAGGGCTCTCGAGGGCCGCAGCTTTCGGCGAGCCGGCATGACGCCGGCCCGTCGAAAACAAAAACCACTTATTTCTTCTGTGCGGGGCTGCGGGGACGGATGCCTGCGGGAATGGGAATGTAGCGGTCGTCTTTGGTGCGCTCTTTCAGCTCGTCCTTGGCTTTTTTCAGCAGCTCCGGGTCAGTCATGAGATCCAGTCCCGTGGCCGCCATGACCTTGGCCGCCTGAAGCATGGCCTTGTGCGCCATGGGCGAACGGCCGACGGACACCACCTGCCACGAATGGCCGGGCGTGCTGTTGGGCCACGTGCCCATTTCAATCTGGGCCGTGGGCGTCACCCACGACACGTCGCCCACGTCGGTGGACCCACCGTCCACAAGGCCGTAGGGCACATAGGGCACGATCTCCCGCGCCAAAGCTTCATTTTTCGCCCTCTCGAGGAAACGGCGCCCCTCTTCGCCCGTTCCCCTCAGCGCCTTGGTCAGCGTCTCGAAGCGGCCTTCGGCGGGCACCGTGGCGAAGATCTTTTCGGCGAACTTTTCGTCCTCGTCGTCCCACTTCGGCGCGCCGAAGAAGTCGAGATTGGCCTTGAGAGCGCGCTCCATGGTCTCGTTGTTCACCACGTTGGCGCAGGATTTGACGAAGTCCTTTTCTACGGTGGTGCCCGTCATGAGAGCTGCGCCTTTGGCGATGTCGTCCACTCGCTCCACGATTTCAGCCACCTGGCTGCTCTTGGGGGCACGCAGAAGGTAGAGCACTTCGGCATAGGGCTGCACCACGTTGGGCGAAACTCCGCCGGCGTCAGTGATGGCGTAGTGCATCCGCGCTTCTTGAATGACGTGCTCGCGCAAGAACTGCACGCCCACGTTCATCAGTTCAACGGCGTCAAGGGCGCTGCGGCCGAGATGGGGCGCCGCCGCCGCGTGGGCGCTGCGGCCGTAAAATCTGTAATAGATCTGGCTGTTGGCCAGAGAGGAGTTGTTCCACACGCGGTTGATGCTGGCGGGGTGCCACGTGATGGCCGCATCCACGTCGTCGAAAACGCCGTCGCGCACCATAAAGGCCTTTCCGCTGCCGCCTTCCTCGCCGGGACAGCCGTAATAGCGCACCGTGCCCTTCAGCCCTTTTTCGGCCATGTAGTGTTTCAGCGCCGCCGCCGCGGCAAGGGCGCCAATGCCCAAAAGGTTGTGGCCGCAGCCATGGCCAGAGCAGCCGGGACGCTCGGCCTCCTTGTGATCGGCGCCGGCCTTCTGATTCAGCCCCGCGAGGGCGTCGAACTCGCCGAGAAAGGCGATCACCGGCTTGCCTTCGCCCCACTGGCCGCAGAAAGCCGTCTCGATGTTCCCCACGTTGCGGCTCACTTCAAAGCCTTCCTCTTCCAGAAGCTTCACATGGGCCTCCATGGATTTGAACTCCTGAAAGGCCATTTCGGCGTAGTCCCAGATCTCGTCGGCAGCTTCGATATAGCGCGGCGCACGGTTGTCTACAAAGGTCCCGATCTCTCTTTTGTCCATAAAAACGCCTCCTCCTGACGGTTGAAAAGGTCATTCAGCGCGAACTCTGCCGCTGACGTTTTTCCATGTATTCATTATAAGCCATCTTCCTTTATTATAAAACCGTTTTTTCTTCTTTTGTTCCCGACCGGCAGCGGCACTCTTCTTTTATGCCAAAAAGTTTTAAAATGCCCTGAAACCTCCAAAAAAAGTTTACGTTGTTTTCACTTAAAAATGTTGTATAATGTTTTCAAGGGTCATTCCCATTTATTTAAGAGCTTTATCTTTATTTTAAGGGGGTTTCATCATGGAAGAGAAAAAACAGGGTATTTCGCTGATTTGGCAGATTACCATCGGCTTCGTTCTCGGTGCGGTCTTCGGGCACTTCGCCACTCCGGGAATGCTCGCTTGGACTCATCCCGTCGGCAGCATCTTCATGTCGCTGTTGAAGATGCTCATTGTCCCCCTGGTGCTGTCAAGCCTGATCGTCGGCGTGGCGTCTCTGGGCGACCTTCGCTCTCTGGGACGCATCGGCGTGAAAACCGTCGTTATTTTCCTCGTGACCACTGCTCTTGCCATCGCCATCGGCCTGGCTCTGGGCAATTTCATCACCCCCGGCGCCGGCATGGACCTCGCCCTTGCGAAGGCCACCGAAGCCAAGGCTGCGCCTTCTCTGGGACAGGTGCTTGTGGATATGTTCCCCACCAACATCTATAGCTCCATGGTCAAGGCCAATATGCTTCAGATCATCGTATTCGCGCTGTTCTTCGGCGTCGCCATCACCATGGCCGGAGAAAAGGGCAAGCCCGCGCTGAACTTCTTCAACTCCATGGCCGAAGTGATGTACAAAGTCACCGCCATCGTCATGAACCTCGCGCCCTACGGCGTTTTCGCCCTGATCGCCGACACCGTGGCCAAGTACGGCTCGGCGGTGCTGCTGCCCTTCGCCAAGACCATCTTCTGCGTCTACCTGGGCTGCCTCATTCACGCCTTCGTCGTTTACGGCGGTCTGGTCGGCCTCTTTGCCCACAAAGGACCCCGCTGGTTCTTCGGCGGCATCAAAGAAGCGTCGATCATGGCCTTCGTCACCCGCTCCAGTTCCGGCACGCTGCCCGTAACCATGGATTGCTGCCACAGAATGGGCATTCCCGACAAGGTCTCGTCCTTTGTCCTGCCCTTGGGCGCAACGATTAACATGGACGGCACGGCGCTTTACCAGGGCGTCTGCGCGCTCTTCATCGCCCAGGCCTTCGGAATTCCGCTGAACCTCTCGGCGCAGCTGGGCGTGCTAGTGACAGCCACTTTAGGCTCCATCGGCACAGCGGGAGTTCCCGGTGGCGGACTAATCATGCTGACGCTGGTCACCACTCAGGCCGGCCTTCCCATTGAGGGCGTGGCCATGATCGCCGGCATCGACGCCATTCTCGACATGGCGCGCACGTCGCTCAACATCACCGGCGACGCCGCCGTGTCCGCCATCGTCGCCCGGGGCGAAGGCTCCGACCTGGAGCCAGAGAAATAACCCCATCGCTCTTTCGAGACGTTCCAAAAAGGTTCCGGCAGGGCCGGAACCTTTTTTTTTTGCGCGTCCGCCCCGTTCAGTCCTCCGGCATCCCTTCGCGCCGCCGATATCCGTCGGCGAAAAGCCGTTGCCCCCCTATAAGGGCAGCCGCCGGGCGCGCCGAGGCACGCGAAAGTTGACATAACCGCTCTTTTGGTATTAAATATTTTTGTGTTTTCAGGACAACAGCCGCAGGAAGCCGGTGGGAATCCGGCACAGCCCCGCTACGGTATGGATTTTCCAAGTCCGGTACTGCGCGTTGTCCTCAGCGGTCCCTTCGAGGGCGGGGAGCGCGGAAAAATTGTGCGCGCGGGCCCTCGAAAGAGGGCTCTTTTTTTGACTGAAAACGCGGAAAGGATTGACGCCATGGTCAAGTCTCTTATGGTCCAAGGAACCATGTCGGGAGCGGGAAAAAGCCTGCTGGTCACCGGGCTTTGCCGTCTGTTCCGCCGCCGCGGGCTGCGCGTGGCGCCCTTCAAGTCGCAGAACATGGCGCTGCAGTCCTTTATCACCGACGAAGGACTGGAAATCGGGCGGGCGCAGGCCGTTCAGGCCGAAGCCTGCGGCATCGAACCCAGCGCCGCCATGAATCCCATTCTGCTGAAACCCACCAGCGACCGCGGCTCGCAGGTCATTCTCAACGGCGAAATTTACGGCAACTTCTCGGCGACGGAATACTACGCCATGAAGGGCCGCCTGTGGCCCGCCGTGCTTGCGGCCTACGAAAAGCTGGCGTCGCAGTGCGACGTCGTCGTCGTGGAAGGCGCGGGAAGCCCCGCGGAGATCAACCTGAAAGACGACGACTTCGTCAACATGGGTCTGGCGCAGCGCCTGAACATCCCCGTGCTTCTGGCGGGCGACATCGACCGCGGCGGCGTCTTCGCGCAGCTGGCGGGCACGCTGCTGCTGCTTTCGCCGCAGGAACGCGAGCGCGTCAAAGCCCTGATCATCAACAAGTTCCGCGGCGATTTGGCCCTTCTGGCCCCCGGCGTGACGCAGCTCGAAGCCCTCACGGGCAAGCCCGTCGCCGGCGTGGTGCCCTACGTCGACGTGGACATCGACGACGAGGACAGCCTGAGCGACCGCCTGACGGCCGCCAAAGCGGGCGCCTTGATCGACGTCGCCGTCATCCGCCTGCCGCGCCTCTCCAACTTCTCCGACTACACGGCGCTGTCGGCCGTGGAAGGCGTGGGCGTGCGCTACGTCTCGAGGGCCGCCGGACTGGGACGCCCCGACCTCATCGTCATTCCCGGCACAAAGAACACCATTGGCGACTTGAAGTGGATGCGTTCCATCGGCATGGAGGCAGCGGTGAAAAAAGCCTCGGCGACGGGCACGCCGGTACTGGGCATCTGCGGCGGCTACCAGATGCTCGGTCGGCTGGTCATCGACGAAGAGGGCGTCGAAGGTGGCGGAACTCTGGCCGGCATGGGGCTTCTGCCGGTGACGACGCGCTTCCATCCCGAAAAGCGCCGCACGCGACTGACCGCCACGGCGCTGGACGTGAAGGGAATTTTCGCGCCCCTTTCGGGAGTTCAACTCGAGGGCTACGAAATTCACTGCGGAACCTCGCGGCGCGCCGAAGGCGCCCTGCCGTTGATCTGCCTGGCCGACGGCTCCGATGACGGGTGCCAGCAGGGCGACGTGTACGGCTGCTATCTGCACGGTTTTTTCGACGCCCAAGCCTGCCGCGACGCCGTCATTCAAGCGCTGGCGCGGAAAAAGGGCGTCGTTCTGGAATCCCGCCCCTTCGACTGGAAGGCCTACAAGGAGCGCCAGTACGACCGCCTGGCCGACGCCCTTGAAAGCAGCCTCGACATGGCGCTCATCGACAGCATCGCCGGACTGTGACGCCATTTTCGCGCAAAGTGCGCCGCTTTCGAGTTGACGCGCGTCGCAGCCATTTTCGCCCGCTGGAACGCTCCGCATTCTTTGAAGCGCTCCTTTCCGCTCGCAGAGATCCCATGCCTCGACTTTTAAGGAGAGATTTTCATGGTCATTGACTTTAAAGCTTTGAATTCACAGATCCCCGGCGCCGACCAATCGGCCGAAGAGGCGTCGCTGAAGCGATGGAGCCTCGTGGCCAAGCCCCTGAAAAGCCTGGGGCTGCTCGAAGATTTGGTGACGCGCATCGCGGCCGTTACGGGCGAGGCGCGCTTCAGCGCCGAAAAGCGCGTTCTCGTCGTCCTCTGCGCCGACAACGGCGTCATCGCCCAAGGCGTGACGCAGACCGACGACTCCATCACCGCGCTGGTGGCCTCCGACCTGGCCAAGGGCTGTTCGTCGGCCAACTTGATGGCCCGCGTGGCCAAATGCGACGTGCTTCCCGTCGACGTGGGCATCAAAAACCCGCCCGCTACGGCCGGCATTCTGAACCGCCGCATCGCCGCAGGCACGCGCGACTTCACGCAGGGACCGGCCATGAGCAGAACTCAAGCCCTTCAGGCCGTGCAGACCGGCATCGAGCTGGCGCGCATGTGCAAATCCCAAGGCTACTCAGTCATCGCCACGGGAGAGATGGGCATCGGCAACACCACCACGTCGGCCGCCGTGGCGTCGGTGCTTCTGGGCTGTGATCCGCAGGAGATCACGGGACGCGGCGCCGGACTTTCCACCGAGGGCCTGCACAGAAAAATCGCCGCCATCGGCCGCGGCATTCGGCTGAACCGCCCCGATCCCGAGGACGCCCTCGACGTGCTGTCGAAAGTGGGCGGATTCGACATCGCCGCCATGACGGGGCTGTACATCGGCGGCGCTCTGGAGCGGGTGCCCGTGGTCATCGACGGCGTCATCAGCGCCGTAAGCGCCCTGGCCGCGTCGCGACTCTGCCCCGCCTGCACCTGCGCCATGCTGCCCAGCCACATGTCCTCGGAGCCCGCCGCGAGAAAAGTTTTCGCCGCCCTCGGCATGACGCCCGTCATCAACGCCGAAATGCGCCTGGGCGAAGGCACGGGGGCGCTGTGCCTCTTCCCTCTGCTGGACATGGCGCTGTCGCTGTACAACGGCCTCGTCTTCAGCGACATCGGCATGGAAGCCTACACGCCGCAGGTTTAACGGAGAAAGGAGCCTTCCATGAGCCGCAGCGACATTTTGAACAAGAAACCCGAAGAGTGCAGGTATTCGTTTTTCAGCCACAAAGAGTGCGAGTTCTTTCCCTGCCACAAGGGCGCCGATCCCGAAAACTTCAACTGCCTGTTCTGCTACTGCCCGCTTTACGTTCTGGGCCGGGAGTGCGGCGGAAATTTCCGCTACCTCGAAAACGGCATCAAGGACTGCACCAACTGCCTGCTGCCCCACGGCCGCGGCAGCTACAGCCTCATCGCCAAACGCTACGGCGACATCGTCAAGGCCATGCAGCAGCGCGAGCAGGCCGCCCGAAAGGAGAAGGGCAACGACGCTCCCGACGGAACGTCCCGCTGATCTCCGCGGCTGCGCGCGCCCGTAAAGCCGCGCATAGCCTTCGCCGCAAGCCGCCCCTTCGCCGGAAAAACGCCGGCGCAGGCAAAATTTTTGCACGGCGGCGTATGTTCCACGTGGAACATTTCGCCGCCCCAACGGGGAGTTTCCGATGTTCATACTACTTACAGGAGAGAACAACAGCGGCAAGAGCCGCTGCGCCGAGCGCATCGCGGCGCAGATTCCGTCGCGCCGCGTCTACGCCGCCACCATGATTCCCTTCGGCGCCGAAGGTCTGGCGCGGCGTGAAAAGCACCTGCGCCAGCGCGCCGGATTGGGTTTTCGCACCGTGGAATGTCCCTGCGACCTGAGCCTCGTCACCTGCGGCCCCAACGATCTCGTCCTGCTTGAAGACGTCTCCAACCTCCTGGCCAATTTGATTTTCGCGCAGCGCGATCCCTCGGCCGAAAAGAGCGCCGAAAGACAGATCGTTAACCTACGGAGCCGCTGCGCCGTCCTCATCGCTGTCACCATCACCCGCCTCGACGAGCGGGACTGCGACGGCGAAACGCTGAAATACGTCGCCGCGCTGAACCGCCTCAACGGACGCCTCGCCGCACAGGCCGACGCCGTCGTCGAGATGCGCGGCGGCGTTCCATTTTCAAAGAAAGGGCAATGCCCATGGATTGGCTGAAATCACTGTGCATCGCGCTGTCAACCTACTCCGCCGTTCCCGTTCCCCAGTTCCGGTGGACCGACGAGAACATGGCCTGTTCGTTTTGTTTTCTGCCCGCCGTCGGCCTGATCATCGCCCTGGCGGAATACCTGTGGCTTCTGCTCTGCTGGCGCACCGGCTTCAACCTCATCCTCCGGACGGCGGTCGCCACGGCCCTTCCCCTTCTGCTGACGGGGGGGATCCACATGGACGGCTTCTGCGACACCGCCGACGCGCTGGCGGCCCATCAGGACGCCGCCCGCAGCCTCGAAATCATGAAGGACTCCCGCACCGGCGCCTTCGCCGTCATCTTCTGCGCCGTCTATCTCCTGTTGCAGTTCGGCCTCGTCAGCGAAGCCTCGGGCAGCCGCGGCGTCTTTTGCGCCGTATTCGTCCTGTCGCGGGCGGTTTCGGTGCTTTCCGTCACGGGCTTCAAAAACGCCCGCGGAAGCGGCATGCTGGCGGCCTTTCAAGCCCCCGCCCGACGCAAAACCGTGCGACGGGCGGCATGGGCATGGATCGCCCTCTGCGCCCTGTTCATGGACCTCTGCGACGTCTTTGCCGGCACCGGCGCGCTTTTGGGCTGCATCGCCGCGTGGCACGGCTACCACGCGACGGCCATGAAACGCTTCGGCGGCATCACGGGCGACACGTCGGGATTTTTCATCCAGATCCTGGAGCTTTCCATGCTCGCCGGCATGGTTCTGGGTGCCGCGGCGGAAATTTTGACCGGAGCGTTTTGACGGTGGAGCGGCTCTATCTCATCAGACACGGCGCCGCAGAAAGCAATCTGAAGCGCCTCTATCTCGGCAGAAACGACGTGCCACTTTGCCAGACCGGCGTCCAACAGGCGCAAGACCGCGCCGCCCAAGGACTTCCCGCCGTGGAGCAGCTTTTCAGCAGCCCGCTGTCGCGGTGTCTGCAGACGGCGCACATCCTCTACCCCGCGCTGCAGCCCGTGGTCATCGACGAATTCATGGAGATCGACTTCGGCCGCTTCGAGGGAAAAAGCCACCGGGAGCTTTTGAAAAGCGACGCCGACTACGGCCGATGGCTCGCCTCGGGCGGCGAAGCCCCCATTCCCGGAGGCGAATCCATGAAACAGCTGAAAGAGCGCGTCAAACGGGGATTTTTCAAGCTGCTGAAACTGTGCACCTGTTCAAGCGCCGCGGCAGTGGTCCACGGCGGCACCATCATGGCGCTGCTCAGCGAGCTGTGCGCGCCGCCCCGCAGCTTTTACGACGGTTTCACCCAAAACTGCGGCATCGTGCCGTGCCGTTGGGACGGCGTTCGCCTGGCCGTCGTCGAGGAGAACTCGCGACATGAATGAATACGCCTCGGTTTGGGCTTTGGCCGCCGGCTGCATCCTTGACCTGCTGTTCGGCGACCCCCACGGATTCCCCCACGTCGTCGTCGCCATGGGACGGCTGATTTCGGTGCTGGAAAGATTTCTGCGGCCGCGTTTCCCCGCCACTCCGCGGGGCGAAGCGCGCGCCGGCGCCCTGTTGACCGTCCTCGCCGTTCTGGCCGCCGTCGCCGTTCCCGCCGCCGTCCTGTGGGCGCTGGATGCCCTGTGGTTTCCGCTGAGCTTCGCCGCCCAATGCTTCCTGTGTTTTCAGCTTCTGGCCGCGCGTTCGCTGCGCGACGAGAGCCTGAAGGTCGCCGCCGCCCTTCGCGAAGGCGACGTCCACAAGGCCCGGCACGCCCTGTCGATGATCGTGGGACGCGATACCCAGGTTCTCGACGAGAGCGGGATCATCCGCGCCGCCGTCGAGACCGTGGCGGAAAACACCTCCGATGGCGTCATCGCCCCGCTGCTGTGGATGGGGCTTTTCGGCGCGCTCGGCGGCTGCTTCTTCAAGGCCGCCAACACCATGGACTCCATGATCGCCTACAAAAACAAAAAGTACCGCTGGTTCGGCGCCTGCGCCGCCTATCTGGACGACGCCGTCAACTTTTTCCCCGCGCGCCTCGCCGGGCTTCTGATGGTTCTGGCCGCTCCGCTCTGCGGGCTCCACGGAAAAAACGCGTGGCGCGTCTTTCGCCGCGACCGCCTGAAGCATGAAAGTCCCAACGCCGCCCACACCGAGGCGGCCTGCGCCGGCGCCCTCGGCGTGCAGCTCGGGGGACCGGCGGTCTACGAAGGCCGCGTGGAGCGCAAAGCCGCTCTGGGCGACGCGCTGCGCCCCGTGGAAATTGACGACATCGGACGTGCACACCGCCTGCTTTTCGCCTCGTCCGCGCTGGCGGCGCTTTTGGCCCTTGGCCTTCGCGCCGTACTGTGCGCTCTTCTGTTCTAAAACGCTCTCAAAAGAATATTGCAATGCAAAGGGGTTACGCCGCGGCGGAACCCCTTTGTCGTTCGATCGTCGCACAGCTTCCCCTGCTCTTCCGCCTCGCGACGGGCAAGCCCTCGATCTCCCCATTTTTTGCCGCGCTGTCGGCTCCACGTCGCCGAATCCCCCCTTCGCCACGTCCTGTATGGAAGGGCAGAGGCCCTCCGGGCAACGCCCTGCCCCTCCTTCTGTTCTCAAGCGCTCCCAAAAGAAATTTGTAAAGAGGGGCTGCCCATGTCGGCGGAGCCCCTTTGTCGTTCGACTGCCGCATCGTTTTTCTCGCGCTTTCGTTTTTTCGCCATGACAAGCTCAATGTTGGCGCCCCAGCGTCTTTTGCCCCATGGCTCTTCGGCGGTCCGAAACAGCACCACTGGCCATTGGCAAAAAGCGGCAACGCAATGAAAACTCGCCACAGAGCCTAACGTCCGATTACAAGTGTTCTCCTCCATGGTTCTTTAGTCGCGCCGCATCCTTTCAAGCCGCCATTTCGTCGCCGAAACGGCAAAGTCCCTGTGCCATCGAAAAATTTGCAAAAAATCTTCGAAAAGGCGTTTTACGAGCCATCTTTTGCGCGTCAAGCCATTGACCATTACTGACGATCATTTTGCCGCCTCGCGCAATTCGGCCGCGAAAAAAACGACATACCCTTCCGCGCGGCTTTCGTTTTGCGCCGCGCTGTGCTAGTATTTTTTGGAGAACAGACGCGCGAACACAGTCAGCGCACAGGAGGCCCCAATGCTGAAAAAATTCGACCACGGCGGCGACATCTACTCCCGTCCCGTGGAGCTTGATTTTTCCGTCAACATCAATCCGATGGGAATGCCGGCGCCCGTCCGCGACGCCCTCATCGCTCAAACCGACCATTTCGACGTTTACCCCGACCCCAAATGCCGCCGGCTCACGGCCGAGCTGAGCCGCTTTCTCGACGTGCCGCCCCAGTGGCTCCTTTTCGGCAACGGCGCCGCCGACCTCATCATCAGGTGGTGTCTGTCCGCCCGGCCGAAGACGGCGCTCATCTGCGCCCCCACCTTCTCGGAATACGAAAAGGCCTCTCTCATGGCCGGCGCGTCGGTGGAAAAGTTTCTCCTTCGCGAAGAGGAGAACTTCGACGTCACGCCCCGAATATTCGACGCGCTGAAAAAAGGCCCCGACGTCTTTTTCCTGTGCAATCCCAACAACCCCACGGGACGCCTGACGCCGCCCGAGCTCGTTGAGGAAATCGCCGACTTCTGCGAGGCGCATGACATTACCTTCGTCATCGACCAGTGCTTCATGAGCTTCACCGATGGCACTTCCGCCCTTCCGCTGCTGAAGGACCGTCGACGCACCGTCATCCTCGACGCCTTCACGAAAATGTACTCCATCGCCGGCCTTCGGCTGGGATTTCTCGTCAGCTCGTCGGATGCCCTGATCCACCAGGTCGCTTCCTTCGGCCAGAGCTGGAACGTGTCGACGCCCGCCCAGATCGCCGGCGTTGCGGCACTGGGCTGCGGCGCCGCGTGGATTCAAAACACCCGCAGCTTCGTGACCGAAGAAACGGCCTTTATGCGCGCCCGGCTCAGGGCGTTGGGGCTGAAAGTCTTCGACGGCGCCGCCAACTACATCCTCTTCAAAAGCGACGTGCCGCTGGAAGAAGCCCTTCTCCGGCAAAAGATCCTCATCCGCTCCTGCGCCAACTACACGGGACTGGACGGCCGGTTTTACCGCGTAGGCGTCAAAACCAGAGAAAAGAACGACCGCCTTCTGGCGGCCATGGAAAAAGTCCTTCAGGAGGAAAAACAACGATGAAAAAGCTTATCCTCACCGCCTTCGAACCCTTCGGCGGAGAACAGGTCAACCCCTCGGCCCAGGCCGTCGAGCGCCTGCCCCGCCGCATCGGCGACGTGGAGATCGCCACGCTGATCTTGCCCGTGGTCTTCGGAAAAAGCGTCCAGAAGCTGAAAGATGCCATGGACGAGCTGCGCCCCGACGCCGTTTTCAGCATCGGCCAGGCCGGCGGCCGCGCCGAGCTGACGCCCGAGCGCATCGCCGTCAACATGATGGACGCCCGAATTCCCGACAACGAGAAAAAACAGCCCCGCGACGTCCCCATCTGCGCCGACGGCCCCGCCGCCTACTTCAGCACCCTTCCCGTCCGCGCCATAGCCGACGCCATCCGCGGCCAAGGATTGCCCGCGCGCCTCTCGAACACCGCGGGACTCTACGTGTGCAACGCCGTCATGTACGGCGCTCTGCACCACGCGGCCCGTGCGCTTCCCCGCTGCATCTGCGGCTTTATGCACGTCCCCTTTTCGCCGCAGCAGGCCGCCGCGCAAAGCACGCCACAGCCCTCCATGGCCATCGACGATGCCGCGCGGGGGATCACGGCCGCCGTCAATGCCATCGACGCCTTCCTGAAAGACCGCTGAGAAAGCGTTCTTCCTTAATATAGAGATAAAAGGCTCTGCTCTCCATCGCCGGAGAGCAGAGCCTTTTTTGCGCCTTTTCACAAGGCCGGTCCCTTACTGCCGCCATGCCACCCTGTCGCCGTGCGGACAGGGCGACGCGCTTGAAAGACACATTTCCGCTTTAAGAGAAGTCAAACGTTTTCCCGCTCAGCGCCTTAACATCAGTGATAGTCAATACCTTTATACCCATTGAATGACCTTTTTTGGCCGGCAGCGCAAAAAAATCGTCGCGCGTTTACAGTGCCGCCGTAAAAAAACCGCCTTGAGCCCACCATACAAGCAAAAACGCCCCCGCCACAACGATTGAAAAGATTTTCTCCGCGCACCTAAAAAAGGCGGCACGACGGCTTGACGCCTTCTCGAAAATTCCCAAAATCGCACTGCCGAGACCATGAAATCAAACATAATTGTGCAAATAGTTCTGATAATAGTTATGGAATTACGTTATTATTGAGTAAAATTTAACATAAAAATAATTTCAATTCATTAAACATGACAAATGACAATATATGATAGAATGTTAAGATAAGGAAGTTTATTATAATATGTTCCGATTTTTAAGATTTTTAAGATAGAGAGCACCTACGGCCGCGAAGAGGGGGAGCAAAAAAGAGCCAATGCAAAGCCAAGGCCTGAGAGGGGCTCTTCTCCAGCACTCCTTCTTCAGTCTTCATTTTTCGACACCCCCACCGAAAAAGCTTTAAGTAAGAAAAATAAGGGGGCGTAACCTTCGCATCGCACGAAACACAAGCCCCATATCGCGAGAGCGCACGACAAAAGAAGGAAAGGAAAGCGCTGAGAAACGCTGAAAAGAAACAGCCACACGACGAAACGCAACATGTAAAAAAAAATTTACATAAGCCATCAAAAATCCATCAATAGCACTTAAATTTAAACATATTCACAGATTAGATTTCATAATTTTGCTTAATGATTATTCGTATGAAAATACTAAAATAAGATTTGATATGTTATCTTTATCAAAATCACAAAGAGCGTCGGACAAGATAAGATGATTAGGTGGAGGACGAAATAACGCATTGCCGCAAGGAAGCTGAGCGGCAGAAAAAACCGCTCGCGGCACATTCCGTTGGAACCGCTCATCTGCATTGAGTAACGAGGCAGAGGAAAACCGAAATCCATCGCCCCCCAGCCGCATGAATTCAAAACAAACAGAAAAAACGAACAGAGCAATGCAGCGTTTTTGTTCATGGGGCAGCCGGTTGGTGTCAGGACTTCCGGCTCCACACTTCGCCCGCGCCGAAACGCCGGCAAACGTTGGGGGTCCTTTTGCCAGACTGCCCTTCCTTGTGGGAAATCGTGCGCCGATGCGCACTGAAGATATTGGGGAAAATCATATTTAACGTCAAAGGAGATTGGATTGAATGAACAAGATCTACAAAGTGATTTGGAGCAAAGTCCGCGCCTGCTACGTCGTGGCCTCCGAGCTGGTGACTGGACACAGCCGCGGAACGTCATTCTGCCGCGCCCTGCGCCGCGGCGCCCTGTGCGGAGCGTTGGCGGCCAGTATCATGGCGATTTCTCTTGCTTCAGGGACTGTATCTGCCGCTGCCCCTATTGCAGCAACGGTAGAAGGTGATGGAAGTGCAATAAATGTTTCCAAAGACTTCCAAGGAGCCACGTCCGTTATTTACGGCGCGATGAATATGATTGACGCGACGGCTGCAGATAAGCCCTATGACGGCGTGGCCAGCAGCATTGTCGGTACTGTCAATGCCACGAAGGATGCCAATGCGTCATTAATTTTCGGCGCGGGCAATCTGATCACAAATTCGTACGGAGAGTTAAAGGATAAGGATGGAAATCCTGTCGATCCGACGACACTGTATCCCGCGCTTCAAGCGGCATTCGACAAAGAAGGACTTGCGGGTATTTCCAAGATTCTTAACGAGTATGTGCCTTACAGCGGCGGCGCGGTTATGGCTCTCGGCGGCGGTAACCGGGCGGACTGGGTCAAATCTTCCGCGATTATCGGTGTGGGAAATCAGCTGATTGGTGAAAAAGGAAAAGACGATAAGTTAAACTTCATTACGGGGATGTCCAATACGGTTCAGGACAGTTCCAATGTCTATGTGACCGGTACGGGTAATACTGTTTCGAACAGCGACAGACAGACGGTCATCGGAGATAATAACAGCGTTACAAAACGTGACGCCGGCACCGTTTCCGGTTATCACGGCATAAAACGTGAGGGTACTTCGGACTTGGTTATCGGTATGGGAAATACAGTTGAGGGTAACGATACCTATATGAAGGGGTACGAAAGTCTGACCATGATCGGGAATAACAATAAAATGGTCAATCCGTCATCCGGGATTATTATCGGGGATAATCAGACTGTCGGAGCAGTTAACGAATCCGTCATAATCGGCTCGATGAGTCCGGAAGAAAATGCGGATGAGTCAAATCACCAGTTCGGTAATAAGTCTATTGCGGTAGGGTATCATGCACAGGTAGGTAGTATCGGAGTATCAGTCGGATACGGAGCCAAGGCCTTAGAATATGAAAATGCTGTAATCGGTCATCAGTCTGTTATCGGCGGTGGAGAAGATGATGCAGATTTTTGGTCCTCCATATACGGCGCGGATAATAAAATTTCCGGGCAGGGGCTGGCAAACGGCATTGTCGGCACCATGAACAAGGTGGACAATGCGAGTAATTCCATGGTTTTCGGCTCGGGCAACCGGGTCACCCATGCCTATGGGGATATGAATAACGGTCTGGAAGGAGAATTCGGACAGGGAAGTCTAACAGAGCTGACATTTCACAGCCAATATGAATATGGCTATACGGACCGTGTGTCCGAGGTCATGGGAGAATATGCTTCCGTCGACGGCGGCTCCGTTTTTGTCATGGGGAACAGCAATGAATCCGACTATGCGAAACGTTCGTCGGTCATTGGCACGGCAAACATCCTGAAAGGTACCGAAAACGCGGCAAACGATTACAATACGCTCACCGGCTACGGGAATACGGGAACCAATGTAAATAACGTATCCGTCATGGGCACGGGCAACAAGCTGACCGGCGGAAAGACCGACGTGGTCATCGGCGATTACCATGAACTGTCCGGCGGGGAAAATAATGTCATTCTCGGCTCCATCGAAACGAAAGAAGAGGTAATCACAAAGGTATATACACCGCAATTGAAAAATCCTGACACAGGAGAGATGTGGATCGGGGAACCTGTTTATTACCATGCGAAGGTAAGGACGCCACTTAAAAAGCACGCGGAAAACATCAGTAACGCCGTCATGCTTGGTTATAATGCGGACGTGGAAAAAGACGGCGGCGTAGCACTCGGCGCGGGCTCTATTGCGTCGGTAGATAAGGGAATGTACGGTTACAATCCGCTGACGGGGAAGAAGATGGCCGATGAGGCTGAAATTGCCAAACTGTCGGGACGAGAAGCGGAACTGAATCAGCTCAATAAAGCTTTGCCCGGACTGGAAATGAACTATACGACGACAAAGACGGACTACGCGGAGAAATTGACGGATTATCTGGAAAAGAGCGCGGTCTACACAAAGGCAAAGCAGACCTACGATAGTTATGATCACTCTGGCGATAAGTATGATTTAGCCCGCAAAAAAGCCATGGATGACGCCAAGGCGGCGATGGATGCGGCGGAAACAGCCATGAATGACTCCAAGACAGCGTATGCGGACGCCGAAAACAAGTATACGACCGCCGTAACGACTAAAAACCGGATGATCGGTCCCTGGCAGGCCAATGAAGCCGCCGTTTCCGTGGGCGACGCGTCCACAGGCATGACCCGCCAGATCACCAACCTCGCCGCAGGTACCGAAGATACCGACGCGGTGAACGTGGCCCAGCTGAAGGCCGGCGTAGACGCGGCAAAGACCCATTACTACAGCGTCAATTCTACGGTAACGGGAAAAGGCAGTAACTACGACAACGACGGCGCGACCGGAACGAACGCGCTGGCGGCCGGTGTAAAGGCTAAAGCTCCAAGCAACAATAGTGTGGCTATCGGCATGGAAGCGACGATATTGGACAGCAACGGCGGCAAAGGCAGCGGCGATATCGCAATCGGCAACAAGTCCGGCATCAATAATTATGTTGACCAAAGCGGCAGCATCGCTATCGGACAAAATGCCAAAGTCGATAACATGGCGGGACAGCAAGAGAAGCTGTTTGCTTTCGGGCAGACTACATTCACCGGTTGGAGACCTCCTATTCCTGCGGACCCGTCCAAAGAAGCAGGCGGGATAGCCATAGGCGAAAATACCTTTGCCCGCACCGGCAGTTTAATGGTCGGTACCCATAACTACAGAGGCAAACTTGGAGATATGGACATCGACAGTGCTAAAACAAGAGAGACGGGAATTAACGTCAATGCGACCACGATCGGGACGAACAGTTACAACCAGGGCGCGTTTTCCTCCGTACTCGGCACCTATTCCATTATTTCGGGCAAGTATAACGGCGGTAACTTTTCAGCCTATGCGGGACAGAATTTCGGCGCGACGGTCGTGGGTTCTTTGAACAGCATCGAATCAAATACAGCAAACAATCCCTATGCCGGCGTGGCGAACAGCGTTATTGGCACGGCGAACCGGACGTTTAACTCTAATGGGTCGCTGATCTTCGGCGCCGGCAATGAAATTACCAATTCAGCTACAGCCATTATGGCACCGAGCAATGGAGGGGATTCGGCCAAGGAGCTGGCGGATACGCTCCGCGCAGTTGTAAAAAAATCTGACGGCGGTGGATCCACCTTGGCTATCGGCGGCGGCAATACGGCGGACTGGACGCATGCGTCTCAGCTGATCGGCGTCAATAATACGCTGACCGGCACAGAGAACACTATCAGCGAGTTCAACTTGGTTGACGGCTTCAAAAACACGGCGACCAATGTACAGCACGTGTCTGTCATTGGCACGAAAAACAAAGTCAAGAATGAAAAAACCGGAGTTGTCATCGGTGATTATCACGGACTTTCCGACGGCGAGAACAATGTCATTATCGGTTCGATGAAGCCGACGCAAAGAGAAGAGGTCGTTGGAACAGATGCTTTTGGCGATCCGGTAACGAAACAAGTTGACTCTTTCACGGATCATACGGCGGGAATCAAAGATACCGTTATGCTGGGCTACAATGCGGACGCGCAAGTGAACGGCGGCATTGCCTTGGGCGCAGAGTCCATCGCTTCCGTAGAGAAAGGCGCGACAGGGTACGATCCGACGACCGGAAAAGCTGCCACGAAGACCGACACGACGTGGAAATCCACACTGGCTGCCGTATCCGTAGGCAATGCAACGAATACCCGCCAGATTACCAACCTTGCCGCCGGCAGCGAGGATACCGACGCCGTCAACGTGGCCCAGCTGAAGGCCGTCAGAAGTTCCGTAAGCGACGACATCACGAACGTTGTGACCAGTATGGACAAGGGTCTGACTTTCGCCGGAGACGCCGGAACGCCGGTGAACCGCAAGCTTGGAGAGACTCTGAACGTCAAAGGCGGCATTTCCGACGACACCCAGCTGACCGACGACAACATCGGCGTGGTCGCCAATAGCGCCGATCAGACGCTGCGCATCAAGCTGGCCAAAGACCTGAAAGGCTTGAACTCCTTCGCCGCAGGCAGCGGAGATCGCGAGATCAAGCTGAACGGCACCGAAGGCACCATTACCGTCGGCGGCGCTGGCGGAGCTACGCTGACCAGCGCAGATCTGACCATCGGAAACAGCGTTTTGAACGACAACGGCCTGACCATTGAAGGTTCCACCGCAGAAAAGACCGTCTCCA
>CAZUQW010000006.1:0-128357 GCA_964622575.1 uncultured Synergistaceae bacterium | reverse complement strand
CAATACTGAGTGTTTGCATAGATTTTCACCTCAATTCAAACAAGCGGCTTAAGATTGCTCCTAAGCCGCCTGCCGTTTATGATTTACTCCAAGGACTTCATGCGCTTCTCGTGGTATTCACGTTCATGTTCGGCCTGTTCCTTTTCGCGCTTCATGCGTTCCTCGTGGTACTTGAGGTCACGGGCGGCAGATTCCTCCTCACGCTTCTCACGCTTGCGGTCATTGAAGAAACTCTGGATGGACGAGATCAGGAACACGATGCTGAATACCAGCCAAGTGGCGATCAGCGCAGTAATCAGGATTGTCTGTAAGGTAGTCACTGTCATAATCGCACCTCCATCAATTCAGGAAGTCTTCATCGTCATCGCTGGCGAAGTCAGACTCTGCACTTGCCTTGCCGCCGAGAGGCTCACCGTCACGGATCTTCTGCAGGTTGTTGAGCCCGCAGGCGATTCCCTTGTTGCCGGAGCTGTTGAAGGCGTAAAAGGTGATGCTGGCACGGCCATACACACCGGAGTACACCTCGGAACGGTTGAGGATCGGGTTCAGGTCTGCATCCACGATGCCGGGAGCAGAGGTGGCATTGGCATTCACGAAGTAGGCGTTCTTGTAGGCCTCGTCATCCGGACGTTCAGCGTCGCCGTCACGAAGAGGAGTTTTCAGAACAGAGAGCGCCGGTACAGACTTGCCGTTGCCCTTGAGCTTAGCTTCGCCCTCCTTGTAGGCAGCTTCGATGGCGGCCTCGATCTTGGCGATGGTCTTGGTATCGGACTTCGGGATGATAAGGCTCACGCTGTACTTGGGAGTGCCGCCGTTGATGGATTTCGGCTCCCAGACATTTGCATAGCTCCAGCGGGTGTCGACACCGGTGATAACCTTCATGGGATTGCTGATTTTTACATTCTTACTCATTGTCGTTTTCCTCCATAAAATCATTTTTTGCTGTATTCATGGCCGGGCGCTTATCGGACTCCGGCACAAGAGTGGGTTTGCCCTGTGGCTTTTCGATGTAGGCCGTCAGGAGTTCATCAAAGCGGGACTTGCCGAGGAGCTTCTGCATGGCGGTGACGCCGAGCAGCTTTTTCTCATACGGGTCGAAGCCTGCTTTCTCGACCGTTTCAATGACAGCGGCCTCATTGCTGTATCTTCGGTTGGCACGTCCTTCGACGAGCTTGAAGCCAGTCCACTCCTTACCGGAGAGAGCTTGCTGCAGGGCATATTCCTTGATGTCGGATGCCCAGCTGACCAGCTCATCCACTTTGCCGAGGATAACCTCGATCTCGGTGTCCGTGAGCAGTGGCGGGAGCTTGAAATCGTGCTGCGCGAGTTTCAGGTTAGCTTCGGCTCTGGCTCGGCACTCGTTCTTGGCCTTGCAGAAGCCGCACCATTCACCACACAGGAAGTTCCCGTCACCGGCAAAAGCCAAATCTGCGGTGGGCTTCAAGACTTCATCCGCCCAGCGGTACAAGTCGTCCTTGCTGATTTCGTAGGTGCTGATGTTTTGACGCCTCGGCTGGTAGATGGTCATGGAAACCTGATCGATGTCGTAGATGCCATCGAAAAGCTCCAAAGCGCCGAGCGCGTAACACTGCATCTGCGGGTTTTCATCTGCTGAGACCAGAACGCCGAGACCGTGTTTGTAATCGATGATCCTGAGTGTGCCGTCTGCAATGATGATGCAGTCGGCTGTTCCGAAGCCCTGTTCTACCCAGCGGGAGAAGTCCACACGCTGCTCGATCAGGACGACCGGGTCGCTGCATGTTTCCTTGGCGGCTTCGACCTGCTCCAGAACGTATTCGGCATAGCCGCTGGCGCAGTCCTCCATCTCTTCGGAATACCATTTGAGGCTTTTGGTCGGGTCTTCTGCGGGAAGTCCAAGAGCGGACTTGATCTTGAATTCGCCAAGCGCATGGGCGTCGGTACCTTCCGCAGCGTAGTCGCTTCCTTTATCCTCATAGGTTTCGCAGAGCCTTGCTGATGGCGGGCAGTGCAGCCACCTATCGGATGAAGATGCGGAGAGGATCGCGTGTGCTTTAGCTGCCATTGCCGATTACCTCCGCGTCCTTCAACAGGGCTTCATAATTTGCCGGGTCTACGGCTGAGAGCTTTGCGGCACCGTACTTCTGGAGCAGGGTGCGAACCTCTGCGGTATGACCGGCACGGGACTTCTCGGCAAGGACGGCTCTTACATCCTCCAGCTTGATCTCCGGCTTGGGTTCCTCCTTCTTAGCAGCACATTTTGATTTTTGCTGCTTAGAATCGTTTTCGCCGGAAAAATGCTGGTAGAGCCAGTCGGCTGCGGCATTAATAGAAGCAGCAGCGGTGCGGAGCTCTTCGATGGTCTGTGCCATTTCTGCCATCTTTGACATGTTCTTTTCCTCCTTCCTCGGATTGGCTTGCGGCAAGCACCCGGAGGTTTCTTGCCAGTCTGGCGGATACGTGACTGATGGAATTCAGGAGCTTGATTTCCTCGTTCACGTTGCCGCCGGTGTCTGCGTAACTGCGGTACATCATGTTCACCTCGCTTTCTGAAGGCGTTGTTCTCTGTCCTTCATCTTCCACTGGAGATGAACTTCCGATTTGAGCGGAGGATTTTATAAAAAAGTTTTTCGGCCACCATCCGAAAGAGGGACTATGGCCGGAAAGGCTGTGTTTCGTGGTGCTTATATTACTTATCGCCTCTGATCCTGCGAAGGTCGGTGCGATACTTCTTCATCTGGTCAGCAAAGGTCTTTTGAGGACGACCAAGCTCTCTGGCAATGGCACGGTCGGAGATGCCTTCCGGATGATCCTTCCAAAGCTGGATGATGGTATCGGCCTCCGGGTCGAGTTCACGCAGACGTGCAAAGAGCTGCTCCAACAGCATACGGTCGGCTATGACTTCATCCATCGGTTTGTTGCTGTCAGGGATATAATCGCCGAGTGTGCCGTTGCCATCCGGGAGAGGTTGATCCAAAGATGTGGTGTCACCTGCCGCGTGGTATTCACAGCCGATGCAATCGCCGTCGCACTTCCATATAAAGCGGTACGGACACATGCACCTGCCGTGATCCTGCTCCTTGTGGCGAATACGGTCAGCTTCCTTATAGAAGGAGTCGTGCTGTGTCTTGGTGACTGGCACCTTCTCGCCGGTGCTGCGAACGTAGATGAAATAGGTCTTCTGATTGTCATTGCTTTGCATAATAAAACCTCCGATTTTCGTGTGGTTCCCGAACCGGAGGCCTTATGTAAAAAGAGCGTGGAAGGCCGACCGGAACGGGAATAATCCGTTTCAGTTGCCAACCACGCTCGTAGGCTGGTGTTTATTTACTTGTGGCCACTATGACCGTTCGAGCCACTCTGCATGCCGGGTGAGCGTTCATAGCAGTGAGCCTTTTAATGCCTTGCTCAGGGCATTAACTGTTATCTGAGATCCGCTTCGATGGCGTATAACTCGCTGAATACGTCCGGCAGATCACTCGGATTTAGGTCTTCGAGGCTGTGAGCGCCGTATCGCTGGAATACTCCGTCAACTACAGCTGATCCCAATTGGGAGCTGATCGTAGATGCGGTGTTCTCGATATTGATAATCCAATTCTCGCGTTCGTCTTTAGTCACGTTTTTCATCTCCTTTCTGCTCAGCCTTCCGTTCAGAAGTCAGCTGCGTTATTTGCACCACCCTTGAAAACTGAACTCATCCTTGATCAGGGGATGTATCCAAGGGAATTGGTGAGGAGGAACAATGAAGTGGTTCTTTGTCGGTTTATGTGAGTTTATAACCAACTACTATTGACAGAGACCGTGTTTCTGTGTATAATTAAATAGTTAAGGTCTCGCATTGTCGGCTTTCAGCTTTCTTTGCCCTGCCTATTATTAGTTTCGCACGGCAAAATGAGACGGCCTGACCGGTAACGTGAGACACATAGGACAAAACATAGGACAAGATTTGAGGGGAGGTATTCGATTGGAATTAAGTGAATATTTCAGCCGGATATTTCCGAGCACGGCAGCACAGATGTATTATCCGAGCCGGAAGAACAACGGGATCTTTGTCTCCTTCTGCTTTATTGAAGCAGGGAGTAATTATTTCTCGCACAAGCAAGGCGATAGATTAAAGTCAGATGATGTGCCCTTGGAACGAAAGCTCTATGACGGGTCGAGGAAGATGTCTCCAGACCTGAAGGATTCTTTTAAGACTTTTAATGAGGATGGCCTGTGCGCATATTTTGATAAGATCATCGACAAGAATAAGTACGGCGATGTAATGCTTGCCTTTGGAATACCTCCCACGGCAGAAAAAAATCCGCAAGCACTCCGAAGAGCACTTGCGGTTCAGTTCAAAGCCTTTATAGATAGCGACAAGGAAGACGCTGCGGATATTGTGGCAATGACCTATCAGCAGCTTTTGGAGGAACCGGAACAGGAGCCCAGCTCCTTTCACCACATATCGTCTCTGTACCCAGACGACACGGTGTACATCAAGCCGGATCACAAGAGAAGCTATTCCGGTTTCATGTACGAGAAGCTGACGATAACGTGGAAATTCTCTAATCTGGGCACGCAAACATGGCGTGGCCGAAAACTGTATCTTTCTAATCATGATGAGATAAGGCCACGGGCAGAAAGTAACTACATTGAAATACGGGAGACACCACCGAAAAACGGCGTGGAAATCTCCACAGTCATCGAGCTCAGGCCGTTTGAAGGGCACACGACTTGCCATTGGATCATGGTAGACAGTGATGACAATGACTGCTTTCCCGGTAGTCGAATGTTCGATATAGATATAGATGTGAAGTTCAAAAGGAAGAACTCTTAAAGATGGAGGTAATAAAGTGGGCGAACAACAGCAGGTTGAAAAATGGGTGCCATTGAAAGATGTACAGTCATATCTTGGAGTTGGACGAGAAACCATATTGCAGTGGATTGCAAAGCGCAATATGCCCGCCTATAAGGTTGGCAGGCTTTGGAAATTCAAGCTGTCCGAGGTTGATGATTGGATTCGCTCCGGCGGCGCATCCGATGATAACGCACCTGAAAAAGAAGAACAGGATGCCGAGTAAGTCCGTTTTATGGGACAACAGATTTTATAGAATGAAAATATAGAGTGGCAAACTATGCCACGGACAAACGGAGGATAATTGTAATGGACAATCAGGTTCATAATCAGATAGTAAGTTTTATATGGGGAATCGCAGACGACTGCCTGCGCGACGTGTATGTGCGCGGTAAGTATCGTGACGTCATTCTCCCGATGACGGTAATCCGTCGTCTGGATGCCATGCTGGAAGAAACGAAACCGGCAGTGTTGGCAATGAAGAAACAGCTGGACGCTGCAAAAATCGATAACCAGTGGCCTGCGCTGTGCAATGCGGCGGGACAGGCTTTCTGCAATGCGTCTCCCTTCCTTCTGAAGGACTTGACCAGCCGCTCCAAAGCACAGACTTTGAAGGCAGACTTTAAAGCTTATCTTGACGGCTTCTCTCCAAATGTTCAGGTGATTCTGGATAAATTTAAGTTCCGCAATCAGATCGACACGATGGTGGATGCGGATATTCTTGGTGCGGTCATTGAGAAGTTCACATCGTCTGATATCAACCTGAGCCCGAATCCGATTTATAAAGATGAAGCGAAGACGATCCTCAAACATCCCGGCCTCGATAATCATGGTATGGGTACCATCTTTGAGGAACTGATTCGTAAGTTTAATGAAGAGAACAACGAGGAAGCCGGAGAACACTGGACACCTCGTGATGTTGTCGAACTCATGGCAGACCTTGTGTTCATGCCGATTGCCGACAAGATAAAAGATGCTTCCTATTCCTGCTATGACGGAGCCTGCGGTACGGGAGGTATGCTCACAGTTGCTCAGGACAGACTTTTGACGCTGGCCAAGAGGCGCGGCAAGGAAGTCGCTATCCATCTTTTCGGACAGGAAATCAATCCGGAAACCTATGCTATCTGTACTGCGGATATGCTGCTGAAAGGTGACGGTGAAGAGGCCGAGCACATCATGTACGGCTCCACACTTTCTGATGATCAGCACGCATCCCGCCAGTTTGACTTCATGCTCTCAAATCCGCCTTACGGCAAGAGCTGGAAGACCGATGCCGAGAAGATGGGCGGCAAGAAGGAAATCCTCGACACGCGTTTCAATACCTATCTTGAGGGTGGGGATGCCATGCCGATGATCCCGCGCACCAGTGACGGGCAGCTTCTGTTCCTTCTGAATAATGTTGCAAAGATGAAAAAGGACACCGAGCTCGGCAGCCGTATTGCGGAGGTACATAATGGCTCGTCAATTTTTACAGGCGATGCTGGAAGTGGTGAGAGCAATGCACGCCGCTATCTGATTGAAAACGATCTGGTAGAGGCCATAATTGCTGTGCCTGAGAATATGTTCTACAACACGGGCATAGGTACATTCATTTGGATTCTTTCAAATAAGAAGGAAGAACGTCGCAAGGGTAAGATTCAGCTGATTGATGCCACGGCAATGAAATCACCGCTTCGCAAGAACATGGGTAAAAAGAACTGCGAGTTTACACCTGAAATCCGTAAAGAGATCGTTCGCCTTTTCCTTGAAATGGAAGAGAGTGATGTCAGTATGATCTTTGACAATGATGAGTTCGCTTATTGGACAATCACAGTTGAGAGACCGCTTCGATTACGCGTATATCCTGAAAGAGAAATTCCGGCTGATACATTTAAAAAATCTGAAGAACTCGCAACGGTCAAAAAGGCAATTTCATCTGTTCCGGCAGGCACTCCGCTTGATGACTGGACAGCCTTTGCCGCTGCGACAAAACTGAAGAAGGGACAACTTAATAAGATCCGCCCTCTTATCACGGAGAAAGATCCGACAGCTCAACCTATTGAAGGAGAGGCTGATGCCGAACTCCGCGACACAGAAAATGTGCCTTTTCTTTACGAAGGCGGCGTTAATGCGTTTATGAAGAATGAAGTTCTCGCTTATGCACCGGATGCCTTTGTAGATGAAAAGAAAACCCAGATCGGGTACGAAGTTAGCTTTACAAAGTATTTCTACAAGCCTATGGAGCTCCGTGAGCTGAGCGATATTCTGATGAGCTTGAGTCAACTTGAAAAGGAAGCGGATGGGGTGCTGACAGAGATTATGGGAGGTACAGTATGAAAACATATACCTCGTATTCAACATGCCAGCAGCTATGGGGAGAAGCATTTCCGAGTCATTGGGAAATATTACCGATGTATGCCGTAGCAAGAGAAAAATCAATCTGCAATTGTGTAGATTTACCGCTACTTTCGGTTTATTTAGATGTTGGTGTTATCCCTTTTTCCGAAAAGGCAGAGAGAAGAACAAATGCTACCAGCAAAGATTTGTCAAAATATCAGCGTGTTGATCCGGGAGATTTTGTCCTGAATAATCAGCAGGCATGGAGAGGCTCCGTGGGAGTATCTTTCCATACGGGTATTGTGAGCCCTGCGTATATAATAACAACGCTCAACTCAAAGTTAGATAGCAAATATGCTAATTATCTGCTGCGTTCGAGGGTCATGGTTGACCAATACTTGATTAATTCAAAGAGTGTAGGCTCAATTCAGAGAAATATATATTGGCCATCTTTGAAAAGGACACGGATCATTATTCCACCCATGAATGAGCAAGCTCAAATTGTTCGATTCTTAGACTGGAAATTGTCTATGATAAACCGCTTAATCAATACAAAGCGAAAAGAAATAAAAGCTGTCGATGCAATGAAACGCTCGATGGTTAGTAGTGCGGTTACCCGTGGACTTAATCCTGAAACACCAATGAAATTCAGTGGTGTTAAGTGGTTGGGAGATATTCCTGAACACTGGGAAACAATTAAACTTAGACAGCTTCTTCATCCGGTGAGTATAAAGAACCATCCTGAATTGCCATTGCTGTCTGTTGTGCGTGAACAGGGTGTCATTGTTCGTGATGTTACAGACAAAGAAGCGAATCATAACTATATTCCGGATGACCTTAGTGGCTACAAGATGGTGAAAAAGGGTCAGTTTGCTATGAATAAAATGAAGGCATGGCAAGGCTCTTATGGAATTTCGGATTACACAGGCATTGTAAGCCCGGCCTATTTTATCTTTGATGTTTCATTTGACAATTTGGAGTATTTTCATTATGCCATCAGGAGCAAGGTCTATGTGAATTTCTTCGCACAGGCATCAGATGGTATTCGAGTCGGGCAGTGGGATCTGCAAATGGATAAGATGAAGGAAATCCCTTTCATCGTTCCTCCTGCAGACGAACAGGTAGCCATCGTCGAATACATCAAACAAACATTACCTCGGTATGATGTTGCCATTGAAAAACTCACTGCTGAGGTAGAAACACTTGAAGAATACAAGGCAAAACTAATCGCCGATGTTGTCACCGGTAAGATAGATGTTCGTGATATAGAAATACCGGATTATGAGTTCGTGGATGAGGATGCTGATTCCGATTCGGATAGCGAGGAAGACGTAGAGGAAACCGAAGAACAGGAGGATTGACAATGGCTTTTACCAACACAAAGGAAAGCGGCCTTGAATCCTTAATCGTGAAGTGGCTGGTTGAGCAGAACGGGTACGAGGAAGGAACAAACGCCGACTATAACAAAGAATATGCTGTCGACGAGACACGCCTGTTCCGGTTTCTGCAGGATACGCAGCCAAAGGAAATGGAAAAGCTGGGTGTGTTCACTTCTGATACAAAGAAGCGACAGTTTCTGAACCGCCTGTCCGGAGAGATCGCTAAGCGAGGCATCATTGATGTACTGCGCAATGGCGTGAAGGTTTATCCGGCAGACCTCATCATGTTCTATCTGACACCGACCGAAAATAACGAGCAGGCCAGAATCATGTATGAGAAGAACATTTTCAGCGCGACACGGCAGCTGCGCTATTCACAGGATGCCGGGAAGTTAGCTCTGGATGTTTGCCTGTTCATCAACGGCCTTCCGGTTATCACAATGGAGCTGAAGAACCAGCTCACAAAGCAGAATACCGAAAATGCTGTGCGTCAGTACAAGGAAGACCGCGATTTCCATGACCTCTTGTTCTCATTCAAGCGTTGCATGGTTCATTTTGCCGTGGACGATGCCACGATTCAGTTCTGCACGAAACTTGCAGGAAAAGACAGCTGGTTCTTGCCGTTCAATAAAGGCTATAACGATGGCGCGGGAAATCCGCCGAATCCGGACGGCCTTATGACAGACTACCTTTGGAAGGATATCCTTACCAAGAGAAAACTGTCTCGCATTATAGAAAATTACGCGCAGGTGATCGAAGAGGTGGACGAGGATACCAAGAAGAAGTCCATCAAACAGATTTGGCCTCGTTACCATCAGCTCGACTGCGTGGAGAAGCTACTGGCCGATGTGCAGGAGAACGGTGTCGGTAAACGTTATCTGATCCAGCACAGTGCCGGAAGCGGAAAGTCAAACTCTATCGCATGGCTGGCGCATCAGCTAATAGGACTTGAAAAAGACGGACATCCGATGATTGATTCCGTCCTTGTGGTTACTGACCGCCGTATTCTGGATAAACAGATCCGCAATACGATCAAGCAGTTCATGCAGGTCAAAAACACCGTAACATGGGCAGAACATTCCGGTGATTTGCGCAAGGCCATACAGGATGGCAAGCGCATCATTATATCTACAATAGAAAAGTTCCCGTACATCATATCTGAGATCGGGCAGGAACATAAGAATAACAAATTCGCCATCATCATCGACGAGGCGCATTCCGGCCAAAGTGGACGTAACTCCGCGAATATGAATCTGGCACTTTCCGGTCTTGCCACAGATGACGATGCGGACAACGAGGACAAGATCAATGCCATGATGGAGGGGCGCAAGCTCGTATCCTCTGCCAGTTATTTTGCCTTCACTGCTACACCGAAGAACAAGACCGAAGAGATGTTCGGTGTCGCCTATGAGGAGGACGGTGAAATCAAGCATCGTCCGTTCCATGTCTATACGATGAAGCAGGCCATTCAGGAGGGCTTCATCCTTGATGTGCTTCGTAACTATACAACCATCGACAGCTGGTACAAGATCATGAAAACGGTCGAGGACGATCCAATGTTTGACAAGAAGCGTGCGCAGAAGAAGCTGCGTGCCTTTGTCGAGGGCAATCCGGACGTTATCGCTAAAAAAGCAGCTATGATGGTGGAGCATTTCCACGAGCAGGTAGTCGCTAAGAAGAAGATCGGCGGCAAAGCGCGTGCAATGGTGGTCACCGCCAGCATTCCGAGATGCATCGAATACTACTACGCAATTAACAAGTGCCTCGCAGACAGGCATAGTCCTTATAAGACAATCGTGGCCTTTTCCGGCGAACATAAATATAACGGGCAGGAACCGGCATTGACGTCTGCTGCCATGAACGGATTCCCGGATGCTAAGATTCCGAAGGAGTTCAAGAAAGATCCATATAGGATTCTTATCGTTGCTGATATGTTCCAGACCGGCTTCGACGAGCCACTGCTGCAGACGATGTATGTGGACAAGCCGCTCTATGATATCGCTGCGGTACAGACACTTTCCCGCTTGAACAGAGCGCATCCCGGCAAGGATGAAGTATATGTTTTGGACTTTGCCAACAAGACCTCTGTGATTGAGGAGGCGTTCTCGAAGTTCTACAGAACAACGATTCTTTCCGGGGAAACCGATCCCAACAAGCTGTACGATTTGATTACCATTATGGAGGAGTATCAGGTCTACGATGACAGCGATGTTGAAAAGCTGGTAGACCTATTCCTGAGTGGAGCGGAGCGTGATCGCCTCGATCCGATTCTGGATGCTTGCACAGCTGTATATAAACAGCTCGAACTTGACGATCAGATTAAGTTTAAGAGCGCTGCTAAATCGTTCGTGCGTACATATGGCTTTCTTGGTGCAATTCTTCCTTATGGAAATGTTGACTGGGAGAAGCTGTCGATTTTCCTGAACTTGCTGATACCGAAACTTCCGTCGCCTCGTGACGATGATCTTTCGGAAGGTATCCTTCAGACGATAGATCTGAGCAGCTACAGGAATGAAGCGCAGGAGGCCATTGCTATTAAGCTGGAGGATGCTGATGCAGAAATTGCGCCGGTACCTGCAGGCAAGGTAGGCCATATCGTTGAGCCGGAAATGGATCTGCTTTCCAAGATCATCATGGACTTCAACGACATGTTCGGAAATATAAACTGGAACGATGCAGATAATGTGCAGCGTCAGATTCTGGCCATCCCGGAGATGGTGTCAAAGGATAAGAAATATCAGAATGCCATGAAGAACTCTGATGCACAGGAGGCGCGTACCGAAAGCGAGCGTGCTCTGCAGGCGGTTATCTTCTCTATCATGGCGGACAACATGGAGCTGTTCAAGCAGTTCCAAGACAATCCGTCGTTCAAGAAATGGCTTTCTGATCTGGTGTTTAACCTTACCTACAATCCGGAGGGCAAGGAGTACGTGATGCCGGGTGCTGAGCAGAAGTCAGTGACATACGATTTTAATCCGCAGCAGGATTTGATGATGGTAGCTGAAGATCCGGCACCTTATGGTGAAAAGAAAGATGACGACTAATTACAGGGAGGTGTATGGGCGTTGGAACTCACAAAAACTGTAAAGGATAAAACTTTTGATGATTACTTTACAGAGGTCGATCACAGTGAAAGCATCAGTGAAGATCGACCGGGGTCAATGCGCCTTTTTTACCTCAATGTCAGAAGCGGCAAAATCAAGATAGCTGATCTTGAGAAATTCACGATGCTGAACATTGGCCGCTATGTATTTTCACGGGCAAAGCAGGAGCAGTATGAAAAAGCAGGAAATCTGGATGCTGTAATGCAACAGGCTCTTCGCATTATGCGTAAAAGAGGTGCAGCTGATGCCAAGGGCACTGGAAACGAGCTCGGCGAGATTATGATTTATGCTTTCCTTGAGGAGAAGCTAAAGGCATATAAGCTACTCAGCAAAATCGAGCTAAGCACGGATGCTGCGCAGTATTTGAGTGAGGCTGACGGTATCCATTTCCTATGTTCTGATGGCACCAGCGGCTCATATAACCAGATGGTATTTGGTGCTTCAAATATTGTCGGAGAGATTAAGGATGCCATAGATCAGGCTTTTGAGATCATAAAGAAGATCAGTGCCCACGAGGATGATGAGGTTTACATGATTGAAAAGACCGTCCTCGACCGGTTTTACGATGAAGACGATCTGGCTGTTCTGAAAGAGTATGTTGTACCGGAGGAAGGAAAGAAAGCCAAGTACGCAATATCTTATGGCGTATTCTTGGGATACAATTTTGGCATTCTTCCTACAGGCCGCAGCGATGATGAATTGCTGGATATTATGCAGGAGAAGCTGGAACAGGACGCACAGCAACACGCTGCATACATCTCGCAGAAAATAAAGGACTGCGGGCTGGAAAACCATGCATTTTATTTCTACCTGCTTCCGCTGAATGATGCGGAGGCCGAAAAGAAAACAATAATGCAGCACGTATTGGATGGAGATGTTGACCTATGAGCGGTGAAAAGAGAACACTCGGTGCCGCAATCTTTGCCGACATCGAAGATAACGAATATTTGAATAAGATCCATGAGAAGGTGCTGTATAACTATGCCCTGCGATTGCTTCAACTTACCAAGAAGGAACCACTGCCTTTTGACCAGAAGGAGAAGCGTGATGCATTGCGTTTTGCTGACCTGCTGTCGAAGTCCAATGATCCTGAAAGGGCAAATGCTCATAAAATCTGGGCGCAGGAAATTGTAATACTCTTGAATGAGCTCTACCCGGAGGACACGCTGATCAAGCTTTATGCCGGAGATGTCTTTTCGAGCATAGGAAACCATAAGGGTATAGAACACATTAATTCCGAATATCAGGATATTACTGCGCTGGAGAGGTTCTTCTCTGAATTTAGGGATGACTATCTTACGATTCCCGCCGAACCGGATGAGAAGTTTTTTGCTGCTCAGAAAACAGCATATGATCATTTGACCGATGATTGCTTCAGCTATTCTGCTCCGACTTCTATGGGGAAGTCCTTCATCATGCGGATGTTTATTAAGAATGAGGTCATCCACGGCGCACAGAAAAACTATGCTCTGATTGTGCCGACAAAGGCACTCATAAACGAAGTTCGTGGTAAGGTTATTGACGACCTCGGTGAAAACGGCAATCTTGAGAAAATCAACTACCTCGACCGCTGCAATTATCGTGTGGTAACTGCGGCCAGTGATATTGCATTGGAGGAAGAGCACAATTATATCTTCGTACTTACGCCGGAACGTTTGCTTTACCTGTTGATCAGCCAGCCGAAAGTACAGATAGACTACTTGTTTATTGATGAGGCTCATAAGTTGTCTGGCAAGAACAGCCGTGCTCCGTTTTACTACAAGGTTGTGGATATGCTTTTGAAGCGAGAGCCTAAGCCACATTTTATCTTCGCCTCTCCGAACATTCCGAATCCGCAGGTTTATCTCCGGATGATGACAGATATAGAGGCTGGTGATGATAGCAAACTGGCAATTACATACTCACCGGTCGTTCAGGTGAAGTTCCTTGTAGACCTGAAGAATCACGAAATTCAGGTTTATAACGAGCATAACGGAAAACGCATTCACGTTGCGAATATACGCGACCGAGGTGGCAGAAATGCTAACCTTACGGATATTCTGCTGAAATTTGAAAAAATGAATAAAGACCTGCCGGAGGATATGCGAAAGCAGACCATCGTCTACTTCAACGGTAGGAATAAGGCAATTGATGCTGCTCGGAGATTTTCTGACGCACTTGGGTATGACGGCATTAAAAATGATCCTTTGTTGGAAACACTGTCTAAGGATATCCGTCAGGAAGTACATGGCGACTATTTCCTTGCCGACATGATTCGCAAAGGCATCGCTTACCATATAGGGTATCTCCCCGCTTCGATTCGGGCAAGAATAGAGACACTGTTTCAGGAAGGTCATATAACGATTATGTTCTGCACCAGCACTTTGCTGGAGGGCGTTAATTTGCCTGCAGACAATCTTTTCATTACAGACAACAAGATATTCCGTAGCGAGATGGAGCCGGTCGATTTCAGAAACCTGATAGGACGTGTCGGCAGAATCAGCTTCAATCTCTTTGGAAATGTATATTTTGTTACCGATGAGGAAGAAACAGTAAAAGCCGATGATTATGTCAGGATGCTGCAAGAGAAAGTGCCTGAGCAGGTGCTTTCCATCGCTACGAATCCGAAGGTTCTCAAGAAAGTAGAGAAAAAGTATGTAGCTGATATTCTTAAAAGTGGTAGTTCTGTAATTCCGCAGCGTGTTAATGAGAATGGCGATCCTCTTCAGTCAGAAGAGTCCTATATTATGATGCGTAAGTTTGGCCTTATTCTGCTCAGGGATATTGTTGAGGATAAGGATACACTCGTTCGTCGAGAGTTTAAGCCATTCCTGACAGACGAGGATGAAAAGAATATCCGTGATAAATTTAAGAATACAGAGACAATCCCGGATGACGACATAAACACATCTGTTGACCAGACAAAACGTCTCATTATGGCTATAAAAAATAATGATCTGCGTTATCCGAAAGTGAAGGATGGATATTTCAGACACGACGTAGTTTTGGAGTTCTTGAAGAAGCTGAGTAATGTTTTCCAGTGGAAAATATATGAATCAAGCACACTTGGTAATGATAGTCTGTTGAGCTGGTATGCGGTTATCCTCTGTGAATGGATGGAAGGAAACGGTCTGAACTACATCATGCGGGCAGCTTTGAAGCACCATCGCGAGAAACCGGATGACTTCTGGATCAACAGATATACCAAGGGTGTGTATGACGATACCTCATTAATCCATCGCAATATTGTTTTTGCTGATACATTGGAAGTGATCGAAAATGTCATCTTGTTTAGTATATCGAACTACTTCCTGCGATTTTCAAATGAGTTCAGGCGCATTAAGGGCGATGATGAGCTGGACGCCAATAACTGGTATGAATACGTGGAATATGGCACCACAAATCCGCTGACGATCCTTTTGCAGAGAAATGGATTCTCTCGTGAGTCGGCGCGATTTATCAAGGAAAATCCGGAGTATGTCGTGAAGGACGGCAGCACGGGGAAATTAAAATTGAAGGCCTCGTTATCAAAGTGTGGTCGAACCAGTGTGGAGAACGAAGTCGAATATATCCGGCAGAATGTTCCGGGAATCTTTGCGGACGAGGAGGAATAAAGACAGATGAAAGGTTCAGAATGCAAATTCGTTAAATATATGGAAGGCTCAGACAAGCGGTTTGTCATTCCGGTTTACCAGAGAAACTATGACTGGAAAACTGAAAACTGCAAGCAGCTGTATGATGATCTCGTAAAGATCATCAAGGGACACCGGAAGAGTCATTTTTTCGGCAGCCTTGTTTCAGTTTACAATCCGGACGGCCACAATGAGGAGTTCCTGATTATCGACGGCCAGCAGCGCCTTACGACCGTATCGCTGTTGTTCCTTGCTATGTATAACTTGATTGATAAGGGTGCCATTGTGCCGGAGACCGCTAATCTGAAACAGCGAATTTTCGAGGAATACCTCGTAGACAAGTGGAAGCCGGAGGATACCCGTATCAAACTCAAACCGGTAAAGAATGACCAGACTGCTTTTGGGAAGCTGTTCTCTGATCCGACAGAGCATATCCGTGAATCCAACCTGACTGTAAACTACGATTATTTCTATGACCGCATTCAGAAACAGGAAATCACCATCGACCAGCTTTACGATGCGATCTGCTGTCTGGAAATTATAAACATCCGGTTGGATATGGACGACAATCCGCAGCTCATTTTTGAGAGCTTGAACTCGACTGGTCTTGACCTCAGTGAAGGTGATAAGATCAGAAACTTCATATTGATGGGTTTGCCTTCTAAGGAGCAGGAGGATTATTACGAGAAATACTGGAATAAGATCGAGGTCTGCACGAAGTATGATGTAAGTGCCTTTATCCGGGATTACCTGAGTGTGAAGCAGCAGGCCATCCCGCAGCAGAAGAAGATCTACATCAATTTTAAGGACTTTGTGGAGCTTGGAAAAATCGAAACGGAACCACTCCTTGCAGAGATGTTGGCCTATGCAAAACGGTACCAGATTCTCCTTGATGGTAACTCCGGCAGTGCTGCCCTTGACGCTTGTATTGACCGACTGAACCGTCTGGAGACTACGGTAACAAGGCCGTATTTTCTCGAAGTGCTGCGCCTATATAACGAAAACAAACTGACGTTGGCACAGGTCACTGAGATTTTCCTGACGACAGAGAATTACTTGTTCCGCAGGACGATGTGTGACCTGCCGACAAATGCCCTGAATAAAATTTTCCTCATGCTGCACCGAGAGATCATCCGATACGACGGTACCGAGGATAACTATGTCGAGAAGCTCAAGTATGCACTTCTTTCCAAGAAGGAGCGTGCCCGCTTCCCGGACGATGTGGAGTTTAAGGCGGCATTTGGGGAACGTCCAGTTTATCTGATGAACAGCAAGAATAAGATTTACATTCTTGAGCGCTTTGAGAACTTCGGCACTTCGGAGGATAAGGATGTATACCGTCACTGTGACGACGGCACTTATTCAATTGAACACATTATGCCTCAGCATCTGACACCGGTGTGGCAGAAGGAGCTGGGCGATGACTATGAGCAGATACATGAGATTTGGCTGCATCGTATGGCAAATCTTACGCTGACAGCCTATAACTCGAAATACAGCAATAGCTCTTTCACTGAAAAGAAAACCATGCATAATGGTTTCGATGACAGTGGTATCCGCATGAATACTTGGATTGCCAAGAAGGACAAGTGGACGCTGGCGGAGATGGAGGAGCGCAGCGAATATCTCATGGGTCGGGCTCTGTCAATCTGGGCAGCACCTGTCACAGAATACAAACCGGAAGAAAAGCAGCTTGACACTTATACGCTTGAGGATGAGGGCGAGCTGACCGGACGACTGATTGCGAAGTTCACCTTTAAGAACACTGAGCAGCCGGTAACGAGCTGGGTTGAGATGTTCCAGAAGGTTATTCAGATTCTGTATGCCGAGGATAAGGCCATTATCACTAAGCTGGCCATGTCGGAGGAGGAGAACATTGCTCTCCACTTCAATACAAATCAGGATGCTTTCACGAAGTCGCTTGAAATCGGCGATGGTATCTATGTGTGGACTAACACCAGCACGCAGAGCAAGCTATCTGTTCTGAGTCGTCTCTTCAAACTATACGATGAAAATCCGGCAGACTTGGTATTTTACTTGCGTGATGAAAACGAGGCCAATGAGGATGAGCCGGGCAGCCGATATGAGCTCCGGAGAAAATACTGGACATACGCGCTTCCGATTATCCAGAAGGCGCACGGTGAGGACGGTTCCTTCTCCAATGTTAATCCGTCAAGGGATAACTGGATCAATGGATTCTTTGGTATAGGTGGCTTTTATCTTTGCTGCGTAGCAAACTTTGATGCAGCGCGGGCAGAAGTCGTATTTGGCAGAGGCAATAAGCAAGAAAACAAGGATGCCTTCGATAGCTTGTATACACATAAAGCAGAAATAGAATCTGCACTGGGTACGACGCTTCAGTGGAATCGTGGCGACGACATTAAATCGTCCAAGGTATTCATTCAGCTGAATAACGTCAGCATCGAGAATGAGACCGATTGGCTCCAGATGGCTAACTTTCACGCTGATTGGACGAAGAAGTTCTACGATGTGATTGTGCCGTTTATAAAACAATAAAGAAGGGGCGCATGATGAAAATAGGAAGAAATGATCCGTGTCCATGTGGAAGCGGAAAGAAATATAAGAATTGCTGTCTCCGAAAGGAAACAATGAGTATTCCTGACCGCATAAGAGAAGCTGTTAGGGAGAGGGGATACAAAGAAGACATCGGAGATGTGCTGTCGAGCATGTATCGGTATATGGAGAGGAAACAATGGTGGGGTGCTTGCCACGCCACATGCGCGGCATTATATGTCTGCCTAACAGAAATTGGATATACACCAGATCTGTGCATAGGTGAGGTTCTTGGGCAAGGTTTGTACTTTGATCACTCATGGATTAGCCTTGATGATAAAATGATTGATCTTGCGATAAGCATGACCTTGCTTGGAGGCGCACCGGCATCAGGAGTTATTGTTTTTGGTAAAGACATCAAAACAGGGTTGCCTCCTATATTGGATTATGGTGTTCCGGGCAGAGGCATCGAGGATCAGGCAAAGTTTGTGATGGAACTCCCGTTTAACCAGTATATGGATAGCTTCCCGGATGAAAAAGATGGTCTATGGGGCGTCGTTCGTGAAGTATTAGGTACTGATATCAACATCCCATCATTGCGTGAAAAATACAAGGACACTAAGAGAGTTCTTGTAAGACATGAATAATGGTAATGGTGTTGCATTTGAAGAAGGAGGCTTATTCGTCCGTGAGTAATGATATAAAAGCAATTGAAACAGAATATGACGGACACCGATTTCGTAGTCGACTTGAAGCTCGCTGGGCAGTCTTTTTCAATGCAGTCGGTCTAACTTACGAATATGAAATCGAAGGATTCGAAATGGATGGAACCAGATATCTTCCGGACTTTTATATTCCAAACTTAAATAGGTGGTTTGAAATCAAGGGCAAACCGTTGAGCTTGGGCGAAATAAAAAAGTGTGAAGAATTCTGTCGTAGGCTTGATAATGAGAACATCAAGTTTTCAGTCCTTATTGGATCACCGAACTTATGCGCCGTTCGTATTGGAGATTTTTCTGGAATTTTGGAGTATGTATGGGAATGGCCTTCAGAAAAGTATCCAGATAATTATCGCATTCAGGCACCTAAAGAACTCATTGAAGAAGAATACTATTCTCGGTTTATGAAGGGGTTATGGGTTGTTCCAGATAGGACAGAAGAGGAAGTCGCTGTTGCTGCTATTGCAGCAGGAAAAGCAAGATTTGAATTTGGCGAAAAACCAGATGTATAAAATCTCTAAGGTCGAGTGGATGGGATTTCGGACTTGTTCCCTCAGAGTGTAGTCTTGAGACGGTCGGCAAATTTGCCCGGTTCCATATTATAAAGTAGGGACAACCACATCGACCTGTTTCCGCATACGAGCGTGGTCGAAAAATGGCTATTTTGAGGTCAAAAAAGTCTTTGATATATTCCCGCGAACGAACGGCTCAATCCGGCGGACTTTTGACATCAATCTGGAGCAATCGAGCCATGTGGAGACAGTGTGCTTGATGTCAAGGGAGGAAGGCAAATAGCCGCAAAAGTCCAGTAACACTGCGTTTTTCGGGCATCGGGCGAATTTGGCATCGGACAGACAAAACGCTCTGCGGCAACTTATCCAAAGGTAAATCGGCCGAAAAAGTGCGAGAGTGGAGTTGCCACGTTGGATGTCATAGGATTGAGGCAGTGCTCTAGATGTCGGAACGACAAAATTGAATTTTTAGCGGTGATATTAATGGAAAGTAAGCAAAACAATGTGGTTATTGGATGTCTATGTGCACTGGGATGTGAAACTTTATATGGTTTGAGCTACATGTTCACAAAACAGGCAATTGAATTAGCAAGTGCATTTGCACTTCTTGGATGGAGATTTTTAGTCGCAGCAGTTACAATGAGTATTCTTGTTTCCTTTGGAATTGTAAAAAATAATTTGAAAGGAAAGAACACAAGACTGCTTTTTAGGGTGGCTTTTTTCAGTCCGTGTGTGTATTTTATAGCTGAGACGATAGGAATAAGCAATACTACTTCGTCTGAAAGCGGAGTTTTTTTGGCATGTATACCGGTAGTATCTTTGATTGCTTCCACACTCATACTAAAAAAGAAACCGACGAAATTACAAACAATAGGTATATTAATTACTCTCGTGGGGGTAATTACGACAGTGCTGGCAGTTAGTACATCCTCCAGCTTGTCGATCATTGGATATGCTTTTTTGTTGGTAGCTGTTGCATCTTATGCGTTATATTGTGTATTTGTAGATAAAGCGACAGGATTTTCCGGTGCAGAGATCACATATATAATGTTAGTTGCCGGGGCCGTATTATTTATTGTATTAGCTTTAGTTGATGCTGTACTTAAAGATAATATTGTCGGATTGATAACGCTTCCTTTCAAGGAAGGCGTTTTCTTGAGAGCCATATTGTACCAAGGAATTGGGTGTTCCGTCGTTGCTTTTTTCTTGTCCAATATAGCAATCGCTAAAATAGGGGTTAATAAAACATCTTCATTTATAGGAATTGCAACAGTTGTATCTATCATTGCCGGAACAGTTATTTTGCATGAAAATTTTACAGTGTGTCAAATAATTGGTGCCATAGTAATTATTGTAGGGGTATATGTGGCAAATGCGAAAGTAAAAGAATAATAACAAATTTCCAGTTCGTTTGAATTATTGATCAGAGTGACAAGACACATCAAGGCTCCCACGCTGCCATCGTCGGTAGTGAAGGAGCCTTGATTTATCCCTTGGTCTCGATTGTGATTCCGGACTTGAATTTCACGATGAAATGGTCTACGAAGATGGTGATCTTCTTGATGGGCTTCCAGAGCCTCATCAAACTCTGCTCTATATGACTGTCATTTGAATAATGAATTGTATGTTTGTCATACATATTGAACGACATGGTCGCCGTGGACTTCAATGGTAATTTATAGTAAAATTAACAAGAGTGTACGGAGTTTCAGCCCGGGGAATTTGGTGAAAGACCAAAGCGGCCCCGCCACTGTGAGCGCGTTGTGCGTGAGTCAGGTTACCGGCCTGAAACGGGAAAAGGGAGCGGATCTTGCGCGGGCGGGATTCTGCTGCGCAGGTGCGTTTTCTCCGCACGGCGCGGAGGAAACGGGGCAAAATTTTCGGCGTCAGGGAGGTTTTGATTCATCATGGAAAAAGAGAACGTGAAATCAGCGCCAATCTCTCCTGTCACTTTTGACGAGTTCAAGGTTCCCACCTACGATGAGTGGAAGCAAGCAGCGGAGGCGTTGCTCAAAGGCGCTCCCTTCGAGAAGAAGATGTTCACTTCCACCTACGAAGGCATCAAGCTTCAGCCCATTTACAGGGCTGAAGACACCGAGGAGCTGAAGGACTGCCGCTCTTTCCCGGGAGAACAGGACTATTTGAGGGGCGTGAGAAGCGCTCCGGCGCGCGGTACGCTGTGGCAGATCGCCCAGGGCGTTGACGCCCGCTGTCCGCAGAGCGCGGGCGAGCTGGCCGCCGAGGAACTGAAGCGCGGCGCCACGGCCATTCACCCCGTGCTGGACGCGGCGACCATGCACGGCATGGACGCGCCGTGCTGCGAAAAGCGCGGTGTCAGTCTGTGCGCTCTGGAGCATCTCGAGAAGTTCTTCGCTTCGGTCAACCCCGCTGAGCACGAGCTGCATGTGGCAACGGGAGCTTCGGCCTTGCCGCTGTTGGGCATGCTGGCGGCGTGGTGCAAAAAGCACGGCGTGAAGCTGTCGGACTTGAAGGGCTGCGTGGGTGCCGATCCTCTGGGCGCGCTGGCTCGCGACGGTTCGCTGAGCCGTTCGCTCGATGCCCTTTACGACGAAATGGCTCAGACGCTGCTCTGGGCTGAAAACAACAACTGCGCCTTGCGGACGATTTTGATTCGCGGCAGCGTTTACGCCGACGCCGGCGCTTCGGCGGTGCAGGAAACGGCCTGCGCCCTTGCCGACGCCGCGGCGATCATTCGCGCCATGGCCGAGCGCGGCATCGCGCCCGACGTGACGGCGCGCCATCTGCGTTTTGAGGTGGAGCTGGGCGCCAACTTCTTCATGGAAATCGCCCGCCTGCGCGCTCTGCGCGTGCTGTGGGCGCATGTGGCCCGTGCCTTCGGCTGCGAGGGTGAGGGGCTGAAGGCGGACGTCTTTGCCGAGACGTCGTCCTTTACGACCACGGTTTACGATCCCTATGTCAACGTTCTGCGCGCGTCGACTCAGGCCTTTTCGGCGGCGGTGGCCGGCGTGGGAGGCATGAGCGTCAAATGCTTCGATAGCGCGGTCCGGCCTGCCACTGAACAGGCGCGGCGCATTGCCCGCAACCAGCAGATCATGATGCAGACGGAGTTCAACTTCGACGCCACTGTGGATCCCGCGGGCGGCTCGTGGTACGTGGAGACGCTGACGCACCAGGTGGAGGACAAGACATGGGAGCTGTTCCAAAAAATCGAGGCCGCTGGCGGTCTGGCCAAGGCGCTGGCCTCGGGAGTGGTGCAGAAGGAAATCGGCGACGTGTTGGACGAGCGTTTCAAAAATCTGGCGACCCGTCGTGACCGCGCCGTGGGCAACAACATGTACGCCAACATGGCCGAAAAGCCGCTGGACGTGCCAAAGAACGACTTCGAAGAGTTCAAGGCCGCCCGTGAAACCAAGGTGGAGAAGATCAAAGCCGAACGCCGCTCAGAGTCTCTGGAGACTGCGCTGAAGGCTGTGTCCGAAAATGCCAAATGTTCCAAGGGTGGTCAGGTGGCTCATGCGGCCGAGGCCTTCGAAGCCGGCGCGCTGCTGTCGGATCTGTGGAACCTTTTGGATGCCGCCGGAAAGTGCGATTTGAAGGTGGAGCCGCTGAAACCTCATCGCTGGACGGAGCAGTACGAAGCGCTGAGAAAGCGCACCGAGGACTACGTTGCTCGCACGGGCAGCAATTTGAAGGTTTTCCTCGCCAACATGGGGCCCATTCCCCAGCACAAACCTCGCGCCGATTTCAGCACCGGCTTCTTCGAAGTGGCTCATTTCGAGGTGCTGAAAAACGACGGCTTCAAGACGGTCGAAGAAGCTGCCGAAGCGGCCGCACAAAGCGGCGCCGACGCAGCGGTGATCTGTTCTACCGACGCGTCTTATCCCGAGCTTGTTCCACCGCTGGCCAAACTCATCAAGGCAAAGTGTCCGGAAATGACGGTGTTTTTGGCCGGTGCGCCGGCGCCTGACTTCAAGCAGAGCTATCTTGACGCCGGAGTGGACGACTTTATCCACGTGAGGGCCAACTGCCTTCAGGTTCTCACTGCCATGCAGGACAAGAAGGGGATGTAGACCATGTATCAAAATCCTGATTTCACCAAGATCGCCTTTAAGGAAGAAAGCCGCGCCGAAAGTCGCAAGCAGTGGGAAGAGCGCGTTCTGCGCGAGACGGGACATTCGGTGTCGGATCTGTGCATGCGCACCATGGAGCAGATCGACGTCAAACCGCTGTATACGGCTGAAGATTATGAGGGCATGCACCATCTGGGATTTATGTCGGGCATTCCGCCTTTTCTGCGCGGTCCCTATGCGACGATGTACGTAGTCCGTCCTTGGACGGTCCGCCAGTACGCCGGATTTTCCACCGCCGAGGAGTCCAATGCCTTCTATCGCCGTAACCTGGCTGCCGGTCAGAAGGGCTTGTCCATCGCCTTCGATCTGGCGACGCACCGCGGTTACGATTCCGACCATCCGCGCGTCGTCGGAGATGTGGGCAAGGCCGGCGTGGCCGTAGACTCCATCTTGGACATGGAGATCCTGTTCTCGGGCATTCCCCTGGGACAGATGTCGGTGTCCATGACTATGAACGGCGCCGTGCTGCCCGTCATGGCCTTCTACATCGTGGCCGCCCAGGAGCAGGGCGTCGACATGAAAGTGCTGAGCGGCACCATCCAGAACGATATTCTCAAAGAGTTCATGGTGCGCAACACCTACATCTACCCGCCTGCGGCGTCCATGCGCATTATCGGCGACATCTTCGCCTATACGTCGCACAACATGCCCAAGTTCAACTGCATTTCCATTTCGGGCTACCACATGCAGGAAGCCGGCGCCACGGCCGACATCGAGCTGGGGTACACGCTGGCCGACGGGCTGGAGTACATCCGCACGGGCATGAAGGCCGGCCTGGGCATCGACGACTTTGCGCCGCGCCTGTCCTTCTTCTGGGCTATCGGCAAGAACTATTTCATGGAAGTGGCCAAGATGCGCGCCGCCCGCATTCTGTGGGCGAAGATCGTCCGCCAGTTCGACCCGAAGAACAAAAAATCCATGGCGCTGCGCACTCACTCGCAGACGTCGGGATGGAGCCTGACGGCTCAGGATCCCTTCAACAACCTGACGCGCACCTGCGTCGAGGCTATGGCCGCCGCGCTGGGACACACGCAGTCGCTGCACACCAACGCCCTTGACGAGGCCATCGCCCTGCCTACGGACTTCTCGGCCCGCATCGCGCGCAACACGCAGCTTTACATTCAGGACGAGACGAAAGTTTGCAGGGTCATCGATCCCTGGGGCGGTTCCTACTACGTGGAGGCGCTGACCGACGAACTGGTCCGCCGCGCCTGGGCGCATATCCAGGAAGTCGAGAGTTTGGGCGGCATGGCCAAGGCCATCGACACGGGACTGCCCAAGATGCGCATCGAGGAGGCCGCCGCGCGGCGCCAGGCCCATATTGATTCGGGCGACGAGAAGATCGTGGGCATCAACGCCTATCCTCTGGAGAAAGAAGATCCCCTCGACATCCTCGACGTGGACAACACGGCGGTGCGCCAAGCGCAGATCGCTCGTCTGGAAAAATTGCGCGCTAACCGTGACGGCGAAAAGGTCCAGCGCTGTCTCGACGCCATCACCCACGCCATGGAAACCGGCGAGGGCAACCTGCTGGAGCTGTCGGTAGAGGCGGCGCGCGCCCGCGCTTCGCTGGGCGAGATTTCCTATGCCATTGAAAAGGTCTGCGGGAGGCACAAGGCTGTGATTCGTTCGATTTCCGGTGTGTACAGCAGTGAATTTGCCGATTCCGACGTCATCAAAGAAGTCCGTCAGATGACCGACGATTTCGAGAAGCGCGAAGGCCGCCGTCCGCGCATTATGATTGCCAAAATGGGCCAAGACGGCCACGACCGCGGCGCCAAAGTGGTGGCCACGGCTTACGCCGACATGGGATTCGACGTTGACGTGGGACCGCTGTTCCAGACGCCTGCCGAAACGGCGCAGGACGCCGTGGATAACGACGTCCACATCGTGGGCATGAGTTCGCTGGCGGCCGGACACAAGACGCTTCTGCCTCAGCTGGTGGAAGAACTGGCCAAACGCGGCCGCAGCGACATCATGGTGGTAGCCGGAGGCGTCATTCCGGCGCAGGACTACCAGTTCCTCTATGACCACGGTGCGGCCTGCATCTTCGGCCCCGGTACGGTGATTCCCGCCGCTGCCCGCGAGATGCTTATGGTGCTCAATAAGCGCCTTGCCGCTCAGGAAAACAGCGCGAAGTAGAGAAGTTTTTTTGCAAGAAGCAGAGTTTCGACGGCGCAGTCTGCCGAAAGACGGAGGCTGCGCCGCCTCGCTTTTACGCTCTGCAACGGCCGCGCCGCGTGGACTGCCGGACCGATCGGCAGGCGGCGATGCGCGCCTTCAACGCCCGGCGGCCTTTTGCCGAGAAGGAGAGATATCCATGAGCACAGAAAACAACATCTATCAGCCGGAATGGCAGCCGAAGAACGCCGGCAGCGAGTTTGCCTGTTTTGTGACCAAGGGCGTTGACGACATGGGAGCTCCGCTGGCTGCCAGCACCCGCCCCGTGCGGCGCAACCTCACCACCGAAGAGTTTGCCGAGGGCATTTTGAAGGGTGACCGTGCAGTGCTTTCTCGGGCGATTACCCTCATCGAAAGCAACGCGCCCAAGCACTTCGCCGCGGCGCAGGCGTTGCTTCAAAAACTGCTGCCCCACACCGGCGGCTCCATGCGCGTGGGCATCACCGGTGTGCCCGGCGCGGGCAAGAGCACCTTTATCGAAGCTCTCGGGACGTGGTTGTGCGAGCGCGGGCACCGCGTGGCCGTGCTCGCCGTCGATCCCAGCAGCTCGGTGACCCGCGGCAGCGTTCTGGGCGACAAGACGCGAATGGAACGGCTGTCGCGCCATCCCAACGCCTTCGTCCGTCCCTCGCCGTCGGGCGGAACGCTGGGCGGTGTGGCGCGCAAAAGCCGTGAGACGCTGCTGCTGGTGGAAGCGGCGGGCTACGACGTGGTTCTGGTGGAGACGGTGGGCGTGGGACAGAGCGAGACCACCGTGCGCAACATGGTGGACTATTTCCTCATGGTGGCGATCACGGGGGCGGGCGACGACCTGCAGGGCATCAAAAAGGGCATTATGGAGCTTGCCGATTCCATCCTGGTCAACAAGGCCGACGGCGACAACAAGCTGAAGGCCCTTTCGGCGCGCGCCGACTTCGACATGATGCTCCACTACCTGCGCCCCGCCACGGAAGGCTGGGCCAGCCACGCCTATACCTGCTCGTCGCTGACGGGCGAAGGAATTCCCGAGATGTGGGGCGTCATCGAGGACTTCTTCAGGACGGTAAAGGCCAACGGCGTTTTCGAAAGCCGTCGCAAGGAACAGGTGCTGCGCTGGGTGAACGACATGGCGCAGGAACACTTGGAAACGCTCATCGCCTCCAACGCCGCCATTGCCAAGGCGCGGACGCGCATCGAAGCCGAGGTGTCCGAAGGCCGGCTGCCGCCCACGCAGGCCGCTCAAGAGATGATCGACGTCATGGAGCGCGAGCTGTTCCACACCGGCGCCTAGTGCAGGCGTGACGGGAAATCGGCGCGGGATTTATTTCCGTGCACTAAAAGGCGTTTCCGATGCCGGCGCGATTTTTCGTTTTTCGCCACAGCCCGAGGCCGCTTTGTGCGCATTGGCTTTTGGCGAAATTTTGCGCACAAGAACTGCCGGACGCAATTTTTTGAGGTTTTTCAGTCGCTCGACGGATAGCGCCGTACACTGCCACACGTCGAGGCTGAACGATCAATAAAAGGAATTGAAGAAAGGGAAGGTTTTGAATAATGTCTTTGAAATCGCTTCTTGAAGCCGCAATGCTGATCTGCTTCGGCGCCGCATGGCCCATTTCCATTTACAAGTCATGGACGTCGCGCACCAGCAAGGGCAAGAGCCTGCTGTTTCTGGTGGTCATCGTTGCAGGGTACATTGCGGGCATCGGCAAGTGCCTGCTGGATACCACGCACTGGAGCGTTATGGCGCTCTACATGCTGAACACGACCATGGTCTCCATCGACATGATGCTCTATTTCCGCAACGAGAGATTGGAAAAAAAGGCAGTTCAAGAGCGTCTCTGACCCTTCCTCCGTCCTGCCGATGGCAGCTGGAATAACCACCGTTGTTGCGCCGCGCGTTCTTTCGCGCGGCCAGCGGTACTTTTGCGGTGAAGATGAAAAGCGCAGGGGTGAAACAGAAACTTTTCTGTTTCACCCCTGCGCTTTTGTGTTGGAATGGTCTATATTTTGATTTTGCCGATATGCTGCGCTTTCGATCGTTAGCCTGCCAGCAGTTCGGGCATGGGATTGAATCCGGCGGCCAGAAGGAGGCCGACCACGAGGGCCACGACGACGGTGTAGAGTATGCAGGGCAGAATGTTGGTGCGGATCAGCTTGCCCTCGTTGCCGTTGGTTCCCGTGGTGGCGCATACGGCGACGATGTTGTTGACGCAGATCATGTTGCCAATGCCTCCGCCCATGGACTGAAGCGCCACCACAAGAACCTGCGAGAGGCCGACGATGGTCGCCGTCTCAAACTGCAGTGAGGCGAAGAGCGTGTTGGACACCGTGCAGGAACCCGACATGAAGGCGCCGAGAACGCCGATGAAGGGTGCAATGGCAAAGTAGGTTTGTCTGAAGAGCTTGGCCAGAACGTCGGCCATGACGTAGAGCATCGAGCTGTTCTTGAAGGTGTATTCGGCGCCGGCGGCCGCAGCTGCACCCGCGAAGCTGGCTCCGATCTGGGCGCTCGACGTGTAGCGGTACAGGTTGACCATGGCGACGCCGAACAGCAGGGCAATGCCCGCGCCCGACCAGTTTTTCACCGAGTCCGTCACGGCGGTTTTCACTTCTTCTTTTGTCATGCGGTGAAAGAGGATTGTCACAAGGGCGATCAGGCAGAAGGGCATAATGCCAGGGTTGTAGAAGAACTTGAAGTTCCAGTTGATGCCTTCGAAGCCCAAAATGTTTCTGATGTGCAGCGTGTAAGCATCGCTGTTGAAAAGCGTTTTGAGGTCAAAGGCGTTGAGCCGCGTCAGCACGAGGATGATGCCGATGGCGATATAGGGCGCCCAGGCCAAAAACGGTTTCATGTCCTTGTCCTTCACGGAAGTGACGACGGTGGTGGACTGCCATGAACGATCGCCCCAGTCTTTGTATCCATTGAAAGTCCAGACCTTTTTGGGGACACAGATGCCCTTTTTGGCGCAGAACATCATGACGATCATGCCGCCGAGAAAGGCTGTCATGGAGACCAGTTCAGGAGCCGCAAAAATTGCCATGACGATGTAGATGGAACCAACGACGGCCCCGCTCAGCAGGCAAAAGGGAATGGCGGGGAGGGCGTCCTTGAAGGAATGGCTTTTGCCGAAGACTTTGCACATCATGAACACCAGAGCCACGATGATGACCATGCCGCCGATCATATTGGGGATGCAGACCCAGCGTGTCAGCATGACGGTGAACTTTGCAGGATCGCAACCGAGGTGTTTCACGGCGTCGGCGACGACTGTAGAGGCAGTGAGCAGCGGTACGCCCACGGGGCCGGGATTGACGGGCGTGGAATTGCAGACCAGGCAGATGGCCGCAGCTGCCAGCGGCGGAAAGCCGAGGCTGATGAGAATGGGCGCGGCCAAGGCGGCGGGCGTGCCGAATCCAGCGGCGCCTTCGATGAATCCGCCGAAGCAGTAACCGACGATGACGGCCTGCAGCCGTGCGTCCTCGGTGATTCCGGAGAACATGCCGTTGATGGAAGCCATGGCTCCCGACTGCTTGAGGATGTTCATCAGCAGAATGGCCCCGAAGATGATGGCGCTCGTCTCAAGCGAGCCGAGGAAGCCCGCCAGCGTTCGGGCCGAAGCTTCGGCGATTCCCATGCCCCAGACGGAGCAGGCGACGACAAAGGCCGCGAGCCATGAGACGATCAACGATCGTTTGGCCGACCAATTCATGAAGACCATCAGGACGATCGTCATCAAGATGGGGGCAGCGGCAATTAATGCATACCAATACATGTGAAAAAAACTCCTTTCGCCTTCTGTTCCTCCTTGCAAAGGGCGGTAGAACAGAGGCCGCGATGAGATTGTATGAAATAAAGCTTTAACGCCGCCTCAATATTAAGTGCTCGCAAAAAAAAATAAACCGGACAGACTTTCGAAAGTGCATAGTTTTTTGACACACTCGGAAAAACTTTGAAGCAAAATGAACAAAAATTGAGCAATACTAAAAAATGCATAAAATATAAAGTCGTAAAAGTGAAATTAGGTCCTTTTTAACGGCCAATATGATATACTATTAACAATAGTTCATTAAGAACGGCGAAATCCATAACTTCAACGCCATGCCGAGAATTTTAAAGGGGCACCATCTCTTTTCAGCCATTCCATTACAGGGAGGAGAAGACGGAAGATGTCTGTAAATCTCATTACGAAGGAAGCCATTGCTTCAGCGCTGGAGCGTCTTCTCCTGGAGAGGCAGTTTTCTAAAATTCCCGTCAAGGACATTACTGAAGCGTGCGGCATCAGCCGAAACACCTTCTACTATCACTTCAAGGACAAGTACGAGCTGATGAACTGGATTGTCGACGACGACATGGCGAAAAATGTGGAGGATTACGACAATCCCATGCGCATTCCCGAAACTTTTGTGTCCATGTGCGCCTTCATGTACCAGCGGAAGAAGTTTTACTATCCCTGTATGCAGTACGACGGCCAAAATTCGCTGTACAGCCACTTGACGAATTTTTTCTTCGAGCTGTGGATGCTGAACATCGACATAGTCTATCGAGAATCGGGGTTCAAGCTGAGCGAATACGAAATTACGGTGTACGCCAAGATGAATGCCCACGCTCTGGTGGGGCTGATGCGTGACTGGGTCGACTCCGGGATGCATGATAATTACAGAAGCTATTTCGAGCAGGTGAGCGAGATTTTTCGGCTGCAGAGCGAGATGTACGCCATTATGTCCGAGAACAAACAAGTCACGAAGCGAGCCAATGCAGCGAAGGACATCGGAGGAGCCCAGGTATCATGAGTAAAGCGGAGATCGTCTATTCTCTGACTGATGAAGCCGGTGAGACGCAAAGCAACGTCATTCCCTTTATTGCCTATAATCGGCCGGCGCCCAAACGCTGCCTCGACATGCTGCTCTCCAAGTATTACGGAAAAAAATTTTGCTCGGAAGTGACAATGCCCGTGCCGGAAGAGCACGCGACGCCGGTGCTCCACATGCCGCTTTCGGCGGCGTGCCTGATGATGATCACCGACGGTGGCCTTGTGCCCAGGGGAAATCCCGATGGCCTGCCGCCTTCCAACGCGCGGGAGTTCCACGCGTACTCTTTTGGCGGCGCCGAACGTCTGGAAGCCGATAAATACGAGGTGTCTCACCAGGGATACTCCCATGCCGACGTGGCCAAAGACCCCAACCGTCTGCTTCCTCTGGACGTCCTGCGCGAACTGACGCGCGAGGGCGTCATCGGCGGCGTCTATCCCCTCTTTTTGTCGACCACGGGCGTCATGATGCCCGCGCAGCGGGCGCGCCGCTTGAGCGAAGCCATTGCCGACCGGGTGGCGGCCTGTCCCGTCGATGCGGTGCTTGTGGTTTCCACCTGTGGAACCAGCACGCGGTGCGGTGCCTTCATTGTGCTTGCCTTGGAAGATCGCGGGATTCCCACAGTCCAGATTGCCAACCTCACTGAAATCGCGTGGAACGCCGGAGTGCGGCATCTGGAAAAGGGCGCCAGCGTAGGCTGTCCCGTGGGTTTTGTCGAGCTTTCGGAGCAGGAGGAGTACCGCTGCCGCCGGCGGATGGTCTGCTCGGCGTTGCGCAGGTTGTGCGCAGAAAAACTTTGAACAGATCCATAAATATGTCAAGAAAACAGACATGAGGCATCTTTGCCTATTGTCTGTTTTTTTTGCCGACAGAAAATAAAGATATAAAAGCGTTTCTGCAGAGGGCCGTGCGGCAACGCAAAGGGAAAGGAGCGAAAATCAATGAGCAAGAGATTGCAGATTGATTACATCCACATCAAGGACGTGAAGTTTGGAGAACAAACGTCTCTGCACGACGGTGTCCTCACCATCAAGAAAGAGGAACTGATGGCTCTGGCGAGCAGCGACCTGTTCGGCAAGTTGGACATCAAGATCGCCCGTCCCGGCGAGGACTGCCGCATCCTGGGCATTCACGACGTCATGCAGCCCCGCTGCAAGGCTGACGCTCCGGAGACGTCCTATCCCGGCATCTGGGGAAAACTGGCGCCCATGGGCGAAGGCCGCACCGTGGCGCTGAAGGGCGTGGTGGTCTCCGAGCTGTATTACGCCAAGTGCAACGTGAAATATTACCTGGACATGGGCGGCCCCTGTGCCAAGTACTCCAACTTTTCGCGGCACTTCCACGTGATTTTGGATGCCGAACCCGCCGAGGGCGTCAGCGATTTGAGCTACGCCGAGGCACTGAAGTACGCCTCGCTGTCCATTAACGTCCACCTGGCCAAACTGGCCATCGGGCTGACGCCCGACGAGACCAAGGTCTACGAATTTGCGCCGTTGAAGCCCACACCCGGCGGCAAGAGGCTTCCCCGCGTGGCCTACCACGTCGTCCACATGGCGTCTCACGACACGTGGAACTTCCTGATGTACGGCCAGAGCGCCCTGAACTTTTTGCCCATAGTCGTGCAGCCCACTGAAATTTTGGACGGTGCCATGATCTGGCGCTATTGGGAGCCAAACTATTTCCTTCAGGAAGAGGTCTACATCAAAGAGCTTTTGGAACGCCACGGCAAGGACATCGACTTTGCGGGCGTGGTGTTCTCCAACAACGTCATGAAGATCGACGGCAAGGACACCATGGGCATGATGGCGGCCACGCTCTGCAAGGAAACGTTGAAGGCGGACTGCGTCATCGTCAACAAGTCGGGCATGGGACACTGCCAGCTGGATCAGGCTCTGGCCTTCAACTGGGAAGAGAAAATGGGCATGAAGTGCGTCATGAATCTGAGCGCCGTGTCCAACGACAAGCCCGGCGACATGCTGGTCATCGCCGATCCGAGAATCGACGCGGTTATCAACAGCGGCAGAAACTATGATTTGCACCATCCCCGGGTGGAGCGCCTCATCGGCGAGGGCACCAAAGTGCCGTCGCTGCTGGGCATCGACGCCCGCGGCCCCTTTACTCACACTACCAACTTCGCCTATCAGGGAATCTGGTCTCAGCTGGGTGACTGTTACGTCACCACCGACGCCGATCTTCCCTATTGCAAATGACGAGGAAAGGAGGAACGAACATGTCTGAACCCATCAGAGTCGTGCATTATATCAATCAGTTCTTCGCCGGCATGGGAGCGGAGGACACCGCCAGCGTGGGCGTTTCCGTCAGAGAAGAACCCGTGGGGCCCGGCATTGGATTGCAAAAGGAACTGGGAGAGGGCTACACGATTGTGGCCACCATTATCTGCGGCGACAACACCATCGCCGAAAAAACCGACGAGATCCTCGCTCAATTCGACGAAATTCTCCGCAAATACAAGGCCCAACTGTTCATCGCCGGTCCCGGCTTCAACGCGGGGCGTTACGGCATCGGCTGCGGCGCTTCCACGGCCTACGTGACGGAGAAGTTGAAGCTCCCCGCCGTGACGGCGCTGTACTCTGAAAATCCTGGCACCGACCTTTACAAGGACCGTTGCTACATCTTGCAGACTGAAAACAGCGCTGCCGGCATGAAAACCATCCTGCCGAAGCTTGCGGCCTTCGCCAAAAGGCTTGCGGCAGGCGAAACCGTCGGCGACGGCAAGAAGGAGGGCTACCACGGCTCCGGCCCTGCCGTGCAAATCGATTATTCGATTCCCGCCAGCACGCGAGGCCTGAATATGCTGTTGGCCAAGTACTACGGCAAACCCTTCGCCACGGAAGTTCGCATGCCCAACCACGAGGAAATCCCGCTTCCCGTGCTGCACAAGCCCCTGAGCGAGATCAAGGTGGCTCTGGTCACCGACGGCGGCCTCGTCCCCAAGGGCAATCCCGACAATATGGTGCCCACCAACTCCACGACCTTCAACAAGTACCGCATCGGCAACGTGACGCGGCTTGACGCCAAGGACTACGAAGTGAGCCACCAGGGCTACAACAACGCCTTCGTCCTCGACGATCCCAACCGCCTCGTGCCGGTCGACGCGGCGCTTGATCTCAAGAAAAAGGGAATCATCGGCGACGTGTTGAACCAGTATTACACCACTGCCGGCGTCATGACGCCCATGGACATGGGCAAGAAGTTCGGCGACGAAATCGCCGAGGACCTGCGCAAGCAGAACGTTGACGCCGTCATTCTGACCAGCACGTGAGGCACGTCTTCACGCTGCGGTGCAGTGATGACTAAGGAAATCGAGCGAGCGGGCATCCCGGTGATTCACGTGACGAACTTGACGGAAATTTCAAAGGGCATCGGCAGTCACAGAATTTTGAAGGGCAATAGCGTCCTTCACGTTTTCGGCGATCCCAAGCTGCCGAAGGAGCAGGAATTCAAATATCGCGAAGCGCGCCTGAAAAAAGCCCTCGACATGTTGGAAGAGTCCCCGGAGAACGGGCAGCATACACTGATCGAGGAGTAGGGACGCGGAAACTGAACATTGCGCAGACGCACCCCGCGCCGCAACGTCGTGCGACGCGACACAAGCGAAGGCAAGCATCGGAACCAAAATAAACCGGAAGCAAAAAATTGAATTAAAATACCAAGGAGGCCACCATGAGATTTGATTTTGAGAAAGTTTATGTGCAGAGAAAGGACAACGGGAAAAAGGTTTTCGTGAACAGGTGTTCCTGCCCGGCCAGCTACGGGACGAAAAACGTTCTGTGCGTCCACGGACTGACGTCGTCCAACCACGTGTTTGACCTGGGCTTCAAGGATTACAGCGTGGCGCGCTACTTCGCGCGCAACGGCTATACCGTGTGGTGCATGGATTACGGCGGATACGGACTCTCCGACAAATACGAGAACGGCTTCGACGTGGACAGTCGAAACGCCGCCAAGGACATTATTGCCGTGGCGGAGGAAATCTGCGCTCGTCAGGGCGCAAGCAGCGTCAACATCATCGGCTGGTCCTGGGGAAGCATTACGTCGGCACTGGCTTCGGAGATGCGCCCCGAGCTGTTCCGCAGAATGTCCTGGGTGGGCCCCTGCTTCGGCGGCACGCTTCCGGTCACTGAAGTGAAAGATCCCTTTACTACACTGTCCTATCCCTACTGCGTGCGCGTATTCCAAAGAATTAACAACTCCGACACCGAAGTGGACTATAACACGGTGGAGCACGAATTGGTGAGCCTCTGGGTTGAACAGGTGTTCAAGATCGACGCGGGACACGGCCGTCCCAACGGTGGCAACCGCGATATTTGCTCGGCTGGACAGCAGTGGCTTATCAAACCGGAAAAGGTGAACTGCCCCGTGCTGCTCAGCTACGGAGACAACGACGTCTACGTCGCCGAGGACCGCGTCAAAATTGCCCTGGAGAAACTGCCGGCGGGATCGGCGCGCAATTTCCTGAAGGGCGCCGGCCACGCGCTGTGGGTGGAGCGTGACTATTACAAGCCCTTCCGCGAGCGCACTCTAGCGTTCTTCGAAAAGGAATAGACCTTCGCGGCATTTCGCCGGAAAACTCGCGTGGCGTCGGTTGGGCGATCTCTCCTTATTTTCCGCTGGCGCGGCTGAAAGAGCTATGGCGGCGGACAGAAAGCGGAAAGGCGGGCTGAACATGAATGTGCCGACGGAATCCGAGATGAAAAACGACCTTCCGGAGCCTTTTGCGCGTATTGCCGACTATGTCTTTGACCTGGTACGTACCGGAGTGATCACAGTCGGAGAGGAGCTTCCGTCCGCCGTTGAAATCGCTGCGGCGACGGACGTGGACGAAAGCGACGCCGCGGCGGCTCTTGTCACCATGGAATCGCTGTGCCTTATCGAGAGACGCTGCGGCACCGGCCCCTACATCTTCGGCAACGTGGCCAACAGCTTCACCCACACTTTTGACGTGATGCACATGCTGAATGTTGTGGGAAGCCACGACGTGGGCGCTTTCAGAAAGAGCATGGAGCTGGCGGTTTACGATCTGGCTTTCCGCCGAAAGGACAAAAAGCGCGAGCTGAGAAAGATGAAAGAAGTGCTCGACGCGTTTCCGAAGGGAAAGCTCGAGGAACAGATCAGACTGGACCAGAAATTTCACTATCTGCTCACCGAAATGGCCGACAACGGCATTATGACGATGCTCATGTCGTCCATCTTCGAAATCTACAGACGCTGGATAACGCGCGTGCTCGGTTTCATGTCCGATCGAGGAATGCACCGTCTCCACAGCGCCCACGTAAAGATCTACGAAAGCCTTCTCCATAACGACAAGGCCTCGGGACTCGAAGCCATCGACGAGCATTATTACCTCATCGAACTGGCGGAAGACGAGCAGGAGAATGCCCATGGTACTCTCCCGCAGTCATGATAGGAACATTTTTTAAGCGTTTCTAGGAAAAAGAGCTGGTCGCAGAGCGTGCGACCGGCTCTTTTTGCTATTGATCGACGCAAAAGTTTTTTTGCGCGTTGCACAGCAGTTGACATTTGGAAAATCAAGGAGTACAGTGGAAACGAAAAGTGGTAGTACCAGATGACTTGATGAAGGGACAGATGTTCCCGTGAGAGAGTTCGAGAAAGCCACAGACTACGTTATCGGCGAGATCAGAGCGGGTCATCTGACTCTCGGAAGCGAAATCCCTTCGGAGCGACAGATTTCCGCGGAGCTGGGCATCAGCCGGAATTCCGTGCGCGAAGGCCTGCGTACCCTTGAGAACATGGGCGTCATTGAAAGCCGCCACGGATCGGGAAACTACATTTCCGGCCGCATCTCCGACAGCGTCAGACGCGCCTTTGACGCCATGATCCTGCTGCAAAGAATTGATATGAAAGAGATTTCCGATTACCGCAAGAGCACTGAACTGGCAGTTTACGACATGGCTTTCGCCAATCCCGACAAAACCGAAGAGCTGCGTAGAATTTCCGAATTGCTGGACGGCTTTATGGGGCAGCCCATGGAAGAACGGATCCGCCGTGACAGCGAGTTTCATTACACGCTGGTGAAAATGGCCCACAACCGCGTTCTTTCCATGGTCATGAACAGCATTTCAGAGGTGTATTCTCAGTGGGTGCGGCAAGTGCTCGAGGCGGCGCCGGAAAAAGCCATGGGGCGTCTGCATGAGGCCCACGGGAAGATCTTTGAGAGCTTCATCCACAACGACAGGGCGGCCGGCATTGCGGCCATTGCCGACCACTATTGCACCATCGAAATGATGGCGGGCGCTTTTTCGGAAGACGGTCCAAGTCAATGCCGTTGATCGTGTAACGGGCGGAACGGGAGTGCCAACCCTTTTTCTTATCCCCTAAAGGAGGAATCGACATGAAGGCGCTGAACTGCCTGCTGTTTATCGTCGCAGTGTGGGCTCTGATCTGGAGCGGCGTGAGAATCAAATTGAAAACTCCTCCTCTGACGGCGAAAACTCTTTGGAGGAGCGACGGGAGTTTGCTCCTCGAATTTTATGGCTTCGACCGCATGCCGTCATGGGCGCGCGAAGTCTTTCGGAGAGTTTACTCTGTGGGAAAAGACTATACCCGCGAAGGCCGAAGGTTTCGCCTCACCGGCATGAAAATTTCTGAGGAAAACGGCGAAAGGGGCCTGAAGATGGCCTGCACCCTTGCGCCCATCGGCAGCGAGACTCATTTCACGAATAACGCCGCGGCCGGCGGAGAGCGTTAGGCAGATCGTCGATATTCCCCGCGGTTTGACGCGGTGCGGCTATCCCGCACAGTTGAAAAAATTTTGAGCGAAAGAGGTTTGACATGGACAAAAACGGAAAAAAGCACCACATCACCATGTTTCTTGACGTCATCTGCGAATGGTGCTATCTCGCCAAGGGAATTTTAGACAGCCTTCACGACCGCTATGATTTTGACGTGACGCTGCTGTTTATGGAAATTCACCCCGACGCGCCTGTGGGCGGAATGCCCATGTCATGGCACATTGCCGATCCCGGAAAGTTCTTCAACCTGCTCAGAGCTGCCGGAGCGCCCTACGGCATCCATTTCTGCGACAGAGATGTCTTTTCCAACACGCGAAAGGCGCTGCTGGTGGCCGAGTACGCAAAATCCATCGGCAAAGGAGAATCGTTCCTGCGGGCCATTTGGAAAGCCTACATGGAAGAGGGAAAGAACATCTCCGAAGATGCTGTGGTTCAGGAGGCCGCACTGGCGGCGGGACTCGGCCCCAGAGCCTTGGAGCTTGCGTGGAACACGCCGGCGTGGGGACAACACCTGAAGGAAAACGCCGAGCTCAACGACCGCTGCGGAATGAACGGCAACGTTCCCGGCTTCGTGATCGACGGGAAATACACCCTCAGCGGCGCACAGTCGGCACACGTCTGGGAGGAGATCCTGCAAAAGATCGAAGCGGCGGAAGCCCCTTCCGTCGAAAGCTCAAACGACGAAGCCAAATAGTAAGAACTTCACAGACTCAAGGGCGTCTCGCTCAATAAGCGAGACGCCCTTGGTATATTGGCATCAAACTTCAATTTTCGTTTTAGGCCTTCTGATTTGAGAATCGCTCGCCACATGTCAGACGGAGGTGTAAGGCGTTCTAATCAGTGACTTTGGAGTTCTCAGGCGAATTGCGGGGTGATGCATATGACGCGCTTCCGAGTGGCCGCCAACGCGCCTGCTTTTGCAAAGAGCGGTGGAGGCGGATTTTGGCCGATGCGTGACGGACGCTTGCCTTGGTGCGCCGATGGGGCAGAGGAAACATAATTGCTTGTGCGGCGTTCACCGAGGTGGAGTATAATATATAGAAATGTATTGTTTTTTGAAAGGGCATTGGATGGTAACCTGCGGGAGCGCTTTCTCGTTTTTATGGAGCGCGGGGAAGTTCTCCAAGAAGCTGCCCCCCTGTTGTACAGGGGAAAATCTGACGATGCTGAAGTTTTCGGCTGTGTACCCATACGGCGTGAAAACAGAACAGCACCATCTTCGGGGAAGAGCGCATGAGACCTACCTATGTAAAAATCGACATGTCGAGGCTGCGCGAAAATCTGCGCAAAATCAGGGCGGATCTGCCGGAGGGCGTCACCGCAACGGCAGTGGTCAAGGCCAACGCCTATGGGCACGGAAGCGTGGAGGTGAGCCGCGTTGCCGTTGAAGAGGGCTACGACGCGCTGGCCGTCGCTTTGCCCGAAGAGGCGCTGACGCTGCGGAAGGCCGGCATCGACGTTCCCATTTACATCTTGGGACTGACGCTGCCGCCGTCCTTTGACGAAGTGGTTGAAAGCCGATGCATTCCGGCGGTGGAGGATTCCACCGACTTGGCTGGTCTTGAGGCCTGTGCTGAAAAAAGTGGCCGGAGGGTGGAATGCTGTATTGCCGTGGACACGGGGATGCATCGCATCGGCATCGTCCCCGAGGACGCTTTGGACATGATGGACCGCATCGAGGCTTTTCCCCATTTGCGGGTGAATGGTTTTTTCTCGCACATGGCCAATGCTGACGCAGCCGATCAAAGCCACGCCAAAGGGCAGATCGAAGGCTTCGCGCAGATGGCGAAGCGCGTTAAAGCCCAACGAGGGGCCCATTACCGTTTTTCCATCGCCAACAGCGCGGGACTGCTCGCCATTCCCGAGAGCATTTTTACCGACGTCAGGCCGGGCATCATCATGTATGGCCTCATGCCTTCGGAGTGTGTGCCCAACAGGCTCGATCTCGAGCCTGTGCTGAGCTTTCACAGCCACGTGGTGCACGTGCAGCACCTGCGTCGCGGGGAGTCAGTGGGCTACGGCAGCGCCTTTACCGCCGAAAGCCCCTGCACGGTGGCAACGCTTCCCGTGGGCTATGCCGACGGCTATCCGCGCTGTCTTTCCAACCGCAGTTCCGTCCTCATCGCCGGAAAGCGCTGTCCCGTGGTGGGACACATCTGCATGGACCAGTTGATGGTGCGCCTTCCCGATGGCCTCTCCGCCGTGCCCGGAGACGAAGCCGTGCTCATCGGGCGGCAGGGCGGGGAGTGCATTGCCGCCGAAGAACTGGCTCGTCTGGCCGGAACCATTGCCTATGAAATTGTGAGCGATGTGGCTGCCCGTGTCCCGCGGCAGTATGTGTGATCGCCCCTGGATTGCGCCGAAGAGCAGCGTGAAGTTTGTGAAACTCCAAAGTGCCGCGCGTCTTGAAGTTTGAGATGGAATTTCCTTTTGAGGCGCTTACGTGTCTTGAGCGCAAGATCATGAGACGCGCCGGCTTTTCGAGCGTTATGAGGCACGGACGTGAAATAAAACGAGCTTTTGAGCGGCGCACGGCGCTCATGGAGTTCAAGCAGTGGGGGGCGAGTGGCTTTGAGTGTGAAAGTCTCTGTGGTCGTCACCGTCGGCAACGATGCCTGCAATCTCAGAAAGTGTCTGGACTCTTTGGCGGCCCAGACGCTTTTGGAGTTCGAGATCATCTGTGTTGACGGCGGTTCAGACGACCAATCCTGCAAAGTTCTGAAGGAATACGCGGCAAAGGACAGCCGCCTGACGGTGTTGCCGCAGAAAAATCCCAATAGGGGGGCGGCTCGAAACAGGGGGCTTGACGCCGTGTCGGGCAACTATGTCGTCTTTCTCGACGATGACGTGATGTGCGCTCCGAGCCTGCTGGAAAAGATGTATTCGCGAGCCACTGCCGTCGAGGCCGACGTGGTGGTCTGCAACGGCCGGGCTTTTGACCTTTCGTCGGGGCGCAACAGCCGCGTCAGCAACTATTTCAGAGTTTCCGAGCTGCGGAGGCGTGCGGTTTTCTCGGTAAAAGACTTCCCGCGGCACATCCTGACGCTGGCCAACCCCGTGCCGTGGAATAAGTGTTACCGCCGCAGGTTTTTGAGGCAGGAGAATCTGCGCTTTCAGGAACTGTCCGACAGCAGCGATCTGTACATGGTCCTGCTTGCGCTCTGCGTTGCCCATCGAATCAGCTATGTGGACGAACCGTTGGTTATCCGCTGTAAAAAGGGCAGAGCGCATCTCGAGGCACACAAAAGCTCGGCACCGCTGTGTTTCATCGAGGCGCTGGCGGCGCTTCACGACGAACTTCAGCGTCGGCAGATCTACTCCCTTGTGGAGCGGGATTTTGTGAGCATGGCAGCGCAGCTGACGGCGTGGAACGTGGTTACCGCCGGAGGCTGGAGCAGCAGAGTCGCGATTCTGCGCAGCCTGGAGGACGAAAAATTTGCGAAAATGTCCATTCTGGGGCGCCCGCGGGCCTATTACACCGAGCTTTCACAGTACTGTGGCGCACGGTTCGTCCAAGGAACCCTGCGGCTGTATAAACTGTTGCACGGCAAGCCCTGACGTCGGGCAACTCGGCCGGAACGCGTGAGGCCGGTTGCTGCCAGTTCTTGCCGACGACAGCCAGCCTGTTTCTCGGCGTTGGATTTTGCCCGCTGCCGAGGCAGATGCCGAAGATCATACAGACGTCTTTGGGCATGCCGATGAAGACCATATGCTTCATTATGAGTGCAGTTTTCTGTGGTGAAGGGCGCTTGTCCGCCGAATGAAGAGCGATACCGGTGGCGTGCCTGCAGAAATTTTTGATGAGTTCTTTTAATTTCGCTGAGACCGTCTCGTTTGATCGAGGCTGACGTCCGATGTAAATATAAAGTGAGCCTTTATGTAAAATGTGACATTTTGTCGTAAAATTATTTTTTATTTATCTCTGAATATTCAGAAAAATTTGAGTCGTATTCTTCAAAATGCAGTATCATGAAAAATTAAAATGGCCTGAAAATCTGAAAAAGACATAAATAATGTTTGAATATTCATAGAGATCGTCTTTTTCGGTACGGGAGAGGGGCAGAAGGACAAGAGGTATTTTGGAGTACTAATGTTGACATCTTGCTCTTTAAAATTTAAAATTAAAAAGTATTTTCGCGAGGAACATCTCCCCGATGGACGAATTCCGTGAGGGGGGAACAAAATCTTCGTTGAACAATGTGAGAGAACAGTGCATTGCGCCTTTCTTCAAAAACAAGGCGCTCGTGAAGTCTCTCACGAAAAGCTTCAGTTCGGGCAACACAGAGAAATTCTCTTTTACGAATAAAGTTTTTCTGAAGGAGGTGAGCGCATGTCAACCAATCTTACAAACGAGATTCGCGGCGTTGAAGCGGCAGCGGCACAGAAAGTTGCCGACGCGAAGGCAGAAGCTCTGGACCTTGTGACGAAGACCCGCAACTCTGCCGCCCTTCGCGTGAAAGAGGCAAAACAGGCTCAGTTCCGCGAATATCATCAGCGAATTGGCCAGATTGAGGCCGAGGCCGCCAAGAAATCGGCGGAAACCGTTGACCTGGGCAAAGTGGAAGCGGCCCGTTTTGTTGAAGAACATGGCGAAGCAGTAAAGAAAACGGCTCAGTGGTTAGCCGAAGAGGTGGTGTCTCGATATGGCCGTTGCGAGCGTTAAAAAGATAGAGTTGTTTGTTCATCGCACAGTGGTCGACGACGTCCTCTCAGTCCTTCAGTCCAAAGGGATCTGCCAGATTTCTCCAACGGAAAGCGACGCGGCCGACGAAGCCGTGCGTTCTTCCGGAAAGAGCCGGGACTACGCTTCCGAGCTTAATGACGTTACCTATCTGACTCGCTATCTCGCTCCCTACTACAAAGATCCGGTAGGTTCCCTTGCCCGCATACTGGGCGAGAGAGACGACGTTTCCATGTCGGATCTGGCGGCTCTGGACGGGAAAGTGAGCGTTTCCGGCCTTGCCGCGGAAGTGCGCAAGAGGGAACGCCGTCTGACGGAACTGAGGTCCGAAGTGCAGCAGTCATTGACGCTGCAGCAGACGTTGTCCAATTTGGCAACTTTTAAGGCGCCGCTGTCTATGATCACCGAGGGCAGTCAACTGGTGACGGGATTCCTCGGCACTGGACGCGCCGAAGATCTCCAGGCCTGGAAAGAAGCTCTTGACGAGGCCTTGGGCGAGGACGGCGAGTGCTCGATCTCCCCGGTTGAAAAAGGCAGTGCGGCGAAGCTTTGGGGAAGCGCCTTTTATTTGCGCTCCCGCGAGAGCGATGTGCAGGATCTGTGCCTGAAGCATAGCATCGCGAAGATCGACCTGCCCACATCGCTGAAAGGCACGCCCGAAGAGGAACTGAAGTCCCTTTCGGAGCGGCTGTCGGCCCTTAAAACAGAGGAAAAGTATTATCTGAATTGGCTACAGTCCTTTACCGACGCGCACATGGATGAAATCCGTCGCATGGGCGATTACCTGACGGCCATGAAAGCTCGTCAGGATGCCGAGGACGAAAGTCTCCACACCGAACAGGCAGTGCTGCTTCAGGGCTGGGTTCCCGAACACAAAGAGAAGGCCCTGAAAGAGGCGCTGGCGCCCTTTGAAAAGCACATTGACCTTACGCTTTCCAAGCCCACGGAAGATGACGATCCGCCCATTCTGCTGGAAAACCCCGCCTATGCCCGGCCCTTTGAGATGCTGACCATGCTGTACGGGGCGCCGGTATACGGTTCAGTGGATCCGTCGTTTCCCATGATGCCCTTCTTCCTGCTGTTCTTCGGCATGTGCTATGCCGACGCGGGCTACGGACTGGTGATCACGGCCATTGCCCTGTACTTCTTGGGGAAGTACCGCAAAATGCCCGACAACATCAGGCAAGTGTTGATTCTCGTGAAGTACTGTGGCATTGCGACCATCCTCTACGGAGCCTTTACGGGAAGCTGGATGGGCGATATGTTCGACACGTTCCCCTTCCTGAGTTTCTTCCGCCCCGTCAAGAATTTCTTCACGCTCATCGAACCCATGAAGGATCCCATGCTGGTGCTGGGAATCTCTCTGGGGTTGGGGATTGTGCATATTTTCTACGGCATCCTGCTGGCAGCGTGGGATAACCTCCGCAAGGGACGTCTCTTTGCGGCCTGCGTCGATCAGGGCGGCTGGCTGGTGATGCTGACGGGCCTTCTTCTTTTCGGCGCGGGAGCCTTTGGCACTCCGGCCCTGAGTCCCTTAGGGAAGTGGATGGCCATTGTCGGTGCCGTGGTTCTGGTGCTGACGCAAGGGCGAGAAAAGAAGGGAATTTTCGGCAAGCTGATTTCCGGCGTTCTCAGCCTTTACAACGTGACCAGTTACCTGGGCGACGTGCTGAGCTACAGCCGCCTGTTGGCGCTGGGCCTTGTGGGCGGCGCCGTGGCCATGATCATCAACATGATGTCCTCCCTTACGGGCGGCATGGCCTTTGTGGGCTGGATCATCGCGCTGCTGATTTTCTTCGGTGGACACGTGTTCAGCATGGTCATCAACATTCTGGGAGCCTTTGTCCATCCGTTGCGTCTTCAGTACGTCGAATTTTTCGGCAAGTTCTATCAAAGCGGCGGTGCCGCCTTCGATCCCTTCTGCTACAAGACCAAGTACGTGAACCTTTCCGACAGCCAAGACCGATAGTCCGCCGTCGGATTTTCAGGACATACAATTTGAGAGGAGTGTCATTTTTATGGATTACCTTGGTATTGCTCTCGTCGTTTTAGGCGCGGCTCTGGCCGCCGGAATGGCCGGCATCGGTTCGGCCATCGGTGTCGGCATTGCCGGTGAAGTGGGTGCCGGCGTCATGACCGAAGATCCCAGCAAGTTCGGACTTGTGCTGATGCTTCAGGCTCTGCCCGGCACTCAGGGCATTTACGGTCTGCTTATTGCCTTCTTTGCCATGCTGAAGGTCGGTCTGGTAGGCGGTTCCGCCGTCCCCTGCGATTGGGTGCACGGCCTTGCTGTCATGTTCGCCTGCCTTCCCATCGCTTTGGGCGGATGGATTTCGGCGATTTCGCAGGGCAGAACTTCGGCGGCCTGCATTCAGATGATCGCCAAGCAGCCCGGCGAAGCCGGTAAAGCCGTTATTCTGCCCGCTATGGTTGAAACTTATGCGGTGCTTTCACTCCTCGTCAGCATCCTCCTTATGAACGGCATTACTCTGTAAGCCTGGGTATCACCATGGCACTTGCAGACATCAGAAAGAAAATCGAACAGGATGCAGCTGCCGAAGCTGCAAAACTGCTCGACGAGGCCAAGAAGCAGGCCGATGCCCTGAACAAAGAGGCTGATTCGCAGATTGCCGCGAGCAAAAAGCGCTACAACGACCTCTTTGAAGCCGAGGCTCCTGAAGTGCGCCATCGTGCCGAGATCATTGCCAATCTCGACGTGAAGAAGAATTGGCTTGGCGCAAAGCAGAAGCTGATCGCTCAGAGCTTCGAAGCTGCCTATGAGCGTCTCTGCAAACTTCCCGACGCCCACTATCTGGCCTTTATGGAAAAGCTTCTTGATCAGGCTGTGAGCAGCGGCGACGAGGAGCTGCTTGTGGGCACAAAAGAGAAGCGCATGAACAAAGCGTGGCTTGACAAATACAACGCCGCAAAGGGCACAAAGCTGACCCTTTCCGCCGACAAGGCGGACGTGGATGGCGGTTTTATCCTTCGCAAAGGCAAAATCAGCGTTAACTGCTCTCTGGATACCTTGGTCCACTGGCTTAAGGATGAACTGGAGTCCGACGTCGTCAAACGCCTGTTTGACGAGGAATAGGTGGTGTGATCATGGCCCCGAAGGAGCGATATGGTTACGCTGTAGCGCGTCTGAGGGCGCTTGAGAACCGTCTGCTTGACGATTCCGTTCTTCAGAGGATGATCGAAAGCGACACTCTGGAGGCCGCAGTCAAAGTTCTGAATGAAACTTCCTATTCAGCATGGCTGATGGAACTGAAATCTCCCAGCGACTACGACGGGGCGATTGAAGCCGAACTGCTGCACAGCTACAAAGAGGCGGATACCTTTGTTCCCGATGCCGGTCTCGCGACTCTGCTGAGGCTTGTTTATGACGTGCACAACGTCAAAACGCTGCTGAAGAACAAGTTTCTCGCGGAACGGGGCGAGGCTCACCGCACCGATCTCCTGACGCCTCTGGGCAGCATCGACGTCGACCGCCTGACGACGGCCATTGAAAGCGAAGAGTACTGGGAGCTCACCAACGGATTCAGCCAGGCGATCCCCGAAGCCCTCACGGCTTGGGAGCAGAATCACAGCGCCCTCGCCGTGGAGAAGATTCTCGACGATGTGTATTTCAAGGCCCTTCTGGAACTTGCCGAAACGTTGAATATGCCGCAGGTCACCGAATGGGTGCGCAGCCGCATTGACGGCGAAAACCTCAAGACGCTGCTGCGGTTGAGCCGCATTGACATCGACCGAAGCACGACGGCTTCCTTCCTTCATGAAGGCGGTCTGCTTCCCCTCAACCGGCTGACGCCTCTTGTGGCGGAACCCGTGGAGAACTGGGGGCGGATCCTGTCGTTCGTCGACATTGGCGCGCTGCTGGTTCCCTTCGGCGAGGACGGCAATTTCAACGAATTGCTTGTGCAATACGAGAAAAATCTCGACGACTTCATCACCGGTGTGATCTCGAAAAGCCGCTTTGACGCCTTCAGTCCGGCCAATGTGGTTCGGTATCTGTGGCTCAAGGAAATAGAAGCCAAAAATCTGCGCGTCATCCTTGTGTCCGTTTCCAACGGCGTCGAGAAAGACCGCATCAGGGAGGTGCTGCGCCGTGTCCGCTAATTTTGCAGGAAAGAAGATGGCGGCTGTCGGTTCCTACGACACCGTGCTGCCTTTTCAGGCGGTAGGCGTTCGCCCTGTCCCCGTTGCCAGCGGCGAAGAGACCGCTGAAAACGTTCGCCGGCTTGCGCAGGAAGGCTACGGCGTCGTTTTTGTCGAAGAGCGGTTCTACGTTGCCGAGTCGGAACTTATTGACGACCTTGTCCAGCATTATGCCGCGAGCATTATTCCCATTCCCGGCATTCGCGGATCCATCGGCGTCGGCCTCAGCGCCGTGCGCACCAGCGTGGAGCGCGCTGTTGGCATGGACATTTTTGCAAAGAAATAGTTGATAACCTGGAGGCGATTGGTTTGGCCACGGATACTCATGTAAAAGGCACTATTGAACGTATATCCGGACCTCTTGTCGTCGCGAAGGGCATGACAGGCGCCAGTATGCACGAAGTGGCGCGCGTCGGTGAAATCGGCCTGGTGGGCGAGATCATTGAAATGGAAGGCGATCTCGCGTCGATTCAGGTCTATGAAGAGACTGCGGGGCTTCGTCCCGGCGAACCCGTGGTCTGCACCGGAAATGCTCTGAGCGTCGAACTCGGTCCCGGTCTGATTGAACAGTTTTATGACGGCATTCAGCGTCCTCTGAAAGCCATTGAAGAAGCCTCGAACAGCGCGTTTATCGCCAGAGGCATTACCGTCGCTGCCCTTGACCACGAAAAGCTGTGGAATTTCGAGCCCAAGGTCAGCGTGGGAGACGAAGTCGTCGAGGGCGATATCCTCGGCGTTGTGCAGGAAACCGTTCTGGTCGAACACCGCGTTATGGTTCCCAATGGAATTCACGGCAAAGTGGTTTCCATCGAGTCCGGCGAGTTCAACATCGATCAAACCATTGCGGTGATCGACGACGGAAAGAAGAAACACAACGTTTCCATGCTCCGCCGCTGGCCCGTGCGCATGGAGCGCCCCGTCCTTCAGAAACTGCCTCCCATCACGCCCTTGACCACCGGTCAGAGAGTGGTCGACACCTTCTTCCCCATCGCCATGGGCGGCACAGCCTGCGTTCCCGGTCCCTTCGGCTCGGGCAAGACGGTCATTCAGCACCAGCTCGCCAAGTGGGCCGAGGCCCAAGTGGTGGTCTATATCGGATGCGGCGAGCGCGGAAACGAGATGACCGACGTTCTTCGCGAGTTTCCCGAACTTTTGGATCCCCGTTCCGGCCAGCCGCTGATGAAGCGCACCGTGCTCATCGCCAACACGTCGAACATGCCCGTGGCTGCCCGCGAAGCCAGCGTTTACACAGGAATCACCATCGCCGAGTACTACCGCGACATGGGCTATTCCGTGGCGTTGATGGCCGATTCCACCAGCCGCTGGGCAGAGGCCTTGCGCGAGATGTGCGGACGCCTCGAGGAAATGCCTGGCGAAGAGGGCTATCCCGCCTATCTGGGGTCCCGCCTTGCGGCCTTCTACGAGCGCAGCGGCCGTGCCGTTTGCTTGGGCAGCGACCGCCGCGAAGGTTCGGTTTCCGTCATCGGGGCCGTTTCGCCTCCCGGCGGCGACCTTTCCGAACCCGTCACGCAGAACACACTGCGCGTCACCAAGGTGTTCTGGGGACTTGACGCCAACCTGGCCTATCAGCGCCATTTCCCGGCGATCAACTGGCTGAACAGCTATTCGCTCTACACGAACAAACTGGACGAATACTGGGATTCCAAGTTCGATGCCGAATGGACGCCCAGCCGCGTCGAGGCCATGAAAATCCTCGAAGAGGAATCGTCGCTCAAGGAAATCGTCCAGTTGGTCGGCATGGATGCCCTTTCCGTCAACGAGCGCATGACCATGGAAACCGCCAAGTCACTGCGCGAGGACTTCCTGCATCAGAACGCCTTCAACGACGTCGACACCTACACGTCCATGGAGAAGCAGTTCAAGATGCTCACCACCATCCTGAAGTTCCACCACGAAGGTTTGGAAGCCCTTCATAACGGTGCCGACATGAACAAACTCTTCAACCTGCCGGTGCGCGAGAAAATTGCCCGCATGGGCATGGTGGATGAGAAAGAGCTGAACAAAATCGACGCCCTTGACGGCGAGATGAAAGACGAAATTGCCCAGCTTCTCTCGGCAGGAGGCGATAACAAATGAAACTGCCCGTTGAATACAGAACGATAACAGGACTTTCAGGCCCCCTTCTGACCGTGGAGTGTGTCAACGACGTCCCCTATGATTCGCTGGTGGAAATCCAGCTTCCCGACGGCACCCGCCGCCGCGGCCGCGTGCTGGTCACCGATTCCAAAAGCGCCGTCGTCCAGGTCTTTGAAGGCACAGAAGGCCTCGACACCGACAAGACCGCCGTCACCTTCCTCGGCAAATCGTTGGAACTTCCCGTGTCCGAGGACATGCTCGGCCGCGTTTTCAACGGCCGCGGCGACCCCATCGACGGTGGAGCCCCCATCATTTCCGAGAAGAAACTTGACGTCAACGGTCTTGCGATGAATCCTTATGCCCGTGATTACCCCAACGAGTTCATCCAGACCGGCATCAGCACCATCGACGGCATGAATCCCATGGTCCGCGGGCAGAAATTGCCCATCTTCTCCGCTTCGGGACTGCCTCACAACCGCATGGCCGCTCAGCTGGCCCGCCAAGCCAACGTTATCGGCGGAGGTTCAGAGAAGTTCGCCGTCGTCTTCGCCGCCATGGGAATCACCTTCGAAGAAGCGTCCTTCTTCATGGAGGACTTCCGCAAGACCGGCGCCCTTGACCGCACCGTTATGTTCATCAACCTCGCCAACGACCCCGCCATCGAGCGAATTTTCACGCCCAAGCTCGCTCTGACGGCCGCTGAATACCTGGCTTTTGAGAAGAACATGCACGTGCTGGTCATCATGACCGACATCACCAACTATTGCGAGGCCCTGCGCGAAATTTCCGCCGCCCGCAAGGAAGTTCCCGGACGCCGTGGATACCCCGGTTACCTTTACACCGACCTCGCCACCATGTACGAGCGCGCAGGTCGCATGACCGGCAGCACCGGATCGATCACGCAGGTTCCCATCCTCACCATGCCCGAAGACGACAAGACCCATCCCATTCCCGACCTGACAGGCTACATCACCGAAGGGCAGATCATCTTGAGCCGTACCCTTCACCACAACGGAATCTATCCGCCCGTGGACGTTATGCCTTCGCTGTCGAGACTGAAGGACAAGGGCATCGGAGAAGGCAAGACCCGTGAGGATCACGCTGACTTGATGAACCAGCTTTTCGCCGCCTACTCCCGCGGAAAAGAGGCCAAAGAACTGGCCGTTATCCTGGGAGACAGCGCGTTGAGCGAGGATGACAAGGCCTTTGCCGCCTTCGCGAACCGCTTCGAGGACGAATACGTCCGCCAGGGCGAGTACGAAAACCGCACCATCGAGCAGACCTTAACCCTGGGATGGCAGCTCCTGACTATGGTTCCCGTAAAGGAACTGAAGCGCGTCAAGGAGAAGTACATCCAGAAATATTTGATGCCGCTGAAGGAAAAAACAAGTCCAGAGGCTAAGGCGTAAGGGAGGAGACTGCAATGGCGCGCGTAAACGTGAACCCCAACCGGATGGAGCTTTCCAGGCTGAAAAAACGCCTCGCCGTTGCCGAACGTGGCCATAAATTGCTAAAGGACAAACAGGATGCGCTTATCAAAGCCTTCCTCGAAAAAGCCCGTGCAGTGAAGGCCACCCGCGAAAAAGTTGAAAGCGAACTTCAGGCCTGCTATCAGAGCTTTTTGATGGCACGCGCCCAGACACTGCCTGCCATGCTGGAACAGGCGCTCATGATTTCAGGGAGCGTCTGTACCCTTGACGTGACCACGCGCAACGTGATGAGCGTTATGGTTCCCCAGTACGAAGTGCATCAGGAGGGCAGTACCTTCAACTACGGCATGGCGACCACGCCGGCCAGCCTTGACGTGGCCCTTGAAGACTTCTCCAAGATCATTCCCAGACTGCTTCAGCTTGCCGCCGACGAAAAGGCCGTGGCGCTGATGTCCACCGAGATCGAGCGCACCCGCCGTCGCGTCAACGCCCTTGAACACGTCATGATTCCCAACTTCAGCGAGACCATTAAGTACATCTCAATGAAGCTGGACGAACAGGCGCGTTCAACCACTAGCCAGCTGATGAAAGTCAAGGAAATCGTCAGCAAACACTGAACGAACGTCAAAAACAATATCGGAAAAAAGGACGGACGCCAACTCCCGGGAGCTGGCGTCCGTCCTTTTCTGTAATGACGAATGTGTTTTCCATAAAATATTCTGTGCGCTCTTAAATCCGTGCCGCTGTGGAGTTCAACGTGCAAGCGCGTTGATTTCGCCTCAGTGGTGTGTCGAGTGCTGATCAAATCAGTGCCGTTTTTTTCAGTGACACCGATAGATGTTTGATAAAAGTTTTATTTTCCATGAGTCTATAAAACGCCAATTTTGTAAGTTTGTGGTCGTTTTCTGAACATTGAGTTTTATATGCTTTCTGGCACTTTATATTTCTTATGAAAATCATATTATTTACTACAAACCTTGAAAATACTCTATCGACGCCGTTTTTTGCCCACGTTTGACAGGAAACTTTGAAAATGATATCGTTCTGGTATACCAGTTAGCAAACTGATTTTATTGAGGCGATTTTATTGAGCAGATAAATAATTTTTGATGTCAACGTGATTTTGAGGAGGTCGGGCAGTGAATTCGAAGTCGTTGGCATATGGCGTTTTATCGCGTTTGAAGGAAGAGATCCTTTCGCTTGGATATCCACCTGGGGCCATTCTTCAAGAGCGCGTTTTGGCACAGAAGTACAGCGTGAGCCGCACCCCTGTGCGAGAGGCCTTGCAGTGTTTGGCGCAGGAAGGGTGGGTAAAGATCAACGCGCGAAGGAACATACAGGTCCGTCGTGCGTCCTGGGAGGATATGCGCAGTCTCTTTGCCGCGCGGCGCGCTCTCGAGATCGATGCGGTGGAGCAGCTCATCTCTGCAGGCATCAATAACAAATTGACGTTGCAATTGAAGGGCGCCATCGAGCGCATGGGTGCGGCAAAAGGCGATCTGTTTTCCTTTATCACACAGGATCAGGAATTCCATACCCTATTTTTCTATGCCCTGAACAATCGCTACATGGAAAAGTTTTGGTATAGCGTCAGTGAAGACATGATCTGGTTTGGGATGATGGCCATGGACAGTGAACGGTATGATGCGGTGTTGGCGGAGCACAGAAAAATTGTGTCGGCCCTTGAGAGCGGATGCAAAAAACAGATCCGCCAGTCCGTTGTTGAGCACCTCGACATCACTGAAAAAACGCTCATGGGGAGATTTCAGCGCGATGAGGATTGATCACAAAACATACTTTATCATCGGAAGGAGCTGTGGTGAATTTGCTGCATAACTCAGTGGTTTTGTACAAAAATGGACGATCTTGCGACCTGTCTTTGGAATGGGAGAGCTGCGTCGCGGCCGGCTATACAGGCCGAGATCAGTCTTCAGTTCGCAAACATGTTGAAGAGCTGAAAAAAATAGGCGTTCCGACACCTGAAACCGTGCCCGCAATGTACTGGATCGAGCCTTCGCGCATATCCTCCGATGAACGTCTCTGCGTCATTGGCGATAAAACCTCCGGCGAAGTTGAAGTCTTCCTCGCCAGCGACGCCGACAATCGTCTTTACGTGACTGTTGCCAGCGATCATACTGACAGGGCCTTGGAGGCCGTGTCGGTGGCCAAAGCCAAACAGATCTGTTCAAAAGTGATCGGCTCGTTCTTCTGGCCTGTTGACGACGTGAAAGACCATTGGGACGATATCGAGCTGAAACTCTGGAACGATGGAAAGCTGTACCAGGAAGGAACGTTGGGAAAAATGCTCAAGCCGGAAGTTCTTCTGGCGAAAGCGCAGGCAGAAATGCCAACGGGGCGGCTTTCTCTGTTCAGCGGCACGCTGCCTGTGATCGGCGGCGATCTGAAATATGGAAGCACCTATGTCATGCTGCTGTCCGATCCCGTTCTCAAGCGTGAAATCAGGCATGAATATACAGTTGTAGTTTTGCCGGACCGCAATTGAGGCCGGTCCGCTGTCGGAGGTGGATGAAATGAAATTAAGGGTTGGTTTCCTTCAGTTTGACGTGATGTTGGGAGATCGGGGACGCAACCGTTCCACGCTCGAGAGATTGCTTGACAGCGTGCCCCCTGCGGAAATGCCGACAGTGCTGGCCATTCCCGAGCTGTGGGACGTGGGCTATGCGTTGACGCGCGCCGGCGAGTTGGCCGATGCTGAAGGCAAAAGTGCTGCAGAGTATCTCGGCAGAATGGCAAAGAAACATCGAGTGTGGTTTGCAGGCGGAACGGTACTTGCTTCAATACCGGATGGATTTTCAAATCGCGCGCTGGTCGTTAATCCTGCGGGAGAGCTGATTGAGCATTACGATAAGGTTCATTTGATTCGACTGATGGATGAGGACAAATATTTTGTCCCCGGACGGAGGGCCTGCCTGTTCAATGTAGGGGACATCCGCTGCGGAGTCGTCACCTGTTATGATATTCGGTTCTGCGAGTGGCTGCGCACCTATGCTCTTGACGGGGCGAAGATTTTGTTTGTCGGGGCAGAGTGGCCGACGTCGCGTATCGACCACTGGGAAGCCCTGCTCAGGGCCAGGGCGATCGAAAATCAGATGTATGTAGTTGCCTGTAATCGTTGCGGCACAACGGGCGAAAGCGCTTTCGGCGGCAAATCGATGATCATCGGCCCCAAGGGAGAAATCCTGTCGATGGCAGGAGAGAATGAGGAAATAGGGCTTGTGGAAATCGATACGGAAGAGGTCGATAAAACGCGCCAATTTTTGACGGTTTTTGACGACAGAGTACCGGAACTGTACAAACTTTAAGAGGAGGCAGAAAAATGAAACGCAATCTGGCGAAATTGGTAGGAGTCATGTGCGTGATGCTTTGGGCAGGAGCGGCTTTCGGTTCTTTGAATATTAAATTGGCTCACGGCGGAAGCCTTGAACATCAATATCAAATTGCCGCCGTTGAGTTCAAGCGCCTCGTGGAAGAGGCTTCCAACGGAGAGATTCAGGTGACGATTTTCCCACAGGGACAATTGGGCGGCGAGCGTGAGCTGGCCGAAAGCGTGCGTCTCGGCATGGTCGAAATAGGTGCCGTTGCCGCCGGAGGCGGAATGTCGGGTTTCGTTCCTGAAATGCAGCTGTTCGGAATTCCTTTTATTTTCACCAGCAGAGAAAAGGTTTACGGCGTTTTGGATGGAGCCGTTGGCGATCGACTGAATCGGTATATGTATGACAAAGGATTCGTCAATCTTTCATTCTGTGAGGTGGGATTCAGGAATATCACCAACAATGTGCGCCAGATTCGCGAGCCTGAAGACATGAAAGACCTTAAAATCCGCGTGCAGGAAGCCAAAATTTGGATTGAATTCATGAAAAAGTTAGGTGCCGTCGCCACCCCCATTCCTTTCGGTGAGACCTATACAGCGCTTCAGCAGAAAGTCACCGACGGAGAAGAGAACCCCATCGCGACAATTTATTCCATGAAGTTCTATGAAGTTCAGAAATATGTCTCGATGACAGGTCATACCTATGAACCTGCGCTTCTCATCGCAAATAAGGCATGGTTCGAGGGGCTTGATCCAAAGTATCAGGAAATTCTGAAGAAGGCCGGACGGGAGACTGCCGTAAATCAGCGTCAAAAACTGGCCGAACTCGAAAAAGAGCGGCTTGATATGATCAGAAAAGCAGGCGTCGATGTGGAGGAACATCCCGATAAAGAGGCCTTTGCCGAAGTCACGAAGGATCTGTACAAAGTCGTTTCGGACCAGGTTCCCGAAGAGCTCGTCCAGTTCGTGCGCGAAGAGGTGGCTAAAATTAAATAGAGTTTGACGAATCGTGGTACGTTGCGAAGGAGTGATCGCTTTGCAAAAAATACGCAATCTGTTTGCCGTGCTGTCAGGATTGTTTTTAGTCGTCGTTTTCGGCGTGACCTTTGCCCAAGTGATTCAGCGCTACGTCTTTCATATGCCTATGCCTTGGGCGACCGACGTCATCCGAATCGCTTTTGTGTACTCCGTCTTTTTCGGGATGGCCGTTGGAGTTTTCGACAAAGGGCATTTGAATATTGACGTGTTGGTCAGCTCTTTGCCACAAAGAGCGAAACCGTGGTTTGCGCTGCTTGCCGATATTGTGGAATTGCTCTTTCTCTGCGTTGTGTTCCGTTACAGCATCAGTTTTATGAATGCCAACGCTGACCAGCTCACCCCGTACCTGCTCATGCCCATGAGCTGGCTGTACGGCGTCATCCCTTTGACAGTGGCGTTGATGATCGCCTTTCTGGTTGGCGACGCCTTCAAGGTGTTGAAAGGGATTTTCGGGAATCCTGCCGCGGAAAGCCGGTGATGCCGCGTGCTGTGGATTTTAGTTCTATTTGCCGTGTTCCTCCTGGGCGTGCCCATCAGCTTTTCGCTTGGCGCCGTCACGCTCACAGGGCTTTTGAAGATGAACCTGCCGCTTGAAATCATTGTGCAGCGCATGTTCACAGGCGTCGACAACTTTGCTTTTGTCGCCATACCGCTGTTTATCCTTGCAGGAAACTTAATGGCCGTTGGCGGCATTTCCAAACGCATCACCGATTTCGCCGACGCATTGGTCGGCCATTGGGCCGGCGGCCTGGGAATGGTGGCCATCGTCGCCTCCATGATTTTTTCCGCCGTCACCGGATCGGCGATTGCCGCAACCGCCGCTATAGGCGCGATTTTAATCTCGGAAATGATCGCCAAGGGATATTCACCTGCATATTCAGCCGCATTGGTCGCCACATCGGGATCGATCGGCCCGATTATTCCTCCCAGTATTCCGTTGGTGATTTACGGCGTCATCGTAAGCAGCTCAATCGCCAAACTGTTTATCGGCGGCGTCGTTCCCGGCGTCATGATGGGCTTTTTCTTGATGCTCTCCAATTGGCTTATCAGTAAACGCCGCGGCTATATCGGCAGAGAGAAAAAGGCCAGTTGGCAGGAAATGCGGCAAGGATTGCGCGACGCAATATTGGCCTTGTTGATGCCTGTCATTATCATCGGCGGCATTGTGGGCGGCATTTTTACGCCCACGGAGTCCGCCTCCATCGCAGTGGCCTATGCGCTGGTTCTCGGCGGATTCGTCTATCATGAGCTGTCGTGGAAAAAATTGGCCCAGGCCTTTAAAGATGCGGCCATAACCAACGGGATTATTTTGACAGTGCTCATGACCGCCAATCTTTTTGTGTGGTTTATGACCGTCAAAATGATTCCCCAGGAAATCACACAGAGCCTGATGTCCTTCATTACGACCAAATGGGGCGCACTGCTGGCGATGAACATCATCTTGCTGATTGCGGGCACCTTCATTGACACCACGAGTGCGATCACTATTTTCGTGCCGTTGTTCCTGCCGTTGGTGAAAGCCTTCAATATCGATCTGATCCATTTCGGCGTCATGGTCGCCGTCAATCTGACCATCGGCATGTGCACGCCGCCTTTGGGCGTTTGCCTGTTTGTGGCCTGCGGCATCGCAAAAGTGACTCTTGCGCAAATGTTCAAGGATCTGATGTATATGCTTGTCCCTCTACTGATCCTGCTGGCGTTGATCACCTATGTTCCGGCGACCATAACGTGGCTGCCTAATTTCCTTGGTCTGTAGAACAACCGAAAGGTAGGGAAGGGTTATGGGAAAGGCGGAACTTGAATTCAGCGACACGGTCCTTATGGGAAAGTGGAAGGAAAACGAACGCTTCAAAGGCGTTTTCGAGAAAGTTCTCACTCGCGATTCGTTTACGGGAAACGTTACAAAGTTGGTTCGTTACGCCGCCGGCACAGTTATTCCAGTACAAAAAGTACATGATTACTGTGAGGAAGTTTATGTTCTTGACGGATATATGATCGACACAGCAAAACATGTCATTGCGTCAAAGGGATATTATGCGTGCCGGCCGGTGGGAATGAAGCACGGCCCCTACGAGATCCCAATTCACTGCACACTGCTTGAAATGTGCTATCAGGATCCTTGCAAAGAGGCAAATCCGCACTGTTCGCTCGTCAAAGAAAAGAGCGAGGAGTAACTCCGAAAAAAGCGGGAGAGTTGAAGTAAAGCCATCGGCCTGTCACATGACAGGCCGATGGCTTTTTGTAAACCGAAAACTACCGGTATGGCTGCTGATTATGATTTGTGCGTCCATGGCGATGAATGATCTTTTGAAATGTCTCGACAAGGCGCGACTTTTGAACGAGCGTATTTGTTCCGCAAAAGCTAAAAAAATAATCTTTTGCGTATTATTTCAAATTTATATTACGCAAAATGAAATATTTTTCGTTTTTGCGGAATAGAAGATGTTAAAATGGACGTGAGGTGAGATAGAGATGAAACTGATCCGCCGCGATTTTTATTTGGATAAGTTGTTTCGCGTTGTCGGCACGCCGGACGTGAAAGTGATTACAGGCATTCGTCGTTGCGGGAAGTCAAAGCTTATGGAGGCATTCATCGACGAGCTGCGTGAGCGTGACGCGAAGGCCAACGTTATCCGCATCAATTTCAACCTGACGGAATTCGAGCCGTTGGCTGAATATCACGCGCTTGAAAAATATGCGCGTGAACGCTATAAGGTCGGAAAAAATAATTACGTCTTTATCGACGAGATTCAGATGTGTCCGTCCTTTGAAAAAGCAGTCAACAGCCTTCACGCCTCGGGAGAATTTGACATTTGGATCACCGGTTCCAATGCTTTTTTGATGAGCAGCGACCTCGCCACTCTGTTCACAGGACGCACTTTCGAGATCAAGGTTTTTCCGTTTTCGTTTGCTGAATACATGCGATATTATGGGGCATCCGACCGCTATACTGCGTTGGAAAAGTACGTGAGAGAAGGCGGCATGGCCGGTTCTTACGTGTATGAGGCTCAGGAGGACAAATACTCCTATATCAACGAGGTGTTCGATTCCCTTATCGTCCGCGACATTCGCGCCAAGCATAAAATTCGTAACTGCGATCTGCTTGATCATCTGACCGACTATCTGATAGATAACGTCGGCAACCTTACTTCAATCCGGCGCATTGAATACGCGCTCAAGAGTGCCCGCCTCAAAGCCAGTGACAAGACTTTGAGTGCCTATGTCGGCCACCTCCGTCAAGCCTTCGCCTTTTATCGTTTTCGTCGTTACGATCTGCGGGGCAAGCGCTATCTGGCCTCGGAAGATAAATACTATATGGGAGACCACGCGTTCAAATATGCCCGTTTAGGCACGAAGAACATGGATTATGGCCATGTTCTTGAAAATATAGTTGCCATCGAATTGCTTCGCCGCGGCTATGACGTGTATATTGGCAAGCTCTACAAAAACGAAATTGATTTTGTCGCCAGCAAGCACAGCGAAAAAATCTATATTCAGGTATCCGACGACGTTGCAAGCGAAGAAACTCTTGTCCGAGAGGTGACGCCGCTCCTGAAAATTCCCGACGCTTACCCGAAAAAATTGCTTGCACGCACCCGCCACGCGCCGTATCAGCATCAAGGCGTTGAAATATGCGATATAGCAGACTGGTTGCTCCGGTGAACGGCGTATCGAGAAATTACGGCTTCATGAAGGAGTGCGTTCAATCGGCAGCCAGCCGGTGACAATCAAAAAGCTTGTCAGCGCGCATTGAACGACGAAAAGCGAAATATGTGAAGATGCCGCCTGCCCGAAAGGGTAGGCGGCATCTTTTCGTGTGCAGTGAATCAACGGGACCGGAAAGATCGTTTAATCGTTCGGTTACTTGTCGCGCTTGCCGATGAGGGGCGGCATGTTCAAAACTTTGGGCGTGCCGGTTCTGAAGGAATCGCCGCCGGCTTCGTCGACCAGACAGGCTTGGTTGGCGGCAAGCATTCCCTGGACGGACATATAGGTGTTGGCCTCGGTGAGGTCCATGCCGTAGGCGTCCATGATCAGGCGGTGCATTTCGACGTAGCCTTCGCGTATGGCCTCGTCGCAGGTGGCGCCGCAGGTATTGACGTACCAGGCGTCGTCGGTTTCGGTGACGGTCCAATTCAGCTTGAAGTTCTTGAGCAGGCGGACGCGCACGATGACTTCGCCGCTCACTTCAATGCCGTTGCCGCACATCTCGCCGTCTCCCATGGAGGCGTGGAGGTCACCCATGGCGAGAAGGCCGCCCTTGACGCGCACGGGGCACCACAGGGTGACGCCTTTGGTGATGATGTTGCTGTCCATGTTTCCGCCGTGGTTGCCCACCCAGCCGGTGGGGATTTTTTTGTCCGATGCAAGGCCGATGACGCCGATCATGGTCTTGTAGGGCCACACCATGCCCTTCTCTTCCCAATAGACTTTGCCGTCTTTGAGCTTGAAGATGGTGGTTCTGTTTTCAGTGGTGTCGCCGAAGGGACCGCAGTTATGGATGGGAATCGTCGCACCCTGATCGGCGGTTGGAATGTCGAGGATGTCGACGGCGACGGCGTCTCCGGGTTCGGCGCCTTCAATGAACACGGGGCCTGTGGCGGGGTTGGTATGCTCCCAGTCGATGGCGCTGCAGACGTCGGTCTTTTTCTTCACTTGGCCGCCGTAGCAGTCTTCGGTGATGAATTTGATCACATCGCCGGGTTTGACCGTGGCCACGGGTTTCATGTCGGGGCCGAAGGAATACACGAACTGTTCTTTGTTGATCACGAGCATGGAAGTTCCTCCTGTCTGAATAAATAATGGCGTTCCCTCTGAAAGTTTGCTTCGCGAGGGGCGTTTGTCCGAAAAAACAAAGTTTTCGACGTTCTTTTTCTCTTGGTTAGAAAACGAAGCCGGCTCCCCAATACATGAGCGCGGTGATCACCGCGAAAATAATGGAGTATGGCAGACAGTCGGTGGCGTGATTTCCCGCCTTGAGTCCGAATACCGACGAGGTCAGCATGGTGTAGTCGCAGATGTAGCAAAAGTTGCAGCCGAAGCAGCCGGCCGAAATGATGGCGGCGGCCGTCAGATAGGGATTGGCGCCGATGGCTTGAGCCACGGGAATCACGATGGGGAACACGATGAGCATCAACCCCCAGTTGAGCGACATGATGGCTTCGGAGAGGCTGAAGACGACAAAGACGGTCAGCGGCAGAAGATGGGGATTGACGGAATGTTTGACGACGCCGGCCAGGTAATTGACGTAATCGAGGTCGGTCAGAATATCGTTGAGCATGTAGGTGGTGGTGAACAGGATAAACAGGCTCATGAACTCGCCAAAGCCTTCGACAAGGCAGTTTTCGATGTCGTCGGGAGAGACGACGCCGCGGACGAGATAGTAAAATGCCGTGATGGGCAAAACGACCATGAGTGAGGGGACCACGTCGAAGTCGCAGATAAACGCTCCGGCGATCAGGGCGACAATGGGCAGGAAGAAGTCGATCAACGTGCCGTGCGGTTTGCCGGACTCCTCTTCCATGTCCTCGAATGCGCGGTATTCATCGCTCTTGGGGTGGCGCATCGAGCCGATCTTGGGCAGAATGCCCACGGCGAACAGAAACGTCCCGACGATGCTGACCATGGCGTAGAAGCTGTAGGGAATGGACTTGAAGAAAGCCATCATGGCCTCTTCTTTGGTGGCGAGCTTGGCCGAGACGAACAGGCCGCCGAGGAACGCCGCCCATGACGTGACGGGGCAGAGCACGCGAAGCGGTTCGGCAAGCGTGTGAATCAAATACGCGCCTTCCTCGCGGGGAACGCCGTAATCGTCGTAAATAGGCGCCATGATGCTGCCGCCCACGGCGATGGTCATATAATCGTCGAAGAAGAGCGGAAATTGAAGCAACCATGTCGCTAAATTCAAGCCTTTGGGATCCTTTACCTTTTTGCGGACCAGTCCGGCGAAGGCGTGAAGAGAACCCGTTTTCCCCAGCAGCTTGTTGAAGACGTTCAGCAGGCCGCACATGAGGACGATCCAGATGAAATCATCGCTTCCCATGGTCTTGTAAAGTTGGGTTTGAAGGGCGCCCAGCAGGCCGGTGCCGTTGAGCATGGCGATCCCGATGAAGGCGGCCCAGATCAAAGTTTCAAGAACTCTCTGGGTCAGCAAGGTGTAGTAGAGCGTGAAGATGACCAGAGTCGTTCCGATGTTTGCGGGCAGATTGCCCTTTCCCGCCGTGGTGAACATGGTATAGAGCAAAAAGGCCAGCGCTACGCCGTAACTAAGCACCTTGTGAACAACAGTATTGTGATCGGTGATCTGCTTGAAAAGCGAACGATTTTCTTCCACGAAACTGCACCTCCGCCAGGTATGTTTTTGAAACGAAAATTTTTATGATGGAGCCATGTTTCATGGGAATGCCTGTGTGATTGGGAGCGATTCCCGGAAACATAACGAACTTTGGGACAGCAGTCATCGAAAAAAAACGGCTGTCTGTTGCACTTTGAAAGGGAGCTTCGGTGTCATCCGTGGACTGAAGCGAATTTACAAATTTTAAGCGCGTTCCATCTCTCCGATGTGATAAAAAAATTCAAGTTCTGCAGAAAATAAATTCATAATTTAAGTGTAAATTAAAGCCGACGAAATATCAATACTGGAGTGCGTCTTTTATGTGCATCAAATGGTGTTTTTTACTTTAAGTTTCGACCATTTTGCCATCGGCTCGAAGATGCGCGAACATGATCAATAAACACGCGCGGACCGCTGAGAGCAGTTTCCGCCCTAAAGGTGAGAGAATTGAAGAGCCAATGGGCGCCGTGCTGGCGACTTGCAGCGCCGCAAAGGTGCAGAAAACGTGGGGAAATCGCAAATTTTTCGCGCCTTTGTGTATAATGAGGGCAGCGCAGAGAGGTGGATGCCCATGAGAAAACGAGTCGTTCTTGCTTTCGGTACGCGGCCGGAAGCCATCAAAATGGCGCCGGTCTATAAAGAATTGGAGAAATGTCGGCAGATCGAACCGTTGATTTTGCTGACGGGACAACATAAAACGCAGCTTGAGCAGGCGCTTGAAATCTTCGATGTCCCCGTGGCGCGCAATCTCGAAGTGATGACACAATGTCAGACATTGCCGGAACTGGCCTCCCGGATTTTGCCGCAGGCCGCTGCCGCCTTCCGCCAGCTGAAAGCCGATTATGTGCTGGTGCACGGTGACACGCTGACCACCTTTGTGTCGGCCTGGGCGGCTTTTTTGGAGCGCATTCCCGTGGGGCACGTGGAAGCGGGGCTTCGCAGCGGCTCCATGAGCGAACCCTTTCCCGAAGAGGCCAACCGCGTCCTGACTGACGCGCTGTGCGACACTTTTTTTGCGCCCACCGAAGGCGCACGCGCCAATTTGCTCAAATCGGGCGCCCCCTCAGGCCGGATTTTCGTGACGGGACAGACAGCGGTGGACGCCATCCTGTTCGCCGCGCAGAAGGGAACGCTGCCGGAAGGCGTTCCCGCGCGTGGACCGGTGGTGACGGTGACGCTTCATCGCCGCGAGAACTGGCCCATCCTCCGTCCGCTGGCGGAACAGCTTGCTGAAGTAGCGCGGTGCCATGAAGGCTGGACCTTCGTTTTTCCCGTGCACCTCAACCCTCTGGTTCGCGAAGCCGTGGTTCCGCCGCTTTCGACGGCAGAAAACGTCAAACTCATCGATCCGCTGGAGTACGGTCGCATGGCGGCGCTGCTGGCGCGCAGCACGTTGATTTTGACGGACTCCGGTGGCCTTCAGGAGGAAGGCGCGTCGTTGGGCGTGCCTGTGGCCGTGGTGCGCAACGTGACGGAGCGCCCCGAAGGCGTCGACGCGGGCATTGTGACGCTGTTGGGGTGCGATCCGCAAAAGGCCATGGCCGCCTTTTCAGCTCTCATGGACGATTCCGAACGAATCCGGAAGATGGCGTCGGCTGCCAATCCCTACGGTGACGGACAGGCGGCGTCTCGCATCGCCAAAGCGTTGGCGCAGCGCCTGTGCGACGCGTAAGTCAAAGCCCATCGCGCGCAGACGGCGTCGTTGGGCGCCACGGAGCGTGTAAACGCGACGACGATTGATGCCCATCCGACAACGGAGGAGTCACAAAGAAGGAATCGTCCGTGAAACTTGGAAGTGCCCCGCTCGCTCAAACGTCCAATCAAGAAAAGGCAAACGCACCGGTGCCCCTAGGGGCACCGGTGCGTTTTGTGCTGCGCAGAGACGGTATGGTGGTGTTTACTTCGTCGCTTTGACGGCATCGTTGATGGCGCCCACAAGGTCGTCGGCGTCAACGCCGTGAGCCATGCAACCTTCCGCAAGGGTCTCCGAGGCGGCGATGGCGCAGCCGATGCAGCCAAGGCCGGCCATCATCATGACGGAAGCCGCCGCAGGGTATTTTTCAACGATGTCGCCGATAAGCATATCCTTTGTAATCATTCTCCAACGCTCCTTTCAAGAGAAGTTTTTTTCAGCCGTTATTATAGACGAGTTTTAATGTACTGTACAGATTTAATATGATATGTTTTCGCCCAATGTCAAGGTCAATTAGAGGAGCGGGCTCAAAAGCTTTGTCATGGATTCCAGGGCAATGGAAAGATGTCCTCGCTGCTCCCATTGTTTTTTCTCCAGTCGGCGCGATGTGTCGATGTAGCTGTTCTGGATGAGGCGAATCCCTCTGTTTTCCTCGGCGCCGTAGAGGATCATGTTGATCTCGAAATTGAGGGCGAAGGAACGGATGTCGAAGTTGCTGGTACCCACAAAGGTGAGGTCGTCATCGACGGTGACTGTCTTGGCGTGGAGCAAACCTTTGTCGTAGAGGTAGACCTCGACGCCGAGACGCAGAAAGTCGGCGCAGTAGGCGCGCGAGGCGTAGCCCACGATGATGTGGTCGGATTTCGCGGGAATGACCAATCTGATGCATACGCCACGCAGATAGGCCACTTCAATGGCCTGAAGCATTCCCACGTCGGGAATCAGGTAAGGCGTGGTGATGGTCACCTGCTTTTTGGCGCTGATAATCGACGAAATGATCAGCCGCTGATAGTTTTCCGTCTGATAGGACGGTCCGCTGGGGACGGTCTGAAGACAGGCAGAGCCGCACTTTTCCACAGGATCGGTGAAAAGGTGGGGCGTGTCGAGGATCTTTCCGGTTTCCACGTACCAGTCTTCGATGAAAACGCTTTCGAGCTGTTTGACCACGGCGCCGCGAAGGCGGAGACTCACGTCCTCCCACGTCATGGAGCGTTTGTGTCGCGGCTCAGTGACGTTGTGGGATCCGGTGATGGCGATTTTCCGGTCGAAAATGGCCAATTTCCTGTGGTTGCGCAGGTCAAAGCGCTCGGCTTTCGCGCGGTAGATGCGCACCGGCAGAGCCTCTTCAACGCAGACGCCGTCGCCGCGCAGCCGCTTTGCCGCGGCGCTGCGGAGAAACTTTCGAGATCCCACAGAGTCCACCAGCAGGCGTACCACCACATTTCGCTTGGCGGCACGATGGCAGGCGTCGATCACCTGGCGTCCCATGGAGTCGTCCATGAAAATGTAGTAGAGCAGATTAATTTCTTTTTGCGCGGCGTCAATCTCGCGCACCAGCGTGGCGATGAACTCCTCGGTGCTGGTAATATACTGTACGGAATTTCCGCCGACAGCGCTCATGTAGCCCAGATTCTCGGCGAGATTGGCGGTGGCTTCGAGACCTTCGGGGAGGCGGACGCGGGTGGTGCCGGGAAGTTCGTGGCGCTGCATGCGTTCGCGCACGTCCTGAAAGTGGAGCAACGCTTCGTTGTGCCGCTCAAGCCGGCGCGACGGGAGCATATTGGTGCCCAGAATGAAATAGAAAAAAATTGCGGGGATAGGCCACAGCAGAACGACGATCAGCCATGCCGTTGCCGTGGTCGAATCGTGGTGCTGAGGAATAAGAACCAGCGACAGAATGCGGATGAGCAAAGAAAGAATGTCCAGCACGGTCCAGAAGTAAGGTGAAAGATTTTGTATGAAAATCATGACGACCAGTCCTTTGGAAATCGGCAGCAAGAGTCTCCGCTAAAAATCGTCGTTTCACAGCCGTTCGGAGCGTTTTCGCCTGCTGGTTTTGCGCAGAGGCAGAAATGCCACATCTCCCCTTGAGACGTTTCCTGATGGCAATCCGAAAACTCGCTTCGTTCACTGCGGGGAGAATACCTCCATATTTTAGCATAGGACGGGAGAATGAACAGTTGCGGAATGCAAAAGACTCATCTTGAAAACTTTATCCTGCCGGAGGGCGTGAAGCACTTGATCAGCATGATTGATGTAAAAGTGCGAAAATATTGTAAAATATCGTAAAATGTCGAATAGCAAGGCAAAAGGTGCATATTCTATTGGGAAAATGTCCGGATTTTCTCAGTCAATCCGGAGAGCAACTCTACGGGAGTGCTTCTCATGGCGACAAAATTCGCGGTGTTAAATGAATTTTCGTTCTTTGGCGGAAAAGACAAGGAAAAGGAGCGTTTATCGAGATGAAGTTTCGATGCGAGAAATGCGGGAGAGAATACGAGGAGTCCGACCTGCAGTGGAAGTGCAGCTGCGGTGGAAGTCTGTCATGCGAATTTTCCTCGACATTCAGCCGGAAGAAGATCAGGCAAGAACGCCGGAGCATGTGGAGGTATGAGGGGGCCTACCCTCTGCGATACGAGGACTTGACCGTCACGTTCGACGAAGGCTTCACGCCGCTTGTCAGAGTGCCGTCGCAGAAATGCCGCCTGCGGGTCAAGATGGACCAACTGATGCCGACAGGTTCTTTCAAGGACCGAGGAACGGTGATGGTCGTGAATTATCTGATGAGGCGCGGCGCCACCATGATCACGGAGGACTCCTCCGGAAACGCCGGAGCCTCCGTTGCAGGGTACTGCGCATTGGCGGGAATTCCTTGCGAAATCTACGTGCCCAAGGGAAATTCATCGGGAAAACTGACTCAGATCCGGGCTTACGGCGCGCGCATCTTTGAGATCGAGGGAAGCCGCAGCGACGTGGCGTCGATGGCTCAGAAAAAAAGCCAGTCCTATGCGGGACACAACTGGCACCCCATGTTTATTCAGGGGACGAAATCGCTGGCTTATGAACTGTGGGAGCAGAACGGCTTTCGGGCTCCAGAAACAATTGTGGCGGCAGCTGGAAACGGGAGCGCCATTCTCGGCTGCTATTATGGATTCAAGGAATTGATGAAAAACGGCGAAATCGACAGGATGCCGAGATGCTTTGCCGTTCAAGCCGCCAACTGCGATCCCATATACCGTCAATATATGGGATTGGAGCCTCGGAAACATTACAGGCGCACCATCGCCGAGGGCATTGCCCTGACTGAACCCAACAAGGCCGATCAGGTGGTGCGCGCGGCACGGGAGACGGGCGGCGCAGTCCTCTGCGTTTCGGAGGAAGAAATTCTTGAGGCCATGGTTTTGCTGGCGCGCCGCGGAATTTATGCAGAGCCCACGTCCTGCGTGGCTTACGCAGGGATCTGCAGGCTTTGCGGCGAGCAGGCGCTGGGGCGCGAGGATGACGTGGTCATGCTTGTATCGGGCAACGGCCTTAAAGCGGGAGCTGAAATCGAATCGTTATTGAAGAACAGACAGGGGGAACGAAAATGAGGTATGTACAGACAGATAACGCGTTGAAACCCAACGGACATTATGCCCAAGCTGTTGAGCATGGAGGATTCCTTTTTATCTCAGGAATTTTGCCTTTTGACAGGACAACGGGAAAGTATGTGGCCGGCACAGTGGAGGAGCAAACCAAAGAGGTCCTGGAAAACCTGGACAGCATTTTGAAGGCTGGAGGAAGCTGCTCCCATAAAGTGTTGAAGACGACAGTTTTCGTTTCGGATATGGAGGACTGGAGCAAGATCAACGAGCTGTATGGAAAATATTTCAAAGGGCATACTCCGGCGAGAAGCGTGGTAGCCGTCAGCTCGCTGCACTTTGGTGCCCATCTGGAAATGGAAGCAATTGCATACGTGGAATAAGAGTGGAATAGGAAGGGATGAATATCTTAATGGATGCGAGAGTCAGGCAGATCTCAGAAAAGTATAATGACAAAGTCGTGGCATGGAGACGCGATTTTCACAAGTATGCCGAGCTGGGCTGGAGAGAGTTCCGCACGACCTCGAAGATCGTTGAGATCCTGAAAAAACAGGGAGTCCCGGTACAGTACGGACTCGATGTGGTGAACCCCGATTACGCCTGGTCCTATCCGAAGGATGAAATCGACGCGGCCATGGAGCGTGCCGTCAGTCAAGGGGCCGACGAGGAACTTGTAAGAGCGATGAAGCGGTATACAGGGGCGGTGGCGACCATCGATTCCGGAAAGCCGGGGCCTGTCATTGCGCTTCGCTTCGATATCGATGCTCTGGGCGTAAAGGAAGCCAGAACGAAGGACCATGCGCCTTATGTCGGCGGATATTCCTCGGTGAACGACGGAGTGATGCACGCCTGCGGCCACGACGGCCACGCAGCCATGGGGCTTGCCGTCAGCCTTATTCTTCACGAACTTCGGGACCAGCTGAAGGGAAAAGTCAAGGTCGTTTTCCAGCCGGGAGAGGAAGGAGCTCTCGGCGGTCAGGCGATTTCTGAGAGCGGCGTGCTCGACGACGTTGACATCTTGTACTCCGGGCATCTGGGGATGGGCGTCCCGACTCACACCATCGTAAAATACTCCGAGGGATATTTAGCCAGCACAAAATTTGACCTCACCTTTGAAGGCTGCAGCGCCCATGCCGGAGCGTACCCTCAAAACGGCAGAAACGCCATTCTTGCGGCCAGCAGCGCCATTCTGGCAATGTATTCCTTCTGCCAGGATTCCAGAGGAGCAACGCGCGTCAACGCAGGAAAGATCGTCGGCGGAACCGGAAGAAACGTTATTGCCGACCGGGCCGTCGTCCTGATGGAAACGCGAGGGGCGAGCAATGAGATCGAAGAGCGACTCCATACGTCATGCCTGGAAGCGGCCAAACATGCGGCCGCTATGTATGGGTGTACCGCGAAGGCCGAGACAAAGGGATATGCCGCCAGCGTCACCTGTGATCGGGATCTTGACGATTGCCTCAATGCGGCCCTGTCCAGCGTGGAGGAAGTGACGGAAATTTCGCCGCTGCTCACCGTCTCCGCTTCCGAAGACGTGGGCTATCTGATGAAAAAAGTGAGAGAGCATGGAGGAAAAGCGTCGTTCATGGAGATCGGCGCTGATATTGCGGCTCCTCACCACAACGAGAAGTTCGATTTTGACGAGGCGGGACTGATGATCGGCGTAAAGGCCTATGTGGCGATTGTGCTGGAGACCATGCGAAGGAAAGAAAAACTTCACGCCGCAGAATAGAGTTGGGCAGTACAGGCGCTTTCTCCTTTTCGCCTTCAGTTTTTCGGGATTTCGGTGTGGGAGAAAAGAACGCGTCGCTCTGTTCTCGCAAGGCGGACGAATTGTGTATGACAGGACTCACACTTGCGAAAGACGTGATGCGCAAAGATCGGCCGGCAAAACAGTCAAATGTTTTATTGGTTTAAAAAGATCCAATTCTACGGCCTTTGGTGAAATGATGTTGACTTAAAACGTAAAAAGATGTAAAAGAAAGGTGTTTTTCTTCTTGTTTTTCCGATGAAGAACGGAGGCGGAGATTGCCGTTTATTGACGGTGGCTGTTGCGGCCAGTAGCAGTTCTTACGGCCTTCTCACCGTCTTTTGTCGGGTTTCCCTTCGTCGCTTTGCCATTGTGACCTTTTATTTTGCCTCGGCGCGATGGTGGGGGTGATTGCGGGAATTGCAATCCGCGCGGTCTTTCATCTTAGAAAAATTATTTGAGAGGAGCTTTCTTATGCCAGAGAAAACTTATGAGCTTCATCTTGCCGGTCTTGTTCGTCAACTCCCGCTGCGCCGTGTTTCCGATCACATTACAGTTCCTTCCTTTGTCATGCTGGGAGATACGCAGCTTGTGGAGAACTGCGCTGACGCGCTTTACGAAAAACTCCCCAAGGATGCCGACTATCTTGTGTGTCCCGAGGCGAAAGCCATTCCTCTGACTCATGCGCTGGCAAAGCGTTTGGGCATTGATTACATCGTTATCCGAAAGACGGTCAAGGCCTACATGGAAAATCCCATTATCGCCGACGTCCAGTCCATCACCACGGCAGTGCCGCAGCATTTGGTCATGGACAGCGCCGACGTGCAGAAAATTTACCACAAACGCGTGATCATTGTGGATGACGTGGTGTCTACGGGCGGTTCGCTGAGGGCCGTGGAGAACATTCTTTCCAAAACGGGCTGCACAGTCATTGCCAAGGCGGCGCCTCTTCTTGAGGACGGCGGCTATGACGGGAAAGATCTGATTTACCTCCAGCGCCATCCTATTTTCCGGGATTGAGCTTTTTCCGTAGCGCAAGAAACGATAAATTTCAAAGGCGGGGTGTGATGAAAATCACCTCCGTCTTTTTTGTTTTCTCCGACGGTGTTCTCATGAAATGAGCGTTTTGGGGGGGATTTACGGACTTCAACGGCGCAGATTCTCGTCGGCGCTCAGGGCATTCCGATGGGCGGCGCGATTTTGAAGAGAGGTTTTCAGTGGTATTTTTCAAAACTTCGGTTAAAATGGAAGAGACGCGAAAGACGTCTTTTAATAATTAATGAAGAGACCTCGTTTCGAGCCGTCTGTCGAGGCTTTCGGCCGCCCGAGATGCGTCAGGCTCTCTACCCTTCGGGCAAAAAGATCACAGAAGGAGAATACCCCATGGGAAGACTTTTGGTCATTTTTACCGGCGGCACCATTGCAAGCGGTTTTGACGGGCAAGGAAAGACGCCTCTTTCGGGCACGTCGCAGCGGCTTCATGACTCGCTGACGCAGATTCTCGCCGAACGGGGCATGGAGATGGAGTTCTGCCAGCCCTTGGGCGATCCCGGCATCGACAGTTCGGAGATGACGCCGGGGGCGTGGCTGCTCATCTCCAGATGTATCGCCAAAGAGCTGGAACGAGGCCTTTCGGGCGTGCTGATCCTCCACGGGACGGACACCATGGCCAACACCGCCGCATGGCTCAATCTGTGTTTCGGCCGACTGTCCATCCCCATCATCCTCACAGGAAGCCAGCTGACGCTGGATTATATGACCGAGGACGTGACAACCAACCTTCGCGGTGCGGCCATGGCCTGCTGTGCCGATCTGAAGGGCGTATGGATTTATTTCAACTGGAAACTCATTCCCGGCGACAGCGCCCACAAGGCCCATGCCCTGCATCCCGACGCTTTCAAGGCCGTCAACGGACAGCCTCTTTATTTCAATCCCGAGTGGGCGCTGAGCTCCGCCGAGGTCAGCGATCGGCAAGTCGATAAAAGCCAGATTCCTTGGGAAGTCGGACAGATGCTGGAGCTTGACCCCGCTGAGCTGAATTCGCGCTGCTCGCGGATCAGCTGGTATTTTGCCCAGCCCGGCACCACGTTTCATTGGGACCAAGACGACGCCATCCTGTGCCTGATGGGTTATGGCGCCGGCAATCTGTCTCCAACCGTGCTGGACACGCTGGAAAAAAGCTGTGCCGGCCGGAAGAAGCCCCTGATTGTCGCCTGCAGTCAGGCCGAAGGCGGCATCAAGAATCCTTCAAGCTACGACCAGGTGGGCATGGCGCGCCTGACTCGCGCGGGGTTCACCGTGTGGAACCAGACAGAACGTTCCGTCGAGTTCATTCACAGCCTGTGCTGTTATGCTCTTGCCGTCTCTCCCGACGCGCCCGGAACGGTACTGGGACGCTATCTGCGCCGCTGCTGAAAATCATGAAAGCAAAAGGCCGCTGACGAATTCGCCAGCGGCCTTTTGCCTTTGAATGAAAGTCCTCAACTCTTCAGCCCGTGACATGCCTTTACGCCGAAAAAAGATGTTTGCGAGGTCAGGCGAAGAAAGTCTTGACTGGAGAACGCATAAAGCGAGAGCGCCTCGATGCCGGCGAAACGTTTAACGTCTTTTGGGGGCAGAGCGCAATTTTCAGTGGAAAGCTCAATGTCAGCGGTCTTTGTAAGCCTCGCAGATCTTTACGCCTGCCGACGCGCCGATGCGCGTTGCGCCGGCGTCGATCATGGCGAGCGCCTCTTCGCGCGTGTGTATGCCGCCCGAGGCCTTGACGCCGAAATCTGGACCGACGGTGCGGCGCATGATCTGCACGTCGTGAACGGTGGCGCCGCCCTTCGAAAATCCCGTGGACGTCTTTACAAAACGGGCACCGCCTGCGACGGCAAGGCGACAGGCCCGTTCCTTTTCCTCGTCGGTGAGAAGGCAGGTCTCGATGATCACCTTGACGGTACGTCCCGCCGCGGCGCCCACGACGGCGCGAATGTCCTGCTCCACATAGGCGTCGTCGCCCGATTTCAGATCGCCCACGGACAGCACCATGTCAAGCTCGTCGGCTCCGTCGGCGACAGCTTGAGCGGCTTCTGCCGCTTTGACGGACGTGACCGAAGCCCCCAGCGGGAATCCGATGACGGTGCAGACCTTGACGGCCGTGCCCGCCAGAGCCTTCGCCGAGGTTTTGACCCACCGAGGCGCCACGCAGACCGAGGCGAAATGCCAATGACGGGCTTCGTCGCAGAGTTTTTCGATGTCCGCTTCAGTGGCTTCGGGCTTTAAGAGCGTGTGGTCGATGTAATGTGCAAGGTTGTGCATCAAGGTTCCTCCTCAAATTTTTTTCGATTTGAAAAGCTGTAGAAGTACCGTTGCATTATGGCACAAAATCAAGCTCTTGTGTAAAATAAAGACGTTCATCATTGAAGGGGGAATGAAAATGAAAGGAAGATGCCGCGGAAATTTTGTTGTCATCTCAGGCATTTTTGTCGCCGCGCTGGTGGCGGCCATTTCCTTTTGGGGGTTCAGCGCCTATACTGCGCCTACGGAACTCAAGAAACCCGAGATCGTGACGTCGACGGGAAAACCGTTGATCCTCGGAGAAATGCCTCTTGCCGAAGCCGTCAGCAGCGATTTGGTCCAGACCGTGGGACAGAACCGCGCCATTGCCGACACCAGCCAGCCGGAAAAGCCCGCCGTTGTGCCGCCGACCATTGCGACGAGCGGCGAAAAGGGACTGTGGATTTTTGTCGACAAGGCCAATTTCCGACTCTATCTGGCCAATAAAAATCAGATTGTGGACTCCTGGGGCATCGCGACGGGCAAAAACGCCGGAAACAAAAAGGCCGAGGGAGACTGCCGTACGCCCGAAGGCGTTTTTTCGATCTCGCGCTTCCATGATTCCAGTGCGTGGAGCCATGACTTCAAGGACGGAAAGGGCGTCATCAACGGTGCCTACGGCCCGTGGTTTATCCGACTCAAAACGCCGGGCTGGCAGGGCATTGGAATCCATGGGACCCATGACCCCGACTCCATCGGGACGCGGGCGACGGAAGGCTGCATCCGCCTGAAAAACGAGGATCTGGTCCATCTGAAGTCGCTGGTCAAGGTCGGCATGAAAGTGGTCATCGGCCCCGACATCGACGAAGAGAAGAAGAACCACTGAAAAAGCGTCTTGAAAAAAGGCTTCCAAGCCTCCCGCAGACATAAAGAGAAAAATATGCCGAAAAAATTTATGTCATTTTTTCAGATGTGACCCCTTGCAATTTTCCGCCGACTCTGCTATTATATCCTCTGTCGTTGGTAAGACAGATGTCGCGGGGTGGAGCAGTCCGGTAGCTCGTCGGGCTCATAACCCGAAGGTCAGAGGTTCGAATCCTCTCCCCGCAACCAAACGGCGGTATAGCTCAGATGGCTAGAGCATGCGGTTCATACCCGCAGTGTCACTGGTTCGACTCCAGTTACCGCCACCAAAAGGACACTTATTCAAAGCTGGACGATAAATTGAGAAACCTCGCCACGTGGCGGGGCTTTTTTTTTATGCTTCATGAGGGACGTCCGAATGAAGAGGTGAAAAGTTCAAGGAAAAAGACATGCCTTTTCCCGTGTCCAAAATTGCCGGAGATTTTCCTTGCCGTCAAAGGCCTGTCGAAAGTCAAAGATGGCGCACAGGCAGATCGGCGAGGGTGGCTGTTCGTTTTTCCGCAAAAAGCGTTTTGTTTTTCGGCGACGCGGGCTTGGCCTGTTGGCGCCAAGTCTTTGCGTAAAGTGGCGCGGCTTTTTTGCGGTGACAGCCCCTGTTGCGCCGGAGGCGGCGGATCGATGGCGCGAAGGGTGCGCCTTGCTTTTTTCATTCCGTGCCTCTATGATTGAAGCCGTTAAAGACGATGATCTTTCGGCCTCGACACCGCCGCATTTCACGGCTGCCGGGCGTCGCAAGTCTTTGAAGCGTATTTTCGGGGAGGTTGTGGAGATGAACTCGACCGTTTATTTCGGCATTGTGGCCCTTCTCCTGGTGGGCTGGATTGTCTTGTCCTACAACAGGTTGGTGCGCGCGCGAAACCGCAAGGATGAAGGCTGGAGCGGAATTTTGGTGCAGCTGAAGCGCCGCCATGACCTGGTGCCCAACCTTGCGGCTTCGGCAAAGGGATTGGCCGCCCATGAAAGAGAACTGATGGAAAACGTCGTCAAGGCCCGTGCCCTGTCGGGCGACGCCTCGGTAAAACAGGTGTCCCGCGCCGAGGGCGCGCTGACGGAGGCGCTGGGACGATTTATCGCCCTCGCGGAGAATTACCCTCAGATCAAGGCGGATGCGGCATTCAAGCAGTTTATGGCCGATCTGTCGGACTTGGAGGGGGAGCTTCAACTGGCGCGCCGCTATTACAACGCCACCGTTCGCGATTATAACGTGATCACACAATCTTTCCCTTCGATGGTCATCGCCAAGATGGCCGGTTTTCCGCCGGCGGAGTTTTTCGACCTGGAAAGTGCCGACGAGTCGAAGGTTCCCGAAGTGAAGTTTTGACAAGCGGCTGAAAAGGGCGGATCGATTCTCTGTGCAGAGAGTCGATCCGCCCTTTTCATAGAGTGTGTTTGCCCTTCAGAAATTGCCGCGCCTTTCTTCGGCAATCCGCGCGGTGACGCTCCAGCCGTTCCATGGGGAGCGGTGGCGGCATTGCGGTTCGCTGGCTTCTGTGCATTGAAGCATGGCCGGCTCGATGGCGGTGCGCCCGAAAGTTCGGTTGATGCTGTCAATGGCGCACATCAGCCGATCCTGCCGCTCTCCGTCGCCTCCTGCCTCGAAGAGGTTCATCTGGCGGCAGCGGCTGCTGACCAGGCGATTCAGATAAATGCCGGTTTTGGCGTAGTGAAGCCCGGGGAGAAAGATTTCTTTCAAACACTTCAAGGCGCCCGAAATGACGTCGCCGTCCCGCGACGTTGGAGCGTCGAAGGGAAGCTCGGCGCTTCGAAAGCAGGGCGTGCCGGCAAAGCGGCTCGTCTGCAGAATGCAGCCTACGGCGCCGGCGCAGAGCCGTTGTTTTCGCAGCCGGAAGGCGCCTTCGACGGCGTGCTTGACCACGGCGGCGGCGATGTCGTCATAGCGCGTCAACTTCTGTCCGAAGGAGCGCGAGACCTGAAGGCTTTGAGGCGGCGGAGCGGCCTCTTCCAGAGAGAGGCAAGGAATTCCCTTCAATTCTCTGACGGTGAGAACGCCGCGAATGGAAAGAATCCGGCGGATGCGTTTTTCGTCTTCCCTCAAAAGCTGCGGGACAGTGCGGATTCCAACGGAATAAAGCCGCTGTGCGCTTTTTCGCCCGATGCCCCACACGTCCTCAAGAGGCAGATGGAGGAAAACGTCCTCGGTTTCTTCGGGCATGAGACTCTGCACGCCGTCGCTGAGGGGATCCTTTTTCGAGCGCTCTTTGGCCAGTTCCGAGGCGACCTTGCACAGCGTTTTTGTAGTCGAAATGCCGATGGAAACGGGGATGCCGCAGTTTTTCAGGATGGTGGCGCGGATATCCCTGCAGTACTGAAGGGGATCGTCGATGGCGGCAATGGCGAGATTGAAAAAAGATTCGTCGATAGAATAGGGTTCGACGCGGTCGCTGAAGCGCCTCAGGACGGACATGACGCGCGACGAAAAATCGCCGTAAAGCTCCATATTGCCCGAGAAAACCACGACGCCCTGGCGCCGCATGGCGTCCTTGACCTTGAACCACGGGATGCCCATGGGGATGTTGAGCGCCTTGGCTTCGTTGCTTCGCGAGATGACGCAGCCGTCGTTGGAGGACAGGACGACGACGGGCTTTCCCTCGAGATCGGGACGGAACACCCGCTCGCAGGACACGAAGAAATTGTTGCAGTCCGCCAGGCCGATGAGCTTCTTTACGGGCGCCTGACGATCCATGTGACCACGCCCCACAGGCCGTCGAGGCCGTCGCCCCGGTGCCAGCGCCTCAGCGAAAAGCCGCGCTCAGAACTGCACAACAGCATGGCGCCGTCTCGAGGAACGGCTTGACGGTCGACAATCATCATGCCCCACCGCGAACGGCGCCCTACGACGTTGATCACATAGGTGGAGTCGGGGTGAGTCACCAGCTGGCGAGACAGTTCCCATGCCGGATCGCGTTGAAGCGGTGCCGGGCGCGTGAGCTGAACTTTCATGTTGAAGACCTCCATAGCGTTAGTGTTAACACTATGATAGACAAAATCCTTCTGTTGTCAATATGTCATTATTAAATATATTGGGTAAACTTTTCAGCGGCAAGGCGATGATTTTTCTCCGATTTCTGCGACCTGCCGACGGGGATTTTCGAGAAAGGGGAGAATCCGACGGTAGGCCTTGCAAAGCTCTTCAAAGGAGACGGCGCAGTTTGCCGGGCTGGTGGAGGGCAGGCAGAGGGCGGGGCGGTGGATCTTCCTTTCGATCAGTCGGCAGTAGAGGCTCCATGATTTTTTCCCCGTGCAGAAGATCGCCTGAATGGGCGCGTTTTCGAGGACCGACGTCAAGTCGTTGGGCTGTGGATTTTTTATGGAAGAATCGCTGGCGCCCTGAATTTCGCAGCAGCGCAGCACGTCCCAGAGGGCGAGCTTGTGGCTTAGAATGAAGTCCTTTTTTGCGCCGTTTCCCGAGGGCACGTCTTCGTGAAACAGCGCTGACAGAACGCGCCAAAAGCGGTTCTGCCGGTGACCGTAATAAAATCCCGTCTCCCGCGATGCCGGCGACGGCATGGTGCCCAGAAGCAGAACGCGCGAAGAGGCGTTGAAGACAGGTTCAAGAGGATGGATAACGACCATGAACGGCCTCCTTCAGGAAAAGTTTTCATAGAGCTGGTCCGTGAGGCTGATCTCACGTCAGCGGGCATGCGGCTTTTTTGCCGCCACAAGAAAGAGAGGCGTCGAGGCAAAGCTGAGCTTCTCGTCGTCGGTCCAGACGCGCTGCCAAACTTGAGTGTCGCACTCCGCCGGCACGCCCAGCGACCGAAAGACATCGAGGTCCCACTGAGGCCGAAGCTCCCGGGAGAGCGGAACTCGGCGGGCAATGTCCTCCATGACGTCATAGCCTTTGCCGATGTTGGGGTCGCGTACGCCCCTGCGAGCGCTGTTGGCGCGATCTTGGCAGTAGCCCTGCAGGGCCTTTTCGTCGAAGAGATAACGGTACCAGTTGGCGTCGAAATTGAGCAGCAGGCCGCCGGGTTTGAGCAGGCGCAGCCATGCCTCGTAGGCCTGGCGGGGGCGGGGCAGATTCCACGTCACGTTCCTTGAAACCACTACGTCGAAAGAGTGCGCAGAGAAGGCCGGTTCCTGCGCATCCATTTCCATAAAGCAAATCTTTTCGGCCAGGGGGCCGGCATTTTTTCGCGCCTCTGCCAGCATGGAAGGCGTCACGTCGATGGCCGTCACGCGAAAGCCCGCTTCGGCAAGGATAATGGCGAAAAATCCCGGCCCCGTGCCCACGTCGAGCACATGCAGCGCGGCGTCTGCCGTGCTGCGCCAAGTGCGAGCGATGTGCGACAGCAGTTCCTCCTTCCAGCGTCGGTGAAGCGAGCCGGCAAGCTCGCTGCGGTTGCCTTCAGAATAGCTGGCAGCGCGCCACGTCCAGTAGTTGCGGTTTTTTAACGTCAGAGACGGCGCTTCTTCAGGATCTTTTTCGCCGTTTCCGGCGGCATGAAGCGTGGAAGGCGTCTGCTGAGGTGCAATGTTTTTTTCGAGTTCGTCCACATGCAATCCAACTTTCTCCGTGTTCTTTGCGGGGAGATGAAATTCGATTTTATGACGCTGAGTGGCGGCTTCATGGTAGCATACTTTGCAACGGCCTTGAAGCGGTGTTTTTCGCCTGCCGCCGTGAGCGCAAAAAAATCCCGCCGAACTGTACTGGAGAGGGGGCAGTACAGTTCGGCGGGATTTCCGTGAAAGCGCCGTCAACAGGAGTATCGCAGCGGCAATTCAAGGCCGTTGCGTTCCAGAAGATCTTTGTCGCGGAACAGTTCGGGCAGCGCCCCTTCGGCGGTGATGGCGCCGTCGCAGAGGATCATGGCACGGCTGCACAGGTCAAGAGCCATGTCGAGGTCGTGGGTGCAGAGAATCATGGACTGCGGCAAGGCTCTCAGCGTTTCGATGACAAGGCGGCGGGCGCGGGGATCCAACGCCGACGTGGGCTCGTCCAGAACGAGCACGTCGGGTTCCATCACCAAAATTCCCGCCAGCGCGGCGAGGCGCTTTTCGCCGCCCGAGAGACGGTGAGGCGCCCGGTCGACCAAGTGCTTGGCTCCCAGTCGTTCCAGCATGGCCAGCGCCCGCTTTCGCGCTTCGGCAGCGGGAACGCCGCGGGCGAGAGGGCCGAAAGCCACGTCGTCAACCACCTGCGGCATAAAGAGCTGATCGTCGGGGTCCTGAAAGATAAGCCCCACGGCACGGCGCAGGTCTTGCGGAGCGGTCGGCGCGCCGTGAAGCAGAATCTCGCCGTCGTCGACGGCGATGCCGCCCGCCAGGTGGAGCAGCAGCGTTGACTTGCCCGAGCCGTTGGGCCCCACCAGCGCCAGTTTTTCGTTTTTTCGCAGACGAAAGGTCACGCCCTTCAGCGCGCAATGGCCGTCGGGATAGGTGTAACGAAGATTCCGAGTTTCCAGCGGGAAGTCGGTGATTTCCGAGAGACGCTCTGTCATGAGGGACCTCCTGAAAAGTTGAACGCCAGTGCGATGGCCAGAACAGCGGCGCAAAAAGCGGCCAGTGCCGTGTCGCGGATTTTCCATCGCATGTCCTGCCCCGCCGCGAAGCCCGCCAAGCCGCCGCGGCATTTCAGCGCCAGCATCATGCGTTCCGACCGGTCGGCGCTTTGCAGCAGCGATGACGCCGCCATAAAGGCGAAAACTTTCCAGCGCAGCATTCCCTTCAGATGGGACGACCGTCCAGAAACGGCACCGCTTCGCAGGTTGATGGCCTGAAGGGCAAGCCCCATGCGACGAGCCAGCAAATAGATGCCGCGCAGCGTCAGCAAAAAGAGGATGCGCAGCTTTTCGGGACAGCCCAGACGCTCCAGGGCCGCCTGGCTTCGCGCCGGCCCCATGGCGACCATGAGCCGCAGAAGGGGCAGTGAGATCAGATTGAGCCTGACGGTGATCAGCACTCCCTGTCGCAGTCCCTCGCGCGTGAAGGGGCCCCACAGCGGTTCTCCCGGCCATGTGACCATGAGCAGCGCCGTCATCGCCAGGCTGACGACGTTGAGCCGGCGAAGCGAAAGGAACAGCGGCCGCACGGGGCCGCAGAAGAGAAGAGCCGCAGGAAACAGAGCCGCAACGGCCAAAGCCACAGCGCCGTCCAGAGCCGAGATCGCCACGGCGTAGACGGTAGCGCAAACCATCCGTCCTCGCGGGTCGAAGAGATCGAGGATGTTTTGCGTCCTTTCGGTAAAGAGCCTCGAGGCGTCGAGGCTCATCAGCGATTTCATGGCCGTCAGCGGTCAACGCCCGACAAAAATTCAGGCGAAACTTTTTTCATCCAGCTCACCATGAATGCCGTGATGGCCCCCTCAATGAACGCGACGGGAATGTGAGCCAGCAAAACGACCTCGGCGGCGCTCATGAAGTTCATGTCGGTGAGGCCCAAAAATGTGCCGACGCCGACGGCGCCCAGCAGTACCGCCAGAGTACCGGCCACAAAGGCCAGACAAAAGGCGGCTTTTCCGCTGCTGCGACGAATGGGCTCGGCAAAGATCAAATAGACCAGCAGCGCCGGAACGCCAATATCCACAGTGTTTGGCCCCAGCACCGTCAGCCCTCCGAAGCTGAAAAGCAACGCTTGCAGCAGCAGCGCCACCATTGCCGCCGGAAAGGCGGACCAGCCCAACACCAGCCCCATGGGCGCGATGAGAGACAGATGAGTGGAACTGGGGCCAACTTTGACGTTCACCAGCGACGCCATGAAAAAGGCAGACGACATGAGAGCCACGCGCACAATGCGCTCGGGCTTGAGTTTTTTCAACCCCACCGCCGTCCCTGCGGCGGCGATGGTCCAGCCTGCGGCCAGAGCGCCCGGAGACAGAACGCCTTCGCTGATATGCATGGCTCAGGCCGCCTTTCTGCGTCGTGTCAGAAGGACAAAGGCGGCGACGTTGAAAATCAGGCTGACGCCCAGAAGGCAGCGCTTGAACAGTTCTATGCCTTGGGGTACCGCCGCTTGTCCTTTGACGTCAAGTTCGCCTTTCTGCGATGCGCCGTCGATAAATTGCTGCGTCACGTCGATTTTCGCGATGCACTGATGGCCTTCTTCGTCCTTGACGACGGCGCGCCACTGTCCCGGAACGTTGGGCACAAAGGCGAAGCGTCCAGCGTCGTCGGTTCGTCCCGACTGGTAGGCGAACTTTTCATCGGCGGGCGAGAATACTTTTGTTTCAATGTAGCTCATGGATTCGCCGGTGGAGTAGAAGAACTCCAGCGGCACCGAGGGCAATTTGGACTGACGGTAGCCTACGCCGTGAGCCAGCGCCTGAAATGCGCCGATGGGGCTCGTCAGGACGAACCCCATCAGCAGAGTCAGGGCAGCTCTTTTGAGAAGCGCCCTCATCATGGTTATTTCACTTCGAAGAGCAAGAAGGAGCGAAGAGAGCGGCTGTCATACTGGCCTTCAACGCCGGGAAGGCCTGACTGCATTGCGCGGACACCCCAGAAGCCGGGAGCGGTGATCTTGACGAACGCCGTTCCGTTTTCGGCTTCGGTGTAGTAGGCATAGGTGTTCTCGTGCTCCGTGTCGAAGCCGTCGTAGGTTGCCCATACGGGACCAGTGTAGGGCTGCCCCTGCAATTCGATCTTCACCTCGAAGAACTCGCCGACTTTGGCGTCTGCGGGGTTGGTCGCAGGGGTGATTTCCAGAGGGAGACCGGCAACGGCGGCGAACTTCGTGTCGGCGCCGGAAGCGTTGAGGATGAGCTTGGCGTATTTGTCGTACTTGGTGGCCGATTTGACCTTCAATCCTTGAGCTTCAAGGTCCTTGCGAGCGCCGGATTTGCCGCCTTCGTTGGTGATGCACCAGACTTCGCCGTCCTTCTCGGCGAGAATGATGTTGGCTTCACCGGCCTTGATCTCCGGCACAGTGAAGTCGATGCACAAATCCTTCTCGTTGCCCGTCAGGGGCTGAGGCTGGAAAGCGCCGTTCACGAAGGGGCCGGCTTTGACGCGATCCAGAACTTCCACTTCTTCGGGAACGATGAAGCGGTGGGCCGACTGAACCGTCATGGAAAGCGACTCGCCTTCCTTCACTTCGCCGGTGGGGCGCAACGTCAGCTCATGAGCGAAAGCCACGCCGGAAAGAGCGGAAACGAGAACGGCCGCCGAGAACAGTGAATACATTTTGCTGTGAGACATTGGAAAAACCTCCTGAAAAATGAATTTTGGATGGCGACTAACTGTCATATCTTGAGTTAGTCCTTTCTAATCGGATATTATCATGAGGCAACAACGCTGTCAATACTATGAATTTAAAAAATAGTGCTACGATTTTTCCGGCGACGTCGAGACTCCGCAAAAAACGTCAGCCAGCGACGATATGGAGGCCGTGGCTCAGTAAAGCATTTCCAAGGGGTTCTGCATTTTATGGCTGAAGCGCGAAGTTTTTTTTAAAGTTTTAGTATCAGTCTGGCACATTGAGCAGAAAAGCCGATGATATGTGCTTATGACGTAAATCGTGCTACGATTTTGTGTTGCCTTTTTTTGTATGAGATGAAGCTGAATGCTGATGGATACGGGCTGGAGTAGCTGTAATTCCTTCCTGTCAGAGGATTTGCTGAGTTTTTTCTGCAAGAAAAGACAAATAAATGCGTGAGAAATGTCTTACATGTTTTACGAAATATTTATAAAATATTGTTCGTTAGCTCAATCTACGCTAATAATGTTCTTGATATTTTAAATAATTTTAGGAGGCGTCACATGGCTAAGAACTTCCGCGGCAAAAACTTTTTGAAACTCATTGATTTCTCGTCTCAGGACATCCGTTTCCTTCTCGACATGGCAAAGGACTTCAAGTCGATGAAGCGCGCCGGCGTTCCTCATCGCTACCTGGAGGGCAAGAACATCGCTCTGCTTTTTGAGAAAACATCCACCAGAACCCGCTGCTCCTTCGAAGTGGCCGGCGCCGATCTGGGCATGGGCGTCACCTATCTCGATCCGACGGGATCGCAGATGGGGCACAAGGAGAGCATCAAGGACACTGCCCGAGTTCTGGGCCGCATGTTCGACGGCATCGAATATCGCGGCTTTTCGCAGAAGATCGTGGAAGAGCTTGGCGCTTACGCCGGCGTGCCCGTGTGGAACGGTCTGACTGACGAATGGCATCCCACTCAGATGTTGGCCGATCTGTTGACCATCGAAGAGCACTTCGGCCATCTCAAGGGACTGAAGTTCGTCTTTATGGGCGATGCCCGCAACAATGTGGCTAACTCGTTGATGATTGCCTGCGCCAAAATGGGCCTCAACTACGTGGCCTGTGCGCCCAAGGAGCTTTTCCCCGATCCCAAGCTGGTGGAAATGGCCAAGAAGATCGCCGAGGAGAACTTCTGCACGGTGACTCTCACCAGCGACGTCGCCGAAGGCACCAGAGATGCCGACGTTCTGTACACCGACATTTGGGTCTCCATGGGCGAGCCCGCTGAGATCTGGGATCAGCGCATCAAGCTCCTGAAGCCCTACCAGGTCAACGCCGCGGCCATGAAGAACGCCAAAAAAGAGGCCATCTTCCTTCATTGCCTGCCTTCCTTCCACGACACGGAAACCAAAGTCGGCAAGGAAATCGCCGAGAAATTCGGCATCACCGAGATGGAAGTCACCGATGAAGTCTTTGAGTCGAAACAGTCCTACGTGTTCGATCAGGCCGAGAACCGTATGCACACCATCAAGGCCGTGATGTACGCAACACTCTGCTAAAGGTGAAGTTGTGCGGGCGCGCGTACGGCATGCCCTGTGTGGGCGGTATGCGCACCTGCACTTCGCGGCGCTCTGTCGAGGGGCAGAGCTGGAGCATGGACGGTGCCTTGAGCGGCGTTCTGTGCTGACAGAAACCGAGAAGGAGGAGTCGGTTTATGGACACACCTATGATGCAGTCGTTCATCGCAAAAATCGTTGATCTCACCAATTTCTTCTGGGGATGGCCCATTCTGATTCTCCTGATGGGCGGCGGCCTCTGGATCATGTACCAGCTGCGCTTTGTGCAGTTCCGCTATTTGGGCACCATCATGAAGGAAACCTTTGGCAGGATGATGAACTCCAACGTCGACGGCGGCACGGGAACGGTTTCGCCCTTCCAGGCCGCGTCCACCGCTCTGGCTTCGTCCATCGGTGCGGCCAACATCGTGGTGGCCCCCGCCATCATTTTCATGGCCGGTCCCGGAGCCGTATTCTGGATGTGGGTCGCCGGAATTATCGGCTGCAGCACCAAGTTTGCCGAGGTGGCTCTCAGCATTAAGTACCGTGAAACCAATGCCGACGGCGACTATGTCGGTGGCGCTTCCTATACCTTCAAGAACGGCATCGGCGGCGTTCTTGGCAAGATTATGGGCTGGCTGGTGGCTTTCTTCTTCATGCTGGAAATTCTGCCTTCCATCACCCTTCAGACCCTTTCGGCCGTGGGCCCCATTGAGAAACTGGGATTGAATACCTGGGTGTCCGTTGCCGTTATCTTTGTTCTCGTCTCGCTGGTGGTTTTCGGCGGCGTCAGGAGAATCGGACAGGTCACCGAGAGAATGGTTCCTTTTATGGCAGGACTCTACATTATCTTCGGTTTGATTATCATCGTTATGCATGCCTCCAAGATTCCCGGCGCTCTGATTTCGATTTTCCAGGGAGCTTTCAATCCTCAGTCGGTCGCCGGCGGCATTGCCGGTGCCACGTTGGCCAAGGCCATGCAGAAGGGCATTGCCCGCGGCTGCTACTCCAATGAAGCCGGTATGGGTTCGGCAGGCTACGGCCATGCTGCGGCCGTCACCGACCACCCCGCCCGTCAGGGCATGTGGGGGATCTTTGAAGTGGTGGCCGACACGCTCATTGTCTGCACCATTTCCGCTCTTGTGGTACTCGTCACCGATGTCTGGAAGGATCCCGCCAACGCCAACGTGGCCATTCACCAGGCTTTTACCGGTGCTTTCGGCACCTTCGGCGGCGTGCTGGTCTCCGTCTGCCTGTTCCTGTTCGTGCTTTCCACGATTATCGTCATCGTGTTCTACGCCGAAAAACAGGCCGAGTACTGCTTCGGCACCACCGTCGGCAAGATCATCCGCGTCATCGCCAGCCTGATGATCCTGTTGGGAGCTTTCATCTCTTTCGACAACGCCGGAGTGTTCCTCGACTTCACCCTGGGACTGGTGGTATTCGTCAACATGTTGGGCATGGTGATGATGAGCGGCAAGGTTCGTGCCATCGTGGACGACTTCTTCGGCAATCCGAAGTATTTTCCCGATAAGAAATAAGCTATTATACAAAGAGCAATAAAGATTGGAGTGAGAATGTGCGGTTTATCGCCTGGCGTTAAACCGCACTCTCGCTCTTGTTTGGAGGAGAATCCATGAAGGCCAACGGCGAAACGGTTAAGCTCAAAAAAGAAATTGGAATAGAAGCTTTTATTTTCCTGTTCTTCTTTCTCGCTTTTTTTATTGGCATCGGCAGCGTGATGGGGTGTACCAACATGTTCAAGACCATGATGCTGACGGGGTACGATTTGCTGATCTCTGTCTGCCTCTATTTAATGGCGGTGTCGGTACTGGCGGGCGGCGCAGCGGGACTTCTGTCGGAATTCGGCGTGATCTCGCTGGTCAACCGCGCCTTGCGGCCTGTCATCTATCCGCTTTACGGCTTGCCCGGATCGAGCGTGCTCGGTATTATGAACTGTTACTTGTCGGATAACCCGGCCATTCTGGCTTTTGCTTCCGACGACAATTTCAAGCGCTACTTCAAAAAATATCAGATGGGCGCTCTCACCAACCTCGGCACGGCCTTTGGCATGGGACTCATCGTCACCACCACCATGATGAGCATGTCCGTTGACGGCGCCATGAAGGCTGCATTGATCGGCAATCTGGGCGCCATCGTTGGCTCCATTGTGTCGGTGCGGCTCATGCTGCGCAAGACCAAGGCCTTCTACGGCACTGAACTCGGCATGCCTGTTTCCGGCGACGGGATTATTCCCGACAACATGAGAGTGGTGCGCGATGGGTCGGCAGGCTCGCGTTTCATTCAGTCCATGCTTCACGGCGGCAAAAGCGGCGTCGACATGGGACTTTCCATTATTCCCGGCGTGCTGCTGATCTGTACGATTGTGCTGATGCTGACCAATGGCCCCAGCGCTGACGGTACTTATACCGGCGCGGCGGGCGAGGGCGTGGCGCTGCTGCCCTACATCGGCTCGAAACTGCGGTTTATTCTCAATCCGCTGTTCGGCTTCAAGTCCGCCGAAGCCATTGCGGTGCCCATTACAGCCTTGGGAAGCAGCGGCGCGGCCATCGGCATGGTGGGCGATCTGGTGAAGAAGGGCGCGGCAACGGGCAACGACTTGGCGGTTTTCACGGCGATCTGCATGTGCTGGAGCGGCTATTTTTCCACGCACATTGCCATGATGGACGCCCTGGACATGAAAGAAATGACGGGCAACGCCATTTTGTCGCATACCATCGGCGGCCTCTGCGCCGGAATGGCGGCGCATCTGTTCTGGATCTTGCTCGCCTGAGGAGCTCTTAAGTGGACGCGTCAACGTTTTCGCAGGAGGTCCTCCGCATTTTCGCCGAGGCGAAAAACATTGCCGTTCGCAACGACCATGCGGAGGTTACCGACCTTCATCTGTCTCTTGCCATTTTGCGCCAGAAGGAGAGCGAGATCCGTACCTGGCTTCTTGAGGCCGGAGTTGACCTTCTGTCTTACGAAGAAAGGCTGATGGAGGCGCTGTCTGCTCGGCGCTCTTCGCCGGGCATTACCAAACTCTATTACAGCCGCCACTATCACAAGATCGTTTTGGTGAGCGGGGAAATTGCCCGCGCTTCCTTCGAGGCCTATGTGAGAACGCCCCATCTCTATCTTGCGATTCTGCGTGATCCGGACTTGCCCTCGTCGGTCATTGCCGCGGAGTTCGGCATTACCGCCGATTCTGTGCAGTCCATGATGGCGGCGCGGCTGACGGCCTCCGACGAAACGGGCATCAGCCCTGAACAGATGGCGCTGCTGAACCGCTTTGGCAGAAATTTTTTGAAAGAAGCCCGCGAGGGGCGCATGGATCCCGTTCTGGGGCGCGACGAGGAGATCAACGAATGCTTCCGCGTGCTCTCGCGCCGCCTCAAGAACAACCCCGTGCTGATCGGCGAAGCGGGCGTAGGAAAAACCGCTGTCGTCGAAGGCATCGCCCAGCGCATTGCCCGACAGGACGCGCCGTCGCTGCTGCGGGGGCGCATGATTTTTTCATTGGATATGGCTTCGCTTGTGGCGGGAACCAAATACCGCGGCGATTTCGAGGAGCGCCTCAAGGACGTGCTGGAAATCATCAAGGCGTCAAAAGGTCGCATCATCCTCTTTGTGGACGAGCTGCACACCATTATCGGCGCGGGCAGCAGCGCAGGCTCCATGGATACGTCCAACATCATCAAGCCATTTCTGGCCCGCGGCGAGATCTTGATGATCGGGGCGACCACCGTCGAAGAGTACCGCCGCTACATCGAGCCCGATCGGGCGCTGGAGCGCCGCTTTCAGAAAATTCTCATCGAGGAACCCTCCGAAGAAGCCACGCTGTCCATGCTCCGCGGCATCGTTTCAAAATACGAAAATCACCATCGCGTTCGTATCGCCGACAGCGCGCTTTTGGCGGCAATCCAACTCTCCAAGCGCTATATCACCGACAGGCATCTGCCCGACAAGGCCATAGATCTCATCGACGAAGCGGCTGCCATGGTGCGCATGAGCATGGATTCCATGCCGCAGGAACTTGACGAGTGGAACCGCCGCATCATCCAGTGGGAGATGGAGCACATTTTGCTGCTGGACGAAACCGATCCTGCGGCAGTGCGGCGGCGCAAGGCGCTGGAGGCGCAGCTCGACGACCAACGCGCTCGCTACGAAGATCGGCGCGCCGCGTGGCAGAAGGAAGTGGAACGTCTCAACGAACTGGCACGGCTCAAAGAACTGCGTGCCGAAGTGCTGCGCAACCTCGACGAAGCCAAAGAGGCCCATCGCGTGGAGGATATGAAGCGATTTCTGCAGGAGTGCCAGAACTTCGACGCCAAAATCGCCAAAATCGAGGAGATCTCGCCGTGGTATCCCCTTTCGCGCGAGGTGACCGACAAGGAAATTCAGCGTATTGTCGCCGTGCGTGCGGGGATTCCCATGTCGCGCATCGGCCTCAGCGAAAGCGAGAAACTGGAACAGGCCAATCGTTCGCTTCTTCACTGTTTCGTGGGACATCGCGATGTGGTTGTCGCTGTGCAGCAGTGCATACTCCGTGCGCGCAGCGGCTTGATGAAGCGCCGTCAACCGGTTGGGCGATTTTTGCTAGTCGGCCCGTCGGGCGTGGGCAAGAGTTATCTGGCCGAGCTGTTCGCCAAGTACTATTACGATGACGAACGGGCCCTTTTGAGCTTCAACATGCGCGAGTTTACCGACAGAGCGTCGGTGAACAAACTGCTCGGTGCGCCTCCGGGCTACGTTGGACACGATGCCGCCGGAGCCCTGACGGAAGCGGTCCGTCTGCGTCCCCACAGCGTCATCGTCTTTGAGGCCGTGGACCACGCCGGGACCGAAGTGCTCAGCCTGATCGCGCGCCTCGCTGCCGACGGCGAAATGACCGACAACAGGGGCAGAGTTGTGGATTTTCGCAACACGCTGATCTTTTTCACCGTCACCGGAAGAGACCGCCGTCCTGAGGTGACGGAGTGCCTGCGTGAAAGCCTCGACGGCGTTTTTTATCTTGACGACTTTACGCCGCGCCAGCTGCGCGAGCTGCTGCTTCACCACCTCGAAGCTCTGCGTGACGAGCTGGAAGAACAGCGCGTCGGACTCTGCTGGGATGACGGAACTCTTGATGCCGTCGTTGCGTCCATGGATACACAGAACGGTGCCCATCCCGTGGCGCGCTACATGGAAGAAGTTGTGCTGACCGGCCTGGCCTCCGCCAAACTTGACGGCCGCCTGAATCCCGGTGCACAGGCTTTTATCCGTGCCGATGGGATCGATATTGTTTGATGCTTAATAACCATATATAATGACAGGGGATTTATGAATGAAGAAAGTTGTTGTTGCGCTGGGCGGCAACGCCTTGGGAAATACGCCTGAAGAACAGAAAGAGCGCGTCAAACGTTCGGCGCGCTCCATCGTGGATTTAGTCGAGTCGGGAGTGCAGGTTCTGGTATGCCATGGTAACGGACCTCAGGTGGGCATGATCAAGAAGTCCATGGACATCGCCGCAAAGTCGGGAGAGAAACAGCCAGTTGTGCCTTTCCCCGAGTGTGGCGCCATGAGCGAAGGCTACATCGGCTACCACCTGCAGAATGCTGTGTGCAACGAATTCCGCGCCAGAAAAATGGAGCGCAGCGTCGTTACCATGGTGACGCAGGTTCAGGTTGATGCCGACGATCCTTCTTTTCAGCGTCCCACCAAGCCCATCGGCAGCTTCATGAGCAAAGAGGACGCCGACAAACTGGCTGCTACGGGCGTCAGCGTCGTTGAGGACGCTGGCCGCGGCTATCGACAGGTTGTCGCTTCGCCTCTGCCGCGCCGTATTGTGGAAGAGGAATCCGTACGCAAGTTGGTGGACATGGGCGTGACCGTTATCGCCGGAGGCGGCGGCGGAATTCCCGTCGTCGAGAAGAACGGCGTCCTTTCCGGCGTTGACGCCGTCATCGACAAGGATTTCACGTCGGTAAAACTGGCGGAAACCGTCGATGCCGACGTGGTTGTCATTCTCACCGCCGTAGAGAAAGTGGCCATTCATTTCGGCAAGCCCGACCAAAAATGGCTTGACCGGCTCACTGCCGCCGAGGCCGAAAAGTATATCGAAGACCGGGAATTTGCCGAAGGTTCTATGTTGCCCAAGATCAAAGCGGCCATCGCTTTTGCCCGATCGAAACCCGGCCGCAAGGCACTGATCACGTCGCTTGAAAAGGCCAAAGAAGGCCTTGAAGGCTCCACGGGCACCTGGATTCAGGCTTAGCCGGCGTATACGGGCTGCCCTTTTGTCTCGATAGGCTGGGGGAGGGAGCCCCATGACTTCCCAGAAAAAGCGAGGAAGTTCAGAACAGCGGAATCACGTTGAAATTCAGGAATTTTATCGAGTGGCCTTTCGTGAAGGCATTGTGCCCTATTTTGAAGTGCAGTCCGACGACGCGCCCACAAAACCGCTGTTGCACAAAAATAGCCGTTTCCTTTACGTCCTTTCGGGAAAGGGCGTTATCAAAATCTACGACCGTGAATATGCTATGGAACCGGGGGCCGTTATCGCCCTGCTTCCATGGGAGATTTCTGAGATTGTGGAAGTTCGGGAACCGCTGCGCTATTGCCTTCTTATTTATCCCTTTGAGTTTTTGAATCTCATCGTCAAAAGCCAGTTCAACTTTGAGAACGAAAAGCTCGATATGGTCACGCTGCTGTACCGCCATGGCGGCGTCCTCGTTCCGGAAGGAGAGCGGCCTCGTTTTCGAGCGCTGTTCGAGGAAATCCGGAGGGAAATCGAGCCAGTGTCCATTGCCGTGTCATCAGCTCGTCGTCCGTGGTCAGGGCTCTATCTCACGGCCAAGCTCATTGAGCTGGTGGTGCTTTATCTGCGCCTCGCCCAGTCGCAGAGCGGAGGACGCAAATTTTCAGACGCTTCGGAATGTCGCGGCACAGAGGAGATCTGTTCCCCCTACGTCTTTCAGTACATGTACCTCAATCTGCACCGCGGATTGACCCTTCACGACCTGAGCCGCATCTACTTTGTCAGCGAAGCTTCGTTGTCGCGCTATATCTTTAAAGTGACGGGACTGAGCTTCAGCGAACTTATCCAGGAAATGAAGCTGTCAAAAGTCAGATTTCTGCTGCTGCACACCAACCTGCCTCTTGTCGAGATTGCCGAGATCCTTGGTTACTCCGACGTCTCCCACCTCTCACGCGTTTTGGGCGACCAGCTGGGCATGGGGGCGCAACAGTTCCGGCGCTGCTATCAGGACATTCTCAACGTCCCTGCGGAGCTTTCCGCTCCCCAGGTAGGTAACATGATCGAGTACATTTACCAGAACTTTACGGGTAAGCTGACAGTGCTGAATGTGGCCGAACGCTTTAATGTGACGCCTCGTGCGGTCAACGAATCGCTGAGCTCCATTGTGGAGATGAACTTCACGAATTTTTTGAATTTTATTCGAGTCCGCGAGGCGGCCAATCTGTTGCTGAACACTGAAAAGTCAGTGACGGACATCGCATTTCGTGTGGGTTATAATTCATTGAGGAGTTTTAACAGAAACTTTCTGAAATGGCTGAAAGTGACAGCCAGCGAGTTCAGAGAACGAGTGACGGAACAGAAAGACGGAGCGGCTCTGGTCAGCCGTCAGTCTCATCAGTTCAGAGAGGAGCAATCATGAAATTTGAAATGCCAGTTTTCACGGCCCCCGATTTCAACGACGAAAAATATCGGAGTGCCGGCGAAATCAAGTGCGCTCAAGTCGAAAAGAAAGGCGTGGCGCCCGAAGGCTTTTATCTGACCACCCATTTGCCCACCTATTATCGCTGCAACGGAACGTGGCAGCTGCCGGAACACAACTCCCTCAACTGCGTTGCCGTGCTGAAAGACGGAAAAATCCGCATCACTGAAATTCGCGACCTCCAAGTGGGCGACAGCGTCGTGCTAGGTCACGCCGTCGACGGTTCGGAAGGCATCCTCGTCTATAAAGAAGGATTTCCCAAGAGCGTCTACTCCACGCCGGGGCGGGCGGTGGAAACGGCCTATACTTCCGATTACGACAGGCTCTTCGAGCAGCTTGAATATGAGCGCGACAACGGCGGCTATATCGTCTGGGTGCTTGGCCCCAGCGTCGTCTTCGATTACGACACCCGCGTGGCGCTCAACCATCTGGCCGAAAACGGCTACATCAGCTGCATGATGGGCGGCAACGCCATGGCCACCCACGACCTTGAGGGCGGTTTCCTCGGCACCGCGCTGGGACAGAACATTTACACCCAGGAAAACCAGCCCATGGGACACTACAACCACCTCGACCTGCTCAACGAAGTGCGCACGGCGGGTTCCACGAAGAAATTTATCGATGATGGACACGTCAAAAACGGCATCATCAAGACGTTGGTCTCCATGAACGTGCCCCTCGTTTTGGCTGGCTCCATCCGCGACGACGGCCCGCTGCCCGAGGTCATCGGCGACACCGACAAAGCCTTGACGGAGATGAAAAAGCACCTCGACAAGGCCACGCTCATCATCGGCATTGCCACCATGCTGCACAGCCTGTCAGTGGCCAACATGGCGTCAAGCTATCGCATCCGCAAGGACGGTTCCATCACGCCGGTTTACATGTACAGCATCGACATCACCGAGAACGTCACCAACAAGGTGGTCGCGGCTCGCGAGCACATCGCCGTGGTGCCCATGAACACCAACGTGCAGGACTTCGTGGTCAACTGCGAGCGCGCGCTCATCGGTTCCGTCGACAAATCCGAGGTCGACGCCATGGAAATTCCCGCCGAGGAATTTGTCTCCGCAAAGAACGCACAGAACGAGGAGGCCCGCAAATGAACTTCGAGATGCCCAAATATCATCATCCCGATTTCAACCAGGACTTTCTGAAAAACGCGCCCAACTGTCACCTCGAGGCGGTCGAGCGCGACGGCATCAGCCCCCGTCACTATCACGCCCTGTCGGTCTATCCCGAGTACTTCAAGATCAACGGCAAATGGGTGCTTGCGACGCAAAGTCGCATGGACACCGTCTGCGTGGCCCGCGACACGCCCGGTCGGGAGAGCGTGGAAATCGTGGAGTTCCGCAACTTGAAAAAGGGTGACAAAGTGGTCATCGGTCGCACCGAAGACGCCAGCGAGGGCATCTACGTGTGGACCCAGGGCTTCCTTGCCGAAGAGGCGACTTCCGATACTTTCGCGTTCCGCCAAGGACGCTCCCGCGAGACCGCCTTTTCCATCGACTACGACAATCTCTACAAGGTGCTGCGCTACGAGCGCGAGCACGGCGGCTACGTGACCTTTGTGGTGGGAACCGCCCTGTCTCTCGACGAAAATTCGCGTCTTGGGTTGGAGCGCCTCATCCGAAACGGCTACGTGCAGGCGGTGTTCTGCGGTTCGGAAACCGCGGCCTTTGACCTGGAGCGCGGCCTTTTCGGCACCTCATGGGGACAGAAAGTCTTCGAGCACGAGCAGAACAGCACCTACAACCTCTACAGGGCCATCAACATGGCCAATTCCTACGGCTCGCTGAAAGCGTTGGTGGACTCCGGCAAGGTGAAAAACGGCTTCATCAAGGCCTGCGTCGAAACGGGCACCGCGCTGGTCATGGCCGGCACCATCCGCGACCGGTTGGCACTGCCCGGCGCCTACAACAACGTCTACGACGCCCAGAACGCCATGCGCGTCCACGCCCGCAAGACCTCGACGATGATCATGATGTCGGCCATTCTGTACACCATTGCCACGGGCAACATGACGCCGTCCTACAACGAATTTGGTGGCGTGATCCGCCCGGTGTATATGTACTCCATTGACGTGCAGGAGTTTGCCGTCAACAAGCTGTCTGACCGCGGCACCGTGACGGCCGTCAGCATGGTGACCAACGCGCAGGACTTTATGCGCAACCTTGACCGCGCTTTGAACACAAAAAACGATTAGCCCTGCAGAGCAGGCCGCTCCGACGCTCATGACACGCGCCGGGGCGGCTTGTTTTTTCTGCGCGACTTCTCTGCAGGACGCGAAAAAAACGTCCCTCCCCTGTCGCCGAGTGGTTTTGATACGTTTCAGGCGCTGTGGCGGCCCCGCCCTCCGAAAGCTTTCAGCCAATGCGATGGGGCGAGAAAATTCAGATCTCTTGGTCCGACGAGGAGAGTCTATTGTGCACTTGCGGGGAGGGCGCGCGGCAAGGCCGTCCGTGGCCTCTCCGAGAGTGAAGGTCGAACGTCGCGGCCCCGAAAGCGAAAGGATCGGAAATCTCCAGACGACTTGTTTTATATTGGTTTACATTAAAGAAGGAACTTATCTCCCGTTCGCATTGGCGCGAAGGCATCAAAGACAGTGCGCGTTTAACAGAGCCGAGACGTTGGCAGAAAATGCCCTTTCATTGAGGTGTGAGACGCCGCTGCCGACAATTCGTCAATTCGCTTTTTGAGAAGCTCAGCAAAAGATTTTTTTACACCGTGACGGACAGGATGAATGATGATATACTAGCGCAGCGGAGTGATCCCGATAGTCGCCGCCGCGCGAGCGGGAGAGGAAAGTCCGGGCTCCACAGGGCAGGACGCTGGATAACGTCCAGTTGGCGCAAGCCACAGGAAAGTGCAACAGAGATCAGACCGCCCGGTTTCCGTACCGGGTAAGGGTGAAATGGTGGGGTAAGGGCCCACCGGACAGCAGGCGACTGCTGTGCCAGGCAAACCCCGTCCGGAGCAAGATCGAATAGGGAGGGTTGAGGCTGCCCGCTGACCTCCGGGTACAGATCGCTTGAGACGCGCAGCAATGCGCGTCCTAGATAAATGACTATCCACGACAGAACCCGGCTTATGGATCACTCCGCTTTTAACGCTGATTAATGTTATTTATTGCATAATATGAAGAATATTCAGAAAATTTATCGTTGAAGTTATTTTAATATTTAGAAAATTTGGCATGGACCGTCTCTTCGAAGAGCGGTCCATGTTTTTTTGCTTTCATGTCGTCGACTTTTTGACGCATGGAGAGCATGAAGGAAAACAAACTGTCAAAAGGCCATTTTAACTACGATTGGGAGCCTCGGCAGGCTTATTGACCGAAACTCTGAAAGAAGTTATTCTAAGTCCCAAAGGGTGGGGCAAAGTGGTAGAAAGTGGGGGGAAAAAGATGTTCATGGGGAGCTACGACCACAAAATAGACGGCAAGGGGCGACTGGTCATGCCGGCCAAGTTCAGATCCCAGATCGGGGACACTGTCATCTGTACAGTGGGCCTCGACAATTGCGTTGCCGTTTATCCCGTGGACTCATGGAATCAGTACCTTCAAAAACTCCAATCCCTCCCCTTCACCAAAGGCCAGGCGCGCCAGTTTATGCGCACGCTGCTCGGCGCAGCGGAAGAGCTGCCCGTCGACGGCCAAGGTCGCATTTTGCTTTCCGCGCGACTGCGCAAATATGCCGATTTGCAAAGCGATGTGGTGGTCAACGGAGTCAACGACCATCTGGAGATCTGGAACGGCGAGAAGTGGAATGTCAGCAACGACGAAATGCTTGAAAAGTTCACTTCTCTGGCGGAAGGGGTGTCGGATCTTGGAATTTGAACACATCCCCGTGCTTCTTGGGCGCGTCCTTGAGGCCATGCCCCTCAAAGAGGGCGCTGTGGTCGTCGACGGCACTCTGGGGCTTGGCGGCTATTCCAAGGCCTTCTTGAAGAGCGATTCAAGCTGGCAGGTCATCGGCATCGACCGCGACGAAAAGGCCAGAGAGATCGCGCGCGAAAGGCTGGCGCAGTACGGCGAACGTTTCAGAATTCTTGCCGGCAACTTTCGGGACATGAAAAGCCTCTGCTTAGCAGCGGGGGTGCCTTTGGCGGACTGCGTCGTCCTCGACCTCGGCGTGTCGAACATGCAGCTTGTGGACGGAGAACGCGGATTTTCATTCCGCGAGGACGGACCGTTGGACATGCGGATGGATCGCGAAAAGGCGGGCCCTACGGCGGCCGATCTGGTGAACGGGCTTTCCCGCGAAGCGCTGACCGACATTTTTAGAAAGTACGGCGAAGAGCGCTTCGCCTGGAAAATCGCCGGCGAGATCGTGGCCATGCGGGAGAAAAGGCCTTTCAAGACCACCGGTCAGCTTGTGGAGGCGCTTCGAAAGGCTTTGCCGGCGCCGGTCATGAGGAAAATGACGGGACACCCGGCACGAAAGGTCTTTCAGGCTCTTCGCATCGCCGTCAACGACGAGCTCGGAGCGCTTGAACAGGGGCTTCGCGAGGCCTTTGAACTGCTGGCCGAGGACGGGCGGCTTCTGGTCGTGACCTACCACTCGCTGGAGGACCGAATCGTAAAGCATCAGATGAGACAGTGGAGCGATGAGGGCTTGGGAATCATGGAACCTCGACGGGGAATCGTCCCCGATGACGAAGAAATCCAACGAAATCCCAAATCGCGGAGCGCACGACTTCGCGGTTTTCATAAAAAAAATTTGCCAACTTCAAAGGAAGGAAAGATGGGGCCATGGCGCAGGTATTGAAATCCACAGAGAGAAAAACTTTAAAGTGCAGCCGCGTAGCGGTAATGTTCCTTATGGTTTCGATTATGGGAATGGGAATTCTGTCGATGATGCGCAGCGATTCTCAGGCCCTTGATCTGCAGATTTCCGCCATTCAAGAACAAATTGCGGCCTGCGAGAAAGAGCGAAACGATCTGGAGCGCGAAGCTGTGGAGATGATGTCGCCGGCGGCGGTCCATGCCTATGCCGCGCGGCAGCTCGGCATGACCCAGGTTCACCTTGTGGGCACCATCCGTCTCGACGTCGCCGGACGCGCTGACGGCATGGCGGCCGCCCAGCTTGTGGGAGAAAAAACAAGTTTTGCCAACTGACGTCAGTGCGACAGGCGCGTGAGGGCAGGAGAGGAAGAGAAGGAAAATGAGGCGGGGATACAGAAAAGCGCAGTGGGTTCTCTTCTTTGCCCTGATGGCATTTTACCTCGTCACCCTGGTGAGAGTTCATCTTTATCCTGATCCCCGAGCCACGGAGCAGCTGATGAAGCAGTACCGCCAGAGTCAGCGCTCGGCCATGGACCGCGAGACGATTTACGACTGCAACGGCGAACCTCTGGCGCTTTCGGTGACCACGTACAGCGTCTATATGGATCCCGGCATGGAAGGCTTTGACCCTTCCAGCGTGGACAAGCTGGAACCCTACGTGGGAAAAGCGAAAGTCAAAGCGTTGAAAGAACGCCTCGACCGGCGTTTCAACTGGGTCAGGCGCTACCTGAGCCGCGAAGAGGCCGAGAAAATTCTCGAAGCTTGCGGTAAAAACCGAGGGTATTACATCCGCGAAGAGCGTAAACGAGTCTATCCCAAGGGCAGCATGCTTTCCCATCTGCTGGGGTACTGCGACCAGGACGGGTGGGGGCTGGCAGGCGTCGAACTGAGCTGGAACAGCACGCTGCTCCTGCCGGAAAAACGGCGCATTTCCTACCGCGGCGCACTGCAAGTGGAAGTCGATTCCGGCCGGCAGGACGATTCGGCGCGAAAAGGCCTTTTTCTGACCATTGACTCGGACATCCAGTACGCCATGGAACGCTTTCTGAGCGCCCGCGCCGACGAACTTCACGTGCCATGGGCCGCCGGCGTCTGCATCGAATCGAAAACCGGCGAGGTCAAGGCCATGGCCAGTTATCCCACATTCGATTCCAATGACCGGACGACCTTCTCGAAAATCGAGGCGCTGAACAACAACGCCATCAATCGGGTCTACGAGCCAGGATCGACCTTCAAGCCCATTATGGTGGCCATGGCGCTGGAACAGGGGCGTCTGAGACAGAACGCCAAGTTCCGCTGTCCCGCCCGCCTCAAGGTGGCCGATGGCGTCATCAGCGATTCCCATCCCCGCGACAACGGCACTCTGAGCATTGCCGAGATCATCGAAAAGTCTTCCAACGTTGGCATGGCCCAAGTGGGGATGCTCATGCCGCCCTACAGCACCTATGAAGAGATGCGCGCCTGGGGAATCGGAGCCCGCACGGGAATCAAACTGAGCGGCGAGGAAATCGGCCTTCTGCCCACGGCGGATAAATGGTACGGCATTACGCCGTCCAATATCGCCATCGGCCAGGGATTTGCGGTGACGCCCCTCCAGCTGACCGCCGCCTTCAACGCCATTGTCAACGGAGGAGTGCTCCTGCGGCCCTATGTCGTCCGATCGGCCGTAGACGGCAAAGGCCAGATGGTGTATCGCTCCGCGCCCATGGAAGTGAACCGCGTCGTCTCGCCGAGGAATTCCAAGTGGCTGCGCGACGTCCTTCGCCAGGTGGTCGTCAAGGGGACAGGGCGTCCGGCCGACAGCGCGCTGATCCCCGTGGCGGGGAAAACCGGCACGGCGCAGATCGCCCACGGCGGAAAATACGTCAAAGGACGGTACAACGCCTCGATGATCGGATTTTGGCCGGCCAAGAATCCCGAATACACCATGCTCGTCGTCTTCGGAGACGTGTCGGGCAAACAGTATTACGGCGGCAGCGTCGCAGGTCCCGTCTTCAAGGACATCGTCGAAGAAGTGGCGCGTCTCAAGGGACTGAGAACAAAGTAGGGCGCCGGCCGTCACGGAAGTTTTTCGTTTGCTGAAAGGATGGTCTTCATGGGATTGTTCAGCAAGGGGCAGCATGAAGCTGCGGAAACGGAATATCGAAACCTGCGGAAATATCTCCATGAAAAAGACGGAAAAGTTCACGTGGTGATGGTCAACAGCTTCAGTAAATGGATCAATCAGTTCTTCGGATGCGAGGACAAATACACGACGCAGATCGACACGCTGCTGTCGCTCATGCAGGATGACGGCTACGAAATCGTAGATGTTAAGTTTAATTCACTGACGAATCAGGGAATTACAGGTACAATGGAGGGGTTCCATACCCTTGTGGTCTACCGATAATCATTCAAACGGGGAGAGCAGCTAGAATGGTTCTTATGGATCAAAGAATTGAAAGGTGCCTGAACGACCTGAAAAAAAACGGTCTCCTGAGCGACATTGGCGGCGAGTGGAGCATTCTGCCCGATGACTGCACCCTGAAAAGCGACTCCCGGACCGTTGGCCCGGGAGATATTTTTGCGTGCGTGCCGGGACTTCACGCCGACGGCCATCAGTTTATCGAGCAGGTGCTGAAATCGGGCGCCGCTTGCCTTATCGTGCAGCATCCTGTGTCGGGGCTGCCCATTCCGTGGATTCAGGTGACCGACGTGCGCGCCGCCATGGGATACGTGGCCGCATCGCTTTACGGCGAGCCCGCCGAAGAGCTGAAAATGTTCGCCGTCACCGGCACTCAGGGGAAAAGCACCACCAGCTACATGATCCGCAGCATCCTTCAAAGCTGCGGGCTGAAATGCGGTTTGTTGGGAACCATCGTTTACGACGACGGCGGCGCTTCGGAGTTGGCGGACCGCACGACGCCCGAAAGCGACGAGGTGCAGCGCTATCTGCGGCGCATGGTCAACAACGGATGTCGGGCCTGCTCCATGGAATGTTCTTCTCATGGCATCGTGCAGGGGCGCATCAGCGGGTGCCGCTACGACGGCGCCGTGTTTACCAACTTGACGCCGGAACATCTCGATTACCACAAAACCATGGAAGGCTATTTCAACGCCAAGGCGCAGCTTTTCCGCCACTTTATGAAAGAAGGCGGCGTCATCGCCCCCAACGTGTCGGGGCCGTACGGCCGACGTCTGGCGCAAGAGTTTCCCGAGGCTATGACCTGGGCGCCGGAGGGAGGCGCGCGGCTTGTGGCCTCTCATATCCGGACGGGCGCCGACGGCAGCCGTTTCGACCTCCTGCTTGACGGGCGCAAAATCGACAGCGTGAGCATTCCGCTGACGGGCAGCTACAACGTGGAAAACGCTTTGGGCGCGGCGGCCGTGTGCCTCGCTTCGGGCTGCGACGAAAAGAAAGTCGTCGAAGGTCTCAGGAACATGCCGCAGGTTCCGGGGCGCATGGAGCGGCTCACTCTCGAAAACGGCGTGCGCGTCATTATCGATTATGCCCATACCGCCGACGCGCTTTCGGCGCTCCTTCAAGCGCTGAAACCTCTGGCTGGCGGGCGGTTGGTCAGTCTGTTCGGCCACGGCGGCGACCGCTTTGCAGGACATCGTCCGCTTTTGGGCAAGGCGGCGGCACGCTTTGCCGACCGGATCTTTGTCACCATGGACAATCCGCGCACCGAAGATCCGCGAAAGATCGCCGACCAGATCGTCGAAGGCATTGAAAGCGTCAGAACCGACAGCTGCTGGTCCGTGGATCTTCCCCGAGACGCGGCCATCGAGAAAGCTCTTGACTGGTGCCGTCCCGGCGACCTTTTGGTGATCTCCGGCAAGGGGCCAGAGCCCTATTTGGAAATCAACGGCGTCAAATATCCTTACAGCGACAGAGGCGTCGTGGAGCGCTGGGCGTCGAAAAAAGGAGTGTCCATCCGATGAAGCTGGGTTCTCTGGTGCAGTCCTGCGGTATCCTACTGAAGGGCCCTGACAGGGACTTGCCTTTGCGCATCGGCGTCGACAGCCGCGAGGTGCAGCCCGGAGAGGGGTTTGCGGCGCTGCGCGGCCTTCACACCGACGGACACCGCTTCATCTCCGACGTGCTTGAAAAGGGCGCGTCGACAGTGGTCTGCGAAGCGGCACGTTACGACGAGGCATGGGGCGAGAAATTCCCGTCGGTGACCTTTATCCTGACGCCCGACAGATGCGAGTACGGATTGGCAGCGCTTGGGCACGCTTTGATCTCGGCGCTTCCTTCGCTGCGCAGCGTGGTTGCCGTTACGGGCAGCGTCGGAAAGACTTCCACGAAAAACCACGTGGCCGCGCTTCTGGAGGACCACTTTAAAGTCCACACCGCAGAGCGCAATTACAATACGCTGATCGGCTGTGCCGTCACCGTGCTGGCAGCGCCCATGGATACGGAAATCCTGCTCCTGGAGATGGGCGCCAACCACCCGGGAGAAATCGCCGAGATGGTGCGCTTTTTCCCGCCCATTCTGGCGGCGGTGACGGAGGTGGCGCCGGCCCATCTGGAAAGTTTCAAGACCCTTGAAGGCGTCCTGAACGCCAAGTCGGAGATCTTCGCGTCGAAGGCGCTGCAATGCGCCGTCGTCAACGGCGACAATGGGATGCTGTGCCGCCGTGTCGAAGCTCTCGGCCTGCCGCGGGTGGTGCGCTTCGGCAGAAAGGGCGAGGTGAGCTTTGCGGGGGAGAACGTGTTCTGGAAGAAAGACCACTTCGAGGTGCGGGCAATTCTGACGGGGCTCGACGGTCTGTCCTTCAACGTCTCCCTGGCACTGGCGGGCGTGCATCAACTCTATCCGCTGTGCTGCGCCGTGGCTGTTGCTGGACTTCTTGGATTGTCCAGCCGCGTCATCGCCGAAGACCTTCCCAAATGTCACAGCGTCGCCGGCCGCGGCGAACTGCGCCGTTCCGAAAGCGGCGCCGTCGTCATTGACGAATGTTACAACGCAAGTCCCGCAGCCGTGATGGCGTCCCTGCACTCCATGGAAGCGGCGGGCATTCCGGGAAGGCGCTTCCTCGTGCTGGGCGAAATGCTTGAGCTGGGGGAGTCGGCGCCCGAGCTTCACGGAAAAGTTTTCCGAAAAGCTCTGGAAGTCAGCGACAATCTGTTCCTATTCGGTGCTGAATGGCGGAACGTGCAAGGCGCCGAAGAATATTGCCACGAAACTCTGGAGAGCCTGATTGCCGCCGTTGATCGGCAATCTCCCGGCGAAGGCGACGTGATCCTCGTGAAGGGGTCGCGCAGCAATCATCTCGAAAGAGTTGTGAGGGCCCTTGAGCTATGATGGAATTTCAGCTGACGGCTTTTTTTATTTTTATCGTCTTTTTCTTTGAGATCGCCGCGCAGGGCGCGTGGACGAAGCGGTTGCGCGAGCTTCACGTCTCGCAGGTTCAGAAGGCCTACGGCACTCGCATCGACGAGGCCGTGAAATCCAAGGTCCCGTCGATGGGCGGCGTCGTTTTTCTGCTCATCGGATCGGGGTTGCTGATCTCACAAATCCTTCGGGGCAGCGTCGCGGGCATCCTTTTCTGGTGTTATCCCATCCTTTCGGCCGCTGTTGGACTGGCCGACGACGTGCTGAAGTACCGACGCAGTTCCAGCGAAGGCCTGAGCAGCCTCCAGAAGTTCGTCCTTCAGGCTGTCACGACAGCGCTGTGGTTTGCGGCCTTGGCGCTGCACCACAAAACGCCCTGCCTGTTGGGAAGTTTTTCCATCGGCGCGTGGATTTGGCCCTTTGCCTTCTTTTTCGCCGTGGGGATTCAGAACTCGGTAAACGTGACCGACGGCTTGGACGGCCTGGCGGCCGGCGCTTCCGCCGTGACCTTTGCGGCGCTGTTGCTGCTGTCGCCCGACGGGTATAACGGCAGCCCTGCGGGCATTGCGCTGTCCCTCGGCTTTTTGTGGCACAACTGCCACCCCGCCCGGGTTTTCATGGGAGACGTGGGAGCCCATTTTCTCGCGGGACTCATGGCGTCCTGCGCCTTTATGGGGCGTGGCGGCGTCCTGATGCTCGTTCCCTGTGCCGTCGGTTTCGGCCTGGAGATGATGTCGGTGGTCATCCAGCTTGTCGCCATCCACCGATGGGGACGCAAGGTCTTTCGCATGAGCCCCGTGCATCATCACTTTCAACTGCTGGGCTGGTCGGAAGATCAGATCGTCACGAGATTTTGGCTCGTCCACGGCCTTTTGGTTTTTTTCTTCGGAGCTCTTCTTGCGCCCTTGATGCGGGGGCTTTTGTAAATTCACTGACAGAGCGGCACGCTGTGCCGGAGGCTTTTTTATGGAAGGTAAAATTACGATAGTTGGTGCAGGCGTGAGCGGCAGTGCTCTGGCTCTCTTTGCCGCCGAGCGGGGCGCGGAGGTTTTCGTCACCGATCAGCGCGACGATCTCCCCGAGGAGCGGAAGGCGCTTTTCCGGAAGCACGCCGTTCAGTGGGAAACAGGCGGCCACACCGAGCGCTGCACTGCCTGCGACCGAATGGTGGTCAGCTCGGGCGTGCCGGCGACGTCCCGCGCCGTCGCTTTGGCAGAGCGGGCGGGCGTTCCCGTGTCCGGCGAGCTTGACTTTCTTGCGCCCTCTTTGAAAGGAAAAATCATCGCCGTGACGGGGACCAACGGCAAAACCACCTGCACGTCGCTGATCGGGCACATCCTGAAAAGCGGCGGCCTTGACGCCGTGACGGTGGGCAACATCGGCGAACCGCTGGCATCACATGCCGGAGAGAACCACGACGCTCTGGTCATGGAACTGAGCAGCTTTCAGCTTCACTGGAACAGTCGGCTGAAGCCCGACGTGGCGGTACTGACCAACCTCGCGCCCGACCACATCAACTGGCACGGGAGCTACGAGAATTATGTGGCCGCCAAGTGTCGGATCTTCATCCCGAAAGAGGAAGAGTGTTTTGCCGTCGTCCACGACAGAGACGCCTTTCGAGTCCCGGCGGGACGCACCGTTTGTGCGCTGGGGCAGGGAGAGTGCCGCATTGCCGACGAAGGCGGTACAGTGACGCTGACACGCGGCGGCAGAACTCGAGTGCTGTTCCACAAAAAATCTTTATCGCTTTTGGGACAGCATAATCTGGAAAACGCGGCCATGTCGGCCGCCGCCGCAGTGCTGGCTTTTCCTGACGTAAACCCCGAGGAGCATCTGAAAGAATTTCTCCCTCTTCGCCATCGTTGCGAAAAAGTGGCCGAACGTCATGGAGTGCTGTATATCGACGACTCCAAGGGAACCAACGTGGCTGCGGTGATCACGGCGCTGAAGAGCATTGCCGGCCCGAAAATCATCATTTTGGGCGGCCAGGGCAAGGGCGAAGCCTACGATTCTCTGGCCGAAACGGTGAAAGATCAGGCTTCGGCCGCAGTGGTCATCGGCTCCGAGGCCGATAAAATCATCGCCGCACTTCAGCGGGAAGGTTTTGAAAACTGGCATCGCGCCGCCGATATGGCCGAGGCCGTGAAAAAATGTTCCGAACTCGCCCGTCCAGGCGATAGAGTGCTCCTTTCGCCGGCCTGCACGAGCTGGGACATGTACCGCAATTTCGAGGAACGGGGAGATCATTTTGCCTCACTTGTCAGACACCTGCCATGAGCGGATTGCCATGCCCCGGGATTATGACGACGAGCCTGCGGGCAGCGTGAGCGTTTTCGGTCTCTGGATCATTCCCCTGCTGCTTTCGGTGTTCGGCGTCGTTCTCATTTTGTCCATGACGGGCTGGAATTTGGCGTCGCAGGGGGCCAAGCAGGCCTTTTGGTTCATTATTTCCATGCTGGGCTTTCTGGTGATGACGCAGATCCCGCTGCGGTTTTGGTATCGCTGCTGTTTTCCGCTGCTGATTCTTTCGCTGGGCTTTATGGCTCTCACCGTGTTTTCGCCGCTGCGCGTCACCGTCAAGGGCGCCTCGCGGTGGCTGCGCTTCGGCCCGGTGAACTTTCAGCCCCTTGAACTTGCGGGCTTTATGATGATGATCTGCCTTTCGCGGTTTTACTGCAGAACGCGGGGCATTCTGCGCGCCATTGTCATCTCGGCGCTGCTGCTGGCACCCTTTGCCGTCATCCTGTTTCTTCAGCCCGATTTCGGCGGCTTTCTCCTTCTTGTGGGCATCGCCGGCGCGCTTTTCGCCGAGCGTTTCGGCATGGCTCTTCCCGCCGGCTTCGGGCTTGCGGTTGCGCCGTTGCTCTGGTACTTCGCCAACAGCGGTTACCGGGCGGAGCGCATTCAGACGTGGCTCGATCCCTGGACCGATCCTCTGGGCTCGGGGTATCAGGTCATTCAGGGGCTGATCGCCTTTGCCAACGGCCGGATGTGGGGCATCGGACTCGGACGCGGAGAACAGTTTCTGCCGGAAGTCCACAACGACTTTATTTTCCCCGCCCTGGGCGAGCAGTGTGGCCTTGTGGGATCTATGGGCGTTTTTCTTCTGTTTCTCATCTGGTCGTTCTACGTGTTTGCCGCCTATAGAAAGGCCGTTCCCGAACGGAGAATGCTGATCTGGGGTTGTTTCGTCGCCGTGATGCTGCCTTTTTTCATCAACCTCGGCGGCGTCATGAAGATCATCCCGCTGACGGGGATGCCTCTGCCTTTCATCAGCTACGGCGGCACTTCGTTGATATTTATGTGGGCGAGAATCGGCCTTCTGATCCGTCTGGTCACAGAACCCGGAGAGTTGGAGTAACCATAGAGAGGAGAGCCTTCGTTGCGGAAAATCCTGCTGGTTGCCGGAGGGACGGGAGGACACGTCATTCCCGCCGTCGCATTCGGCCAATGGCTTGAAAAACAAGGAGAGTCTGTCCTGTGGCTTACGGGCAGCCGTCCGCTGGAGCGCGAGATTTTCGCCGCTCACGGCGTGACACCTCTGCACCTGCCGCTGGAAGGTTCTCCGTTGGGTGTCTCGGGACTGCCGTCGTTGAAACGATGGGGGCAGCTGCTGAGTTCTTTTTTCAAGGCCCTTGAAATCCTGAAAGAAGAGCGAGTCGACTGCTGCGTGCTTTTCGGCGGGTACCTTTCGCTGCCCGTGCTGATGGCGGCACGCTGCATGCGGGTTCCCGTGCTGATGCACGAGCAGAATACCGTGGCGGGCAAGGTGACGCGTTTTGCCGCGAAAATGGGAATTCCCGTCGCCTGCGCGTGGAACGTCTGCGAAGGGCTCAAAAAGGATGCCAAAGTCTTTCCCGTGGGGATGCCGTTGCGTCCCGTGAAGCTCATCGACAGAGGAGAAGCGCGGCGCCGACTGCTGGGCGATTCGCTGTCCACCAGGGACAAGCTTCTGCTCATTCTGGGCGGCTCTCTGGGCAGCGGCGGAATGAAACACCTGCTTCAAAGCGCTCAAAATATGTTAAAATCTACTGGTTACAGGGTTCTTTGCATGGGCATCGATTCCGGCGATCGTCCCTTTCCCGAGGCGCTGACCCATGCCGCCTGCTGGGACATGAGCCTTGTGTATTCTGCGGCCGACGTGGTGATGTGCAGAGCCGGAGCGGCCACTTTGGCGGAATTGTTCTCCTTGGGAATTGCCGCTGTGGTGGTCCCGTGGCTCCGTTCGGCCGACAACCATCAAGTCAGCAACGCTCGATGTTTTTCCGAGTTGACTGGTTCTCCGATTTTCCTTGAAGGAGACTCACTGACACGTTTCCAAGAAGCTTTGAATTCTGCGGCAAAACGCGGAACAGAATCTCACAGTCTGACGGCCGGGTCAGCAGAGCTCTATAAAGTCTTGTGCAGCCTCACGGTCTGAAAGGAGAATCCCAAGTGGAGCGGAAAAAGGTAGATCTCGATAAGGTTAGGAACATCCATCTCATGGGAGTCGGCGGCGCGGGTATGAGCGGCCTTGCCGTGCTCTTTCAGGAGCTTGGCTTCAACGTGAGCGGCTGCGATATGGGACGCACGACTTATGCCGAAAAGGTCGAAAAGGCCGGCGTCAAGATCCTTTACGGACACGACGTGCGGCACCTTGACGACTGCGATGTCGATCTGCTGGCTTACAGCAGTGCGATTCTGCCCTCAAACGCTGAACTGTCGGAAGCTCGGCGCAGGAACATCCCTGTGCTGAAGCGCGCCGAACTGCTCAGTTTGCTCTTTGATTCGAAAAAAGGCATCGGCGTCGCCGGAACCCACGGAAAGACCACGACGACGTCGCTGATCAGCTTTATCCTTGACCAGGCAGGCATGAAACCCACCATTGCCGTGGGCGGAGAGCTTTGCGACATCGGGTGCAACGCAAAAATAGGTTCCGGCGAGTACATGGTGGCCGAGCTTGACGAAAGCGACGAGTCCTTTGAATACTTTCACCCCCGCTTCTCTGTGGTCACCAACATCGACTGGGACCACGTCAACCAGTATCCCAACGTCGAAGCCGTAGAGGACGCGTTTCTGCGCTTTTTGAGCAACACCCACCCTGACGGAAAGCTTTTCCTCTGCGGCGGCGACGCCGGCGTGCAGCGGATTATGAAAAAAATGTCCGACGACCTGAAACAGAAGGTTTTCCTTTTCGGCTTGAACCCTTCTTTTGACTTTTACGCCACCGACATCCAGTATCATTGCGGCGGAGGCGTGAGCTACGTTTTTCACGCCCGCGGAAAGGAACTGGGAACCATCGACCTGGTGATTTCCGGCGAGCACAATGTCCTCGATTCCTTGGCCGCCTGCGGCGTGGCCTGTGAGCTGAACGTTCCCTTCGCCGTCATTCAGAAGAGCATGAGAATGTTCCACGGCGCAAAACGCCGCTTGCAGCTTCGAGCCATGTGCCCCGACAACGTCCTGGTGTACGACGACTACGGCCATCATCCCAGAGAAATCGAAGCCACGCTGAACGCCGTGCGCCACATGTACCCCGACCGCCGCATCGTGTTGATTTTCCAACCCCATCGCTACACTCGGACGCAGGCGCTCTTCGACCGCTTTGCCGACGTGCTTTCCAGCGTCTCGCACACGGTGCTCCTGCCCATTTATGCGGCAGACGAGCGCCCCATGCCCGGCGTCTCCTCGGATCTCATCGCCGAAGAAGTGAGGCGGCGTGGAGGCTGCTGCACGCTGACGTCCAACAAAATCGAAGCGGCCGATAAAGTCATGGAAATCGTGCAGCCCGGCGATTTCATCCTCACGGAAGGCGCCGGCGACGTCTACGTGGTGGGCGATCTGATCGTTCAGGAGCTCAACAAAAAAACCGCTGTGGCGCTGTAAGTCTTGAGTTCAGGAGGGGAGCGTGCATGGGAGAACGAAAAAGATTCCGTTGGCTGTTCCTTCCCGTTCTGGCCGGCGCGCTGTGGTGCTTCAACGACCGTTGCCAACCCCTCCGCCTCAGAGCGATGCAGCTGGAGAACTTTTCGCCCGATCTGGAAAAGGCGCTGCGGGACTGGAGCGAAACCTTTCTTGCCTTTCATCCCGCGTGGCTGCTTGCCCGCTCCGATCTCAAAAAACTTGAATATCAATACCCGCTGACCATCGAGACCTCGTGGGCACCGCTCCATGGAACGCTGCACCTCACCGCCGTGCCCTTCAAGGCGGTTCTGAAGCTCCACTGGAAACACACAGAATATTTTGCAGGAGAGAACGGCGTTATCTGGCGCGGCGAGCTTTGGCGGAAGTCGATGAAAGTTGATACTCCATCGCTGCCCGAGCTGTGGGTCAACAGCGACTATCCTCTGGCGGAGGAGGGAACGCTGAGTTCCGCGGCCAAGCTGAAAGTGCCTTTTGCGTGGCTTTGGGGCTTGCGGCAGAGACTTTCCTCGCTGGACGGCAAGCTGAAAGTCCTGGAAGCGGAGCTGCTCCGCCGAGGCGGCGAGGACCTCGTCAGCTGCGTCTTCGGCAACGACGCCGATAAAAGCCGCATCGTTTTTATAGGGCGCGTCTCATTGCTTGAAAAAAGCCTTCTCGTGGTGAGGGAATTGATGCACACTCAATCCGGAGAGAATCTCTTTGTGGACGCCACCTATGGCGACAAAGTGATCGTCAGAAAAGAACGCGCCCCTTTAAAACCGCGTTGAATCAATAAGGAGAGAGAACAGGAATGGGAAGAGAGTCTGACATCCTCACAGGCCTGGATCTGGGCACCAGCAAAATAACGGTGGTTGTGGCCGAGAGAACCTTCGATGAACAAGAGCCGGCCCATATTGTCGCCGTTGGGCAGGCGCCGTCGCGGGGATTGCGCAAAGGCATGATCGTGGACCTCGAAGAGGCCGTAAATTCCGTGTCCGATGCCATTGCCGACGCCGAAGCCATGCTCGGCGGCGTCAAAATCAGCCACGCAACAGTGGCTTTCAGCGGATTGAACGTGAACTGCCACGTTCTCCACGGAGGAATTTCTCTGGGGAAGACTCCGCGCGCCATCGCCCCTCAGGATCTGGAGCGCGTCATTGAAACTGCCCTCGGGGCGACGAAAATCGAATCCGGCAGCTGCGTCATTCACACCATTCCCGCACGATACGCCATCGACGGGCACGGCGGCATAGAAAATCCCCTGGACATGACGGGAAGCCGCCTGGAGGTTGATCTCTCCGCTCTGGTGATTTCTACCTCAGTGGCCCAAAATGTGGTAAACTGTGTGGAGAAAGCGGGAGTGAGCGTCACCGGCCTCGTGCTGAAATCGGTGGCCGAGGCGCTGGGAACTCTCACCGACGACGAAAAATCCATGGGAGCGACGTTGGTGACCTTGGGCGGCGGCACCACCAGCCTGTCGGTCTTTACCGACGGCCATCTGAGGTACGCTGCGGAAATTCCCGTGGGCGGCGATCACATCACCAACGACCTGTCCTGCGTGAAAAAGATCCCCTTTGCCGTGGCCGAGGAGCTCAAAAAGCAGATCTCCATGGATCCCGATGTGGAACTGGAGGGAACTGTGACCGTCGAGAGCCGCGGCCGTCCGCAGGAAATCGACAAAGCCGAGATGGCCGATATTATCGAAAGCCGTCTCGACGAGCTTTTTGCCGAAAGTCTTGTGCCCGGCCTGGAGCAGCTTCAGAAGGCGGGACTGCCCACCGACGTGGTGATGAACGGCGGCGTCATGCTCATGCCCGGAATGGAGAAGTTCGCCGCTTCCTATCTGAAAACGCCGGTGCACATCGGCGAGCCGGTGCTGCGCGAGCAGATGCAGCCGGGACGCAACGATTGCCGTTACGGCGCAAGTTGCGGTATCATCGTTTACCTCATGGAAAAGCGGAAGAATCCCTATGCCTACATGAGCGCGCCGCTGTCTCTGTTTAAAAGCGTCGTCTCGGGCAAAAGCACTTCCATCAAAAGCCCCAAAAGAGCTTCGCAATCGCTATTGAAAAACTTTACGCGAACAGCACGGGAAATTTTCAAGGAATTGTTCTAAGGAGGATCGTTTATGGACGACAAGGAGATCTTCTCACTCAAGAGTGACAGTGACTCCTCGCAGGATGCTGACCAGCTCGAGCTGGAGATTCCCCGCGAAGTCATTAAAGTTGTTGGCGTCGGCGGCGCCGGCGGCAATGCGCTGAACACCATCATCAACAGCGGCGTTAGCGACGTCGACTTTATCGCCACCAATACCGACGTGGCGGCGTTGCGTCTTTCTCAGGCGCCGACGCGGGTCATTCTTGGCAGAAACCTGACCAAAGGCCGCGGAGCGGGCGCCGACCCGTCCAAAGGGCACGACGCGGCTCAGGAGAGCGAAGAAGAGTTGACGCAACTTCTGGCAGGCTCCGACATGGTCTTTATCACCTGCGGCATGGGCGGCGGCACCGGTACCGGAGCCGCTCCCGTCATCGCCGAGATCGCCAAGGAGAAGATCAATGCCCTTGTGGTGGCCATCGTGACGTTCCCCTTCGAGTGGGAAGGCCGCGCGCGCACCGAACGGGCCATTGAGGGCATCGCCAAGCTGCGCGACAAGGTAGACGCTTTGGTGATCGTCAAGAACGACCGCATCATCGAGCTTTCCGATAAATCCACGACCTGCACCGAGGCCTTCAAGATGAGCGACGAAGTGCTGCGGCAGGCCGTTGTCGGCGTGACGGGCGTCATTCGCAAGGTGCTGACCATCAACGTCGACTTTGCCGACGTGTGCACCACCCTTCGCAACGCGGGCACCGCCATTATGGGCGTGGGCGAGGCCAAGGGAGAAGGCCGCGTGGTTGCCGCCGCGCGCGCCGCCATGAACGGCCCGCTGATGACGTCGCCCATGAAGGGCGCCACATCGGTGTTGTACTGCATTGAATCCGGCGAGGATTTGAGCGTCCTCGAAATGAACGAGGCCCTGAAGCTGATTCACGCCAGCGCCGCGGAGAACGCCAACATCTTCTGGGGGCAAGGCGTCGATCCCGCCATGGGCGATTCTGTGCGCTTCACCTTGATCGCCACAGGATTCAAAGACGAAGTGGGCGTGGCGTCTCAACAGGAGGACAAACTGTTCGGAAACGGCGGAGTCCTTGAAAAGTCCAATCTTACGCCCAGTGACGTGGTTTCCGGAGAATCTCACAACATTTTTGACGGCCTCGGCGCCGGACTTGACATTCCGACGGCCTACCGGCGTCGCAGAAAGTAACACGTTCAAGGGTTACGGGGACAGAGTGATTTTGTCCCCGTTATTCGTATTGACGGGAGTTTTGAAAATTGAGGTGATTCTATGGCAGCCCGATCAACAAACCGTTTTAAACAGAAACCTGCCGTTCCCTTTGGAGACTTTATGCTGCCCATTCTCGGCGTCATCGCCCTCGGCATCGTGGTGGTGGGCATCAGAATTCTGTGGGGGCCCGGCGAGCCGAAACCGACGGTCATCGCGCAGCCTCGCCCGAATCAATCGCAGACAAATTCGAAAGGCGGCGCCTCTGCTTCCCAACCGGCCTCTTCCCGCCCGGCGTCGAAGGGAGAAAAAGTGGACGATCTCGTCATTGCCCAGCCCATTCTGAAAAACGGAAAAACGTCGCCGTCGAGCGGTGCGGAAATCACTGCCCCTGCCGCAAACACGCCGTCGAGGCAGAAACTCCAGCCGGGACAGCAGCACGTGACCAAACTTGAACCGAAAAAAGATTCCACGTCAGGCGCCCGTCAGGCCGCAGTGCGCGCCGGAAGCATCGATAAAAGCAAATTCGTCGTACAATGCGGTTCTTTTATTGACCGCGATTCTGCCAATACGACGGTAGCTTCCTTGCGGAAGATTGGCTATACGTCGGTGGTCCGCAAGGCGGAAGTGCACGGCAAAACTTATTACAGGGTGATTGTGGCGGGCGGCGCCGACCGTTCGCTTGCCGGCGAGATCGCGTCGCGAATTGGCGCTGCCGGATTCGACGTGCTCGTTCGCCCCAACGATTAAGTCAGGAGAACTCTCATGGTTCCGAAGAAACTGCTGATTATCACGGGACTGTCGGGCAGCGGCAAAAGCAGCGCGCTGCATATGCTTGAGGACCAGGGTTTTTTCACCGTCGACAACCTGCCGCCGGGAATGCTGCCGGAGCTGATTGCCATGCTTTCTCAGCATCCGCAAACTTTGGAGAAAGGCGTCGGCGCCGTGGTTGACGTGCGCAGCGCAGGCCTCCAAACCGATATCGCCCCTATACTGGACAGCCTCAAAGCGCAGGGCGTCAACGTGCAGATCCTGTTCCTCGAGGCTTCCGACGACGTGCTTCTGAGGCGTTACAGCTTGACGCGCCGCCGCCATCCTCTGGGCTTTATGAACTCGCTGCTCGAGGGGATCCACATGGAAAAGGCGCAACTTGCGCAGCTGCGAAAACTGGCCGACCGCGTCATTGACACGTCGCTTCTTTCCATGTCGCAGTTTCGGGGCGAAATTTCCGCCATTTTGGCCCGAAGCCCTTCCGAACTGCAGATCACCGTCAGTTCCTTCGGCTATAAATACGGCATGATCATGGACGCCGATTATGTGCTGGACGTGCGTTTTTTGGCGAACCCCTATTACGTGGAAAGCCTGAAGCACCTTTCCGGCCGTGACGAGGCCGTTCAAAAGTACATTTATTCCGATCCCATGACGGGAATCTACCTGCATCAGCTTCTTGAACTTTTCGAGAGCATCATCCCCGTTTATCATCAGAGCGGCAAGGATTACCTTCACATTGCCGTGGGCTGCACCGGCGGGCGCCACCGCTCCGCCTTTGCGGCGGAATGGCTGGGAGCGCGGCTTTCACACGTGGGCGGCGTCACGTGTATCGTCCGCCATCGCGACCTGCAACGCGACGTGATCGGAGAACAGCGACCATGATTTTTGCCGTGTTGCTTATCTTTATTGGCGGGCTTATGGCGGGCGGTGTGGCCGTGGCGTTGCTTTTCAGAAACAGCCGCCGCGTGAGGGCTTTGATCTCCAAGAGAACCAACGAACGTGAGGCCGCGGCAGCAGCCGTGCAGCTTCGCCTTGCAGGCGGCCCGACCTTTGTGGCCGTGGGCGGCGGCACGGGTCTTTCCACGCTGCTCAAGGGCTTGAAAGGGTACACGCGCAACATCACGGCCCTTGTGACCGTCACCGATGAGGGCGGAAGCTCGGGGCGGCTGGTGCGCGACTGGGGAATGCTGCCGCCCGGCGACATTCGCAACTGCCTTGTGGCGCTCAGCGAAAACGACGACCAGCTGCGTTCATTCATGAACTTTCGCTTCAATCAGGGCGATCTCGAAGGCCACAGTCTCGGCAACCTGATCCTTCTGGCGGCAACCGAGCAGTCGGGCGACTTCAAGAGCGCCGTGGAACTGGTCAACAGCTTGCTGGCCATACGCGGGCGCGTGCTGCCCATCACGACGGAAAACGTGACCCTCGTGGCGGAAACCGAAGACGGCCAAACGCTGCGAGGCGAGCTTACCGTGGCCAAGCACGGCAAGGACATCAAAAGCATCAGACTGGCGCCTCCCGGCGTGGAGCCCGTGAAAGAAGCGTTCTCGGTGCTCGAAAAGGCCGATATGATCGTTCTCGGCCCCGGGAGCCTTTTCACCAGCGTGATTCCCAATCTTCTGGTGGAGAAGTTTACCGCCGCACTGCGCCGTTCATCGCGTCCCATCGTCTACGTGGCGAACCTCATGACTCAGCCCGGCGAAACTACGGGCTTGAGTCAGCTTGACCACGTCAAGTGGGTGGCGCGGGCCATGGGGCGTTTCCCCGATATTGTCCTGGTGAACGAGGACGCCATTCCCGAACCGCTTCGGGAGCGCTATCGTCAGCAGGGAGCCGAGCCTCTGCTGCTGTCCGATTCCGACGAGGCGTTTTTGGCGGCGAAAGGCTGTCGAGTCGTCCGTGCCTCGCTGCTGCAGATCCAAAACGGCACGACGATCAGACATCATAGCGCCCGTCTTGCCGAGACGTTGATGCACCTGCACCGGAAGCTGAACAGCGGAGAAAATCTATGAGAACCAGCAGCGGACAGTGGGACGAATGGTTTTCGGCTCCGGCAACCGATGAAGTCTCGGCGGAGTCGGAGCTGGCCGGCATTGTGGCCTGCATGAACGTTCGGCAGGAGCGCGGCAAAGTCAAAGCCAGTTCCACGCGGTTTTGGGTCTATCGCCGTTTCCGCCGCCTCTGGCCTTTGGTGAGTTGGGCGAAAGAGCGAAGCCTCAGCGAGGCGCTTCGCTATTACAGCCGGCGCGTCACTGTGGAGCTGCAGCCCGAACTTTACAGGAAAATTCTCAACAAGCCCCAATGCGGCGATTTTATGCGCTGGCCTTGGACGCGCGGCGTTTTCGGCTGCACGGGCAGCATCTACAATCCCAAACGCGGCTATTACTGCATTTTGAGGCTTCGCAACAGAAAGATTTCGCAGAGCGTCCAAGAGCTTTTGGAAAGCAGCGGCGTCACCTTTTCGGCGCGCGACAAAGACGGCGTGATGGAAATTACAATCCGCGACCTCCAACACATCATGCGTTTCTGCTACTTCATGGGCCTGTCCCAGACGGCGCAGGACCTCGAAGCGCGGTCACTGCTGCGCGCGCGGCGCGACCTTGCCAACAAGCAGGCCAACTGCGACAGCGCCAACATCCGCCGCAGCGTGGAAACTTCGAGACAGTACATCGCCATGATTCAATACCTCATGAAGTTTCAAGGCGGCCTGGTGCCCGAAAAGCTAATGCCTCTTGCCGAGAAGCGGTTGGAATACCCCGAGGCGACGCTGGCCGAAATCGGCGCGCTGCTGAGGCCGCAGGTCAGCAAGAGCACCGTCAGGTACCGGCTGCAAAAGCTTCAGCGCATCGCCGAAGAAGCGGGCTTCGATCCCTCTCGTGACGAGCGGGGCTGAAAGCGCACTTGTAAAACTTGACAGCGCCGCAGTTTAAGCTTAGTCTAGTTCCACCCCGGATAATGGAGAAAAATTTCCAAGCGAGAAATGATGCAGGAAGTTAAAATTTTTGAGGAGGAGTCTGCTATGAGCAAAGTTCGCGTTGCAATCAGTGGTTTTGGCAGAATCGGCCGTCTTGTTCTGCGCGCCATGTCGGAATATGACAAAAAAGGACTCTTTGAGGTGGTGGCGGTCACCCGTCACAGTGCCGCAGCCGATCAGATGGCTTATCTGCTGAAGTACGATTCCGTTCACGGACGTTTTCCCGGCGATGTTAGCTCTGAAGGCGACTTCATCATTGTCAACGGAAGCAAAATCCTCTGCGTCAAGCCCGAAAACAACGTGTATCCCTGGAAAGAACTGGGCGTCGATGTGGTGATCGAAGCCACGGGCAAGAACTGCACCGCAGAAGCGGCAGGCGTCCATATTGCCTGCGGCGCCAAGAAAGTGGTCATCACCGCTCCCGGAAAGGGCGACGGCGTTGCCACCTTTGTCATGGGCGTCAACGAAGAGACCTACGACCCCGCCAAGCACCACATCATTTCCAATGCCTCCTGCACCACCAACTGCCTTGCGCCTCTGGCCAAAGTTCTGAACGACGCCTTCGGCATCGAAAAAGGGCTGATGACCACCGTTCACTCCTACACGGGCGACCAGAATCTTGTGGACAAGTCCCATAAAAAGAGCAACTACCGCGCCCGTGCCGCAGCTGTCTCCATGGTGCCCACCACCACCGGCGCAGCCAAGGCCGTCGCGCTGGTCATTCCCGCGCTGAAGGGCAAAATGAGCGGTATGGCGCTGCGCGTGCCCACGCCCGACGTGTCCATCGTCGACCTGACTTTCGAGCCCAGTCGGCCGGTCACCGTCGAAGAGGTGAACGCCGCCGTGAAAAAAGCTTCCGAGGGCGCCATGGCTCCCTATCTGGGCTATGTGACCGACGAGTGCGTCTCCAGCGATTTCATCCATGACAATCGCTCGAGCATCTTCGCTCCCGACCAGACCATCGAGATGAACGGCCTCATCAAAGTTCTCTCCTGGTACGACAACGAGTGGGCGTATTCCTGCCGCTGCGTCGACCTGGTCAACCATGTCATCGAAAAGGGCCTCTGACATGTTGAAACTTCGAAATATCGACGGGGCCTCGCTGAAGGGCAAAAGGGTTCTTGTCCGCGTGGACTTCAACGTGCCCGTGAAGGACGGCGTCGTCAAGGACAACTCCCGCATCGTCGCCCATAAAAAGACCGTTGACGCCCTGGTGGCGGCAGGCGCTTACGTGACGTTGGTGTCCCATTTCGGACGCCCCAAGGGCAAAGTGGTTCCCGAGATGTCGCTGAATCTCATTCGCCGTGACGTGGAGAACGGACTGGGGCACAAAGTCCGTTTTGTGCCCGATTGCGTTGGTCCACAGGTTCAGTCCGCCGTGGCGTCGCAGAAACAGGACGAACTCCTTCTGTTGGAGAACTCCCGCTTCCATCCCGAAGAGGAGAAAAACGACCCTCGATTCAGCAAACTTATGGCAAAGCCCTTCGACCTGTTCGTCATGGACGCCTTCAGCGCTTCCCACCGCGCCAACTGTTCCACCGAGGGCGTGGCCCACGTTCTTCCCGCATGGGCGGGCTATCTCATCGCCCATGAAGTGGAATCCCTCGAGCGGGTCAAGTCCGATCCCGTCAAGCCCTACGTTCTCGTCGTGGGCGGCGCCAAAGTCTCCGATAAAATCGGCGTCCTCGAGCACATGATCGCCACTGCCGACACTATCCTCATCGGCGGCGGCATGGCTTTCACCTTCATCGCCGTTGAAGGCGGAAAAATCGGCAAGTCCCTGTTCGACGCCGAACATAGCGATTTCGCCAAGGCGCTGTTGGCCAAGGCGAAGGCTGCCGGCGTTAAAATCGTTTTGCCCGTCGACGTCATTGCCGCGCCGGAAATCGCCGACGACGTCAAGCCGCAGACCATGGCGGCCGACGCCATTCCCGACGACCTCATGGGATTGGACATCGGCCCCGAGACGAGCAAGCTTTTCGCGGAGGAGATCGCCAAAGCGAAAACGGTGCTCTGGAACGGCCCCATGGGCGTCTTTGAAAATCCGCTCTTCGCTCAGGGCAGCAGGGCAGTTGCCCAAGCCATGGCCGAAGCGACGAAGCGCGGTGCTTTCACCGTTGTGGGCGGTGGCGATACCGCCTCGGCAGTGAAAAAATTCGGTTTGAAGAGCGCCATGTCCCACGTTTCCACCGGCGGCGGCGCCAGCCTCGAGTACTGCGAGGGCAAGGTGCTGCCCGGCATCGCGCCTCTTGAAGACCGTTAAAGCCGTCGATTGGTGACGGCGCTGGAAAACAAGGCCGCAGGATAAACATGGAACGCCTCGAAGTTCTCCTTCGAGGCGTTTCTCTATCCCTTGGCGGCGATAAAGGAGCGAAAGATGAATCTGGAACGCTGTGATCTCTGCCCGCGACGCTGCGGCGTCAACCGCGCCGCAGGCGCCACGGGCTACTGCGGCGCCGGTATCCTGCCGCGGGTTGCGTTGGTGTCGCTGCACCGTTGGGAAGAGCCGTGCTTGACGGGGGCCAAGGGCGCGGGGACAGTGTTTTTTTCGCACTGCACCATGAAGTGCCTTTTCTGCCAAAACTATCAGATCAGTTGTCGGGGGACGGGCATCGAGGTGAGCGTCCGCCGCCTGTCGGAAATTTTCATCGAACAACAGCGCCGCGGCGCGGCGTCGCTGGATTTGGTGACGCCGACGCACTATGCGCCGCAGATCATCGAGGCGCTGGATCTGGCCAAGAGACGAGGGTTCTCGTTGCCCGTGGTGTACAACTGCGGCGGCTACGAGTTGCCCGAGGCCGTCGAAGCGCTGCGCGGATGGGTGGACGTTTTCCTTCCCGACCTGAAATATTACGACGACCGCTTGGCCCGGAGCTACTCCCATGCGCCCGACTATTTCAAGTACGCCTCGGCGTCCATCGAGAAGATGTTCGACATCACCGGACCGGCGGTCATCGAAAACGGGATGATGACGCGCGGCGTGCTGGTGCGCCACCTCATCCTTCCCGGGCAGACGTGCGACAGCATGAAGGTGTTGGACTACCTTCACGGCACCTTCGGTTCCGCCATTTACGTGAGCCTCATGAACCAATACACTCCCATGCCGCAGACGGCCGGGATCCCGGGGCTGAACCGCCGTTTGACCACTTTGGAGTACAACAGAGTGCTCGATTACGCCGAAAGCCTCGGCATGGTGAACTGCTATATCCAAAAGGGCAGGACGGCCATGGAAAAATTTATTCCCCGCTTCGACGGCCGCAACGTGGCTGTATGCGAGGACTGTTGAAAGCGACTGAAACTGTAACGGCCCACAAGGCGCGACTTTGCGCTTTGCGGGCCATTTTGCGCCGTTGCTCTTTCGGGCAGAGTCGCTTTCGTGAAGCTGCGCAAGCGGAAGAAGAGAAAAGACAGTGCAGTGGGCACTGTCATGTCGAATGCTGAAGATGCCGCCGCTTTTGTCCAGGCTCATAACCTTTGGCTGGATACAGCTGCGGAGGGCTGTTTTCTTCGATGCGGCAAAAGCGTGGTGCATGGCGTTTTTGCCGCTCATGACTCCTGAAACTATCAGCGTGAAACTGCGCCGATCTTTCGCCTTGCGCCGACTGAACGACTGAAGGTTAGCGGTGGCGTGGTGGATGAGGCATGTGAAAATTCAGGTATAGAGCGGAAAAGATGATGGAAGAAGTCCAGAATAATATGCAAATTAAAGACATTGACAGTCTTTTTTCTGAATGTTACACTATTTAATTAAGAGGCAAACGGCCAGATACGGCGCTGCCATAGTGGGAAGTTTGGGTGGCGTGTTTCCTGTCCGAAAACCCCTATCGAAGCAGCAAGTTCGGAAAATTTTTGTTTTTCCTGGAGAGGAGGTGCGTTTCGAGGGAAGCGCTCTGTTCCCTCCTGTAAAATTTACAAAATGATGTTCTCCGTAAAAGAAAATCTGCGAGGTGGTCTTTTTTGATGACTGATACAACGGAATTGAAACGGCGTATTTTCGAGGCGGTAGATGCCGCGGCCCCTTTGGTGAAGTCTTATGCCGAGGACATCGCCCTTCATCCTGAACTGGGTTTTTCCGAGAATCGGACGAGCTCGAAGCTGGCTGAAGCCCTCGAGTCGCTTGGCCTTTCGGTCAAAAGCGGCCTGGCGCTGACGGGGCTGAGAGCCGACTTGGGCAGTAACCCCGGCCCTAAAATCGCGGTGCTGGGCGAACTGGACGGCATTGTCTGCCGCAACCATCCTCAGGCCGATCCCGAGACTGGTGCGTCACACAGCTGCGGCCACAACCTTCAGACATCAATGGTGCTGGCGGTGGGGGCGGCGCTGGCACGCAGCGGCATTTTGAGCGAATTGAGCGGCTCTGTGGCTCTGATGGGCGTGCCCGCCGAGGAGTTCATTCAGGTGGAACACCGCAAGAAACTGCGCGACGAAGGCAAAATCGATTATCTCTGCGGCAAGCAGGAGTTCCTGCGTCTCGGCGTTTTCGACGACGTGGACATGGCCATGATGATCCACGCCGGCGAGTGGTCGCCCTCGGGGGCTTTTTCAGTGCTCGAGCACGGCAACGGTTTCCGCGTTTTCACCATTCGCTACGAGGGCAAACAGGCTCATGCCGCGGCGGCTCCCGACCAGGGGATTAACGCGCTCTATGCGGCGGTTGCCGGCATCAACGCCGTCAACGCGCTGCGCGAAACCTTCAGGGACAACGACCACGTGAGAGTCCACTTCATCATCACCAAGGGCGGCGACTCGGTGAACTCGGTGCCCGACGACGTTCGCCTCGAGGGCTACGTGCGCGCGGGCAGCGCCGACGTCATTGACGGGGTGTTCGCCAAGGTGGAGCGCGCCTTTAAGAGCGGCGCCGAGGCCCTGGGATGCAAATTCCATTTCTCCAGCATTCCCGGCGACATGCCCCTGGAGATCTGCGCGCCATTCAACGAACTGTTCATCAAAAACGCCTCTCAGCTTGTGGGAGCTGAAAACATCCTGAAGGGGACCTATTTTTCGGCGTCAACCGACATGGGAGACGTGTGTCACGTGATGCCCTGCATTCATCCGTTGTCGGGCGGTTCTGTGGGGGCGCTCCATTCGGCGGGCTTCAAGGTGGTCGACTTCAACTCCGCCGTGCTGACCCCCGCAAAGGCCATGCTCGCTACCATTGTGGACCTGTTGGTCAACGGCGCGGAGCAGGCTCACAGGATCATCGACAATTTCAAACCCATTTACACCAAGCAGCAGTATCTCGAGGCCATGGACAGCCGTTTTTCGGAGTATTAGATTGGGTACCACAGCAAATGCACAGGGATTTGCTGATCTTTTAGACAGGGAGCGTTCGCAATGGAAGAAACAGTAAGCAAAGCGTTGAAGAACTGGAAAGTGCACCTGTTGGCACTGGTCTTAAGCGTCATTGCCGAGTACATCGGCAGCAAGACCTTTGCACTGGGCAGGGCGAAGCTGGTGCTTGTGCCTATGCTTTATTCCTTTATTATGGGCGCAATCATCAGTTTCCCCAAGATGAAATTGTTATCGCACGACGACATGATACAGATCTCTTCTCTGACGAGTCTCACGTTTTTCTTGCTGATGGCTCGTTACGGCACGCTGGTTGGCCCCAATTTCTGGAAGGTGATCCACTCGGCGCCGGCGCTTATCCTTCAGGAGTTCGGCAACATTGGGACCGTCCTGTTCGGCATCCCCTTTGCCGTCATGCTGGGGCTGCGGCGTGAAGCCGTGGGCGCTGCCTTCTCCAATGCGCGCGAGCCCAACATCGCCATTATCGGCGAGAAGTACGGCATCAATTCGCCCGAAGGCTTCGGCGTTATGGGCGTCTACATCACCGGTACGGTTTTCGGCGGACTGTTTTGCAGCTTCATGAGTTCTATTATCGCTTCCACCATTTCGTGGTTCAGTCCCCAGGCGCTTGCCATGGCCTGCGGTACGGGCAGCGCCAGCATGATGACCACGTCGCTCGCTCCCCTGATCCAGATGTTCCCCGATCTGAAGGACGAACTGACGGCTCTGGCCGCATCGAGCAATATGCTCTCCGGACTTGACGGCATCTACATGTGCGTGTTCTTGAGCCTTCCGCTGTCTGAGTGGCTTGTCCGCCGCTGCGGCGTAAAAGAGCAGCCCAGCAGACCCGGCGAAGCACGTTAAGGACGAGGGGAGAGAATAACAATGACAATGACAAACGGACAGATGGTGCTTTTCCTGCTTCTCGACGCTTTCATCAGCTGTGTGGTCAACGTTGTTGACGGCTTTACGGTAGCTCAGACGGTGGAGGGCATGGCTGCCCTGCTGGGAATCATCTTTGTGGGCGTGGCTTTGTGGAAGATCATTCCTTGGAAGGGATTCCCTGCCGTGGCTTATATCACTACGCTGGGCTGCATTGTGACCATTCCCGATTTCCTGCCCATGTCGGGCTATTTGAGCGCTGTGACGAAGAACATCAATTTCATCGGCCTCTGCACGCCCATCCTGGCCTATGCCGGACTTGCCCTGGGCAAGGACATCGACCTGCTGAAAAAACAGGGATTGAAGATCGTGCTCGTGGGACTGATGGTTTTCGTGGGCACTTTTGTGGGCTCGGCCTTTATCGCCGAGATCATTCTGCGCCAGATTCGATAATCTCGTGACGCTGAAAAACTCCGAAGAGAAGCTTGGGCTTCCCTTCGGAGTTTTTTGTGGCTGTGCTTTTGTCCCTGCCTTTTATTGCGGCGGTAAAATGTTTTTTGTATAATATGTACGGAGTACAAGAGCGTTTATCGAGTTTAAGGGCTTGGCCCCATCTGTAAGGAGATTTTCACGATGTATAATCCGCTGCATCCGGCAAAAAACATGGATCTTCGTCAGATTGTTTACGAAAAAAATCAAACAGGCCATTGTAAGCGGCATCATCAAGCCCGGCGAGAAGCTTTCCGAGGTTGATCTGGCCGAAAAAATGGCGGTGTCGCGCACGCCGGTGCGGGAGGCCATACGCCAGCTGGCGAAAACGTCGCTGGTCACGCTGACGCCTCGCAAGGGTGCCTACGTCTCTCTGCCTTCCGTCAGCGATGCCGGCGCGCTTTACGATCTCCGCGAGGATCTTGAGATGTTCGCGGCGTCGCTGGTGTGTCTTCACCCGCCGGTCAAAGAGCTTGGCGAGTTCCTCGAGATTTTCAAAAAAATGGGCAACGACACCGATCCCGAAAAATATCTCGAAGAAGATCGGCGCTTTCACGCCTTTCTCTATCAGGCGACGGGCAACCGCTTTCTTCAGAATTCCCTTGAGGAGCTGGTGGACGTTATCAATTTGTACCGTCCCTATTCCATCGGCGACCGCGATTACATTAAGCGCCTTTCGGAAGGACACGTGGAAATTATCGAAGCGCTTCTCGCTCAAGACGAAAAGAAAGTGCGCAAGGCCATGGGCGCCCACATTCGCCTGAGCCGCGATCGCCTTGAAGCCTATCTGAAGAGCCACACTTCCGAGCGCCTTCACATCAATCCATGAGTTCCGCCTCTTATTTTTGTTCCACGCTGCTTGCGGCGCTTTTCTCGCCATTGGGCCTCTTTCTGCTTGCGGCATCTCTCCTGTTCCTCTGTGGGGGAAAGTTGTCACGGCGCCTGCGGCGTGGCCTGTGGGCAGCGCTGCTTCTACTTTTTGCGGCGTCCTGCACCGACTTTTTCGGCCGCGAGCTTTTTTTGATGCTCGAATCGCTGCCCGCTCTGCCTCAGTCGCCCGAAAAAAGCCGTCCGGCCGTTGTCCTTGTTCTCGGTGGCGGTGCAGTGGCCGAAGGCGATTTATACCAGCCTTCAGTGTCGTCGCAACGCCGCCTGCGCAGAGCCTTGGAGCTCTTTCACGCCCTGCCCGACGCTGCGATCATGATTTCGGGCATCGAGGCTCCGCTGATGGCGAACTGGCTGCGGGGACACGGCTTCTCTGGGGCCTGCCTCATTGAGGGGCAGTCGCTGAACACCGAAAGCAACATCCGCAAAAGCGCGGCGCTGCTGAATCGGCTTTATCCGAAAGAAGGCCTGCGCCCGCAGATCCTGCTGGTGACCGACCGTTTCCACATGGCGCGGACGGCGCTGTGGGCCAAAAGATACATGGCCGATTTCGACCTGTATTCTCTGCCTGCACCGAGCATGGTGCGCCGATCGTGCATCAGGGCGGTTTATTTTGTTCCCACCTCGCGCGGTCTCGGCGTGACGTCGCTGGCGTGGCGCGAAGTGCTGGCGCTCATTCGAGATTATCTGAAAATCCAAATGGCCCGAATATGAAAACAGGAAAAATCTTCGGCTTATTGTGCAGAGATTTTTCCTGTTTTTTTGCTTATTCAGGGCGCAAAAGGCGGGAGCGCCCTTTGAGGATGGGGAAGCGGCGCTCTCGGCGGCTAAACCGGCCTGCCGGCAAAAGGCAGAACTTCAGCAGTTTTCAGTCAGCAGCTGGTCGGGCGACGAAAGCTCTTTCAGCGAGGTCCCTTCTTTGCCGCCGCAGATTTTCATGAGAGGATAGCGAAGCGAAAAAACCTCTTCAAGAACGGTGCAAAGCGGCGCAGAAAGCTGTCGGGGCGACAGCGCCGCACAGCTGCGCAACTCGTCGACGGACAGCGTTCGGCCCTCGGGTACGGTGATGCCCCCCAAGCCGCAGGAAGCCAGCCCTTCCAAGACGGCAAATCTTTTTTCGTTCAAGAAACAGTCGATGTGTACCGTCCGTTCCGCCATGAGCGCTACTCCTCGTTTGCCCCATTTCTTCGCTGACGGCTGATATTCCCACGGGATCAACTCCTCATTGCGGGCGAAGGCCTGCGCCAGGGCGGTCACCGAGGGATAAGTGCCGTCGGCCAGCGCCGCGCACTGGGGGCTGTTTCGCCGAACCAGAACGCACCGCATGCCGGCGCGCCGGGCGCCAAGCAGTTCATAGAGAAAATCGCCGACTACCAGGCAGTGCTGCGGCGCAACGCCCATGGCTTCGGCAGCGTCGCGCATGGCTTGAGGGTCGGGCTTGACGTGCGGAGCTTCTCTGCCGAAAGTTGCCGGCGGCAGTTTGAAACCGATGGTCAGCGCCGCCAGGTCTATGGATTCGTGACAGTTGCGCGAGAGCACACACCAGGGCACATGGCGCCGATCGAGCAGTGCCGTCAGTTCCTTGGCGCCCTCTACAGGAACGGCGCGGGAGGCTCCGAGCATTTCTTCGGCTTTGATCTCTTCGAGGAAGGCCGAACGGAGCGGTTCGTCCATGCCAGCCGCAGATTCAAGCAGGGGAAGGGCGCGCCCGCCGAAATATTTCTCTCGAAGCGGCGCAAAATCCAGCCGCGTGTCGGCAATGACGCCGTCCCAATCGAAGATGACGCCGCGGACAGAACTGAAGGAGAAAAAGGAAGAAGCCATTTCTATCGACCTTTCTGCGCTGAAAAACGCTGATCAACAGGAAAATCGTTTTCGAAGTTACCCAATGGGCTTGAGAAAACCCATGGCGTTACAGCAAAAATTGTGCGTGCCGTGGAAGTTCGGAGGAAGCCCTGCGGGCAGCGGAAACTAGATAATAAAAAAAGAGGGAACCGTGAGGTTTCCTCTTCGATGATCAAAGCCCACAATGCCGTGTCATAGTAGTCTTGACCCGTTCCACAAAAAATATAAGCTCAGTTATGAACCACGATCCATAACTCTTCGCTCAACCGGGATAACAGGTGTTGGCTCAAGACGATAACCACGATCACGTACATCGCAGGAATACTTTTATCATCTTTAAAAAGAGTATATCACAGCACCGCACTAACGCAAGCTTTTTTTGATGATTTCCCTAAAATTCCCTAAAATTTCATGGAAACCGATAAAAACGACAATACACGAATTGAAGGAGCCGTGATACACTTTGACTGTGTATAGATAACCTTCAAAGGGGGATTGAACATGAAAAAGTTCTTGAGCGTATTGACACTGTTGGCAGTGATGAGCTCTTCAGCTCTGTGGGCAAAGGACTATAAAATCTCGGGGCGCGTCAAGGGCGCACAAGCTACCGTCCAAAGGATGATTAAATCTCATGCGGCAGCCGGGTTGGCCGAGAACATTAAAAATGGCGTAGGCATCGCGATTTTCCCCGACGTGGTCAAGGCGGGCTTCATCGTCAGCGGACGTTACGGAGAGGGACTGGTCATGCGCCGCGATCCCAAGACGGGCAAATGGTATGGCCCGGCCTTTTACAGCATCGCCGGCGGTGCCTTCGGACTTCAGGCCGGAGTGACCTCCACTGCCCTTGTGCTGACCGTCAATAACGAACAGGGCATGAAAGCCTTTCGCGGCGGCGCCTTCACTTTGGGAATCGACGTGACGGCGGCTGCGGGAACGGGCGGCAAGGAAAGCTATGTGGGGACCAGCCTGAACAGCGGCGCGCCCATCACCAGCTATTCCATTACCCGCGGCGTTTTCGGCGGAGCGGCTCTCGACGGCGCCGTGCTCAGCGAGCTGCCGAGAGTGAACGATCAATGTTGGAAAAAACACATGAACAACGTGCAGATCTTGAACCGCCAATGTCCGCGCTATGACGTCCAAAAGCTGACGCGGCTGCTGGACCAGCTGATTGCGCAGGCGAAATAACGGAAAGACAGAAAACGGCGAAGCTCCGTGAAGGGGCTTCGCCGTTTTTTCGTCACTGTTTGTCGTCGGATTGAGTGATTCCGTCGATATCCTTCAGCTGATACTCCGTGAGAATGCGCTGTTCGATAATGCGCCCCGTTCCGCCGCAGTCCTGGCAGTCGCGCTCTTCGTTTCCGTAGTTGACGGAACCGAGGCCGCCGCAGGATTTACAGACGCGGATTTTCATGGTTTCCTTGTCGAAAGAAAGGTTTTCATTGAGGCTGCCAAGGGTGAATTCCGACTTGAGCGTTTTGACGAGGATACGACCTGTGCCGCCGCATTCCGAACAGGTGAAGCGGTTTCCCGTGAGGTCCACGCCGAAGCCGAGGCCTTTGCACTTTTTGCAAATACGAATTTTCATGATCTCCGGATCAAATTCCATGACGCAAACTCCTTTCAGCACCTATGGTGAAGGGCGCTTCGGAAGAGCTTCAGCGGCCTTCGTTCACTATTATATCCGTCTTGGGGCGGAAAAAGCAAAAGTGAAAAATCCGTCCACTGGCTTTTTCAGCGAGACTCAGCGGTGCGGCGCCTGAATTTAAAGCCGTCGTCACGGCTTGTCCGTCTCGGCGCAAGACGTTCGCCCGAACGGCTGAAACGCCGCTCTCTGCGCGCTCCACCCAGGACAGGTTTTCCTGCTGCCGCGTCAAAGAGCAGACCGCGCTCGGCAAGGCGTTGGCGGCCGCCGTCGTCGAGATTGCCCGCTGCCGCCGCGCTCAGCTGAACTTCGGTGTAGGTGTCGCGCATCTTGATGTTCCCGATTTCGCTGCGGTCAACGTTGAGGGCGCTGCAGAGCGTTCCGAGGATCCTTCCCACCGACCACTCCGGAGTGTTGCGCCCCTTGGCAAGAGTCAGCGTATAAGCGGGGCCGGACATGCGATAGGCGTTGCGCAGTGCGCTACGGCCGCCGCCTCTCTCGCGGCGAAGCTTCAATCCCTTGCCACGGCGGGGATCGACGCTAGTGCGGCGGGCGTCCAGTTCGCGCTGAAGCACATCGCGCAGCGCGTAACCCGTGGGAATGTCTTTGACGATGGCCGTCAGCAATTTCGCCGTCAGCTGACGCGCGTCGCCCATGTGTTCCAAAAGGGAGTCCGCCCATAGGAGCGTTTCATCGGAGGGAACGAGGCTGATGAGCGATTCTTCGCGAAGCTCCCGCTGAATGACGCCAATTTCCTTGAGATCGGGGACTTTGATCCACTGGACCTTCATCTCCGAACGGTGGATCATCCCCTTGAAGCGCGATGACTCTTGAGGCGTGAGGAGCAGCAGGTTCGAACCTTCCTGTCCGGCGCGGCCCGTTCGGCCCGAACGGTGCACAAAAGTTTCCATGGTTTCGGGCAGCCCAAGTTGAATGACGTGAGTGACGCCCTGTACATCGAGGCCGCGTGCAGCCACGTTGGTGGCCACAAGGATGGGAATTCGCCCCGAGCGGAAGGATTCCAGAGCGACGTTGCGTTCCCTCTGCGTCATGTCGCCGTTGAGAGCCAACGCCATGAAGCCTTCCTTTTGTAGGCGCCCCGTCACTTCACCCGTGTCGGTTTTCGTGTGGCAGAATACAAGACAGCGCGTCGGGTGTTCCCACAGAAGCACGTTGACCAGCGCCTCGAGGCGGCGGTGAGAGGGCACGAGATAAGCGCGATGCTCGATGTCGGCGTGCTGTTCGTCCTCGTGGTTCAACTCAAGACGAACGGGGTCGTTGAGATAGCGCTTTGAGAGTTCAAAGACCGCCTCGGGCATGGTGGCCGAAAAGAGCCACGTTTTCTTTCGATTTGAGGCGGCATCGAGAATGGCTTCAAGCTCCTCGCGAAAGCCCATGTCGAGCATGTCGTCGCCCTCGTCCAGAACGACAGTGTCCACCGATGACAAATCGAGAGTCTTGCGCCTAATGTGGTCGAGAACGCGCCCCGGAGTGCCGACAATGAGCGCCGTGCCGCCTTTGAGCCTGGCGATCTGTTGTTCCATGTTCATGCCGCCCACAAGGGTAGCCGTTTGAAGACCTTTGATCTTGCCGAAGAATTCCGCTTCGCCGGCGTTCTGCATGGCCAGTTCCCGGGTGGGCGAGAGAATGAGAACGCGCGGAGCTTTCTCGCCGTCCTGAAGGGCGCCGACCAGCGGAAGAACAAAGGCCAAAGTCTTTCCCGAACCCGTGCGGGCTTGGACGATCAGATCGACGTCGAGGTCGGGCTGCGAAAGAACCTGCGCCTGCACAGGCGTCGGTTCAGTGAAGCCCCGTTGTTCCAAAGCGTCAAGAAAACGCTCCGGAAGATTCAGTTCATTAAAAGCAGTTACCGTCATAAGTTCCTCCCCAATGTGCTGAGGGGATTCCTAAGGACGGCTCACCGTGAGTTGTCTTGATAACAATCCCCTCGTCTGATAGCGCGCAAAGCGCCAAAATAATTATTATCCTCTTAATAGAAAAATATGTCAAGGAAAATATGATGTTGGTGTCGATCAGTTGCACGCTTGAGGAAAAAGGAAGAGATCGGCCCAAGAGCGCTGCACCTCAGCCGAAATTTGCCGAGTACCGTATCAAGCGGCATTTAATCGGCCAAGAAAGATGATTGCCTTTTTGAGAGACATTTTTCTCGGTTATGTGCGTCAAAAATTCACATTCAGTAAACAAATACTTGGCGATGGTGAAATCTTGTTGTATATTTATATCAATGTGGGCACTCTTTATGTCAGTGGAAGAAATTTGGTCCCCGTTTCAAGGACACCCAAAAGGGAGAAAGGAATAGTTCTGAAAAAATGCAACAGGACACCATCGCCACAACGTCGATGAAAGGCGCTCTGGCTCTGCGTTACATGCCGCTGGTGCGGAAAATTGCATGGCGGTACACCGGCCGCGGCGCCGAATACGACGATCTCCTTCAAGAAGCCTTCATCGAACTTTACCGGCTGATCGACCGCTATCAGGCCAACAGGCCGCCCCAATCTCTCAGTTTGTACCTCTGGTATCGCCTGCCCGCCAAGGTGAGAGACCGTGCCGAAAAATTGCGGCGCAGCAGCGACCACGACTCGCTGGAGCAGAAATACGAAGAAGCCGGTTTTGACGTTCCCTTTAGCGACGCCAATTACGCCCTTTTCGAGCTGTTGGAATGCCTCAGCCCCGACGAGCAAAGATTGGCTCGCGCGCTGGCTTCGGGCTGGACCCAGGCCGAAGTGGGGCAGGCGCTGCGCATCTCGCAGCAGGCCGTCAGCCGCCGCGTCGCGGGGCTGAGAAAGAAAATCCGCTCAGCGCTGGGATATCCGGTGAAATAAAAGCGGACTCGAAAGCCGCCTATCCCTGCGCCCGTTGAAAAGGCTTTTAAGCAAACATTGATTAACACTAAAAAATTTCATGATTTTTAATATTGAGTTTATTTAAAGCTCCCCGAAAGGGGAGCTTTTTTCATGCTGCTTGAAAGCAAGACGATAAATCACACAGCAAGGTACTCTCTATTAAGAAAGGCTGTGTAATGGAAAAAATTGTCCAAAAGAGGGACATATTTATCATAGAAGCTGAAAATACCTACAACAGGAAGGTCAAGATTGTTCGAAAGACCTTGCTTCCGAAAAAGGCGTTAGCGAAAACGCAAGAGACTCAGAAGTAGATCCTGCACCATGTAGAAGCGGGTAAGAGTCTATGAAAATAGAAGTGTAGAAAATTTTTTTGTATAAGTGCTACATAATGCAGTCCCCAAAGAGAAAACGCGTCAAGGGTCGTTGATGTTAAATTTTGTAACAGACGAAGCGTTATCTTTAGCGTATTATCTGTCTTAGCCAATGGTAGGCAGGTGATTTTTTTAACAATTCAAGATGCCATGTTTTGATATGAAGAATATGCATTGTAAAGAGGAGCCAGTACCTAAAATTTGTCAAAAATTTCAATGCAGGTATAGCTTCTGTGCTTTTGCGTCTCATCCTTCGGGCTTCTGACCGCCCAGTTGCACGGTCTCTGTTACGTATAAACATGGTAATATAATAGCTTTGGAGTGTTTCCGATAATTTGTAGAGATAGAACTTTTGGATCGATGGTGAAAGTTCTTTGCCCTGCATATAGATCGTTGCTATTTTCCAAAACACCTGCTCAAGCTGTGGGGCACGTTTCACTTGGTTGACGTCTGACATGCTCTGGGTAGTTGTACCGGTAAGATATTGATAGAGGAATAAATTTAAGAAAAGAATGGAGTGTGCTTGGGCAAAGAAAATTGTAGCATATTCTTGGTCTTCATAAGATATGCCTTCGCTGAGTCTGACATTGCAGCTGCGATAAAAGGCTGTGCGGTAAGTAAGGCCATAGAGCATACAACAAATTAATGCCCCTTTACCAGCATTCATGACATCTTCAAGGGAATATACTTTCCCAAATGCAATATCTTGAGATACGAAAGAAGTCTTTTTTCCTCCAAGAGCGTCAACCCTTTGGTAGTTCGTGAGAATTACATCAGCTGCTGTGCTTTTTAGACATTCTACATACTCGTTTAGATTTTCTGTCAGTACCCAATCGTCAGAATCGATAACACGAAAATAATACCCTCGTGCCTGTAATATGGCAGCATTAATGCCTGAGCCATGTCCGCCATTCTCTTTATTGATAAGCACGAAGGAAGACGGGTATCTTTCAGTATACTTTTTTGCAACGTCTGCTGTCCTATCTTTTGATCCGTCATTCACTACAATGATCTCTATCTTTTCAAGAATTTCCGGCAAGAGAAAAGAGGAAAGACACCGGTCAAGATGCTTTTCAGCGTTATAGGCAGGAACAATGAAAGTCACTATTTTATCTATCATACCATTCCTACCTTCAGTTCTTTTTTAGCCACCAACAATGCACGACGTACCGCTTCATCCATGTTGTAATATTGATATTCAGCCAGCCGCCCACCGAAAATAACATTTTTTTCCTGTGTAGCCAGTTGTGCATATTTTTTGTATAACGCAATGTTGCGTTCGTCCTGTACAGGGTAGAAAGGCTCTTTTCCGGGATTCCATTGAGCGGGAAATTCTTTTGTGATAACCGTGAAGGACTGTTTTCCAAATTCAAAGTGTTTATGCTCGATAATGCGGGTAAAAGGTGCATCGGCACTGGTATAATTGACTACTGCATTCCCCTGGTAATCTTCAATATCTAATTCTTCTGTCTTGAAGGTAACAGTCCTGTATTCCAGCGGAGAATAACAATATCCAAAATATCGGTCAATTGTTCCAGTATACACAATTCTGTCTGCCCAAAAGCGCAGACTTTTATCAGCAAAAAAGTCTGTAGAAAGTTGGACATCACAATGTTTTAGCAAGTTTGTGAACAGCCTAGCATAACCCCCTATAGGGATGCCCTGGTATTTGTCGTTAAAGTAGTTATTGTTGTAGGTAAAACGCAGAGGAATTCTTTTTATGATAAATGGCGGTAGTTGAGCGCATGATCGCCCCCATTGTTTCTCAGTGTAATCTCTGATAAAGTGTTCATAAATGTCAGGGCCAGCTAATGCCAGCGCTTGCTCTTCTAAATTGGAAGGTTTCACATTCTTGTAAGGTGCTGTTTGCTCTGCGATTTTCATCTTGGCCTGTCTGGGCGTCGTGACGCACCATAACTGGTTAAAAGTATTCATGTTAAATGGCAAGTTATATATTTTTCCGTGGTAGTTGGCCAGTGGAGAGTTTATGAAATTATTGAATTCTGCAAACTGTCTCACGTAGTTCCATATCCGCTTGTCGTTAGTATGAAAGATATGTGGACCATAACGATGTATCCATATAGAACGTCGTTTTTCGCAATAAGCGTTTCCTCCGACATGGTCCCTTCTGTCGATGACGAGGCATTTTTTGCCGCATGCAGCTGCTTCATGGGCAAAGACAGCACCAAAGAATCCTGTACCGACAATAAGATAATCGTAACGTGCCATGCCCTTTCACCTCCTAATAAACAATGTAGCTTCACAATAGATGTGAGACCGAGAGGATAGAAAAAAGCGATTGAGTCCGTTAGAATGGCTTCGCCAAAAATCATCTAGAAAGGACGTCAATCACCATAGACAGTATAGCACATTTACAACGGTATTTGCCCCATACTCTATGAACTGCTCCCCGTCAAGTAGACAGCGAAATAATTAAAAGAAAATTCATAGCGCAACAGCGCTGTGGCCACCGTAGATTCCCGTCGGATGTTTTTACATTCAACGGGAATC
>CAZUQW010000005.1:0-136126 GCA_964622575.1 uncultured Synergistaceae bacterium | reverse complement strand
TTGTCAGCAGCCCGTTTCACGGTCTGCGTGTAGTTCCTTGTAAACTGACCTAATTCTTGATATAAAACCGGATCTGTAAACCAAGCCACAGAAATCCAGATCATATATTTTGCAGCACGGATCTCCTCAATAATCTGATTCCTGATATTTTCAAATAGTATTTCTTGACTAATATCTTCAGTGTCAGGCATAGCTCCCGGTTTAATCTCCACTCCCCACAGCTCATAATCATCGTTTGGAGGATAGATCTCATATATCATTTTTTTAAGATAATCGGCGTGTTTCTTTAACTCAATCATCTTCTCCGGAACGATACAAATATGAATATACTCTTGGAAATGATTCCATAAGTTTCTGGTAAAAACATTAGTCTTTTCAAACCTTAATGAGCAAATATTCAACAATTCAAGCAGTCCATCTTTTTCAGGGTAATCTCCGGCACGCACTGAATCAATGAGTAGTTTTCTATATTCAATTTCTGTCAATTATAGTCTCTCCTCCCTTAATAATATTTCGCTCATCACTCAACAAGTAACATCTATCTCACAGCCACAACTCCCCGACATCTAACTCGGCAACTCAACATAGTGACATCTATCGTGGCAACTCAACTCTCACACTTTTTGAACAGATTTGCCCTTGGATAAGTTACCGAGAAGCGTTTTGTCTGTCCGATGCCAAATTGCCCGATTGCTCGAAAACCGCAGTATTACTGGGCTTTCACGCCTATTCTCCTTTAACCTTTGACATCAATACTACCGTCTCGACGTGGCTGGTCTGAGGGAACATATCGAATACGCGGATTTTCTTTGTGTCGAGGGCAAAGCCGGCGTCGCGCAGCAGAGCGGCGTCACGGGCAAGGGTCGCTGGATTGCAGGACACGTAGATGACGCGCTTCACGGGGCTTTCGGCAATGCGCTGGAGCAGCTCTTTCTTGCACCCGGCGCGCGGGGGATCGACGACGACGCAGTCAACGCCTTGAAGCTGCACGTCGGTGATGACGTCTTCGGCGGCGCCTTGGATCACCTGGAGGTTTTCAGCGCCGTTGTATTGGGCGTTCTCCCGCGCGAAGTCCACGGCAGAAGGCCAGATCTCCACGGCTTTCAGGGATTTCGCCTTTTTCGCCAGAAAGACGGTGAGCGCGCCGACGCCGCAGTAGAGTTCCAAAATGTTCTGCCCTTCGGCAAGGCTCGCGGCGTATTCGAAAAGTCGTTGGGCCTGACGAGGATTGGCCTGGAAAAAGGCGGTTCCGTCGTAGCAGAGCCTGTAAGGCCCCACGCGCTCGACAAGGCGGTCCTCGCCTTTGACGAGCACGGAGTCGCCTGTCATGATGACGTTGCCCTCCTCGGGGTTGACGTTCAGGACCAAACCGACGAGCTCGGGGAATCGGAGTTTGAGGTGATCGTACAGGTCTTCCAGCGAGGCCAGCGCTGCGCCCTGTGGGCGTGCGGCGACCACGAGCACGAGAAGCAGTTCTTCGCCGTCGCGGGCGCTGCGGATCACCACGTGGCGCAACCAGCCTTCATTGGACTGTTCGTCGTAGCAGCAAAACTGTCCTTGCTCGATCATGGTCCGAAGGCAGGCGTAGAGCTTGTTCGCCCGATCGCCGATGACGGGGCAGCGCGTGACGGGCACGATGTCATGACTTTTCTGTTTGTAAAAGCCTACGGTTCCCCGACGGCCCCGGGCGCGCACGGGAAAGACGGCTTTGTTGCGGTAGCCCCATTCCGCCGGCGACGGGACGCACTCCAAGGGTTCAGTGATCTCAAAGCCGCCGAGGCGGCGTAAAGCGTCTTCGGCAAGCATGGACTTGATGCGGCACTGCAATTCATAATCGGCATGCTGGAGCTGGCAACCGCCGCAGCTGCGGTACCACTGGCACTGAGGCTCGCGGCGATGGGGATTGCCCTTGACGATGCGCTCGACGCGAGCCTGGATGTAGCTCTTTTTCTCCTGGCGCACAGCGATGACGGCGGTTTCGCCGGGGAGCGCACCGTCCACAAAAACGGTGCGGCCGTCCTGCGCCCTGCCGATGCCCTGTCCGACTGAATTCATTCTGCTGATGTCAATCTGTTCCATGATTTGCCTCCGATTCTGGGTTGCGTTTCACGCTCAATTATATCTTCATTCAAGGGAATGTCATTCGATCTTTTGCCGTCTCGATCGGCGTCTTTTTGCGACACAGCCCCCTGCGGCGCTTCGACCGCAGGGGGCTGCAACTGTGTTCGCTATCTTTCGGATCGAGCGCTTTCGGAATCCAAACGCCGAAGGGCATTGCGCGCCGCGTCCTGCTCCGCCGCCTTGCGGCTGCTGCCTCGGCCGCGGCCGAGGTTTTTGTCGAGCCAGCGTATTTGGACGGTAAACAGTGGATTGTGGTCGGGGCCTGTGCGCGTCAGCACCTGGTATTCGGGGCAGCAATCGCTGCGCTCCTGACAGTAAATCTGCAGACGGCTTTTGGCGTCGAGCACTTCCTGTTGGGCGTCCTTCGGGCACAGCCTCAAGAACGTCCGAGCGGCCTCCAGTCCGCCGTCGAGGTAGATGGCGCCGAGAATGGCTTCGACGGCGTCGCCCACCATGTTCTCGCTGACGTTGCCGCGCTGTCCCTTGCCCGCCCGAAGCAGCCTGTCCACACCCAGGGCATGCCCCCAGGCCGACAGCACTTCTTCACGCACTCGCGAAGCCCTTTCGCGGGTCAGCTCGCCCTCGCCGGCGTCGGCCAGTTCTCTGAAGAGTTCGTCGCTGATGAGCAGTTCCAGCACGGCGTCGCCGAGAAATTCCAATCGCTCGTTCCAGCACGAAAGGCCGTATTCATGGGCATAGGACGAATGGGTCAGCGCCGCGTCCAGCAGAGTCGGAGATTCAAAGGCATAGCCGATGCGCCGCTGAAAAGAGTCGAGAACCCGCTGCCGCTCTTTATCGCTTTTGGACATCAGCCCTCATATTTCTGAAGGGCAAGGACGCCGTTGTGGCCGCCGAAGCCGAAGCCGTTGACCAGAATGCGGCGGATGTCCCGATCGTGCAGCGTCTCGGCCACGACGTTGACGTCGCATTCGGGGTCGGGCGTCACATAGTTGCGCGTCTTATGGACGATGCCCTGCTCGAAGGACTGAAGTGCCGCCACGACGGCCACGCCTCCGGCAGCGCCCAGGGTATGTCCGATCAGCGACTTGGTGGCGGTGACGTAAGGTTCTTTGGCCCTGTCGCCCAGCAGTTTTTTAATGGCCTTGGACTCCATGATCTCGTTGAGGTGGGTGGACGTGCCATGGGCATTGATGAGGTCAACGCCGTCCCAACCCGACTGCTTCATGGCGTTTTCCATGGCTTTCTCGGCGCCGGCGCCTTCGGGATCGGGAGCGGTAATGTGATAGGCGTCGCAAGTAGCGCCGTAGCCCGTCAGCTCGCCGTAAATGTGGGCACCGCGCTTGAGGGCGCGCTCGAGGTCCTCGAGGATCACGACGCCGGCGCCTTCGGCGACGATGAAACCGGAACGGTCCTTGTCAAAGGGGCGGCAGGCATGTTCAGGATCGTCGTTGGAAGTGCTGCACAGCGCCTTCATGGCCGAAAATCCCGCTACGGTCAGCCCCATGACGCAAGCTTCGGCGCCACCGGCGATCATCACGTCGGCATCGCCGCGTTGCACGGCGTACCCCGCCTCGCCGATGCTGTTGATAGACGACGCGCAGGCGGTGACGACGCACATATTTGGCCCCTTGCAGCCGTATTTGATGGCCACGCTGGCGGAGGTCATGTTGCTGATCATCGCGGGAATGGCAAAGGGGCTGACGAAACGGGGACCTTTTTCCGAAAGGGCTTTATAGCCGTCCCAGCTGGCATGAAGTCCTCCAATTCCAGAGCCAAGATATACGCCGAATTTCCACGGATCCACCGACGCGGGATCCAGTTTGGCGTCTTCAATGGCCATGGCCGAAGCCGCCGTGGAAAATTGGATGACTCGGTCGGTGCGCTTTGCATCTTTTCTAGCCATATAAAGGGTGGGGTCGAAATCCAGGACCTCGCCCGCAATTTTCACGTTATAGTTTGTGGGGTCGAAGGAAGAAATCCTGCGAATGCCGTTTTGTCCAGCTTCGAGGGCCTTCCAGAAGTTTTCCTTCCCGATACCTACGGGGCTGATCACTCCAAGCCCGGTGATCACTACTCTTCGCTTCATTTCTGAGTCTCCTTGCGCCGCGTGGGCGATCGTTTTCCTGCGGTGATGCGCAAATGCAGATCTTTGAACCTTGGAATTCCGGGAGAGCCATTATTTATGGCTCTCCCGGCACGTGTTCGGAAAATTATTCTTCGATGCCCAGCTTGCTGCAGGCATAGTTGATGGCTTCGCCGACGGTGGTGAGCTTCTCGGCGTCCTCGTCGGGAATCTCGATGTCGAACTCCTCTTCGATGCCCATAATCAGCTCGACGATGTCAAGGGAATCAGCGCCGAGGTCTTCCACAAAGGAAGCTTCGGGGTTGATCTGTTCCTCTTCAACGTCAAGGCGGTCAATGATGATTTCCTTCAGGCGCGCGAGCACATCTGCTTTAGTCATAGCTAAAAGCACCTCCAAAAAAATGTTTGTGCGGACCTTTCGTCAAGTTCCGCTTTATGCCATTGTCATCCCGCCGTCGACGGCGAGAACTTGACCTGTAATGTAAGAACTGTTTTCCTGCGCAAAGAACGAAACGGCGTTGGCCACGTCTTCCGGCGTCCCCTGAACGCCCTGGGGAATGGCCGCGAGAATGCCTTCTTTTGCCGCCTCGGGAAGGACTTTGGTCATGTCAGTGTCGATGTATCCCGGGGCCACGCAGTTTACCGTAATGCCCTTGGAGGCGTATTCGCGGGCCACGCACTTGCTGAAGCCGATGACTCCCGCTTTGGCGGCGCCGTAATTGGCCTGTCCGGGATTGCCCGTGATGCCCACAACGGAGGAGATGCTGATCACCCGTCCCCAGCGTCCACGCACCATGCCACGGATCGCCTCGCGGGTGCAGAGAAACACCGATTTCAAATCGGCGTCGAGAACGGTCTGCCAGTCCTGGTCCTTCATTCTCATCAGCAGTCCGTCGCGGGTGCAGCCCGCGTTGTTGACGAGGATTTCCACAGCCCCAAGAGATTCTTTGACGGCGGCAAAAAGGGCTTTGACGTCCTCCTCTTTTGAGACGTCGCCGGCAAAGGCCTGAGCTTTTCCGCCTTCGGCGACGATTTCATCGACAAGCGCCTGAGCGGCCTCCGCCGACGAACGGTAATTCACTGCCACGGCGCAGCCGTCCTGCGCCAACCGCTTGGCGACGGCACGGCCGATGCCGCGTCCCGCTCCTGTGACCAGTGCAACGCGAGCCATGGTCTAGGCCTCGGCTTTCTGTTCGATAAACGGAAGGACTTTGTCGAGGTCTTCCGGGTGTTCGACGGACAGCACCGAAGCGCGGCGGCCAATTTTCTTGATCATGCCGGAAAGCACCTTGCCGGCGCCCAGTTCGACGAAACCTTCAGTTCCGGCATTCAGCATGGTTTTGACGCTTTCAACCCAGCGCACGGGGCTGTAAGTCTGGTCGTAGAGGCCGGCGCGAATGGTTTTCACATCGGTCACCGCAGCCGCCGAAACGTTGGCCACCAGCGGGCAGCAGCCCTGGTGCCATGTGCACTTGTCCATTTCGGCAGCCAGACGGTCCGCCACGGGACGCATGAGCGAGCAGTGGAAGGGCGCGCTGACTTTCAGCATCACCGTTTTTTTTGCGCCCTTCTGCGAAGCGATGGCAACGGCGCGTTCCACCGCGGCGGCATGGCCGGAAACGACGGTCTGAACGGGCGTGTTGAAGTTGGCCGCCGCACACACCTGGCCCTGAGCGGCTTCCTCGCAGGCCGCCGAAACCGCGTCGGCATCCAGGCCGATAACGGCCGCCATGGCACCAACTCCCTGCGGTACGGCTTCCTGCATGAAGGCGCCGCGCTTGTGCACGAGACGCACGCCGTCGGCCAGCGACAGGACGCCGTTGGCCACGAGGGCGGTGTACTCGCCGAGGCTGTGGCCCGCCACAAAGGCCGGTGCCAGTTTCAGCCCCTTTTCCTCGAGGGCGCGCAAAACGGCGATGGACATGGTTAGAATGGCCGGCTGGGTGTAGGCCGTAAGCACCAGCTTCTCCTCCGGTCCGTTAAACATCATGTCGCTGATGGAAAAGCCCAGCGCGGCGTCGGCTTCTTCGAAAACTTTTTTTGCAGCAGGCGAAACGGCGCAGAGGTCTTTCCCCATGCCTACTGTCTGAGACCCCTGACCGGGGAAAACGAGAGCGTATTTCAAGGGCAACAACTCCTTTTAGGCCTGAGCCCCAAGATTTTTCAGGATTTCTTCCGCTTCGGACACCATGGACCTGATAATGTCGGCGCAAGGACGGATGTCATGCACTAAAGCGGCGGACTGCCCCGACATGACCGACCCCATGACGACGTCACCGTCGATGACGGCGGCGCGCAGCCTGCCGGTGCCGAGTTTTTCCATTTTGGAAAGGGGCGCGTGGTCGTATTCAAGCTTCAGAAACTCTTTGGTGAGTTTGTTGGCGATGCAACGGACGGGATGGCCCAAAGGCTGCCCCGTCACGGCGGTGCAGCGCTCTTTCGATTTGACGAGGGCGTCTTTGAAGTTCTGATGAGCCGTACACTCGTTGGAACACACAAAGCGCGTGCCCAGCTGAACGCCCTTCGCACCCAAGGCGAAGGCCGCCGCCATTCCCCGTCCGTCGGCGATGCCGCCGGCGCAGACGACGGGAACCTTTACGGCGCCGGCCACCAGCGGCGTCAGCACCGTTGTGGTCAGCTCGCCGATGTGGCCGCCGGCCTCCATGCCCTCGGCGATGACCGCCTGAGCGCCCTGGCGCACGGCCCGCACGGCTACCGCCGTGGACGCGACGACGGGCATGACGATGGTTCCCAGCGGTTTCATGCGTTCAATCACCGCGCCGGGGCTGCCGGCGCCGGTGGTCAGGACTTTGACGCGGTATTTGACTGCAAGTTCAACGGCTGCAGACGCCGTGGGCGACATCAGCATGATGTTCAAGCCGTAGGGTTTGTCGGTCAGCTCGCGGATCTTGACCAGTTCTTTTTCAAGCAGCTCGGGAGGCGTGTTTCCCGCAGCAATAATTCCAAGCCCTCCGGCATTGCTCACTGCAGCGGCCAGTTCGGCGTTGGCAACCCACGCCATGGCCCCTTGAATCACCGGGTATTGAATACCCAGTAGCTCTGTTATCTCTTTGCCGAGCATACGAAGAAAAACCCCTTTCATCTCTCAGGCACATCGACGTCGACGCGCCGCAACACATCGCAAAGATTCTCACGTGCTTCAGCGCAGTTCGCCGTCGGCGCTGGTCCTTTCAAGCTCCTCGGCGACGTCCTCGCGGATGCGCTCCAAAGCGTTGCGCTCCACAAAGCTGTAGGCAACGCCGATGGCATTGGCGATTGCGGGAGGTTTCGAACGGCCATGAGCCTTGATGACGGCTCCGTTGACGCCGAGCAGCGCCGAGCCGCCATAGCGCTGATAGTCCACGCGGGCGGAAAGTTTTTTCAGCGCGGGATAGAGAAGAAGCGCTCCGGCCTTTGCGAGAAGGGATTCTTCGATGCCCTGCTTCACCAGGCCCTTCATAAACTTGACCATGCCTTCAAAGGACTTCAGCATCACGTTGCCCGAAAATCCATCGCAGATGACGACGGAAGCGTCGCCGATGGGAACTCGGTTGGCTTCGACGTACCCGCCGAAGTTGATGTTTTTGTTGCCGCGAAGTCTCTCGCGGGCCTCAACGATGACGTCGTCGCCCTTGATCTCCTCGGCGCCGTTGGAAAGGAGGCAAACCTTCGGCGAATCGGAAAGCTTCTCCACATCCTTCACGTAGATGGACCCCATCAAGGCAAACTGCACGAGGTTTACGGGCTTGCAGCGCACCGTGGCGCCGGCGTCCAGCAGAAACACGGGCTTTTCCGTGGGAAGAAGGATTCCCAGCCCCGGACGCTCAATCCCCTTCAAGCGTCCGACCACCAGCACGCCGCCGGCCACAATGGCACCGGTGCTGCCCGATGAGACGCAGCCCTGCGCCTCGCCGGAACGCACCATCTCCATGGCCAGCCTCATGCTGGAACGTCTCTTGCCGCGAATGGCCTTGGCGGGCGACTCGTCGGGCTCGATGAACTCGTCGGTGTGAACCACGGTAATTCTCTTTCGAAGGGCAGAATCCGCGCCCTCAAGGTAGGGCTCGATGACCGTTTTGTCGCCCACAAGGGCTATTTCCAGTTTTTCGTTGCTTTTACAGGCTTCAAGAACGCCCGGACAGACTGCGGAAGCTCCGTAGTCCCCGCCCATGGCATCGACAGCAATCAGCATAATCTATTCGCTCCTCCGCGCTGCGGATGCCGCAGCGTCTGCACTATCGTCTGTAGAGGACAGAGCTTTCACGATAAAGCGTCCGACGTAAATCTCTCGATCGTTCACCGTCGTATGGACGCTCACAATATATTTATTTCCCTCGTGGACTCCCACTTTGGCGCGCGCCACCAGGCGATCGCCCACACAAGCCGGCTCGCGGTACTGTCCGCGAAAAGCGGTGACGACCACGAAGTCCGCCTCGATGACGGCGATGGCCAGCGTGCTGGCCTGCGCGTAAATGTACTGATCCCACAGGCGGTTGGTGTGGCGAAAACCCATCTCGCGAGTGGTTTCAAGGGTGGAAAGCGCCCAGACGTTGGGTTCCAGCCCCAGAAGTTCGCCGATAAACTCCTCCTGCTTCAACGAGCGCAGCCGGCTGACGGCACGCTCAGCCATTTGGCGAGTGCGCTCGCGAAGCTCCGGCACGCCCAGCAACGCACGGTCAAGCCTGATGGTGCTGAGGCTGACCTTTAAAATCCGTGCCAAATCCTCGTCGGTATAGAGAGGATTCTGCTCCAGCAGAGCCGAAAGTTTTTCCTGACGCTTCTGTTTTCCATTTTTAGCCGTCATTTTTCTTCCCCGCTCTTAGTACCTGCTTCTAATATCAGATCGTGAATAATTGGAAGTATACGTATTTTCACCCTAAAGGTCAATAAGGAGTTGACCTGTGGAGACTGTTTTTTTATTTATAAAATCGGCGGCTAGCCCTTAAAAAATTTACAGAGCCGCGCGGCAAAATTTCTCGTCCAAACTTCCCCAACGCCGCAAGAAACTCTTCGACGCCCAAGGAAAAGAGACGTATCGACGCTCATCAAATCGACGTCTTCACAGAGAAAAAAAAGGCCCCCGTCCTGCAACGGGAGCCTTTACGCTGCTTCAGAGAGTTCTCGGAAAACTACTCCGCCTTGTCAGTCGCGTTTTCAGCCTGCACCTTGTCTGCCGCAACTTTCATGACCTTACGGCCACGGTAATAACCGCACGCGGGACAAACGCAGTACGTCTCGATCGTTTCGCCGCAATGCGAGCACACCGTCGTGTTGGGAGCGCTCTTCTTGCCAAGCCAATGGGCAAAACGGTTATGAGTCCTGCGGTAGGATGTTTTCATCTTCGGGGTCGCCATACTCTTTCCCTCCTTTACGCTTATCGCGTTCTAATAAATCTGCCAGTGCCTGGAAGCGCGGATCAATCTGATCCTCAGTGGTGGGAAGCGAAGGCATTTCAGCGCACCCCTGCGGACATGACGCATAAACTGGCAGGGAAACCACGAGGCACTCCCAGACAGGGCCGGTCACGTCAATGGATTTTCCCAGCCTTGCAACGGGAATGTTTACTCTGTCGGAGCTGCAAAATTCTTCTTCTTCCTGTTCCTGTAACTTTTCAGCCTCACCGGCCTGCAACTTGTAAGAATACATGAATTCTTCATGAATTGCAACTGTCAGCGGCGCACAGCACCTGCGACATTTCGTAGCAACTTCGGTGTCGATTTTCAGCGACACTTCAGCGCCTTCAAGGGTGCGACAGGATTCCGCCGTAACGGTCAGCGGCTTTTCGAGAAGGAAATTCTGGCTTCCGCGGGAAATCGGCTCGTCGATCTCCAGAGTCCAGACCTGCGAAAGCCTTGACTGCCTATCCTGCGGTTCCGGCAGCGGTAACAGGAACTTCCACGTCGCCGGAGGTTCAGTCAGTGCCATGGCGGGGCTCCCGAAAAAACGAAATTTCTTTAAAAAGCAAGTTCTTTGGTGTCGCGGGCGATGACCAGCTCTTCGTTGGTGGGAATGACGAGCACCTTTACCTTGGAGTCGTCGGCGCTGATGATGCGCTCTTCGCCGCGGAAATCGTTCTTGGAATAATCCATTTTGACGCCCAGGAACTCAAGGCCTTCGGTGACCATCTTGCGGGTGGGAGCGCTGTTCTCGCCGATGCCGGCGGTGAACACGATGGCGTCGACGCCGCCCATGGCCGCCGCATAGGCGCCGATGTACTTTTTCACGCTGTAAACCAGCATCTTATAGGCAAGCGCGCATTTTTTGTCGCCCTCGTTCATGCCCTTCTCAACGTCGCGGAGATCGCCGGAAACGCCGGAAATGCCCAGAAGTCCGCTCTCTTTGTTAAGGATCTCGTCGGTTTTGTCGGCGCCCAGTTTTTTCGCCAGGAAGGTCACGGCGCTGGGATCGACGTCGCCCGAACGGGTGCCCATGACGACGCCGGGAAGCGGCGTGAAGCCCATGGACGTGTCAAGCACCTTGCCATGGTCGACGGCGGCCAAAGAGCTGCCGTTGCCCAAATGGCAGGTAATGATCTTCAGCTCCGAAAGGGGACGGCCGAGAATCTCGGCGCAACGAGCCGAGACGAAACGGTGACTGGTGCCGTGGAATCCGTAGCGACGAACGTGGTCTTCCGTGTAAAATTTCTCGGGGATGGCATAGCGGAAGGCATAATCGGGCATGGTCTGGTGGAAGGACGTATCGAACACGGCCACCTGAGGAACGGAAGGCAGAGCCGCGGTGATGGCCTCGACGCCGATGATGTTGGCGGGATTGTGAAGGGGCGCCAGAGGCACGCAGCGCTTGACGGCCGCCATCACGTCGGGAGAGATCTTCACCGAGCAGGCGAACTCCTCGCCGCCGTGAACGACGCGGTGTCCCACGGCTGCCAGCTCGCTGAGGCTGGAGAGCACGCCGACCTTTTTGTCGAGGAGGGACTTCAGCACGAGATCGACGGCCACCTTGTGGTCGGGAATGGGCGTTTCGGTGACGACGGCTTCCATGCCCGTCTTGGTGTGCTTCAGGCGCGAACCGTCGATGCCGATGCGTTCCACCAGCCCTTTGGCCAAAACGCTCTCGTTGTCCATGTCGAAAACCTGGTACTTCAGTGAGGAACTGCCGCAGTTAATCACAAGAATCTTCACAGGAAAAACCTCCTTGACGTATTGAGAACTCTGTCGTATACCCAAACTGTAAAAAAACCTCATGCCGCCGCCTGAGGCGGCCACAGAGGAGAATCGCCCATGGATAAAATCGTCGGCATTACCGCCGAGTACAATCCCTTTCACCGCGGCCACCTTTACCAGATCCGGCAGATCCGCTCCCGCTTTCCCGGAGCGGGAATCGTGGCCGTGCTGTCCACAAGTTTTCTTCAGCGGGGCGTTCCCGCGCTGATGGACAAGTGGCGGCGCGCGAAGGCAGCGGTGCGGTGCGGAGTCGATTTGGTGCTGGAACTGCCTCTGCCCTTCTGCTGCAACAACGCCGGAGTTTTTGCGTCGGCCGCCGTGGCGCTGATGAAGGCCACGGGGGTAGTGAACGCCATTTCCTTCGGAATGGAAAATTCCGGAAAGCTGCTCTGCACAATCTCTGATATTCTAGTGCAGGAGCCGCCAGCTTTCAAGTTTTATTTGCAAAAATCGCTGAAATCCGGCTTTTCCTACGCGGAATCCAGAAGCCGCGCCATCGAGGGGCTCTGCCCCGGCGCCGCCGAACTGACGCGAAAGCCCAACAACACTTTGGCCGTGGCCTATGCCGAAGCGGTCAAGCGCCAGAAGGCCGATCTGGAACTTTTGCCCGTTCTGAGATGCGGCGCTGGTTATTACGACCTTTCTGAAGGAGCCATAATGAGCGCCGAAGGGATCCGCGAGGCGCTGAACACCGGCAGAGAAGAACACGCCTTGCAGGCCATGCCCGACGCTTCGGCGGAAATTCTTCGAGAGGCGCTGGGCACGGGACAGACGTGCAACGACACGAAAATTCTGTGGCAGCATCTCAGGCTGCTCCTGACGCGCCTCACGCCGGAAGAGCTGTCGCACACCGCAGGAATCTCCGAAGGCGTGGAACACCGCCTTCTGCAGATCTTTTCACGCTGCGGCAGCTTCGAAGATCTTGCGGCGGCAGCGGCGACGCGCCGCTACCCGAAATCGCGGATCCGCCGCCAGCTCATGGCGCTGCTGCTCAACATCTCCGGCGATGAAGACCGGCAATTTCAACGCCGCGGGCCGGCTTACATCAGACCACTGGCCATGAACTCCCGCGGGCGTCAAATGCTGCGCGCCATGCAGGGCGCATCGTCGCTGCCGGTAATCACCAAGCCGGCGGCACTGCACGACGACACCTACGCCCAGAGCATTATGGCCTTGGAGTTCCGCGGCGCCGCCGTCTGGCAGAGCCTCACCGCCCGGCCGGACTTCGACGCCGAAAAAAAAGCTGTCCCGTGGATTGCCGATTTTTAGCCGTGGATCAGCTCGGAATGGGCGTTTTCAGGGTCGCGGCGAAACTTTCGCGTCAGGTAGTCATAGACAGTTTGAGGCACAAAGCTGCGAATGTCGCCGCCCAACTTGAACACGTCCTTGATGGTGTGGCTTGACAAAAATGAATAGCGGGCGTCGGTGACGATAAAGAGCGTTTCGATTTCCGGCGCCAGCTTTCGGTTCATGAGGGCCATCTGAAACTCGTAATCGAAGTCCGACATGGCACGGAGCCCGCGAATCACGATGCTGCTTTTGCGCTGGCGCATAAAATCCACCAGCAGTCCCGTGAAAGCGTTAACGGTCACGTTGGGAATGTGCTTCAGCGCCTCGCGGGCCATTTCAACGCGTTCGTCGATGGAAAACGCGCCCTTCTTGTCGGGGTTGATCAGCACCGACACTTCCACCTCGTCAAAGAGCGCCGCGGCGCGCTCGGCGATAAAAACGTGGCCGTTGGTGATGGGGTCGAAAGAGCCGGGATAGACTGCCTTATGCCTGTACATCGAAGTCCTCCTTAAGCTTGAGAAAATCGAGGACGGAAATGCCGTATTTCCGCTCGTCGCAGAGTTGCCAGACCGAATTGTCCAGATCGAGGGCTTCGGCACGCGAACGCTCGACAATCACGACGCCGCCTTCTTTCAGAATTCCCCGGTGCTGCCCAAGCAGTCGGGGCAGTTCGCCCATCCATTTCATGTCGTAGGGCGGATCGGCGAAAACGACGTCAAAGCGCATGCCGCGCTTTTCCAGCCAGTTCAGCGCGCGCCGCACGTCCATGCAGAGCGGAAGGTGCCTCTGCGTCCCGAGATCGCGGCGGATTTGCGCCGCGCGGTCCCGCAGCAGCTCGACGGTGACGATTTCGGCGCCGCGCTTTCGCGCTTCGGCGGCAACCCGCCCCGTGCCCGAAAAAAGGTCGAGAAAGCTTTGGCCGTTCAGAGGACCGAGGATGTTGAACAGGGCGTTCAGCGTCTTGCCCGTGGTGGGACGAACCTCTTTCACCGGCTCTTGATCCTGTCCGCCAAGTCCTCCAGAGCCATGCGGACGGAAGGCGTCAAATAGGGGATGAACACGCCGTCGAGCTTGACCAGCGTGCACTCGGGCTTGTTGACGATCTTGATGTAAAACTTCTGCTCGTAGCCGGAATCGGTGCAGATGGTCTCCTCGAGCAGTGTGCCGTCTTCGGCGCGGAAACCGCCGCGAAAGGCCCAGTGAGAGTCCACATTGTGGCGACCTATGGCGCTGGCGGTAACGCCCGTCACGACGCTGTTCAGTTTTTCGAGGCTCACCGGCACGGCCGGCGCGATTCTCACGTGCATATCCTCCAGACTCCCCTCTACCATGCGCGGCTCCTCCCAAGGCGCCGTTTTTTCGATGTACAGCAGGTGAATGTCCTTGCCCTGCTCGAGCCACTTGCGTTCGTATTTGGTGGTGATCTCACGGCGGAAGTTCAGACGGCGTCCGACCAGCTTCAGCGCTTCGTGGGCGCCGAGGATCTCCTCCACCTCGTCGGCATACCAGCCTTCGTCGGTGGCCATCTCAAAGACGCCGCCGATTTTCAAGATAGACGCCAACGTGCCCGAAAAACCTTTGGACGTCACGCGGCGCCTGGCGTGGCGCTCCTTCGGCCACGGACAGGGGAAGCTCATGTAGATCCGCTCCGCCGAGTTGTCGGGAAAACATTCGCGCAGAAGGAAGCGCGCGTCGCCGCACAGCAGGCGCACGTTGTCCAGTTCAAGGCGACGGATCTTGGACAGCGCCTTTTCAAGACACATGTGCGACATTTCGATGCCGTAAACCAGTGCATCCCGGCGCTTGTGCGCCAGGTGAACGAGAAAATCGCCGTTGCCGAAACCGATCTCAATCAGTCGGGGCGCGCCGGGGCGCTCGTTGGGAATCAGGCATTCCGGCGTCGGTCTGAGGATGACGTCTCCACGATTCAAGTTATTTACCTCCCGGCCTTCCTTTAGGGAAAAGGCGGACTGAACTGCCGCAAAACGAAACTGTCGGCGTAACTTGTTCATTATAGCAAAAAAACGCGTCGCCGCGAAAGGCCGGAAGAACGCTGCGCTTCAGCTTCAGCCAAGGCGCTCTTTGTAAGATCGCTCACCGTCAAAATCAGATTCTGGCCTTTACGTCCACTGCCGCTGCAGTCAAGGCGTCCATAAGCTCTTCGTTCTCGTAGTCCTCGATGCGGCCGGCATCGCCTAGCTGCGTCAGCTTGGCGTCCACCGGCACGCGGGCCAAAGTTTTGATGCCGAAAAGCTTTTCGATTTCGGCACTGTGCGAAGGCCCGAACAGTTCCCATTTTTCGCCACAACCGGGACAAATGGCGTAAGCCATGTTCTCGATGAGCCCCAGCAGCGGGACGTCCAGCATTTTGCACAGACGAATCTGTTTCTGCACAATCATGGCCGAAAGCGCCTGCGGCATGGTCACCGCCAGCAGGCCATCGATTTTCACCGTCTGCATCACCGTCAAGGGCGCATCGGCGGTTCCGGGCGGCAGGTCGATGATGGCATAATCGAGGCCGTTCCACGCTCCGTCCTCCCAGAACTGCTTCAGCGTGCCGCTGATCAGCGGGCCGCGCCACACGACGGACTCGCCGCCGTCGCGCAACAGAAGGTTGACGGAAAGGACTTTGATGCCCGTCCGGCTTTCGGGCATGCAGATTTTGTCGTCCTTCACGTAAGGACGCTGGTTGACGCCCAAAAGCTTGGGAATGGACGGGCCGGTGACATCGGCATCCAGAATGCCCACGCTGTATCCGGCGCGGCGCAGCGCCACGGCGAGAAGAGCTGATATGGAGCTTTTGCCGACGCCGCCCTTTCCGCTGCCCACGGCCACGATGCGGCCGACGCCCTGGCGGGTCGCCGCCTGAATTTTTCCGCAGTGTCCCGCTGATGCGCAGTGACTGCACTGATGATCGCACGCTTCACTCATAATCAAGGCCTCCCCGAATTCAATGCTCTCTAGATCGAAATGCCGCCTTACGGAAGAACGAATTCGCCTGTCGGCGACACCAGAGGAACTTTCACCAGCGTCGTTTTCGGGCGCACGCCGGTGCCGCGCAATATATTGTTAAGCACACGGGCCGACAGCGCCCCCAGTTGACGCGCCGGAAAGCGCAGGCAGGCGGCCGACAGCAGGCGGGCCGTCTGCTCGCCACCGCAAACCAGCGAGGGCTTTTCGCCTTGCGGCAGGTCGTCAAGCCCATCCCAGACGATAAACGGGCTGCCCTTTCCGCCGGAAAGTTGCAGGCCGGACAGAAAAGGCGCAAAGGCAAATGAACCGCCGCGGTAGATCACGGGACGCTCGCCCGCAAGATTTTTAACGCAGTCGAGAGTCGCCTGCCGCTCAAGCCCCACGAGGTACTCGCCTTCATAGGCATCGAGCCCCACGCGCACCATGGGAACGTCGAGCAGGTCATGATTCAGCTTTCTCCCGCCCGCCCAAATGACGCCGTCGGCTTTACGGCTGTTGATGCGCCTAAGGGCGTTCTCTATGGAGACAGCCGACGTGCCGACGTCGAAGAGAAGCAGCTCCATTTTGAAGCGGTTCAAAACGCCCGAGAGGGCGCCGAGAAAATCTCCCAGCCACGGCGCGTTGATGCGCTCCACCGCCACGCCGACCAGATTGGTCTTGTGGCTGGAAAGCCCGCTCGCCACGGCGTTCAGTTCATAGCCCAATTTTTTCGCGGCATCCCACACGCGCTGGCGCGTCTCCGGCGAAATGCGCGGGTCGCCGCGCAGCGCCCGGCTCACCGTTCCTTTGTTGACGCCCGCCAGCTCAGCCACATCGCTCATAATGACCCGAGCCATCTCAACACCTCACAATTCGATGATGCTGCCGCCGATGAACTCGCGCATCAACGAGTTGCTGGGCACGTAGTTGGGGTCGATAATCGGCACATCGCGGAGAATTCTCAGCAGCCGCAAAGCCTCACCGTAAAACGGCGAAGTGTCGGGAACGCTGCGCAGCAGGATTTCCGCCTTGACGCGCATCACCGGCAGCTCGTAGAGCAGCGAGGAATTGAAAATGGCATCGGCGTTCTTCTGGAACGGAAAAACGTGCTTCATGGCGCCGCGCACCACCGAAGGCCAGCTGGCAAGCGTCTCCTCGGGGCTGTTTCCCCGCGTGCTGTAATCGCGGATCATTCTCCGAAGCAGACGATGGTCGGTGGTGCTGGTGCGAGTGTGTCTGTCCAGGTTGATGCCCGTCATGGGGCACAGGAAAATGCCGAAGCGGCGCTCGCGGGGAATCATGTTGATGATTTCGTCGTTCAGGCCGTGAAGCCCTTCGATGATGATCACGTCGTCTTTGCCGAGCTTCAGCGTTCGACCGGGCGTGCTCCTGCCGGTGTAGAAATTGAAACGAGGCACCTGCACGGTCTTTCCCGCCAGAAGGTCTCTGAGATTGTCGCTGAGCTGTGGGAGATCGAGAGCTTCAAGGCACTCGAAGTCGGGATTCCCGTCAGCATCGCGCGGACTCTTGTCCCGGTCGTAAAAATAATCGTCAAGCGAGAGAGTCACGGGCCGCTTTTCGGCCACCTGCAGCTGAACGCGCAGCTTGTGAGACGTGGTGGTTTTGCCCGAAGCCGACGGGCCGGCGATGGTGATGACGCGGTGGTCGGGAACGGAGAGGAACTCGCTGCAGATGTCGGCGATCTGCCGGGCGTGAAGCGCCTCGGAAACGAGGATCAACTCACGGCCTCCGTCGCGCGCCACGGCGTCCCAGATCTGCACCATGTTGACCACCTTCAGTTTTCTCATCCACGCTGCATACTCGAGAAAGACCTTTTGCAGGTTCTTCGACGGATGGTAGGGCGGGAGTTTTTCCGGCGTCAGCGTCGTGGGAAAGCGGAGCACCACGCCTGGCGACAGCCGCGAAAGCTCGAAGCGCTTGAGATAACGCGTCGAAGGAACAAGGGGCGAATAATACATATCGCGGTATTGGCCGCAGGCCGCAAGCTCTACGGGCTCCGTGGACATTTTGATACCCAGCAGCTTCGCCTTGCTAAGCCGTCCGATGGAACGAAAATACTGTATCGCCCGATCGACGGGCGTCAGCTCGGCTTTAAAGGGAATGTCCTCGGCAACCATACGCATCATTTCGGCCTTGATCTGCTCGGTCTGCTCCGCAGTGATCTCCGGGATGGCCTTGTCTTTAACGCCGTCGGTTTCTCTCTGCCCCACGATCCAAAACAGTCCCTCGGAAATGGAATTGGTCACCACGATCTGGCGGCCCAGAACGCGGTCCGCCGCCATGACGAGCAGAAAGCTCAGAGAGCTCTGGTAGACGTTCATGCCTTCCATGGAAGTCAGATCCACCCAGTCCACCTCGGCATCGCTGTCCACAATCCACGACAAGGGACGAAGGAAGGAATTGACGTGCCACGCCACAATCTGGGCGGCGCTTTTCACCGGGAAGGTCCGAAGGAGCTCTTCGCCCGTAATGGGGTGCGGGCACTTCTGCACGGTTCCGTCTGAAAAGGTGATTTGAAACATGGTATTCCCTCCTGATTGGCTGGATATTCGAGACTGAAAAGATTTTCGACGCGCTCTTGCCGCGCCCTTCAAGCCGCTCGCAAAAAACTTCGCGAGGCAGGCGCCTCAAGCTCATCGCCGTTCCCTTTCATGCGCGTTGAATACGCCGCTTTGAAAAAAGGACTTTTCAGCGTATCCTTATTATACACGTTGGCTTTCATTGTTTCGGCTTTTCGTGAAACGAAAATTTCGATTGACAAAAGGAGGGCTCGGCATGGCAGATGGATTTGAGAGCGCGCGCACCGAAGCCTGGTTCAACGGACAGCTCCGCCCCGGAAAGCTTCCCAAGCGCCGCAGGAAAACTTCTCCCGAAGCGGCGAACGTTGTGGAGCTTCACCAGCGTCCGCGCCGCACTGTCTCCGAGGCGCCGGACAAGCCGCAGGGCGACGCCGGTCCGGTTTCGTCCGAAAAGGACGACGGAACAGCAGACTGACCATACAGAACGACCCCGCGAATGGAACGGAACGTTCCGACGCGGGGTTGTTCTTTCAGCTTCAGCAGTTGATGATAAAGTGCTCCGGCTCGTAAAAGGTCTGAAAATCCGTCAGGTTGTTCTCCCTGGCGATATCCTCGACGTCATCGGGATTCTCGACGCTGAAAACGTCGACGCCGTCCTTGGTGTAATTGACCAGAAGACAGTTATAGCCCTCTTCAATGCCCTCGCGATAGGCTTGAAGGTACAGTTCCAGCTCGATGAGATCCTCCAAAAAGATCTCGTCGGACAGGTCTTCTTCGGTTTCTCCGCTTTCAGCATCTTCGTCGCTCAGGGCCCGAAGGTACGACGAGATCTTTTCGTTCAGCTTTTCGCTGTACTCGGGACCCACGTCAAGCTGCATCTCGTCGTTTTCGCCCTCGCGAAAACTGCCGATCTGCGCACCATCCATCCAAAGCTCTCCGGAATAAAGGAGATTTTCACTGCTGTCTTGCTCCACGAGATTGTGGATCTCAATGCCGTTAATCGACGCATGAACGATGTCTTTCATCGGAATTTATTCCTTTCTTCAAAAAATCATTTCGTTCCGACAGGGAACTTCAAAGCACTTTCCGCAAAGCCGCAGCGCTTGAGAGACGACGCGCTCGCGCAAAAAAACGCATTTTCGCCGAATTTCGCACGTGAAAACAGCACTTCGGCCACAAAAACTTCCTCTCGCAAGCCCCTCTGGAGAGTTCTGTATATTTTAACACAAAGCCCTCACCGGAAGGAACTCCCCAAAAACGCACAGTCAATCTTTGACCGCCTCCCCTTGCTCGTCGGAAAAATCGGGCGGAAAAACGGACAGCTCCAAACGAAGCACGGCGTTCGCGCGCTACCTGCGCACAAAAAATTTGAGGCTGTTTCGCTTCCCGCGTCAACGAAGCGGTTTTACTGAAGTTTTGGTCGAAGGTAGAGTATAATAAATGAAACGAGAGCCTGCAAGGAGATGAAAAAATGACTGTTCCAAGCACGATTTTCCGGGAATACGACCTTCGCGGCAGCGCCGACAGCGACCTGAACAGCGAAAACGTTCTGGCTATCGCGCGGGCCTACGGCACCTTTCTGAAGCGCAACGGCGTGCTGAGGGCCACCGTGGGCGGCGACGTGCGCCTCTCCACGGAGAGAATCCGCGCCGCCGTCATTCAAGGCCTTCGGGAGTGCGGCGTCAGCGTCGTCGACCTCGGCGTCGTCACCACGCCCATGCTGTACTGGAGTTTTTTCGAATTCGACTGCGATGGCGGCATCATGATCACCGGCAGCCACAATCCCAAGGACATGAACGGCCTCAAGCTGGGATTCAAAAAGGCCACGCTCTACGGCCGGGAAATTCAGCGCATCGGGGCCATGACCCAAGAGGGAGTGTTCGACAAAAGCGAGACCCCCGGCGGGCTTGAAAAGGTGAACATCGAGAAGGACTATATCGACATGCTCCTGTCGAAAATCAAATTGCCGCGCCCCATGAAAATCGTCATCGACCCCGCCAACGGCACCGCCTCTCGCCTGGCGCGCCCCTTCTTCGAAAAGGCGGGCTGCGAGGTCATCGGCATCTACGAAGAGCCCGACGGAACTTTCCCCAACCACCATCCCGACCCACAGAAGAAAGAGAACATGGCCGATCTGGCGGCGAAAGTCCTTGAGACCGGCGCCGACGTGGGCTTCGGCTTCGACGGCGACGCCGACCGCATCGGCGTGGTGGACAACAAGGGGCGCATCGTGGGCGGCGACCTGCTGATGGCACTGTTCTGGAGTGAAATCCTGCCCAAGCACCCCGGCGCCCAAGCCATCATCGAGGTGAAATGTTCGCAGGCTCTTGAGGACGAAGTCCTCCGGCTGGGCGGCAAACCCTATTACTACAAGGCGGGACATTCGCTGATCAAGGCCGAGATGAAGCGCATCGGCGCGCCCTTTGCCGGCGAGTACTCGGGACATATGTTCTTTGCCGACGAGTATTACGGCTACGACGATTCATTTTACGCCGCCGGACGTCTGCTGCGCATGCTCGGGAAAGGAACTTCGACGCTGGCCAAGCTTCGCGACCGGCTGCCCCACTACTATGCCACCGAAGAAATTCGCGTGGCCTGCCCCGATGAAAAGAAGTTCGACGTGATGAAACAGATCACTACAGCCGCCCTAAAAGACCACAAGGCCATTACCGTAGACGGCGTGCGCATTTTGTACGACGGCGGCTGGGGGCTGATTCGAGCGTCCAACACTCAGCCCGTCATCGCCATGCGCTGCGAGGGCAACACGCCGGAAAAACGCGACAAAATCGCCAAAGACGTGCGCCAACGCGCACTTCTCGCCGAATTGCCCGATTTTCAGTGGAAATTTTGACGACACGCAAAACCGACATGGAGGCAAAGATTATGGACACTCCCGTTGAAAAGGTTCAAAAAGCTCTTGACGAACTGGGGTATGACGGCCAGATCGTCCACAGTGACGCCACGATCTTCACCGTCGAGGATGCCTCGAAGGCCATCGGCGTCAGCCAGAACGAGATCCTCAAAAGTCTGATTTTCCTCGTTGACGATGCGCCGTGGCTGGTGCTGATGGCCGGCGGCAATCGGGTTCATGCCGGCAAAGTCAAGCGCCTTGCCCAAGGGCACCGCGTGACCATGGCGAAGCCGGATTTCGTTTTCCAACGCTTCGGCTTCAAAATCGGCGGCGTGCCGCCTCTGGGCTACGCCGAGGACCTGCCGGCGCTGCTCGACGAGGACCTGTGGAACTTCCCCGTCGTCTGGGCCGCCGCAGGGACGGACCACGACTTTTTCCCCGTGGCGCCCGACGATCTGTGCCGTTACGTGAAAGGGACCAAGGGCTCGATCAAAAAAGAGTGACGTGACGGCGGCTCGCAAAAAAGCTTGAGGCGCCTAATGGCAAACGGCAGGCAGCGCGTCGAAAAAATGCGGGCAGGCGCCGAGGCTCACAGGCAAAATCCCGCAGCTTCATCGCCAATGCTCCTGCAATCGGCCACAGACTTTGCCGCCATCGTGGAGCGCCGATTTCGAAAAAACGCTTTTATCTTCTGAAAACACGGAGGTCAACCGATGAATTTCGACATGTTGAAGTATCGCTATCCGTCGCGCCGCAGCGTCATCTACGGACGCAAGGGCATGGTCTGCACGTCTCAGCCGCTGGCCGCCCAAGCGGGACTGGATATTCTGAAAAAAGGCGGCAACGCCGTTGACGCCATCATTGCCACGGCCGTCTGCATGACGGTGCTCGAACCGACCAGCAACGGTCTCGGCTCCGACGCTTTCGACATCCTCTGGTTCAACGGCAAACTTTACGGCCTCAACGGCAGCGGCGGCGCGCCCAAACTTCAGACCTTCGAAAAGATGAAGGCAAAGGGATACGAAGAGATGCCCTACCGCGGATGGGACTCCGTCACCGTTCCCGGCGCCATATCGGCCTGGAGCACGCTGCACCGGCGTTTCGGGCGCCTGCCCTTTAAAGAGCTTTTTGCCGCCGCCATCGACTACGCCGAAAAAGGTTTTCCCGTTCATCCCGTCACTTCCCGTCTGTGGAACGACGCCGTCAAGACCTTTGCTCCCTTCGAAGGCCGTCCCGAATTCCGCCCGTTTTTCGACACGTTCCTCAAGGACGGCGCTCCCGCCGCCGGCTGCGTAGTCAAACTTCCCGACCACGCCCGCACTCTTCGCGAGTTGGCCCAAACCGAGGGCGAAAGCTTCTATCGCGGCTCGCTCGCCCAGGCCATAGACGCCTTTTCTCGGGAAACGGGCGGACTGCTTCGCGCCGACGACCTGGCAGATTACGGCGCCCAATGGGTCGAGCCCATTATGACCCGCTACAAAGGCTATGAAGTTTACGAAATTCCGCCCAACGGCCACGGCATTGTGGCGCTGATGACGCTGAATATTTTGCAGAAGCTGGACACTTCCATGGGACGCGACGCCGAGCCCACCGTTCACCGCCAACTCGAGGCCATGAAGCTGGCCTTCACCGACGGATTGACGTACATCGCCGACCCGCGCTTCATGAAGATGAAAACGGAATACCTGCTCAGCGACGCTTACGCTACCCGCCGCAGTGAAGAAATCGGCGAAGAGGCTCTGACGCCGCGCCCCATCGACCCGCAGTGCGGCGGTACCGTCTATATGTGCGCCGCCGACGGCGAAGGCAACATGATCTCCCACATCCAGAGCAACTTCCGCGGCTTCGGCAGCGGCATTGTGGTTCCCGGCACCGGCATCGCGCTGAACGACCGCGGCTGCGGCTTCAAGCTCGACCCCAACGCCGACGACTGCATCGCCCCCGGCAAAAAGCCCTATCACACCATCATTCCCGGCTTCCTGATGAAGGATGGCCAGCCCGTCGGCCCCTTCGGCGTCATGGGCGGCTACATGCAGCCGCAGGGACACGTGCAAGTCGTGATGAATCTCGTCGACTACGGCCTCAATCCTCAGGAAGCTCTTGACGCGCCGCGCTGGCAGTGGCTCGGCGGCAAAAAGATAGAGATGGAAAGCGGTTTCGATCCCTCCGTGGCGGAAGGTCTGCGTCGCCGCGGCCACGAAGTCACCGTCACCGACGACTTCATCACCTTCGGCCGCGGTCAAATGATCCTCCGCGGCAGCGACGGCGTGCTCATCGGAGCGACAGAATCCCGCGCCGACGGCTCTGTGGCCGCATGGTAAAACGGCAGCGACAGAGCTTGCTCAAAAGAAACTTCGACGCAAAAGAACCTGCCCCTGAATAAACTTCGGGGCAGGTTCTTTTTTTCGCCGTATTCTGTCTCAGCGCTTGTTTTTGAGGTTTTTGGGATTGCCCTTGCCGTTTCTCCACAGGATGACGGCCCAGTAGAATCGGCTCATCTCCCTGAAATCGCGGGGTTTGATGCCCAAAATGCTTTCAAGTTTTTCAAGGCGGTAGTCCACGGTGGTGCGGTGCACATGAAGGAGCTCAGCCGCCCTCACGACGCTGAAGCCGCTCTCGCACCACGCCACGATAGTCTCCTGAAGTTCGTCGCCGTCGGTGCGCATAAACAGAGGCGCCAGTTCGCGCTCCACCATGCAGTCCTGAAGGCGGGGCTCAACGCTGAGAAGCAGCTCTTCGACGCGGAAATCGGTGATGATGTGCACCTGATTGCGGGGAAAAAGCTTTTTGCCCACGCTAAGGGCCACCTGGGCCTCTCTGTAGGACGTCATCAATCCGGAAACGCCGTCCATGACGCTGCCGATGCCCACGGCCACGGCAAAACCGCGGCGCTTCATCTGGCCGGACAGCTGGGCGCACTGCTCGCGCACGGTCTGATAAAATTTGTCGGCGTTAAATTCCCGTCCGCGCATGGCGCTGCGAAACACCACGTAACGATGCGGCCCCACGCTGCCGCTGACATCGCCCGGCGCGTTGAAAATCTGTCGAATGTCCATCAGAGTGCGGTCGCGCTCGGGATAATCGCCGTCTTCGCTGGTCTGCGACGACGTGTCGAACTCGATGACCGAATAGGAAAGGGTCTTGTCGTAGCCCATGAGCGCCGCTTTCGTCTCGATGACCTGCGGGTCGTTGATTCCCTCGCGGAACAGGGCGATGTCCGCCACCAAAGCCTGAAGGTTGCGCTCGCGCTCCAGCAGCTCCCGCGACATGATGCGTTCCCTGAGAAACAGTTCGGCCTGACTTTTCACGAGCTGCGCGAAAGGTTTGACCTTCTCGGGATCGCCGGTGATGGCCACGGTGCCTACAACGTGCTGCTCCGAGTCGAAAATCGGATAGGTGACGCCGGGTTTCACGCCTTTCAGACGGCGGGCGTCGTCTTCGGTTTCCCAGTGGGACTGGCCGGTGCGCGCCACGATGGCGCAGGCCTCGTTGAGCGTGCCGATACCGCGGCTTAAATCGCTGCAGCCGATGGTGATGCCTTCCGTGTCCGAAATGACAACGTCGTAGCCGATTACGCGGGCAATATTCTCCGCAAGTTCCTGAGCGATGGGTCTCAACATTTTTATTCCTCCTGACGATGTCAGTTCTGCGGTAAAGAGACGATCCCCGTTTGATGGGGATTTACAACACTTTGAGCATTTCGCGCCGTCGCGGAAAAAATCGCCGTTTGTCGGCGGCTTTTCAGAGATATTTCACATTTCGCTGCTCACTTAATTCATATAGACGAATAAGAGTTTGTAATATAATACCACTTTCAGCAATTTTATGGGATAGCCAAAATAGAAACAGGGGCAAAAATCTTTAAGCGAAACCTCGCCATTTTACATTTCAAGGCAATTTTCCTGCAAGACGTCTGATTTTTGGCCTCTCCGTCATTTCACTCAAGATTTTTTACGATCTGAGGACACTTTTTCTCTCAAAACCGCTTCCATATGCCGGCAGCGCCCGTCTTTTCGACCTTCCTCGCAGCTGCAGCACCGATGCTCCACATCAACGGCATATTCCTCCCGACCATCAGTCACAATCCAGATGCAGTCGCCTGCCTGCCGTACGCTCAATGGCGCCGAACCTTCAGCTGGCCTGGAAGAAGTCTCCACCAGTCCGTCATCGGCTGTGCCGGCCGCCGTGAAGTCTTCGCGCAATGCGCCCTGGTCCAGCGCCCAGTTGGACAGGCGGTCAGCCTCGGCGTTCTCGCTGCGAGGAACCCAGCGACACCGCACCCCCAGCTCTTTGACCAGTTGAATTACGGGAAGCGCCAGCTCTCTGAGTCGCGGTTCCTTGATCTGCCACAGCCCCGTCACCTGGGAGACCACCAGCTTGCTGTCGCCGCAGATCTCGGCGCCGCGCACCCCGCGGCGTTTCAGTTCCGCCGCCAGAATGGCCAGCGCCAGATATTCCGCCTCGTTGTTGGTGTGCACGCCCAGCGGCTCGGCACATCGCCAAATGATTCTATCGCCGTCGTAAATGACCGCGCCGGCGCCGGAAAGGCCGGGATTGCCCCGCGAAGCCCCGTCAAAGTGTCCGCGTATCATCGTGCCTGGCTCCTTTCGCCTTGACGCCGCAGCGCCGGATGGCGCCACAGAACGCCGTAATTCAGGGGCCACAGGAACAGCGCAAGAGTTCCCACAGCCGCAACTACGCCCGCCAGCCCTATGCTTTCAGGCACCGCACCGAAAATAAGCGGCAGCAGAATAGGCGGCAAATCGTAAGCAAGGAGAAACAGCGCCGCTCCCTTGGGCAAAAGGTGACGCGGCATCACGTCGGGAAGCAGAGCGCTGATGGTCGGAAAAGCCAAGCCGTGCGAGAGGCCGAACAAAAAGGCAGCGGAGACGAAACCGCCCGCCGTTGAAGCCCGTGCAGCCAACGTCACTGAAACGGCCTCCACCACACCCCAGAGGCACAGCGACGCGCGCCGGTCGAAAAACGACAGCGCTTTTCCGCAGAACGTCAGCCGCACCGTGATGATCACCAGAGTCAGGACCCAGGTGTACAACGTCCCTTTCAGGTTAAAAGAACGCACCAAGTTGGGCACGTACTGAGTGCTCGCCGTAGCCATAAACGAGAGGACAAACTCCGAGGCCAAAAGCGCCCACGTGTCACGGCGCTCCAGGACTTCGCCCCAGCTTCCCCATTGCACCTCCCGCCCATCGTTGCGTTCCTCGCGCTCCATGGGCAGCGAGAGGACGTAGAGCGCCAGAGCCGACAGAACGACCGACGAAAAGAGCATATACGTCTTCACGGCGCCGCGGTCGATAAAGAACTCCGACAGAGGAACCACGAAAAATTGCGGCGAAATGGACGCCAGTCCCAAAAACGAAAAAACTTGACCGCGCGATTCAGCGGGAACGTTGGCGCCCTGATAGGCCGTCAACGTCACATAGATCACACTGTACAGGACGCCGACAAAAAAACGGCTCACCAACAGGACCTTGAAATTCAACAGAGTGAAACTCAGAGCGATCACCGCGCCGCCGACCGCCGACACAAATATGGTCCTGCGGGCACCGAATTTTTCCGAAAGGTAGCCGCCAAGCGGCCGGGCCAGCGTCGCTCCGAAATAAAAGACGCTCATCACCATGCCCACCTGCCAGTGCGGGAAGTTGAGACGGATCAGCAGGGATGGGAGGACATAGCTTGAAGAAATCAGCCCAAAGACACCCATGTTCAGCAGAAAAATTGACTTGAAACACGATGGCAGCTTCAAAAAGACACCTCCTGGACCTGCGGAATTCCCTCAAAAAACACTCCGTCCCATTTGTCGTCGAGATGAAAATCGCCTGCGACCGACATGTGAGACCTCCCGTCTCAGGCGGCGCTCGGTGCAGCCAAGACTAACGTCTCTCGCAAAAAATCTTTCGCCTTTCAACGTCGCGTTGCGGGCCATGCAGAAAAATTTTATCCATATAAAATCTTAAACATTCAAGCGATCTTACGACCTATTTTACCCAATTTCGACGCAGAAAAAAAGACACACCATAAATTCGCCACAAAAAACAGGCCTGCCTCGCTCCTGAGTTCTGGAAGCAGAGGCAGGCCTGTTCTTATAGCTCGAAAAGCGCAGCCAAACAGAACCGAACCGTTCTAGTGGGAAAGCAATGTCAGCATGACCGCCGCAGCGACGGCCGTTCCGATAACGCCGGCGACGTTTGGCCCCATGGCGTGCATCAGAAGGAAGTGACCGGGATTTTCCTTCTGGACCACCACCTGAACAACTCGGGCGGCCATAGGCACGGCCGACACGCCGGCGGCGCCGATGGTGGGATTGATCTTCCCCTTGGAAGTGACCTTCAAGATCTGGCCGAACATACAGCCACCGGCAGTGCTGAAGGCAAAAGCCACAAGGCCGAGAGCGATGATTTTAAGCGTGCTGACCGTCAGAAAGCTCTCGGCGCCCATGGTGGATCCCACCGTGAGGGACAGGAAAATGGTGACGGTGTTCATAATGGCGTTCTGAGCCGTGTCGCTCAGACGATCGGTCACGCCGCAGACGCGGATCAGGTTGCCGAACATGAGAATTCCGATGAGCGGCACCGACATGGGCAGGATCAATCCCGCAACGATGGTCACGATGATGGGGAACAAAATCTGCTCCTGTTTGCTGACGGGACGAAGCTTGTTCATGACGATGGCCCGATCGGCCTTGGTGGTGCAGAGCTTAATGATGGGCGGCTGAATCATGGGAACCAAAGACATGTAGCTGTAAGAAGCCACAGCCACAGCGCCGAGGATCTGCGGCGCCAGCTTGGTGCAGAGATAGATGCTCGTGGGGCCGTCGGCACCGCCGATAATGGCGATGGAGGCCGCCTCGCGAACGTTGAAGCCCAGAAGAATGGCACCGAAAAGGGCGACGAAAACGCCCAACTGGGCCGCAGCGCCGAGAATAAAGGTGATGGGATTGGCGAGAAGCGGCGTGAAGTCCGTCATGGCGCCGATGCCCATGAAAATAATGACGGGATAAATCTCGTACTGCGTGCCGAAGTAAAGAATGTTGAGAAATCCGCCGGGCTCGGTGATGCCCGACAGCGGCAGATTGGCCAGCAGACAGCCGAACGCAATGGGAACCAGCAGCAGCGGCTCGAAATTCTTGGAAATCGCCAAATACAGAAGAACCAGAGCCACAATCAGCATGACCACATTGCCACCCGACAGCGCGGAAAGTCCAGATTCTCCGCCGATGCGCCCCAACGCCTCAGATACAACGCTCATAGATTATTTTCCCCCTTGACAGTAGTGAAAGGCGGAAAATTCCGCCCTTTTTCCCAGTGCAAAAAAATGCCGAGCTGCCTGTCCGTCCCTGCCGAAACCAAGCCCCCAGAGACGACAGCAGTCGATTCGCCCCCTACCGAGGAAGACGACACTCAAAAAGCCGTTGCCGAAAAGCACGGCAGCGCCGCTGACGGCGTCAAAAAAGGAATTCTCCGCTCTTCCTCCCCACATATTTCAATTATAAAACAACAAAAAAGATAAACTATTACAAATCTCTAAATAATCCTATGGGAATAAGGATAACGGAAAAAGCGGAGGGCGTCAAGATTAAAGAAGGCAAAGAGAAAAAGCTGCCAAAGCGCTCATGCACAAAGCCACAGTTGAGAAAAAGCGCTTTAAAAAAATTTATATATTTCGTTTTGACAGTAAAAACTCCGTAATCGTTGCCGCATTGAGCTTCAACATCCTTCGGGCGCGAAAAAAACGTCCTGCCGCTGACCTCCGTAAAGCGCGCTTTACGGAGGTCAGCGGCAGGACGAGACGCCCTCTACCGATGCCAACGAATCAACGCGCTGCCCCACGAGAGGCCCACGCCGAAACCGGTAATTAGGATCCTCATGCCCTCTTTCAGCTTTCCTCGCTCGGCAAGGCGCGCAAGAACCAGGGGGATCGACGATGACGCCGTGTTGCCCGTCTCCTCGAGATCGATGACAAATTTTTCCTCGTCGAGCCCCAGCTTGCCGCGCAGCTGCTCCAGCACCACCATAGAAGCCTGATGGGGCACCACCAGGTCGACGTCGTCCATGGACAGTCCTGTGGCGGCAAGGGTTCGCGCCATGGACTGCGGTGCCTGCTTTACGGCAAAATCGAGGACTTTGCGGCCGTCCATGAACAGATTTTCCAAAGTGTGGACGTTGCCGAAACGGTTGACAATGGGAAGCGCCGTGGCCGAAGAATAGGGCATGGCCGTTTCCCCGGCTTCGATGATGATGTCCCGCGCGCCGGAGCCGTCGGTTCCCAGATCGAACCCGGTGACCTCGTCGTGGTCGCACGCCTCCAGCAGCGACGCCGTAAAGCCGTCGCCGAAAATCGTTCTGACCGAGCGATCCATCTCATTGATGTACCACGTCAGTTTGTCGCCGGTGAGAAGCAGCACGCGGCGGGCAATACCTGCCGCAATAAATCCCTTGCACAGCGCCAGGCCGTAGACATACCCCGAGCAGCCGAGGTCGAAACCCAGCGCACCGCTGGTCGTCCTCAGCCCCAGGGCGTGATGCACCACGCAGGCCGTAGACGGCAAAACGTAGTCGCGCGCTTCGCTGCACAGAAGGAGCATGTCGATGCTTTCGGGCGCCACGTCGGGATGCTGGGCGAAAAATTTTCGCCCGGCCCGGATCATGGAGGCCGAGACGGGTTCATTGGGATCGGCAATAGGCCGCTGCCTGATGCCGGTTTTTTTGTAGATCTTTTCGACGGTCCATGTTTTGAAGTCCTTCACCAGATCTTCGTTGGTTTCGACGCGTTCGGGGAGAACGTAGGACACCCCCCGCAAGGCCATTCCTTTTTCCATTGCAAATTCCTCGTTTCTTCAGGGTCGGCGACCCGGATTGTTATGAAGTGTTGAGAACTAGTCATAAATTTTAAAGGAAGAAGGCCGACCTGACAAGTCTGTTTTTTTTCGTTTGGAACCGTTCCTGTGAAAGACAGCCACGGAGCTCTTTTAAAGAGCCGGCCGGAGATTCTTCAAGGATAGCGGAAAGAGCGTGAAATTTTTTGAAGGTTTTTCCCCTCTTTGTCAAAAAAGGATGAAGAAAACTTGATACTTAAAAAAACGCTTTATTGTAAATAAAAGTTCATTATCGTTGACAGCCTCCACGGCTTCTGTTAAGTTTTTTACCGGACTGCTCGGACTCAGCTTCCTTAATTCTAAAAAAAGTGAGGTCATACCGTGGAAAACACAGAACAGAAAAACATGGGGCTTTACGCGATTTTCATGATGATCTTCAAAATCAGCGCCTTTACGCTGGGCGGCGGCGCCGTTCTGATCGGCCTGATCAAAGAGGCCTGCGAGCGCTCGGGGTTGGTGAGCGAAGAGCAGACTTCCGATATGCTGGCGCTGTCTCTGGCGGCTCCCGGCGCCATGGGGATTTCCATGTCCTATCAGGCCGGCCTGGCGCTGGGTGGCCCCTTGGGCGCCGCAGTAGCCGTTTTCGCCATGGCCCTGCCCCCCTTTATCGCCATTCTCGCGCTTTCCAGCTGGCTTCTGGCTCACATGGGTTCGCCCTTCATCACGGCTTTCTTCAACGGCGCCACCGCCGCTCTCGTCATCGTCCTCGGCGCCATCACCTACAAGCTGATGAAAACCAACGCGCTCACTTCGGTACGCAACTTTCTGATCTGCATTTTCGTCGCTGGCGCCGTCATGGCCTTCAAAATCTCTCCCGTGTGGGGTCTGCTGGGCGGAACGGCCATCAGCGTCGTCGTCAACCTGATCTTCGAAGGGAAAGGAGAAAAGGCCTGATGGATTACATCGTTCTATTCCTTATTTTCGCGAAAGTCAGCCTTTTGACCTTCGGCGGCGGACTGGCGTCGCTGCCCTTTCTCTATCAGGCCTTCGTCGTCGACTATCACTGGTTGAACGCTCAAGTTTTCAGCGAGACCATCGCTCTGGCTCAGATGACTCCCGGCCCCATCATTCTGAATTCGGCAACGCTTCTGGGGTACCGTCACCTGGGGACTGTAGGCTCCATTATCGGCACGACGTCCGTGGTGCTGGCGCCTCTGACGGTGGTCATCGCGCTGGATTGGATCTTCAAAAACGCCTCCGGTCGCGCCCGGTTGTGGGTTGACCGCATCAGGATCGCCATGCGTCCCGTCGTCGCAGGACTGCTGATTGTCGCGCTCTGGACCGTGGCTCTGCCCGTCATTCACAAAGCCATCCTCTGGGGCTTCACGGGCCTTTCGGCGCTGCTCTATTTCACCGTTCCATTTCTGAAAAAGTATCCTCAGGCGCTGCTTTTCGGCATGGCCATCGTGACGACGGTCCTTTACGCCTTCGGCGTATCGGCGCTGGGAGCCTGAGAAACGGCGGCAAAAAAACATAAAAGACGGAAAAAAATTTCATTCGCCCTTAATGGGCGAATTTTTTGATTTTAACTTTATCCGTTATTTACATTCCTTCCCTATGATGAATTTGTCGCGCAGGAAAAGAGGTCTGTGGACAAACTCAATGAACGAAATCACGGGAGGAGATTGAATGAAAAGGAATCGCAGGTATGTCGTTGCTTTAGGTCTGGCTCTCATGGTGTGCGGAGCCGCGGAAAGCTTTGCCGGAACGAAACATTACGGCAACGGTGAGAAACTGAGCATCCGCCCCTCGCAATCAGTAAGCTGGGAAGCTTGGAAAGCCGAGTGGCCTTTGGTCGCCACCGATTTCACCAAGGTCTCTATGAACCCCGGCGCCAATGAGACAGAGCTGAACTTCGCCTGGATGACCCCTGCAGATTCTGACGGCAAAGCCATGGTTCGCTTCGGCACCAGCCCGTCAGAGATGAAAGAATTTGCCGGTACAGCGGAGGACGTCGATCTTGACCTGACCAACGGCACAAAATATCGCGCAAACAAAGTGACCGTCACGGGCTTGAAGCCCCATACCACCTACTACTACGCCGTTGATGGCAAGGACACCAAGGTTTACACCACTTCCGATTTCGACACGGTGCGTTTCCTTTACGTCGGCGATCCTCAGATCGGCGCTTCCAAGGGCCAGATGCAGGGCGACGCAAAACTGGTGGCTTCCTCGGGCGTTGAGAACACCGCCGCTCGCAACGACGCTTTCGGCTGGACGCGCACGTTGAACATCGCCGTTGACCAGAACCCCGGTCTGAACTTCGTATTCGCCGCCGGCGACCAGGTCAACAAGACGGGCAAACCCAAGGAAGAAGAGTACGCGGGTTTCCTGAGCCCCAAGGTTCTCGAGGGACTTCCTCTGGCCACCACTATCGGGAACCATGATTCGCTGAACGTCGACTATCGCAACCACTTCAACACGCCGAACATGACCGAGCTGGGCGCCACCGCTGCCGGCGGCGACTACTGGTTCTCCTACGGCGACGTGCTGTTCATCGTCCTCAACACCAACAACTACAACGTTGCCGAACACGAAGAGGCCATGAAGAAGGCTCTGGCTTCCGACACCAACGCCGCGTGGCGCATCGTTTCCATGCACCAGGACATCTACGGTTCGGGCCTCGACCACTCCGACTCCGACGGCATGATCCTGCGCACGCAGCTGACGCCCATCTTCGACAAGTATGATGTGGACGTGGTGCTTCAGGGACACGACCACACCTACAGCCGCTCCAAGATGCTCTACGGCGACGGCAAGATTCACGGCAAGTACGCCTTCAGCCTCAACGAAAAGGGCGACGATTACGATTGGAAACACGCCATCAACACTGAGACCAACGAGAAGATCACCCTCGATCCCAAGACCGACGACGAGAAAAAGGCTCTCGAAGCCTTCCGCAAGGACAACGGCTGCTACGTCATCGAGGACGTACAGGGCAACAAGGTCGTTGACCCCAAGGGCACGCTCTACATCGAGACCAACTCCGCTTCGGGATCCAAATTCTACGAGCTCGTTCCCACCCAGCAGGATTACATTGCCGTGCGGAGCCAGAACTGGCTGCCCTCTTACTCGGTAGTCACGGTCACCAAGGACTGCTTCAGCATCGACACCTGGCAGGTCACCGACGAAGGCAAGGCCGAAAAGATCGACGAAACCTTCTCCATCGTGAAATCCGCCAAGTAATCCTCTTTTTCCAAAATACTCTGCCGCCTGCTGCAGAACACAGGCGGCAGTTTTTTGTATGAAGCGCATCGCGCGCGGTGCGCTTCACCACCTTCCAAGAAAGGAACTGCTGCATGAAAGAGAAAAAACATGGCGCAGGATTGCTTCCCTCGCTGCTCATTCTGATCTTTACGGCCGCGGCTTTCTGGCTGCTGGGCGACGAACAAAAGACCGAACTGGTGCGCCGCGTCGGCTCGTCGTTTGAAAAGGGCGTCGTCACGGAAATCCTTCAGGACAACGTCCAGCCCGACGGAACGCGAGTCGGCGAACAGCGCCTTCGCGTTCACATGTTCACCGGGCCACGCAAGGGAAAAGAAGTGGAAACCACCAGCTCGGCGGGATTCCTCTTCGGCGCTCCCTGCCGTGTGGGAATGAAAGTGGTGGTTATGATGTCCGTCGCCGGATCGACGACGGTGTCCAGCGTCTATTCCCAGGACCGTGAGCATACGGTCTATGCCTTTGCAGGGCTTTATCTTGCGCTTCTGGTGCTCATCGGTGGCCTGCAGGGATTGAAGGGAGCACTGGGACTGATCTTCACCTTCGTGAACATCGTCTGTTTCGAGTTGCCGCTCATCTACCGCGGCTACTCGCCCTACGCCGTCACCGTGACAGTGTGTGCTTTTTCGACGCTGGTCACCATGTACTTTATCGGCGGCGCCACACGAAAGACGATCGTCGCCACGGCGGGCACCGTAGCGGGAATTGTCTGCGCCGGGCTGACGGCCTGGGGGTTCGGGCGCGCTTCGGGCATCAGCGGATGGAACGTATCCAATATCGAAAGTCTGATGACTCTGTGGAACGTCAGAGGCATCCAGGTGGGACAGCTCATGTTCTGTGCGCTGCTGATTTCCAGCCTTGGCGCCGTAATGGACGTGGCCATGTCCATTGCCAGCGCCATGCAGGAGGTTTTTTCTCAAAATCCGGCTCTTCACCGCTGGCAGCTCTTCCGCTCGGGGCTGCGGGTGGGGCGGGATATGATGGGCACCGACTCCAACACGCTCATTCTGGCGTTCTGCGGAACGGAGCTTAGCGCGCTGCTCCTGAATTACGCCTACGACCTGCCGTGGCTGCAAGTCATCAACTCCAACAACATCGGCATCGCCGTGATGCAGGGGCTGGGCGGCAGTTTCGGCGTGGTGCTGAGCGTCCCCTTTACAGTGCTCTGCGGCGCGCTGCTGCTGCGTCCCGCCCCCTCTGGCTCCGCCGCCATTTAACACTTCACTTTACAATTTACATATACTTTACACTCTCCATATTCATCTCAGACAGCTCGCGCCTATTCTACAAGTACAAATCCAAAGGAAAGAGGAGATAAAATGAATCTGAAAAAGTTGGTTTCCGGAGTTGTTCTTGCGGCCAGTGTCCTTTCGGGATGTGCTTTTGCGTCGGTTAAGGGAAATATTAGCGTTCTCTCGCGTGAAGAAGGTTCGGGCACCCGCGGAGCTTTCATCGAGCTGATGGGTATCGAGAAGAAGAACGCGGCCGGCAAAAAGATCGACTACACCACCGACGAAGCCGACATCACCAACAGCACTTCTGTCATCATGACTTCCGTCGCCGGCAACCCCAGTTCCATCGGCTACGCCTCTTTGGGTTCTCTCAACGAAACCGTGAAGGCTCTGAAAATCAACGGTGCAGTGGCTTCTCCCGAGAATATCAAGAACGGCAGCTACAAAGTCGCTCGTCCCTTCAACATTGTCGTCAAAGGCGAGCTGAAAGCTCCCGCCCGCGCGTTCCTGAACTTCATCCTCAGCAAAGAGGGCCAGGAAGTTATCGTCAAGAACGGTTACATCGCCATTAATGACGCCGCTCCCGCCTACGACGGCACCAAGCCCGAAGGCAAAGTGGTTGTCGCCGGTTCTTCCAGCGTAACGCCCGTTATGGAAAAGCTGAAGGAAGCCTATCAGCGCATCAATGCCAAGGCCGATATCGAAGTGCAGCAGAGCGACTCCACCACGGGTGTCACCTCCGCCATCAACGGCATCTGCGACTTGGGCATGGCTTCACGCAAACTCAAAGACAGCGAGCTCAAGGCCGGTGCGAAACCCACGGTCATCGCCATGGACGGCATTGCCGTGATCATCAACAAAGCCAACGACCTTGACAACCTTACCATGGAGCAGGTTCGTGACATTTACATCGGCAAAATCACGAGCTGGGACGAACTTAAATAGCTGAATGAACTCTTTCAAAGAAAAATTTGCCCATGGGATTTTCGCAGTAGCGGCCGGCATTACAATCCTTACCGTTGCACTGATTTGCTTCTTCCTCTTCGCCGGCGGAATGCCGGGGATGATCAAGATCGGCGTATGGGAGTTTGTGTCGGGGCGCCACTGGAAGCCCACTCAAGAGATCTTCGGAATTCTTCCGATGATTCTCGGGTCGATCTATGTCACTGCGGGAGCGCTGCTTATCGGCGTTCCCGCCGGCCTTTTAACGGCGGTTTATTTGTCGCGCTTCGCTTCTGAGAGAGTTAAGAGTTTTCTGCGACCTACGGTTTCGCTTCTTGCCGGAATACCGTCGGTAGTCTACGGATTCTGGGGATTGACCACCATCGTTCCCTCCATTCGAATGCTCTTCGGAGGCAGCGGTTCCAGTCTTTTGGCGGCAGCACTGCTGCTGGGCATCATGATTCTGCCGACGATTGCCTCAGTCAGCGAAGCGGCGCTTAACGCAGTGCCTGAAAGCTATTACGAAGGCGCTCTGGCTCTTGGAGCGACCCACGAACGCGCCGTTTTCACCGTCATTCTTCGCGCTGCACGTTCAGGCGTCATTGCCTCCATCATTCTGGGCGTCGGACGCGCCATCGGCGAAGCCATGGCCGTCATGATGGTGGCAGGCAACCGCGCGGTGATCCCCAACAGCCTCATCAAGGGCGTCCGCACGCTTACGGCCAACATCGTCATGGAAATGGGTTACGCCGCCGATTTGCACCGCGACGCGTTGATCTCCACCGGCGTTGTCCTCTTTGTGTTCATCTTGATCATCAACATGCTCTTTTCCTTTTACAGTCGAAAGGCGGTTAAGCAGTGAAAAACAAGATCTCCGCTTTTTTTATGAGGGCTTCCGTCAAAATCACAGCGGTCTTTACGACGGCAGTTCTGGCGATTATCGTGATCTCCATCGTGGTCCACGGCCTTCCCAGTCTGAAGCCCTCGCTTTTCGCCTGGCAGTATAACTCCGTCAACGTGTCCCTCACACCAGCGTTACTCAACACGCTGTTCATGACGGTGCTGTCGCTGATCTTCGCCGTGCCGCTGGGCATCGCTTCAGCAGTGTACCTCGTGGAATACGCCCGCCGCGGCAGTACCTTTGTCTCTTTGGTACGCCTTACCGCCGAGACTTTGGCGGGCATTCCCTCCATTATCTACGGTCTGTTCGGCCTGTTGTTCTTCGTGACGCGCTGTCACATGGGAATATCGCTGATTTCCGGCGCTCTCACTCTGGCGATCATGATTCTCCCGCTGATCATGCGCACGGCCGAAGAGGCGCTTCTGGCCGTTCCCGACAGTTACCGCGAAGGCAGTTTCGGGCTCGGTGCCGGCCGACTGCGCACCACAACCTGCATCATTTTGCCTGCAGCCATGCCGGGCATCCTGTCGGGCATCATTCTGGCCGTGGGGCGTATTGCTGGCGAAACTGCGGCACTCATTTATACGGCCGGCACGGTGGCAAAAGTGGCCTTTTCCCCGGCCAGTTCCGCCCGAACGCTGGCCGTTCACATGTACGTGTTGTCCTGTGAAGGACTTTATATGGATCAGAGCTATGGAACCGCACTGATTCTTCTGGCGGTTACCGCCTGCATGAATTGGCTGTCGGGACTGCTTTCAAGGAGACTTGCCGGAAATGTTAAAGTTTGACATCAGCCATCTCAACCTTTGGTATAGTGATTTCAAAGCGTTGAAGGACATATCCATTCAGATTCCAGCCAATCAGATCACGGCCTTCATCGGACCGTCGGGCTGCGGAAAAAGCACTCTGATGAAGGTATTCAACCGCATGAACGATCTCGTTGAAGGCTGCCGCGTGGAAGGCAAGGTCCTGTTAGACGGCGAGGACATCTACGGCAACATGGACGTGACACTGCTGCGCAAACGGGTGGGCATGGTTTTTCAGAAGCCCAACCCCTTCCCCATGAGCATCTTCGACAATGTGGCTTACGGTCCGCGCACCCATGGAATCCGCAGCCGCGCGCGCCTGGAAGCCATTGTCGAAGAATCGCTGCGCGACGCCGCCATCTGGGACGAGCTTAAGGATCGCCTTCACGCCAACGCTTTGGGCCTGTCGGGCGGACAGCAGCAGCGTCTTTGCATCGCCCGCGCCTTGGCTGTGGGACCAGAAGTGCTTCTCATGGACGAATCCACCAGCGCTCTCGACCCTATTTCAACGGGCAAAATCGAGGACCTTGTATCTTCTCTCAAAGAGAGATACACTATCGTCATGGTCACTCACAATATGCAGCAAGCGGCGCGTATCTCCGACAACACCGCTTTTTTCCTGTTGGGAGAGATGGTGGAATTCGGCCCTACAGACCGTCTTTTCTCAACGCCTGTGGATAAGCGCACTGAAGATTACATCACAGGAAGGTTCGGTTAAACACAAATGAGAGAACGTTTTGAAAAACAGATGCAGAAACTGAACAATCAACTCATGACCATGGGGTCCACGGCAGAGCAGGCCATTCGAAGCGCCATCACGGCCTTGCAGAAGCAGGACGCCAGCGCCGCGGAAAACGCTCGGCGCCTTGAGGAAGAACTTGACGGCCAGGAACGGGACATCGAAACGCTGTGCCTGAAACTGATTCTCGAACAACAGCCTGTGGCCGGAGACCTCCGCCAGATCTCCTCGGCTCTTCGGATGATCACCGACTTGGAGCGCATCGGCGACCAGGCAGCCGACATCGCCGAACTGGCCATGCGCCTCTACGGACAGACCTTTATCAAGCCCATCACACATCTTCCGCAGATGGCGCAGCAAGCCATGAAAATGGTCACCGGCAGCATCGATGCCTTTATCACCCACGATCTTGCCACTGCCGAAGCTGTCTGGGACATGGACACCACCGTGGACAACTTCTTTGACACCATCAAAAACGAACTCATCGCCTTGATCCGCAAAGATGCCTCAAACGGGGAACAAGCTGTGGATCTGCTGATGATCGCCAAATATTTGGAGCGCATCGGCGACCATGCCCAGAACCTCTCGGAGTGGGTTATCTACTCGTTAACAGGCACCCACAAAGGGGGCGAAACTCAATAATCTACTATGCTGAAGACGACGTCGCCATCCGCGAGCTGGTCATCTATACGCTGAACCAAAGCGGCCTCGAGGCTCAGGGTTGCGCCGATGGACCGCAGCTTTTTGCCGCGTGTCAGCGCCAGAAGCCCGACCTGATTTTGCTGGACATCATGCTTCCCGGACAGAATGGGCTCTCCATTCTGAAACAGTTGAAAGACGACGCTGCTCTGCGCCTCGTGCCCGTCATCATGGTCACTGCCAGGGGCAGCGAATACGACAAAGTGCGCGGGCTCGATCTGGGCGCCGACGATTACATCAGCAAGCCCTTCGGCATGATGGAGCTTGTGGCCCGCGTCAAGGCCCGCCTGCGCGCTCTCGACCGCGCCGAGGGGCAGCCCCGACTGAGCCACGAAGGCCTTGTGCTGGATAGCCAGAAACACGAGGTGACCGTCGACGGCCAGCCTGTGGTACTGACGCTCAAGGAATTTGCGCTGCTCGAGCTGCTGATGCGCAATCCCGGCATCGCCTTTACGCGCGAACAGCTTTTGGAACGCAACTGGGATTACAGTTACGAGGGCGGCACGCGCACCGTGGACGTGCACGTGCAGACGCTGCGAAGCAAACTGGGGCGATGCGCGACCTTCATTGAAACGGTGCGTGGCATCGGTTACAGATTCGGAGACTGACATGCAAAAAAGAATATTCCGCAGCATTTTTCTCACCGCCCTCATGGCGGTACTGATTATCGGACTTTTTACAGGACACTCCTTCTATCAAATCTTTGAGAGTCAAACGGCCAACGAAGTGGCCACCGAAGCGGACATGCTGGCGCGCGCCTTGGAGCGCATCCCCGACGACGTGGACTTTCTGAAAACTTTGCCCGACAAGAGCCGAATCACGTTGATCGACCGGGACGGCACCGTTCTATACGACAACCGCGTTCCCGCGGAGAAGATGGACAATCACGGCAGCCGCCCTGAAGTCCGTTCGGCCATGCAGAACGGAAGCGGCCTGCAACAGCGCCGCTCCGACACGCTGACGGAAAAGACGCTCTACTACGCGCTGCGCCTGAAAAATTCGCAAATTCTGCGCATCGCCATGACTTACAGCAACATTTTGGGGCTGCTGCATCACGTGCTGATCCCTCTTTTTGTCGTGTTGATCCTCACGTCGCTTCTGGCCTTGTTGCTCTCGAAAAGCCTCGCGCGGCACATCACTGCGCCGTTGGGACAGATCGACCTCGCCTCGCCGCTGAAACAGGACGTTTACGACGAACTTTCGCCGCTGCTGCTTCGCCTTCAGGAGCAGAACGACACGCTGCGTCTCCAGCTCAGCGAGCTGTCCCGCCAACGCCAAGAACTGACGGCCATCACGGAGAACATGCGCGAAGGCCTGCTGATGCTTGACCGCGATGGCATCGTTCTGTCCATCAACAAAAGCGCAGCCCAGATCTTTGCCTCCAGTCAGAAGGAAGCCACTGGACACAATATCATTGAATTGAACCGCAGCGCTGGGCTTATGCACGTCGTCCAGGAAGCGCAGAACGGCAGAGGTGGCGAGGATTCCATCGAACTCAACGGCCGAATCTACCGCCTGCTCTCTACGCCTGTAAACGGAGAGAACATTCCAGGCATCGTCGTTTTGGTGCTCGACGTGACGGCTCGCGAACGGGCCGAACGAGAGCGCCGCGAGTTCAGCGCCAACGTCTCTCACGAGCTGCGCACGCCTTTGACGTCCATTGCCGGCTATTCGGAGATCATGAGCAACGGTCTCGCCAAGCCCGAAGACACCAGCCATTTCGCCGCCTTGATCCACAAGGAAGCCGAACGACTGGTCGCCATGGTCAACGACATTATGGAGCTCTCGCGGCTCGACGAGAAGGCACGTCTTCCTCAGTTCGAGGATGTTGACCTGTACAGCTTGTGCGAAAAAGTCCTTCCGCGCTTGAAAGGCGCCGCCGAAAACAAAAAAGTGACCCTCTCGCTACAGGGAGAGCATGTCTCCATCCGCGGAATCCCCCATCTGCTTGACGAGCTGATCTTTAATCTGACGGAAAACGCCGTCAAGTACAACGTTCCCGACGGAAGCGTGGAGATCGGCATCTTCGCCGACGACCATTCCACGTCGCTCAGCGTGAAGGATACAGGAACGGGCATTCCTCCCGAACAGCAGGAACGCATCTTCGAGCGCTTTTACCGCATCGACCAGAGCCACAGCAAAGAGACGGGCGGCACTGGTCTGGGACTGGCGATCGTCAAGCACGTCGCCGCCATTCACCGCGCCAAAATCGATTTGCAGAGCGCTCCCGGCAAGGGCAGCTGCTTTACGGTGATCTTTCCCAAAAATTAATGAACGAACATAAAAAAGAAGTCTCCTCGTGCGAGGAGACTTCTTTTTTGTTTGTGTTGAAATTTTCGTTTCAAGGTGCCGCAGGAAAAGCGCGGTTCAGCAGGACATTGCCGTTACCGTGACGGAGGCAGCTTTTTGATCACCGTTCTCGACCGGTTCAGCAGTTTCATCAACCGCGCTGCCGCGCGAGTTCTTTCGTCGTCGCTGCCGCCTTTGAGGACAATTTCGGAATCGGAAGTGATGCCCAGCTGCTCCAGTTCCGATGCGGCAGCGCGGCTTTCCAGCCTTTCAAGGGGAAAATCGATTTCGCCGCTCACTTCCACAGAAGAGGGCTGAAGGTCCAGCAGGAAAAAGCCCGCCGTTCCCTGGCGCTCCGCCACGTAGTCGGCAGAAACGGTTTCAATGTTTTCAGCCTTATTCAGCAGCTCGGCATGGTCCAGCCGCCACGCCACGCCGGTAAAGGCCGCCGCAAGAGCTACGATAACGTACCGTTTGTCCACGCTCTCACCACCTGTCAACGTTCTATTTTGTTATTCTACCATATTCACAGGCGCAGTGAGCGATTTCATTTCCATTTCGGGAGAAACGGCCGCGCTCGTCCACAAAAAAACAACAGATCGTTGTAAGAGAGCCGAGCCGTGTCGCCTTTTCGCGGCACAGTTTTTACGATCCGAGAAGCCGCCATGGGCGCAGAGCCGCTGCGCCGTTGCACGACACGAGAGCAGAAAGCCCCCTCGCAAGTCGTAGAACTTGCGAGGGGGCCTGATTTCGACATATTTCGGCTTATTCAGCGGCGGCAGTGTCGATTTTATTTTCGGGATTTTTGCTCCAATCGGTCATGCTGCCCATGTAGTTCATGATCTTTTTGGGATCATAGCCGAACTTGCGCACCAGCTTGCGCACAAAGAGCGTGCTGTTGTGTCCGGTGTTGCAGTAGACGATCAGCGTGGCATCCTTGGTGATGCCGGCATCGGCGAGCGCTTTTTCGGCGCCTTCCTTCTCGAGGTCAGCCATGGGGAAGTTGATCGCACCGGGGATGTGGCCTCCGGGAATGCCTTCGCGAGGCGATTTGCCGTCATAAACCTCCTTGCTGCGCACATCGACAAGCACCACGCCGGCCTTGCCGACGTTCTCGCGAACGTAGGCCTGATCCACCGCTTCGCCCTTTGGGCCGACGTATTCGTCAAGGTAGCCCAGACGATAGGCGCCAAAAGCCGCAACAGCGACGATAATCAACAGAACCAACAATTTTTTCATGCAGAACTCCTCCTTTGCTTCGTTCTTAAAGCTTTGAAACGACACAATCTTCCGCCTCGCTTTTTCATCTGAGTGCCGTCCGCCACAGAAAGGCGGCAACGAACTTTCGGCTTTTGAAAAAGAGCAAAGCCGCCGTTTTGACGTGGGGACGAAAGGATGAAAAAGTTTGTCTTCGGCAGGTAGGCAACCGACATAGCCGTCTTCGGCTGGCCTATTTTTTCAGGAAGCGGTCCATCCATTGAGTGATCTCGCGAAGCCGAGCCAATCGGCTGCGCGGCTTGCCGGAGCGGCTGAGCTCGTGGTTCTCGCCCGAGAAGTAGCACAGGCGGGTTTCGATGCCGCGGACCTGGAGAGCCGTGAAGATCTGGAAGGCCTGTTCGCTGGGGCAGCGATAATCCTCTTCGGAATGGATGAACAGCGTGGGCGTCTGAATCTCGTTGACGTATTTCAGAGGCGAGGCGTTCCACGCCCCGGCAATGTCCGTCAGGGGGCCGCTGTCGCCCTGCTGGTCGACACCGAAAGTATAGCCGATGTCGCTGACGCCGTCAAAGGAAATCCAGTTGCTGATGCAGCGCTGCGATGCGGCGCATTTAAACCGGTGAGTATGGGCGATCATCCAGTTCGTCATGTAGCCGCCGTAGCTTCCGCCCGTCACGCCCATGCGCTCGGCATCGATGAAGTCGAGGTTTTTCACGGCCCAGTCAAGCATGGCCGTGATGTCCCGATAGTCCACGGTGCCGTATTTGCCGCGGATGTCGGCAAATTCGCTGCCCCGCCCGTCGCCGCCGCGCGGATTGGTGAAGATCACCGCATAGCCCTGGGCGGCCCAGCACTGCATTTCGTGGAAATAGACGGCGCCGTAGGCCGTTTTCGGGCCACCGTGGATATCCAGAATGGTGGGGTATTTTTTGCCCTCTTCGAAGTCCACGGGCTTGATGTACCAGCTGTCCAACATCAGCCCCTCGCCGTTGTCCACGGTGAAATGCACGGGCTCCGACAGTTTCAGGTCTTTTAGGGCTTTTTCGTTGTGGCGCGTCAGCTGTCTCATGGTGCCGCCCTCGACGCAGTAAAGCTCTTGAAGGTTCAGCCCCTTGAAGCCGATGACCGCCAGACGGTCGCCGCAGACGTCGAAGCAATCCGCCGAAAGAAGTTCGGGCGTCAAACTCTCGTCGTCGCCTTTCAGCGTGTTTCTGCGCACATTGCAGACTGTGCCCTCGGTGGAAAGGTAGGTGACGCCCTGCTCGCCGGCCATGCCCGTCTGCCCCGTCATGCCGTAACGGCAGTCGCTGCCGATGCTGCAATGAAAGCTGGTGTCCAAGTCCGGTGCCAGACAGACCATGCGTCCGTCCTTCAGCTCGTAGATGGTGGGATTTTCGTTCATGCCGCGGCGCTTCATGCCGCTGGCGATGACGATGACGCGGCCGCCGCTCCACCCCGCCGCCTTGAAGGAAAACTCGAGCCCACCGCTGAGGCAGTTCAACGCGCCCGTTCCCAGATCGAGTTCATAGACGTGGTTGGCCAGCGGGAGAACTTTTTTATAGTCCGTCGCCGTCAGAAGCGCCTTTTTTCCGTCGGGAGACAGCACGCAGTTTTCCACGTTCATAGTTTCGGGCGTCAGGCGGCGAAGCTCGCCGTCGGGCGTCCACAGAGCCAGAGCGGCGCGGCGTTGGCCCGTAAATCCGTTGCCGTTCTGCCAGAAAGGAATCTGCGTGTACACTCTGTACTGGGCCTTTTCGGGATTGGGCTCTTCGGGAACGAAGATCGCCTTCAGCAGCATCTGTCCGTCGGGCAGCTCCCACAGATCGCTGACCTGAAGGTCCACGGTTCCGAGGCGCTCCGCCTCGCCGCCGTCGACCTTCAGCCGGTAGACAGGCGAAGTCTTCTTGTCGACGCCGCCGCGATGCGAGACAAAAATCAGCGCGCTGCCGTCGCGTGACCAACCGTAAACTTTGTCCTCGCCCGAAAAGGTCAGCTGTCGGTCCGAGTCGTCGGCAAAGCTGTACAACCACAGGTTGGTGTTGTAGCCGTCTTTTTCCAAATCGGCCTGTGCGTCCACATAGGCGATCTTGGAGCCGTCGGGAGAAAAGGACGGCCGGGAAAGAAAATGGAAGTTGAGCATATCGTCGAATTTCACGCTGCGGAGTTCTGCCATGATATAAAATCCTCCATTGAAAAAAACTGTGAGAGTGTCATCACAAAGGGCGAAAGAGAGCTTTCGCCCCCCTTCGGGCGCATCAACCGGCAAGCGCCACTACGCGCAAAACGCTACCATCCGTCACTTGCAGGGTGAATAGCCGCAGCTGAAGCAGTAGGCGCAGCCCGCCACCATTTCCATGGGAGAGCCGCACTCGGGACAGATCAGCTCGCTCTGAGGTTCGCCGGCGCCGGGTTTTCTCTGAGGAAGGGCGCCGCGCTGGCTGCTCAGCTTTTGAAGGAGAAGAGCCACGGCATCGGGAATGGAGCGCACCATTTTGTCCTCGTCGCAGTCGAACATCCAGTACTCTTTGCCCGAAATGCCGCGCAGCGTGCCGATAAAGTCGTCAAGCCGGCAGCCCGAGCGCAGTCCGATGGAAATCACCCGGGAAATGGCTTCCGTCATGGCCTTCAGCTCCGAGCCGCTTTTGCCCAGCGTGGCGAACACCTCGAAAGGTTCGTTGCCGTCGTAGTTCAGAGTCACCCACAGGCTACCCCAGGGCGTGCGGTCCTTGATGGTCTTGCCGAAGACGATGGGCGTCGAGCGCTGCTTGACCTTGCTGCTGTAAGGCGCGTGCTCATGGATTTTGAGCGCCTGCTCGCCCGACGGCGTGATTTGAACGACGTCTCCGGCGCTGATCTTCTCTTCCACTTCGGCCTTGCTCACCGTGGTCTCCTCGGCGGGCTTCTCTTTGCTCTCCTGCTTTTTGACTTCGATGGGCTGATTGTCTCTGGAACCGTCGCGATAGATGGTAATTCCCTTGCAGCCCAGATCGTAGCACTTCTCGTAGACTTCGCGGACGTCGTCGACGGTGGCCGATGAAGGCAGATTGACGGTCTTGCTGATGCCGCTGTCCACATAGCGGGCGAAAATGCCCGTCACGTCCACGTGCTGCTCAGGCGTGATGTCGTAAGCCGTCACAAAACGAGGATCGGAAATTTTGCCGTCGCCTTTCATCTCGTCGATCTCTTTTTGGGTGATCAGAGGATGGAAATACTCGCGCACTTCCCAGCCGTCGCCGTCGGATTTCATCACCTTGCGGCTCCACCGCCACGCGAAGTTGGGCTCGATGCCCGCCGAGGCGTCGAAAATCATTGAGATCGAACCCGTCGGCGCAATGGAAAGCCGACGGCTGTTGCGGATCTTTCCGTCGAGAAGAGCCAGCATGACGCGCTTCAGCTCGGGCAGGCTCTCGCGCCCCAGCACGCGAGGCAGTTCCTCAAGGGTGTTCAGAAGCGTGTAGGGCACCTGGCCGCGCTCGCGCATTTGACCGATAAACTCCTGGTAGTCGTCGATGGTCATCTCTTCGATCCACTGACGCGCAAAGATCTCGCCGCCGTGAAGCTGATGCTCTTTCATGAAGAGCTCCGCCACGGCAAAGCTCTCGGAGAACGACTCCTTTTTCATGTGATCCACGGCGTCCACAGTGGCCATCAGAGCGGAACAGGCCATGTGAGATCCCAGTTCATCGCAGAAATGGCGGAAGGTCTCCGAACCGTAGACATCGCCCACCATGATGGCCGCGTCGGCCAGCCCCATGAGACCGAGCCCCACGGGTCGAATGCGCTTGGTGCGGTCGCCGATGCGCTTCAGCGGATAGCTGGTGGCGTCAATGACAAGGTCGAGATAATAAATGGAACGATAGACCTGGTCCATAAAGGCCATCATGTCGAAGCTCTGGCGTCCCGTCTCGTCGAGAACCACGAACTTCGTCAGATTGATGGACCCCAGGTTGCAGCTCGTATAGGTGGGAAGGGGCTGCTCGCCGCAGGGATTGGTGGATTCGATGTCGAAGTCGCCGGAGAGCTTCAGCAGATTGTCGGCATTGGCGCGGTCGATGAAGAACACGCCGGGATCGCCGCGGCGCCATGCGTTGCTGCACAGCTTATTCCACAGCTCGTCGCCCGGCACGGTGCGCAGCGTACGCCCGTCGATGCGAGAGTGGAGCGCGAAGGGCCGCTTTTCTCGGGCCGACGACACTAGCTCGTCGGAAACGCACACCGAGATGTTGAAATAGGAAAGCTTGCCCTCTTCGGTCTTGGCGTCCATGAACTGCTCGATGTCGGGATGGTCGTCGGGCAGCATGCCCATAAGCGCCGCGCGGCGGCGTCCGCCCTGCACCACCACGCTGCCCATGGTGTTCCACGTCTCCATAAAGGACACGGGCCCCGAAGCTTTGCCGCCGGTGCCGCCTTTGATGTCGGAGCCGCGTTCGCGCAGGCGGCCGAAATTGCCGCCCACGCCGCCGCCGTACTTGCTGATGATGGCGGCATCGCGCACCGAGTCGAAGATGCCCTCGATGCTGTCGGGAATGTCGATGACGAAGCAGGCGAAAAGCTGCTGATTGTCGGTTTTATTGTCATAAAGCCTGCGGTAATCCGCCAGATCCATCTCGTCGGGAGAGCGGTAAATCAGATCCGCCAGCTCGGGCACCCGCGTCATTCCTGCGCCCGACGCGAAAAGGCAGGGCGAATTGAAGATGAAACGACCTTCCACCAAATCGGCATACAGGTTCTTCTCAAGGCATCGCAGCCACTCGATATCGCTTTCGTCGCGATAGAGACTTTCCGCCGTGCAGACAATGCGCGACACGCGACGCGCAAACTCCTCGAAGCTGCGCTCCTTGCGCAGACCGTCGATTTGAGCGTCGTACCGCTCGGCAAAATAACGCTGCTCGAGAAGCCATCTGGCGTTTTCCGACTGTCTGGGCACAAGGGGATTTTCCAAAAGCGCAAGATCTATATTCTTTCTAAAGCGGTCCTTCATCGACTTGTACATTTCCACAGGCTCCTGTTCTCTGAAATAATGTAATCACATTGTTTCCATGCGCGAATACGTTCATTGTATCGCATCTCCATCGCCACGTAAAGGGCAAAAACACTATTGCTAGTATATATCTTTCTCATAAAACGCTAAATATGCCATAAAACAATCCCCGAGGTCTGTCCAGATCGACAGACCTCGGGGATTTAACGATTCCCCACGAACTTTTTCGGCAGCCGGAACGCAGGATCGACAAAATTTATTGTATCAAAAAATTTTTCTTCCGGCAGACCTTTCGTGCTCTGACTTGATTTTCGCTGTTTTCTTCAAAAGGCGACGCGCAGCTCTCGTCTCGTCGACGCAGGACAGTGCCCTTTCGGCCGCAGTCAAATGTCATATACCAGTTAACAAAAGGTCAGAGCTTTATTTATTTTTTACCCTCGGAGCGGAAAAAGAGTCCCGTCACCAAGGATTTACAGCGCTTCGCGCCCGTCTTCATCAATGAAAAGAAAGTTGAACCTTTTTCGGCATCATCCGCAAGGGATTCGTGAGTGCCATCGGCCGGCACCGGAACGAAAAGTCTGAGGTCGACGCCGAACTTCGAGCCTACGTCGCCGGCCAGCAGGAAAAGCAGCCACGTGCCGGCAATCATGAGGATCATCGCCGAGCCAACACAATAGGCCATGAACGACAGGATTGCCAGAAGAATTCTCAGCGCCAGAGGATTGACCTTTTTGCCGTTCAGCTTTTTCAGCCCGAGGATTGCCAGAACAACCAACGCCAAAGTTTCAAATAACCGTTTCACCATCGGGGGTTTCACCTCGCTCTCGGAAAACTGATAATGCACGTTTATAGATTATACCAGTTTCCGAGGCAAAAATACATTTTCAGTCGCTATCTATACTGAAAACGGCGGTCGGAAAGTTTCCCGAGCCGCCGTCGCAAAATGAATTTTTACCTGCCGCGCAACGCATCCACGCGGTCGATGCGCTCCCACGCCGGAAGAGGATCAAGATCGATGCGCCCCATATGACCGTAGGCGGCAATGCGGCGGTACTGCGGTTTGCGCAGGTCGAGATCGCGGATAATGGCCGCGGGGCGGAAGTCGAAGGTGCGCTCCACCAACGCCGTGATCTCATGGTCGGCAAGAGCGCCCGTGCCGAAGGTTTCCACGCAGATCGACACGGGGCGCGCCCGCCCGATGGCATAGGCCACCTGAATCTGGCAGCGGTGAGCCAAGCCCGCGGCCACGACGTTCTTCGCCGCGTAGCGCGCCATGTAGGCGGCCGAACGGTCCACCTTGGTGGGGTCTTTGCCCGAAAAGGCACCGCCGCCGTGGGGGACCATGCCGCCGTAGGTGTCGACGATAATCTTGCGTCCCGTAAGCCCCGTGTCGGCCATGGGGCCGCCCTTGACGAAGCGTCCCGTGGGATTGACGAGAATTCTCGGGTTCTTCATCAGTTCCTTCGGCATCACCGGCTCGATGACAGTCTCCATGATGATGGAATTGAGATCTCTCTGTGAAACCAGAGGGCTGTGCTGCGAGGAAACCACAATGGTCTCGGCCGCTACGGCCTTTCCGTCAACGTACTCGAGGGTCACCTGCGTTTTGCCGTCGGGGCGCAGGCAGTTCACCGTTCCGCTCTTGCGGACGGCGGCCAGGCGGCGCGCCAGGCGCTGAGCCAAAGCGAAGGGCATAGGAAGAAATTCGGGAGTTTCATCGGTGGCGTAACCGATCATCATCCCCTGGTCCCCCGCGCCGATGCGGTCGATCTGGTCATCGTCCATCTCGGACTCGCGGACTTCGAGGGCTTTATTGACGCCCATGGCAATGTCCTCGGACTGTTTGTCGATCTGGGTGAACACCGCGCAGGTCTCGCCGTCAAAGCCGAACTTGGCGCGGTTATAGCCCACATCGAGCACCGTTTGGCGCGCCACGGCGGGAATGTCCACAATGGCATCGGTGGTAATTTCGCCGGCCACCACGATAGAACCCGTGGCAACCAGCGTCTCGCAGGCCACGCGAGCCATGGGATCCTGCGCGAGGATAGCGTCGAGCACCCCGTCGGAAATTTGATCGGCCAGCTTATCGGGATGGCCTTCGGTGACGGACTCCGACGAAATCAACAATTTTTCTGACATAAACGTACCTCCGATAGAACTTCGAGATTAAAGTGCAAATCTTCAATCGGCAACTCTTAAAGGACAAAAAAAAGTCTCTCCACGAGGAGAGACTCAGAACACGAGCACACTCCTCTCATCATCCGACCCGGAAAAACGCTTCCGGTCTCTGGTCTTGGCACCACGCTCCCCTGTGCAGGGTCAGGTTGCCGGGCATCATAGGGCCAGTCCCTCCGCCACTCGCGATAAGAGTCCGATTCTCGTTCATTATACACAGCGACGCGACCTTGTCAACTTGCCGCGAGCAGCTCAAAGGCCCTCAAAACCACAACGGTTTTGAGGGCCTTTTCTGCGCGATGCGCCTATGTTAGACTGTTTGGGACGAGGCTACTCGTCGAACCACTTTTTGCGAAGAGCTTCCATCTCGCCGCTGGCGTTCATCTCGTCGATGACTTTGTTGACGGCTTCGGTGAGCTCAGCGTCCTTCTTCGGCATGGCGACGGCTTTGTCGGCGCCGGTGATCTGCTTTTCGAAGGCAATGGTGACTTTGCCGTTGAAGTCTTTCGCGGCGATAAATTTCTTCGCCACGGGAATGTCCATCAACGTGGCCGCTGCCCGTCCGAGGATCACCTCGCGCACACAGTCGTCAAACTTCTGGAAGGTCTTGACTTCCACGTTGTCCAAGGTGCGGGCAAAACTCTCCTGCACAGTGCCGATCTGCACGGCGACCACTTTTCCGGCAAGCTCGTCGGTGTCCTTGGGAGGATTTTCCGCCGCCGTGACAAAGGCGCTGAATGAAATTTCATAGGGCGCCGAAAAGTTGACGCGCTTGGCACGCTCTTCCGTGGCGGACATGCCGGCGGCCACCAGATCCACCTTGCCCATCATCAGCGAGGGAATCAGCGAATCGAAGGACATGTCAAGCCATTGAACTTTCTTGCCCAGCTTCTCGCCGATGGTGTTGACAAGGTCGACGTCGAAGCCCACAAGCTCGTTCTTCTCGTTGCGCGATTCGTAGGGAGGGTAAGTGGCCTCCGTACCGGCAATCAGCGTGTCCTTTGACAGGGCACTCGAGGCGCAGGCGGCGCCGGCACCCATGAGGATCATCGCACACAAAGCAACAAACTTCTTCAACATTCTCGATCACCTCTGAACAAAGATTAAATATTTTTCTGTTGCTGAACTTAACGCCAATGATAATCACATCGCGTTTATTTGTCAATAGCAAAATGAATTTCTGTTTATTATTTTTTGAGGAGACTCCGTTCTTTGATTTCATCGAATCGAAGTGAAAAAAAGATGCTCACTGAAAAACAGTTTTCCGAGGCCGTCCAAGCTCTGGGAGGCAGCCTGTACATTGCCGGCGGTTGGGTGCGCGACCGCCTTCTGGGACGCTGTCCCGGAGATCGAGATTACGTGGTCTGCGGCCTGACGGCCGAAAAGCTCTGCGAAGCCTTTCAATGCTCCAGAGTGGGACGGCAGTTTCCCGTTTTTCTCGTCGAAGTAGACGGAACGCCTCGGGAAGTGGCTCTCGCGCGAAAAGAGCGCAAAACCGGCCGCGGCTACCACGGATTCGAGACGTGCTTTACGCCGGAGACCACCATCGAAGAGGACCTCTATCGCCGCGACACCACCATGAACAGCATGGCGCTGCGCCTTTCCGACGGCAAGATTATCGACCCCTTCGGCGGGCAGCGGGACCTTCGGGCATCGGTGATCCGGGCCACTTCTTTCCACTTCCGCGACGATCCCGTGCGCGCCCTGCGCGCCGCGCGGCAGTCCGCTCAACTGGGATTTTCCATAGAGCCAGGCACAAGAGCGCTGATGAGGGACTGTCACGACGAGCTGATGGCCGAACCGGGCGAACGCATCTTCGGTGAAATGAAAAAAGCCCTTGAATCTCCCGCCCCGGCGGCTTTTTTTCTGGCGCTGCGCGACGCCGAGCTCCTCGATGCCGTCTTTCCCGAACTGAACGCCCTACGGGGCGTTCCTCAGCCCGTGCTGTACCACAGGGGACTGGATGCCTTCGATCACACCATGGAGGTGCTGAAAAGGACGGCCGCCTCTTCCACACGGCCGGAAACGCGCTTCGCCGCCGTCGCCCACGACCTCGGCAAGGGACTGACGCCCAAAGAAATTCTGCCACACCATTACGGCCACCAAGAGGCGGGGCTGGAAGCGCTGAAGTCGCTCAACCGCCGGATGACCTTGCCCAGAGCTTGGTACCGCATGGCGCATTTCATCATCTCGCAGCACATGGCGCTGCGCAACATCCGCCGCGCGGGCGCCATACTTGAAATGATGGAACGCATCGAGCGTTTATCGCTGAACCCTTCGGAAATTCTGGCCGTTCTGCGGGCCGATCACGGGGGCGCGCCCAACTTCCTGCTCCGCTACGATCTGTACCGTTCATGGCTCAGCGAAGCGCGCAAAAAATTTCCCGTGCCGCAGGCCATTCCGCCTGACCGTCGGCGCCTCTGGCTCCACTCGCGGCTGAGCGGTGAAATGGCAGCGAAAATCCGTCTCGACGAGCTCACCAGAAAAGAACTTCAAGATGGTCGCATAGAGAAATAAAACAACCGAAAAATATCACGCTTTGACGCAACCCTTTTCCTTTCCGTTGGCGTACAATGACGTTGTGCAGTGAGGTCTTTTCAGGTTGAAGTTCATTTCAAAGGAGAGAGCGATCATGCCTGACAAGAACAAAAAACAGCATCACAAGCACGTCGTAGAACCTAAACCGTCAGCGGCACCTGAAGAAACCGCCGCGCCGGCGGCAGACGAAAAAAAGCACGGGAAAAAATAGTGCGCACGAGAAAAGGGACTCTGTCCGTTGGACAGAGTCCCTTTTTCATAAAAGGCTTCCTCAGCGATGCCGCGCTTTCAAGACTCCTGCAAAACGCGCTTCCGCAAGCGCGCTCTTTCCCGCAAGCGTTTGTCGCAGGGGCGCCCGCCTTTCGACAAAACGGCACCGCTTGAACTCCGCGTCACTTACGAAGGACATGAAAATCCGCGCATCTTCCGAAGAAAGGCGCTTTCATCTCCAGTACTTGTCGTCCATGGCGGGAAAAAGCCGTTCAGACAGGTCGGAAAGTTCGTCCAGCAGCTCGAAAAGCTCGCTGGCGGCGCACAAAGCGTCGCGGAAATCCAGCAGCGCCTCGATGTAGCCCAGGCGACTTTCGCCCGCAAGAGAAGAGGGCAGTTCGGAAAGGGACAGATCGATGTCGTCGCGTCCCGCCCCGTTTCTCTGCGCGCCCAGCAGTTGGCGTTTGGCGGACCAGTCCAATTCGTCGGCCATGCCGCGGCACAGCGATCCCAGAAAGCCGTGCGCCTCGTCAAGCCCCTCGAGAGGCGCGGCGCCGGCCATGCACATGCGCTTCAGCGCGCAGACGATGCGGCGGAACAGGCTCAGCACGTCATAGAGATCTCTGAGACGGCGGCGATCGGCCGAAGAAAAGCGGTCAAGGGCGCTTTCGGCGGTCTCTCCGATGACGTCGGCATGGCGCGCGATCTGCAGCGCCGCCGAGGGCTGATTTTGGGCGAAGGCTCCCGAAGCGTTGTCAAGCATAATGAGCAGCACTCTGGCGGACTCGAGCAAAGCGCTCTGTTCCGGCGTCAGGTCGCTTCGGCCGAAAAATTCTTCGCGGATCACTCTTTTCACCTCGCCTTCGGGTATAATGAGAAGCGAAATGCTCTGCGCTTCAAAAGTTTCCACCCATCCATTATAAGCAAAATCAGCGGGGAGTAAACGCGTTTCGTGAATCATGGCGTTGGAATAAAAGGGCTCTCCGCCTGAACGCAAGCTCCAAGGAGGAAAAAACATGAGAGTTTCTACGTTTAACGTCAACTCGCTGAGAAGCCGCCTGCCCATCCTTCAGCGATGGCTTCCCCAATCGGGCGTCGACGTGCTGGCTTTGCAGGAAACAAAAGTTCAGGACGGAGACTTTCCTCTGGCCGACGTCGAGGCGTTAGGCTACGAAGCCGTGTTCCGCGGCGAAAAGTCCTACAACGGCGTGGCCATTCTGTCGCGCGCCACGCCCGACGAAGTCGTTCACGGTTTCGACGATGGCCTTTCGCCCCTTTGGGACACCCGAATGGTCATGGCACGTTTCGGCGATCTGTGGATTTTGAACACCTACGTCCCTCAGGGCAAAGAGATCACCCATCCCGATTATGCGGCAAAAAAGGACTTTCTGCGCCGCACTGCTGCGCTGATCGAACGGCACAAGGGAGAAAAGCTGCTGTGGACCGGCGATCTCAACGTGGCGCCAACCGAACTTGACGTGACCAACCCCGCCAACAAAAAGGACCACGTGTGCTTCGTCAAAGAGCTTCGCGACCTCTTCGCCCAGCTGTGTTCCCCCTTGGTCACCGACCTGCTGCGCGTCTTTCACCCCGGCGAAGCGCTCTATTCGTTTTTCGATTATCGCGTGAAAAACGCCCTGCAGCGCGGAATCGGCTGGCGCATCGACCACATGCTCTCCACGGCGCCGCTGACGCCGCTGTGCACTGACTGCTGGATCGACACGGACCCCCGCGGCTGGGAGAAGCCGTCGGATCACACGCCCATGCTTGCCGACTTCAAAGACTGACCTCCGCACCCAAACCTTAAGGAACTCGGAAAGGAAGCCCTGCGATGACGATGAAATGGATGAGTCAAATTCTGCTGCCGCTGTCTTCGGGACATTCATCGAAACTGCGCGACGCCGGAACGGCGAAAATAATCCGCGCCGGCTGCGCTCTGTGGAACCCCAACGACGAAAAAATCATCCTTCTGCCTGCCGGGCAGAAACTTTACTCCCGTACACGGCAGTACCTTCTGGATGCCTTGCAAGATTTTGCGCCTCAGTTGACTGACGCCGACGGTTCCTCGCGGGGACTGCTGGACGTGGCGGTGCGCGTGGTGCGCCGTTCCGGCGACCTTCCGCTGCTGCTGGCCCAACAGCGCGGCGACCGTCTGGAGCTTCTGGGACTGCACAGCGACCTCGAAGCCTCTTTGGACATGGCCAACGACGCCCTTCGCACTGTAGGGCGGGCCATCTGTTCGCTCAACGTAACGCTCCGTCGCGTCGACCGATTGACGCCCCAAGGGCACGCCGTCGATCTGCTGTGCTCTTCCCAATTCCCATTGCGGGGCGAAGAGGGGTTGATCTGCAAAACCTGCGGATGGCTCTGCACCGCCGACAGCCCCTTCCGCGGCGGCAACGACGAAGCCGCGAAGGATAAAAAGGAGCCGACGCTGAAAGAAGTGGCCACTCCTCACTGCTCCACCGTGGACGAGCTTTGCCGATTTCTGAAGATTCCGAAAGACAACGTCGTCAAGACCATGTTTTACGTCGTGGAAGGCCGCGGCCTGACGGCCGTCATTCTCCGCGCCGACCGCCGCGTCTGCGCCGAAAAACTGCGCGCGGCGCTGCGGGGCGCACCGCTTCATCCCGCATCGCCGCAGGAGCTGTCGGCCGTCATGGGCGATGCCGCGGGCTTCATGGGTCCCGTCGGTCTGCCCGCTTCTGTGCCTCTCGTGGCCGATTACAGCGCCGTAGACGTCAGCGATGTCGCGGTCGGCGCCAACAAAAAGGGATTTCATCTCACGGGAGCCTGCTGGGGACGAGATTTCAAAACCGACGCCGTAACGGACCTGTCCTACGTTCAGGAAGGCGACCTCTGTCCCAACTGCGGCGCGACGCTTCAGAAAGGGGAACTCCGCTCCATCGCGCGGTTCTTCCCCATCGACCCCGCCTGCGCCGTCGAACCCTCATTGACCTTCTTCGACGGCAGAGAGAAAAGCCACGTTCCCGCATGGAGCGCCTCTATCGACGTGACCGCACTGCTCTCGGCGCTGATGGAGAAAAACGACCGATGGCCGGAAGAGCTGGCGCCCTATGACGATTACGTCTGGTGGGAGGGCGATGACGCCCCCGCTTCGATTTCAGAGCTTGCAGCCGCCCTCGAAGAGGCGGGACGGCAATGCGTCGGCGACGACCGCACGGGAATAAAAGCCGTCGACCGCGCCGCTCAGGCCCGCGCTTCCTGCGCACCGCGGCTGCTGTTTCTCAGGACGGAAAAGGATCTTCCCGTCGTCGACGTCACGTGCCACGGCACGACGGAAACGCTGCCCCTCCGGGATTTCATCGGCCAGGTCAAGCGCTCGTGACGGAAAACATGATACAATAGACACGCAAGGAGCTGATGAACATGAGACCTGACTTCAGGAAAAAAAGATTCTTCATTTCTGTGGTCCTTCTGATCTGCGGCGTCTTCGCGCTTTATCCTTACCTGTCCTCCAACCCGCGGCGCGAGCTGCTGAAAAGCGTTTCCCACCTTGACTCCCAGACGGCGGCTTCGGTCATCAAGACGGTGATCTTGGGCGACGCCCTGATCGACAAAGGCCAAGACCTGCCGCTGACCGGCGACGCCGAAACGGCCGTAAACGCCATGCTTCAACAGCTCGAAACCTCGGTGACCACGTTGAAAACCCAGCTTGGAGCCATGCCACCCAAGTCGAAGAAACTGTCCGCCCCTGCCGAGGAAGCCTATAAAGCGCTGGACAAAATCCTTACGGACTTCATCGTCACTTTGGCGGAAGCACAGAAATAGCACATGACATGACGCAGAAAGCGCCCCGAAACGAAGACTTCGTTTCGGGGCGCTTTTTCTCTCCGCCGGCAGAGCGTTGAACTTCATCCTCGGCGGACACAAAAAAATTTTAACGAAACCCGCCGGATCATTCCGCTTCCCCGCCGCGGGAAAACTCTTTCAGGCGGCGGCACACCGGCGGCGCAATCCAGATCAGGACCGCCAGCCATCCGACAGCCGTGGAATGGGCCGTGGCCGGAATTCCCAACACAGGCACCAGGCGGAACGAGAGGAACACGCGAATGGCGATTTGGACCAGAGAGACCGTCATAATGATCCTGAACTTGCCAAGACCTCGCAGAGTGCTCTGGAACAGGGCGACGAACACCGAAATCGTCAAATAGCAGGCCATGGGCCTCAAATACTGAACTCCGGCGTCGATAATCCCCGGACTGGCCGCTCCGCTGACGAAAATGCCCATAATCGCCGGCGCTTTCCAAAAGAGCAGTGCCCCGGCGACAGCGATATAGCCCACGTCGGCGGCCATGGCCGTGAAAAATCCCGACGCAATGCGGCCGGACTGTCGCGCCCCCAAATTCTGCGCGATAAATGTGGACAAAGCGACGTTGACGCCGTCGTAGGTCATCATGACGATATTTTCCACCCGCGTCGCCGCGTTGTAGCCCGCCACGTTGTCGGCGCCCAGCGGGTTGATGCAGCCCTGAGTGAGGAACCTGCCGACGTAGACGATCACCGATTGCAGCGCCGACGCCCAGCTGTAATTGAGCGTCAGCTTCAGCATGGCGGCGCTGAGGTGCCAGTCCCCCCGATGGAGTGCCAGCAGCGGTTCGCGGCGATAAACGTAGACCACGCAGACCAGCGACGAGAACACCTGAGACAGCACTGTCGCCAGTGCCGATCCTCGGATGCCCATGCCTGCATACCCCACAAAAAACAAATTCATGGCGATGTGAAGGCAGGAAGCCGCCGCCTGAATCAAAAAAGGCGCTCGGGAATTTCCGATGCCGCGCAGCGCCGAAGCGAAAAAATTATACAAAAAGGAGAAGATCAGTCCCCAGAATACCACGTCCAAATAGAGCGTCGTCTCCTCGCAGAGTTCGGGAGGCGTGCGCGTCCAGCGAAGCACGGAGGGCGTGAAGGCAATGCAGAGCCACGTCAAAAAAAAGGTGAAGGCCACGCCGAAAATCAGCGACGTAGATATCGCTTCGCGAAGTTTTCGCCTGTCGCCACCGCCATAGGTCTGGGCGACCAGCACCGACACGCCCGTACAGCCGCCGAACAGAAAAAACACCACGATGGACGAAATGGGCGTCGCCACGCTGACGGCGGCCAGAGAACGGGCGCCGATAAAACGTCCGACGATAATGGCGTCCACAATAACGTAGAGCTGAAGAAAGAAATTCCCCACCACAATGGGCAGAGCAAAGAGGATCATGGACCAGAACACGCTGCCCTTCAGCATGTTTCCGCGAGAATTTTTTTCCGGTCCATCGATCTGCCCTGAAAGACCGTCGCGGTTTACGGGCTCGTCGCGGCCTGCGGCTTCGCCCTGCGCCTTCGGCGGAGTTGGTGCATCCATGTTCTGCTCACCTCGTCAGATAAAAAAATAAAGCGCCGAAAAGCGGCGCAGCCAGTTATTTTACGAATGTTTTTCCGAAGGCGCGAAAAGTTCTCGATTTCTTTGAGGCTCCGGTGCCGCTTTGCTCAGCGCTGATGAGAAGCACGCGCTTTCGCGCCGAAATGTCCTTCTTCAAAACTGTCGTCAATCCAAAGGGCCAAAGTTGAAAGGCGGCAGCGCGAGCGCTACGAGCTCTTTTCAGCCTGAGAGGACTTCGCCTATTGTATCACGAAAAACGCCCCGTCCCTGAGAAACGTCACGGGAGCCCGAAATTTTCACTTTGCGACCTGTTCGTCCACGCCGAGAGTCGTATTCAATTTCGCGGAGAGCGTTATAATGGTTCATGAGCCGCACTCAAAGCCGCCGCATGGAGAACGCAGCGACGGGCCGGCTCAACTTCACCGAGGAGGAATAATCAAATGAAACCCATCGATCTTACCCCCGAAAACTTTCAGAGCGAAGTGCTTCAAAGCGCTGTGCCGGTGCTTGTGGATTTCTGGGCCCCCTGGTGCGCACCCTGCCGCGCCTTTTCACCTGTCATCGAAGAAATTGCCGAGGAAGCCACGGGCTTCAAAGTCGGCAAGGTCAACGTGGACGACCAGCCCGAACTGGCTGCGGCCTTTAAAGTCATGAGCATTCCCACGCTGATCCTGTTCAAGAACGGCGCACCCGCCGCGCGCACCGTGGGCCTGCAGTCCAAGGAAAAGGTGCTGGAGTTGCTCCGGTAAAACAGTTCAGAAGCTTTGTGGTCTCACGATCGGGTGCAGCCGTTCTGTCAACGCCGGACAGGCCACAGGCTCGCGCGTGTCTCCCGCTACCTTCCCGGACGCGTTTTTACGGAATAGGGCGACGGCCGAAAGCGCACCACGAGACCGTCGGAACACTCACGGCGCACGGCGTGCCGGCGTGTCGGACAAAAGCAAAAACTTTTTCAGACATTTTTTGAAGAAAGTGAAGCGCCCGTCGTCACGGCACTGTGTGCCGCGGCGGCGGGCGTCGTCTTTGCAGGGCAAAGCTTCTTAAAGAATGTTTTTAGGCTCTGCGCTGCTTCGGGCCCTTCACTTTTCCAAACTTTCGACGTGCACTGTCTTCTCTCGGCACGAAGTCCACGACAGGGAACAACGCAGCAGCGCTTATTCCGAAACGCCGGCGGCTGCCAGCTCTCTGCAAACTTTCCGGCCGGGAGCTCTCCGCTTGAAACGAAGTTCCTGACCGTTCAAGAAGCAGTCAACCGTGGAACCGTCGGGAACCTCGCCGGAGAGCATCAGGTCGGACAGCGGATCCTCGATTTTCGTCTGAATCAGGCGGCGCAGCGGGCGGGCACCTTGATTCTGCCCTGACGCGGAGTGCAGCAAAAACTCGCGGGCCTCTCTGGTCATGGACAGGATGATGCCGTGTTCACCCAGACGCGTGCGCAGATCGTACAGCATGATGTCAAAGACTTTGCCCATCTCGTCGGCGCTGAGCTGGTGGAACAAGATCTGCCCGTCAAGGCGATTGAGAAATTCGGGACGGAAGTAGTCCTTCACGGCGCTCTTGAGCGCCTCGCCTTGCTTCTTTTTTTCCTCTTCGGCGGAAAGCTGAAAGCCCAGCTCGGGTTTCTGTGTCGCGCGGACGCCCAGGTTGCTGGTCATAATGACCACAGTGTTTCTGAAGTCCACAACGCGCCCGTGGGCGTCGGTCAGACGCCCCTCTTCGAGGATTTGAAGCAACAGATTGTAGACGTCGGGATTGGCCTTTTCGATCTCGTCAAAGAGAACCACCGACCAGGGATGGCGGCGCACCGCTTCCGTCAGCCGCCCCTGTTCGTCGTAGCCGACGTAGCCGGGAGGCGCTCCGATCAGTTTTGCGGCCTCGTGGCGCTCCATGTATTCGCTCATGTCGAAGGAAAGAAGATCTTTCTCGCTGCCGAAAAGCGCCCGCGCCAGACAGCGCGCCAATTCAGTCTTGCCGACGCCGCTGGGGCCAAGGAACAGGAAGCTGCCCACGGGGCGCCGCGGATCTCTCAGGCCGCTGCGCGAACGGCGGATGGCCCTGCACACGGCGCTGACGGCCTCATCCTGGCCGATCAACCGCCTGTGGATTTCGGACTCGAGGTTCAGAAGACGCCGCGCCTCTCCGTCGGTCAGCGTTTTCACGGGAATTCCGCTCCACTGGGAAAGAACGTCGGCAATCTCGTCTTCGTCGACGGTCAGCGGCTCCGAAGGCTTTTGGTCTTCGAGGTCGAGGCGCACCTTGGCGCCTGCCTCGTCAATGAGGTCAATGGCCTTGTCGGGCAGGCTTCGATCGATCAGATAACGGGTGGACAAATGGACGGCCGCCTCGATGGCGCCTTCGGTGTAATGGACGCTGTGGTGCTTCTCGTAGCTCTCTTTCAGGCCGCGAAGAATGGCCACTGCGGCATCTTCGTCGGGTTCGGCCACGTCCACCGGCTGAAAGCGACGCTCAAGAGCGGCGTCTTTCTCGATGTTCTTGGTGTACTCATCGCGGGTGGTGGCGCCGATAACTTGGAAGTCGCCGCGCGCCAGGCTGGGCTTCAAGATGTTGGCGGCGTCCAAAGAGCCTTCGGCGCTGCCGGCGCCCACTACAGTATGGAGTTCGTCGATAAACAGAATGACTTTTTTCGCCGCCGTCAGCTCATCGACAATTTTTTTCATCCGGTCTTCAAACTCGCCGCGGTACTTGGTTCCCGCCACAAGAGCGCTCATGGTGAGTTCAACGACGCGCCGCCCTTTCAGCAGAGACGGCACGTTTCCCTCTCTGAGCTTGCAGGCCAGGCCTTCGACGATGGCCGTCTTGCCCACTCCCGGCTCGCCGACCAGAACGGGATTGTTCTTGCGGCGCCGGCAGAGGATCTGCATCATTCGGCGCATTTCCTTCTCGCGGCCGATCAGCGGATCAAGCTCGCCGGCGGCGGCTTTTGCCGTCAGGTCAACGCAGTACTTGTCCAGCGTCGGCGTTTTTACCGCAACGGACGCGCCCTTTCCGTCGTTTTTCCGTTCGGAACGAGAAGTCGTCTCGCCGTTTCGGGCGGCCAGCTGTTCTTTCAGGCTTTCTTCAAGCTCTTCCACGTTCAGCCCCAAGCTTTGCAGCGCCTGACAGGCGACGCACTCAGGCAGCGAAAGGACGCCCAAAAGGAGATGTTCCGTTCCCACATAGCCGGAATGAAGCTCCTGAGCGATGCGGACGGCGTTGTTCAACGCCTTTCTCGCCCGCTCCGACAGGGGCAAATCGATGGCCTGAGGATAGGGCGCCGCCGGTGGACGCAGCTCGAGGATTTTCCGCGCCACGTCGTCGGCCGCCAGGCCGGCCGCGTGAAGTGCCAGCGCCGCCAGCGAGGACTCTTCGGTGATCAGCCCCACCATCAGGTGTTCAGTACCGATAAAAGCGTGACCGAGGCGCAGTGCCTCACGATGCGCGATCTGAATGACGCGCTTGCTTCTTTCAGTAAAAAAATCCCACAAGACACTTCACCTCCCTGTCGGAAATTTTTCCGACCTCTTGTAAAATCACGATAAGTCGAGACCGCACAAAATCTTTTTGAGAAGATCGGCTTGGATCATTCCCTTTTTGTAGGGCGACACGTCAAAGGTGGCATCGCACTGGTCACTGATATGGCGCAGGGCGATTTCGATGAGAAGCCGCTCGCGAGCCGTAATGATTCCCCGCGACTGAACGGCGCAGAGAAGGCGCTTGGCATCGGATTCGGTGATGGAATCGCCGACGATCTGCTCGATATGCCGTGCGCGGTCCTCGGGCATGTCGTAGGTCACTCGAAGGATCCTGATGTAGCCGTTGCCGCCGCGCTGGCTTTCGACGATGTAGCCGCGCTCAGGAGTGAAGCGGCTGCGCAGCACGTAGTTGATCTGGCTGGGCACGCAGCCGAAACGCTCCGCCACGTCTTTGCGCCGCAGTGAAACTCGTTCCGTTTCCGAAGAAGTTTTATTCTGCTCGAAAAGTTCGTTGATATAGTTTTCTATGATTTCCGTCAAGCTGTTCATTGCCGCTTACCCCCGTTCCATTGACACTCCAGAACGATTTTATCCTATTGGTCAATTATAGTCAAGAAGAGAGTCAGGGCCTTCCGATCGTTTTGTTTTCCGTGCCAGCCCTCAGCCGCCGGAGGTTCTCGCGATGGCGCCAGAACGAAAGGGCGGCCAGCAGCAGAGCCAGGACGACAAAGGCCCCGTGCATCCCCAGGACAGAGAAAAACAGAGCCATACTGAGCAGCGCAGCCAAAGATGCCACCGAGACGTAGCGGGTAACCTTCATTACGGCGAACCACAGCGCGCCCGCCGCCAAAACGGCAGCACAGGACAAGGGCATCTGAACGAAAAACAGCGTGCCGAAGGTGGTCGCCACACCTTTGCCGCCGTGAAAGCCGAGCCAAACGGGAAAATTATGGCCGCACACCGCCGCAAAGGCCGTCATCGCCGCAGCCAAGTCGCTGCCGCCGAGGGCGCCGCAGAGCAGCACGGCGGCACCGCCTTTCAGCATGTCGACAAAGGACACCAGGACAGCCCATTTTTTCCCGAGGATTCGGCCGGCGTTGGTGCCTCCCGTATTGCCCGAACCCAGAGTGCGAATGTCCTTTCCCGTCATGGCCTTCACCGCAAGATAGCCCGTCGGCAGCGAGCCGAACAGATACCCCAAGGCGGCCCAGATCAGCAGATTCATGAAAAAACCTTCTTTCTTTCCCCATCAAAAGATATTCGAAAAAAACAAAAGAGAGATAAAGACGGCGCGCTCAAAGCGCCTCATAAAAGAAGAGGGCTGACGTCAGCCCTCTTGACTAAGGCATCGCTCCGACAGAGCGCACGCTCAGACCTTCTTTCGCCGGATGACAAAGGCATCGGCAATTTCGGCGCCCAAACCTTTGGGACGCACGAAAATGGGATTGATGTCCATAAGCTCGAGGTCGGGCTCGGCGCAGGCCATCAAAGACAGCCGAACGATCTGCTGCGCCAAAGCCTCCACGTCGTTAGGACGGCCGAACCATTGGCCGGAAACAAGGGGATAGCCCTTGAGCGTCGCGATCATGTCACGGGCGATATCCATGGTGACGGGCGCCACGCGCAGCGCAATGTCCTTCATGAGACCATAATAGGCGCCGCCCAGCGCCACGGCCACCACGGGGCCGAACAGAGGATCGCGCTTGATGCCGATCATGCATTCAATGCCGTCGGTGACCATCTTCTGAGCGTAAACGCCTTCCACCGCCGCGTCGGGATGAAGCCGGTCGGCGCGTTCCAAAATGCGACCGTAGGCGTTGCGGAGCTCTTCGGCGGTGCGGAGGTTCAGCGCCACGGCGCGAGCCTGCTGTTTGCTGAAGAAAGAATGGGAAACAACCTTCAACGCCATGGGAAAACCCAAAGTTTCAGACGCTTCGATGACCTGCGCCACGGAAGTGCAGAATTTTTGGGGCACCGTTTTCAGGCCGTAGGACTCGGCGAGGTTCATGGCGTCGCGCTCGCTGAGATTTTCAGGGTAGACTTCCAGGCAGGGTCGATCCGCCGGCTGGCAAGGATCACCTACGGAGCTTACCTTTCGCCCGATGCGCCACAGGCTGGCCATGGCCTCCGCCACGCGGCGGGAACTGCTGAAAAGCGGAATGCCACAGGCGTTCAGGCGGCTCACCATTTCGTCAAGCGGCCTCATGCGGCTCAAACAGCAGCAGGCCAAAGGTTTTTTCCCCGTGCGGTGCGAAGCGCACAACGCTCTGGCCAAGATCTCGCCCTGCCGCGGCGACAATGCTCCCGTCGCCACCAGGATCATGTCACATTCATCGGATTTCTGCAATTTATCGAGGATCTTCAAAAGCGAGTTTTCATAGGTGAAAACCGCCTCCGAAAGATCGACGGGATTGTCGCATCTCGCCCAGCGAGGCACGAAGGTTTTGATTTTTTCCGTCAGACGAGGCGAAAAAGCCGGAACTTCCAGACCCGCCTGACGACACTGGTCGCCCTGAATCATGGCGATGCCTTCCGACAGCGCCAACACAGCCACGCGATTGCCCTGCGCGTTGACGCCCACGCCTGAAATTTTGCCCAGATCCACGATCTGCTGGGCGTCGCGGAGAAGCACTACGCCGTACTGCCCCGCCACCGATTCCCACATGACGCTGTCGGTCCAGGCCGCGTCGCCGTGACGCTGCGCCAGCCGCTCGCCGAACAGGTCCGACGTGCCGATGCGCAGCAGCACCACAGGCAGTTTGCGCTGCGCGCTTCGTGCCGTCAGCGCGAGAAAATCGCGCCCTCGGCTCAAGGACTCGAGGCACAGGATCAGCAGCGTCGTCATGGGGTCTTCAATGGCCTTTTCAATGCCCTTCAAAAGCTCGGCATCGCGATCGTCGCAATTTCCCAGCGACAAAACGCGGCGGAAGTGAACGCCCGCTTCGACGGCCATAGAGTACAGCGAAAAGGGGATGGCGCCACCGTGGGCGATCAGCGTCACGTGCCGCTCTTTTGGCGGGCTGTCGGGAATTCGCACGGAGTTTGACCAACACAGTGCCAGCCGTTCGTCCCAATCAAAAAAGCCCTGCGAGCCGGGACCCAAAGCGCGGCCGCCTGCGGCACGGTACTTTTCCAGCAGGGCACGGGCTTCGTCGTCAAGCCGCGGACAACCGATAATCAGTGAGGGCACTCGATGTTCAATGCAGTTTTCCAGCAGCTGCACCACATGGGAGCATCGCGGCGAGATCATGACCACGTCAAAGCTCCCCTGCGGCCAACAGTCTGCGGCGTCGCTGTCGCTGAGCACCGTAAAAAAGTCGCTGCGTCCGAGATCGGTCATCAGCGCCTGAGGACGCAGATCCGTTTCGGAACCCAGACTTTCATTGACAATCAGCAGGCCGCAATTCCACACCGACTCCACTTCCTTTCAGCGTTCTTTGCTGATTATAGCCTATGGCAAAAATCCTGTGAAGGCAAAATCCCGCGAAAAAAAGAAGGCGCCCCCGCAGGGACGCCTTCTTCTCTTAACTGGAGGAACTGTCAAAACAAAGACTACTTCTTGGCTTTTCTGGCTTTGCGCACAGGCTTGGTATCAACTGCTTCGCGGAGGAGTTTGCCAGCCTTGAACACAGGAACAGTCTTGGCGGGAATGTGAACCGTCTTGCTCGGATCCTGAGGATTGCGGCCCGTGCGAGCTTTGCGCTGACGCACTTCGAAGGTGCCGAATCCGACAATCTGGACTTTGCCGCCCTTTTTCAGCGTTTCTTTGACGCCGTCAAGCATAGCAGCGACCGCGTTCGCAGCATCAACCTTACGAAGTTTTGTCTGCTCCCTTACGAACTCAACCAACTCAGCCTTTGTCATTGCTGACACCTCCACACAGGATTTGATACTTAATACAGTGAGTATATCACAAGTTCCACCGCTGACAAGTCCCCTGAATGCAGATTTTCACTGATTTTAATAAAATTTTCAGCCATAAAAACCGCGCCGGCGCCCGCTTCTCGAAATTACAGACGTCAAACCTCCGCCTCCCATGCGGTTTGAGGCGCTTCGTTCCTGCAAAGGTTTGAATTTTACGCTATAATGTCTTTATCAAAAAAATTTTTTGCACATGCATGAAAGGAATCACGCCAATGTACGCATTGAGCCATGTGGGCATCCGCGTTTCCGACCTGGAGCGGTCTTTTCGTTTCTACGTTGATGCTCTGGGAGGCGCCAAGGGCAGCGAATACCGCTTGCCCAGCGGTTCCCATATCGTTTTTGTGAATTTCAGCGACTTCGCCGTTGAACTGATCTGCAAAACGGGCGACGACCGCACGCCGGGGCGCAATCACATCGCGCTCGCCGTGCCCGACATTCGCGCTGCCGTTCAAAGGCTGAAGGACTACGGCTTCGCCGTATCGGAATCGTCCATCAAGCCCATGGGCACCAACGGACTGAACTGCTTCGTCACAGGCCCTGACGGCGAAATCGTCGAGCTGTGCGAGGGCAGTTTATAAGCCGACCTTCGCTTTTCACGCACAAAACGCCCCAGTGGCCGCCGACAAGAGTCCCAAAGAGACGTTCTTTCGAGTTCCATCAGGCCTTCGCGCCGCCCGATTGTTCCACCGTCCCGTTTTTTTTGGCGGCTTCATAGGCTCTCAACAGGTCGCCGATGGTAGTTCCCTCGGAAATTTGCCGGAAACTGTCGGCAAGTTTTTTCCAAAAGAAGGAGGACGGGCATTCCTGCCCGAGGCTCTGCGCTCTGGAGCACCCGTCTTCCATGGCACAGTCGGGGAACACCAGCTGCTCCCCTGTGGCTTGAAGCACTTCCGCCACCGTAATCTCGTCGGCATTGCGCACCAGCTCATAGCCTCCCCGGGGACCGCGATAACTGCGGAGGATCCCCGCCCGACGCAGCTTTGAGACAAGCTGCTCAAGATAAGTTATTGAAAGATCTTCAGCCTGCGCGATGTCGCTGACACTGATCGGCAATCCCCGCTCCGCCAGTTTCGCAATGACCACCACGGCTCGCAGCCCGTAGTGTCCACGTGTTGATATTTTCACGCCCTACCTCCTTGACTCTTTCAAGTCTTTCGTATTGAAATATTCTCGGCCGGCCTGCAGATTCAAAAAAATTCACAGGCGCTCCACAGTTTAAAAAAATTATAATTGCCTAACATTGTTTTTTCAACAGGAATCACAAAAATCCTTACTTCAGAAGAACAAGCTTATATACAGGAGCGAATTTTAATGCCCAGCCACACCATTGATGCCAATGAACAATTTATAAAGATGACCGGAACGCCGGTCAGGAAGTTAATCGTGAAACTGGCTCTGCCTACCATATTCAGCATGCTCATCACTTCGTTCTATAACATGGCTGACACTTTTTTTGTCGCGCGCATCGGCACCAGCGCCGCCGGAGCGGTGGGCGTGGTGTTTTCGCTGATGGCCATCATTCAGGCCGTCGGCTTTATGTTCGGCATGGGAGCGGGCAGCATCGCCTCCCGAAAGCTGGGAGAACAAAGGAACGACGAAGCCCGTCAGGCCACATCATCGGCCTTTTTCGCCGCTCTGGGCGTGGGCCTTTTCATCGAGATTTCGGGGCTGCTGTTTATTCGGCCGCTGATGCGCTTCCTCGGTGCCACTCCCACCATTATGCCCTATGCGGAGAGTTATGCCAAGTGGATTCTTCTGGGTGCCCCCCTGATGACCACGTCCTTTGTGATGAACACTAACCTGCGCGCCGAAGGACAGGCTTTCCTGGCCATGATCGGCATCGTCACCGGCGGGCTTCTGAACGTCGTACTGGATCCGGTTTTCATTTTCGTATTCGACCTGGGAATTTCCGGCGCCGCCATGGCGACAGTGCTCAGCCAGTGCGTCAGCTTCGGAATTCTCATCTCCCATTTCCTTCAGGGACGCGCCGTCCTGAGAATTCACCCGAAGTACGTGTCGCGCCACTTTTCCACCTACTCACTGATCGTTCGCACCGGACTGCCTTCGTTGTGCCGCCAGGGGCTGGCGTCAATCGCCAGCGTGGCGCTCAATCTCAACGCGGCAGTCTACGGCGACGCCGCTGTGGCCGCCATGGCCATTGTCATGCGCGTGACCATGTTTATCGGCTCCATTCTGATCGGCTTCGGCCAGGGGTTTCAGCCCGTTGCGGGATACAATTACGGAGCACGGCGATATGATCGGGTTATCGAGGCCTATGGCTTCTGCGTCAGGACAGGTTTTTTGGTGCTCTGCGCGCTGTCGGCATTTTTTATCGCCTTCGCCCCGCAGGTCATGTCCTTTTTCCAGAACTCCGATCCCAAAGTCCTTGAAATCAGCACCTTCGCGTTCCGCGCTCACTGCCTCACGCTGGTCACCATGCCCTTTACGGTCATCACCGACATGATGTTCCAGGTGACGGGAAAGTACAAGCAGGCCACCTTTCTTTCCGGCGCGCGTCGCGGATTTTTCTTCATTCCCATGGTCTGCATCCTTCCGCACTTTATAGGGCTGACGGGGATTCAGATCAGCCAGCCCCTCACCGACGTGATCAGCACGGCCTGCGCCATCGTGATGGGGCGCCGCTATGTGAGGTGGATGAGCGGAGAGATGGAAAGGCACGGAAAAGACACGGTCTGCACAGAAGCTGAGCACATGCGCCGCGCTTTTTGAGGCAGAGAGTTTCCTTTTTGGGGACTTGACGAACGTTGTCGGCGTGGTATAATGCCCCTGTGTTACGCGGAGGTGGCGGAATTGGCAGACGCGCAAGACTAAGGATCTTGTGAGGAAACTCATGGGGGTTCGATTCCCCCCCCCCGCACCACTTTTGATATGCAAAAGGGCTTTAAAGAGAGTTTTGCGCGAGCAAGGCTCTCTTTTTTCGTATCCGCCCAAAGGCACTTTTCCCCTTCTCATTTTGACTTTTCTTCAGGGGCGGGTATAATTTGTTGAAAATGCTGCTTTACAACTTTTGATGTCTGTAAATCATCGGTGAAGCTTTAAATTAATAATATGCAGGAGCAAAAGCGATGAATAATTACTCCGTGCTTATTCCCCTTGGACACAAAGTTCCCCCGGAATTTTTACAGCTCTGCCTCCAGAGTATCGCCGATCAAACCGTCAAGCCCTCCGAAGTCGTTTTCGTCTGTGACCATCCCACGCCTCATGCACTCAAAGACGTCGTGACACAGTGTCTTGGAAAACGCGGGATCGCCTGCCGATACATCGACTGTACCGATATACAGCAGCGAGGTGGACGCCTCGGTGCCATTCTGGCTCGGGGCGTCACACAATGTGCCTGCGAGTTGATAGCGCGCATGGATGCCGACGACATTGCTCCTGTCGACCGCTGCGAAAGACAACTTCAAGCTTTTGAGGAGGATGCCTCGCTGGCTCTTGTAGGCGGTGCCGCAGCGGAATTCAGCGACAGTCCAAACCACATTTTGCATTACCGATGGCCGCCCGAAAGCTGTGAAGCCATTGTGCAGTTTGCCAAATTCCGCAATCCTTTCAACCATTCGTCGGTGATGTTCAGAAAATCGGCAGTTCTCAAGGCAGGCAATTACAACCCTGTTCTTAAAGGCTGCGAAGACTATTGTCTTTGGTACAAAATCATCGCTTCGGGGCAAAAGGTCGTCAACCTGCCGCAGGTGCTTCTCTATTCCCGTGCCGATTCCGATATGTTCAGACGGCGGCAGAATCCCGATAATACCGCAAGCTCTATTAAAGTGAAAAAAATGATGCTGAAAGACGGCTTCATCACGCGCTTTCAGTATCTGCTCTCTCTGGCGGGAATTCTATTTTTGCGCCACGCGCCGTTAGGACTGGTGCAACTGATTTATCGCACAACTCTGCGCAGTAAAAAGGCAAAATCGCAAAATCACGTCGTTTCCGGCAGCTAGAACGAAAACGCCACAGCGCGCCGGAGGCTCGCCGCACAGCACATCAAACTTTCCGGGAGGACTCTCATGAACATTCTGCTTACCGGCGGTACGGGCTTTATCGGTTCGCACACTGCCGTCGAACTTCTTTCATCGGGCCATGGCGTCATCATCGCCGACAATCTGGTCAACAGTTCGGCTTCGGTGATCGACCGGATCGAACAGATCACGGGACGCCACCCGCTCTTCTTTCAAACCGACGTCTCGGACAAAGGGAACATGCGAAAAATTTTCGCCCAGCACCCCATAGACGCCGTGATCCACTTTGCGGGACTCAAGGCCGTGGGCGAATCGGTGGAAAAACCGCTTCTTTATTACCGCAACAATCTGGACACCACGCTGACGCTTCTTGAAGTCATGAAAGAGTCGGGCTGTCGGCAGTTCATCTTCAGCTCTTCCGCCACGGTATACGGCATGTCCAACCAGGTTCCCTTCACCGAGGACATGCCCGACGGCCAATGCACCAATCCCTACGGGTGGACGAAGCTGATGATCGAGCGGATTTTGCGCGACGCCGCCGCTGCCGATGCCGCCATGTCCGTCGTTCTGCTGCGCTATTTCAACCCCATCGGCGCCCATCCTTCAGGGCTGATCGGCGAGCAGCCCAACGGAATCCCCAACAATTTGATGCCCTATCTCTGTCTCGTGGCGGCGGGCAAACTCCAACAGCTTCGAGTGTTCGGCGATGATTACCCCACGCCCGACGGAACGGGCGTCCGCGATTACATTCATGTGGTCGACCTGGCCAAAGGACACGCAGCGGCGCTGAAATACGCCGCCAGCCACAAAGGCACAGAGGTCATCAACCTCGGCACGGGGCATGGCAGCAGCGTCCTCGACCTTCTTCACTCCTTCGAGCGCGTCAACGCCATCAAAATCCCCTACAGCATTGCACCGCGACGGGCAGGCGACATCGCCCAATGTTACGCCGACGTGTCAAAGGCGCAGCGCATTCTCGGCTGGAAGGCCGAAAAGACGCTCGACGACATGTGCCGCGACTCCTGGAACTGGACGAAAAAATCACTCGTCCAATAAAAGTCAGCGACAAACGGAGCAAAGCCGCTCCGGCATCTTCGGCCAAAGGAACGCTCCATGGCCGCCCCTCTTTTGTGCAAGTCGGGCGCTTTCAGCGCCCAGCCCATGCATCGTGGTTTCGAGGCGCGTCCAAAAGAACAGCAAAGTCAAAAGCCGGAAGGAAGAGCAAACGCTCTTTCTTCCGGCTTCAATTTTATTTACCTTTCAATCGGCCGCGCCGCGTCAGTTCCGCTTGTTCTCAAGATAGGCCGACGCCTCTTCGACGAAACGCTTGAACAGGTTCAGAGCGGCAGGATAATCATGGATCATGCGCTCGGGATGCCACTGGACGCCCACCGTCCACGGTCCCTCTTCGGCTTCGACAGCCTCGATGACGCCGTCGGGCGCTTTGACGGTCACTTTAAAGCCCGGGGCCGGCATCTCCACGGCCTGATGGTGGAAGGAGTTGACGGCAAAGTTCCGGCCGAAAAGTTCGCCCAGCAGAGAACCTTCTTCGGCGGTCACCTGGTGAGACGGCCATCTGCCGTGCATTTTCTGCAAGTGGCCGATATTGCGGGAATCGGCGGGCAAATGCTGAACCAGCGTGCCGCCAAACGCCACGGTGAGCGCCTGAAGGCCGCGGCAGATGCCGAGAATGGGCATCCCGCGCCCGTGAGCCCTGAGGATAAGAGCAATCTGGTAATGGTCAAGAGCGGGATTCAGTTCTCCCAAATTCACGTCGGGACTGCGGCCGTACAGAAGGGGATACACGTCGATACCCCCCGGAACGAGCAGTCCGCCCACCATGTCAAGATAGCCGTCAAGGGATTCCTCTTTTTCAGTCTCCGGTAGGATCACCGGAAGGCCGCCGCCTGCGGCCACTGCCAGCGGATAGGTTTCGAACACGCCCGTAATGGGCGTTTTGCCGGGGCAGTCCTGGTTGCACGCGATGGCGATAGGTACGTGCTGCGTCATTACACACTCCTCCTCAAGAATCGTATTAAAAGCCGTGAGGCCACGGCGTTAAAGGTCAGCCTTCATCAACGCCTTGATGCGCTCGACAAATTCGTTGCCGCGTCGAATCAAAGTCCCACGGGAATCGGCAAAGGCGTGTTTCGTCCAGCCTTCGGCGGCCATCCGTCCGTCATGGTGAAAAAGACGGTATCCAAAGGTGACGGTGAATGCGCCGAGCTCCAGAGGAAAGACTTCCATGTTCACCTCTTCGTCGTAGCGCAGAGGGCTTTTGAATCGGCAGTGCGCTTCAGTTAGGGGCATAAAGACGCCGTTTCTCTCCCATTCCCCGTAGGGCAGCCCGAGAAAACGGCAGTACTCCGACCGTCCGGCCTCGAACCAGATAAAGTAATTGCTGTGGTGCGCGATTCCCATTTGATCCGTTTCGGCATAGCGCACTCGAAATGTTACGCTTCTCGTTTTTCCGATAGCTTTCATCGTTGACGCCTCAGAGTTTGGCCCACAGGAAGCCGGCAAGCAGCAGGTGAGCTCCGAAAATGGTCGGCAGTCCCCATCGGAAGTACCAATGCTTCGTCTTGTGGTGCCAGAAGTTCATTCCCAAAAGCGCCCCGAGTGCCCCGCCGCAGAGCGCCCAGAGAAACAGCGCTTTTTCGCTGATTCGGCGAGTTTTGTCGCCGTCGGAGCGCAAAGCGTTGCCTTCGGCGATTTTCTTGTCAATGCCGAAGGCAACGAAGGCCGCCAGATTCATGACGGTTAAAAAGATCGTCAGGCTCCATCTTACCATGTCTTGTCCTCTTCTTGTATCATTTCGCGGGAGATATCTCCGGTCTTCCCGTCGACAACGCGCACGAGATCTGCCGGTGCCAAAATCATCTGCATCCCGCGGCGGCCGGCGCTGACCGCAATTTCGTCAAAGGCGAGCGCCGACTGGTCAATGTAGGTGGGATATTTTTTCTTCATCCCCAACGGAGAACAGCCGCCTCTCACGTAGCCCGTCAGATCGAAAAGCTCTTTCATGTGGATCATCTCCACTTTCCGGTGTCCCGACAGCGTGGCAAGTTTCTTGAGATCCAGCTCTTTGCCTCCGGGAATGACGGCCACCAGCAGGTCTTTTGTCCTGCCGTCGGCGCGGAGAACCAGTGTCTTGTACAGGCGTTCCAGCGGGAGGGAGCAGGATTGCGCTGCGTGAACGGCGCTCAGGTCGTTTTCGTCAACTTCGTACTCCGCAATGCGCAGGCGGATCTTCATGCGCTCCGCTTCGCGCACGGCGTTTGTCTTTTGAGTTTTCGCCATGAATCTCCTCGCCTTCGCTCTCTTTTCACTTCTGCAGGTCGTCCACCCTTTCGCCGTCGGGCGTCAGGTGCGACATATGATCGAGGCCGATAAACACAAGCACGCTGACGTGCTCGTCGTCCAGAGAATAGTAGACCGTCTTGCCGTCGCGGCGCGTCTTCACTGCATGGGCAGCGCGAAGGAGGCTCAGCTGATGGGACACCGCCGACTGCGAGATGCCCAGAATGGCGGTGAGGTCGCAGACGCACAGTTCCGACGATTTCAGCGCGCAGAGGATTTTCATGCGCGTAGCGTCGCCGAAAATTTTAAAGAAATCGGCAAGGCGCCGGATTCGCGCGTCGGAAGGCAGTTCTCTGGCGGCTTTTTCAGCTCTGGTACTCTGCCTTGCCGGCGCCGTTGATATCGTTTTTTTCGTATCTTTCATTGAAAATCCCTCCAGATCGGACGGTTATCCAATCTTATTGCAATCCTCATGCTTTGTCAAAAGGCCGATCGCCCTCCGTCGCGCTTCAAGCGCATCCTCGTAAGCGTCTGGACGCGGCTTCACAAGGGCTTCAAGTCGTGCTAAACTGTGAAAACAGCCCTTGGGCTGACGTTTACAGCATTCCATAAGAAGAGGAGTTTTTTCAATGGAAAAACGCCCTTTAACGCTCATCGCTCTCCTTATGACGGCAGCTATACTCTGCTTCCCGGCTTTCGCACAGGACAGGGCGCTCCCTCCGATTCCGGTGAAAGTCCTTTACCTCCATTCGGCCAACCGTCAAAAGCAGTACCATTATTTCGGAACCGTACAGGGCTCGCAGCGAGCCGACCTGTCATTCCGCGTTCCGGGCCCCCTTCTCGAACTGCCCATCGAACTGGGAAAACGGCTGAAGAAAGGGGATCTCGTGGGTCGCATCGACCCGCGTGACTTCCGCACGGCGCTTCATCAGGCCCAAAGCGCTCTGTCTCAGGCGCGCGCCAAGTACACTCAGGCTTCAAACGACTTCAAGCGCTACGATGAGCTGTACAAGAAAAAGGCCATATCAAAAGCCCAGTACGACAGCTTCAGGACGGCCTCCGACGTGGCGCGCTCGGCAGTCAAAACTGCCGAGGCCAACGTGGCGGCGGCAAAAAACGCGCTGAACGACACGGAGCTTCGCGCTCCCTTCAACGGCGTCATTGTGGCGCGGCTGGCGGAAAACTTTCAGGTCGTTCAGGCCAAACAGCCCGTAGCAAGCCTGCAAAACCTTGACGTCATCGAAATTGTCATTCATCTCAGCGAAGAGGAAATTGCCACCGTCGGCGTGGCCGATGACGCCGGTATGCCCTTCCGCCTTTCCGAAAAAGCCAAAATCGATTTGGAAGGCGCCATTAACGAACTGCCCGGTCAGACCTTCAAATTGCAGTTCAAGGAAGCGGCCGTCCGCTCCAACCCGCAGACCAAAACTTACCCCGTTACGCTCACCATGCCTCGTCCGGAGAACGCGCGCATTCTGCCGGGAATGTTCATCAACATTACGGCTTCCGTCGATAGCGTCGAATCGGAGGAAGGGCAGGAAGAGTTCTTCGTGCCTTTGAGCGCGGTGGCGGGCGACATGAACGGGAACCGCTGGGTCTGGAGCGTTCTGCGCGACAACAGCATCAAAAAGATCCCTGTGACACTGGGAGTTTTCCGCGGAAGCAGGATACAAGTCCTCGGCGATCTCCACAAGGGTGACCTGGTGGTCGTCGAAGGCGCACGAACTCTCGTCGAAGGCGACATGGTGAAAGTCGTCGAATAGCCTCGCAGACCGTTGCATTCCGCTGTATGAAAACGTCTTCGCGAGCTTCTCTCCCCCGTCGGACATTTTTAATGGAATAAAATAAAGCCCTAACACTTGCTTTATTGTATAAAGCTGTATATGATGGGCTTTACTGTACAAAATGACAGGATTCTGAAAGCTTTTTCGGAGAAGGGAGACTTTTAAGATGTTAGAGCAACTGCCAACGCTCAAAATCGGCAAGTACACGCCTCGCTTTCCGCTGATCCAGGGAGGCATGGGCGTTCTGATTTCAGGGCCGAGACTGGCGGGCGCCGTGGCGGCGCAGGGTGGCATCGGCACTCTGGCCACAGTGGGCATCGGCATGGCGACCATGACGTGCAGCGTCAACGATTTCTTCCGCAAAAACGTGGAAGCCCTCAAGGATGCCGTCGCCAAAGCGCGCGAAAAGGCCCGAGGCGGGATTCTCGCGGCGAACTGCATGTGCGCCCTCAAGGACTATGAACAGCAGGTGCGTGCCGTCTGCGAAGCGGGCATCGACATTATCATTTCGGGCGCGGGACTGCCCCTCAAACTGCCCGAGCTGACAAAGGACTTTCCCGATGTGGCTCTGGTGCCCATCGTCAGCAGCCTGAAAGCCGCCTCGCTGATTTTTCGCCGCTGGATGAAGCACTACAACCGCATGCCGGACGCCTTCGTGGTTGAGACGCCCAACGCCGCCGGCGGGCACCTTGGAGCTTCAACCATCGAAAAGGCCGGAGATCCTTCGCTGTCGCTGGAAGAGGTCATCCCGCAGATCGTCGACTGGCTGAAGGAAATGAAGCTGAAGATCCCCATCATCGCAGCGGGTGGCATTTTCGACCGCGATGAAATGCTTCACGCCTTTGAGCTTGGCGCCAGCGGCGTCCAAATGGGAACGCGCTTCGCGGCCAGCGCCGAAGGCGATGCCGCCGACGGCTTCAAACAGGCCTATCTCAACGCGAAAAAAGAGGACGTGGTGCTTATCGACAGCCCCTGCGGCCTGCCGGGACGCGCCCTGCTCAATCCCATGGTGGAAAAGTACCTGCGCGGCGAGGATCGCCGCGACCCTTGCATTGCCGACTGCCTTGCACACTGCGTGTACCGCAAGACTCGCAAGACGTTCTGCATTGCCCGCGCGCTGGTCAAAGCGCTGCAGGGCAACTGGGAAGAGGGGCTTTTCTTCTGCGGAACCAACGTGTGGCGCGTCAACTCCATTCAGACCGTCAAAGAGATCTTCGACGACCTGTTCGCTCCTGCGTCCATCAAAGCCTGACGGAAAAAATTCTTTCTGCGGCAGGCAAAAGACGCGCGAGCCGTTGGCAGCAGCCGTTTTTGAAATTTCAGCAGCGACTGAAAAGATCACGAGAGCTCACGGAGCTCGAAAAAATTTCGGCAGCAAAATTAACGGGGAACCGGCTTGAGCGTCGGTTCCCCGTTTTCGTCCACTTTTTCCGCACTCGCCTTTGCAAAACGAGCGTCCCTCCTCCGCCGCTGCCCCCTTGCCTCGAGCGCGGGCAGCGCAGCAATCGGTCCGAAGGCAGTTTGTCACGACGGAGACAAAATTCCGTCCCCGCACGTTCTCTCGAAAGCGTGCGTCTCCGCCTTCAAGCGGAAAGCTCTGTCAGTTTGTCAGTCCGTCCGGCTTCTGTGAAGAATGGAATCAAGCAGTACCGCCACGGCGTCCAGAAGTGGCTGCGCTTCGGCGCTGACCTCGCCGCTTTCGGCTTTTTCGAAGATATCGCGCATCTGATCGGCAATGTTCTCGAGAGACCTAACGGCGCGGCGGTTGGCTCGCCGGGTGTGCTTTTCGGCGCTTTGCTGCTCTTTCTTCGAGACGGCCGACCGAACCTTCTCGGGTTGTGTTTTCGCCGCCGCTGCACCGCTGGGATCTGCAGGCACTGGAGCCTCGTCGACTGCAACGGGAAGCGGAGCCGTCCGCGCTTCCTCGATGGCCTCGCTGATTTTCTGTCCGGCCTCTCTGGGTTCCAGTTGGATTTCCTGATCCAGTTCGGCCACGCGGGCTTCAAAGCCGCGGGTCCTCAACGCCGACGCAAGGCTGTCGGCAGCCTCCGATTCGCCGTGGACCACAAGAAAATGCGGCATGGTGGGACGGAAGCGGTCGGCCCAGCTCAACAGGTCAGTGCGATCGGCATGAGCCGAAAAACCGCCGATGGTGTGGACCTGTGCTTTCACGTTGATGGACTCGCCGGCGATTCTGATGGTCTTGGCGCCGTCGACGATGGCGCGTCCCAGTGTGCCATGAGCCTGATAGCCCACGAAAATAATATGGTTGTCGGGGTTCCAGATGCCGTTCTTCAGGTGATGGACGATGCGGCCTCCGTTGCACATGCCGCTTCCCGCCAGGACGACGCCGATCTTTTGGGCGTTCACGGCTTGAGACTCCTCGCGGGTGGAGACGCACTTGACGTCGTCGTTGCCGAAGGGGGTGCCACCGTTGCGTCGATACGCCTGAATTTCATTGGACATCAAATCCATGTGAGCCTCGTAAATCTTGGTGGCCTTCACTCCCATAGGCGAATCGAAAAACACGGGCATTCCCGTGCCGATGCCCTGGTCGCGAAGAAGCGCCAGTTCGTACATAATGCGCTGGGCCCGGTCGACCACGAAGGTAGGAATGTAAACTTTCGCTTTTTTGGCTTTGAAGATATCCTTCATCAGCGTCTGGAACTCTTCGCGCGTGGCGTCGTTGTCCTTGTGCTCGCGATTGCCGTAGGTCGATTCAATGATGACGTAGTCGGCGTCGGTGATCTCCGCAGGCGACCGCTCCATGACGGTGTTCATGGGACCCAAGTCTCCGCTGAAGACGATGCGCACCACTTTGTTCTCCTCGGTAGCCAGCATCTCGATCATTGAACTGCCGAGGATGTGCCCGGCGTCACGGAAGCGCACCGACACTCCCGGAATGATCTCGATACGGGCATCGTAGTTGACGGGCTCGAAGAGTTTTTTCGCCGCGTCGGCTTCTTCCTGTCCGTAGAGAGGCTCCACCGGGGGCAGCCCGCGGCGGGCGTTTTTCGTGCTCTGCCATTCGGCGTCTTCGGCCATGAGCCGCACAGAATCGTCCCACAGGATCTCCGTCAGTTCGATAGTGGGCAGCGTGGCGTAGATTTTTCCGCGAAATCCTTCTTTCACCAACTTGGGAATGCGGCCTGAATGGTCGATGTGGGCATGGGTCAACAGCACGGCGTCAATGGAGTTGGCGGCGTAGGGAAAGGGTGCCTCGTTGGCGTCCTCATGCTCTCCCTGGTGCATGCCGCAATCCACGAGGATGCGGTGTCCGTTCACCTCAAGAAGGTAGTTGGATCCCGTCACTTCGCGGGCAGCGCCGCAGAATTTCAGCAACATGAGCATTCTCCTCTCTTCAGTTCGGCGTCATGGTTCAGTTGGGCATGAACGAGCTCAAGACAGCGGTAAATCCGCTGCATTTTCTCCTGGGGAAACTGTTCGCAGATCAGGCCGGCCTCGCGACGAAGGCTTTCCGCCAACTCATCGGGATAGGGATAAAGGTAGACAACCCGACAGATTCCGGCGTTGATAATGGCTTTCGAACAGAAAGAACAGGGCGCATGGGTGCAGTACAGCGAAGCTCCGGCCGTGGAAACGCCCACCGAAGCCGCTTGGGCAATGGCGTTCATCTCGGCGTGGGAGCCGCGGCAGATCTCGTGGCGCTCCCCCGACGGGATGTGCAGTTTTTCTCTCAGACAGCCCGTTTCGGCACAGTGCGGCGTGCCTTTGGGCGAGCCGTTGTAGCCTGTGCTGATGATCTGTCCATCCCGCACGATCACGGCGCCCACCTGGCGGCGAAGACAGGTGCTGCGCGTGGCCGCCACGGCGGCAAGCGTCATGAAATAACTGTCCCAGTCAGGACGTTCATAGGGCATGGCCGATCTCTCCTTTTCGCAGATCGGCTTTTTTCGCGGGACCGGGCCGATCTTTTCCATTTGAAGTGTTAAGGCCTTTGGTTTATTATAAAACAGGATTGGATGAATTGACAGGCGGCAGCTTCATTCGGTCCTTCAGTCAAGTTCCTGCGTTGCCGCCATCGCTGTTTTTGCCGCGGCTTTGCGGCGGCCAACAAATTTTACGCTCCTTCGGCGCGGACGCGAGGTGATTTTTTGTGTTCAAAGACCGACCGGTTTGGGCGTGGTGCTTCTACGACACGGGACATTGTGCCTTCGCCACCATCGTCATGGCCGTGATGCTACCCGTTTATTACCAGGACGTGGTGGCCGGCGGAGGGTCGTGGGCGCTGTCGTCATGGGGTTATGCCTCATCTGTGGCGCTGTTTTTGTCGGCCCTGCTGACGCCCGTGGCGGGAACCTACGTGGACGGACGCCCGGCGAAGAAGAAATTTCTCGTCGCCTCGGCCGCCCTGGGAATTGCGGCGACGGCGGCGTTGGCACGTTCCGACGTCGGGACGTGGTTCTACACGTTGACCTGCATGGTCCTCGGCACCGTGGGCCTTTCGGTGGCTTCGGTGTGCTACGACTCCATGCTCACCGACATTGTGCCGCCCGAACAGATGGACCGCGTTTCAACCCTCGGGTACGGCGCAGGCTATTTGGGCGGCGGCATCGTTCTTGGACTGTCTTTGGCGCTCATCTCATCCTTCGGCAAGAGCGGAGTGAAAATGTCCTTTCTCGCCGTGGCCGTCTGGTGGGCTGTCGCGGCGGCGGCGCTGGCCCTCTGGGTTCCCGAACCGCCCGTTGCCCGCGAGGCCAAAGGCGGCCTGAAGGAAACGCTCGGCACTCTGGCCAAAAGCTGGCAGGAGCTGAAACTCTATCCCGAGGCCTTCAGGTTTATGGTGGCCTTTTGGCTCTACAACGACGGCATCGGCACCATCATCCGCATGGCCGCCGTGTTCGCCGCCGGAATGGGCATCTCGCAGAACCACATCGTGGGCGCCATGCTGGTCACGCAATTCGTCGGCGTTCCCTTTGCGCTGGTCTTCGCCGCATTGGCCGAAAAAATCGGCAGCAAACGCACCTTGATGATCTCGCTGTTCTGGTACACGCTGATCGCCTTGGGCGCCGCCTTCATGACGAAAAACTGGCATTTCTGGGCCATGGCCATTTCTGTGGGCATGGTGCAGGGTGGATCGCAGGCCATCAGCCGCTCCATTTACGCTTCCATGCTGCCCGTGGGGCGAAGCGGCCATTTCTTCGGCCTGTACAACGTCTCGAGCAAATTCGCCGGCATCGTCGGCCCGGCGTTGAGCAGCGTCGTCGCTCAGGCCACGGGTTCGCTGCGTCCGGCCGTGGGCATTATCGCCGTGAGCTTCGTGGCGGGAATGGCCGTTCTGCTGGGCGTGGACGTTGAAAAGGGGCGCGCCCGCGCCGCACGCCCATGAAAGGCTTTTTCAGCTACATTCTGGAATGTGCCGACGGCACGCTGTACAGCGGCTTCACCACCGATCCGGAAAAACGTCTCGCCCAACACAACGCCGGATGCGGCGCGCGGTACACGCGGACGCGGCGCCCCTTGCGCGTCGCTGCGCTGTGGCAGTGGCCCGACAAGGGAGCCGCCCTGAGCGCCGAGTGGCACGTCAAAAAGTTGCCGCGGCAACACAAGGACGAACTGATCCTCCGGCCCCAAGAGATCTTACAGATCTGCAAAGCTGCACCGCTTCGCACTTTCACGCCGGAACAGATGGCCGAAATCAACTCATCCGCAAAAAAACATGCCGATCAAGGCACTCAAGGGGGCCAGACTGCGCAGGGGACGCAAAACCGGGAAGACCAAAAGACAGTGGCCGATTTCGTTGCACTCGGATGTCATCGGACGTTAAAGGAGGAAATAAAATGACGTTGAAGGAACAGGCGCTTCAATGCGCCCGCATGATACTCTCATCGAACTCTACGGCTGTTCTCAGCGGCGCGGGGCTTTCCACGGCGGCGGGAATCCCCGACTTTCGCGGGCCCCACGGCATTTATCGCCGCGCCGACGTGGACGCCGACCGCCTTTTCGACATCGGATGGTTTCACGAGGATCCCTCCTATTATTACCGCTTCCACCGCGAGTGCGTCAAAATGCTGTCCCACATCGAGCCCACGTACACTCACAAGTTTCTCGCCAAGCTTGAAGCGCAGGGGCGGCTCGACGGCATTGTGACTCAAAACTTCGACGGCCTGCACGAGGCCGCGGGAAACAAGCGGGTCTACACCATCCACGGCACGATCCGCCGCGCCCATTGTGTGAGCTGCGGACAATACTACGGTTACGACGCCGTCAATCAACTGTTGGAGAACAGCGACGTTCCGCACTGCACGCGGTGCGGCGGCGTCATCAAGCCCGACATCGTGTTCTTCGGCGAGGCCGTGAAGTACCTTGCGGAATGCGAACGTCTGTGCTCGCGCGCCGAACTGCTCTTCGTGCTCGGTTCGTCGCTGAACGTCATGCCCGCCGCCTTCTTGCCGCGGCTCTGCCAGGGAAAAATCGTTGTGGTCAACCGCGGGGAAGTAGCCGAGGAATATTTGCCGTCTTCGCGCGTCGCACTGCGAGTCGACGCCGACTTGGACAGTTTTTTCAAAGAGGTCGACGCCGCCTTGGAAGCGGAGAGCCGATAAAACGAGCGCGCCCCGAATTCTCTTTCGGAGCGCGCTCTTCTCGTTATTCGGCGGCTTTCCAGTGGACAGTGTATTTTTCGACGAAGCCGCAGGGTTCATAGGCCATTTTTGCCCGCCTCAGGCCTTCGTCGCCCATGTCCTCTTCGCGATTGGCGATTTTGAAGCTCTGCGCGTCGTAATACAGGAAATCCTTGTTGATCACCTGATAGATGCCGGGGAACTCGGGCAGTCCCTTTTCATAGTGAATCATGATCAGGTCGGGCGTCACGGGCTCCGCCAAGGTATAGGCGATCATCCGACCGTCCAGCATAATGGCTCCGCCCACCATGCCCAGCTCCTGCCAGTGGTCGAGGACGCGGAGAATGCCCTCGCCTTCCGCTGCCAGCATGGTGGACATAAATTCGTTCTCTTCGTGCGTCCACGAGCGCTGCATATCCTTGACGGCCTGCGTCAGTTCCGGCGTCAGCGTGACATATTTCGCATCGTACTGACGGCGGAACTTGTTGACGCGGTTGCGGCGCTTCATGTGCTTGTTGCCTGCCAGCGTGGCCAGCTCCTGAACGTTGTAAAGATACTCGAAGCTGTTGCGGTTTTCACGAGCTTCGATTTGACCGCCAAGCTGCGCCTTCCAGATTTTCACCAGCGACTTGGGCACGTCGACAAAATCCGCCTCTTTGCCCACGTGGGCTAGAAGCTGCTCGGCCCAATCACAGCGGTGCCAGTTTCCGGCCGGCGCCAGCCATTTCAGGTCGGGCTTGGTCTGCCGCATCCACAGCAGTTCGGGCTCCCAGCTGATCTCGTAGCCGAAGAAATCTTTCCACGCCCAGAGGATGATCAGACTCATGTCCGAAGAATATTCGTCACATTGCAGCCAGTACTGACGATATGCCTTGAATTTTGAAATATCAATCGGTTCAAACGGTGAACTCACCGATACAACGCCTCCTAAAAATGATCATAACAACTGGTTCTATTCTAACATAATCATAAAGAATATAAACTGCATTTTTCTTTTTCGCGACGCTTCATCTCAGCTCGCAAACATTCGCGTCAACGCCACGACGACGGCCAGCGCCGGCAGGGCATCCATAAGTCTGATCTTGGTGACGCCCAAAATGTTCAACCCCACGCCGAAGAGCAGAACGCCTCCGCAGGCCGTCATTTCGGCGACGGCGGCTTCGGTCATCAGCGGTTGAAGGAACTGAGCCGCCAGCGCCATCGTTCCCTGATACACCAACACGGAGAGGGCCGAAAAAGCGACGCCGGCGCCCAACGCCGCCGACAAGGCCACAGCGGCAAGGCCGTCCATGGTCGCCTTGGTGAGAAGCAGCGACGGCTTTCCGCCAAGCCCCTCCTCAAGGGCGCCGAGCACGGCCATGGGACCGATGCAAAACAGCAGCGTCGCCGCCAAAAAGCCTTCGGCAAAGCGGCTTCCCAGCCCTGAATACCTCTTTTGGAGGCGATGGGCGCCGCGGTCGATGCGGCCGTTGAGATCCAGCCACGTTCCGAGAAGCGCGCCGACGCAGAGGCTGAACACGACGATAAGCATGTTCTGCATTTTCAGCGTCATGGCGATACCGACAACCGCGCTGAAAAGGCCGAGACACTGCAGAGGCAGCTTCATCATGTCCTCGCTCAAGCGATTTCCCAGCACAATGCCCGCAAAACTTCCCGCGAGGATCGAAAGCGCGTTGGCCAGCGATCCCGTCAATGGAATTCCAGCTATTAGATTCATTCGATCTCCCTCTTCGAAAAGTCGCTGTAAAAAATTATAACACAGCGTAAGAGAGGAAATGGCGGTGCGATTTCTCGCGGAAAAACGGGCATGAACGCTCCAAAAATGTTAAAATGGGAGCGTTCGAGCGAAGTTACGCAGGGGATAAAGGCCTTTTTCAACATCCCCGAAATGGAGGTTCAACGATGGAAGAACAACAAATGGGACGCATTATTCCCAATCCACTGGTCCCTGAAATTAAACGGAGTTATCTGGATTACGCCATGAGCGTCATTGTCGGGCGCGCCCTGCCCGACGTCCGCGACGGTCTGAAGCCCGTTCAGCGCCGAGTGCTCTACGGAATGCTCGGTTTGGGAATCCGCCACAATCAGGCTTACAAAAAGTCGGCCCGCGTCGTCGGAGAAGTTATGGGTAAATACCATCCCCACGGCGACGCCTCGATTTACGACACCATGGTGCGTCTGGCGCAGCCCTGGAACCTCCGTTATCCCTTGGTCAACGGACAGGGCAACTTCGGCTCCGTCGACGGAGACAGCCCCGCCGCCATGCGCTACACCGAAGCCCGTTTCGCCGAACTGGGCGAGATGATGCTTCAGGACATCGACGAAGACACTGTGGACTGGCAGCCCAACTTCGACGAATCGCTCAAGGAGCCCGTAACGCTGCCCAGCCTGGTGCCCAACCTTCTGGTCAACGGAAGCACCGGCATCGCCGTCGGTATGGCCACCAACATGCCGCCGCACAACTTGGGCGAAATCGTCGACGCCCTCTGCTGCCTCATCAAAAATCCCGACGCTCAGCTCGACGAGCTCATGCAGTATGTGCCCGGCCCCGACTTCCCCACGGGCGGCATGATCATCGGCCGCGAGGGCATTATCGATGCTTACCGCACGGGACGCGGCAAGATCATCGTCCGCGGTTGCTGCAAGGTGGAGACTGTCAAGCGGAAAACCGCCGTGGTCATCACCGAAATCCCCTACATGGTCAACAAGACGACGCTCATCGAAGGCATCGCCAAGTGCGTTCAGGAACACACCCTCGACGGCGTGGCCGACCTGCGCGACGAATCGGATCGCCATGGGCTGCGCATCGTTCTCGATCTGACTCGCGACGGCGATCCCGAACTGGTGAAGCGCCAGCTTTTCAACCGCACGCTGATGCAGACCACCTTCGGCGTCATCAACCTGACGCTGGTGAATCAGCGCCCCGTGGAGCTGGGCCTGAAAGATCTGCTATGCCAATTTCTCCAGTACCGCCGCAGCGTCGTCCGCCGGCGCACGCAGTTCCGCTTGAACCGCGCCCAGGCTCAGGAGCACATCGTCGAAGGGCTTACTCGAGCCCTCGACATGATCGACGAGGTGATCCGCATCATCCGCGGCGCCCAAAACGCCGACGAAGCTTCGGCGTCGCTGCAGCACGATCTGCAGTTCTCCGACAAGCAGGCTCAGGCTATCCTCGACATGCGCCTTCAGCGGTTGACCGGACTGGAACGCGACAAGCTCATGGCCGAAATGGCACAGCTTCTGGCCGACATCGCCCGCTACAAAGAAATTCTCGGCGACGAGCACGTGCTTGACGGCGTCATCAGCGACGAACTCATGGAGCTGCGCCACAAGTTCGGCGACAAGCGGCGCACCGAAATTCAGGCTCACATGGAGCCCACGGCCGACACCTACGAAGACCTGCTCCCCGAGGAGAACATCGTCGTCACCCTTTCGCGCGACGGCTACCTGCGCCGCACGCTCCTCAAGGACTACAACGTTCAGAACCGCGGAGGCAAGGGACGCCGCGGCGCCAACCTCCAGGAGGAGGACGAGGTGGCCGCCATGGCCATCACCACCACCCACCGCGACGTGCTGCTCTTCACCAGCATGGGACGCGTTTTCGCCGTGAAGGGCCATCTGCTCCCCGAGACCAAGACGGGCAAGGGACGCAAGGTCGCGCAGTTCGTCTCGCTCAACGAGAAGGAGACCGTGGTGACCATGCTGGGCAACCTGCCCGACGATTGCACCACCGTGGTGCTGGTCACCAGAGGCGGCATCGCCAAGCGCATGAACCGCAGCGAGCTGGAGAACCTGACGCGCGCCGGCCGCCAGATCATGTCGCTGGACAACGACGACGAAATCGCCATCATTCGACTGACCGACGGCGCCAGCGACCTGTTTATGGTGAGCAGCATGGGCCGCGGCCTGCGCATCAACGAAGACGAGATCCGCACCATGGGACGTTCGGCCCGCGGCGTCATCGCCATGAAACTTCAAAAGGGCGACGTCATCATTTCCTGCGAAGTCATCACCGAAGACAGCAAAATCCTGTTGGTCAGCGAACATGGCATCGGCAAGATCACGTCCTACGACGAATTCTCCGTGCATCACCGCGCCACAGGCGGCCAACGCGCCATGCGCATCAACGACCGCACGGGCAAACTGGCCGTGGCCAACACCGTATTCACCGGCGACGAAGTGGCCCTCATGACGGCGGGTGGCAACATCATCCGCCTCGCCGTGGACTCCATCCCGCAGCTGAGCCGCACCGCCGCCGGCGCCTATCTGATCCGCCCCGACGAGGGCGACACAGTGGCCAACGTATCGCTCATCCACAAGGAAGATCTGGCGCAGCCAGCGCTTCGCCAGGAAACGAAAAAGGGCGACTATCCCGACTCCGCCATGCTGCCCTTCGACGCCGACGGCAAGACGTCCGCCGGAGCCGCCGGCGGCACTGAAACCCAAAATTCCACCGACGACAACAAGGAGGAATAACCCATGAAGTTTGCCCCCGACGGATATTTCTTTATGGCGTGCACCGCCGCGGTCGCCGTGCTTTTGGGGCTGTTCAGCCGATGGACGCTGGTCGCCTCTCTGCCCATTCTTCTGCTGGTCGTCTGGTTCTTTCGCGACCCCGAGCGCACGCCCGAAGGCGAGGGCTTCGTCAGTCCCGCCGACGGCAAGGTGGTCGAGATTTTCGAGACGGAGCATCCCTATACGGGCAGAGCCTTGAAGGTGGGCATCTTCATGAACGTCTTCAGCGTCCACGTCAACCGGATGCCCACGGCAGGCGTCATCGAATACCTGGAGTACGTTCCCGGCAAAAAATGGTTTGCCGATGCCGACAAGGCTTCCGAGGACAACGAACGCATGTACGTCGGCTACGCTTCCGACAGGGGACGCGTGCTGCTGACGCAGATCGCTGGGCTGGTGGCCCGCCGCATCGTCTGCCGGCTGAAAAAGGGCGACGAGCTTCAGCGGGGACAGCGCTTCGGCATGATCAAATTCGGCAGCAAAGTGGACGTCTACCTGCCGCTGTCGGCGCAATGCCTCGTCACGACGGGGCAGAACGTCAAAGCCGGGCAAACTGTCATCGCCCGCTGAGGCAGCGAGCGCCTTCACGTCTCACGAAAAAGGAGATGGGCATCTTTCATGAAAAAAATAAAACTCCGTCTTAAATATCGAAAACGCTTCAAGGACATTCCCATCCGCCGCAGCATTCCCAATATGATCACCAGCGGCAACCTGCTGTGCGGTTTTCTGTCCATGATCCTGACCGTGCGCGGCCACTACGTGCCGGCGGCGTGGATGATTCCCTGCGCCGTGTTCTTCGACTTCATGGACGGCAAGGTGGCCCGCGCCCTGGGCGTCAGCAGCGATTTCGGCGTGGAGTTCGACAGCCTCGGCGACGTGGTGTCCTTCGGCGTCGCTCCGGCGCTGCTGCTCTACTCCGCGGTGCTGCAAAACCTTCCCGGCGCCGTCGGCGCGATAGCCGCCGCCTTCTTCGCCCTGTGCGGCGCTCTGCGTCTGGCGCGGTTCAACGTTGTCCACGTGCCGGGTCCCTTCCAAGGACTTCCCATTCCCGCCGGCGGATTTTTCCTGATCTCCTTCGTCATCGGTGGCCTTGTCACCAAAGTTCCCGCGTGGCTCCTCGGAGGACTCGCCATGTTCGTGGGCTTTCTGATGATTTCGTCCATTCCCTACGGCAACCTCAAGGCCATCAAACGCGGCGGCATGAACAAAACCAAGCGCAACGGCCTTGCGATTTTCGCTCTTCTCGTCTTTATTCTGGCGCGCAGCAAAGGCTTTCTGATTCTCTGCTCCATCTACCTGTTGAGCGGCATCGTCCATTTCGACTGGGGAACGTGGCTGGCCCTGCCCGAAACGTCGCAGGAGCCGGAGAGCGGAAATCCCTTGTAGTCGCGTTTTTCGCAGAGCGCACAAATCCCGCACGAGGAGGATCCGAACGATGAGATGGAGGAAAAACTTTATTGACGGCACTTTCGGCGACAAGACCACTCTTCTGACGACGGGCGTCATCGACCGTCCCCGCGGCGCCGTGCTTCTCTTTCACGGCGTACACAGCTGTGCTTCGTCGGAGGCCGGCAACAAGTACGCCCGCATCGGAGGGGCTTTGGCGGAAAACGGCTTGATGCCCATTCTCGCCGAGACGAGCCGCAAAGTGCGCTGCCGCCGCGACTACGACGGCGAACCTTTGCGCTGGATCACCGACGCCTTCCAGGGAAAGACCTACGCTCAGGAACTGCAGGACTGCTTCAACGCCTATCGGGCAGCGCGCTCGCTCTACGCCCACCTGCCGTTGACGCTTTGGGGATTTTCCCTTGGCGGCCTGAGCGCCCTGCTCATCGCCGGCGGCGCGCTGAGCACCGTCCCTCGTGACATCGAAGGGCTTATTCTCTGCGGCTCGGGCGACAAAGTCTACGCCGAAAACTCGCAGATCTTCGAGCTTCCCATTCTCGACACCCTCAAGGACAGCAGCGAGCTTCTGACGGCCGCGGCGAAACTGAAAGTCCGTTGGGCACACGTCTTCCGCGGCAGCGAGGACAGCACCTTTCCGCCGGACGCCTGCCGCCGCATCTACGACGCTCTGGCCGTGGCGGACAAAGATTATTTCGAAGTGGAAGGCAGTGACCACTCCTTCCGCTTGTTCCATGGAGCGCCCTCGAACAAACCGCTGGCGGAAGTTTACCGCCGTGTGCCGCAACTTTTCGCCCACTGACGGGCGATTAGCGGTTACCTTACGCGGCGTTCCGGCGTGATGGGGAGATGGCGCAGCAAAGTCACACGCTGCGCTTTTTACTTTCATTGCCTTGACGCGCTTTGAGATGTCGCGCCGAAAGCGTCCTGCAAGACGAAAGCGCGAAAGGCACCGAATTCCCAAAGACAAAAATCGGGATGAGACGAGCTGTCTGGTGACAGCCCGACTCATCCCGATTTTTTTTGCGTTCGCCGATTGGCACCTTGTTTGAGAGAACGACAGCGCCCTTCAATGATTTTTCAAAGCCTCTCTTCGTCCTCCAAAGGCAGGACTTTCGCGGCCTCTTCGGAAATGGTGACGGCGCAGCGTTCGCCCTCTCCGTAAATTTTGTGCGCGTGGGGATCGTCGATCTGCACGAGAATGTCGGCGCCCCCGTCGTCCTTCAGATAGCTCTCCATGCTGTGGCCGAGATAGACGTTGGTGTTGACCACGGCGTCGATAAGTCCCGTTCCCGCTTCGGCCACGCCCATGGACTCTGGGCGGCACATAACTGAACAGCGGTCGCCGGCCTTCAGGCCCTTCGACCAGCGGGGGAACAGACGCGTCTGCCCTCCCAATTCCACGGCACAGTGGTCGCCGTCGATGGCGCGCACGCGGCCGTGGAAAAAGGTGACTTTGCCGCAGAACTCCGCCACGAAAGCCGAATTGGGATCGAGATAGATCTCGTAGGGCGTACCGATCTGGACAATCTGTCCCTTTCTCATGACGATAATCCGGTCGGACAGACTCATGGCCTCGACACGGTCATGGGTCACATAAATGGCCGTAATGCCCAGACTGCGCTGAATTCGGCGGATCTCGACGCGCATCTGCTCGCGCAGCAGAGCGTCGAGGTTGGACAGCGGCTCGTCAAGGAGCAAGACGCCGGGGTTGACGATGAGAGAGCGCGCCAGAGCCACGCGCTGCTGCTGGCCGCCCGACAGCCGGGATGGCGGACGCAGCGCCAAGTCTTCCAGCCCGACGAGCTTGAGGTACTGGTGAACCCGTTCTTTGATCTGGCCGTCGGGAACTTTGCGCAGCCGCAGGCCGTAAGCCACGTTGTCAAAGACGTTCATGTGGGGAAAAAGGCCGTAGCTCTGGAACACCATGGCCGTATCGCGCTGGTTGGGCGGCAGCGACGTCACGTCGGTATTGCCGATGATGATGCGTCCCGTGGTGGGCAGTTCAAAGCCGCCGATCATGCGCAGCATAGTGGTTTTGCCGCAGCCCGAGGGGCCAAGCAGCGTCACCAGCTCGCCCGGCTCGATGGTGAAATCGCATGGAAGGACAGCGGTAACGTCGCGCCCCGTCTGAGTGTCGTGAAAAACTTTCGAGACTCCTTCCAGAGTCACCGACATACTTCGTCTCATGGAAAATCCTCCGTTTACAGGATCACAAGAACCTAAACCAGGTTCTTTTCCAGATTTTCATTTTTGCGCACAATGAGGCGCATCACGCCGAAAGCCGTCAGAACGATGATGATCAGCACCGTCGAGAGCACACTGGCGTAGCCAAAGCGCAGATTTTCGGAGAAATTCAGGATCAGCACCGTCAGATGGTTCCAGCGGGCGGAGATCAGGAAGATAATGGCGCTGACAGCCGTCATGGCGCGCACAAAGGTGTAGGACAGACTGGACAAAAAGGCGGGACGCAGCAGGGGCAGGACGATGGTTTTGAACACCACGGCGCTGTTGGCTCCCAGATCCTGAGCCGCCTCCTCGATCGAAGGGTCGATCTGCCGCAGCGACGCCACGCCGCCTTCGATGCCCACAGGCAGTTCGCGAACCACGTAGTTGATGACGATAATGGCTCCCGTGCCCACAAGCAGCAACGGCGGCTTGTTGAAAGCCAGAATGTAGCTGATGCCGATCAGCGTTCCAGGCAGCGCGAAGGGAGTCATCAGAAGGGCCTCGAGCAGGCGTTTGCCGTGAAATCTGCGGCGCACGAGAATGACCGCCGCCAGCATGGCCAGCAGGCCGGCAATGGGCGTCGCGCAGGAAGCCAGCGTCAGCGTGTCGGCAAAGGCGTCTTTGCCGCGTGACAGCGCTTCGGCGATGTTATCCAGCGAGAAGGTGTAGTCGATGCCCCAGTTCTTGACGAAGCAGCCGGCCACGATGGTGCCATACAGGGCGATGAGGAAGAATGAAATGGCCCACACGCAGCAGACCAGCACGCGCTTGCAGCCGGGCGAGGTAATCTCGTGCAGGCGTCCCGAAGGCTTTCCCGTCACCGTCACGTAGGACTTGCGCGCCACCCAGAAGCGCTGAACCAAAAAGGCCGTCAGCGTCGGCAGCAGAAGCAACAGCGACAGCGCCGCGCCCTCGCCGAGACGGTTCATGCCCGTCACCTCGAGATAGGCCTCCACCGACAGGACCTTGAGGCTGCCGGCGAGGATCATGGGGTTGGCGAAATCCGCCAGCGAATTGGTGAACACCAGCAGCCACGAGCTGAGAATTCCCGGCGCGGCCAGCGGCAAAGTCACCGTGCGGAAAGTGGTCCAGCGCGTGGCGCTGAGGTCGAGCGCCGCGTCTTCGAGGGTGGAATCGATGGCCTCCAGCACGCCCGACAGCGTCAGAAAGGCGATGGGGAACATGCCCATGGTCTGCACCACCGTCAGGCCGCCGAGGCCGTAAATGCTCACGTGCGTCCAGCCCAGCGCCTTGGAGATCAAGCCGTTGTTGCCGAAAAGGAGAATGAGAGAAAGCGTCAGCGAAAAGGGCGGCGAGATGACGGGCAACGTCGCCATGGCGCCGAGGAACTTTCGTCCCCGCACGTGGACGCGCGTCAGCACAAAAGCGAAAAGGAAGCCGATGAACGTCGACAGCGTGGCCGTGCAGACGCCCAGCTTCAAGGAGCCGAAGAGCGCCTCCAGCGAGCTTTTGTTGGAAAGCACGCCGCGCCACACGCGCAGGTCGAACCTTCCTTCGGGCATAAAGGTGAGCCGCACCGCCGAATACAGCGGATAAATGATAAAGACAAGAGCGACGAGCACCAGCGCCAGCACGGAAAAGCTGAGGAAGGAATCGCGGCTGAGTCGCCCGATGCACAAAAGCGCGGCAAAAAGGCAAAACCCGCCTACGGCAAAAAGCGTCAGCAGGTTTTCGTACTTCGTGCCGGCCGTCACGTTGAAACTGAAGAGGGCCACACCCATCACATAGCCTTGCGCGTCATAGACGGGCGCAAACATCACCTGCCGCGGAAGGCCTGCCACGTCGAACCGTCCGGCGTCAAAGATCTCCTCGTATTCGGCGGCCTCGAAGCCGCGCTTAAAAAGCGGCGAATCCTTCTGCGCACCGTAAAAGGCGGCCAATCCGTCATCGCTGCTCTGCACCGCCCCTTCTTCGTCGAGAGGCACGTAGAGCAGCTCAAAACCGCCCTTCTGGCTGTGCAGCCGTTCAAGCCAGCGGGCAATGTTCTCCTGCCCTTCAGGCACGCTGGCAAGGGCGCTCTGCACGGCGCTCTTCTGCTGAGAAGCCGTCAGAGCGGCAAAGGAGCCTGAAAGACTGCTCCAGACCCACCACACACAGCCGCCGAACAGAATCAGCACCGCCGCCAACAGAGACAGCTTTTTCTTGGAGCCCACAGGATCACTTCCTTCGTGAAAGGCAAAACGTCCTCGAAAAAACGGGACAAAGCGTTCAATCTTTCCGCTTTGTCCCGTCACGTCGGTCTATTTACTTTGCGTCGGGAACTTCCGCATTCCAACGCGCCAGCAGGCGATCCTTGTTGGCGGCATCCCACACGTCGTCCTGTTCGACGAACTTCAGCTCGGAAACCTTCTTGCCGAGCACGGGAATCTCCACGTCGGCGCCGAGAGGAATGACGTACCAGCCGCTGATGATCTTCTGTCCCTTGGGGCCGAGCACCCAGTCGTAGAGTTTTTTCGCCTCGACAGGTTCGGGGCCGTTCTTCAGCAGCGACATGGAAGCCGTCTCATAACCGGCGCCCTCGGCAGGCACGGCCAGTGTCAAAGGAGCGCCGTTGATCACCAGCTTGATCAGATCGTGCAGATAGCCGATGGCAATGGGCACCTCGCCGATGGCACAGGATTTGCCCGGTGCCGAACCGGACTTGGTGTACTGGTCGATGGCGGCGTTCATCTTCTTGAGGAACTCAAAGCCCTTGTCCTCGTCGTTGCCGTTGATGCGAATGACGTTGGTGACCACGTTATAGCCCGTGCCCGACGTGGCCGGATTGGCGACGCGAACCATCTTGGCGTACTCGGGCTTGAGCAGGTCGGCCCAGCACGTGGGAGCGGTGATGTTCAACGCCTTGGCACGTTCGTTGTTGGTGGCAAAGGCGATCGAGCCGAGATAGAGTCCTGACCAGCAGTTATCGGGATCGCGGAAACGGGCGGGCACGTTCTTCGCCGCCACGCGCGAGCGGTAAGGCGCCGTCAGTCCCTTGTTCTTGGCGTTGATGTGCAGCGTGCCGACGCCGCCCACCCAGATAGAAGCCTGAGGATTTTCTTTTTCAGCTTCAATGCGGGCCACGGCCTCGCCGCTGGCAAGACGCACCCACTCCACCTTGATGCCCGTGTCGGCTTCGAAGGCGTCGAAAATTTCCTTGGCGAAAACTTCCTCAAGAGTCGTGTAGGCGCGCACCTTGTCCGCCGCCAGTGCGGGAGCGCAAAGCGCCGTCACGCAGAGCAGAACAGCCAGAAACTTTTTCATGAGATCTCGTCCTTTCGTCTTTGAAAGTCATATTTGATGAATTTTCCGAAGAACGTTGGCAAAGATCCTACCGATCCTCAGATCATCAGACTGATATTACCATAAAAGTGATTAAAAAACACGGCTTTTTATCGCCTCAACAGGCAGTTTTCTTAGAAAAGTAAAGCGAAACGGCCTCATGGTTTGAACTGCTTCGAACAAGAAGGATGAAATAACAAAAAATTGTGTAACTCGTCCTTGCAACGAAGGGCGAGTTTTTTATGCAGATTTTTGCGTGCCGCACTTCTCTCCGAATTTCGCCGGAGTCATGCAGTCGATACCATGCTGGCATCGAATGGAGCTGTAGAAATGAATGAATTCAGTAATGGCCGATGCCGCCGGGAATCAAAATCATCAAAGTGCTGCAGATCGTCCATTTCGCTTTTGGGGATGCCCCGAAATCTCTCCTCTCCATCGGCCCCATTGTCAATACAGCGTCCGGTCTGTGACATGCTTTGTGTCATCTCGACTGCATCGAGTCTTGCGCGGAACAACGTCGCGTTTTCTCTTTCTCCGGATAATGGAATGCGGATCCGCGATGCGGTAAAGTCTGCAAAAGCTTTTTCCGCCATATCGTAAAACGCCCCATATCCACTCACTCTTTTGTTGTTTCGAGCGTCTCCTTCTTTGACGGGAAACCTATCACTCGACGGGCTCGCGTATCTTCGAAAGCTTTCACCTTTTCTCAATCCCCCATCGATGATATACTTAGATTAAGTCGGAATTACATTTTCCGGCCTGCTAAAAAACAAGAGGGGGAAGATTCCATGTTAGATGCAAAAGTCAAAGAATTGATCAACACCCAAGTCAACAAAGAATTCTACTCAGCTTATCTCTATCTGGATTTCGCCAACTATTATTATGATCAGGGACTTGACGGATTCGCCCACTGGTATGACGTGCAGGCTCAGGAAGAACGCGACCACGCCATGCTGATGAGAACCTACCTCCAGAACAACGGCGAGCTCGTCACCTTTTCGGAGATCGCCAAACCCGACAAGACCTACGCAAAACTTGACGACCCGCTGAAGTTTGCCCTCGAGCACGAACAGTACGTCACCAGCCTGATCAACACCATCTACAAGGCTGCCAGCGACATCAACGATTATCGCACCATGCAGTGCTTTGACTGGTTCGTCAAGGAACAGGGCGAAGAGGAGAAAAATGCCGAGGACCTGATCAGAAAGTTCAATCTCTTCGGTTCCGATCCCAAGGGACTGTACGCACTGAACCAGGAACTTCTCGCCCGAGTCTACACAGCGCCTTCGCTGGTGCTTTAAGTTCAAGCCGAAAGCGTCGCAGGAGGTGACCCATGCACAATATCTTGTTTATTATCGGTTCGCTGAGAAAAAATTCCTTCAACCGCCAGCTTGCCACAGTGATCTCTTCGGAGCTGGCCGGCAAAGCCACGTTTTCCACGCTGCAGTTTGACGACATTCCTTACATGAACCAAGATATCGAATGGCCGACACCTGAAGCGATTCACCGCGTCCGCCAAGATGTGGCCGCCGCCGACGGCGTGTGGATCGTCACGCCGGAGTACAACTCCAACTTCCCCGGCCTGCTGAAAAATCTGCTGGATTGGCTTTCGCGTCCAACCGTTCAGGGCAGCTACAAAAGCGCCGCGATGTACGGAAAGAAAGTCACCGTCAGCGGTGCCGGAGGAAGGAACGCCACAGCCGGTTCTCGCGCGCGACTGACCGAACTGCTGAAAGTCATGCGCGCCGATGTGATGCCCGGCGAAGGTGTCGGCATCGCCGTCAATCCCGACGCCTTCAAGACCGACAAAGTCGTTTTTACCGACGAACAGCGTCGGCTTCTGCACAACCAGGCCGAAGCCTTTTTGGCATTTCTCGGCTGAGATGTTTTCCTCACGGTCGTAGAGTATCAATAGCGAAACAGACAAAGTAAAAATACGACACCGCCGTTCAAGAAACAACAAAAGCGCAGAACGCTGGATTCTTTTTTAAAATCCAGTCGTCCTGCGCTTTTTTGTTAATTGTCCCAAGAATCTTTTGACCATTCCGCATTGATTAGGAAATCACGAAAAATTTACCTTTTACAGCAAAAATACAACCTTCGACCACACTATACCAGAGATCAAAACGTATTATACTTTTTTGCTCGAAGAAGCTTTTTCACTTGAAGCACGATATTTGGTTCTCATCCAGAGCAACAGAAAACCAACCATGCCCACTACATCAGATAGCATTCCAGGATAAATCAAAGAGAGCGCCGTAAGCAACGCTAATAACCGTTCATACCAATGCAACGGCACCATAAAGTAATTCTCAGTAGCACAAGAGAGCAGAAAAACTCCACCTACGGCTGAAATGATTGCTTGAGTCGTAGCCACCCAACTTGTCACATTAATCAACAAAATCTCCGGTGCAAGTACGAAGATGAACGGCACGATAAATCCCGGCAATGCCAGCTTGACCGCCATAAAGGCTGTTTTATTAGGATTGGCATTAGCCAATCCTGCAGCAGTATAAGCCCCGACGCATACAGGCGGTGTGACTGAAGACAAAACTGCATAGAAGAAAACAAACATATGGGCTATAAGAGGTTCTACGCCAAGTAACGCAAGCGCTGGAGCCGCAACAGCACTTGCCATAACATAGCTTGCCGTTGTCGGCATCCCCATGCCTAATAATGTTGCAATTAAGAGTGTCACGAGCATCGTTACGATCAGGTGCCCAGCTGTCAGGGACAGCACAGCATCGCCAATACGCAATGCAACGCCAGTGGCTCCCATCATGCCAATAACGTTACCAACAATAATGCACGCCATAGCAACAGATAGTGCACCGAGAGAACCATCTTTCAGTGTTTTGATAAAAGCACTAATGTCCAATCGGTCCGATTTCTTGACAAAGCTTAAGGCAACACAGCTAGCGATCCCCCAACAACCTGAATAAAGGGGGTTATATCCTCTGACCAAAAAATAGACGATGACTAAAAGGGGGATCGCCTTATAGCCGCTTTTAAGCAGAACGTCACTAATGCGCGGTAGAGATTCTTTGGGTAACCCAGTTAGTCCTAGTTTTGAAGCTTCAAGACTGAGCGAGCACCAGATCCCCCAGAAATAGAGCAAGGCAGGAATAAGAGCGCTTATAAGAACATGGGTATAGGGAACATTCAAAGTATCCGCAATGATAAATGCGGCAGCACCCATAACAGGCGGCATAATCTGTCCACCTGTAGAAGCGGCCGCTTCTACAGCGCCGGCAAAATATGGTTTATAGCCAATACTCTTCATCAGCGGGATTGTGAATGCTCCAGTTGTGGCAACGTTCGCTGAAGTGCTTCCGCTGATCGTTCCCATTAGAGCACTGGACAAAACAGATATCTTCGCAGGACCGCCCTTCAGATGACCTGCTAAGGCCATAGAAAAGTCATTAAAAAAATCGGATGTTTTCGTTGCTGTCAAGAATGCCCCAAAAAGGACAAAAAGATAGATATACGTCGCCGAAACGCCAGTTACAATGCCGAATAAACCATCTGTCGTAAGATAGAGTTCTTCAATAATACGTGGGACTGAAAGGCCAAAGTGTTGGAGCGGCCCTGGCATCACGCGTCCAAAATACGCAAAAAGCAGAAAAAGGAAGCAAAAAATCGGAAGAGGCCAGCCGAGTACACGTCTTCCGGCAATAAATACCAACGCAACGAAAACGCCGCCAAGAAAAATTTCGTAATTGTAGACTTCGCCAGCACGCGTGGCGATACTCTCATAACCGAAAAATACATACAGTGCACAAACACTTGATGTAACAGCAAGGAACCAGTCAATACCTGTAGCCCTATCGCGTGGCGACCGCTTTGTTGCCGGGTACAGCAGGTAGATCATTGGCAATACAAAAGCTACATGAAAACTCCGTTGTTGCATCGTGGGTAGGACTCCGAAAAATGCCGTATAGAGCTGAAAAATTGCAAGTCCAACCGCTAAGATCGTAATGAGTATATCCATTTTTCCGCGAAAAATACGGCGTTTACCTTGCTTTTGTTTTTCCACTGGAACTGCACTGGCAGCAGCGATGCTCCGCGCCGTTATGTGAGTCATTTATGCCCATCCCCTTTGCCGCTTAAAGGTTTTTAAAATGAGAGTATGTTAAAAAGGCGAGGAGATCCTTCCATCACAACTCCCCTCGCCATTGGAAAAATCAATTTTCTCTTATCTTGCTATTTAATCAAGCCGACTTCTTTGTAGTATTTAAGAGCGCCAGGATGAATTTTCATCGTGCATCCGTCAAGCGCATGCTCAAGACAAAATGTAGAGAAATAGTTAGGAAGACGTTCCTTCAGCTTAGCAATGTTCTCGAACATGGCCTTGACAGTCTTGTAAACAATTTCCTCGCTGACTTTTTCGTCAGAAACAAGCGCGCCAATGGCTGCAATCGTGCCCAGGTCGTCAGGATATCCATTGTAAGTACCGCCAGGAATAGTTGCTAAAGCAAAATATGGATGATCTTTTATAATCTGTTGGCGTTTATCTTCTTCAATCGAGAGCAAACGCACCCCTCCCATAAGCATATCCGTGACCTGTGCATTGGGCACCGTAGTTGTCCAAAAGTTTCCCTGCACCTCTCCTGTTTTCAGAGCTTCGGCACTTTCTGTCTTGCCGTAACGATTGATGACTACGTCATTATCAGTGATGCCATAGGCACTCAGGACGATGCGCGTATAGGTCTCAATACCAGCGCCAATTGCACCATAATCAATGCGTTTGCCCTTAAAATCGCTCACTGTGTTCATATTTTCGCCGTGAACCAAGACGTGAAGTGGCATTGGATAGATGGCCGCCACAAAACGCAAGCTTTTAAGGGGCTTCTTGAAAACACCTACTCCTTTCACACCTTCATCAATAGTTGCTGATTGACACATTCCGAACTCAATGTCCCCTTTGGCCAGCGCGTTTAAATTCTTGCTGGAACCGCCGGTGACTGCAGAATAATTGATACCGTTGCTTACACTGTTTCCAATCTGCGCAATAGTATTGCCGATTAAATAGAAACCTCCCCCAACACTACTGGTTCCAATACGCGCAAAGTCTGCAGCATATGCGACATGTACACAAATACAGAAAAATACTGTTATCCTCAGAGTTTTCTTAAGTGTCTTGAAAAACATTTTTTCTCCTCCCTTATAAAATAAATAAACAGCTGGCTATTGAATGGACACGCAATTCCAAGGCATAATACTTCACGGATGTCAACGGTTGTTATCTATAAATGTCGGAAGATATTTTTTCTCAAGCTCGCGTAAATCATCGAAGCCAACGAGCTTTTTATAATCTGCAAAAGGAATCGTCAGTTCTTGATGCCCCTTTGAGCGTCCCTCTTTCACGGCCACAAGGTAATCACTCATGCCCTTCACAGCAGCGAACAATGGACCTACAGGAACGCTTATACGAGCAACGCCCAGATCTTTCAAATCCTCAACAGGCAACAAAGGCGTTTTACCACCGACAACAGCGTCAAAAAAATTGACGCTTACTAATCCATGGATTTCTTTTACAGCTCGCTTGATATCCTCGATATGACGCGGAGCCTCGACAAAAATCATGTCTGCTCCAGCATTAAGGTAAGCGTTACCTCGTTCAATTGCCTTTTCTATACCTTCAACAGCTATGGCATCCGTGCGAGCATTGATGATGAATTCGGGGTCAAGTTTATCGCGTACTTCCTTGCAAGCCTTAATTTTCAAGACCATTTCATCTGTTGAAATAATGTTTTTCCCCTCTAAATGCCCGCAACGTTTGGGAAAGGTCTGATCTTCAATGTTCATGCCTGCGCATCCAGCTTCGATGTATTTGCGCGTCACAAACATTGCGTTAATCGCATTGCCAAATCCTGTATCCGCATCGGCCATCAGAGGAATTTCAACAGCGTTGGCGATGTTGCGTGTCAGTTCAAGCATTTCACCGAAAGAAATAAAGGCCATGTCAGGAAGGCCAAGTACTGTGGCCGCCAAGCCAAAACCGCTGGCCTGAACAACCTCAAAGCCCGCCTTTTCAATAAGTTTGGCGGAAAGAACATCATGGGCTCCAGGCGCCATGACGGCTCTTCGTTCCGAAAGAATGTGACGCAGTCTTGTTGATTTTCGCATCTCTGATGCCTCCATGAATTTCATAATATGAAATTGATTTTTACATCTTGAAATTATCATATACCGTTAAAATTTTATTGTCAATATTCAAAACATCGCTTCTTGAAAAAGACTTTCATAATATGAAATACGTGTTAAAATTGAGTTGCTTCTAGAATAATAAAATTCAAAAGGAGAAAATTATGGAGGGAAAAAAGACTGCTGGAGCTGGCTCAATACGAAAATGCCTAGCCGTACTCAACTGTTTTTCTGAAAACTTTTCTGAGCTTTCTATGACACAAATCGCCGCCAAAACAAATTTCTCTATGCCTACAACATTGCGCATTCTTTCAGCACTTTGCGATGAAGGCTTTTTAGAACGAGATGAATACAAGATTTACCGAATTGGCTGGAAAATATATAGTTTAAGTAAACTCTTTAGCGCTAGTGACTCTATCAAAAACGCGGTATTGCCAGTAATGCGTCGACTCAGAGACAAATACGGAGAAACGGTCAGTCTCTATTTTCGCCAAGATATCTGGCGTGTTTGCATTGAACAGGTTGCAAGTCTCCATGATTTAAGACGACTTTCAAATCCCGGAACCAAATACCCACTTTGGGGAGGCGCAACTGCAAAAGTTTTCATGGCCTATATGACACCTCAAGAAATTCAGCGAGTTTATGACAGTGCCCCCAAAGAACGAAAAGAAAAATGGAATAGTTTTATGACTGACATTGCATTGGTAAAAGAGCGAGGTTTTGCCGTCAGCCTATCTGAACGAGAGCCTGGAGCTTCCTCTATAGCGTGTCCTATTTTTAATTACAGCGGGCAATTAGCAGCATGTATTTGTATTTCAGGGCCAAGCTTTCGTTTCACCAATGACGTGAAGATGAACATTGCGCCAGTATTCAAGAAAGAGTGCCAATATCTCTCACATCAGCTTGGTCATAAGGCTACAACACTCACTGACATCTCGGCACAAGAAAAAACTATAGATTGAAAGCGTCCGATAACCAGACACTCAGATATTTAAGTGCACATTTGTCTTCTTCAGAAGGATGAAATGTTTTTTATAAATGACGCTTTGAAATTATCTTTATACCAACTGATGCGCAAACAGCAGACTTTAACATAAAAATTTTTTCATCATAGTATTTTTTCAATTCACTCACTTTTTCGTTGTCTTGTGATATGGAAATGATGACTGGCTCCAAATTCACTTTTTCGTCTGCCGTACTACATCAATAACCGTGCCGTCACGCCATTCAATGACGCCCACAATACGGTCACCCGTTTCAACAGGGTCCATAACGCCAGACATCTGTATTGCACGATCCGCCAATTCATCCATTGAAAGTATCGGCACGTCGTGAATTTCCTTACACACTTCCACCAAGTCATCACGGCGCGGATTGACGGTGATGCCGTATTCCGTAACAACAGCATCGACGCACTCGCCTGGAGTCGTCACCGTATAGACTTTATCGGTCACACAGGGAATGCGACCGCGCAACAAAGGTTGGGCGATGATTGTCAGTTTTGCACCAGCTGCCGTGTCCTGATGTCCCCCAATGCCGTGCAGCAGAGCTCCATCAGCTTCCGTGTTGACGTTGACATTAAAATTACGATCTACTTCAGTTGCACCGAGGATAACTACATCGAGCATATTGACAGCCGCGCCGCAATTCAAGGGATTAGCATACATGTCCGCAGAAATTTCTATATGTCGCCGATCTTCAGTGATGGATTTTACGGCTCCAAGATCGAATGACTGGACATCAAGCAGTTTGTCAACCAGACCTTCGTGGAGCATATCCACGAAATAGCTAGTAATGCCTCCTAATCCAAAACTCCCTTTAATGCCTTTTCTAAGCATAGCCTCCTTCATAAAAGCGGTCACTGCGAGAGCAATGCCCCCAGCTCCCGTCTGAAAGGATATGCCTTCTTTAAAGTACGGACTCGCCTCAATCAATTTAGAAGCATAACGAGCAATGAGTAACCGCAATGGATCTCTGGTTACTTTTGTGGTGCCTGAGACAATAGCCGAATGGTCGCCGATGCAGGGAACTTTAACGACAAAATCAACACAAGTTTGGTTTATTGAAATCGGCGCATTGGGATAGGAAACAAGATTATCGGTAACAGCGACAACGCAATCAGCATATTGGCAATCAGTAAAAGCATAGCCCATGGAGCCACAGGCTGATGGACCAAGGACGCCATTCATATTGCCATAACAATCGCATGACGGCGCAGCGATAAAGGCTACGTCGATATGCACGTCACCGCACATAACAGCGCGCGGACGGCCCCCGTGGCTACGTAACACCACAGGAGCTCCGAGTCCACCTTCAGAAACAAGCCTGCCAATAGGACCGTTGACAGACCCCCAAATGCGAGAAATAACACCTGACCTGATATGACTGATTAGATGCTCGTGCACACCAAACAATGCGGTAGGAAAAAGGGTCAGATCACCTATCCCCATTTCAGCACAAGCGTCAATGACTTGATTAATTACATAATCGCCGTTACGCAGATGGTGGTGAAAGGAAATAGTCATGCCACTTCTCAGGCCAGAAGCAGCTATAGCAGCCTTGATATCAGGCAGAACTTTATTTATACGATTCTGATTGGCGTCACGCAATTGACGTCCCATAATATGTCTTGCTGAGTGCAGAGCAAAAGCGCCTCTGTAGGGTTTTACTTCCCCGTATCCCTCAATGAACTCGGGAATGTTCCGTCCTAAAGCATTAATAGGCATGCCCTATCGCGTCTCCTTTTCCAGTCCGGCTTTGACAAGAATATAGCGTGCGCGCTTAACTACCGGCACATCGACCATGCGCCCGTCTACAGCTACTGTACCGAGGCCTCGGGCATGGGCATTATTTGCCGCAGCGATGATACGGCGTGCTTTTTCGATTTCATCTTCGGAAGGCGTAAAAATTTTGTGGATAATTGGAATCTGATTGGGGTGAATGACGCTCTTGCCATCGAATCCCAGATCCTTCGAAAATTGGGCGTCTTTTCGTAGCCCTTCGTCATCGGCAACACGAGGGAACATCAAATCGATAGCATCCACACCTGCAGCACGTGCAGCAATAACGATCATTCGCCGCGACCATTGAAGTTCAGTTCCTTCAGAAGTACGGCTTGTCTTCAAGTCCGCAACCAAGTCTTCTCCACCGGGCAGAATAGCGGTAACGCGTTTCGAAGCCGTTGCAACATCATAGGCATGCCAGATTCCATAAGCTGTTTCGAGTATACAAAACAGTTTGATATGCCCATGTTCAATGCCAAACTTGTCCTCCAGGTGGCTCAATTCTTCATCGACATCTTTGACGATCTGCGGACTGTTAGCCTGCGGGAGTCGAATACCGTCAAGACGTTTATAAGGAACAATGGCCTTCAGATCATCCCTCCAAAATTCTGTGTCAGTTCCATTAATACGCACTGTAACTTCGACACCGCCAAAATCTCCGCGGCGCAGGATTTTAGAAATCATAATGCGAGCAGCATCTTTTTCTGATAGAGCTACGGCATCTTCCATGTCCATAATGATGCCATCCGAGCCGAAAAGATGACCTCGCACTAACATATTGGGATTATTGCCAGGCAGATAAAGCATTGTGCGTCTCATGACTTTTCACCTCTTAGACGGCGCACAGCTGTTTCAACGCGCGCTTCGAGAACAACATCAAGTGCGCCATGATCGTTTACATTCACCGTCAGATCGCTACTCCCCAACATTTTAAGAGTGTCTCTGACGGTCTTTTCCATGGCAGATCGAAAGCGGGCAACACTGCTCCCCTGGAGTTCAATGGCAATACCACAACCGACGCTCCCCTCTGTCACTGTAACCAGACAGTCCATAGATTCCAGTGTCCCTGCGCTTGCCGTCTTCATGCTTCTATACTTCCTTCCTCATATGTTGCTTATGTTATGAGATTTAAATATATTCTTTCACTAGATTATAGATAAAGTATAAATTGACACAAACAAAAATAAAAACAGCAAAAATCAATATAAATACACAACATAAATATTGTAGTATAATAAAACCATCGAATATATTCAGCTTCATTTGAGAAGTCTTCAGATTTGAAGTTGGAACATGAAATATTTTCACACCAAGCTTTACAATGGCGCATTCCTTCGATCATTCATTTTTCACAAAACCACATAAAACCAAACTTTTAACAATCTCCCATCTACAACATTAAGCGCAGGAGCCACCTATGGAAAAAAAATTACGGTACTTTTTAGAGGTCGCCGAAAAACTTAATATTTCTCAGACGGCGAAGGAGCTTTACATTTCACAACAGGGCTTAAGTGTCCAAATGAGAAGATTGGAAAAAGAATATCAAGCCCGCCTCTTCAGTCGCACACACAATCGCCTCGCATTAACGCCTGCCGGCGAGGCATTGCGCAAAACACTTCAGCACATAAAGCTGCTGGAAGGATCTCTCAAGACGGAACTTCAAGAAATTGCTCAGGACAATAGGGGGATTATCAATATTGGCATCACATCAAGTCGCTCTAACGTAATTCTGCCCGATGTTATCGCCAAGTATGGAAAAGAATTTCCTGATATATCCATACACATTATCGACGGTGTGACATCGTTCTTTGAAGAGAAACTGCTTGATGAAAAACTGGATTGTTTTATAGGTGTTGCCCCTGACAATCGTCCCGAATTTCACATTGTCCCATTGTTCGCAGAGTGTTTCTACATTACAATTTCAGCAAGGATGCTGAAACAATATTTTGGTGGCGACTATCCCGAATGTATTACGGCCTTCAAAAAGGGGGTAAATTTAGCAAAGTTCCACAATATCCCCATCATCACGCCTGCTCGAAACAGCCGCCTCTACGCTCCTCTTCAACTTTACCTAAACCGTAATAATTACATTTTGGACTCTTATTTAACATCGAATAACGACCTTCTACGTTATCAAATGGCCTTGGCAGGCCGAGCCGCCTGTATCAGCACCCGTAATACGATGGCTCTTATACGCCTCTTGACGCCCCCTCCAAATCCAGAGTCCAAGCTTTTTACTTTTCCGATAAACACAACAGAAATTAAAATTCAGGTTTGTCTTGTTTCAAACCGACTTATCGTGCATTCGGCTTACGTCACATCTTTTTTTAAAGCTCTTATTAACGGATACGCCTCATTCACAACGTAATGTGTATGGCTATCAGGAGGAATCATCTCTAGCTCAAAAATTTGCCTACAATGTGAGGCATCACCACTGGCACTGCCAATGTTTTTCGGTTTGCACAACGCAGAGCGCCCCGTTACTGTACAGTAACGGGGCGCTCTGCTTCATGGGCTTAAGATTGCAGCACTGGTCTTATTTCGCCGTTTTATTATTTTCATACAGCTTTTTCATAAAAATCATACTGCATAAATAATAAACGGCACAGGATACGCACATTTTCAAAAAATAATAGCTGAATGTATTTTATCTCAAAGAATCACAATCAATGACTTTTCAAGATCCAGCTATTTTTCAAGGCGGTCAGGATCCAGCAGCACTCGCTCAAAATTCTTCATGGCAGAGGTAAAATAAACGCCGCGACGACTGCTCAGATAGGCGTCACGCGTCGCATAGCTGCTGTTGATTTTATAAAAACACATCATCGGATCTTCCGCTTTTTGCACCAGCCAATTGCTTAAAATCGTCGCCCCAAGTCCCAGACGAGCAAAATTGAAAGCTTCCGTCGACTGCTCCACCTCGAGGACCACGGGAGGATTGATGTTACGCTCGCGAAAAAGCATGTCGGTATACTGCCTCAGATAGTTCTGATTAGAGAGAAGTATAAAAGGGGTTCGGTCAAAGATATCCAATCGCACTGACCGCCTTTGTGGAACAACAAATATCCCATTGTCCAGCTCCTCTGGCATCAAAGCTTTGCTTCTAAGTTTGCGGTTGATACTGTAGGATTCCGGCACAGCAAGGATTAAGCATTCATGATAGCACACTTTTTGATCGTATTTCTTTTCATCGTACGGCCGATTGGTGACGACAAAATCCAATTCTCCGGAATCAAGTAAATGTTTTGTCTGCATCGTATTCAGATTACGGATCTGTAGCTCGATTTGTGGGTAGAGACGATGAAATTCTGCAAGCCGCTCTGCCAGAAAGCAAGGCATCCCAAGATTACTGCCGCCGACTGCAAGCCGTCCGCTCTGAAGGGAGCTTTCCTTTTCGACGAACTCTTGAAGACGACGTTCCAATCCGTGTATGAGCTTCACTGCTTGAATATATTCCACGCCAAAAGGCGTCAGCGTTAACGGTACAGTACGGCGATTAAAAATCGGCAACCCGAGTTCAGTCTCCGCTTTTTTGATGGTAATGGAAAGCGAAGGCTGCGTGATGAAAAGTTTATCCGCGGCTTTGCTGAAGCTGCGTTCACGATATACTGCATAAATATAATCCGCATACTGGAACATAGTCAATCTCCTTAAAGTGACGAATTTCTCATTTACTATTTATGGGCATTTATAGATATATTTTGATATTTATATTTGATTATACAGCACTCTTCAACTTTAATGTTAAGGGAAAAATGAAACGGTTGCAGGAATACCCTTTGGTCTGTCAAAGCTTGGCAAACAAAAACGTTCTTGCAACGACATCCGATAAATTGCTGGTTTTGGCAAAATTAAAAGGCGTTCTTTCCAGACGCTCTGAAAAGGACTGTCTTGATCATCTTTAATAAAGGCTCAACACAAAAGGAGCGACGACGTTATGATCGATTTGAGGAGCGATACTCTCACCCTTCCAGACCGCCCGATGTTGGAAACGATTCTCACGGCACCGCTGGGCGACGATGGACGCCTGGACGCCAACGGGCGGGGAGAGGATCAGACGGTAAACAAACTGGAAGACATGGCAGCTGCCATTACGGGCAAGGAAGTAGCATTACTTTGCGCATCTGGAACGATGGCGAACCAAGTTGCCTTGTTAACATGGTGCCGCCCTGGCGATACTGTACTCGTCGATGAATTGCAACATCTTGACCGCAGCGAAAAAACGGCTTTTGATCCTCGTTTCGGTCAGCTGAAAAAGGTCCTTTACAAATTCGATTCGGACTGTATGCCAGATTTACACGACATGGAAGAATCGCTTAAAAACAAGGCCGTCAAGCTGATCTGCATCGAAAACTCCCACAACTATACAGGCGGCACATGCACTACGCCGGAGCGCATGGCCGCTGTTTATCGTCTGGCTCAAAAATACGGAGTTCCTGTGCATATGGACGGAGCGCGCGTTTTCAACGCCGCTGCCTATCTCGGGATTCCTGTAAAAAAACTGGCCTGTTATGTCGACTCGCTGATGTTCTGCACGTCAAAAGGTTTGGGCGCTCCCATAGGTTCGCTTTTATGCGGCCCCACAGAGTTTATCAGAAAGGCCAAAGATACCAGAAAGATGCTCGGTGGAGCTATGCGGCAGGCCGGCATTGTTGCCGCCCCCTCTATCTATGCCCTTGAGCACAACGTAGAGCGCCTGAAAGAGGACCATGAAAACGCTCTCTATTGCGCTTCGCTGCTCACTGAATTGAAAAAAACGATGGTGCAGAAAAACGTACAGACCAATATTATGATGCTCGACGTCAAAGACACAGGTATCACCCCCGAGGAATTCTGCGAGCGCGCCAAGGCAAAAGGGTTGCTGATGCGCCCCATTATCGGTACTTTGGTGAGACTGGTCTTCTATAAAGGCATTACGCGCCACGACGCGGAGCAGGCCGCAGCCATTATCCGCGCCATTGACGCTGAGCTTTAAATTTATCTGAGAGGAGCAGATCGGCATGGTTTTCGGCGGCAAAAAGATTTCCCTCACGACTCAAGTTTTCGCGGCAATGATCCTCGGCTCAATCGCAGGACTTGTCAGCGGCAAGACAATGATTCAGCTTGGCTTTATCGGTGATATCTGGCTTAACTGCATCAAAATGATCGTCGTCCCCATGGTGCTCTGCACAATCGTAACGGGCATCATATCTCAGGACAACCTGGCTTCTCTGCGACGGGTCAGCATGCGCATCATCATCTACTATGTGGTCACCACCATGCTGGCCTGCGCGGTCGGCCTGATCGTGACGACTTTACTTCAGCCTGGAAAAATCGCGAATTTCTCCAACATGGCTTCCCAGCAGATCAAAGGCACTGTAGACATCACCTTCGCCGGCTTCCTGAAGGGACTCTTCTCCACCAACATGATCAAGACTTTTGCGGAGGGCAATATCGTACAGACCTTGGTCATTGCCATACTGTTCGGCATTGCTATCCTGCGCATCAAGAACCCCGCGCACAAAGCGACCATGAAAAAATGCTTCGACAGTTTCAGCAGCATGGTATTTTCACTTATTGGCATGGTGATGGACGTATCGCCGATCGGCGTTTTCTTTCTGATGGGAAATTCCTTCGGCAAATACGGCGCAGGAATCTTTACATCCATGGCAGTGCTTGTGGGAACCTACTACGCAGCCTGCCTGGTACACATCATTTTTGTATATGGTGGTTTTCTGCTGGCGTTCAAGCCTCATATGAATCCCTTCAAATTCATCAAAGAAAGCGCTGAAGTATGGATCTACACTATTTCCACGTGCAGTTCCATTGCCACGATTCCCGTAAATATCAAGACCGCAGAAGAAAAATTTGGTATTCCCGAACGCGTCTCTGGATTTACCATCCCCCTAGGCTCTCAGATGAATTCCGATGGCTCAGTGCTGCTCTATGCCTGCGTCATCCTTTTCATCAGCCAAATGATCGGCCAGCCCATGTCGCTGCCCCAGCTGCTCAATACCATTTTTATCTCAACGCTTCTCTCTATGGGCGGCGGCGGAATTCCAGGCAGCGGCATTGTCAAACTCATGGTTGTCGTTCAAGCCGTAGGGCTGCCTATTGAGGTCGTCGGCGTCATTGCGGCGTTCTATCGTCTTTTCGATATGGGGACCACCACAAACAACTGTCTTGGCGATCTCGTCGGGACTATTATCATCGGCAAAGCAGAAGAAAAATACGCGGCAGTAGAATAAGCTCCACAAAATCAAACGCTTGAAAAGTTTCGCAAAATACATGATGCAGGCTGTCCCTTAAGGAGCAGCCTGCATCATACTTACGTGAGCATTTTTTCAAATAAAAAGAGATTCAACGTTCCTTCGCCGCATATTATCATGTTTTGCTAAAATTAAAGGGGAAAGCAGTGTAACAGTTTTGCGCCTCTATCGAAAATTTCTCTTTTTGCCGCAGGCGAACGTTTCGGCCATTGCCGTTTGCCTCATGACTTTTGCGGTGATATGATAAGTTGTTCTCAGAAGTTTTTTCACTTCATTTTCAGCGCACAAAGGAGTTTATACATGGCCAATCAAACCATTGCAGAAGTCCGTTCGCTGCCCGTAGACTCGAAATTTCAAACGGTGGGGCTTGTGACGGAGCTTAAAGAAAAACGGGACAAAAACGACAGGCCTTACTGGGTCATTTCCGTCATGGACAAATCGGCATCGCTGGACGCCAAGATCTGGAGCAACTCTCAATGGGTTGACTTCCGCGACGGAATCAATCGAAACGACATCGCCGATCCATCGTCTTCGCCGCTGGTTCAAGCCCTCAAAGGCCAGACCGCCGGTCTCATCGGCGCCGTCACCGAATTCAAGGGCAAGCCTCAGTACCAGTTCAACCAGGTGTGGCTTGTGGACCAAAACAAAGAAGAATACCGTCCCGCCGCTTTCATTCGCTCGGCCAACGTCCCTGTGGACAAGCTGGAGGAGGAGTTTCGAAATCTCGTCCAGAGCTGCGGCGGCGAGGCGGGAGATTTTCTGCGCTTCGTCTTTCAGCCCGACGGCGAAACGTGGCAGAGCTTCAAAAAGCTTCCCGCGGCCGTCGCCCACCACCATGCCTACGTTCATGGTCTGCTGGAGCACACTCTGGGCGTCGCGCGCGCGGCCAAGGCCATCGCCCAGAGCTATCGAGGCACGGTGTACGAGCCCGACGAAAACGTGGTCGTCGCCGGCGCTCTGCTTCACGACATCGGCAAGATCGACACCTACGTTCTCGATCCAGGGCCTCTGTCCACGCTGGAAGGCACGGTACTCGACCACATCGCCACGGGCTACGCGCGGTTCACCAAGCTGGCCGACCAGTTCGGCCTCTCGCCTCTGACGCGCACGCTGCTGGGGCACATCATTCTCAGTCACCACGGCCAGAAGGAATTCGGATCGCCCGTACTGCCCGCCACGCCCGAAGCTTTTGTGGTCGCGGCGGCGGACAATCTGGACTTTTATCTCAACAGCTGGCACAGTTCGGTGGAAACTCTCGACGGCGGAATGGAAGCCGACCGCGCCATTTCCGATTTCGATTTCTCGCTGCAGAGACGCCTGTGGAAGTGGCGTCCCGAGCAGCCGCGCTAGCCATGTCCTACCAGTTTCAGATCAGCCGCCACGACGAAGGGCGCCGCCTGGACGCCGTGCTGCGGTCGATGTGGCCGGGGCTGCCACTGGGCGCCATGATGAAATATTTCCGCAAGGGCGCCGTGCGGCTCGACGGAAAGCGCTGCGAGCCGAAAACTCACGTCACCGAAGGCCAGTTCGTCTGGGTTCCCTGGGAGGAACCGGGAACCGTGGGACGCGCCGAGACGCCCGAAGGGAAAATTCGACGCCTTCCTCTCGACGTCCTTTACAGCGACGAACACGTTCTGGTCATCAACAAGCCCGCAGGGCTGCTCAGCCAGCCCGATCTCAAGGGCGAAGACAGCGTGGTGACGCGCGCCCTCGGCTATGCCGCCGACGCCGACTATCCGCCTCAGCTCGTGCACCGTCTCGACCGCAACACCAGCGGCGTGATGATTTTGGCTCTCGACGGGCCGACGACGCGCGCGCTGATGGAATGTTTCAAGGTGCGCAAGACCGACAAGCGCTATTGGGCCGTGGTGATCGGTGAGCTGCCGCGACGCGGGCGCATCGACGTACCGCTGCTGAAGGATCCCGAAAAAAAGCTGGTGCGCGTCGCGCCCAACGGCGAACGGGCCGTTACCGAATACCGTCGCCTTGTCGGCAGCGGGCAATTCAGCTTGGCGGAAGTCCATCTGCTGACGGGGCGTACCCATCAGATCCGCGTCCACATGAACCACATCGGCCACCCGCTGCTGGGCGACGTCAAGTACGGCGACTTCGGCTCCAAAGGACAGCTTAAATCGCTGGGCGTCCGTCGCGCCATGCTCCACGCAAAAAGTTTGACGCTCACGGGTCTGCCCGATTTTCTGTCGGCCATTGAAGGGCGAAGCTTCGACGCCCCGCCGCCTGAGGATTTCCGCCGCGTCCTCGAAAAACTGGGACTTGCCGAGCCACTGTCCCGACTGGAGGGAGAGTCATGGAGAAAAAACTGAAGCTGATCATCACGCCGCGCGCCGAGGAACGGCTGCGCGCCATGGGAAAAGAGTTCACCATGGCCGTTTTGCAGTTCGCCTCGCCGAGGGGCCCCGTTCCCGCAGCCGTGTGCCGTCTCGGATCCCCCGACGAAAAGGCGCTGAAGGGATTTGTCACGCTGGAGAAGGGCGACCTGAAAATCCGAGTGTCTCGCAGTCAGCCTTTTATCAACGACGAAGTGATTATCGATCTCTACGCCGCGGGCAACATGGTCGTCCCCGTGATTTTGACCGCCATTCTGGCACCGGTCTGCAGCGGCTCATGCGGCAGCTGTTCCGGTGGTTGTTCCGGCAGCTGCCCTTCGGCGCGGCACGACGACGAGGAATTTCTTTAAGGCTTTCTTTCAAAGGGTTCTTTCGGTCTATTAAAGAATAATTTTTCACTCTGCATGTCACTTCTTCGTGAACACAGCCGCTGCACCTCACTTGAGGGGCAGCGGCTGTGTTCGTACGTAGACTGTCGGCAATTTATTTTTTCAGTAAATTTTTGAACGGTCCGCCCCCAACGGCCGCGCCGAAGCTTTCCCACCATCTTGCGACAGGGGATATCTTTCGTCGGGTCCATGGCTCGAACATGCGCAGCGCGGCGCCATGGCGGGGCAAAGGAAAGAGTTTCCTTCCTTCACTCCGACAGATTCGGCAGCGGTAACAGCGTCGATGGACGGCTCTCCGTCCGGTCAGTCGACGATCCTCCCGTCGCGCGAGATGGTGACGATCTGCCAAGGGATGAATTTTCCGCTCTGCCGCAGGGCATTCTCCACGGCTCTCTGCAGACCGCCGCAACAGGGCACTTCCATGCGCACCACGGTGACGCTTTTGATGTCGTTCTCGGCGATGATGGCCGTCAGCTTTTCGGTATAATCCACGGCGTCCAGCTTGGGGCATCCGATGAGGGTGATTTTGCCCTTCATGAAATCCTCGTGAAAAGAGGCATAGGCGTAGGCTGTGCAGTCAGCGGCGATCAGCAGCTTGGCTCCGTCGAAAAAGGGCGCCTTGGGCGGCAGGAGTTTGATCTGGCAGGGCCACTGGTTCAGGCGGGAAATGGGCTTGGGGGCCGCGAACGGCATCGAGGGCGCCGTCGTTTCAGCCTCTTCCGCTTCTCTGTGAAGCTGCATGAAACGGGAGCCGGGGCAACCGCAGGCGGCGGCGTGCTGCGCCATCTCCTGCTTCATTTTCGTCTCGCTCTCCGTTGCGCTCTTTTCCGAATCTTTCATCTTTCGGCTGGCCTTGACGGCCTCGGCGTTATAGGCCGGCGCTTCGCGTTCCTCGAAGGTGATGGCGCCCATAGGGCAGCTGGGCAGACAATCGCCCAGTCCGTCGCAGAAATGCTCGCGAACCAGCTTTGCCTTTCCGTCCACAATGTCGATGGCGCCCTCGTGGCAGGCAGTGGCGCACAGCCCGCAGCCGTTGCACTTCTCTTCATCTATGTGAATAATCTTTCGAATCATTTTTGCTCCCCCTTCTCTTGTCTTGATGAGGCCAGTATAATAGAAATGTCGTCATTGTTATGTTGTTTAAGCCACTGGGAAAATTTTTTTGAGGAGGCTTTTCCATGGATGTCGAAGATTTAAGCCACAGCCTCCTGTTCCGCGGCATGGGCGCCGCAGAGCTTTCCGATTGTCTGAAGGCGCTGGACGCAAAAAAGCGCCGTTACGACAAGGGCAACTTTATTCTGCACGCCGGTGACCGGACGGAACTGATGGGGCTTGTCCTTTCGGGCAGCGTCAACGTTCAAAGCAACGACGTCTGGGGGGACTGCACCATTTTGAGCCACGTGGGAGCGGGGCAGTTCTTCGCCGAGACCTACGCGATTTTGCCCGACGAGATCATGCTGGTGGACGTGCAGGCCAACGAGGACAGCGTCATTCTCTTTCTCCGCGTGGGGGCCATCCTTGACGATCGGCCACGCGCGTCCTGGAAGGACAAGCTGATCCGCAACCTGCTGATCATCTCCTCGCAAAAAAACCTCGTGCTCTCGAGGCGCAGCTTTCACACGTCGCCCAAAAGCGCCCGCGGTCGGATTCTCTCCTATCTCAACGCCGTATCGCTGCAGAAGGGCACGTCGGAATTCGACATTCCCTTTGACCGCCAGCAGATGGCCGACTATCTCAATCTCGAGCGGACGAACATGTCAAAAGAACTGGGGCGCATGCGGCGCGAGGGCATTCTCCAGTTCAGAAAAAATCATTTCAAGCTGCTGCGTCCCGCGGAGTGACGCCAATCGAAGCGCCGAACGCCCTTTGGAACGCTCCGGCTTCGGACGGTAACTTTGCGCCGTTTTCTGCGGAGCAGGCTCGGCAAAAAATCCTTAAAACCATGAAAGGAGCATTTCCCATGACCTTTGAAGAGATGGCGCGGAAGCGGTATTCCGTCAAACAGTTCAGCGAAAGGCCCGTCGAAAAAGAAAAGCTTCAAAAGATTCTCGAAATCGCCAATCTGGCGCCGACGGCCAAAAACGCCCAGTGCTTCAGGATCTACGTTCTGAAGTCCCGAGAAGCGCTGGAAAAAGCGAGAGAGCTGACGCCCTGCATCTACGGCGCTCCCGTGGCGCTGATGTTCACCTACGACGTCCGCGAGGCCTTCCGCTATCCCGACGACAAAGAGGCTGTCAACTCGGGCGCCGAGGACTGCTCCATTGCGGCGACTCACGTGATGTTCGCCGCCATGGAAGTTGGATTGGGAACCTGCTGGGTAAATTTCTTCGCGCCGTCAAAGGCCAAAGAGGTTTTCCACATTCCTCAAAACGAGGAGGTTGTCCTATTGATGCCTCTGGGGTATGCCGCCGAAACGGCAGCGCCCCTGCCGAATCATGCAAAGAAAAAGGCCCTTTCGGACCTCGTCATCGAATTGTAGAACCGAGCAGTGCCGACGCCGCCTTCCGCGCCTCTTAACGCCACGACGAAAAGCGCGCTGAAAGCCAGGCGCACGTTTCGATCGCTCAGCTCTCCCTCCCGCGCAGAACGCATCGCCGTCCAATTTTTCGGCGAGGGATGCGCGAGCTCCAGCATCGGGAGATAATGAAGATAAAGGATTTTGTTTTTTGACGGAGATTACCATCCATTTTACAGCGAGAGACGTCCTTCCCAAGGAGCGTCTCTCTCCAAGGAGGTCTGGAAATTGACTTGGCGCGAACGCTACGAGCAATGGCTCCATGCACCGTGGATCGACGAAAAAAGCCGCTCCGAACTGGCACGACTGACCGACGAAAAAGACATTGAAGACCGTTTCTACCGCAACCTCGCCTTCGGCACCGCCGGAATGCGCGGCGTCATGGGAGCGGGAACGAACCGCATGAACGTATTCATCGTCCGCAGGGCAACCTTCGGACTGGCCAATTACCTGAAACAAGAGTTCCCCGACGATTGCCGAAAGGGCGTGGTCATCGCCTACGACACGCGCAACCGCTCCGCCGAATTTGCGCAGGAGACGGCCCGCGTGTTGTGCGCCTGCGGCGTTCCCGCGAAGATCTTCGGGCAGCCGGAGCCTGTGCCCGTCCTGTCCTTTGCCGTGCGCGCCCTCAAGGCCGTGGCCGGCATCGTCATCACGGCCAGCCATAACCCCAAGGAATACAACGGCTACAAAGTGTACGACGCCGAGGGCTGTCAGCTGGTGCCTGCTCTGGCGGACAAGCTGACGGCCTGCGTCGAATCGGTGGACGACTTCGAGTCCATTCCCCTGACGGGCGGCGACGAACTGCTCACCCGCCTGGATCAGGACGTCCTGGAAAAGTATCTTGACGCCGTGCAGCAGTCCTCCATTCCCCAGAGCAACGCTTCGGAGCTGAAAATCGTCTACACGCCGCTTCACGGATCGGGCAACGTGCCGGTGCGCGCCATCCTTGACCGCTGCGGCTTTACCGACGTAACCGTCGTTCCCGAGCAGGAGCTTCCCGACGGCGACTTCCCCACCGTGCCGGTGCCCAATCCCGAAAACCGCGCGGCCCTTCAGATGGGCATCGAGCTGGCGGAGAAAATCGGCGCCCACGTCGTTATCGGCACCGATCCCGACAGCGACCGCATCGGCTGCGCCGTCAAGGCGGGGCGAGAATACCGCCTGCTCTCTGGAAACCAGATCGGCGCGCTGCTGGCCGATTTCGTCCTCTCCCACAGGGAAGTCACGCCGCGCTCCACGGTGGTCACCACAGTGGTCACAGGCGAGCTAGGAGCGCGTGTCGCCGAAAGCCATGGCGCGACAGTGACCCGCACGCTTACGGGCTTCAAGTACATCGGCGAGAAAATGACGCGCTTTCAGCGCACCGGCGAAGCTCAATTCGTCATGGGTTATGAGGAAAGCTACGGCTACCTGGTGGGAACCCATGCCAGAGACAAGGACGCCGTGGTCGCTGCCATGCTGATCTGCCAGATGGCAGCCGAAGCCAAGGCGGCGGGGCAGACGCTCTGTGACCGCCTTGAAGGCCTTTATGCCAAGCTGGGATACTACCTCGATTGGCAGGACTCCTTCACGCTGAAGGGCAAGGACGGCGCGGCGCAGATTGCCGCGAAAATGACCTGGTTGAGAGAACATGGCGCCGCCTTCGACGGCATCTCCAAAGTTCTTGATTACAGCACAGGCATCGACGACCTTCCCAAGGAAAACGTCATGAAGTTTCTGTGCGCCGACGGATCGTGGTTTGCCGTGCGCCCTTCGGGGACGGAGCCGAAGATCAAGATCTATTACTGCATCAAAGGCGAAACGCGCCGCAAGGCGGAGGCCCAGCTGGACGCGCGGAAGCAATCCGTGGAGACGGCTCTTGAGCTGCGCCGGTAAAGCGCGGAAAACATGTCGGGAAAAGCTCTGATCGCCGCTGCGGCGTTGGTGGCGACCCTTGCCGGAGCCGTGCCGACGGCGCAGGGCGCAAGTGTGCCGGCGCTGCTCTGTTCCTCCTGCGGCTTCGGCAAAAGGAACGACTGCATCAAATGCGGCAGCTTCGCCTTTGGAAAAGGAGTTCCCGCGCGGCTGTGCGGCACTTGCGGATTCGGAAACAAAGGGAAATTCTGCGTCATGTGCAACGCCTTCACCTTCGATGAGGGCGTCCCGGCCGTCCTGTGCCGGCGCTGCGCCTTCGGCGAAGGCAAAAAACACTGCGTCACGTGCAATGCGTACCTCTTCGACTGAGTACTCGCACAAAGAAAGCGCTGCTCTCCCGAGAGTTTTCGGGAAGAGCAGCGCTTTTTCGTGCGCTTTTCAAAAAAAAGGTCATGACGTTTTCATCGCCCCAAAAGGCGCGCCGACGCGCCGTAGTTCTTCACGATCTCCTCATAGGACAACGTCGCGGCGCCCAGTTTCTTCAGAATGCGCTGAAAGAGCTGCGCGCAATAGCGGCAGTCCGCCAGAGCGCGATGATGGCCGCCGGCGTCGAAATCGAAAAAACGGCTCAAGTTCTCGAGGCTGTAGCTGCGCAGCCCGGGAAAAGCCCTGCGGCTCAGCGGCAGCGTGTCGAACAGAACGGGACTGCTCCACTGCAGGCCGAGAGACCTGATCAACGGATTGAGAAAACCCATGTCAAAGGGCGCGTTGTGCAGCACCAGCGGCGACGTGCCGACAAATTCCAAAAGCCGCGGCGCCACCTGTTCAGCCGAGGGCTGTTCTCTCACCATGTCGTCGGTGATGCCGTGAATGGCCGTTACGGCACGAGGAATGAAACATCGGGGATTGACCAAAGACTGAAAGGCCTCGGTGGTGCCGTCGGGGCGCACTTTCAGCGCCGCGATCTCCACGATGCCGCAGAACGACGGACTGAGTCCCGTGGTCTCGATGTCGAGGGCGGTAAAGCCCGAACGGGCGTTTCCAGTCGAATCGGCCATAAAAGGTTCCCCTCTCACAGGCTCTGCCGCTGCGGCCCTGCAGCCGGCACAGAGTCCTTTTTCAAAGTGGAGATCAGCGCGCCGGTGGGACAGGCCTCAAGGCACCTGCCGCAGCGAATGCATTCCGCGGAATTGGGCCGCCCCGGCAGATTGACGCCCATGGGGCAGCGCCGCGCGCAGGCGCCGCAATTGACGCACCGATCGGCCTCGAACGTGTAGCGAAAGACGGCGACTTTATTGAAAAAGCCGTAAAAGGCGCCCAGCGGGCACAGGTACTTACAAAACGGACGAAAGCTTTTGACCGACAGCAGGATCAGCGCAGCGAGGATCAGGCCTTTCCAGCCGAAGATCAGCCCTGCCGCGCTCCGGTAGCTCTCGTTGAGCGCCAGCAGAGGCACTCCGCCCATGAGCGTTCCCGACGGACACAGGTATTTGCAGAACCACGGGTCGCTGACGTTGAGCAGCTCGTCGCGCGCCAGTAGAGGCAGAAGGACCACCAGCGCCGCCAACACAGCGTACTTCAGATAAAGAAGAGCGGCATGTCCCGGCAGATTTTTGCGCTTTTTCCCGCAGGGGATTTTATACAGCAGATCCTGCACCAAGCCGAATGGGCACAGCCAGCCGCAGATCAGCCGCCCCGCCAGAGCGCCGAAGAACACCAGAAATCCCAGAACGTAGGCGGGAAAGCGCGGCTCTGTCCCCGTCAACGCCGCCTGAAAGGAGCCCACGGGACAGGCGCCGAGTGCACCGGGGCAGGAATAGCAGTTCAACCCCGGAAGGCAGAGATTTTTCAAAGGGCCGCGATAAATTTTCCCGCCCAGAAAGCCCGCCGCGTAGCCGTTGGTCAGCGCAGTCCAGGCGAGCTGCACAAAAGTTCTTTTGCGATCAGCCAATTCCGATGCACTCCAGACAGACCTGCGCCGCCTTCATGAAGACTTCGGCGTTCTGGCCGCTCGCCGCGCCCGCGGCAATCAACGCAGCTCCGGCGGCCAACAGCAGAAAAGCCATGGCATTTTTCCTCTTCATCGGGCCGTTTTACAACTCCGCTTTCCCGAGCATCTCGTTGAAAATAGCGCGCCAATTGCCCTCGCTGCGAGCACCCGTCACCGCGCCGATGATCTCGCCACGGCTGTTCACGAAGAAGGTCTGCGGCACCGCGTCGATTCTTCCGAGATGCTCCATCAGGCTGGCGTTCAGCAGCGCGTGAACGTAGTCGGCGCCCGTTTTTTTCACCAGGAGACGTGCTTTGTCGATCTGGCGGGGATCGGGCCTGCCGAGGTTGTCAAACCAGTCGGAAACCAGCCCCACGATCTGCACGCCCTGCGGGGCGAACTCCGCGCTCAGCCTGCCCAAGGCGGGCAACTCGCGCAGACAGGGCGGGCAAAAGGTCCCCCACACGTTGAGCACCGTCAAACGAGCGTTTTGAAACAGCCCTTGATCTACGGGATTTCCCTGCAGGTCGACGCTCTCGAAATTCCCGATTCTCGGCGCGGACAACGCCGCCGAGGCCAGCATGGCCAAAAGAAACAGCGCTGACACCACTTTTTTCTTCATCGCAATCATCCCTTTCAAAAATTTCAGTCCGGCTTCGGCGCAGCGCTTGCCCGCCGGCGGCACTGCTCGATGAGATCTTCCTGCTCCAGGTCAGAGCGAATGCCGAAGCGCGTCAGCGTGAAGTCGTAGCGCACGGGGTCATCACTGCGCATCAGCCGAAAGACGGCGGTGATCTCCTCCGCCGTTTTCAGGTCGGCGCTTTTGCGGCGCGTAAAGCGCAGCGCCCTGCAAATCCGGTACATGTGAGTGTCAAGAGGAACCACAAGCTCGGCGGGATCCAGATCTTTCCAGCCGCCGGGGTCCACGTCGTCCTGGCGCGTCATCCAGCGGAGCAACAGAAAATGGCGCTTGCAGGCGCTTCCCTGTGAAGGGCGGCTCAACAGCGAATTGCGGCGTCCCGCTTCCAACAGCTCCACCAGCGCGTCAAGAGCGCCGACGAGGCTGCCCCGCTCCCTCCGCCCGCGCGCCAAAGCGGCGCCCAGCGAGCCATCGGCGGCGACCACCCGACGGACGCCTTCCAAAAGGCAGACCACGTCGTCGCCGCCGGTAAAGCGGTGGCGAAAGGAGCGAAAACGCTCCCGCCATTCTTCCGGCGATCCGTCTTCCACAAAAGCGCGGGGCGACGGCCCCATGGCGTTCAGCAGGTCACCCACACTGCGCAGGATCATGGTCACGCGGCCATAGGCCAGTGACGACGCTACCAGCGCCGCGATCTCACGGTCTTCTGTGCGGCCGTAGGGGTACAAAAACTGCAGCGGATCGGGAGAAACGTATTCCCGCCGATTATAGCCGCAGTAAAGCGTCTCGAGATATTCTGCGATTTTTCGACGCCGCGGCGTCAACCGGATCATTTTTTCACGCTCCCGTCTCCGAATGCTATTCTAGCATAGCAAAAGGCTCGGGAAAAGTTCCCCGAGCCTTTTGACTTCTCTCTTCCGTCTCTTTTGCGATGAAGTCTGTGCTGCGCTTCCAAAGGCGTTGCCTTAACTCTGCTGCTCGCTCTTGAAACCTCGTTCCTCACGGGTGCCGGGGATCAGGTTGTCAAGAAGACAGGCCGAAATACCCGCCACAGCCATGGACGTCTTGCCCACAGCCCACAGGATCTGTCCCGCCACGCCCCAGGCGAAGAAAGCGTCATGCTGGGAAGTGACCCAGCCGGGAAGCCCCAGCGCCATCAGGAACGAGAAGCCCACGATCATGACGTTGCGCTGTTTCTGCATATCGGCGCGGGTCAAGTTCTGAATCCCCAAAGCTCCGATGGTTCCGAACAGCGCAATGTAGCAGCCGCCGATAATGGGCGAAGGCAGCGTGGCGATCAGCGCGCCGAATTTGCCGATCATGCTCATGCAGACCAGCAGGACGGCGCCCATGCGCACCACCCAGCGCGAGGCGATGCCCGTCAGGCCGATAAGGCCGATGTTCTCGGTATAGCTGGTGCAGGCTACGGCGCCCGTCAGGCCGCCGAAGATGCAGCCCAGCCCCTCGGCGCGGATCCCCTTGTTGATCTGCGTTTCCGAAGGATCGGGCAGGTTGGCGGCGTTGCACACGTTGAAGTAATCGCCGATGCTCTCCAAGATCACGGAGAAAAATCCCGCCATGATGGCGCCGAACGCCACAAGGCTGAACTTCGGCATTCCCCAGGGAGCAAGTCCGGTGAACTGGAACCACTTGGCGCTCTTCACGTTGGCCAGGCTGATGTAGACGGGGTGTCCCTCTTTGAACACGCCGGCGCTGCTGAGAATGAAGCACGCCGCCCAGACTACCACGACGCTCATCAGCACCGAAAAGATGTTGACGTAGCGATGTTTGGAGCCGAGACCAAACAGGAAAATCAAAGCGACCACCGACAGCGATGCGGGCCAGTACTTTGCCGCATTGAAGCTCACCGCCGTGTCGGCCAGCGAAAATCCGATGGCCATAATGGTGGTGCCCACGGTGATGGGGCCAACGTAACGGCGGATTTTCCCGATAAAGCCGAAGTGCCCCAGAAGCAGCAGGCAGACACCGCCGGCAATGAGAGAACCGCCCACGTACTGCATGATCACGTTGGCGCCCTGAGCTGCATAGATGCCCACGATAGTCATGATGGGAGGAATGAAGCTAAAGCTCGAGCCTTGCACGATGGGCAGTCCCGAACCGAAAGGACTGGTCTGAATGAGCGTGCAGACTCCCATGGCGAAGTACACGCAGGAAATAAATACGGCCACCTGAGCCTGATCCATGCCCATGGCCGGGCCGACAATCAGCGGAACCAGCGTCGTCGCTCCGAAGAGCGTCAGCACGTGCTGCGCGCCGGCCAGCAGAAGGATCAGCGGCGAAGGAACGTCATCGACTCCGTAAACAAGCTGTTTTTGTGCCATCTCAGCAACACACCTCCGTGAAGTTTTTTCTCTGTGGGCATTATAACACAAAAACAGAAAACCGATTGCACAACATTTTATCGAAATATTTCAACCTCGAAAGGCCAACAACACTACATTGTCAAAAAGGCGCCCGCCCTTGCAGGACGGACGCCTTTAAGCGTTTCTTTTTCAAGACTCTATCGAACTCTGACGTAGACGCCGTTTTCGCCGCCGTCGTAAACGTCGAGATCATCGGAAGTTGCGCCGCAGCGCAGGCCGTTGGCCGCCGCCATGGCTTTCAGGCGGTCGCGCACGCCCGTCGAGACGTCGGACACCGCACAGCCCACAAACCACCGGCCGGAATCTTCATCCCGCAAGAACTGGTATCGATCGCCGCTCAGCGCGTCGGGAGCTGTCATGTAGGGCTTCAGCTCGTCCACCGAAGGCGTCATGGCGCTTCCCACGTGGTCGGCATAGTAAAGCCCCGCCGCGAGTTTCATGCTGTTCAGGTCGCTGACGATCCGCGACGCTTCGGCTTTGTCGGTCCCCGCGCTCATGGTGAGCATCAGTCCGCCCGAGAGAATTCCGATCAGGGTGACCACAATCAGCATCTCGATGAGGGTAAACCCTTTGGATTTTCCTTTTTTCTTCACGCGTCCGCACCGTCCTCTCCCAAGTCGAGCGTCGGATCGGGCGCCAGATCGATGCCACCACGCCGTCCGCTCTGCCACGCCGCGTAACCTGCAGCGGCCACCATCACGCCGTTGTCGGTGCAGAACATCTTCGACGGCAGAAAGGCCTTCCAATCGGGACACTGCGCGACGGCCTCGCGAAACCGGCTGTTGGCCGCCACGCCGCCGGAAATGGCCACCCGCTTGACGCCCGTCAGCTTCACGGCCTGTTGCAGGCGCGTCACCAGCGTCCTCACCACCGCCGCCTGAAAAGACGCGCAGAAATCCTCCACAGGGACCGCGGCGCCTTTCAGTTTCATGGAGTTGATCTGATTCATGGCCGCCGTCTTCAGGCCGCTGAAGCTGAAGTTCAGCCCTTCGACGGTTCGCGTGACGTCGGGGAAACGGAAGGCGCCGGCGTCGCCTCGACGTGCCAGTTTGTCGATGACAGGACCTCCCGGATAGGGCAGCCCGAGCACCTTGGCCACCTTGTCGAAGGCCTCGCCGGCGGCGTCGTCCTGCGTCGTCCCCAAGACCTCGAAGTCGCCCGCGCCTTTGGCGAGGACGATTTCAGTGTGTCCGCCGGAGACCACCATGCACAGAAAGGGAAATTCCAGATCATCGTGGTCCACCATGTTGGCGTAAATATGGCCCTCGAGATGGTTGACGCCGAGAATGGGCACATTCCACGCCTGGGCAAAGGCCTTGGCAGTCATGACGCCCACCAGCAGCGAACCCATGAGGCCCGGGCCGCGGGTCACCGCGATGAGATTCAGTTCGGCCGCGGGATCGGTCACGCCGCCGGCTCTCAGCACGTCTTCCGTCAGCGGCAAAATCGCCTCGAGGTGCATTCGCGAAGCGTACTCGGGAACGACGCCGCCGAATCGAGCGTGGGTGCTGATCTGACTTGAGATATTCCAACTCTTCACGTGCCGGGCACCTTCGAGCAGCGCCAGCGACGTGTCGTCGCAGCTGCTCTCGATGCCCAGCGTCAGGAAAGGGCGCTCTAGTGGCCGCATCCGCTGCATCCGCTGCAGGAACCGGTGCAGCCCGCCTTTCTCTTCAGAGGCTCGCCGGAAACGTGGACAAAGGCTTTACCGCCGCACTTCGGACAGCGCGCGGGTCGGACGTCGCACTTGATTTCCTCGCCGCACAGGACGCATTTAAACACATGACCTGCCATACTCAAGACCTCACTTTTCAGGAACTTTGAATTCGGATTGATAATCGCCGTAACTGAACAGAATCTTTGCCCCCGGCTTCGAAATGGACCGCGGCACGCCGAAAGCGATGGCATCCTGCGTTCCCTCGGGCAAATTGCCCACAGGTTTGGAGAGCAAACTGGTGTAGAGCCGCTTGCGATCGATGGGCTCGCCGTTGACTCGAATCAAACCGGGGTCGAAATTCCAGCGGTTCATGGCCTTGTAAATCAACAGCACCAGGTTGCATCGCCCGCGCGACGCCTTGTCGATGTAGGACGCATTCCAGACGATCAGATCGGGGAAACTGTTGGGATCGGAATAAATACGTTCGGCCAGAGGGCGGTCGATGAACTGGAACTGCAGCTTGGCGTCGGCGCCCACCATCAGGTCGCCGATTCTGTTGCCGCCCACCCACACCAGCACCGATCGGGTTCTCATGAGCTGATCGGCCGACATGGCCGCAAAAGCCGCCGAGGCCCAGACCAGAAGCGACAGAAGACCGGCCGCAAACTTCAAATTTTTTTTCATCGGGAGCTCACCTCCTCCTGTGGGATTTATGAAACGCCGCAAAGATCAGCGACCACTGCTCGCAGCCCAATTTCCAGCTCACAGCGCCGTAAACAAGGGCGCACAGCGACGCAATGCCCAAAATCCACCCGCCGCGAGTCCACAGCGAGGCGTTCACGGGATAATTCCAAAGGACTTTCCACGCCGTTCCCGCCGCCCACATGACCGCACAGGACAACGCCGTTTTGGCCGCCCACTTTGCTGACAGCAAACGCAGCGGCACCGACATGCGGCCATGGAGCAGATACAGGCCGACGGCGCCGGAAAAGGTGAAAGCCAGAGAGCTGGCCAGGGCGATGCCATTCATGGACATGAGAAAGACCAGCGCCGCCGAAAAGGCCAGCGTCCCGACAACGCTGGCGGCGGTCATGACCATGGCTTGGCGGGGCAACGACCGCGCGAAGAGAGCGCGCATCACCACCGTGGAACAGGCCATGCCGGGAAGCCCCAAGGCCGAATAAAACAGCGTCGACGCCGTTCCGCGCCATGCCGCGCCGTCAAAGGCGCCGCGATAGAACAAAAAGTTGACGGCCTCCGACGAGATCAGCATGGTACCCAAAGTAACGGGCAAAATGACAAAGAGCGCAAAGCGAAGGGCGTCGCGCAGCGTGGAGGCAAAAAGGTCGTCGCCGCGTCCCACGCAGCGCGAAAGCTCCGGCAGAACGGCCTGGGAGATGGCGATGACCACAAGCCCCAGAGGCAGCTGAATGACGCGGTTGGAGTAATTCAGCATGGAAATGGCGCCGTCTTCGAGAAAAGAGCCGAAAAAACGCCCGAGGACGGGGTTCAGCTGATTGAGCGACAGTCCCGCCGCATAGGGAAGAAACAGCCCCATCATGCGCCTCAGCTCGGGATCGCTCCGGTCGGGGCGCGCCGGTACCAACCGTAGATGTTCCGCCGAAGCCGCCCACCACCATTGAAACAGGAGCTGCGCCGCGCCGCCCAAAAGCACGGCGGCCACCAGACCGTGAACGCCCCATCGGTCGGCCGTCAGCATCACCGTCGCAATGTAGGCCGCGTTGCTGAGGGCCGGCGCAAGAGCCGGCACGAGGAAGCTGTCCATGCTGTTCAGCGCGCCCATCACCAGAGCTGCGGCGGAGATGAACAGCAAAAAAGGAAACATCTGACGCGTCATGGACACCGCCAGACGCGCCTTTTCACCCGTAAAACCCGGGGCGATCAAGGCAATAAGCTGGGGGCTCAAAGCTATGCCCAGCAGCACGACGACCGCGCCGGCACAGAGGATCACCGTCAGAGCCTGCCGCGCCAGGCGCTCGGCGCGTCCGCGTCCGTCCTTCTCGAGGACCTGCGAAAACACCGGCACAAAGGACGCCGACAGCGCTCCTTCGGCCAACAGCTGGCGCCCGAGATTGGCAATGGTGTAGGCCACGAAAAAGGCGTCGAGAGAGCGGCTCGCTCCGAAACAGGCCGCCGTAATCACCTCGCGGAGAAGGCCGAGGATTCTGCTGGAAAGGGTGCCCACCATCATGGTCATGGCATTGCGTATCATTTTTTCCGATTTTGCGTTCGCCATAAACTCTCCAGCCTCTCTGCCGTCTTTTCCGTATCTTTTTTACACCGCACTGCGCTTGCGCGCAAAAGCAGCGCGCTGTCGGGGCGCTTCAGCGAAGTGGTGTGCCCGTTCCCAGCGGAGAACGTTTCAAAAAAGTCTCAGTCCAAGTGGAAACTGTCGCCGAGGTAATATTTGCGCGCGAAAGGATCGGCGGCGATCTCCGCCGACGTCCCCTTTACCTTGATTTCGCCCTGATAGATAATGTAGGTGCGGTCGGTGATGGCCAAAGTATCGCGCACGTTGTGGTCGGTGATCATAATACCGTAGCCCTTGTACTTCAGCGACTTGACGATCTGCTGAATGTCGTTGACGGCAATGGGGTCGATGCCGGCAAAAGGCTCGTCCAGCAGGATAAAATCGGGATCCATGGCCAAAGTCCGCGCCACTTCCAGACGACGGCGCTCGCCGCCGGAGAGGGCGTAGCCCTTGACGTCGATCAGATTGGTCAGGCCGAATTCCTCCACCAGACTTTCGAGGAGCTCGCGGCTTTCCTTGGGGTCTTTTCCGCGCTCCTGAAGCACCAGCTCGATGTTCTCACGCACCGAGAGGTTGCGGAACACCGAGGCCTCCTGAGGCAGATAGCCGATGCCCAGGCGGGCGCGCTGGTAGACGTGAAGCGGCGTAATGTCCCGGCCGTCGATGCTCACTTTGCCAGAATCGGCGCGAATCAGCCCCACGATCATGTAAAAGCTGGTGGTTTTGCCCGCGCCGTTGGGCCCCAGAAGTCCCACGACTTCGCCGGTGCTGAACTCGAGGTTGACGTCGGCCACCACGTGGCGGTGTCTGTAGTGTTTGTTGAGGCCTTCGGCTCTCAGAGTTTTCTTTGTCTTTTCCGTCATTTCTTCTTGCTGCGCTTTCTGCCCGAGGGAGCAGCAGCCTTGGGCGCGCCGGGAGAGGACAGATCGACGGTCACGCGGGGCGTGCCTTTGGCTTCAAGTTTGCCGCTGTCAACGTGGTAGATCATGGTCCGAGCCTGAAAGGTGCGGCCGTCCTGAACCGCCGTGGCGTTTCCGCTGCCCGTGATGGTGGCTTCGGCAAAGGAATAGACCAGTTTGTCGCAATCGATGCGGGTGTGCTTGACTTTCGAGCCGCTTGTCCGATCGACGGTGATGCTGGCGCCGCCCGTGCCCGTCATGGTGCCGTCGCCTCTGGAGTAGACCAGCCGTCGGCAAACCAACGTGGAAATTTTATCGGCGTCGGTTTTCACCGCCGTGACGTCACCCTCGGCAGCGCCTTCAACGATGCCGCCGGAGTCGTAACGGCCTTCAACCTTTTTACAGGTGACCGTCAGCTGCTGAAGGGTGTCCTCGTAGCGCTTGACCTGTTCGGCCTCAAAATTTTTGCCGTACATTCTCGCGCGTTCCGACTGAAGGCGCTGCACGCCAAATTGCGCGTCCACGCCACCGGTCAGCACATAATCGACGTCGGGCGTCGAAAAATCCACGTCCAGCGCTGCGCTGCGCGCGTCCACTTTTTCGCCGTTCTGCGTGCCGAAGGCATGGACATTCTGCCACAGGCGGGCATTTTTCTCAACGGTGTTGGCCCTGCCGAAATCGGCCGTCAGCGTCAGGTCCTCGCGCTGGAGCTTCACGTTTCCGCTGGCCTTGAATTCGCCCTTCTGCATGTCGTAGTCCATCACGTCGGCCGTCAGCTGCACCGCTACGGGCGACTTTGCCGAAAAAGCCGGCGCCACGCAGAATGCTGCGCCGCACAGGGCAGCGCAGATCAAAGTTTTGAAGTTCTTTCTCATCGATTATTCGGAATAATCGCCGCCGTCGTTGCCGCCTTTGGTCGGGGCGTTGTCGGCGCGATAATCGCCGCGGTTGGCGATGATTTTCCGATCGGGAAGAGGGTTCCACGAGCTGCGCTTGCAGACGCGCTCAATGACTTTTTCCGCGGTGCCTTCGGCGTTGAAAGCCTTGATAAAGCGTTCCGCCCAGCACTCCGTTTCGTCGACGATGCGGTTCAGGTACTTGTCGGGCAGAGCGAGAATCTTGTCGCAGAACGCCAGATTGGCCTTCTTGTAATCGCCGGACTTGCGGCTCATGCCCTTGCTGTCGCACCAGGCCACGATTTCGTTCCACAGCTCGACGGGAATGCCGCGATCGGCCTCTTTGACGTAGGAATCGCCCTCGATGACGGCGTTGCCCGTCTCGGGCTCCATCTTGATGCCGAAGACGATATTCTGAAACAGCGTGGCCACATTGCCCTTGACGATGCCGTGTTGGGCAAACTGGGAGCAGCGCTTCTCGATGTCGGTGCCTGAAATTCCGTGCTGCGCGATGCCCACGCCGTAGGGCTTCAGCGCTTCGGCGATGTCGCTGGTGCGCTGGAAGTTGATGCCTTCGTTCTGGCCGAGGGTCTTGTCGTAGGTGCCGTGCTTGCTGCCGTTGGAAATGGCGATGAGATCGGGAAAAATCCCCCAGCTGTTGAGCCCGCCGATGAAATACAGGGCCTCTTCGACGGTGGAAAACTCGCCGGGGCCTTTGATCTCGCCCACTTCCACCTCAAGGCCGAAATAGGGGGGAATGTGCATGGCCACGTCTCGGGTGGCACACAGGTTGTTCCAATCGTCCAGATGCGAGGCGTCGATGGCGACGGAAGTCCAGCCGTGAGCCACGACGTCGCCCATCTGAGCCACGGCCTTCATGACGTCGTCCCGTCCCTTGATGCTGTAATGATCGACGTGCATGGCGAAAACGGCGCCGTGTCCCAGCTCGCGGGAGTAGTTTACCACATATTCAGGGAGGTTCGAAAAATTGGAGCCGCAGTAGTTGGCTTCAGATTTCGCGATCTCGATAAGCACGGCGGCGTCATGTTTTTTCGCCGCGCGCAGTACGCCCTTGGCCGTAATGGGATGACGCGCGTTGGCCGCCAGCACGATGGCGTGGTTCTCCTTGGCGGCGCCGAAAATGTCCCGTCCGCTGAAGAGCCCCACAGGTTCATTCTCCCAAAGCCGCCTCACGTTCAGCGGGCGGCGGTTCAGCGCTTTAATGTAGCTTTTATCGTCACTCTTCATAATCGTCCAGCTCCCTTTCATCAGCAGATGCGTCGTGACCTTGGCGCGACGCGCAGTTCCTCAAAATCGCGCATAAATATCCATGGTCAATTATAAACGCAAACGGCCTTAAAGTCAGCCCCGAACATTGCCGCTCCACGCGCCGGAGACGCACTTTTCGATAAGGAGTGCACGTCGTCGACGGCTCGTTTTGCAAAAAGCCGTCGTCGCTTCGAACCGTCGGATCCGCCGCGTTTTCGCACTTCACGAAAAAATTTTTCAGAAAAAACCACATTAAGGACTTGCAAATTTTTCATGACCATGGTATTATTCTCATGCTTTGCGAAAGACGCAGAGCAAAATCAATATGGCTTTGGGATATCGTCCAACGGCAGGACGTCTGACTCTGGATCAGAAAATTGGGGTTCGAATCCCTGTATCCCAGCCAATTTTTTTTAATGCGTGCTCTCTTCGTCCAGAGGTCTAGGACATCGGGTTCTCAGCCCGGTAACAGGGGTTCAAATCCCCTAGAGAGTGCCATTTTTTTTGCGCGCCTTTAATAACTAAAAACAATAATCCGATTGTTTTTCCGATAGACGCAAAATTCCCGTTTTCTTCACGAAAGAACAAGGCGTCCATCGGGCGTTTTGCACGCGCCGAGCAAAATTTCCGCGCCTGAAAAAAGAACGTGAAAGGAAGTCGAACCGAAAGCATTGTCTCTCGGTTCGGCTTCCTTTTTTTTCGTTTCAAGGTCAGAAGGGTCGGCAAACTTTCCACACAGACGGAGTTCTCTCCCCTCTCGGGGTCAATGCCGTCCGTACTGCGCTCTCAACAGCGGCTTGATTCCGCCGGCTTCGAGAATGGTCAAAACGTAGTCGCCGAGAGGTTCGCAGGCCAGATCTCGACCGCTGGTCTCGTTTTTCAGAATGAAGCGTGAAAGATCCAATCGCAGCATGTCGCCGTCCTTCACCTTTTCCAGAACGTCGGGACAGACGATGAGCGGAATGCCCAAATTGATGCCGTTGCGGAAGAAAATGCGCGCAAAGGACTGAGCGATCACTGCACTCACTCCCACGGCCTTCAAGGTGACGGCGGCGTGCTCGCGCGACGATCCGCAGCCGAAATTCGTCCCAGCGACCACGAGGCCGCCGGGGCGAAAACGCGACGCGAAGTTCGGATCGATGCCGGCCATGGCATGGACTTTGACGTCATCGGGATCGGTCTCGGAGAGGAAGCGCCCGGGGTAGATCTGGTCGGTATCGACGTTGCTGCCGAAAACCCAGGCGCGGCCGGAAATGATTTTTTCCATGAGCTTCCTCCTTGATCAGAGAAATTCGGCGGGATCGACGATCTCGCCTGCCACGGCCGCGGCGGCCACGGCTGCGGGAGAGCCGAGATAGATGTGCGCCTCGGAACTGCCCATGCGCCCGGGGAAATTGCGGCTTGAAGCGCTGATGCAGTTTTCTCCCGCCGCCAACATGCCCTCATGAGTGCCGAGACATGCCGCACATCCCGGCGTCACAAAGGTAGCGCCGGCTTCCACTAGCGTCTCCATGACGCCCGACCTCATGGCCTGCAGAAGGACTTTTCGGCTGGCGGGCACGACGACAAAGCGCGTGCCTCGCGGCACTTTTCGCCCTTTGACGACTTGCGCCGCCACCTCGAGATCCTCGTAACGTCCGCCCGTGCAGGTGCCGAGAAAGGCCTGCTGAATTTTAACGCCTGCGCAGTGCGAAAGAGGATGGACGTTATCGACGCTGTTCGGCTCCGCGATCTGCGGTTCCAGGCGGCTTACGTCAAAATGATGCTCGGCGCTGTAAACGTAATCGGGATCGGTGTGAAAGACCTGATAATCGGTGATGCCCAGACTTCTCATGTGGCTGAATGTCACTTCGTCCGGCTCGATCCACGACGTTTTGGCCCCCATTTCGGTGGTCATGTTGCACAGCGTCAAACGCTCCGACAGCGTCATGGTCTCCACGGCTTCGCCGCAGAATTCCACCACCTTGTACACGCCGTAATCGGCCTTCAGCTCGCCGATGACGTGCAGGACCGCGTCCTTGGCGAAGACGCCCCGCGGAAGCCTGCCGTCGAGAAAGATCTTGATCACCTCGGGCACGCGGAACCACAGTTTGCCCGAGATGAGAATGGCGGCCATGTCGGTGGCGCCCACTCCGGTGCCGAAGGCGCCGAGCGCCCCGTGCATGGTGGTGTGAGAATCGGTGATCACCATGAGCCGCCCGGGACGAGAGAAACCTCGGTCAACGCAGATCTGATGGCAGACGCCTTGGTTGACGTCCATGAGGGCCTCGATGTGCTGTTCGTCGCAAAAACGGCGAAATTGTTTCTGATTGTCGGCTTGCTGGATTGAAGAGGCCGGCGCATAGTGGTCGAGGAACATCACCACCTTTTGCGGTGAATGGACGTCCTCGCCGCCGATCTCGTCGAAGGAACGCAAAGTCTGCAGATACAGATCGTTTATGCCTGCCACGTCCACAGTGCAGTTGACGATCTCGCCGGCGCTTACGGCGGAGCGTCCCGCATGAGACGCCAAAATTTTTTCCGTTGCGTGCATGGCCTTCCCTCCTCGGGCGCACAGGGCGCGGACCTTGGGTCCGCACCGGTTTATTCGACGCTTCTGATGGTGTCGATCACATGTTCGTCGCGGTACAACACTTTCGCCACCTCGCGGGTTCCGGCGGCAGGACGGTGAGGAACGCCCGTCAGTTTTTCCGCCATGGACTTGAGGTCGTGGATGTCCACGATTTTGAGGCCTGCGTCGGCTAGGCGATCGCGCAGGTCGCCCCGCGCGGGATTGACGGCCACGCCCTTTTGGGTGACCAGCACGTCAACGGTGCGTCCCGGCGTGGAAATCGTGGTGACGCGGTCCGACACGATGGGAAGGCGCGCCCTGATCAGCGGAGCGACGACGATGCACAGCTTCGCTCCGGCAGCCACGTCGCTGTGGCCGCCGCTACCGCCCATGATCAGGCCGTTGGAGTCGGTGTGGACGTTGACGTTGAAGTCCGTGTCGATCTCCGTGGCGCCGAGAATGGCAGCGTCGAGGCTGTCGACGCAGCACGACTTGGCCGTGGGAGAGGCGTAGCGCGAGGCCGAAATCTCCACGTGATGGGGATTGTCGCGTATGGAGGCCACGGCGGCGAGGTCAAAGCACTGCACGTCCATAATCGAACGGAAGCATCCGGCATCCAGCATGTCCACAATGGCGCCGGTGATGCCGCCCAAGGCGAAGCTGCCCTGGATTTTTTCGTCTAGCATGACTTTTTTGAGGAATGTGGCGGCAGCCAGTGACGCGCCGCCCGCACCGGTCTGGAAGGAAAAACCGTCTTTAAGCAGTCCCGAGGCGCGGATCACGTCGACGGTGGTGGCGGCCATGGCAAGCGCAACGGGATCGCGGGTGAGACGCGTCGTCCCCGAGACAATGCCCTTCGGGTCGCCGATGCTGTCGACGACCACCACGCTGTCGATCCACTGTTCCTGGATGATGGCCTTTTCCAGAGGATAGGGCACAAGAGTGTCGGTAATCACAATGCTGTGGGCGGCGCAGCGCGCGTCGGCCTCGGCATAGCCCAGAGAACCGCAGGCGCTTTTGCCCAAACTGCCCGTGGCATTGCCCATGGAATCGGCGGCCGGCGCAGCGATAAAAGCCACGTCAATGGGCGTAATGCCCCGTTCGATGGCGCTGGGACGTCCGCCGTGAGAGCGGAAAATGACGGGCTCTTTCATGCCGCCCTCGGAGATGAAACGGCCGACCTCCGAACCCATGTAGTTGGTCTCGATGCGGCTGATCACGCCGTTTTTGATGTGCTCGACAAGGGGCTTCTGCACGTCGAACACCGAGCTGCTGTTGAGCGTCAGCCCCCGGAAGCCCATGGAAGCCAGCTGCGCCAGCACCATGTTCATCACGCCGTCGCCGTTGCGCAGATGGTGATGGAAGGAAATCCTCATGCCGTCCTTCAGTCCCGAGCGAAGGATGGCGTCTTTCAGCGACGAAACGACTTTGCTGTCTTTCATTCTTTTCGTCCTCCTTGAAGAGCCTCCGCCATGGCGAGAGTCTGTTGGGCGCGCGTCACGATGGGCTTGTCGATCATTTTGCCGTAGAGCGAAATGGCGCCGCGTCCCTGTTCCTTGGCCTGCCGGATCGCCGCCAGCACCTCGCGGGCATAGTCGATTTCCTTCTTCGTCGGCGAGAAGGCCTCGTTGATGGCGCGGACGTGCCGCGGCGAGATGGCGGCCTTGCCGCTGAAGCCCAAACTACGGGCAAACTGAGCGTCCTTCGCCGCCCCTTCGTCGTCGTTGACGTCGGTAAAGGGCGTGTCGTACACGTCGACTCCGGCGGCACGGGCCGCCGAAACCATGCGGCACCGAGCGTACAGAATTTCGGTGCCTTCCTTGCTGCGAGGCGCGCGCAGGTCGGCCGTCAGGTCCTCGGCGCCGAGGAAAAGGGCAGCCACGCGCGGCGAAGCGGAAGCGACGGCATAGGCGTTTTCCAGACCGCGGGCCGTTTCGATCAGCGGAATGAGCTTCACGGTGCCGGCGGGAAGTCCGCAACGCCGCTCCACCTGCGCCATAAAAGCGTCGAGGGTTTTGACGTCATCGGCGCTGCCCACCTTGGTGGGCATGATCAGGTCGGGGCGCAACGGCACGATCTCTTCAAGGTCGGCCTGCCAGTAAGGCGTGTCAAGCGAGTTGATGCGCACCGTCAGCTCGACGTTTTCAAAACCCAATGACTTGATGGCATTGCGCACGAGAATGCGCGCGGCGTCCTTCTGGTCGGGAGCGACGGCGTCCTCCAGGTCCAGGATGACGTTGTCGGCGCCCAGAGCGTCGCCGTTGACAATGATGTTGGGCGTGTTGCCCGGCAAAAACAGCATGGAGCGGCGCATTTAATCTTCCTCCTTTGAGGCGCGGCGGATGGCCGTTTCCAAACGCGCACGGATGGTGCAGTCCAGCGCGCCGCGGTCAACGACACGCACCGAAGCGTTCTCCACGTCGAACTCGGCCAAAACGTCGCGAAGCGTTTTTTCGATGGCTTCGCCGAACTGCGCCTTCACCACCGACTCGATTTCGATGGACACGCCGCACCCCGGGGCCACCTCCACCAAGACGTCGCTGGACTCCAGCGTGCCGGCTACGGATTTTCCCTTGATTTTCAACAAAGAGACCTCCTCCTGCACGAAGAAATAAAAGCTCTTTTTTATTCTAACACGCCCGCGGCGCTTTCAAAATATTTCCGTCCAAATGCGTCGTTTTTACTTCTATCGTGTATAATAGAAAAATAAAATTAAATGGAAACAATCGTCACATCACTTTCAAGGAGGAGTTTGTTGCATGGCTGAAAAATCGATTTACGAGATCGCGCTGGAACGCCACAAGGAAACGGTGGGCAAGTTTGCCATGGTCGGCAAAATGCCCGTCACCAACATGCAGGAGCTGGCGGTGGCCTACACTCCCGGCGTCGCCGAGCCCTGCCGCGCCATCAGCAAGAACCCCGACGACGTTTACACCTACACGTCCAAGAGCAATGTGGTGGCCGTTATCACCGACGGCAGCGCCGTTCTGGGACTGGGCAACATCGGCGCCAAGGCGGCCATCCCCGTGATGGAAGGCAAATGCTGTCTGTTCAAGAACTTCGCCGGCATCGACGCCATTCCCCTGTGCCTGGAAACGCAGGACACCGACGAGATCGTCAACATCGTCAAAAACCTTACGGCCACGCTGGGCGGCATCAACCTCGAGGACATCGCCGCGCCGCGCTGCTTTGAGGTCGAAGAGCGCCTCAAGGCTCTCTGCGACATTCCCGTGTTCCATGACGACCAGCACGGCACGGCCGTCATCCTTCTGGCGGCCGTCATCAACGCCCTCAAGGTGGTGGGCAAGAAAATCGGCGACGTGAAGATCATTCTCAACGGCGCCGGCGCCGCGGGAACGGCCATCAGCAAAATTCTGCTTCAGGCGGGCGCAAAGAACATTATCGCCCTTGACAGCAAGGGCGCATTGTCCGACGACATGGACCTTTCTCCCGCAAAGCTGGCTCTGGCAAAAATCACCAACCCCGGCCACGAAAAGGGAACTTTGGCGCAGGTCATCAAAGGCGCCGACGTCTTTCTCGGCACGTCGGTGGGTGGCGCTCTGAAGCCCGAAATGGTAAAGTCCATGGCACCTAAGGCCATTATTTTCGCCATGGCCAACCCTGTGCCCGAGATCTTCCCCGACGAGGCCAAGGCCGCCGGCGCAGCTGTGGTGGGCACGGGCCGTTCGGATTTCCCCAACCAGGTCAACAACTGCCTCGGCTTCCCCGGAATTTTCCGCGGCGCCCTTGACTGTCGCGCCACCCAGATCAACGACGAGATGAAGCTGGCCGCCGCCTATGCTCTGGCCTCGCTCATTCCCGACGACGAGCTCTCCGCCGACCACGTCATTGTGGATTCCTTCGACAAGAGAGTCGTTCCCGCCGTCGCGGCTGCCGTCGCCGAAGCGGCACGCAAAACCGGCGTCGCCAGACTGTAAGCGCGCCACAGCGCTGAATTTATTGTCTTTCGAAGAGGTTTTTCAGGGCGAAAGCGCTTAACGCCGTCGCCCACATCACAAGGAGGGCATTCGACATGAATGAAGATTCCAAAGGTCTGAAGCTGTACAATATGCCGTGGCAAGTTTTTGCCATCTTTTCCGTCATCGTTCTCGCCGCTGTCGCCATGGGCGTTCTGCCCAAGGGAATGATCGGCGCCTTTCCCTTTATGATCGTTCTGGGGGGCGTATTCAACGAGCTTGGCAACCGCACGCCAATCGTCAACACCTACCTCGGCGGCGGCGCCATCGTCATCATTTTCGGCACGGCGCTGCTCTGCTATTACCGCGTCATCCCCAGCGGCACCGCCAAGATCATCACCAACTTCATGAAAGGCGAGGGCTTCCTCGACTTCTACATTGCCGCGCTGATCTGCGGCTCCATTCTCGGCATGAACCGCGATCTGCTGATCCGCGCCGCCATCCGCTATCTTCCCGCCATCGTGGGCGGCGTCGCGGTGGCCATCGGTCTGGCCGGCCTTGTGGGCGCACTGACGGGCTACGGCGCCAAACAGGCCATTCTCTACATTGCTGTGCCCATTATGGGCGGCGGCATGGGCGCCGGTGCCGTACCTCTTTCGAAAATCTTCGGCGAGACGCTGGGGCAAAAGCCCGAGGATATCATCAACATCATGATCCCCGCCGTCGCTCTGGGCAACGCCATGGCCATCGTGGCAGGTGGTCTGTTGAACAAGCTCGGCAAGACTTTCCCCATCCTCACGGGTAATGGCGACTTGCTGATCACCAAGGGCGGCGACGACGCCATTCAGGCCGACGAGGAGTTTCTGAAGAAACGCGACACCATCAACCTCACGGCCATGGGCATCGGTCTGTTCCTGGCCACGACGTTCTTCGCCTGGGGGCGCATTGTGGCTTTCTTCATCCCCAAGATTCATAGCTACGCCTGGATGATCATTTCGGTGGCCATCGTCAAGGCGCTGGGCATCCTTCCCCAGTATTACGAGATCTGCTGCTATCAGTGGTTCCAGTTCGTCATGAAAAACCTCACCTCTGTGCTTCTCGTCGGCATCGGCATCGCCTACACCGACCTCGGACAGATCATCTCCGCCTTCTCGGGTCAGTACCTGCTGCTTGTGGGCGTGACGGTCATCGGCAGTATTCTCGGCTCTTCCATCCTCGGGCGACTCGTGGGATTTTATCCCGTCGAATCGGCCATCACCGCGGGGCTTTGCATGGCCAACATGGGCGGCACCGGCGACGTGGCCGTTCTTTCGGCATCCAACCGTATGGAACTTATGCCCTTCGCGCAGATCTCATCGCGCATCGGCGGCGCTTTTATGCTGATTCTCGCCAGCGTGCTGCTGCAAATTTTCTAAATTCGCTTTCAAAAAAATTTTTAGCGCCCGTGCGCGCGACATTCGCAAAAGGTCGTCGGCTGAATTCAGCCGACGGCCTTTTCTGTGTCGACCTCCACAAAAGCCATTCGTTTCGGAGCCCCTTCATGCCGTTTTCTCTTGAGAGCACATCCCCCAGTTCAGTGCGGCAGAAGGCAAAGGTGCGGTGGCGTATGGCCTCGCGTCCGTGAAGAGTCTCGGACTTTTGACAGCTTTGGGAACGACGTCAAGTCCCTTCGATCCTTTTGTCGCAGATTTTTCCGCAAGGAGCGCGAACAAAAGGTTTTCAAAAGGCTCCGCTGAGGCTATAATGAATTGAAGATTTTATATTCTCCCCGAAACTTCAAGAACTGTCTAAAACTCTGTTGATACAGGAGGAATGTCCGATGCCTATTTCAAAGGAAAATTTCAAGGAACAGCTCAAAAAAGTGGGAAAGTTTCATAAGTGGTTTGTGGGCAAGGAGCTTCGCGCTCTGCCCAAACTCATGGACGAAGGCGAAGAGATCGGCTTTCTCACGTCGGGCTATGACGGCCGCCGCAATACAGTGCTCGTGGTAGCCACCAACCGGCGCCTGATGATTCTCGATTCCGACATCATCTACGGCAGCGACGACAGGATTTTCCCGTACAGCAAGATCAATTCCATCCGCGGACAGCGGGGCTTTTTCTTCGGGAAGCTCCGCATCAGCACCGCCGGCGTATCGGGCGACGACGTGGTGATCAGCTGGATTGCCAAATCCGACATCGCCCGCATGATCCCCGTGGTGTCACGGTACTGCGCCAACGCCAAGAGTTAAAGCTTTTGTCTCGAACAGACAGATGGAAAGACGAAAAAAGGCTGGCTTTTGCCAGCCTTTTTTCGTCTCAGAATTTTTTCATCTCTGAATATTATAGAAAGTGGGAAAGACCGACGCCTTTCCCACTTCTCGTTTCCCGACTTCATGGAGATCTAATAATGCATCAAATGTCCCATGCGGCGCTCTTTGGTCCGAAGGTAGAACAGGTCGTCGGAAGTGGGCGGCATTTGGATGGGCACGCGTTCGGCGATGGTCAGGCCGAAATCCGACAGGCCTTCGATTTTTCTGGGGTTGTTGGTGAGAAGCCGCAAGCTTTTGACTCCAAGATCACGCAGGATCTGAGCGCCGATGTAATACTCTCTGGCGTCCTCTTCGAAGCCCAAAGCGAGATTGGCCTCCACGGTGTCCATGCCTTCGTCCTGCAAGGCGTAGGCTTTCAGCTTGTTGAGCAACCCGATGCCGCGGCCCTCCTGCCGCAAGTAGAGCATGACGCCGCGGCCTTCATGGCCGATCTGCGTCATGGCGGCGGCGAACTGCTGGCCGCAGTCGCAGCGCAGCGAGCCGAAGGTGTCGCCCGTCAGACATTCCGAATGAACGCGGCACAGCACGTCGCGCCCGTCGCCGATCTCCCCCATGACCAGCGCCACGTGATGTTCGCCGTTCAGGCGGTTCCGATAGCCGGAGATGGTGAAGTTCCCGTACTTCGTCGGCATTTTCGCTGTGGCCACGCGCTCCACGAAAATTTCGTGACGCTTGCGGTACTCCTGAAGGGATCGGATAGTGATGAACTTCATGCCCCACTGTTTCGCCTTTTCGGCCAATTCGGGCGCGCGCATCATCGAGCCGTCTTCGCGCATCACTTCGCAGCACAGACCGCAGGTTTTCAGCCCTGCCAGCCGCAGCAGGTCCACTGTGGCTTCGGTGTGTCCGCTGCGTTCCAGCACGCCGCCGGGCTTAGCCAGAAGGGGAAACATGTGACCGGGACGCCGGAAGTCCTCGGGAACGGCTGCTTCGTTGACGCAGGCGCGGGCGGTCATTCCCCGCTCCACAGCGGAAATTCCCGTGCCGGTGGAGCAATGGTCGATGGAAACGGTAAAAGCCGTGCAATGGTTGTCGGAATTTTCGGCCACCATCTGCGGCAGATCCAGTTTCCTCACGTACTCGGCGCTCATGGGCATACAGATCAGGCCGCAGGCGTGGCGCGCCATCATGGTGACGTTCTCCGTGGTGGCAAACTCCGCGGCACAAATCATGTCGCCTTCGTTTTCGCGGTTTTCGTCGTCGGTCACCAGGACGATCTCTCCGGCACGGAGCGCCGCAAGGGCGTCCTCTACGCTGTCGTAACGAATTTTCATCAGTGGACTTCCTCTCGTCTCAAAAGTGAAGCGGCGCAATCATAACCACCGGCCGTGCCGGTGGTTTGCACTAGCCCCCTTAGGGCATCTT